>NZ_JBFNQD010000015.1:0-124942 GCF_040797145.1 Labrys neptuniae | reverse complement strand
CCTCAAGGGGCCTGGGTGCACACGGTCTCTCGCCCGCACCCATCCTGACACAGTCTAACTACACAGGGTGCACGGGCGTCCCGCCCGTTCTTGGGACCGCTGTGCTCGACGATGGAAGAGTGGGCAAGATGCCCGTGCACCCGGGGTTCACCGCTTCTTCTTCGGCGGCGGCTGCCGCGCCTCATAGGCCGCCCATAGGTCCGGCCGGCGCTCCCGTGTCAAGGCTTCGGCCTCGCTCCGGCGCCAGGCCGCGATGTTCTTGTGGTGGCCCGAGCGCAGGATGTCGGGAATCGCGCGGTCCTCGAAGGTGAGGGGCCTGGTGTAGTGCGGATATTCGAGCAGGCCGTTCTCGAAGCTCTCCTCGTCGCCGGAGGTGGCGCCGCCCATCACGCCCGGCAGCAGCCTGACGCAGGCGTCGATCAGCACCATGGCGCCGAGTTCGCCGCCCGAGAGCACATAGTCGCCGATCGAGACCTCGGTGAGGCCGCGCGCCTCGATCACCCGCTGGTCGATGCCCTCGAAGCGCCCGCACACGATCACGGCGCCGTCCCCGGCCGCCAGCGCCCGTACATGGGCCTGCTGCAGGGGCAGGCCGCGCGGCGACATCAAAAGGCGCGGGCGGCCGTCATCACCGAGGGCATCGATGGCCTGCGCCAGCACGTCGGCACGGATCACCATGCCCGGGCCGCCGCCGGCCGGCGTGTCGTCGACGGAGCGATGGCGTCCCTGGCCGAAATCGCGGATATTGCGCGTCTCCAGCGCCCAGGTGCCGGTTGCCAGAGCTTCGCCCGACAAGGAGACGCCGAGCGGCCCCGGGAACATCTCGGGATAGAGGGTGAGGATGGAGGCGCGCCACATGGACAATCTCGCTTGAGGTACGGGCGCCAAAGCCTTCTCCACGCAGTGGGGAAGGTGTCATTGCGCAGCAATGACGGATGGGGTGCAGCCCGCTAGTGCATTCTATCCGGAAGGGGCACCGCTAGCGGGCTGCACCCCATCCGACCCGACTTCGTCGGGCGCAGTAACATGTTCGCTCGCGAACATGTTACGGACTTCCCCACGGCGTGGAGAAGGCGAGTTGCGTTTCATACTTTACCCTTCGAGCAACCCCTTCAGCCTCTCATCCGTGAAGTCCTTGATCGAGAACACGGTGTTCGGGCCGTCAAGGGCCGCATCGTCCAGCATGGTCTTGACGCCTACGGCACGCATGCCGGCATTGCGGGCGGCCTCGATGCCGAGCGGCGCGTCCTCGAACACCACGCATTGGCCGGGCGCCAGGCCCATCGCCTCGGCAGCGGCGAGGAAGAGGTCGGGATGGGGCTTGCCGCGATAGCCCATGGAGGGCGAGACCACGGTGACGAAATGGCGGCGCAGATCGAGCCCGTCGAGCACCAAAGCGGCATTCTCCGGCGTGGCGGCCGTGGCGACCGACATCTTCTGCCCGCGAGCCTCGCAGGCAGCGATCAGTGCCATCAGGCCCGGCATCGGCGCCATCTGGCTGCGATAGATCTCGCGGTAGATCGCTTCCTTCTCCAGGCCCAGCGTGTCGAGCTCATGCTCGCTCGCATCGGGCTTGACCATACCGACCACTTCGCGATTGGCGCGGCCGGCGGTGTCGCGAAAGAAGCGTTCGCGGTCGAAGGGCAGGCCATGACGCTGATGCCAGGTTTCCCAGGCATCGTTGTGGACATGCATGTTGTCGACCAGCGTGCCGTCCATGTCGAAGATCAGACCGGCGACCGGCGTGCCGGCGAGCTGCCTGAAATCGCCGTCCAGGCTGCCGGTGGAACTGTGGTCAGCGCTCATCGTCGCCTGTCTCCTCGTTTTCATCAGCCGCCCCACCTTCCTCAGGCAGGATGACGACGATATGTCCGGCCTTGATATCCACCGCGGGCACGACGGCCTTGGTGAAGGGCAGCAGCAGGGGCTTGGCGCTGCCAGGCGCTTCCTTGGTGGCTTCGGGCGTGACCTCGATGATGTCGCCGGCACCGAAATCGAACAGGCCGGTGACCATGCCGATCTTGTGGCCGTCCTCATCGCGCGCGACGAGACCGATGAGGTCGGCATGGAAGAATTCGTCCTCGTCATCGGGCATGCCCAATGCCTCGCGCTCGACGAAGAGCTGGAGATTGACGAGTTGTTCGGCACCGGTGCGGTCGCCGACGCCCTCGACCCGGGCGATCAGCACGTCCTTGGCCTGGCGCACGGTGGCCAGCTTGATCCGGCGTCCGGTCTTGGTGAGCAGGGGGCCGTAATTGGCGATGGCCAACGGCTCCTCGGTATAGGATTTCAGCCGGATCTCGCCCTTGAGCCCATGGGCTGCGCCGAAAACGCCGAGAAGAACCAGGTTTTGCGGGGCAGGGGGCATGGGGAGCCTTTAGCGAAGGGGCGCGGGATCCCCTCTCCCCAGTGGGGAGAGGGGTAGGGGGAGGGATCAGGCCTCGATTCGTTGAATCGCGCCACTGCAAGTACAGCGAAGCAATCGGGTTCCCGGCCTTTGACAAGCTGGATTGCTTTGCTGCGCTTTCAATGACGCGCAAGCGGTTCTTGAGTCACCCCCGACCCCTCTCCCAACTTGGGAGAGGGGAGCAGGATCAGCTTACTCGGCGGCTGCGCTGGCAGCAGCCTCGGCCTTCTTGGCCTTCTCGGCGGCGCGGTCCTGCGCCTTCTTGCCGGGAACGGCCTTGACCGGGTTGTTGCGGGCTTCGCGAGCCAGCAGGCCGGCATCGGCGAAGTGACGCAGCACGCGGTCGGTCGGCTGGGCGCCCTTGGCGATCCAGGCCTTGGCGGCTTCCAGGTCGACGGTCCAGCGCGACTTGCCCGAATCCTTGGCGATCATCGGGTCATAGGTGCCGAGCTTCTCGATGAAGCGGCCATCGCGCGGGGAGCGCGAATCGGCAACGACGACCGCGTAGAACGGGCGCTTCTTGGCGCCGCGGCGGGCGAGACGGATCTTGAGGGACATGGGTAACTCCGTTTGTCAGTTTGTTCGTCGGTGAGGTGAAAAGGTTTCGGGCGGCTATTTCTTCTTGCCGCCGAAGGGGAAGCCCGGCGGCAGGCCGCCCGGCAATTTCGGTCCGCCGAGGCCGGGAAAGCCTGGCAGTTTGGGGCCACCCGGGCCGAAATTCGGCATCTGGGGCGGCAGCTTGGGCATTTCGGAGGGCAGGCCAGAAGGCATTCCTGGCGGCATCTGGCCCTTGGCGAGGGCGTCCATGGCGCCGGGCGGCAATTGCGGCATGCCGCCGCCGAGGCCGAACATCGAGGCCATCTTGCCGAGCGCACCCTTCTTGGCGCCGCCCATCTTCTTCATCATGTCCGCCATCTGCATATGCATCTTCAGCAGGCGGTTGATCTGTTCGGGCGTGGTGCCGGAGCCGGCGGCGATGCGCCGCTTGCGCGAGGCCTTGAGGATCTCCGGCTTGCGGCGCTCCTCGGGCGTCATCGATTCGATGATGGCGCGCTGGCGCTTGAACAGCTTCTCGTCGAGATTGGCGTTGGCGAGCTGGTCCTTGATCTTGCCCATGCCGGGCAACAGGCCAAGCATGCCGGACATGCCGCCGATCTTCTCCATCTGGACGAGCTGCTCGCGCAGATCGTCGAGATCGAAGGCGCCCTTCTGCATCTTGGCGGCGATCTTGGCCGCCTTTTCCGCGTCGATCGTCTCGGCGGCCTTCTCGACCAGGGAGACGATGTCGCCCATGCCGAGGATGCGGTTGGCGATGCGGGCGGGGTGGAAATCTTCGAGCGCCTCGACCTTCTCGCCGGTGCCGACCAGCTTGATCGGCTTGCCGGTGACGGCGCGCATCGACAGGGCCGCACCGCCGCGGCCATCGCCGTCGAGGCGGGTCAGCACGATGCCGGTGATGCCCAGGCGCCCGTCGAAGGCGCGGGCGGTGTTGACGGCGTCCTGGCCGGTAAGGGCATCGGCGACCAGCAGCACTTCATGCGGCTCGGTGACGGCCTTGACCTCGGCGGCCTCGGCCATCAGCGCCTCGTCGACCGTGGTGCGGCCGGCGGTGTCGAGCATGACGACGTCGTAGCCGCCGAAGCGGGCTGCATCCATGGCGCGCTTGGCGATCTGCACGGCGGACTGGCCTGCGACGATCGGCAGCACGGAGACGTCGACCTGCTTGCCGAGCACGGCAAGCTGCTCCATGGCGGCGGGACGGCGGGTATCGAGCGAGGCCAGCAGCACCTTCTTGCCGAACCTGTCGGTCAGGCGCTTGGCGATCTTGGCGGTGGTGGTGGTCTTGCCGGAGCCCTGCAGGCCGACCATCAGGATCGGCACCGGCGGCACCGCCTGCAGGTCGATGGCCTGGCCCTCGCCGCCGAGGGTCTCGATCAGGACGTCGTTGACGATCTTGACGACCATCTGGCCGGGCGTCACCGATTTCAGCACCTCGGCGCCGATGGCACGGGCGCGGACCTTGTCGGTGAAGGAGCGCACGACATCGAGCGCGACGTCCGCTTCGATCAGCGCACGGCGGATCTCGCGCATGGCTTCGCCGACATCCGCCTCGGTGAGGGCGCCACGCCGGGTGAGCTTGTCGAGCACATCGGACAGACGTGCGGAGAGACCATCGAACATTCGTCTTTTCCTGTTTGGCTTCGAGAAAGATATCGGAGCCATCGTCCCGCAAGGCAAGGCGCACAACGCAAAACACGCCCGTGGGCGCATCGCGCTGACGGGCGTTGGCCTCCATCCTCTCGGGATGGTCGGCGGAAGGGCGTCTTACTGTGTAAGAACGGGGCGGGATGTAGGGGATATGGGGGCGAGAGTCAAGGAAAGAGGGTGTTTCACCCCTCATCCCTCTGCCGGAACCTCTAGTCAACTCAAGGGAGTTGACGACACCCGCAAGGGGATGAGGGGTGAAACGTCACCCTCCCAAAGTCACCTCTTCCCAAACCGCCGCCGATTTGCGCTAAGGGAGAAGACCGACACGAAACCCGAGACCCGCCTTGCCCCAGCTTGATGAGATCGTCACCGAAATCGCGCAGGAGATGGCCTGTTACAGCGACCGCGGCGAGGTGGCGAGCTATATTCCCGAGCTTGCCCGCATCGACCCCAAGCATTTCGGCATCGCCGTCATCGATGCCGAGGGCAACGCCCATATCGGGGGCGACGGCGACATGGCCTTCTCGATCCAGAGCATCTCCAAGGTCTTCACCCTGACCCTCGCCCTCGGCAAGGCCGGCGACCGGCTGTGGCGCCGGGTGGGACGCGAGCCCTCGGGCAGCGCCTTCAACTCGATCGTGCTCCTGGAGAACGAGAAGGGCATCCCGCGCAATCCCTTCATCAATGCAGGCGCCATCGCCGTCACCGATTTGATCCTCTCAGGGCACCAGCCGCGCGAGGCCCTGGGCGAGATCCTGCATTTCATGCGCTTTCTCGCCGACGATCCCTCGATCGCCATCGACGAGGCAGTGGCCGCCTCCGAGCAGCGCACCGGCTTCCGCAACGCGGCTCTCGCCAACTACATGAAATCCTTCGGCGTGCTCGACAATCCCGTCGACTACACGCTCGGCGTCTATTTCCATCATTGCGCCATTGCGATGTCCTGCCGGCAGCTGGCGATGGCAGGGCGCTTCCTTGCCTGGCAGGGCCTCAATCCCTCCACCGGCCACCGTGTGGTGCAGGCCGAGCGGGCCCGCCGCATCAATTCGATCATGCTGACCTGCGGCCATTATGACGGCTCGGGCGAATTCGCCTATCGCGTCGGCCTGCCCGGCAAGAGCGGGGTGGGCGGCGGCATCCTCGCGGTGGCGCCGGGCAAGGCCTCGATCGCGGTGTGGGCGCCGGGGCTCGACGCCAACGGCAATTCCCACCTCGGCCGCATCGCCCTGGAGGCCCTCACCCGCCGCATGGGCTGGTCGATCTTCGGGGCGTGAGGGTTCAAAGCCTGGGATCGATCGGTTCGCTTTCCAGTGCTAGGATGGCGAAGACGCATTCATGCACCTTGCGCAGGGGTGCGCCAGCCACGAAGCGGGAGAGCGCCTCGTGGCCCAAAGCGAATTCGCGCAAGGCCAAGGCGCGTTTGCCACCCAGGCCCCGCGCCCGCAGCCTGTCGAGATTGCGCGGAAGATCGTATTCAGGGCCATAGATGATGCGCAGATATTCGCGGCCGCGTACCTTCAAGGCCGGCTGGATTAAGCCCTTCTGTCCCCTCGGTATAAAGGCGAGTGGCTTGACCACCATGCCTTCGCCGCCCGATGCCGTCAGCTCTTCCCACCACGCCACGGCTGCGCGGCACGCCTCGACGTCGTCGACATCGAGCATCCGCGTCGACGTGGCCGTCAAAGTCGGTGATCCCGCGCCCGACAGACGGCGAGCGATGTCCATGTGCCAGTCGTGATCCCGATCGAAGTGAACTCGGCCTTCGCTCGCCAGGAGATGGAAGGGAGCAACACGCAGATCGTCGATGCCGGCGACTGGCCAGCTATAGGGCGCCCAGGCCGCCGCGTAGCGATCGGCGCGATCGGCCCGGTCGGCAAGGCGTCGGGCGAGGGGGCCGGCCTCGGAGAGGGGTAGGCGCGCGGTACAGAGCTCCGCCGCCGCCAGCGCAGCGCGCAGGCCCGCTCGCGCGGCGATGCCGACGGGCTCATACTGCTGGCGTATCAGGCCCAAAGCCTTAGCGGACCACGGCATGATCTCGGCGTCCAGGATCAACCAATCAGTCGACAGCTCGGTCCACAGATCCTCCTTGTCCGCGGCCGACCGGATACGATCGAGCAGAGCCTCGGTCATGGCAGCGTCGGTAAAGAAGGTGCGGCCCGTCCGTGTCCAGATGATGCCGGTCGCACCCGACAGACTGGCAAAACGGCGTTTCGCCACTTGCTCGTCCCGACAGAGCGCGATCACCGCGCGGGAGCCCATGTGCTTTTCTTCCAGGACAAGTCGTGGCTGGCCGCGTTCGCGATAGTAAGCAAAGGCTTCTTCGGGACGTTCGAGCCAGCCATCTTCGCTGCTGGTCGCGACAGGCGACATGGTCGGCGGCAGATAGGCGAGCCATTGCGGGGCAATGGCGAAGCGGCTCATCACCTCGAGAGCGGCAGCGGCATTGTCCTCGGGAACCACGATGCGACGCAGCAAGGTGGTATCGATCCAGCGACGTCCCGAGACATCGGCATAATCGATCAAGATATCGGCCTCGGCCTGGGCGCTGAGTTCGGCCGGTGCCGGGGCGAGTGGGCGTGTCGGCGTGCTATGGACCCGCTCGGCCGCCACACTCACCAATTCGCGCTCGGGCCAGCGCAAGGCGGTGAGCTTGCCGCCGAACACGCAGCCGGTGTCGATGCAGAGCGTGTTGTTGAGCCATTCGGCTTCCGGGACGGGCGTGTGGCCATAGACGATGGTACTCGCGCCCCGATAGGCAGTCGCCCAATCAAGCCGTACAGGCAGGCCGAATTCGTCGGTTTCTCCCGTCGTCTCGCCATAGAGCGCGAATTCGCGCACGGCTGGCGAGCCGCGGCCGACCATCTCTTCCTTCAGGCCGGCATGGGCGACGGCAAGACGGCCTCCATCGAGCCAGTAATGGCTGCGCAACTCGTCGAGAAAGGCCTTGACCCTGGTTCGGAAAGCCGGCTGCTCAGCCGAAAGCTGGTCGATCGAATCCTGCAAGCCGTGATTGACTGTGACCTTGCGCCCGGCCATCCAGCGCATGAGCTTGCTGTCATGGTTGCCCTGCACGGCGAAGCCGTGTCCGGCCGCCAGCGCTGCCATGGCGATGCGCAACACCTGAGGTGTCTTCGGCCCGCGGTCAACGAGATCGCCGACGAAGACCAGCTTGCGCCCCTCAGGCGGAATCACTGCGAGATCTTCTCCTTCCCCTTCGATACGGTAGCCGAGTTTGGCGAGCAGGCTTTCCAGTTCGTCCGCACAACCGTGCACGTCGCCGATGATGTCGAAAGGCCCGGTCTCACTCCGCTTGTCAGTCCACAACGGCTTGCGTGTGACGATGGCGGCATCGACTGCCTCCACGGAAGAGAGCTTCCAGACCTGCCGGAAACCTTCATGAGCAAGATTGCGCAGGCCCTTGCGGATTTCCTGGACCATCCGCTGCGGCACTTTCGGGCCGAAGGCGCGATCCGGCCTGAGCTTGTTGCGTTCGATGCAGATATCGAGGCCGGGATCGATGACGATCGCAACCGGCAAAGCGTGCCAGCGCCGGGCCAGCGCGATCCAGTCCCGTCTTTCGGAGGCGCGGACATTGGTAGCGTCGATCACCGCGAGGCGGCGGTTCTTCAAGCGTTTCTCGGCGATGGTTCGCACGAGATCGAAGGCATCGGCGGAAATGCTCTGGTCGTTCTCGTCGTCGCAGACCAGACCTCGGCAGCGATCGGACGAGATCACTTCCGTTGGGGCAAACCAGCGCGAAGCGAAAGTCGACTTGCCCGAGCCGGTAGCCCCGATCAGGACGACCAGTGAGAAATCGGGCAGTTCGAGCGTGGTGGGATCAGGGGCTCTCATCGACGGAACACCACCATTTGCGAGGGAGCGCCATGATCGGGATGATTGGGGCCGAGCTCGGCATACTCGGCAGTGTAGCCATAGCGGGTTTCGATATCGGTGGCCCAGGTGCGCATCTCGGTCCTGGTCCATTCGAAACGATGATCGGGATGGCGAAAGGCGCCGGCGGAAAGCTTCTCGAACAACACGTTATGGTCCGCATTGGGTGTTGTGATGATCACGGTCTTTGGCTTGGCGGCTCCGAAGACAACCTCCTCCAACGCTGGGAGGCGATCGGAATCGAGATGTTCGATGACCTCGACCAACGCCACCGCCTCGGCGGCGTGCCAACGAATATCGCGATAAGTGAGGGCGCCGTGCAGAAGCTGGACCCGCTTTTCCCTGCCGCTGTCGAGCCTCAGCCTTTCGGCCGCTCGTTCCAAGGCCTGGGAAGATGCGTCCAGCCCGATGATGGAACGGAATTGCCGATTCTTGACGAGGCGTCCGATCAGTCGGCCTTCGCCGCAGCCGAGATCCGCGACGACGCCGGCGCCCGTTGCGGCAAGAGCATCGGCAACCGCATCGAGGCGAATGTCGTGCAGGCGCAAAGGTGCCTCAAGCCTTTCCTCGCTGTCCTGTCGCGGCGTCGAGACGTCGTCGTCGAGTTCGCTCTCCTCCGCCACCAGTTTCGCCAGGGCCGCACGCACGAGATGGCGACGGCGCTTGAGATAGCGGGAGGTGATGGTTTCGCGCGCCGGATGGGCTTTCAGCCAAGCGCCTCCCTTGGCGATTAGCTTCTCCACCTCGTCCTCGCCGATCCAGTAATGCTTGTCGGCATCGAGAACGGGAATCAGCACGTAGAGGTGATTGAGTGCCTCCGCGACGGTGAGAGTGCCAGAGAGCTGCAACTCGACATAGGGGGACGGTCCATCGTTCCCCACTATAGATGTGAGTTTCACGGTCCAGCCCAGCGGCTCGAAAAGCTCGGCTACCAGGCTTGAGGAGCCGCGCACCGGCAGGGGCGTGAGGCGAATTTCGAGCGGGAGTGGCATTAGGGCGAGGTCTGGGCGCTCGCGCGACGTGCCCGCCATGGCCGAACGGAAGGCCCGATTGAGGGCGACACTCAGGAAGGACGAAGCGGCATAGGGGCGATCGTTGACATAGCGATCGATGAGGCCGTCGCCCGCGCCACGGCCGCGCACGAGGCCCACCGGGTCGACATCCAGGATCAAGGCGGCTTCGCAGCGCGAGGCTTCAGCCTGCGGAAACAGCACATGAGCCTTGCCGAACGAAAGCTCGACCTCATGCACCCGATCGGGGTGCTTCATCAACAGAAAGCCGAGATCGGTGGCAGGCTGGTATGTCGTGGCGAGGGAAAGAAACATGGCGATGTCGGCGTTGCTGAACTTGTGGGTGACCGTGGCCAGCCTCCATGTTTAGAGCAGAAGCGTCTGCATTGCCTAGTGACCAGTACCGGAACGGAAGGTCATAGCTTTGGCGGGCTCAGCCGAGTACAAGGGGCCGGCCACACCTTGGACGGATGCGGAGGAACCCATGTCGCTCTCATACTATCAGGCCACCGTGCCGGTTTTCGTGCACACCTTGGACGCCCTCTCGGCCATTCTCGACAAGGCTGCTGCCTTTGCCGAGGCCAAGAAGGTTGACCCGGTGGTGATGTGCGGGCTCAGGCTCACCGCCGACATGCTGCCGCTCTCGCGCCAGGTCAGTACGAGCTGTGATTTTGCCAAGCTGTGTGTGGCGCGGCTTTCCGGCGTGGAGGCGCCGAAATTCAACGATGACGAGAAGGATTTCGCCGAGCTGCGCTCGCGCATCGCCAGGACGTTGGAGTTCATCCGCTCCGTGCCGCAGGCCGATGTCGAGGCTGGCGGCGGACGCGTGATCAGCCTGAAGATCGCCGGTACGCAGCGCGAGTTGAAGCCCGACGACTATCTCAACTTCTACGCCCTGCCGAATTTCTTCTTCCACGCCACAACCGCCTACGCCATCCTGCGCGCCAACGGCGTGGAACTGAGCAAGAAGGACTATCTCGGCCCGCTATTCGACTGACGGGCCAGGGGCCCAGGCGGGCCGCCTCGACAAAGCAGCGCAATCGATCCTAAAAGCGGTGATGCGCTTTCGCTTCGTCCACGCCGCCGATCTGCATCTCGACAGCCCCATGCACGGCCTGACGGCCCGCCAGCCCGAGCTGGCGGCGCTGTTCGCCCGGGCGACGCGCGAGGCCTTCGAGGCGCTGATCGACGAGGTGCTGGCTCGGCAGGCCGCCTTCCTGGTGATCTCGGGCGACGTCTATGACGGCGACTGGCGCGACTATCACACCGGCCTGTTCTTCGCCGCACAGCTGGCACGGCTGTCGCGCGCCGGCATTCCCACCTACCTGATCCAGGGCAATCATGACGCCGAGAGCCAGATCTCGCGCAAGGTGACGCTGCCGCCCCTGGTGCATTCCTTCGGCACCCGCAAGGCCGAGACCATGGAGCTGCCCGAGCTCAAGGTCGCCCTGCACGGACGCAGCTTCGCAGAGCGCTCCCTAAGCGACAATATCGTGCGCGATTTTCCGCCGACACGCCCGGGCTGGTTCAATCTCGGCTTGCTCCATACCTCGCTGGATGGTCGGGCGGGCCATGCTTCCTATGCGCCCTGCACCCTCGCCGATCTCAAGGCTCGCAATTACGACTATTGGGCGCTCGGACATATCCATGCCGCCGAAATCGTCGCCACCGATCCCCCTGTCGTCTTCCCCGGCAATCTCCAGGGCCGCCATGTGCGGGAAAGCGGGCCGAAAGGCGCCATGCTGGTGGAGGTCGAGGATGGCACCGTCGCCGCGCTCACGCCCCTGGTGCTCGACAAGGCGCGCTGGGGGCATCGCCGCGTGGCGATCGGCGAGGCCACGACGCTGGCCGAGGTGCTGGTACGGGTCGAGACTGCCTTGCGGGAGGAAATCGACGCGGCGGGCGAACGCCCGCTCGCTCTGCGCCTGACGCTGACGGGCGAAACCCCGACCCATGACGGGCTTGCTGCAGATGCTCAGCATTTGCGGGCCGAGATCCAGGCGGCGGCCGACCGGGTGAGCGAACGGCTCTATATCGAGCGCATCGAGCTTGCGACCACGTCCCCGCAAATCGCGGTGGACGAGACCGTGGGCTTTGCCGATCCGCAGGGCCTGCTGGCCGGGCTGGAGACGGAGCCGGATTTCAGCGAGGCGCTGGCCGGCATCGTCGAGGACATCCTCGCCAAATTGCCGGATGAGGTCCGCCAGGCCGTGCGTGGCGAGGAGATCGGCGCTGCACTGGTGGAGGAGGCGCGCGCCGTTGCCTTGGCGCGCCTGCGCCGCGGCGGCAGGGCCGGCGCCGGGGAGGCGGCATGAAGCTTACCCGTCTCGATCTCGACCGCTACGGCCCCTTCACCGGGACACATCTCGATTTTCGTCCCGATGCCGACCTGCACATCGTCTATGGCCCGAACGAAGCCGGCAAGAGCTCGGCACTGTCGGCGATCACCGACCTGCTTTATGGCTTCGAGCCGCGCAGCCCCGCCAACTTCAGGCATCGCTATGAGGATCTGAAGGTCGGCGCCGAACTGCAGCAAGCCGATGGCAGCGCCTTGCGGTTCTGGCGGCGCAAGCGGCTGAAGCATTCCCTCACCGACGCCGAGGACACACCGCTCGACGACGGGCTGCTCGAGCCGCTGCTGAGCGGCATCTCGCGCGAGGTCTTCCTGGCCGCCTTCGGGCTCGACCAGGCCGGCCTGCGGGAAGGCGCCCGCCAGATGCTGGCGGCCGAGGGCGAGGTGGGTGAAAGCCTGTTCGCCGCCGCTTCCGGCTTGAAGACCCTGGTCTCGGTCCGTGCCGGGCTGGAGGGCGAGGCGGACGGCTTGTTCGGCGCGCGCAAGTCGAGCAGGCGCGCCTTCTACGAGGCGCAGGAGCGCTACGACCAGGCCCGCCGTGCCTTGCGCGAGCGATCACTGCGGGCCGATGACGTGCGCGCCCTCGAAGCCGAGATCGAAGCCGGCGAGGCGCGGGCGCGCGCCCTGGCCGAGCAGTTGCGCCAGGCCGGCATCCGGCGCGCCCGCATCGATCGCGTTCGCCGCGTCGCGCCCCTGCTCGCCCGGATTGGCAAGGCCGAGTCGGCCCTGGCCGCTCTCGAGGCCCTGCCGGATCTGCCCGACGGTTTTGCCGCCGAGATCGAGGTGGCGCTGGCCCGGGCCGAGGCGGGGCGGGAGACCCTGGCGCGCCTCGAGCGGGAGGTCGAGGATGCCGAGCGGGCCCTGGCCGCGATCATCGTCGATGACGATGTGCTGGCGGCGGGCGAGGCGATCACGGCTCTCAACGAGGAGCGCGCCGCCCTGGCCAAGGCGATGCTGGACCTGCCGCGCCGGGAGGCAGAGGCACGGGAAATCGCCGATGACCTCGACGACCTCGCCCGGCGGCTCGGCCAGAAGAACCGGGCCGCCCTTTCGGCCCTGAGCCCGGACGATCTCGCTCTCGAACGTATCCGCGTGCTGGCCGAGCGCCGGCGCGAGATCGAGCGGGAGGCGGGCGAAAGCGCCCGCGCCGCCGAACGGGCCCGCGAAACCATCGAGGCCCTGCAACGCAAGACGGCTGCCTTCCAGGCGAGCGCCGATCCCAGTCCCCTGCGCCAGCGGCTGAAGGCCATGCAGCCGGCCCTGGCGGAAGCCGGCACCATCGAAGAGCAGGAAGGCGAATTGGCGCGCCGCCGCGCGTTGCAGCAGGAAAGGCTGGCGCGGCTGTCGCCGGCGGTGGCGGACGAGCACAGGCTCTGGGCCTGGCGCGAGCCATCCGAGGAAGCGATCGCCCAGGCCGAACGGGCCCTGGCGGCGCTGGAGAGCACGGCCCGGGAACAGGAAGCCGAAGTCCGGCGCCTGCGTGACGCCCTGGCGGAAGCCGACGCGCTCCTGGCCCAGACGGGGGACAGGGATGGACTGATCGACGATGCCACGCTGGCCCGCGAACGGTCGGAGCGCGATGCCTTGTTCGATGCCGTCCTCAGCCAACCTTCGGCGGCGGCGGCAAAGGCCTATCGCAAGATCGTCGCTGCCGTGGACGAACTTGCCGACCGCAGGCTGGCGCAGGCCGAGCATCTGGCTCGCCGGGAGGTGGTACGGCGGACGCGTGACAGGGACGCCGCGGCTCTTGCCCGAACCGAGGTCGGGATCGCGGCGCGTTTGCGTGAAAGCGAGCAGGTCAGCCAAAACTGGCAGGCCCTGTTCGCACCGCTGGGCTGCCAGGCGGAGACGCCGGTGGTGATGCGCCGCTTTCTGGTGGAACTGGCGCGGCTGCGCGAGGAACGCCAGGCGCTGCGGGATCTGGAGCTCAGGATCGAGCGGGGCCAGCGACGTCTGGCCGGGGAGCGGCCCGGCCTCGAGGCCCTTGCCGCCGAAATCGGCATTGCGGGTACGTCGACACAGAGCCTGCCCAGTCTGGTGCGGCTGATCGAGGATGGCCTCGCTGCGCTCGAACTCGGGGCCCGCGAGGCCCGCTCTCTCGCCGACCAGCTGGAAGCCAGCCGCACCGAGCTTGCCCGGGCGGAAAAATCGCGGGCGGCGGCCGAAGCCGCCCGCGACGCCACCCAGGCGGATTGGGCAGCGGCTCTCGCCGTTCTCGGATTGGCGCCGGAAGCGAGCCCCCAGGAAGCAGCCAAGGCGAGCGAGCTCTGGATCGCCGTGCAGGGCAAGCTGGCCCAGCTCGGCAGCCTGGAGCACCGCATCGCCAGTATTCTCGACGACAGCACCACCTTCGCGCAGCGGGCTGCCGGCCTCGTCGACAGGCTCCCCTCCGAGGCGAGCGGCGAGCCGGCGGAGACGGCTCTCGGCCTGATGGCGGCTCTGACGGCCGCCCGCGATGCGGCGATCCGTCGCCGCACTGCACGGGAAGGCCTGGATCGCTACCGCGAGGCGCTGGCCAAGGCGGGGATGGCTCAAGGCGGTCATGACGAGGCCATTGCCGGCCTGTCCGCCAAGGCCGGCCGCGAGCCAGCGGCGCTTGCAGCGCTGGCGGCCGATCTCGCCCTGCGCGCCGGTCTCGACCGTGAACTCGCGGCGGCCAGGGCCGAACTCGGCGGACAGGGCGACGGTTTGGAAGAGGCGGCTCTAAGGGCCGAAGCGGCCGAGATCGGCGTCGACGAGGCCGCGGGCGAGAGCGAGGCGGTGCAGGCCGAACTCAACGGCCTGATCGAAGCGGACAAGCAGGCGGCCCTGGCCCTCGGGGAATTACGGCGGCGGCGCGAGGCGATCGAGCGGGAAGCCGGCGCTGCCGGGGCGGCCCAGGCGTTGGAGGATGCCCGCAGCGACCTTGCCCGCATCACCCGTGACTATCTGGTGCTGAAGGCGGCTTCCCTGCTGCTCGAGGCGGGGCTTGACCGCCAGCTCCGCTCCGAGCAGGGGCCATTGCTCGCACGGGCGGGCGGCCTGTTCGCCACCATCACCGCCGGCGGCTTTGCCGGCATCGCCACGCTGTATGACGAGGCCGACAGGCTGCGCCTTGCCGCACGCCGGCCCGATGGCGGCACCACCGACATCGGCGGCCTGAGCGAGGGCACGCGTGACCAGCTCTATCTGTCGCTACGCCTCGCCCATCTCGAAGCCATGGCGGCGCGGCGCGAGGTGCCGCCTTTCGTCGGCGACGATCTGGTGATGACCTTCGACGAGGAGCGCGTCGCCGCTGCGCTGCAGGTGCTGGCGGCCAAGGAATCGGGGCTCCAGAAGATCCTGTTCACCCACCATCGCCATGTGATAGAGATCGCCCGCGAACGCCTGGGACCGGCCGTTGACATCGTCGCGCTGGACCCGCAAAACCCGACCGAAAGCTGACGGAAGCGTTCATAGTCCATTCAGCTTGTACCCCCTAAAGTGCATCCCATGAGTTCAAGGGCACAAAGCAGCTACCGATGGTGGCGCTTCTGGAGCGCCCCCCCGTGAGGAATTGATCATGTTGAAGAAAATTCTCGCATCGGCCCTGGTTGTTGCCACTGTTGCCGGTGCCTCGATGGCGACCACCGGTACCGCCGAAGCTCGCTACGGCCGCGGCGGCGCCTTCGCCGGCGGTGCGGCAGCCGGCCTCGTCGGCGGCCTGCTCCTGGGCGGCGCGCTGAGCAACCGCGATCGCGGCTATGATTATGACGATGGCTATTACGAGCCCGCTCCGGTCTATGTGCAGCCCCGCTGCTGGTTCGAGCGCCAGCGCGTGCCGAACCAGTACGACTACGGCTATCATGTCGAGCGCGTGCGCGTCTGCCGCTAATCGAATTTCACGGTAGCGTCCCGGCACCGGCCCCGACAGGCGGCTGGCAGCAGGGCCCCGGAACCCCGCCGCGAGGCGGGGTTTTCATTTTCAAAAACCGGTTTGCTCCGGCGGGAATCTGCTCTAGAGCAAAGCCCGTTCAGACCGAGACGCGCTTTGCCCCAACTCCTCGTTGACATGCCTTTGCGTGCCCCGGCGATTTCGCCGGATCGCAAAAGGCTCTAAAGCGTCTTGCGATTTGGTGGAATCACCAAGAATCGCAAAGACGCGTCGGATCAACGAACTAGAGAAAAAAGCGTTCACGCCTGAACGCGTTTTGCTCTAGGGGGAGACCGGCACAGACGAAGCGCTCTGGCCGCGCGGAGAAAAAGATGGCACCGGTGGATTTCGAAGCCTTCGTGGATGAGCTCGCCAATGTTTCGGGCACCACGATCCTGCCCTTCTTCCGTTCGGCCCTGGCCACGGAAGACAAGTCCGGCGGCGGCAATTTCGATCCTGTCACGGAGGCCGACCGAGGCGCCGAGGCGGTGATCCGCCAGAAGATCCGAGCGATGTTTCCCAGCCATGGCGTGATGGGCGAGGAATATGGCTCCGAACGCCTGGATGCCGAATTCGTCTGGGTGCTCGACCCGATCGACGGCACCAAATCCTTCATCTCCGGCATGGTCGGCTGGGGCACGCTGATCGGCCTCCTGCGCAATGGCCAGCCCTGCTATGGCATGATGCACCAGCCCTTCACGCGCGAGCGTTTTTCGGGCGATGGCGGCTCGGCCAAATATCGCGGCCCCGGTGGCGAGCGCGCCATGCGCACCCGCTCCTGCGCAGGCCTCGCCGACGCCGTGCTCTACACCACCAGCCCCCGCCTGATGGCCGAGGCCGATCGGGCCTTGTTCTCCGTCGTGGAAGAGAAGGTGAAGCTCTCGCGCTATGGCGGCGACTGCTATGCCTATGCCATGCTGGCGATGGGCCTGGTCGACCTGGTGATCGAATCCAACCTGCAGCCTTACGACATCACGGCCCTGATCCCGATCGTGGAAGGCGCCGGCGGCGTCATCACCACCTGGGATGGCGGTCCAGCCCAGGCCGGCGGCCGCATCGTCGCGGCGGGCGATGCGCGCGTGCATGCGGCGGCGCTTTCCCGGCTGCAGGCACAGGGCTGAGGATCTCCTGCGGTCCCGGACTTACGCCTGCGTGCCCGGCACGAAGGCGTCGAAGGCGGCCCAGAAGGCCTCGCGGATGGCGTCGCGTTCCTGGGTGATCTCGTGGCGCGAGCCGGGCAGGGTCAAGGTCCGGGTGGCATAGAGCTTGGCCGCGAAATGCTGGGCGGCCGGCGAGGAGACGACGTGATCGTCGCCCGCCAGCAGGACCAGGGTGGGGATCCGCCAATCCGCTCCGAAGCGCGGGTCGGCCAGCCGGTCCATCACCCGGAAGGCAGCTCGGACCCAGCCGATCGTCGGCCCGCCGATGGCAAGCTCGGGGGCGTCGCGGGCGATGCGGGCGGCGCGGTCATAGCGGGCCTTGTCAGAGGTCACCGGATTGCCGTCGAAAGGCTTGAGCCCGACCGGGCGGGGCGACCAGCCCGGCACGATCAGCCGTCCCAGCCCGAGCCCGCCGAGGAAACGGGCGAGCCAGCGCGCACCGGGGGGCTTGCGGTCGATCTCGATCATGGGCGCGGTGACGACGAGCCGGTCGAACCAGATCGAGCCGGGCGGCAGATTGGCGAACAGGATGGCACCGCCCATCGAATGGGCCAGCCCATAGAAGGGGCCGGGACATTCGGGCAAGGCGATCTTGCGCATGAAGGCATCGAGATCCGGCCCGAAATCGCCGAAATCGTCGATATGGCCGAGGCGGCCGTCGCGCAGCAGACGGTCGGATCCGCCTTGCCCCCGCCAATCGAGGGTTGCCACGGCAAAGCCCCGCGCCCGCAATTCGCGGATGAGTTCGAAATATTTCTCGATGAATTCGGAGCGCCCCTGGAACAGGCAGACCGTTCCCTTGGGATGCGGTGACAGCGAGGGCCAGCGCGCCGTGCGCAAAGTGATGCCGTCCCGGGTGGTGAGCGCCTCGACGATGGCGCCGGCCGGGCAGGGATTGTCAGGGCTGTCGTGGAGCCGGGGGCCAGTAGGCTGGAGCATGACTTGCTCCTTAGCATTTTTTGCCGCGGCAGCGTCAAATAACGAGCCCGCCCGCGCCGAGGGCGCAGGCGGGCTGCCGGACCGCTCCGGAGCACGCCGAGCTATCGAGCCAGGAACTGAACTTCGGCTCGAGCCTACCAGCGTGGACCACTCCAGGGACGCGGTGGGACCCAACTGTCGTTGTCCCATTGCCGGGGCGGGCGAGCCCAGCCCAATTGCCGCAATCCCGTAATTTCGGTGGTATGGCCGTCGATGACGATGAGCACGCGCCCGCCTTCCGAACCCTCCGCCTCGGCGATATAGCTGTCGCCGCGTACCCGCTTGATGACGACATTGTGGTATCCCCGGCCGGCGAGGCTCGAAATGATGGCGCGCGGTGGCAACAGGCGCGGATTGCCTGCCATGTCGGGTCCCTGGTCCGGTCCCTGGCCGATCTCGTCGGGAGCCTGGGGAAGGCCTCGATTGCGCCCCAGCGCCGGTGCCTGCTGTGGCGTCTGGGCATAATTATTCAGCGAATTTTGTGCGAAAGCAGCGTTCACGTCGGTCTGAAGGCCCAGGGTCAGCAGGGCCAGACCGGCAATCACCCCCAAAAGGGCTCGGCAGGGCATGAAGCTTCTCCAGACCAGATGCTAGAGCACTTTGCGACCGGTCGGAATCACCGGAGGTCGCAAAGAGACGTCGAGACGAAACGTTGGCGCAGATGAGCATTCGATCGCGAATGCCCTTGACTTGAGGCGGACCATAACCGGATTAGTGTGAACAATCATGCAAGCACCCGTTCACGTGGCGTTCATCTTGCGTGGAGGATGCGCCCGTCGGGCCTCTCAGTCGAGAGAGGCGCCGAGATCGCGCAGATAGGCTGCCGCAACATGGGGCTGAACCGTGGCGGTGCGTACGATGTCCTCGAAACGGCGCGTCAACATGCGGATATGCTCGCTGGCATTGAGCACCAGGTAGGTCGGCCCGAGATAGACTGCGGCGCGGGAGTTGCCGAAGATGGTGAAGGGGGCCGAATAGGTCTGCCTGAGATCGTAGAGATTGAGCCGCAACGTCGGATAGAGCTCGTCCACCAGGCTGGCCATGGTGTTGAACTGGGCCTTGCGGGCGGCGGCATCGAAACCCTCCCATTGAGCGTGGCCCCTGGCGAAGAGTTCCAGCGCCTGGACGGAGACGCAGGCCTCCATCTCGCCGCCATCGCGGATGGAGGCAATGGTCAGCCGCCGCCGCTCGGCCAGTGCCGGCTTTGAATCGGGGCCGAGCGCCGCCGCATATTCGAACTGCATCACTTCGTCGGTCTTCAGGAAGTCGGGAAAGCTCATCGGCACGGTGCGCAGCTTGCGCCCGGCTGCCTCGGCATGCCAGCGCAGGAAGCGCTCGTTGAAGGGAGCGTGGGCCTGGGTCTCGATGGTCAGCACGGCTTCCACCAGTTCCGCACCGATCTGCTCGCGCTGGCTCAGGCCCAGCAGCCAGTCGATCGAGATACGGCACCCCTTGGCGATGGCCGCCAAGGTTTCGGCCCGGGGCAGGCGGTCGTTCTCCGCCGAGAGCAATTGCGACAGGGTGGAGCGGTCGATGCCGACATGGCGGGCAAAGCCCGCCTGGTTGAGGCCCGTCTGGGCGATGACCCGTTCGAGTCGGTCACGAAAGCTCTGTGCCGCGGAGGGATGCGCCATTTTTTGCCCTGGATGTTTATATTGGTCAACAAAGAATGGAATAATCTACAAGAGAGAGCATTAGACGACAAATGTCAATGTTATGCGACAACACAATCCTTGTGTGATTTGGGCTTTCACCGCATCATCACTGTAATTGTGGAGTGATTTGAATGCGTAAGGCTGAGATTCAGGCGCGGCGGAGACGGAAGGCGGTCGAGTGGCCGACGGTCGTTCTTGCGTCTATAATCTATAGTCTTTGGGGGTTATTGACCTATTTTCATGCGGCAATCCCGCTCTGGATCTGGATCCCGCTCGGGGCCTGGACGGTCGCTTGGCACGCCTCCCTCCAGCACGAGGTCATTCACGGCCATCCGACCGCGAACCGCGCCCTCAACCGCTGGATCGGCTGCTGGCCGCTGCTCTTGTGGCTGCCCTATGAATCCTATCGCATCAGCCATCTGCTGCATCACCGGGACGAGCGGCTGACCGACCCGCTCGACGATCCCGAATCACATTACTGGACGCAGGAGCAGTGGGACCGGCTCGGCCGCTTCCATGCCTGGGCGATTCGCGCCAATTCCACCTTCCTCGGCCGGATGACCATCGGTCCGGCGCGGGCGATGTCGACCTTCCTCACCCGCGAAGCCCGCGCCGTGTGGCATGGCGAGCCAATGCATCGCCGAATCTGGACCAGCCATGCCCTGCAGCTCCTGGTGGTGCTGGCCTGGCTGGTGCTGGTGTGCGATCTCAATCCGCTCGTGTATTTTGCAGCGATCGTCTATCCGGCTACGGCGCTGATGCTGGTGCGTTCCTTCGCCGAGCACCGTGCCGAGAACGAGGTGGAAGAGCGTACGGCCATCGTCGAGAATGCGCCGGTCTTCGGGCTGCTCTTCCTCTACAACAATCTGCATGTCGTGCATCACGACAATCCGATGATGCCTTGGTACGAGATCCCGGCCTGGTATCGCGCCAATCGCGAGCGGGTGATTCGCGAGAATGGCGGCCTGGTCTATGACGGCTATTGGGATGTAGCCCGGCGCTACTTCATCACCGAGCACGACACGCTGATCCATCCCTATGGGCGGGCGCCTGTGCAGGGATGAGTTGGACAGGGCCGGCTCGTCCGCCGGCCTGCCGTTCCTCGTTCGCCGGGATCTATAAAGCAAAGGGCAGGCTGCGGGCCTGCCCTTCGGCATGTGCTTGCTGAAAGAGCCCTTTAGCGGGTCATCCGGATCTTGGCGCCCGACAGCGTGGCCGCGCCTTCATAGGCGCCGTCGCCCGTCGGGAACAGGCGCACCGCCGTGCGGCCACCGGGCTCAAGCAGGTCGATCTCCTGGCCGCGCTGCTGCCAGGCATTGACCTTGGCGAGCGAACCGGCCTGGCAGCCCGAGGGGGAGGCGCGGTAGACGTCGAGCAGGGCCTGGCGCGTCAGCGAGATGTTGCAGCTGCCGCGTGCGGCATCGGAGATCTTCCAACTGCCGGAGATGCTGCTGGTAGAGGAGGGGCGCGGTGCTGTCGGCAGGGCGGCGACCTGGTTGCTCGGCGGGGCAAGCGAAGTGGAAGGCGCAGCAGCGGTGCCGCCGGGCGTCGCCTCGCCGCCGGCGGGCGGCAGGGGCTGGGAGGTCACGTCCTCCGTCGGTGCCGCCATCAGCGGCTCCGGCGCCGGAACGGGCCGGCCGGCATCCGGCGGGGGACGTTGGGAACTGCCGAAATCGAAAGCGTCGCCAAGACGAGTGGATGACGCACACGACGCCAGCAGCAGGGCACAGGGTAGAATTGCCAGCGCGGAAAATCTCATCGGTCCATCCGGTCCCAGTCAGAGTTAACAGGTACTGCCAATATCAGATCGAGGCAGGTGGCGACAGCAAGAAGCGTAATGCCGCATGCGATAATCGGCCGGACAATCCCGCATACCGTAGGGGAAGTCGGATAGCGAGAATGCACGACCCTGTTGAGCTGGTTCTGTGTCGATTCTTTGATAGGCCGGATGATCTTAAGGCTTGCTTAAATCAATTCCGCCAAGGTGTGGCCTGAACGTCACACGTCCCGGAGAGACCCCATGGCTGCCCCAAGCGCCGTTGCAGTGCTGGTTGCCCTGTCGACGATGACGTCTGCAGCCGCTCCGATCGGCCGCGTCGACAGCAATCTCGAACTGCCCAAGCTCACGCTCCACGCGCCCGCCACGGTGCCGGCCGCCGCCTCGCCGCGGCTCGATCGCAACGAACTCGGCCGGCAGCCGCCGGTGGAAGACGTTGACGTCACCGGCCCGGTGCGGTGAGGGCGCAAGTGGACCAAGCTGGATAAAGTCCCTCATCCCCCTGCGGGAGAAGGTCCCGGCAGGGGGATGAGGGGTAGCAGCTCTGTCCTCACACCTGCCTTGCCACCATCATCTTCTTGATTTCGGCGATTGCCTTGGCCGGGTTCAGGCCCTTGGGGCAGGTCTGGGCGCAGTTCATGATGGTGTGGCAGCGATAGAGCTTGAAGGGGTCCTCCAGCTCGTCCAAGCGATCGCCGGTGCGCTCGTCGCGGCTGTCGATCAGCCAGCGATAGGCCTGCAGGAGGGCAGCCGGGCCGAGATAGCGGTCGCCGTTCCACCAATAGCTCGGGCAGGAGGTGGAGCAGCAGGCGCACAGGATGCACTCGTAGAGGCCATCGAGCTTTTCACGGTCGCCATGGGTCTGGCGCCATTCCTTCTCGGGCTGGGGCGTGTCGGTCTTCAGCCAGGGCTCGATCGAGGCATGCTGGGCGTAGAAGCGCGTGAGATCGGGCACGAGGTCCTTCACCACCGGCATATGCGGCAGCGGATAGATCTTGATCACGCCCTTGATGTCGTCCATCGCCTTGGTGCAGGCGAGCGTGTTGGCGCCGTCGATGTTCATGGCGCAGGAGCCGCAAATGCCTTCGCGGCAGGAGCGGCGGAAGGTCAGCGTCGGATCGATGGTGTTCTTGATCCAGATGATGGCGTCCAGCACCATCGGGCCGCAATCGTCGAGATCGACGAAATAAGTATCGGTGCGCGGGTTCGTCTCGCCGTCCGGATCGTAGCGGTAGATCTTGAACTCGCGCAGATTCTTCTGGTTCTCCGGCTTCGGCCAGACCTTGCCGCCGACGATGCGGGAGTTCTTGGGAAGTGTGAGCTGAACCATTTTCGGGTCTCTCGTGGGCTGCGGCAAGGCGCCCGGATAAGTCTGATGATGTCAGGCTGGCGGCTCGCGTCAGCGAGCTGCCTTTCTCAATAAACGCGTGCCTTCGGCTCGATGTACTGGACGTCGTTCGACATGGTGTAGGTGTGCACCGGCCGGTAATCGATGCTGACGGACTTCTTCTCGGTATCGGCCCAGGCCAGCGTGTGCTTCATCCAGTTCTGGTCGTCACGGTTGGGGAAATCCTCGCGCGCATGGGCGCCGCGGCTTTCGGTGCGGTTCTCCGCGCCATCCATGGTGACCACGGCCTGGCTGATCAGATTGTCGAATTCCAGCGTCTCGATCAGGTCCGAGTTCCAGATCAGCGAGCGGTCGGTGACGCGGACGTCGTCGGCGCTCTGCCAGACCTGGTGGATCTTCTCCTTACCCTCGGCAAGGGAGGTGCCGGTGCGATAAACCGCGCAATCGTTCTGCATCACGCGCTGCATCGAGAGCCGCAGCTCCGCCGTCGGCGTGCCGCCCTTGGCATAGCGCAGGCGATCGAAGCGGGAGAGGGCCTTCTCGGCCGAATCGGCCGGCAGGTCGGCATGCTTTTCGCCGGGCTTGAGCATCTCGGCGCAACGCAGGCCCGCCGCACGGCCGAAGACCACGAGGTCGATCAGGGAATTGGAGCCGAGGCGGTTGGCGCCGTGCACGGAAACGCAGGCCGCTTCCCCCAGCGCCATCAGGCCGGGCACGATCGCATCGGGATCGTTGCCCTTCTTGGTCAGCACCTCGCCGTGATAATTGGTGGGGATGCCGCCCATATTGTAGTGCACGGTCGGCAGCACCGGGATCGGCTCCTTGGTGAGGTCGACGCCGGCGAAGATGCGGGCCGATTCGGAGATGCCCGGCAGGCGCTCGGCCAGGATCTTGGGATCCAGATGGTCGAGATGCAGGAAGATGTGGTCCTTGCGCTTGCCGACGCCGCGGCCCTCACGGATTTCCATGGTCATGGCGCGCGAGACCATGTCGCGCGGGGCGAGGTCCTTCACCGAGGGGGCGTAGCGCTCCATGAAGCGCTCGCCTTCCGAATTGGTGAGGTAGCCGCCTTCGCCGCGGGCGCCTTCGGTGATCAGGCAGCCGGCGCCGTAGATGCCGGTGGGGTGGAACTGCACGAACTCCATGTCCTGCAGCGGCAGGCCCGCCCTGAGCACCATGGCATTGCCGTCGCCGGTGCAGGTATGGGCCGAGGTCGCAGTGAAATAGGCACGGCCATAGCCGCCGGTCGCCAGGATGGTGCGGTGGGCGCGGAAGCGATGGATGGTACCGTCATCCATCTTCAGCGCCACGATGCCGCGGCAGCGGCCCTCCTCGTCCATGATCAGGTCGAGGGCGAAATATTCGACGAAGAACTCGGCCTGGTGCTTGAGCGCCGCGCCATAGAGCGTGTGCAGCATGGCGTGGCCGGTACGGTCGGCGGCGGCGCAGGTGCGCTGGGCGATGCCCTTGCCGAAATCGGTGGTCATGCCGCCGAAGGGGCGCTGGTAGATGCGGCCATCCTCGGTGCGCGAGAAGGGCACGCCCCAATGCTCGAGCTCGTAGACGGCGGCCGGCGCGTTGCGCACCAGATATTCGATGGCGTCCTGGTCGCCCAGCCAGTCCGACCCCTTCACGGTGTCGTACATGTGGAAGCGCCAGTCGTCGCGGCCCATATTGCCGAGCGAGGCGGCGATGCCGCCCTGGGCGGCCACGGTGTGGGAGCGCGTCGGGAAGACCTTGGTGATGCAGGCGGTGCGCAGTCCGGCCTCGGAACAGCCGACCACGGCGCGCAGGCCCGCACCGCCGGCACCGACGACCACGACGTCATAGGTGTGGTCGGTGATGGGATAGGCGGTGCCCAGGGCGGAGGGATTGTTAACAGTGCCTTCGGCCATAAATAAATACCCCGAAACTGGGTTACATCCCGAAATTCAATTTCAGCAGAGCGTAGAGGCACGCAGCCCCCACAAGCAGCGAGAAGAAGGTGTTGGCGAGTACCGCCAGGATCTTCAGGCTTTCGGTCTCGACGTAATCCTCGATGATCACCTGCATGCCGGCCCGCATATGGACGATGCCGGCGATGATGAACAGGAACAGCAGAATGGCGACGAGCGGCGACGACAAGGTGGCGATCGCCGTGGCCTGGCTCGCGTCGGCAAGGCAGACCACCGTCAGCACGAAGGCGATGGTGAGCGGCACCATGGCGGCGCCGGTGAGGCGCTGCAGCCAGAAATGATGGGTACCGGACTTGGCCGAACCGAGGCCACGCACGCGGCCGAGAGGGGTCTTGAGGCTCTTGCTCATGTCGGATCCTCAGAAGGCCAGCAGGCCGATGAGCCAGATCAGCACGGTGAGCACCACCGACCCGATCAGATTGGCCCAGGCATAGGTATCGCGTTCGCCCGGTCCGAGGCCGTGGCCGAAGTCCCAGATGAAGTGGCGGATGCCGCCGAGCATGTGGTGCATCAGGGCCCAGGTATAGCCGAACAGGATCAGGAGGCCGATCGGGCTGCCGATCACCCATTGCACCCAGGCGAAGGCCGAGGGGCTGGTCGCCGCGGCCAGAAGCCACCAGGCGAGCAGCAAGGTACCGACATAGAGAGCCCCGCCGGTGACGCGGTGCAGGATCGACATCGTCATGGTGATCGGCCAGCGATAGATCTGCAAATGCGGCGACAAGGGACGCGAATCAGCCAGACCAGATTTGCCGGCGGACGCGTTTGGATCGGCCATCGGAAGGACCTCCAGTTTCGACCCGTTATAATCTTGCTGCGATGCGATATCCTGTCGGCGGGCTCAGTGCAATGGATTAGAACGCGAATCCCGAGATCCTGGCGGATTTTGGGCGCAGAGCAGCCATGCAGATCGAAATATTTTCATGACGCAAGGGTATGTAGCGCTTGAAACCGCTGAAGGCGGGGCCACATGCTTTCGCGTTGAGGAGGGTACCATGGTCACACAGTCGCGTATGTATGACGATGCCGGCCGTCGTTTCGAGCGGCGCAAGGCGCAGCTCAAGGCCGATTTCCTGCCCAAGCTGAAGCTGGCGCTCGCCCATGTCCCCTTTGCTTCCGATCTCTTGGCCGCCTATTACGCGGTGCTCGATCGCGATACGCCCTTCAAGGTAAGGGCGACGCTGGCGGCTGCGCTTGCCTATTTCGTGCTGCCCTTCGACGTCGTTCCCGATTTCATCGTCGGCCTCGGCTTCACGGACGATGCCGCCATTCTCTATGCCGCCATCCGCATGGTTTCCGGCGCCATCCAGCCGCGCCATCACGAAGCGGCCCGGCGCTGGCTGGACGAGGTGAAGAAGGCCCGCTAGCCCTCAACGCGCATCGATCGAGGCGGCCTTGATCATGGCCAGCACGGTGTCGCCCTGGCCCAGGCCCAGTTCATCCACGGCGTTGCGGGTGATGAAAGCGGACAGCATGTCGCCGCCGGTCAGCGCGAGATCGACGCGGGCGACCGGACCATCATCGGCATCGATCGTCTTGACCTCACCCGCCAGCATGGTGCGGATCGACACCGCTCCCGGGCGCTTCATGGCGAGCGAAACGTCGGAGCCGCGCACCACCACGCGGACCTTGGCGCCGGGCGTGCCGGCGCGGCCGGGAATGCTGATCGGGCCGGCGGGGTGGTCCAGGGTCGAGAGGCCGTAATGCTCGTCGTAGCTGCGCACCCGCGCTTCCAGCAGTGAGACCGTCTCGAAGCGCTGATTGGAGAGCGGGCCAAGGAGTGAATTTGGAGCCGGCGCCAGCACTTCCTGCGGCGTGCCGATACGGCTGACCTTGCCGGCTTCCAGGACCACGACACGGGCGGCGAGGCGCGCGACCTCCTCCACCGCGTGCGAGACATAGAGAATCGGCACTTTCATCTCGTCGCGCACGCGTTCGATCAGCGGCAGGATTTCGAGCTTGCGCGGGGTGTCGAGGGCAGCGAGGGGCTCGTCCATCAGCAGGAGGCGAGGGGAGGCCAGCAGAGCGCGGCCAATGGCGACGCGCTGCTTCTCGCCCCCCGAAAGCGCATTTGGGCGGCGCTCCAGCAGCTTTCCGATGCCGAGCACGCCGACCACTGCGTCGAAATCGAGCTTCGGGCCGGCCGCGACGTTGAAGAATCGGCGGTTGAAGAAGCGGCCATAAAGAAGATTCTGCCGGGCGGTCAGGTGCGGGAAAAGCTGGGCGTCCTGGAAGACGAGGCCGATCCGGCGCCGATGCGGGGCGAGGAAAATGCGCGTGGAGGCTTCGAACAGCGTCTGCCCATCCAGGCGGATATGGCCATTGTCGGGCCGGATCAGCCCGGCCATGGCGTTGAGGAGCGTGGTCTTGCCCGAGCCCGAGCGTCCGAACAAGGCGGTGATGCCGCCATCGGAGGTGAAGGCCGATTCGAGCGTGAAGCCGGCGCGCCGGACGGTGATGTCGGCCTCGATCATGCCGCGCTCGCCAGATCGGGCAAGGTGGCGATGAAGCGCGAACGGATCTCCGGGGTCGGCATCAGGCAGCTTTCGCGCTTGCCGAACAGGCGATAGCGGTTGCGGGCGATGCGGTCATAGAGAAAGTCCCGCACGGGCCGGGGAAGAGCCTTCAGCACTATCGCCCAGCGCCAGCCCGGCAGGCCCCGGCCGATGGCGATGGCCGCGTCCGCCTTGAAATAGGCCATGCCGTCGCTGACCACGGCGACAGCCTCGGGATCGTCAGTCCGGATGCCGAAGCGGCGGGCGAGCGTGGCGCCCGCCTCGCTCAGGACGGCGACGAATCGAAACCGGCCGACGGCATCGCGGGGGATCACGAAGGCCACCATGCCTGAACACAGCACGCAGACCCCGTCGAACAGGATCAGCCCGTCGGGCAGGTCGCTTGCAGGCTGCGGCCGCCAGGAACTCACAGACACTCTCCCATGGCGTTTTGCGATTTGACGGAGTCGCCTCGAATCGCAAAGACGTTCGAGCCAATCCCTCGGATTGGCTTGGAAACAAAGAGATAGAGCAAATGAGCGTTCATGCTTGAACGCGCTTTGCTCGAGGACGTTGCGCATATCCCGTCTCCGATCATAGAAAGGCCGACCCCCGGGTGCAATCGCCCCTTCTGCCAGCGAGTTTCTCGTGATCCCTTTCTCCTCGGACATCGTCATCGTCGGCGGCGCCGCCATGGGCTCCGCTACCGCCTATTTCCTCAAGGTCCAGCTCGGTTTTGCCGGCACCGTCACCGTGGTCGAGCGGGATCCCACCTACGCCCATTCCTCCACCACCCTCTCGGCGGCCTCGATCCGCCAGCAATTCTCCACGCCCGAGAACATCCGCATGAGCCTGTTCGGGCTGGAGATCATGCGCGGTCTCAAGGAGCGCTTCGGGCCGGGCGCCGATATCGGCTTTCATGAGGGCGGCTACCTCCTGCTGGCGAGCGAGGGTGGCAAGGCGATCCTTGAGCAGAACTGGCAGGTCCAGCAGGCCGAGGGCACGGCGATCGAACTGCTCGGCCCCGAGGCCCTCAGCCATGAATTTCCCTGGCTCAATGTCGAGGGCATCGCCGCCGGTGCCTATGGCCGCCGGGGCGAGGGTTGGTTCGATGCCCATTCCCTGCTCGATCTCTTCCGCAAGGCGGCCCGGGATGCCGGCGCCGTCTATGTCAAGGACGAGGTGGTGGGCATCGATCACCGGGATGGCAAGGCCGAGGCGGTCAGGCTGAAATCGGGCGGGCGCATCGCCTGCGGCACGCTGGTCAACGCGGCGGGGCCGCAGGGCGGCGACGTTGCCGCCCTCGCCGGCCTCGCTTTGCCGGTCGAGCCGCGCAAGCGTTCCGTCTTCGTGGTGCGTTGCAAGACCGAGTTGCCGCGCATGCCGCTGCTGGTCGAGCCGGGCGGCATCTATATCCGGCCGGAAGGCGACGTCTATATCTGCGGCGGTGCCGAGGACGAACGCGGCGAGAAGCGGGCCGATGGCGATTTCGAGGTCGACTACAGCCTGTTCGAGGAGGCGGTCTGGCCGGCGCTCGCCACCCAGGTCCCGGCGCTGGAGGAGCTCAAGCTCGTGCGCGCCTGGGCGGGACATTATGAATACAACACGCTCGACCAGAATGCGGTGATCGGCCCGCATCCTTCCATGCCGAACTTTTTCTTCCTCAACGGCTTTTCAGGCCACGGCCTGCAGCAGGCACCCGCCGCCGGACGCGCGGTTGCCGAACTGATCACGACGGGCCGCTTCCAGACGCTCGACCTGTCGGTGTTCGACTATTCGCGCGTGATCGAGAACAGGCCGGTCTTCGAGCTCAACGTGATCTGAAATGTGGTCATCCCGTGCGCGATGCAGCATGCAATGCTGCGTCGCTGACACGGGATCGTAAGACGAAGAAGGTGCTCGAACGGGAAGGCGATCCCGGATCTGCGCCGCATCACTTCGTGCTGCGCCGCGTCCGGGATGACAGCGCTTCCTCAGCCAGACTTGGCCGCGCTCAAAGCCCCCTTCAGCGAGATCAGCACCATAACGGCCATGACGATGGCGTTCCAGCCGGCCAGGGAGAGGCCGAGGATGCGCAGGCTCGGATTGGTGCAGGACACCACGGTGGAGCTGTCGATCGCATCGAGCAGCCCGCCGACATTGGCTGGGTTGGAGCCGATATTGCCCGCGGCGCAATTGGCCGGACCGAGCCAATATTCCCACTCCGCTCCCGCCTGGTAGATGCCGAGGCCGCAGCCATAGGCGAAGAGGATGGCGAGCAGCAGCAGCGCCGCGGCCATGACCTTCCGGGGCAGTCTGTCGCCGATGAAAGCGAGGATGAAGGCGATGGGCACGCCGATATAATAGGGCCAGCGCTGCTCCAGGCAGAGCGGGCAGGGGGCGTAGCCGAAGCCA
The DNA here is from genome assembly GCF_040797145.1 of Labrys neptuniae. Classification (NCBI taxonomy): domain Bacteria; kingdom Pseudomonadati; phylum Pseudomonadota; class Alphaproteobacteria; order Hyphomicrobiales; family Xanthobacteraceae; genus Labrys; species Labrys neptuniae. The sequence continues at coordinate 95,419 of NZ_JBFNQD010000015.1, read as the reverse complement.
TGCTGCAGCACCAGGGCGCTGACGATGACGACGAGGCCGATCAATCCGGCCGCCAATGCGGCGCGGGAACTGAGATTTACTGGCATGTGGCACTACCACCGGTGGGCATCAGATGTTCGACGACGAAGAACCCGCCAACCAGCACCACCACGAAGGCGATGGCGACGACCGTCAGGTGCTTCTCGATAAAGGTGCGGATACGCTCGCCCAGCAGGTTGAGGATGCCGGCCAGGATGAAGAAGCGGGCGCCGCGCGTGAGCAGGGACAGCAGGACGAACCAGAACAGGCTGTAGCCGGCAAAGCCGGAGGTGATGGTGACGATCTTGTAGGGGATCGGCGTCAGGCCTTTGATCAGGATGATCCAGCTGCCATACTGGGCATAGAGGCAGCGGAATTGCTCGACGCCGTGCTCATAGCCATAGGCCCGGATCAGCCAGGAACCGACGGTGTCGTAGAGCAGCCAGCCGATCATGTAGCCGAACACGCCGCCCAGCACGGAGGTGACGGTGCAGACGGCGGCATAGAGCCAGGCCCTCTTGGGTTTGGCGACCGCCATCGGCACCAGCATGACGTCGGGCGGAAAGGGAAAGAAGGAGCTTTCGGCAAAGGAAACGATGCCGAGGGCCCAGACGGCCCGGGGACTTTCCGAAATGCGGATCATCCAGTCGTAGAAGCGGCGCAGCATGATCGTCCCTAAAGCGCTTTCCTGAAAAGTTGACAGACTTGTCGATTAAGAAAGCGCGTCAAACAGGCAATTTGAACAAGGCATGATCCAAGGAAATCGCACCTTGTTCGATGCAGCCACCGAAGCGACTGCATGGTTGAATGGCAGGCGGGCATGACGGCAGTGCGATTGCGGCATGTTCGCGGCGGGATGAGGCCCCTTACAGCATTTTTGGTTGAGAAAATGCGTCAAAGCGCCAAATTGGAAAAAAATCGCGATTCGCATGACATCGCGACAGGCCATTTCCCGGTGGTATGGCCGGTCTGCCCCAGAAAAGACGGGATGACACGCCACTATCCCTCGACAACAATGAAGAATCGTTAACGATTGAAACTTCGTTAACCATATTGGTCGCATCAATCTGGAATGAACCACGACAGCGCAAACTCGATCATCGGCTCCGTCCTTGCCGGGGCGTTGCTGGCGCTGTGCGTGGCCTTGCCGTCGGCAAGAGCCGAGACGCCGCCAGCGGCCCAGGATGTTCCGGCTGCGGCCCCGTCCGCCACCGACGGGGCGGCCGCCAAGCGCCAGGACCTCGCACGCATCCAGGGCGAGATCAAACTGTCCGACGAGACCCTGGCCCGCCTGCGCAAGGAGATCCAGGCCATCGGGGCCGACAGCGAGAAGCTGCGCCAGCAACTGGTCGAGACCGGCAACCAGACGCATGAGACCGAGGCCAAGGTGCTGGGGGCGGAGGCAAGGCTGGCTTCGCTCGACAGCAACGAGGACAATATCCGCGTCTCGCTCGATTCCAAGCGCGGCCTGCTGATCGAGGTGCTGGCCTCGCTGCAGCGCATGGGGCGCAATCCGCCGCCGGCCCTGCTGGTCAGTCCGGACGACGCGCTGGAAGCGGTGCGCACGGCGATGCTGCTGGGTGCAGTGCTGCCGGAAATGCGCCAGGAAATGCAGGCCCTCGTGGCTGATCTCAAGGAACTGGCCCGGGTGCGCGGGGAGATCACCGTCGAACGCGACACGCTCAAACAGGCGCTGATCACCCTGGCCGAGCAACGCACCCGCACCCAGCTTCTGGTCGAGGAGCGCCAGAAGGTGCTGGCCCAGGAGCAGAATACCCTCGCCACCGAGCAGGCCCATGCCACCGCTTTGGCGCAGGAAGCGGCCAATCTCAAAGATTTGATCGCCCGCATGGAGCGCGAGGTGGCGCCGGCCAAGCGTGCCGCCGACACGGCCGATGCGGCGACGAACCAGGCTCGGCCGTCCCTTGCCGCCCTGCAGGATCCGAGCCGCCTGACCCCGGCCATGCCCTTCGACCAGGCCAAGGGCCTGCTGCGCCTGCCGGTAACCGGCGCGATGCTGCGCGGCTTCGGTGCCGATGACGGCAATGGCGGCGCGACCAAGGGCATGACCCTGACAGCGACGCCCGGCGCCAGCGTCACCGCGCCCTGCGACGGCTGGGTCGTCTTCGCCGGCAAGTTCCGCTCCTACGGCCAACTCTTGATCATCAATGCCGGTGGCGGGTATCATATCGTGATGGCCGGCATGGATAAGATCAATGTGGGGCTGGGCCAGTTTGTCTTGACGGGCGAGCCGGTTGCCGCCATGGGTTCAGGTCCGTCTCTGGGATCGGATGCCGATCCGGGATCACAGGCGGGCTTGGGTAAGACAGATACGGGAATGCAGGCGACGGCTGCGGCGTTTGGCGGTGCTTCAAGCGCAAGGCAACCCGCCCTATATATAGAGTTTCGCAAAGACGGTGTTTCCATAGACCCCACCCCGTGGTGGGCCAATCAAGGCGAGAAGGCACGCGGATGATTCGCAAGCTTCCCATTCTGTTCTGCGGCGTGGCCATGGGCGCGATCGCGACGATCGCGGTAACGCAGCCCCACCTGCTGCTGATGGGCGGTGCCAACGCCGCCGTCACCGACACCTACAAGCAGCTCAACCTGTTCGGCGACGTGTTCGAGCGGGTGCGTTCGGACTATGTCGAGCAGCCTGAGGACGGCAAGCTGGTCGAAGCGGCCATCAATGGCATGCTGACCTCGCTCGATCCGCATTCGAGCTACATGGATGCCAAGAGCTTCCAGGACATGCAGGTCCAGACCAAGGGCGAGTTCGGCGGTCTCGGCATCGAAGTGACCCAGGAAGACGGTGCCATCAAGGTGGTCTCGCCGATCGATGATTCGCCGGCTTCCAAGGCGGGCGTGCTTGCGGGCGACCTGATCACCGCCATCGACGGCGAGGCGACGCAGGGCATGACGCTCCAGCAGGCCGTCGACAAGATGCGCGGCGCCGTCAACACGCCGATCACCCTGAAGATCCTGCGCAACAAGGGCGAGCCGATCGACATCAAGGTGGTGCGCGACATCATCAAGGTGCAGTCGGTCAAGGCCAAGAAGACCGGCGACGACATCGGCTATATCCGCATCACCCAGTTCAACGAGCAGACCTTCGACGGCTTGAAGAAGAATATCGACAAGCTGAGCAAGGAGATCGGGCAGGACAAGCTCAAGGGCTACATCATCGACCTCCGGAACAATCCGGGCGGCTTGCTCGACCAGGCGATCCAGGTCTCCGATGCCTTCCTCGAGCGCGGCGAGATCGTGTCCACGCGCGGCCGCCAGGCCGATGACGTGCAGCGCTATTCCGCTCGTGGCGGCGACCTGACCAATGGCAAGCCGGTGATCGTGCTGGTCAATGGCGGCTCGGCCTCGGCTTCGGAAATCGTCGCCGGCGCCCTGCAGGACCACAAGCGTGCCACCATCCTGGGCACGCGTTCCTTCGGCAAGGGCTCGGTGCAGACCATCATCCCGCTGCAGGGCAATGGCGCGTTGCGCCTGACCACGGCGCGCTACTACACCCCGTCCGGACGCTCGATCCAGGCCAAGGGCATCGATCCGGAGATCGTGGTGCAGGAGAACGTGCCGGACGATCTCAAGGGCAAGGATCAGACCAAGGGCGAGTCCGGCCTGAAGGGCCATCTGGCCAATCCGGATGCGGACAAGACCGAAGAGGGCGGCTCCTCGGCCTATGTGCCCGCCAACGAGAAGGACGATACCCAGCTCAACAAGGCGATCGACCTGCTGCATGGCGTGCAGAAGAGCGCTTATTTCCCGCCGGATCCGAAGGCGGGCGTGCCGAACTGAGGCCGTCTCTTCCTTCACCGCTTCTGCAACGCCGGGCTTGTCCCGGCGTTGCTGTTTTTGGGAGCGAGGCCGTTCCCGGACATTCCTGCTTGAATCGCGCCCGCAAAGGCCTATGTGGAAGCATGGTTTCTCGATGAAGGACACGCCATGCGCCTGACCGAACTTCTGGCTCAAAAGCCCGTGCTGCTCGCAGATGGGGCCACCGGAACCAATCTGTTCGAGATGGGCCTGATGTCGGGCGATCCGCCGGAGATGTGGAACCTCGACCATCCCGACCGCATCCACGCGCTGCATCAATCCTTCGTCGATGCCGGGGCCGATATCATCCTGACCAATTCCTTCGGCGGCAATCGCCGGCGCCTGGCGCTGCACAAGCTCGACGGGCGCGTGAAGGAACTCAATGCCGCGGCGGCGCGCAATGCACGCCAGGTTGCGGACGGCGCGGGCCGTCCGGTGGTGGTGGCCGGCTCGGTCGGCCCGACGGGCGACCTCTTCCAGCCGCTCGGGCCGCTGACCGAGGACGAGGCCGTCGAGATCTTTGTCGAGCAGATCGAAGGGCTCAAGGAAGGCGGCGCCGACGTGATCTGGATCGAGACGATGTCGGCCGCCGAGGAGATGCGCGCTGCGGCCAAGGCGGCGGTCAAGGCCGGCATGCCCTATACGGTGACGGCAAGCTTCGACACGGCCGGCAAGACCATGATGGGCATTCCGCCCTCGGCCATGCCGGAGGTTGCCGGTGGCGTCGATCCCAATCCCGTCGCGGTCGGTGCCAATTGCGGCGTCGGGGCTTCCGACCTGCTGGTCTCCGTGTTGTCGATGACCGAAGCCAATCCCGATGTGGTGGTGATCGCCAAGGCCAATGCCGGCATCCCGCAATTCCACGGCGATCATATCCACTATTCCGGCACGCCGGAGCTGATGGCCAACTATGCGCGGCTCGCCATCGATGCAGGCGCGCGCATCATCGGCGGCTGCTGTGGCACCTCGCCGGCCCATCTCGCCGCCATGCGCCAGGCCATCGACGGCCATGTCCGCGCCGAGCGCCCGGATGCGGCCAAGGTGATCGCCGAGATCGGTCCGCTGGTCGCCCCGCCCAAGGCAGGCGGTGGCGAAGAGGTGCGCCGCCGGCGCCGGCATTGAGCCGGCCGCGCTGGTTCCCTGCAGAACAGCCGGCCCGGGCCAAGCAACCTAAGACAGGACAGCCATCGCGCGGAGCCTCTCCGCCGCGATGGCGTTCATATCGCAAGGAGAGGCCGATGCGCCGCCTGATCCGTTTCTGCGCCCTGATCGCCCCGCTCCTGAGCCTCACCATTGCGACCGGGCCGGCGGCGGCGCGTGACTGGAGCGACTACGCCAATGCGCGTTTCGGCTACCGCATCTGCTATCCGTCCGACCTCATGACGGCGGAACCCGAGGCCGACAATGGCGACGGACGCGTCTTCTCGGCCCCTTCCGGCGCGAGCTTGCGGGTCTGGGGTTCCTACAATGCCGCGGAAGAAGACATCGATGCAATCGTCAACGGCGTCGCCGGTGACGGCAAGATCACCTACCGCAGCGCGGCGAAGAGCGGGGTGGTGGTCTCAGGCCGCAAGGATGGCGAGATCTTCTATGCCAAGGTCCTCTTGCAGAAGGACAAAACAGGCGCGGTGGAAACCATCCGCGCCTTCCGCCTGACCTATCCGGCCAAGGAAGCGGCGACTTATGACGCCGTCGCGGCGAAGCTGGCCAAGTGCTTCGGCATTGCCAGGTGAGCACGGAGCAAGCGCGGATCAAAAGGGCTGATCGAGGGACCATTTCCCGCAGAAATTGTCGGGGTAGCGTAGCCCCTCACCCATACCCTCTCCCCGTAAGAACGGGGCGAGGGGGACTTTGATCGCGTATTTCATATACAACCCCGATCGTCTCGCTCAACCGCCGGGCGAGATGAAGGGTCTGAGGATCGAGCGCGACGCCCGTGCCCCCTCGCCCCGTTCTTACGGGGAGAGGGTACGGGTGAGGGGCGGCACTGCGCTACAAAAACAATCGTCCTATCGACCGCAGGCCTTGGCCAGCGCAGCGGCTCCCTTGGCGACGCCGGCCAGCTTGATCCTCTCGCTCTGGCCGCTGAAGGCGATCTTGAGGGTGCGGCCCTTGCCGAGGACGACGGTCCAGTCCGGGTCGAAGGCTGCCTTGGCTTCCAAGGTGAGCCCGCTCAGTTCGTCCTCGACCGCCTGCATGGGCACATCGACCTGCCCGCCGTCGGAACTGAAACTGACCACGCCGCTCCAGCCCTTGCGGATCTTGTCGGCACCAGGCCGATAGGTGATCGAGAAGGCCTTGCCCTCGGGTTCACAAAAAAGACCCAGCGGCTGGTCGTCGGTGTCGGGCACCTCATAGGCCACGACCACCGATTCCGGCGACTGGCGAAGCTGCCAGCGATAGGCGTCCGCCAAGGCGGGCGTGGCCGCGGCGACGCTGGCGAGAAGGGAAAGTGCAACGAGACTGCGCATGGATCCTCGGAGTTCCAGATGGAATGACGGCCTTACGACAGGATCGGGAAGCGGGCTGTTCCCGGAAACACTCTCTGTTCCCGGGAACGCGTTCCCGTCGCAGGATCACAGCCAGTCCGGCACCTTGTCGAGCCCGAGCAGTTCGTCATAGCTCGGGCGAGGCCGGATCACCGCGAACTTGTCGCCGTCCACCAGCACTTCCGGGATGAGGGGACGGGTGTTGTAGGTACCCGACTGCACGGCGCCATAGGCGCCAGCCGACATCACCGCCACCAGGTCGCCGCGCGCCACCACCGGGATATCGCGGTCGAGGGCGAGATAGTCGCCGGTCTCGCAGACCGGGCCGACCACGTCGGCCGTCACCATGGCGCCGCCGAGCGGGCGTTCCTTGATCGGCCAGATCGCATGATAGGCTTCATAGAGCGTCGGGCGGATCAGGTCGTTCATGCCGGCGTCGACGATGACGAAGGTCTTGCCCTCGCCCTCCTTCACGAAGGCGACCTCGCTCACCAGGATGCCGGCATTGCCGGCGATCAGGCGGCCGGGTTCGAACACCAGCGTGGCGCCGAGATCCTTGGCATAGCGCTTGACCACCGCGGCATAGTCGTCGGGATGGGGCGGCGGCTCGTTGTCGTCGCGATAGGGAATACCGAGGCCACCGCCGAAATCGATGTGATCGATGACATGGCCGTCGGCCCTGAGGTCCCTGACCACGCCGACCAGGCGTTCGATCGAGGCATCATAGGGCTCGAGCGCCGTGATCTGGCTGCCGATATGCATGTCGACGCCGGTGACCAGGATGCCCGGCAGCTTGGCCGCACGGGCATAGATGGCACGGGCCTGGGCGATCGGGATGCCGAACTTGTTCTCCGACTTGCCGGTGGAGATCTTCTTGTGGGTCTTGGCGTCGACGTCCGGGTTGATGCGCAGCGACACCCGGGCTATCCGGCCCTTGGCGCTGGCGCGCTGCGACAAGAGCTCCAGTTCGGGCTCGGACTCGACGTTGAAGCACAGGATGTCCTCGTCGAGCGCATAGTCGATTTCGCGCACGAGCTTGCCGACGCCCGAGAACATGATCTTGCTGGCGGGTACGCCGGCAGCGCGGGCGCGCCGTAACTCACCCTCCGAAACCACGTCCATGCCGGCGCCGAGCTTGGCGAGCAGGCGCAGCACGGCGAGATTCGAATTGGCCTTCACCGCAAAGCAGACCAGCGAGGGCACATCGCTGAAGGCGCCCGCGAACACCTTGTAGTGCCGGCGCAGCGTGGCGGCCGAATAACAGTAGAAGGGCGTGCCGACGGCGGCGGCGATCGCCGGCAGTGCGACATCTTCGGCATGAAGCACGCCGTTGCGATAAGTGAAGTGATGCATGGTCGGTTCGGTTCGAAATCAGTTCAACAGGAAGTCCATCGGCAGCTTGCGGTCCGGTTTCACATAGCCCGGATCCTTCTTCTTGTTGTAGCCATTGCCATCGCCAGTCGTGACATGCTGCTCGGGCGGCGGCTCGAGCTTGCCCTTGCGGCCACAACCAGCCAGGCCGAGGGTCGTGACCAGCGTCAAAGCAAGCGCGATGCGGAACGCATTACCAGCCATGGGGAACTCCAGTGTTTGACGCTGTGTAGCACGAATTTTGATTTGGTGTTCTTTGGAGCGCGGACATCTTGTCCGCTCTTCCTATCCTGTCGGCATGGTGGTTCCAAGAGCGGACATCGCAACATGCAAGCATGTTGCTGTGATGTCCGCGCTTCGGCTATTTCGCCAGTGCCTTCAGCCACTTCCTGGCCTGGGCCTTGACGTTGACAGGCGCCGTGCCGCCATAGGAGATACGGCTGCGGACCGACTTTTCCACGCCGAGTACGGCGAAAAGCCCCTGATGGATACGTGGCTCCACCGATTGCATCTGCGCCAGCGAGAGCTTCTCCAGCGGCAGCTTGGCTTCGGCGGCGATGCCGACCAGGCGGCCGGTGACGTGATGGGCCTCGCGGAAGGGCAGGTTGAGCTCGCGTACCAGCCAGTCGGCAAGGTCGGTGGCGGTGGCATAGCCCGAGCCAGCCGCCGCCTTCATGCGCTTGAGGTCGGGCACCATGTCCCTGACCATGCCGGCCATGGCCGCCGTGCACAGCGACAGGGTCTGCAGCGCGTCGAAGGCCGGTTCCTTGTCCTCCTGCATGTCCTTGCCATAGGCGAGCGGCAGGCCCTTCATCATGGTGATCAGGCCGACCAGCGCGCCGATGACCCGGCCGGCCTTGCCGCGCACCAGTTCGGCTGCGTCGGGATTGCGCTTCTGCGGCATGATGGACGAGCCGGTGGTGAACTTGTCCGACAGCGCCACGAAGGCAAATTGCGGCGTCGTCCAGATCACGATCTCTTCGGCAAAGCGGGAGAGATGCATGGCGGTGATCGAGGCGGCGGCGAGCGCCTCCAGCACGAAGTCGCGATCGGAGACCGAATCGAGCGAATTGGCGGTGGGGCGGTCGAAGCCGAGCGCCTTGGCCGTGGCATGGCGGTCGATCGGGAAGGAGGTACCGGCGAGCGCGGCGGCGCCGAGCGGGCATTCGTTGAGACGACGGCGCGCATCGGCGAAGCGGCCGCGGTCACGGCCGAGCATCTCGACATAGGCGAGCAAATGATGCCCGAAGGTGACCGGCTGGGCCGATTGCAGATGGGTGAAGCCCGGCATCACGGCACCGGCGAAGGCGAGCGCCCTCTCGGCGAGCGCGGTCATCAGGTCTTTCAGCTGGGCGTCGAGATCGTCGATGGTGTCGCGCACCCACAGCTTGAAATCGGTGGCGACCTGGTCGTTGCGCGAGCGGGCGGTATGCAGGCGGCCGGCCGCCGGCCCGGCAATCGCTGCCAGGCGCGACTCGACATTCATATGGATGTCTTCGAGCGCACGCGAAAAAGTGAACGAGCCGCTCTCGATTTCGCCGCGGACCGCCTCTAGACCATCCGCGATGGCCTTGGCATCGGCGGCGGCGACGATCCCTTGCTTTTCCAGCATGGCGAGATGCGCCAGAGAGCCGCGGATGTCCTGGGCCCATAGGCGCTTGTCAAAGTCGATCGAGGCGTTGATCTCTTCCATGATCGCGTCCGGTCCCGACTGGAACCGGCCGCCCCACATTTTGTTGCTCATCCGGATAGGCTTTCAGTGAACGAGAATAGTCGGCAGGAACATTCTGAGAGTCAGCCACCGCAAGGATCGAACCGGCGCTGGCTGATCGGCGCGGCAATCCTGGCGGGAGCCGTGGTGGGTGTTGCCGCGGTATACGGGACAAAGGGCGGCTCGGGCAATCAGGAAAGCGCGTCCTGCCCTGCTTCGGCGGCGATTGCCGCTCGCGTCGACCCGCTGGCCAAGGGCGAGGTGGCGGCCCTCGCCGTTTCCAAGGCGCCCCAGCCGCTGGTGCCGATCAGCTTCCAGAAGGCGGATGGCAGCAAGACGACCCTGGCCGATTTCAAGGGCAAGACCGTGCTGCTCAACCTGTGGGCGACCTGGTGCGTGCCCTGCCGCAAGGAAATGCCGGCTCTCAATCAGCTGCAGGCCGATCTCGGCGGCAAGGATTTCGAGGTCGTGGCCGTCAATATCGACACGCAGGGACCCGAGCGGGTCGAGGCCTTCCTGAACGAGACCAAGATCGACAAGCTGCATCGCTATGCCGATCCCTCGACCGGCATCCTGCAGAGCCTGCGCAACGAGGGCCTCGGCCAGGGCCTGCCGACCTCGGTGCTGATCGACAAGCAGGGCTGCCGCATCGGCGCCATGGCCGGCCCGGCCGAGTGGGCCAGCGAGGATGCCAAGGCGCTGATCAGGGCGGCGATCGGGTCCTGACACTCCGTGCGACCTACGGCTTGGCAGCCGGCAGCACGTAGCGGTTGAGGATGGCGGCGGCGAATCCGCCCTCGTCCTGGCCGCCATAGCGCCCTGCCTGCACCATCATGGTAAGGTCGAGCGACGGCACGATGAAGAGGCGCTGCCCGCCATAGCCGAAGCCGGCGATCCATTCGATGGTGCGGCGGTCGACCAGGGAGCGCCCGAGCCAGAACTGGAAGCCGTAGAACATCGCGTTGGGAGCATTGACCTGCGGCGCCGTCGCCATCTCGATCCACGTGGCCGGCACGATCTGCTTGCCGTTCCAGGCGCCCTTGTCGAGCACGAGCTGGCCGAATTTCAAGGTGTCAGCCGGCAGGAGACGCAGGCCCGAAGCCGCAACCGGCTCGCCAGTTTGCGGATAACGCGCCCAGTCGACCTTGGTGATGCCCAAGGGCTCGAACAGGGTTTCGCGGGCGAACGCGTCAAGAGGCTTTCCGGTGGCTTGGCGCAGCACACAGGCAAGCAAGCCGGTGGTCCCACCGCTATAGGTCCATACCGTGCCGGGGTCATGGGTCACGGGCTGCTCCAGCACATAGCGGCAGGGATCCTTGGCCATGTCCATGCCGTTCTCGCTATTGCGAAGATCGCTGTAGGGGAGCTGCTCGCTCCAGGCCAGGCCCGGCGACATGGTGAGAAGATGACGCAGCGTGATGCCCTGTTTTTGCGGGGTGCTCAGATCGGCATAAGCGGGCAGCAGCCCCAGCACCGGCTGGTCGATCGAGGCGACCCAGCCCTCGCCCACGGCGATGCCGACCAGCAGCGACACCACGCTCTTGGTGATCGAACGCAGATCGTGCGGAACGTCCGGCCCGAAGGTAACGTCCTTTTCGGGCTGGCCCCAATGGGAATCGGAGCCGGTGAAATAGCGTTCGAACACCAATTTGCCGTGCCGGGCGATCAGCACGGCATGGACATTGTCCTCCTTCGCCAAGTCGAGCCTCTGGGCGAGCGTGCACAGGCTTTGCGGATCGAGGCCGACATCGTCGGGCGTGGCGACCGGCCAGCCCGATGTGCCCAATCCCTCGCTGCCCTTCCCGGGCGCGCCACAGGTCGATTGGGCCTCCGCCGGGCCTGACAGCCCGGCCGTGGTCATGCCGGTCAGAAGAATAGCCAAGGCAACGGAAAAGCTATGGGGTCGCATGAGCGCCTCCTTGCAAGGTGTGACGGGGAGATGGGAACAGCGAGACTTCGACCGGAATAAGCCTGGAATTCCACGGGTTTATCCGTGGACGCGGGACGCGAAGGGACAGCCATCCCCGACGCCGCTCGAGGCGACGGGAAGGAATCAGTGCTTTGAGTCGGGGCGGCTAGTGCAAAGCGCGTTCTGGTGACGGCACTTGCTTGTTCCCGTTCCTTGCGTCGAGGTGATTCCGTCTAGTCACACTGTGATTTATGGAATTGCCTCGATCCGGCCGCTGCCGTGGATCTGTGTCGTAAGCCTGGGCTTGCCGCGCAGTGTGACATTGCCGCTGCCGGAAAGAGTGACGTCGGCACTCTCGCTGGCGGCGATGCCTGCCTCGCCGCTGCCGCTGATGCGGATCTCGGCCGCCTTGGCGGAGAGTTTGGCCAGATCCGCGTTGCCGGAGCCGGAGATGCGCAGGTTCAACTGGTCCACCGAGCCTTCGCCGGTCGCCTGCGCGCTGCCATGGAGGCGAAGATCGAGTCGATCCTGCGCGATCGCCGCGAGATGGAGTTCGCCGGATCCATTCACCGTCCAGTCCCTGACGGTGCCACCTGTCAGCCGCACCGCGATGGCGCCGTCCGGGAGATCGCAGTCCTCGTCCAGCTCAAGGCGGCCCGCCGAAAGGCGGACATGGCCGATCAGGGCGGGATCACCGCTGATCACGGCGCTGGATTGCGAGCCGGGAGCATAGCTCACGCTGGCCGGAACGGCGATGACGAGCGAGCCGTCATTGTCCCAAGGCAAGGTGACCGAACCGGCCTTGGCATCGCTGCTTTGCGGTGTTTCGGGGCAGCTTCCCCATCCCGTCAGCGCCGCTCGGTGCCAGCCTCGCCACGGTGAGCCGTAATTCGGGCCTGCAAGGCTGGTGCCGAGGAACAGGCAGGCCAAGGCGATCAGGAAGGAGAAGGCCGCCAGTTTTCCGAGTTTCGAGGGCATGGTGCCTCCCATGGCGCCTGCGGGGCGCGAACATTGTCACGGCGTGGCGACGGAGCGTGGAGGGGAAGTGAGCAAGCGGGTATAGCGCCGGGCATGGGCGGCCATCGCCTTCAGTCCGGCATTGAGACCGAGCAGGAAGAGGCAGCTCAGGCACACCGCCATGGCGATGAAACCGAAGCCGATGAAGGCCCGTCCGAGATGGGCGAGAAGGGGCGCGCCATCCCACATGAAAGCCGAATGGAGCACCATCGCCGAGCCGCCGAGCGCCAGGGCGAAGGCGACCAGGCCGAGGACGAGAAAGACCACCAGAAGGATCGAAAGAACCGGCAGCAGCACGAAGAGGTCGAGCATGGCCAAGCCGGTGAGCGCGGCGATCGCGCCCAGCACGGTCGACGGGCTCGGTCGCGCCTGCAACTGGCGCAGGCCGCTTTCCGCCTTGAGCGCCCGGGCGAGCTGGACGGGATCGCCGAGCATCTGCACCACGTCGTCCTCGCTGCGCCCGGCCTCCTGCGCATCGGTGAAATAGGCGGCATAGTCGCGCAGGACGTCCTCGATCTCCGCCGGCGGCAGCCCATCGAGACCGGCCTTCAACGCGTCGAGGAATTCCTGGCGAGAGAAGTCCTGGCGAGTCATGGCATGCCTTCCATTAGTCGGTCGACGGCGGTGACGAAATCCCGCCATTCGCGCTGGCGGGCCGCATAGGCGGCCTGGCCGGCGGGCGTCAGACGGTAATATTTGCGCGGCGGGCCGCTGGCCGATTCTTCCAGCCTGGTGCTGACCAGTCCCTCGGTCTGCAGCCGGCGCATCAGCGGATAGATGGTGCCTTCGCCCATGCCGACCCGCTCGGTGAGCGTGCTGGCGATCTCATAGGCATAGCTTTCACGCCGGTGCAGCAGAGCGAGGACGCAGAGCTCGAGGGCGCCCTTCTTGAGCTGGATATCGATGGAATCGGTCATGGCCTCCCTATGCTTCGAGATGGAGAATAATGCAAGGTACCTTTTAATGCAAGGTACCTTGCATTATTTATTCGAACTCCACGGATCGCCGACAAAAGGACGATGTGTGGGGGAGGCGTTCGCGACGGCGGTGGTTGAGATCGGCCCGGTCATTGGCCTCGGCGACTTTGTGCCTTCGCGCCAGGCTTTGGAAGTGCCGGCACGGTCAGGGGGGCTTTTGGGAAGATGGTCTCGGGGCGAGCGTGCGTCACACCCGGTGGTAGGGGTGGCCGGCGATGATGGTGGCAGCGCGATAGAGCTGCTCGGCCAGGAGAATGCGCACGATCTGGTGAGGCCAGGTCATCTTGCCGAAGGACAGCGACAGGATCGCGCGCGACCGGATCGCGTCACCATGACCATCGGCGCCGCCGATCAGGAAGGCAAGGGATTGGGTTCCACTGTCCCGCCAGCCCGCGATCTTGGCGGCAAACGCCTCGCTGCCGGGCGAGTTGCCGGTTTCATCCAGGGCAATGATGGAGGCCTGGCCGGCGGCCGAGAGCAGCTTGTCGGCCTCTTCGGCCTTGCGGTCTTCGGGCCGCCGGGCGCGGCTTTCGTCGATTTCGATGATGTCGAGCGGGCCGAGGGCGAGGCTCCGGCCACTGGCGTTCAGCCGCTCTGCATAACGGGCCACGAGATCGCGTTCCGGGCCGGCTTTGAGCCGGCCGACGGCGCAGATCATCAGGCGCATTCAGGTCAGCTCGGAAGCAGTTCGTTCGGGCGGCCTGACGACCACATCTTCTCGAGATTGTAGAAGGCGCGGACCTCGGGGCGGAACACGTGCACGATGACGTCTCCCGTATCGATCAGCACCCAGTCGCAGACCGGGACGCCTTCGATGCGGGGATTGCCGTGTCCGTTTTCCTTGAGATCCTTGGCGATGCGATCGCTGATCGCGGCGACATGGCGGGCCACCCGGCCTGTCGCGATGATCATGACGTCGGCGATTGCACTCTTGCCGCGCAGATCGATTTCCACAATCTCCTCGGCCTTCATGTCATCGAGGCCATTGAGGATCAGGCGAACCGTAGCTTCAACGTCCGGGCGGATCGCTCGGCTCACGGGATGAAGCGGAATCACGTCCGCTTCGCGTCTCACCAACGTGGTCAGGGGCACACCCTCTTGCTCATTGATTCGCGGACCTCCGCGAATTCCACTCGCTCCACAATATTAGCAAGCCATCGCGTCGATTCAATGACGCCAATAGAATTAAGCCTGCTCCGACATGGTTAATAAGTGGTTAATTTTTACCTTGTGGGCAAGCCCTGGCCGCTGGCCCGCAAAGCGGTTGAGGAATTGGCGTCGAGCGGCGCGTGCAGGAAGATCCAGGCTGGGGCTCGGCGATATTTCAGCGTCGCGGCCTGATATTCGGGGACGCGATAGGCGGCAAGCACACGAGCCGCCTTGGCAAGCGGGCCCTTGGTGGTGGCGCCGGGGCGGGCCACCACGGCGATGGCCACCCGCGAGGCGATGGCCTGCCATTGCTGCCAGCGGTGGAAGCCGGCGAGATTGTCGGCGCCCATGATCCACACAAAGGTCACGCCCGGGCAGCGGCGCTGCAGCCAGGCAATGGTGTCATAGGTATAGCGGGTGTGGATATCGGCCTCGATGCCGGTTACCTCGATGCGCGGGTGATCGGCGAGCCGGCGGGCGGCGGCTACCCGTAACTCGAGCGGGGGCAAGGCACGGTTGTCCTTGAGCGGATTGCCCGGCGTCACCAGCCACCAGACCCGATCCAGCCCGAGCCGCGTCAGCGCCACCAAGCTGGCATGGCGATGGCCTTCATGGGGCGGGTTGAAGCTGCCGCCGAACAGCCCGATGGTCATCCCCGGGGCAAAGGACGGCAGACGACGGGCATCGGCGGGCGAGAGATGGGGCATGAGGACTTGTTCGTGCACGGTCGCGCCGCCCCTCACCCTTATAGCGTTTTACGATTTGACGGCGTCACCAAGAATCGCAAAGACGCGTCCAAACAAAGAGTTAGAGTGAATAAGCGCTCACACTTGAACGCGTTTTGCTCTAGGTCTCGCCCAGAAATAACTGAAACGCCACCTTTGTCATGCCCGGGCTTGACCCGGGCATCCAGAGGCCTCGTCTGTGATGCCTGCAGGGAAGGGGCTGGATTGCCGGGTCAAGCCCGGCAATGACAAATGTCGGAGCCAATTCAGTCCCCTTTTTGACGGTCGCACCCTTGCTCTCTTCCCGCATATGGGGAAAGAGCCGGAGGGCGCTGCCCGCTTACGCGTTGGCCGCGATCTTTGCCCATTCGCGGATGTCGACGAAATGGCCGGCGATGGCGGCAGCGGCGGCCATCTGCGGCGAGACCAGGTGGGTCCGGCCCTTGTAGCCCTGGCGTCCCTCGAAATTGCGGTTCGAGGTGGAGGCGCAGCGCTCGCCGGGCTTGAGTTTGTCGGCATTCATGGCCAGGCACATCGAGCAGCCCGGCTCGCGCCAGTCGAAGCCGGCGGCCCGGAAGATCTTGTCGAGACCCTCGGCCTCGGCCTGCATCTTCACCAGGCCCGAGCCCGGCACGATCATGGCATTGACGTTGGCGTTGACCGTATGGCCCGCAACGATGCCGGCGACGGCGCGCAGATCCTCGATACGGCCATTGGTGCAGGAGCCGATGAAGACGCGGTCGAGCGCCAGGTCCTGGATGCGCTCACCACCCTGCAGGCCCATATAGGCCAGGGCACGCTGGATCGCGGCTTTCTTGTGCTCGTTCGGCGCATCGTCCGGATGCGGCACCTTGCCCATGATCGAGGCGACGTCCTCGGGGCTGGTGCCCCAGGTGACGATCGGCGGCAGGGCGGCGGCGTCGAGCTTCACCTCGCGGTCGAAATGCGCGCCATCCTCGGTGTAAAGCGTGTTCCAATAGGCCAGGGCCCTATCCCAGGCTTCGCCCTTCGGCGCCTTGGGGCGATCCTTCAGATAGGCGTAGGTCTTCTCGTCGGGCGCGATCAGGCCGGCGCGGGCGCCGCCTTCGATCGACATGTTGCAGATGGTCATGCGGCCCTCCATCGAGAGGGCGCGCACGGCCTCGCCGGCATATTCCAGCACATGGCCGGTGCCACCCGCCGTGCCGATCTCGCCGATGATGGCCAGGATGATGTCCTTGGCGGTCACGCCGTCCGGCAGCACGCCGTCGACGGTGACCCGCATATTCTTGGCCTTCTTCTGGATCAGCGTCTGCGTGGCGAGCACATGCTCGACCTCGGAGGTGCCGATGCCGTGGGCCAGCGCCCCGAAGGCGCCATGGGTGGAGGTGTGGCTGTCGCCGCACACGATGGTGGTGCCGGGCAGAGTGAAGCCCTGCTCAGGGCCGACGATGTGGACGATGCCCTGGCGCTTGTCGAGTTCGGAGTAGTACTCGACGCCGAAATCCTTGGCGTTCTGGGCCAGCGTGTTGACCTGCATGGCGCTTTCGGGGTCGTCGATGCCCTTGGAGCGGTCGGAGGTCGGCACGTTGTGGTCGACCACGGCCAGGGTGCGCTGGGGCGAATGCACTTGGCGACCCGAGACGCGCAGGCCCTCGAAGGCCTGCGGGCTGGTCACCTCATGCACGAGATGGCGGTCGATATAGAGCAGGCTCGTCCCGTCGGCGGAGGTTTCGACGACGTGATCGTCCCAGATCTTGTCATAGAGCGTGCGGGGAGCCATGGCTGTTCCTAGAGTGTGACGCGATTTTGACGGCTGATGTAGTCAAAAATGCCCGTCTGGAAAAGAGTGTAAAAACTAACAGCCTTGCGGCAAGCAGGAGCGCGTCGCGCCGGCGCTACGGTCCTTCCGTCACGCCCACCATCGGCCCCAGCGTGGTCCAGCCGCCGATCGCTGGCATGGGCGGCGCGTAGAGGGTGGAGATCGAGCCGTCGAGGAAGAGGGCGTTCTGGGTGCCCAGCCGGTCGCGGAACAGCTCGGCAAAATCGTGGAAGCTCACCGGCTCGGCCGAGATGGCGAAGATCACGATCTTGCCGTCGCGCACGCCGACGCCATTGCGGATCTTCTCCGACGGCCCGTCCGGCTGGATCTTGGGATGAATCTGGCCGTCGATCACCAGCATCGGGCCCGATTGCGTGGCGAAGCGGGCATTGATGCGGGCTTTCAGGAACCGGCTCGTCTCCATCACGCCGGCCTTGCCGTCGCCGAAATAGAACACGCCATTAGGCTTGAGATGGAAATTGCCGAAGCCGTTGCGGGTATTGGCATTGTGCAGGATGCGGCCATTCTCGACATAGAGGCCGACAGGGCCGAGCGCCTTGTCGTACATGCCGGCATTCATGGCGAAGATCAGCTTCTTGCCCTGGGTGTCCAGTTCCTGGGCGAGCCGGTCCGGACTGCCGAGCGGCGTGCCGTCGGCACCGCGCCAATAGAGGGCCAGACTGTCGTTCGACAGATCGAAACGGCACACGATGTAGCTGCGCCCCTTTGAGGTCATGTCCTCGCAGGCAGCCTCGGCTGCAACGGCCGAACCGATCAGAGCGACGATGGTTGCCAGGCCCAGCAGGGCTCGGCGCAGGAACGACGGCAAGCAACAACTCCCCAGAGCCAGGCGCATTTCGAGCAGAAACGCTTTTACTTTAACTCTTTGATTCAAAGCGATTTTGCGACTTGGAGCGATTCGGTCAAATCGCAAAACGCTTTAGGCGAACTCCGTCAGCGGGTCTGCGTGGTCAGGATCTTGAAGGCGAAAAGCCCGAAGACACCGGCGAAGGTGAAGTCGATGCCTCGCAAGACCCGCGGGCGGGCCTTCAGCCACGACACCACCTTCTCAGCCCCGAGAATCAATAGAAACGCAAACGGCAGATTGATGGCAATGAAATAGAGTCCCAAAAAGAAAAGTTTTTGGGAGGCATGGGGGTCGGCTGCATCGACGAATTGCGGCAGGAAGGTCAGGAAGAACAGCACCACCTTGGGGTTGGTGAGGTTGATGCCGAGCCCCACCATGAAGGTCGGCCAGAATCCGGCCTCCTGCTTGCCCTCATCGCGCACGTTCAGGGCCGAACCGGAGCGGATGGCGCCATAGGCAAGCCAGAGCAAATAGAGTGCGCCGACGATCTTCAGGGCCGTGAAGGCGGTGGCCGAGGCCGCCAGCACGGCCGACAGGCCGACCGCGGCGAAGAAGGTATGGAACAGGCAGCCGACCTGCGTGCCCAGCATGGCGGCGGTGCCGCCGCGCCGGCCGCCGGAGATGGTCTTGGCCAGCCACAGGCTCATATCGGGACCGGGCGTGATGAAGAGGAAGATGCAGGCGGCCGAATAGAGGGCAAGCGTATGGAGATCGGGTAGAAACGTCATCGCGACAATCCGCCAGCACAAATCAAGTAGGTGTCTGCTACACCCGGATGCGCGTTTGGGGAAGGGTTAGGTGGTGCCAGCCCTCCTCACCTCCTATCTTTACGGGCCTATCCGGCAGCGGCCGGAGGCAAGGCCAAGGCCGCATTGGCGGCGACGGCGGCACCGAGGCCGGCACGGCCCTCCCCGTCGAGCGTGCGCACCGCCACGGTGCCAGTGGAGAACTCGATGCCCTGTTCGGGCAGGATGCGGACCAGGCGCTTGAGCGCCTCGCGCTGGATGAAGGTCGGCTTGTTCGGTTTGACCGTGAATTTGAAGCGGACGACGATGGCGTTGTCGGTGATGTCGAACACGCCCTGCATCTTCAGGGGGGTGAGGAACTCCTCCTTCATCTCGGGATCCTCGAGCATGTCCTGGCCGATCTTCTTGACCGCCTTGCGCAGCTTTTCCAGATCGGTCTCGCGCGCGAAGCGCAGCGGGAATTTGATGGTCGCCCAGTCGCGGCTGTAATTGGTGACCTGGCCGAGCTGGCCATAGGGGATGGTATGCACCGGGCCGTTCTGGTGTCGCAGGCGCAGCGAGCGCAGGGTGAACCCCTCGACGGTGCCCTTGGCCTTGCCGACATCGATATATTCGCCGACCCGGAAGGCATCGTCGATGAGGAAGAAGACGCCCGACACCACGTCCTTCACCAGCGTCTGCGATCCGAAGGAGATGGCAAGGCCGAAAATCGAGGCGCCGGCGATCAGCGGCGTCACGTTGACGCCGAGCTGGGACAGGACGGTCAGCACGGCCAGGATGGAGATCGCGATCGCCAGGCCGATGCGGAAGACCGGCATCATGGTGGCAATGCGCGAGGCGGTGGAAACCGGGGCGTCGTCCTCGGCATCAGCTGCGCCCGGCAGGGCCGGGCCGCTGCGGCCCGCGGAATAACGGTCGGTGATGTAGCGCACCAGCTCCCAGGCGCAATAGGCGGCGAAGGCCGTCAGTCCGGCGGAGAACAGGTTACGCGCCACCCGGTTGAAGTCATCGCCCGCCATGACGCCGCTGACATCGACGGCCCAGGTGCGGCCGAGGGCACCGATCGCCAGGATCAGCACGCCGAAGCGGGCACAGCGCGCCAGCGCTTCCGCACCCCTTGGATGGATCAGACGGACGCCATCGGTCTGGTGCTGGAGCATGATGCGGATACGGTGCACCAGCGATTCGACCACCAGCAGGGCCACCAGGATCGCCAGCGTCAGCATCAGGGCACCGGAGATGCGCGTCTGGCCGGCCACGGCCGCGTAGATATCGGCGGTGACGAACAGGGCGAACAGCAGCAGGGCCCCCAACAACCAGTGCTTGGCGATCGCGGTCTTGACCGGGCTGGCTTGAGCGGGATTGGCGACGCCGATGAACCAGCGGCCGATCGGGCCGTTGAGGCGGATGCAGACGGCCACCATGCCCAACATCATGACCACGGCGCCATAGAGCTGGGCGGTTCCGACCGCCAGCGGCGGGGATTGCAGGGCACGCAGCACATCGGCGAGCACGGCGTTGAACAAAAGCAGCAGGATCGCGAAGGAAGCGCCACGGTAGATTGCGCGCGCATCGGCATCCCCGAGATCGGGCAGGCGGGCCTCGGGCAGGCGGGGCTGCAGGGTGAAGCGGAACACGGCCTGGAGCAGGCGCCAGATCAGCATGGTCTTGAGCATGGCGATGGAGAAGCGGGTCTGCGGCAGGTCACCCATGAAGCGAGCCGCTTCGCTGGCATTGCCGACGATCCACAGCGCGATCAGGGGCGGCAGTTCCAGGGCCCCGAGGCCGAGCAGCGCCCTGATGCCATGCAGGCCGTGCATCCGGATCACCAGCCGGCGCCGTAGTGGCGTCAGCAGCAGCCGGACCACCCATTCTGCCGCGAGGGCTGCCGCCAGCGCGCCGATCAGCAGCAGGAAATAGCGGCCGAGGCCCCGGCCATCGTTGTAATCGGCATCGAGCCTGGTGACGAGCTTGCCAAATTCGGCCCAGAGAGCCGGCAGGCCGGTGACGAGGCCTCCGACATGCATGAACATCTCGGTCTGCTGGGCACTTGCCATCTGCATGCCGCTGCCGTCGGGGCTGGGCGGAGCAGGTTGGGCGCCCTGGGCCTGCAGCTTCTTCATCACGGATTGGCTGATGGCCTCCACCATCGTGTCCATCTGCTGCTGGCTCATGGCGGGAGGCGCGGGAGCGGCAGGAGACGGCGTTCCCTGCGCCCAGCACGGCCAGGCGGCCAAGGCGAAAACCACGAAGAGCCAACGCAACCCGCCAGGCAGTCTCAAGACGAACGTCCTCCCAAGGCGTTTTGCGATTTGCGGGCTACGCCGAGAATCGCAAAGACGCTATAGCCAATCCCGCCGGATTGGCTGGAAACACAGAGCTGGCGCAAACGAGCCTTCAGCCGCGAACCCGCCTTGCTCCCGCTGCCGTCAGGCAGTCGCACATAGCGCGTGCTGCCGACCGGATTGCAACCAATTCACGACACAGGCGGAAGAGCCGGTCAATGGCGCCGTATCGGCAAGCCGCTACTTTCGCGTTGCCAGCACGGTGGAATTGGCCTGCCGGGATATCGGCGCGCCCTCGCAATCAAGGCTGCGCAGCGTGTAGGCGGCAAGTGCCGACTGGGCCGTCGCCGTCAGGGTTTCGATCTCAGCGGCCGAACGGCCGGCTTTGGCGAGCAGGCGGGGATGGAAGGCGATCAGGGCTGCCACGGTGCGCGGGCCGAGGAGGGAGGCCAGATGCGGCAGGAGCTGATACTCGGCCCCTTCCACGTCCATCTTGAGCACGATGCGCTTGGCATCCTTCGCCATGGCGGCGATGTCGGCGGGCAGGATCGCCTCCGCCTCCCACAGCGCGGCGCCGCTGTCGGCGGCCAGGATGCTGCCCATGCTGTCGCCGGGCTTCTTGGGCGAACCCAGCCTGACGCGCCCCGCCGTCGGCGACACCGCGGCATGGTGGAGGCGGATGTGCGATGCCAGCACCGGATTGGCGGCGACATTGGCGCTGATGAGCTCGAAGGCGCGTGGATCGGGTTCGAAGGCGAGAACATCGGCTCCGAGTGCGGCGGCCGTCAGGGTGATCGGTCCGATCCAGCCGCCGATATCGACGAACAACGTACCGGGACCGGTCAGCGCATGCACACTCGCCAGTGTCTCGGGCTCCCAGGCCCCGCTCTCGGCCTTGTCCCAGAAGCCGTCCTTGTCGTCGGCGACGGCGAAGCTCGCGCCGGCGACGCTGCGCAGCCGGGCGTTCACGCCGCTTTGCTCTGCAGCTCGGCGGCCCTCTGCCGGCGCAATTTGTTGAGCTTGATCTTGAAGCCCATATTGTCGGCGTTGGAATAGGAGCAGCTCTGGCAGATATCGAACTGCTTGGTATAGCCGTGGCGCCGGGCCTTGGCCGCCTCGTCCGACAGATAGGCCTGCTTGAAGCCGACCTTGTCGACATTGGGCAGCTTGATCATGCGGTCATAGTCGATGCAGCACAGGCCGAGGTCACCTTCCCAGAACACCACGGTCTGATAGAGCGGCACGTCGCAGAGCAGGCTGATCTTCTCGTTCTGGTGGCGCTGCAGATCATGGTTCTTCGGCACGAGGTGGCCATATTTCGTCTGCTGGTCGTCATCGGTGTAGGAACCGAGGCTGAAGGTCTTGAAGCGTACCTGGTCGAAGCCGATATTGTCCGCCCACTCCACCATCGCGTCGATCTGCTTTTCCGAATAGGAGGTCAGCAGCGTCTGCAGCACGGTCACCGTCTTGGTGTTGCCGAGGCGCTGCTTGATGGCGAGGAAGTTCTCGATATTGGCTTTCACCTGCTCGAACTTCGAGCCGACGCGGTAGGATTCCTGCGCCTCGGCGTCGAAGCCGTCGATGCACAGGTTGATGCGGCCGAGCCCGGCCTGGAGCATCTTCTCGATCAGCTCGGAAGAAAGCTTGGTGGCATTGGTCGAGACGAAGGTGTCGTGCCCGCGCTCATTGGCATAGGCGATCATCTCGGGCAGCGCCTTGTTCATGGTCGGCTCGCCGGAGAAGTTGAAATACATCGCCGGTTTGAGCGGCTCGTCGACGAAATCGTCGACGATCTGCCGGAAGATCTCCATCTTCATCAGGCCGCGCGGACGCGTCATGGCGAAGGTGACCGGGCAGACGGGGCAGCGCAGATTGCAGGAATTGGTGACGTCGACGACGATGATCGTCGGCAATTTCTTGAAATAGCTGAGCGGAATATGGCTGGCGGCATAGGTGAACGCCTTGCGGGCCAGGGGCGATTTCTGGATCTGGTCCGTCACCTTGTCACGCATGCGGTGCAGCAGCTTGGGGGCGGCGGATTTGGTTCCAATCGCAGTCAGGTCAAGCACGGTCTTCTCCATCCGGCACACCGGGTCAAGGCCGGTGGCTTGAGCCCGTGTGTAGCGCAGATTTGGCGGGAGTGCGACAGGCCGCGCTCAAATTCGAGTGATGGCGGTTCCGGCAGGATATGGCGTGCCGGATGCCGGAAAAATCCCGTTCGGGACCGTACCGGATCCCAGCCGGGTTTGACGATGGCGACGACTTCAGGGAATCTGAGGCGACAATCCTGTCGGTCCCGGTCCGGAAGGAAGAGGAATGCAGCTGAAGAGGCAGATCCCGTTGCTGGCCATGGCTGCGCTCGTCGGCCTCACCGGCATGTCCGGATTGGCTGTTCCTCCGGTTCATGCCCAAACCGCGCAGGCGATTCCCGTCCGGCCGAATCCGGCGCGCGTGCAGCAGAAGATGCGCGAGATCGAACCCGAATACCGCCGCCGCGTGTTGCGCGACGGCAAGGCTGCCGCCGATGCCTGGCTGGTCCGCACGGCGCGGCAATGGGGCATAGAGGAGGGCCGCAGGGCCCGGCGGGAGTATGATGCCAACCAGCGACGGGCGGCCGAGGCCCGCAGTCGCCCGCGCACCGCGCAGCCTGCCTCACCTCTGCAATCTGCGACGCCGCCCAAGCCCGCTCCAGCCGATACGCCGCTCCCGGCGACGATCCGGGAAGGCTTGCGCTGAAGGGCCGGCGTGACCCTTCACTCGGCCGGTACCGGCGTCTCGTCGAGCGTATAGAGCGTGATCGGCTTGTCGCGGCCGACGATGTGCAGATGCTTGCCGTTCTGGCGGCGCAGCGACATGCCCGAACGCTGCATGGCTTCTTCGGAGATCAGGCAGTCGGTGAGGTAGTCCTTGGTGGCGGCTTCCAGCCGGCCGGCGATGGTGACGGTGTCGCCGAGCGCGACCAGGCGCATGCCGCGCTCGCTGTCGCCGACCCGGGCGATGATGGCGGGGCCGGAATGGATGCCGATGCCCACCCTGAGGGGGATCGAAAGGGCCGCCCCGAATTCGGTGTTGAGGCCTTCCACGCTCTTGAGCATGCCCCGGGCCGCCCGGATGGCATCGGCGGCGCCGCGGGAGGGCTCGTCACCCAGGCCGAAGATCGCGATCAGCCCGTCGGCCGCAAAGGCATCGACGCGCCCGCCATGGGCCTCGGCGGCCTGGGTCATTTCCTGCACGAAGCGGTTCATCAAAAGCACGATATCGTAGGGGATCTGCAGCCTCGTCATCGCATTGAAGGCGCGGATGTCGACGAAGAGGGCGGTGATCTCGCGTTCGGCACCCCAGCGATAGAGATCGTCGCCGCTACGCCCGCGCATGCCTGACGGCACGATCGGCAGCAGGATCTGCACGGAGATGTCGTGGTCGGGGCGAAGCTGGCAGGCAAGGCGCACATTGGCGGGTGCCGAGATGCGCTCCAGCATGGTGCGCTCGGCCTTGCTCGGGGCCGGCAGGGCGCTCGCATCCGAGGTGACGGCCACCCGGCAGGTCGAGCAGCGCCCGCGCCCGCCGCACTGGGCCGGATGGGGGATGGCGTTGGCGCGGCTGGCCTCGAGCACGGTGGTGCCGCGCGGGATCTTGAAGGTGCCATGGCCGACATAGCGGATGGAGACCGTGCCCGACCGCAGTCGCAGCACGACCCGCAGAATCATCACGAAGGCAACGAAGGCGATCACGGCAGCAAGGCCGAGCAGCAGCCATTGCCCCGCGACGAGCAGGGCCATGGTGTGGTCGGTCGCGATCGGCGAGGGCGTGCGTCCGGCCGCCTCGAGCTCGCGGCTGGCGGAGAAGAAGCCGGCCAGCGCCAGGGTGGGCAGCATGCCCATGCCCAGAATCAGCAGGTCGCGCCAGCGCGCATAGAAGGAGCGGCTGCGCAGCACCTGGCCGATGCCGATGCAGCCATGCGTCCAGGCACAGAGCAGCAGCAGGATCTGCTTGGCCGGCCCGCCCTGCCAGATCCGCGCCAGCACCTCGCCATAGCTTTCGCTGTAGCCGTAGAGGGAGGTGATGCGCGTGCCGAGCACATGGGAGATCAGGAAATAGGGAATGGCCAGGCCGAGGGCGATCTGCACCAGTTCCTCGAGTGGCATGCGCGAAATGCGCCGCGTGGTCAGGCGCTTGAGTGCGAGCGTCGCATGGGTCAGCAATGCTCCATAGAGGAGCACGGTGCCGCCATAGGATTGCCAGGCCCAGATTCGCCAGCGCTGCACGGCCTCCATGGTCGTCACGCCGAACACGCCGAGGGCGTGGTTGAGCAGATGGGTGGTCACGAAGGCGAACAGCACGACGCCGGCCCATAGCCGCAACTCGCGCTCCCGTGGCAATCGCCATTCGATTTGCCCGGGTGCGCTCTCGGTGTCGCTCATGCGGTCGAACTCGTGAAGATGAGTGCCGGGATGCGGCAGTCGGTCAAAGGGGAGAGCCCATGCGGGCCTGGCAGCAAAGCCCGTTTTAGCGAAAACGCAGTTTTACTCTAGCTCTTTGTTTCGACGCGACTTTGCGATCCGCGGCACCGCCCCCGGGGTGTTCCGGCCCGAGCCTGCCATCAATGCATCTTCTCCAGCAGCGCCAGCAGGGCGTCGATCTCGTCCTCGCTGTTGTAGTAGTGCGGCGATGCACGCACCAATATCGGCAGATGGCGGGCGAGCGCGTCGAGCAAGGTGCTGCCGGGCCGGGATATGCTGAGATTGATGCCGGCCTCGGTGGCGCGCCTGCGGACCTCGTCCGCCTCCAGGCCGTCGACCGTGAAGGAAACGATGGCTGCCGGATGTGGGCCGAGATCGAAGACGCGCAGGCGCGGGAGCGATCGCAGACCCGCCCGCAGCCGTTGCGCCAGCGCCTGGCAGCGATCGCGAATCGCCTCGATGCCGACGGCAAGGGCATAATCGGCGGCGACGCCGAGCCCGAGCCGGGCGGCGTAATTGTTCTCCCAGCTTTCGAAGCGCCTCGCGTCATCGCGCAGGCGGTAATGATCCTTGTCGACCCAAATTGCGCCGAAATGGTCGACCATCGGCGGCTCGAGCGTGAGGCAGAGCTTGCGGCGGACATAGAGGAAGCCGGTGCCGCGCGGCCCGCGCAGGAATTTGCGGCCCGTCGCAGACAGCATGTCGCAGCCGAGAGCCTCGACGTCGATGGGCATCTGCCCCACGGCCTGGCAGGCATCGAGCAGATAGGGAATGCCATGGCGCCGGGCCACGACCCCCACGGCGGCGGCCGGGTTGACCAGGCCGCCATTGGTCGGGATCCAGTTGATGGCGATCAGGCGCACCCTGTCGTCGATCATGGCCTCGAGCGCAGCGGGATCGAGCACGCCGTCGGCATCGTCGGGAATGACCTCGATCACCGCGCCAGTCCGTTTGGCGACCTGCAGGAAGGCGACGTAATTGGCGCCATATTCGGCCGTGGTGGTGAGAATGCGGTCACCCGGCCGGAAGGGGAGGGCGTAGAATGCCATCTGCCAGGCGACGGTGGCATTCTCCGTCAAGGCGATCTCGTCGCGCGCGCCGCCGACGAGGCGGGCTAGGCTGTCATAGACGCTGTCGAGCCGGGCTGCCGATTCCTCGGCGGCCTCGTAACCGCCGATCTCGGCCTCGCGTCGCAGATAGGAGGTCATCGCATCGACCACCGGCGCCGGCATGAGCGCCGCGCCGGCATTGTTAAGATGGATGCGGTTGGCGACACCGGGGGTTTCGGCACGAAGGCGGTCGAGTGCAAGGGTCATCATGGCTCCTCGGGCATCTTTCGATCGGATGGAGGCATCGAATCGCAAAGATGCGTCGAAATGGAATCGGATGGAGGCGGCTTGTAGACGCACTCGGAAGGAGGGGCGGGCATGGCGCACATGCACAACCGAGCCTTGCCCGCCCATTTTTTGCGATTCAAGCGATTGTGGGTGCACTCGGCAAACAGCCAACGGCCGCGCCGGCAGGCCGTATCCGCCTGTGCGGGAATTCAGTGCGTCAGGACGTGGGCATCCTGCGTGGCGATCTGCATGACGCGGCGCGCCAATTCCTTGGCGATCGACATGGAGAACTGCGGATTGTCCTGCATCATGCGCAGCAGGCAATCCTTGTTGATGCGCATGACCGAAATGTCGGTATGGGCCCGCGCCGAAGTGAAACGGCGTGCGTCGCAGAGCACCGCGACTTCGCCGATCATGGCGCCCGGACCTTCGGTACCGATGGCGATGAGGTTCTCGCCATTCTGGGCGAGCAGTTCGACGTCGCCCCTGAGGATGACGTAGGCAGCATCGGGAATCTCGCCGATCTTGAAGAGATAGTCGCCCTTCTCGAAGGTCAACTGCTCGCTCATGCAGGCGAGCAGCCGCATCTTGCACGGATCGATGCCCGTGAAGATCGGCGCGTTCCTGATGGTTTTGACTTCCAGATCGAGATCCAAGGTCCCTCTCCCCGCTCAACCCTAGAGCAAAGCGCGTTCAAGTGTGAACGCCCATTTGCTCTAGCTCCTTGTTCCGACACGCCTTTGCGATTCGAGGTGACTCCCTCACATCGCAAAACGCTTTAGCAACCCCTCGTTGAGCAATCGAGGCAAAATCCAGATGCAATCCAAGCATCATTTAGGCACTCTGCGCAAGAGTAACAATATCGCGAGTGACGATTCTTGGCCCGTCGAATTCGATGATCCGGTCGAATCCCTCGGCCTGGCTGGCGCTCGCAACGGTTGCAATCAGCGTGCGCCCCTGCATGGCGCTGCGTACGCTGTGGAGAAGCTCCTCCGCTTCCGAGCTGGAAAAGGCCAGAAGCGCGTTCTCCATCACCAGAATCTGGGGATTGGCGACCAGGGCCCGGGCGATGGCGATGCGGGCACGCTGGGCCGGCTGCAGCTGCCAGCCATTCTTGCCGACTTCGAAATTCAGCCCCAGGGCGAAGATATCCTTGTCGAGGCCGAGTTCCTCGACCACGCCGCGCGCCAGCGCATAGACGCGTTCCGGCGCATTGGCGATGCCGTAGCTGATGCGCCCGAACAGGATGTTGTCGCCCACCGGCGCGGCGCGCATGTAGCGCGCGGGATCGTAGAACTCGATCTCGTCGCTGTATTGCGATGGCAGGTGGCTGCGGAAGCTGTGGCGCGCCCGCAGCGCCCGTGCCGTGAAGGCCTCGGTGATCAGGCCCAGGCGGTGGCGCGGCTCGATATAGGCCAGGCCCGCGCCGAGCAGCCGCGTGCGCGCCGAGGACGAGAGAGCCCGCGTGGTGCCGCGCGCATGCACGGAATCCACGATTTCCTGGAAGCGCGGCAGGTCTTCGGGACGAATCGCCGAATAGCGTTCGAACACGGGATGTTCCGGTGGCAGGCCGGCAAAGGTCTCCACGGCCATTTCCGCCACGCGCAGGCCGAAATCGATCAAGGGTTCCAGCAGGGCCTCAGCCTCGAGGATGGAGCGCATGAACGGGTTGCGCTGCAGGCTGTCCATATGCAGCTTCTTGCCCTTGGGCACGCCGAAGAGCAGGTTTTCGCCGACCGAAGCGCCGGCATTGTAGAGCTGCGGGTCGAAGGGGTCGACCAGATGGGACATGCCCTTGCTGGCCAGGCGCTCGCGCACGACCTGGCGCGCCCGCACGAAACGCTCGAGGAAGGCGTCGCTATGGCTGTCGTCGAAGCGGCCTCGTACGCCGAAGCGGTTGATATCGGCGAAGGCGCCGGCGGCGTCGAGTGCCCTGCGGATCGCCGCATCGACCTCTTGCGGCCCGGCGATGCCCAGCGCCTGGTAGTCCGTCCAGTCGGCGTCGGCGGAGACCAGTGGATTGCCGGAACGGCGAGCCTCCAGGAAGGTTTTGTACTGGGCATTGTCGGACACCAGCACCGAAATGTCGCCGAGGGTCGGTGGGCGGCGCTGGGCGGCGAACAGGATGTTGTCGCGGATGGAACCGGGCGAGAGCAGGGGATCGGGGCCGACGAAGGACAGGATCTGGCTGAGTTCGAGGTCGGAGAAGGACGAAATCTCGGCGTCGCCGATCTTCACGCTGCCCTGATAGGCCAGGAACTGGCGTCCGAGGATGCGGGCCAGGATGTCGCGGCCGGCACCGGCCGGTCCGACCAGGGCGATATGACCAGGCCGTTCCAGGGTGAGGGAGAGGCGGTCGAGCAGCGAGACACCGCGGGCATCCTGCACGCTCACCGACGTGAGCTGGATGGGCGTGTCGGCGGGAGGGATCGCCGCGGCCTTGCCGTTGGCCGGCGGTAGCAGCCGCTCCGGTGAGAACTGTGCCGAGACCTGCTCATATTTGACCTGCACGTCCTGGCGCTGCTGGTCCCAGGTGATGAGGTCGTTGATGGGCGCAGGAAGATCCTTGTAGGCATTGATCACGGCGACGAGGGAACCGATGCTCACGGTGCCGATCAAGGCGAAATAGCCGCCCGCTGCATAAAAGATGAAGGGCGTGAGCTGGGCCAGGAGGTTGTTGAGGAACTTGACCGCGAATTTGCGGCGGAACAGGTCGGCACGGATCCTGTAGAGGCCGCCGAGCCTGTCGCCGATTTCGGCCTCGACGTAGCGCGTGGCGCCGAACGTATGCAGGGCGGGTGCCGTCTCGATCGCCTCGCCAATGCGCCCGGCGAGCTGGCGTGACGCCAATTGGCGCTCGCGGCCGAGGCGGATCTGCTCACGCCGCAGGATCGGGATGATGATCGCCTGCGCCAGCACGACGACGAGGGCGGCCAGGCCGAGGCTCGGGCTCTGCATCATGATGAAGAGCAAAGCAGTGCCGGCCTGCGTGATCAGGAAGATCGGCTGGATGAAGGCATCGCCGATGAAGCCGCCGATCGGATCGACTTCGTCCTTGATCATCCCGGCCACCTCGGCCGGCTTCAAAGGAGCGATGTCCTCGGGCCGGAAACGCATCAGGATCGAGAAGAGATCGAAGCGCAGGCGCCGCAGCATGCGCTCGCCCAAGATGCCCTTGCGGATGTTGATGACATATTTGAAGGCGCCATTGATCAGCACCAGCACCAGAAACCACAGGCTGAGGGCGAACAGGAACGGCACCCGCGTGAGCTCGATGCCGTCGAAGATCCGCCAGGTGGTGCCGCCGAGGAAATCAGGCAGGGAAAGCGACATCTCGAACAGGCGCGCGGTCTGCTTGCCACCCTCGAAGGCGCCGCCCTGGATCGCCTGGTTGACGATGTGCTTGGGGACTTCCAGCGAGATCCAATAGAAGGGCAAGGACGCAAGAATCACCAGCAGCAGGAAGATCTGCTCGCCTCGCGAATGCCGCCAGACATATCGAAAAAGGCTAGGGTCCAACGGGTGACACCTGTTTCCAGTGTCGTGGAGTTAAGAGCTTGCAAGCCGTCCGTCAACGCAGCGACTGCTTGGAACTGACAAAAGCTTGTTATGAATCCGTGACTAAATTGTGGGTTGCGTCCGCATCGGCGCGGCGATACGGCAGGGGTGCTCGGGCATCGCCTCCCCTCCGGGGAGGCTGGGAAAGCAGCTATCTGCCCGTTGTCGCTGCGACGCGGTATGTTTATGATGAAACCACAGCGGGTATCGGCGCTGCGCCGCCCCGCTTCATTTGTGTCGAGATCCGGCAAACCGATCAGGCGAGAATCAGGTCTTAATGCGTAAAGCATCCAGCAAAAGCTCGGGGGGCTAGTCGTCATGTTGCATCAGCCCGGGCCGGGACCGTCCCGCCGCGCGCAACGCGGCTCCGGCGGCCCGCGCGTGATGATCTACAGCCACGATACGTTCGGCCTCGGCCATCTCCGGCGTTCGCGCGCCATCGCCAATCGCCTGGTCGAACGCCACCCGGACGCCTCGATCGTCATCATCTCCGGTTCGCCGGTGATCGGCAGCTTCGAGTTCGGCGACGGGGTCGATTATGTGCGCGTGCCCGGCGTGGTCAAACATGCCGACGGCAACTACACCACCCTCAGCCTCAACCTGTCGCTCGACGAGGCGGTGGCGATGCGCGAGGGCATCATCCTGCAGACGGCCCGCGCGTTGAAGCCGGACCTGGTGATCGTCGACAAGGAGCCGACGGGCTTTCGTGGCGAACTGCTGCCGGCGCTCGAGGAACTGCACCGGGCCGGTGCCCGCATCGTGCTCGGCGTGCGCGACGTGATGGACGAACCCTCGGTGCTGGCGCCGGAGTGGGAGCGCAAGGGCGCCGTCGACGCGCTCGTGCGCTATTACGACGACATCTGGGTCTACGGCCTGAGCGAGATCTACGAGCCGCTGGCCGGACTCGACCTGCCCGACCATGTCCGCCGGCGCATCGTCTATACCGGCTTCCTGCGCCGCGAACTGCCGCCCCAGCCGCAATTGATCCGCTATCCCAAGCTGACCAAGGGACCCTTCGTGCTGGTCACCACCGGCGGTGGCGGTGACGGGCATGAGCTGGTCGACTGGGTGCTCTCCGCCTATGAGCGAGATCCCGGCATCCCGACCCCGGCACTGCTGGTATTCGGGCCGTTCGTCGCCCGCGATCGGCGCGGTCCGTTCATGGAACGCATCGCCCGCCTGCCCAATGTCGACGCCATCACCTTCGACGCCAAGATCGAGCACCTGATGGTCAAGGCCCAGGGCATCGTCTCGATGGGCGGCTACAACACCTTCTGCGAGATTCTCTCGCTCGACAAACGGGCGCTGATCGTGCCGCGTACCACGCCCCGCCGCGAGCAGACGATTCGGGCCGAGCATGCGACCCGTCTCGGGCTGGTCTCGATGCTCGATGGCAACAACCTCAATCCGGGCGCTCGCCGCGATCCGCTGGAGATGGCGCAGGCCATCCGCAACCTGCCCAGCCAGTCCTTGCCGTCCAAGGCCTTCCTGCCGCACCTGCTCGAGGGCCTCGACCGTATCGAGCAATTGGCGACGCCTTGGTTCGAGGCCAGGCTGAACGCCGTCCCGCTCGGCCGCGTGGCCGGAACCTGACCCTTTCCGGGTGCACGGGCATCCTGCCCGTTCCTGGATACGCTGCATTGGCAGGATGGGAAGAACGGGCAGGATGCCCGTGCACCCGGAGGTTCCTGTCGACGCGAGCGATGACCAACACGTTTCTCTCCGACCGGATCTTGATGTCTTCCAGCCGCTCTCCCATTGCCATCGTCGTCAAGGGCTATCCCCGCCTGTCCGAGACCTTCATCGCCCAGGAGATCCTGGCGCTGGAGCAGGCAGGCTTTGCCTTCGAGATCTGGTCGCTGCGCCAGCCGACGGACGGGGCGGTGCACATGCTGAACCGGCAGATCAAGGCTCGGCCGGTCTATCTGCCCGAATATCTGCATCAGGCGCCGCTGCGGGTGCTGGCAGGGGCGCTCAGTGCCCTCAAGCGCCCCAGGCTGTTCAAGCTGGTGGGATTGTTCCTGCGCGATCTTCGTCGCGATTTCAGCGCCAGCCGCGGCCGCCGCCTCGGCCAGGCCCTGGTGATGGCGCGCGAGCTCGATCCGGCCATCCGTCATCTCCATGTGCATTTCCTGCACACGCCGGCCTCGGTGGCGCGCTATGCCGCCCTGCTGACCGGGCGGACCTTCTCTTTCTCCGCGCACGCCAAGGACATCTGGACCACCACCGATTGGGAGAAGCGCGAAAAGATCGCCGACAGCCAATGGGGGGTCACCTGTACGCGCGGCGGGGTCGAGGCCTTGCAGCGCCTCGCGCCGGCGGATGATCCCGATCGGGTCAGCCTCGTCTATCACGGCCTCGATCTCGGCCGTTTTCCTGTGCCGCCGGCCGAACGGCCGTGGCGCGACGGCAGCAGCGCCGAAGCGCCGGTCGAATTCGTCACCGTGGGACGCGCCGTCGCCAAGAAAGGCTTCGACGACCTGCTCACGGCACTGGCGCAACTGCCCCCGAGCCTCTCGTGGCGCCTCACCCATATCGGCGGCGGCGAATTGCGCAAGGCGCTGCAGGCCCAGGCCGAGCGGCTGGGCCTGGCCGATCGCATCATCTGGCGAGGGGCGCTGGCGCAAGGCGAGGTGATCGAGGCCCTGCGCGCCGCCGATCTGTTCGTGCTGCCTTGCAAGGAAGGCGAAAGCGGCGACCGCGACGGGCTGCCCAACGTGATCATGGAAGCGTCGACGCAGGCCCTGCCCATCCTTTCCACGCGTTTTGCCGGCGTGCCGGAATTCGTGCGCGAAGGCGAGGAAGGGCTGCTGGTGCCGCCGAACGATCCGCAAGCCCTCGCCGGGGGGCTGTGGACCCTCGCCACGGATCCGGCCTTGCGCCAGCGCCTGGGCGAGGGGGCCTATCGGCGCGTGCGCGAAGCTTTTTCCTTCGAAGCGGGTATAGCCGTGCTGGCCGGCAAGTTCGATGGCGTGCTGGCCGGATCGCTCCCCATGGCCGCAGGGGCGAGGGTTGGGCGAGATGATCGGGGGCCAGTGCAACTCGACGCAGGAGTCCCCTCGCCCCGCTTGCGGGGAGAGGATAGAGGTGAGGGGCTGTGACACGCTATCATTTTGAACGGTTGTGCTGCCCCTCATCCTTACCTTCTCCCCGCAAGCGGGGCGAAGGGGGCCCGAGCGTCGCGCCGGATTTACGCATCGTCGTAACTGCGGATGAATTTTCGTGAGCCGGCTCGACAGCTTCATCCGCCGGGTCTGCGCCCAGCGCGACGTGCTCGATCATGTCTGCGGCCTGATCGCCGGCCTGCCCGGTCCGGTGCTCGAACTCGGGCTCGGCAATGGGCGGACCTTCGACCATCTGCGGGAAAGACTGCCCGGCCGGCGCATCGTCGCCTTCGACAGGGCCCTGGGCGCCCATAAGAGTTCGGTGCCGCCTGAGGAAGACCTGGTGCTCGGCGAAATCCTCGAAACTGCCGCCCGTTTCACCGGCATCGGCGCCGCACTGGTGCATGCCGACATCGAGACCAAC
The DNA here is from genome assembly GCF_040797145.1 of Labrys neptuniae. Taxonomy (NCBI): domain Bacteria; kingdom Pseudomonadati; phylum Pseudomonadota; class Alphaproteobacteria; order Hyphomicrobiales; family Xanthobacteraceae; genus Labrys; species Labrys neptuniae. Next base: position 61,645 of record NZ_JBFNQD010000015.1, on the reverse strand, counting down.
TACGCCGAGGTCGACGCCGAGACGATGCGCTGGTTGCCACCGTTGGCGGCCGATCTGCTGCAGCCCGGCGGCATCGTCGCCAGCGGCCTTCCCTTGCGGCATGCCACGCTCCAGCACCTCGACCTGCCGGCCGGCGTGCCGTCCGGGCGCTATTTTCTCTATCGCTGCACCACCTGAAAATGGCTGGGGGACAGGAGCGTCCCGGTCTTCGATAGGGATCATTGAATCTTACGGATTTCGTAGGATGATGGCCGCAATGAACTCAAGCGGCAGGCGGGTCCCTTGTCGGCGCTTCCCTTTTCCCAGCACATGCGCTCGCTGCAGCGTCGGTTGCGGCTGATCGCCGGGCTGGTCCTGCTCGTCTTCGTGACGATGCACCTCGTCAACGCGGCGCTCGGCCTGATTTCCATCGAGGCCATGGAACAGGCCAAGCCGTTTCTGCAACTGCCCTGGCGCACCATGCCGGGCCTGGCGCTGCTGTCGGCCGCGGCCCTGGTGCATGGCGTCCTCGGCCTCATGGCGATTGCCAGGCGGCGGAGCCTGGCCTTGTCGCGCACGGACTGGGTGCAGATCGGGCTGGGCCTGCTCGCGACGCCCCTCTTGATCAACCACATCCTGTTCGCACAGGTGTTCAGCCTGATCGATGCCGGCTTCAAGCCCGATTTCGGCCTGGTGCTGGCGGCCTATTGGCACTTCGCCCCGGCCAATGCCCTCTTGCAGGTGCTTGCCGTGGTGGTGGTCTGGGTGCATGGCGCGGTGGGGCTCTATACCTGGCTGGTGCTCAAGCCGGCCTGGCGGCGCCTCGGCCTGATCCTGACGCCGCTGTTCTTCATCCTGCCGGTCGCCGCCCTGCTCGGTTTCGTGCAGGGCGGCAAGGATGCCATGGCCAGGCTCGCCGCCGAGCCCGAATGGCAGGCGGCGATCGCCGCGAGCATGGGGCGTTTCAGCGCGGCGCAGGCCGAGATCGGCGCCATCCGCGACGCTACCCTGCTGGCTTATGCCGGTCTGGTGCTGCTGGCTTGCGGCGTGATGCTGAGCCGTGTGCTGGGGAACCGGCAGCGAGTGGTCAGCGTGCATTATGACGGTGATCTCCTCGGCCAGGGACGGCCCGGCCTTTCCCTGCTGGAGGTCAGCCTGGCCAGCGGCGTTCCCCATGCCCATGTCTGCGGCGGCCGGGGCCGGTGCGGGACCTGTGTGGTCGCCGTCGACGAAGGCGCGGCCAACCTGTCGCCGATCGGTGTCGACGAACGGGCGACGCTCGCGCGCATTCACGCCGGTGCCAGCCAGCGCCTCGCCTGCCAGGCCCGATTGTTGGGCGAGAGCGTTTCGATCAGCCGCCTGCGTCCGGCCTATGCCGACGTCACCGCGGCGCGTGACCCTGCAGGCTGGACGGCAGCTTCGGCCGGCGGGGTGATACCACAGCCCATCCCGTCGCAGGCCGCGCCATGAGCACACGCAGCGTCCTTTCCATCCTGGCAGGCGCTTCGGCCGCCGGCCTGGTCCTGCAGCGGGCGCAGGCGGAAACGCTTGCCGCCGCCGCACTGATCCAGGACCAGGCGGTCCAACAGGGGCAGCTTTCGGCCTTCGTGGCCAGCCTGCTTCAGGCCGCCAAGCATCGCCTCGCCGGCATCGCCGACAGTCTCACCCTGGCGCCCGGTGAGTTCGCCCGCCTTGCCTCGGACGTCTCCACCGCAATGCCGACGGGCAACGGCATCGTCACGCTGACCTATGGCCTCATCCTGCTCATCGTCGGGGCGGGGGCAGAATGGCTCTATTGGACCTATGCCACGCCGGCGGTGATCGCGTTGGAGGCTGCCACCGTCACGAGCCGCCGCGCGGCATTCAGCCTCGCCATGCGGCGCCTCGGCCTGCGCGCCTTCGGCCTCGTGTTGTTCGTGGTGGCCATTGTCGGCGCCGCCGCCTATTTCGACTGGCCGTCCGGCTTCGACGGCTTCGTGATCGCCTCGATCCTGCTCATCGTGTTCGTGCGCCTGGCCTGGCTCATGGCTGATATCATCGCCGCACCCGGCCATCCGCAATTGCGGCTCGGCGACATCGATCCCTCCCATGCCCAGCGCTTCGTGGCCGCCTTTGTCGGCATGGCCTTCCTGCTCGCCCTCAGCCACCTCCTGCCCGAACTCCTGGAATATGTCGCCAGCGCCCCGCATGCGGCTTCGGCGGTGCGGGTGATCTCGGCCACGCTCATCACCCTGATCGTGCTGACCGGTGTCCTGATCGGTCTGAGACGGGGCCGCGCCACGGCCAGCGCCAGCGGCCGGCTGCTGCCTCGCTTTCCCTATGGCTTCCTCGCCGCCGCGCTGATCCTTGGCATTTACGGCGTCTGGCTGGCGGCCGGCTCGACGCTCGCGACGCTGCTGGCGATCCTGGCCATCGTCGCGACGGTGCAGACGCGGCTCAGGCGCTGGGTGTTCTTCTTCTGGCCCGAGGAGGTCACGCCCGACGGCAGCACCATCGGCGCCGGCCTCATTCCCAACATCGTATTGTCGCTGTCGCGCTATGGCGTGGTGCTCACCGGCATCGCCGCCGCCCTCATCGCCCTCGACGCGCCGATGCGCAACATGGCGGGAGGCGACAGCCCGCTGATGCGTTTCGTCCTGCACCTGCTCGGTGTCGCCGGCCTGGCGCTCGTCATCAATGTCGGCTGGGTCGCCATCCGCGAACTGATCGACCGGCGCCTGCGCAGCATCGGGCCCTTCGATCCCCATGCCGAGCCCGGGCCCAATGCACGCCTGCGCACCCTGCTGCCGCTGCTACGCATGACCAGCGCCATCGTGCTGTTGGTACTGCTGGTGCTCTCCGCCCTCTGGACCCTCGGCATCGAGATCACGCCGCTGCTGGCCGGCGCGGGCGTGCTCGGGCTCGCCGTCGGCTTCGGTGCCCAGGCCCTGGTGCGCGACATCATCGCCGGCATCTTCTACTTGGTCGAGGACGTCTTCCGCATCGGCGAATATATCGAGAGCGGTTCGAGCACCAAGGGTACGGTCGAGCGCATCACCCTGCGCACCGTGGCGCTGCGCCACCACAACGGACCCCTGCATTTCGTGCCCTATGGATCGCTCGGCACCGTGCGCAACAATTCGCGCGACTGGGTGATCGAGAAGTTCAACCTGCCGCTGCCGGTGAGCGTGGATTCCGAACAGGTCCGCAAGATCATCAAGAAGGTGGGCGAGGGCATGCAGGCCGATCCCGATATCGGCCCGATGATCCGCGAGCCGTTGAAAGCCAAGCTCTATCGCATCGATCCCGGCATCAAGATCTTCCGCTGCAAGTTCCAGACCGCACCGGGCAAGCAGTTCGACGTCAGGGCCGAAGCCTATAAGCGCATCGAGGCCGCCCTGCAGGCCGCCGGCATCCGCTTCGCCGACGGGATGCAGACCGTGGTGATCCCGGGCTCACAAGTGAGCCCGGGCAGTCAGCCGGCTGTCGCCTGAGGTTTGCCGGTCCTCAGGCTTTCCCGTCGCTTCGGGTGACCCGATAGACGGCGGCCGGCGGCAGGTTCCAGAGCACACCGCCGATGCGCTTGGCTTCAAGGCCGAGATCGGAGAGGACGGCACGCGGAACGGGACAGCGCGGGCCGTAGGTGAACTGGTAGAAGGCGCCGTCCGGGCGCAGATAATGGAAGGCGCCGGCCACGATATCCGCCACCTTGTCGGGCGGCATCGACAGCAGGGGCAGGCCGCTGACCACGGCGCCGACGGGACTGCCCTGATAGAGCGCGTGCCGGGCGAGATGGGCTGCGTCCATCGACAGGATGCGGGCACGCGGGAAGCGGCGCTCCAGCATGTGGGCGAAATCGGCACCGAACTCGATCAAAGTGAGGTCGCTTTCGGCGACCCCGCGTGCCAGCAGAGCGCGGGTGAACACGCCGGTGCCGGGCCCGAGTTCCAGCACGGGGCCGAGCGCCGGGGAAATCTCGCGGGTCATCACCCGGGCAAGCGCGTCGCTGGAGGGCGCCACTGCGGCCACGCGCAGCGGGTTGCTCACCCAGGCTCGGAAGAAGCGGGAAAAATCGGCACAGGACGTGCCGGGATCGGTCAAACGAAGCTCGGCTGATGGTTCGGCCATGTCACACCTGTCAGTTTCTCGGAGATGGTCCAGAGTCGGGCTGCGAGGGCTGGATCCCGGGCCTTGTCGCCGACCCTGGCATCCCCGACCGGCCCCTTGAGTTCGAACATGTCTTGCGGGCCGTAATAGCCTGACGGCCTGGCCTCGGGTGCTGTCGCCGCGAACAAGGTCGGTAGTGCCCCCTCGGCGGCGGATTGGGACATCAAAGGCTGCATCAGCCGGGTCAGCCAGGCCATTGGGTGAGGGCGGCTGCGGCCGAGGCGCGGACCGCTGGTCTGCAGATCCGTGACGGCATAGCCGGGATGGGCGGCATTGCTGAGCAGGCCCCAGCCGAAGGCGTTGCTGCGGCGCTGCAGTTCGAAGGCGAAGAGGATCATGGCGAGCTTGGACTGGGCATAGGCCCGCCAGGGCTTGTAGCTGGTGCGCCATTGCAGGTCGTCGAAATGGATATCGGCCAGCAGCCGGTGGGCCCCGCTGCTGAGATTGACGATGCGCGGGGTCCTGCCCCGGCGCAGCAGGGGCAGCAATCGGCCGGTGAGGGCGAAATGGCCGAGATAGTTGGTGCCGAACTGCAATTCGAAGCCGTCCCGGGTCTCGTGCCGGACGGGTGGTGTCATCACCCCGGCATTGTTGACGAGGAGATCCAGCCCCTCCTGTTCGTTGCCCAGGCGATCGGCAAAGGCCGTGACGGTGCCGAGATCCGCCAGGTCGAGATCGGCATAGCAGATGGTGGCAGCGGGACAATAAGCGCGGATGCGCGCGAGCGCCTGCTGCCCCTTGGCCGGATTGCGCCCGGTCAGCAGCACATCGGCGCCCGCCTGCGCCAAGGCCAGGGCGGTCTCGTAGCCGAGGCCGCCGGTCGCGCCGGTGATCAGGACGCGCCGCCCCTTCTGGGGCGGCATGTCACGGATAGTCCAGGCCGCGCTGGTTGCGCTCATGGTGTCAGGCCCTCAGCAGTGCCGGAAGTTCGGCGCCGTCGAAATCGGTGGAGGCGCTGACCTCGGCCCAGTCGGCAGCGGCCCTCTGCCGGGCCGCCTCCGCCTGGCGGTAGACGTGGAGCGCGTCACTGCCGAGAAGCAGGTGAGCCGGCAATGTTTCTCGAGTGGAGATATCGACGACGAGCCGAGCGATTTTCTCGGGATCGCCGACCTCGTTGCCGACATAAGCCTTCATGCGCTTGAGGACCGCACCGACGCTGGGCTCGTAGTCGGGCAGGATGTCGCTGGCAGCGTCGCGGGCCGTGTAGCCCCAATCCGTGCGCATGCCGCCGGGTTCCAGGGCGATGACCTTGACGCCGAAGGGCGCGACCTCCTGGGCCAGCACCTCGGTGAAACCGCCCACCGCCCATTTGGCCGCCTGATAGGCGCTGAGACCGGGGGTGGCGACGCGTCCGCCGACGGAGGAGATGTTGATGATGTGGCCGGATCGCTGGCTGCGCATCACCGGCAGGGCCGCCCGTATCAAATTGACCACACCGAAGAAATTGGTCTCGACCTGGGAGCGGAAATCCTCCTCCTCGGTCTGTTCGAAGGGTGTCAGATGGCCGAAGCCGGCATTGTTGACGAGGACGTCGAGGCGGCCATAGGCCGCGACGGCAACGTCGACGGCGCGGCGGGCCATGGCCGGATTGGTGACGTCGAGCGCCGGATTGAGCAGCCTGTCGCCATAAAGCTGTTTGAGGTCGGCAAGGCGCTCCGGATCGCGCGCCGTCGCCACCACCTTGTTGCCGGCGGCCAGCGCCGCTTCGAGGATCGAACGCCCCAGCCCGCGGCCGGCACCCGTGATCAGCCAGATCTTAGACATGGTTCACTTCCCGTTTCGGTGAATAAAGAGTGTGCACTCACTCATTTAACGTGTAAAAGAGTTCGGCGACTAAGGGCGTCCTAGCTGCCCAGGCCGCCCCAGAAGATCTGGAAGCCGGCCTGCTTGTAGGCTTCCCGTCTTTCCGGATCACGCGCCGTGAATTCCAGCGTGGTCTCCGCGAGCGCCTCGAAGGAGGCACTCAGGAACGCCATGGGCTGGTCCTTGAGCGGGCCAAGCGCATGGGCCTGTTCGAAAGCGGCACTGACGTCGCGAAAGGCCGCACTGCCGGCCTGCCTGCTGGCCGGGGTGATGCGCTCGGATACGCCGAGTTGGCGCATGGCCTTGCGCTTCACCGGATATTTCGCGCCCCAGTCGATCCAATGGCTCCAGATGTGCCAGGCACGCTCCCTGATGCTGGCATTCGAAACGAAGCCGTGCATGATGGCTCCGCCGAGCTCGGTCTTGAGGGTCAGGTAGAGCTGGTTGAGCAGCTCGTCCTTGTTGGCGAAATATTTGAACAACGTGCCCTCGGCGATCTCCGCACCCTGGGCGATCTTCGCCGTCGGCGCGCCGATCCCCATGGCCGCCACCAACCGGGTGGCGGATGCCAGGATCGCCTGGCGCTTCGCTTCGCTGAGGGGGCGTGCCACGGTTCGACTTCATTTGAGTGAGTACATACTCATTTATAGAAGGCGCGAGACGTTTCGTCAAGATCCAAGATTGGGTTTCCAGCAGGGCGGACGTCATCCGTAGGCGTTAACTTGAGGCGAGGGGCGCGACGCCAATCGCCCCTTCGCCCCGTCCTTACGGGGAGAAGGTAAGGATGAGGGGCAGCTCGACCTCATAAATTACACCCTTGGAGCAGCCCCTCACCTCTATCCTCTCCCCGTAAGAACGGGGCGAGGGGGCTCATATGTCGAGTTTCATCTCCAACCGCCTCATCTTGCCCAACCCCTCAAGTCAGTGCCTATGAACGCCTTCATCCGCGCTTCCGGAAATGGCGGGCGCCGCCTTGCGGTATCGGCGGGGGCGGATCACAATACCGACGCCGAGGGATGATACTGTCGGAGCGAAGGAGATTCGGCCGCTTCAATCCGGTAACACCGGGATCGCGGACCGTATCGAGCTCGCCGCCGCCGCATGAAAGCGGTGCCCGGGCCGGGAGGGGAGAGGCATGTCTGATACGGTCGGCCTGAGGCGCATGCGCCTTTGCGGGCGGGGTGGCTAGTGGACATTCCGCGCCTGCCCGCCTTGCGGTCCTACCATTCCTGGATCGCCAACGAGACCCTGGAAGATTATTCGCTGCGCTATGCAGCCAGATCCTTCCGGCGCTGGTCCCCCTTTGTCATCGCCAATACGGCGCTTGGCGGCATCTCCTTCCTGGCGCTGGAGGCGATCGGCGGCACCATCACGCTGAGCTATGGTTTCGCCAACGCCTTCCCGGCCATCCTGGTCACCTGCCTGTTCGTGTTCGTGACCTCGACGCCGATCGCCTATTATTCGAGCCGCTACAACATCGACATGGACCTGCTGACCCGCGGGGCCGGCTTCGGCTATATCGGCTCGACCATCACCTCGCTGATCTATGCCACCTTCACCTTCATCTTCTTCGCCCTGGAAGGGGCGATCATGGCGCAGGCGCTCAAGCTCTTCGCCAATGTGCCGCTGGTGCTCGGCTACATCATCTCCTCGCTGGTGATCATCCCGATCACCTTCATGGGCGTCACCGTGATCTCCAAGCTGCAGATGCTGACCCAGCCGGTCTGGATCGGCCTGCATCTGCTCCCTTTCGTCTATATCGCCATCGACCATCCCGGCACGCTCGGCGAATGGGTCGCCTTCGCCGGCAGTGCGACGGGGGGCGGGGAGTTCAACCTCCTCGCCTTCGGTTCGGCGATCGGCGTGCTCGGCGCCCTGTCGATCCAGATCGGCGAGCAGGTCGACTTCCTGCGCTTCCTGCCGGACAAGACCGAGGAAAACCGCTGGCGCTGGTGGACGGCGGTGATCGCGGCGGGGCCGGGCTGGATCGTGGTCGGCGGGTTCAAGATCCTGTGCGGCAGCTTCCTGGCGGTGCTGGTGGTCAGTTCGGGCCTGCCGCAGGCGACGGCGCTCGAGCCGGTGCACATGTATATCAAGGCCTATGAGTATGTGAGCGCCGATACGGCCGTGGTGCTGGCCGCCGCCGTGGTGTTCGTGCTGATCTCGCAGGTCAAGATCAACGTCACCAACGCCTATGCCGGTTCGCTCGCCTGGTCGAACTTCTTCTCGCGCGTCACCCACTACCATCCGGGCCGGGTGGTCTGGCTGATCTTCAACATCCTGATCTCGTTGCTCTTGATGCTGCTCGGCATCTTCCAGACTCTGGCGCTGGTGCTGGCCGTCTATTCCATCATCGCCTCGGCCTGGATCGGCTCGATCTTCGCCGATCTCGCCATTCTCAAGCCGCTCAAGATCAGCCCGCCCTTCACCGAGTTCAAGCGGGCCTATCTTCACAATTTCAATCCGGTCGGCTGCGGCTCGATGGCCCTCGCTTCCGTCGTCGCCGTGCTCTGTTTCGTCGGCAGTTTCGGTGCCTTGGCGGAGGCCTATGCCGCGCCGATCGCCTTCTTTACGGCGCTCGTCAGCGCGGTTGCGATCGGCGTGGCGACCGGGGGACGTTATTATCTGGCACGTCCGCGCGAGGAAGTCGCCGCCCGCCGGCAGGGGATCATCACCTGCGAAATCTGCGGCCTCGACTATGAGCGCCCCGACATGGTGCATTGCACCTTCTATGACCGGCCGATCTGCTCGCTGTGCTGCAGCCTGGATTCGCATTGCCATGATGTCTGCAAGTCGCCCGGCGGCGTGCTGGAGGATCAGCGCTCGCGCTATTTCGGGCGCACGCTGATCGGCAAGATCGCCCCGCATATGGGCCAGCGGCTGCTCAAGGTCGGGGGCGTCGGATTTGCGCTCACCATCGTCACCGCCGCGGTGTTCCTGCTCACCTACCGCCTGATCGAACCCGGGGCCGAGGAGCCGCATCTCGACAGTGGCGCCCTGCTGCTCAGGGTCTTCCTGGCCCTCCTGCCGCTGCTCGGCATCGGCGCCTGGTGGATCGTGCTCTCGCATGAAAGCCGCGAGCTTGCCGAGCGCGACCTGGTCGCCTCCCTGGAACGCCTGCACCAGGCCCAGCAGGAGCTGGCGAGCAATGAACGCCTGGCCGCGATCGGCCAGATGACGGCCACGGTCAGCCATGAATTGCGCAACCCGCTCGGCACGCTGGTGACCTCAGCGGATGTGCTCAGGCGTTCGCTGCGCGACGCCGGCGAGCCGGTGATGGGAGAGCTGCAGCGCCTGCAGCGCAACGCCTGGCGCTGCGTACGCATCATCGAGGACCTGCTCGATTTCTCGCGCAAGCGCCCTCTGGTGCTCGCGCCCGTCGCCATCGATGCCTGGGTCCGTCAGCAGGCCGGCGAGCAGGACGCGGCGACCCGCGCCCTGATCACGCTCAGGCTCGAAGCCGGCTGTGCCGTGCCGGCGGATGCCGAGCGGCTGCGCCAGGCTTTTTCCAATGTGCTCGTCAATGCGGTGCAGGCCTGCGAGGGCCGGGCACAGGACGAGGGCGCCATCACCATTTCCACGCGCCAGGAAGGGGAGCGGATGGTGCTCGCCATTGCCGACAAGGGCAGCGGCATGTCCCCGGAGGTGGCTGCCCGCATCTTCGAGCCCCTGTTCAGCACCAAGGCCTTCGGCGTCGGGCTCGGCATGCCGCTGGTCAAGCGCATCCTCGAACAGCATGGCGGGGAAGTCAGGGTCGAGAGCGAAGCCGGCGAGGGCACGCTGATATCGCTGGTCCTGCCCTGTGTTCCGGCGGTCCGGCCATGAAGGACGAGGACAGCGAGCTGCCGGCAGACATCATCGGCGCATCCGAGGTCACCGCGGGCGAAGAGGCCGGTACGCGCTGCGTGCTGATCGTCGACGACGACGTCGATTTCGCCTCCAGCCTCGCTGGCCTGCTGAGCCTGGAAGGCTATCACACCCCGATCGCCCATGACCCGGCGGCGGCCCTCGACATGCTCGGCCGTGAGCGTATCGCCGTGGCGCTGGTCGACGTCCGCCTCGGCCTCAGCGACGGTGTCGATCTCGTCCGCGCCCTGCGCCAGCGCAATCCCGATCTCGTCTGCGTGATGGTCACGGCCTATGCCTCGATCGAGACTGCGGTGGAGGCCCTCAAGGCAGGGGCCTATGACTACCTGTCCAAGCCCTTCTACACCGAGGAATTGCTGGCCCTGCTCGATCGCTGCTTCGAGCGCATCCGCCTGGTGGAGGAGAAGAGCCGGATCGCCGAGCGCCTCCGCCAGACCCAGCGCCTGGAGGCGATGGGCCAGCTCGCCAGCGGCATCGCCCATGACTTCAACAACATCCTGGCGGTGCTCTATTCCAACCTGCGCTGGCTGCAGGAACGGCTCGATAGCCAGCCGGAGCTGCACGAACTCGTTGCCGATGCCCTCGATGCCACCAGGTCCGGCTCCGAGCTGGCATCGCGCCTGCTGCGCTTCGGGGCCAGGCGCATGGAAGAGACGGCGGTCGTCGCTCTCGGCAGGGAACTGCCGCCCCTGATGCGCGTCCTCGTCCGCACGCTGGGCGACAAGGTGACCGTGGTTCTCGAAGTGACGGAGGATATCCATCCGGTCGAGATCCCGACCGGCCAGCTCGAATCGAGCCTGCTCAATCTCGCCCTCAATGCGCGCGACGCCATGCCCGAAGGCGGGCGCCTGGTCTTTGCCGCCCGCAATCTGATGGTGACGGCCGAGGACGCCCGCGTGGCATCGGGCCTGCTGCCGGGCGCCTATGTGCTGCTCTCGGTGACCGATACCGGCAAGGGCATGCCGCTTGCCGTTCGGCGCCGGGCCCTCGAACCCTTGTTCAGCACCAAGCCGTCCGGGGAGGGCAACGGCCTCGGCCTCGCCATGGTCGACGCCTTCGTGCGCCAGGCCGGCGGGCGCCTCGGCATCGTCAGCACGCCGGGCGAGGGCACCACGATCAACCTCTATCTGCCCCGAGCAAGGCTGACGGCAGCCTGATGAGGGGGCTACTCGCCCCGCGCGTCGGCCGCGAACATGTAGCCGACGCCGCGGATGGTCTTGATGTATTGGGCGTCGCGCACATCGTCGCGCAGCTTGCGGCGGATCTTGCCGATCAGCACGTCGATGCTGCGGTCATAGGGCGTCCAACTGCGATTGGCGACGATGTCGAGGATCTGGTCGCGCGAGAGGATGCGCCCGCGCCGCTCGACCAGGGCCGACAGGATCTGGAACTCCTGGCTGGTCAGGCGCACGCGCTCGCCCTCGGGCGAGGAGAGTTCGTAGCGCGTGGGATCGAGCTGCCAGCCGGCGAAGCGGATGGCCGGGGAAGCACCTTCCATCGTTTCAGACAGGTTGATGCGCCGGGCGAAGCGGCGCAGTACGGTGCGGACCCGGGCCAGCAATTCGCGCGGCTCGAAGGGCTTGGTGATGTAGTCGTCCGCGCCGAGTTCCAGGCAGACCACCTTGTCGATGGTGCTGTTCTTGCCGGACAGCATGATCACCGGCAGGTCGTATTGGCTGCGCAGGGTACGCGCCAGGCTGAGGCCATCTTCCCCGGCGGGGAAGGTCAGGTCGAGGATGACCAAGTCGAAGCTCTCGTCCGCCATGGCGCGGCGCATGGCCCGGCCCTCATTGGCGCTGGCAGTGGCGAAGCCTTCGCTCGCCAGGAATTTCTCCAGAAAGCGGCACAGCCGATGATCGTCATCGACCACGAGAATGCGAGGCTTGGTATCGCGAGACTTGGCGTCGGTGGCTGGCATGGCGGCAGGATAGTCGCAATGCCGCCTGTGGTCGAGACGGGCACAAGGCCATGACGACTGGCGCACAAGGCCGCGATCGGGGCTTTCGTGCCGATTCCGCTGGAAAACCGGGTGGTATGGCGAAGGGATCGTCGATCCGCGGCGCATCTTCGCCTTCCTGGTTACAAAAAATTACACAAATCGTGGTCGGACGATTCATGGCGGTTACAGGGCCCGCCTAGGCTCCCCTTGCACGAACGGCCAGGCTGCCCCTTGCGGCGCCGGCACAGAACATCGTGACGGTTCGGCCCGGAGTTCCCCGCAGGCCGGCCCCAGGAGGAGGAACCGATGCCCAAGACCGTATTCTCCGTCGATCTGAAAAAGGCGCCCGAGGACCAGGCCATCAAGACCCATAATCGCTGGCATCCCGACATTCCGATGGTCGAGACCTTCAAGCCCGGCGATGTCTTCCGCGTCGAATGCTATGACTGGACCGGCGGCCAGATCGGCAACAACAACAGTGCCAACGACGTGCGCGACGTCAACCTCACCCGCGTGCACTATCTCTCCGGTCCCTTCGGGGTCGAGGGCGCCGAGCCCGGCGATCTCCTGGTCGTCGACATCCTCGACATCGGCGCCCTGCCGGATTCCGAATGGGGCTTCAACGGCCTGTTCGCCAAGGAGAATGGTGGCGGCTTCCTCACCGAGCACTATCCCAACGCCACCAAATCGATCTGGGATTTCAAGGGCATCTACACCACCTCGCGCCATGTGCCGGGCGTGCGCTATCCCGGCCTGATCCATCCTGGCCTGATCGGCTGCCTGCCCGACCACAAGCTGCTTGCCGAGGCCAATCGGCGTGAGGCCGAACTGGTTGCGACCGATCCCGAGCGCGTGCCGCCGCTCGCCGCGCTTCCCTTCGGCGATACGGCGCTGATGGGCCAGATGTCGGGCGATGCCGCCCGCAGGGCGGCCGCCGAGGCCTGGCGCACGGTGCCGCCGCGCGAACATGGCGGCAATTGCGACATCAAGAACCTGTCACGCGGCTCCAAGGTCTACTTCCCCGTCTATGTGAAGGGCGGCGGGCTTTCGATGGGCGACATCCACTTCTCCCAGGGCGATGGCGAGATCACATTCTGCGGCGCCATCGAGATGGCCGGCTGGATCGACATCAGCGTCGACGTCATCAAGGGCGGCATGGCCAAATACGGCATCATCAACCCGATCTTCAAGCCGAGCCCGATCGACCCGCATTTCGACGACTATCTCATCTTCGAGGGCATCTCGGTCGACGAGCATACGGGCGAGCAATATTATCTCGACGCCCATGTCGCCTATCGGCGCGCCTGCCTCAACGCCATCGAATATCTCAAGAAGTTCGGCTATTCCGGCGAACAGGCCTATTCGATCCTGGGCACGGCGCCGGTGGAAGGGCGCATCGCCGGGATCGTCGACATTCCCAATGTCTGCGCGACGCTGGCCATTCCCACGGCCATCTTCGACTTCGACATCAATCCGAACGCCTCGGGGCCGACCAAGAAGGTGTCGGGCGCCGACGTCGCCAGGACCAGCTGATCATCGCCTCGCACATATCATGAAACCAGCGTCTCGGCCGGAATGCCATCTCCGGTCGACGCGTTGCGTGGAGAGGAAACGCGATCATGCTGCTCGGATTTGCGCTGCTTTACGTGGGTGCCGTCCTGTTCCTGAACGGCCTGTGGCTCATGGGCAGGATCGACGACAAGGAGATCGTCGTCATCAATGTCGTCTCCGGCTTCGTCACTTTGTGCGTCGCCATGTCGTCGGCCTTCGGCACCAAGGCCGATGCCGCCTCGATCAAGGCCGCCGCCCTAACGCTGTTGTTCACCACCACCTATCTGTGGGTCGCCTATAACCGGGTGGTGACGGTCGACGGCCGGGGCCTGGGCTGGTTCAGCCTGTTCGTGGCCGTCACTGTCGTGCCCATCGCCGTCCAGGGCCTGACCTCGGCCCAGAGCCTCACCGATACCTGGCTCGGCTTGAACTGGGCGATCTGGGCCGTGCTCTGGTTCATGTATTTCCTGCTGCTGGCGCTCAAGCGCCCGATCCTCAAGGTGACGGGGCTGGCCACCGTAGCCTCCGGCATCATCACCGGCTGGATCCCGGGCTTGCTGCTGCTGGAAGGCAAGCTGTGAACCGGCCGCGGGGTACGCCCCGCGGCATTTTCTGTTCTGATGCCAAAGCGTCTTGTCCTGGGAGACAGCCATGCCGCTCTACAATTATGTCTGCGACGATTGCGGCCCCTTTGACGAATGGGTGTCGATGGCGGACGCAACCAAGGCCTGCGCCTGCCCGGGCTGCAGCGAGCTCAGCCAGCGCGACGTCGCTTCCCCGCAGCTCAGCCTGATGAACGGCACGCTGCGCCGGGCGCTTGCCCGCTCGGAAAAGAGCGGCACCGAGCCGAAGGTGGTGAAGAAGGCCCATCTGGCCGGCTGCGGCTGCGGAATCTGCAAGGTCGGCAAGAAGGGGCCTTCGACCCGGCATAAATGGATGATCGGGCATTGAAATCCTGGAGCGCGGACTTCTCAGCGACATGCCAGCATGTCGCTGAGAAGTCCGCGCTCCAGGATCTACGCCTTGACCACCTTCGCCATGTCGGCGCCGGCCTTGGCGCAGGCGTTGCGGGTGTCGACCACCAGCCGTGCCGCGCTGGCGACCAGGGCATAGTCGATGCCGTCATGGTCGGTGGCGACCAGCACGGCATCGTAGCCGGCGAGCGTCTCGGCCGTCAGCGCCACCGAGCGGCGGCCGGCAAGGGCGGCATGCTCGCGTGTCTTGGGGATTACCTGGGCATGGGGATCGTGGAAATCGGCCTGCGCCCCGCGCTCCTCCAGGATCTCGATCAGCTTGAAGGAGGCGCTCTCCCTGACGTCGTCGACATTCTTCTTGTAGGCGATGCCGATCAGCAGGATGCGGGCGCCGTTGAGGCCGCGCTTGAAGCGCTTGTCGAGGGCTTCCGCGAGGCGGTCGACGACATGGCGCGGCATGGCGGTGTTGATCTGGCCGGCGAGCTCGATGAAGCGCGTGGCGATGTCGAATTCCCGCGCCTTCCAGGTCAGATAGAAGGGGTCGATCGGGATGCAGTGTCCGCCGAGCCCCGGGCCGGGATAGAAGGGCATGTAGCCGAAAGGCTTGGTCTTGGCGGCCTCGATGATCTCCCAGACGTCGAGCCCCATGGCGTCGTAGATCACCTTCAATTCGTTGACGAGGGCGATGTTCACCGAGCGGAAGATGTTCTCGGTGAGCTTGACCGCCTCCGCCGCCGCCGGCGAGGAGACCGGCACGGTGGCGCTCACGAAGGCGTCGTAGAGGGCCTTGGCCAAGGCGAGTGCATCGGCACCGTCGCCGCCGACCACCTTGGGAATGTTCTGGGTGCCGTAGACGGGATTGCCCGGATCCTCGCGCTCGGGCGAGAAGGCGAGGAAGAAATCCTGGCCGCAGACGAGGCCATCAGCTTCCAGCATCGGCTTCATCAATTGCTCGGTGGTGCCGGGCCAGGTCGAGGATTCCAGGATGACCAGCTGGCCGCGCCGCAGCCTGGCCGCGATCGAGGCGGTCGAGTTGGCGACATAGGACATGTCGGGCTCGCGCTGGCGCGTCAGCGGCGTCGGCACGCAGATCAGGATGGCGTCGGGCTCGTCGAGCCGGGTGAAGTCCGCGGTAGCCTCGAACAGCCCCTTGGCGATGGCCTCGCGGATCGGTGCGTTGGAGATGTGCTTGATCAGCCCGTCGCCCTGGTTGAGGGCCGCCACGCGCCTGAGATCGATGTCGAAACCCAGCACTTTGAAACCGGCGCCGGCAATGGCGATGGCGAGCGGCAGGCCGACATAGCCGAGGCCAATGATGCCGATCACGGCCTGTCGTGCTTGGATGCGGGCGAGGAGGGCGGAGGCGAGCGGGGACTGCATGTCCTGCATATCCGCCAGGGCGGGGCGGAAGGCAAGCGGACGTTGCACGCCTGCACGGTTCGAGTGCCACCGCAACGAGCGCGATGGCTTTTGAGGTCGAAGCGGCTTGCCAAGCGGAGGAGCCATAGGTAATGTTATGTTATAACATTACCTATGGAGTTATGATGGAGATCGAAGACAAGAGGCTGCCGGTGACCGTGCTGTCGGGGTTCCTGGGGGCTGGCAAGACCACTCTCCTGAACCATGTCCTCAACAACCGGGAGGGCCGGCGGGTTGCGGTGATCGTCAACGACATGAGCGAGGTCAACATCGATGCCGATCTCGTGCGCGACGGCGGCAGCGGCCTGTCGCGGACCGACGAGAAGCTGGTGGAGATGACCAATGGCTGCATCTGCTGCACCTTGCGCGACGACCTGCTTTCCGAGGTCCGCCGCCTGAGCGAGGAAGGCCGCTTCGACTATCTCCTGATCGAGGGCACCGGCATCGCCGAGCCGCTGCCGGTCGCCAGCACCTTTTCCTTCCGGGACGAGGCGGGGACGAGCCTGTCGGACGTCGCGCGCCTCGACACCATGGTCACGGTCGTCGACGCAGCGAACCTGTTGGCCGACTACGGCTCCAACGACTTCCTGCGCGATCGCGGCGAGACGGCGGGTGCGGGGGACGAGCGCACCATCGTCGATCTCCTGGTCGAGCAGATCGAGTTCGCCGATGTCGTGGTGATCAACAAGGCCTCTCAGGTCCCGGCCGAGCGGCTCGCACTGGTGCGCAAGGTCGTGCAGGCCCTCAATGCCGATGCGCGCATCATCGAGACGGATTTCGGCAAGGTCGCGCTGGAGGCGGTGCTCGATACCGGCCTGTTCGACGAGGAGAAGGCGCAGCGCCATCCGCTCTGGTACAAGGAGCTCTACGGCTTCGCCGAGCACATGCCCGAGACCGAGGAATATGGCATCCAGAGTTTCGTCTATCGCGCGCGGCGGCCTTTCGATCCCGACAAGTTCAACGCCTTCGTCGAACGCACCTGGCCGGGGCTGATCCGGGCCAAGGGCCATTTCTGGCTGGCGACGCGGCCTGACTGGGTGGGCGAATTCTCGCTGGCCGGGGCCATCGCCCGCGTGAGCGCGATGGGGCATTGGTGGGCCGCCATCCCGCGGCGGCATTGGCCCGATCACCCCGATTGGTGGCGCATCCTCGAGCGCAACTGGGACGACGTCTGGGGCGACCGGCGCCAGGAGCTGGTCTTCATCGGCACCAGCCTGGACGAGGCCGCGATCCGCAAAGCCCTGGACGATTGCCTTGTGCAGCCTGCCGGCGGGAGCCGCTTCGACCCGAAGGCCTATCGCCATCTCAGCGATCCCTTCCCGGTCTGGGAGGCGGCCTGAGGCTGTGCGGAACCGGAGGCCAGGGATGGCCAGCTCCGGTTCCTCAGGCGATGGCGATCCATCCGGTCACGACGATGAGGATCACGGTGACCATGCAGCCGGCGATATAGAGAACGGTTCGCACACTGCCGCCCTTTGCCGCGTTGCCGCCGCGCAGGTAGATCGCCACATGGGCCACCCGGACCAGGACGTAGAGCCACACCAGGGTCGCGAGCAGGGTCGGCCCCACACCTACCATCATCGCCAGCACGGCTGGTACGACGAAGGGGGCCAGCGCCTCCACCGAATTCAGATGTGCACGGTCGATGCGGTAGAGCGGGTTTTCGTCGGCGGCGGGAAGTATCGGGCCGGAGAGCACGCCGGCCCGGCCCTTGGAGTATCCCGAGTTGATGGCCAAGGCGATCGAGGTCAGACAGAGTGCGAGCACCCCGATGATGCTGAAAGTGTAGGCTGCCATGTGATCTCCACGGGTTCGAGCCACGGTGAGGTCGGAATGGAGGCCGAGCGGAGCGGATTTTACGACGGCCGCTCAACCGCGAAGGTGGTCTCGCGCCTGCATGAGCGCGAATCCGAGCAGATTCTCGCCGCGCCAGAGAAGCGGATTGCCCGCCCGCTCATCATCGCCGGCGAGGCCGATGCCCCACACCCTGTCGACGGGACTTGCCTCGACGAGGACGGCCTCGCCGGTCGACAGCAGAAATTCCTTTAGCGCTGGATTCTGGCCGAATTTGTGGATGCTGCCCTCCGTTACGATGCGATATTTTTGCGCATCCCAGTGCGAGGACTCGAAGCCCTTCACCCCGCGGCCGAGTTGCTTTGCCTGCTTCGGGCTGGCCGCTGTGAGGATCTCTGAAAGGCTCTGCTCATCGCCGAAGAGCCTGGCCTTTTCGGCCATCATCCAGTGCTCGGCGGTGGGGTAGCGAACCCCGGCTACGTCGAAGGGAGCAGGCCACCACTGGCTGAAGCAAGAGGTGGTGATCCGGCCGTCCTTGGCGGGCTGATGCCCCCAGAAGAACACGAACTTCAAACGGGTCTTGGCTCGAAACGCCTCTTCGAGGCGAGAGCGGTCATATGTCATCGGCGCACGCCTCAATGATAGGGATCCGCCGCATCCCTGAGGCCGTCGCCGAAGAAGTTGAAGGCGAGCACGACCAGCATCACCGGGATCATCGGGATCAGCAGCCAGGGATAGAGGTTGATGGCGCCGAGATTCTGGGCGGAGTTGAGCAGGACGCCCCAACTCACCACGGGTGGGCGCAGGCCGAGCCCGAGGAAGGACAGCGCCGTTTCGCCCAGGATCATCGCCGGGATCGACAGGGTGGCGCTGGCGATCAGGTGGCTCATGAAATTGGGCAGGAGGTGGCGGCCGATGATGCGGGCCCGCGAGGCTCCCATCATCTCGGCGGCATGCACGAAATCCTCGTTGCGCAGCGATTTCACCTTCGAGCGCACCGCCAGCGCCAGGCCTGGCCAGTCGAGCAGGCCGAGAATGATGGTGATGCCGAGAAAGACGATCACCGGGCTCCAATTGGCCGGCAGGGCGGCCGACAGAGCGAGCCAGAGCGGCAGTTCCGGCAGCGAGCGGAGCACCTCGATCAGGCGCATCACCAGGGCGTCGACGATGCCGCCGATATAGCCGGCAAGCCCGCCCAGGGTCAGGCCGATCGTGAAGGAGACCGCGATGCCGATCAGACCCACGGTGAGGGAGATGCGGGCGCCATAGATGATGCGCGAGAGCATGTCACGGCCGAGCCGGTCCGTCCCGAGCAGGAAGGCGGTGCCGTTTTCGGGCGGGCAGACCAGATGGAAATTGCCCTCGAACAAGCCCCACATCTTGTAGCGTTCGCCGCTGCAGAAGAAACGCAGCGCCTGGGGCTTGGTCTTGTCGACCTGGTAGATGCCCGGGAATTGCGGGCTCTCGATGTCGCGGATGGCGAAGTTCACAGGATAGACGAAGGGGCCGACGAACTGCCCGTCGTGAAACAGATGCACGCTCTGCGGCGGCGTATAGAGATAGTCGGCGTTGCGCTGGTTCAGGGAATAGGGGGCGATGACCTCCACGAAAGGCAGTGACAGATAGACCAGCGCCAGGAAGATGCCGGCGAACAAAGCCGGCCGGTTACGCCTGAACTTCCACCAGATCAGCGTGGCGGAGGATGCGCGGTAGAAGCGCTCCTCCTCGGCCGTCATCTTCTTGG
Organism: Labrys neptuniae; assembly: GCF_040797145.1. Classification (NCBI taxonomy): domain Bacteria; kingdom Pseudomonadati; phylum Pseudomonadota; class Alphaproteobacteria; order Hyphomicrobiales; family Xanthobacteraceae; genus Labrys; species Labrys neptuniae. Next base: position 42,429 of record NZ_JBFNQD010000015.1, on the reverse strand, counting down.
CGACATAGGGGTCGAAGGGAGCCGGATTGACGTAATGGGGCGATCGCAACTCGGTCATTACAGTCCTATTTGCCGGTGCCGATACGGATGCGCGGATCGAGCACGGCGAGGGCGAGATCCGCGATGAACATGCCGACCACCGTGAGGAAGGCAACGAAGAGCAGGATGAAACCCGCCAGATACTGGTCCTGGATGCGCAGGGCCTGCACCAGGATCGGGCCGATCGTGGGCAGGCTCAGCACGATCGAAACGATGGCCGAGCCCGAGACGATGCTGGGCAGGAGATTGCCGATATCGGCCACGAAGGGATTGAGGGCGATGCGGAAGGGGTATTTCAGGAGGGCACGGCCCGGCGGCAGTCCCTTGGCCTTGGCCGTGACCGTATATTGCTTGGCGAGCTCGTCGAGCAGGTTGGCACGCAGCCGCCTTATCATGCCAGCGGTGCCGGCCAGGCCGATCACCACCACCGGCACGATCATATGGCTGAGGAAGGAGCCGAGCTTGCCGAACGACCAGGGTGCATCGGTATAGTCGGGCCCGAACATGCCGCCGATCGAGATGCCGAACCAGCGGTTGAGATAGAACAGCAGCGCGAGGGCGAGCAGGAAGCTGGGCGTCGCCAGGCCGATATAGCCCAGGAACGTCACCAGATGGGCGCCGACGGAATTGCGGCGGGTGGCCGAATAGATGGCGATCGGGATGGCGACGAGGTGGATGAAGACGATCACCGCCAGGTTGAGCAGGACGGTCAGCAGCAGGGCGTCGCCCACCACCACCTTCACGGGCTGCTCATATTCGAACGACCAGCCCCAATGGCCCTGCAGCAGACCCTTGAAACCGTCGGGGCCAGGCAGCACGCCGAGCCAGGTGGCGTATTGGTGGAGCAGCGGCTTGTCGAGGCCGTATTGCGCCCGCATTGCCTCCGCCTTGGCGATGCTGGCCGCCTCGCCCTGGGCCCTGAGCTCGTTGATCTTGTTGGTCAGGAAGTCGCCGGGCGGCAGCTTGATCACGATGAAGATCAGAAGCGAGATCAGCAGCAGCGTCACCACCATGGTGGCGAAGCGGCGCAGCACGTAGCGCATCATGGCGTATTCCCCGTCACGACGATGTTGTCGTAGTAGAATTCATCGACGCGATAGACACCGATCAGTGCTGTCGGCTCCCAGGAAAACACAGCCTTCTTGGGGATGTTGCGGATGGCCTTGTTGACGACGATGGGCTTGAGCGCGCCCTGCACGGTGCCGATGCTGAACTGCTGGTCGGCATGAAGGGCGAGCATGTCGCGCCAGACGGCGGCTTGGGCGTTCAGTGTGGTTGCATTCATCCACTGTTCCCACAGGGACATCAACTCGACCGCTTCGGGCATGTCGGGTTTTTCACCCGCCATGCCGCCGGTTTCGGCATATTGGCCCCATTTGGGCCAGGAGTAATTGTCCTGGCGCAACGGAGCCAGGCCGTTGGGCGGCATCAGCGCGGTCGGGATGGCGTTCTCCAGGCCTTCGCTCGCCACCATCAGGGTGACGCCCGAGAAGGAACGCTTGGCAAGGTCGTTGCTGTCCTCGGCCTTCACCACCACCTTGAGACCGACATCCTGCCAGAACTCGCTGGTGATCTCGAGCGCATCGGCGATGTCGCGCGCGGTGCCGGCGACCTCGACGATCAGTTCCGCTTCCCGTCCGTCCGGCAGCAGGCGGAAGCCGGCGGCGTTGCGCTTGTTGAGGCCGGCCTCGTCCAGCAGCTTCTTGGCGAGCGCCGGGTCATAGGTGGCCCAACGCTTGCGGTCGTCCTCGCTGTAGAGCGCGCTTTCCGGCATCACGGTGTTGTTGCCCTCGATGCCGAGCCGGAACCATAGGGAATTGTTGAGCGTGTGCCGGTCGATGGCCAGAGACAGGGCGCGGCGGAAGCGCACGTCCCTCATCACGGCGCGCCAGATCGGGTCGTTGCAGGTGAGGTTGGGAAACAAGGCGAAGGCGGAGCCGCGTGCAATCGGCCAGGCCAGCGTGCGATAGGCGTGGCTGGCCTCGCCTTCCTTGAGCGTGGGAATGTCGCTGGTGCTCAGTCCCCAGGCCAGCAGATCGACCTCGCCCGCATTGGCCTTGGCGGCGAACAGTCCGCCGGACGAGATCGAGACCACGATGCGGTCGATATAGGGAAGCTGCCGCCCGCGAGGATCGACCCGGTGGAAATAGGGATTGCGCTCGAACACATATTGCTGGGCCGGCGCCTTGGTCACCACATGCCAGGGATCGAGCGTCGGCATGTCCGGGTTCGAGTTCTCATAGGGATCGTCGAGCTTGTTATAGAGCGCAGCCCAGGACATCATCTGCCGGTCCGCGGCCATCTGGGCGAGCTTGTCCGCATCCCCATATTTCTTGTGGAACTGCTTGAGATAGTGAGCCGGCGAATAGATCCAGATCGGTCGTGGTCCCGCCAGCGACGGCAGGAAGCCCGGATTGGGCTTGGACCAGCTGTAGCGGATATGGGTGGCGTCGAGCACCTCCACCTTCGGCTTCTCGCCGTCGACCAGCATGAAGGCAGGCGGGCCGGTTGGATTGAGCTTCGAATTGAGGGCGACATCCTCCCAGTAGAAGCGGAAATCCTCGGTGGTGAAGGGGGCGCCGTCCGACCAGCGGTGGCCTTCGCGCAAGGTGAAGGTGAAGACCTTGTCGTCCTGGCTGTCGACGGCCTGCAGGATGTCCGGCTCGAGGTTGAGATGCTCGTCATAGCCGACGAGCCGGGTATAGCCGATGACGTTGATGTAGCGCAGGTCCCGGGCTTTGGACGCTAGGGTGCGGATCTCGCCGCCATAATCACCCAGGCTGCGGTTGCGGGCCAGCATGTCGGCCACCAGCGGCACCTTCGGCATGCGATCGAGCAGCGGCGGCAACTCGCCGCTGGCGATCTTGGCGACCAGGGAAGGCGGTTCGGCGGGAGCCGGCGGCGGATCCGCGATGGCAGGACCCGCCAGGAAGAAGGCGAGGCCCAGAGCGGCTGCAATGTGCTTGAGGACGGTGTTCACGCCGCTTCTCCCCTGCGCTGGTCGGCCGCGTCGGCGCCGAGGCGGACGAAATGGCGGGGCTCCACCTCCACCATGATGGGCGGCGGGGCGTTCGGAAGGATGGCGAAGGGGGCCGGCCATTTCTCGGGCTGGGAGGCATTGCCGGTCTTCAGCTTGGCGAAGTCGAGCGGGTTGGCGAGGTCGACGTCCGGAATGGCCTGCAGCAGGGCCTTGGTATAGGGATGCTGAGGCGAACGGAACAGCACCTCGCGCGGCGCCTGTTCCACGATATGCCCGCGGCACATCACGGCGATGTCGCGGGCCATGTATTCGACCACCGCCAGGTTGTGGGACACGAACAGATAGGAGACGCCGAGCGCGGCCTGCAGGTCCTTGAGCAGATTGAGGATCTGGGCCTGGACCGAGACGTCGAGGGCCGAGGTCGGCTCGTCGCACAGGATCACCTTGGGCTCCAGCGCCAAGGCGCGGGCAAGGCCGATGCGCTGGCGCTGGCCGCCCGAGAAGGAATGCGGGTAGCGACGCATATATTGCGGTTCGAGCCCGACCAGTTCGAGCAGCGACTTGACCCGCTCATGCCGTTCGTCGGCGGTACCGATGCTGTGGATCCGCAGGGGTTCGGACAGGATGTCGAACACCGTCATGCGTGGATTGAGGCTGGAGAACGGGTCCTGGAACACGAATTGGACCGAGCGGCGATAGGCCTTGAGCGCCTCGCCTTCCAGCGTGAACACGTCACGCGGGCCGCTGCCGTCGTCGAAGCGGACCTCGCCGCTGTCCGGTGCGCTGCCGGGTGCGCGCATGATCATGCGCGACAGGGTGGTCTTGCCCGAGCCGGATTCGCCGACGAGGCCCAAGGTGGTGCCGCGTTCGAGCGAGAGCGAGACATTGGTCAGCGCCTGGATCGTCTCCGCACGGCCCGACCACATGCCCGATCGCATCGTGAAGGTCTTGGAGACATTCTCGACCTGGAGGACCGGGCCGCTGCCCGCAGTGGCCGGAGCAGGTGCGGCGGCCCCGCGCGGCGGCACGGCGATTTCCCGCAGGGGCTTCAGCCTTTCGCCCGGCTTCATGTTGAAATGAGGCACGGCCCGCATCAGGGCCTTGAGGTAGTCGTGCTCCGGATGCTGGAAGATGGCATCGCGGCCGCCGAGTTCCATCACCTCGCCGCGATACATCACCACGACCTCGTCGGCCATGTTGGCGACCACGCCGAGATCATGGGTGATGAAGATCACCGCCATGCTCTGGTTCACGGCGCTCTTGGCGTCCTGGATTTCCTTGATGAGGGCGAGGATCTGCGCCTGGGTGGTGACGTCGAGCGCGGTGGTCGGCTCATCCGCGACCAGCAGGGCCGGCCGGCAGATCAGCGCCATGGCGATCATGGCGCGCTGGCGCATACCGCCCGACAGCTCGAAGGGATAGGTGGTGAGCATGCGCTTGGGATTGCGGAAATGGATCTTGGCGAAGAGATCGAGCGCCCGCTCATTCGCCTCGCGCCGGGAGCAGCCCGTATGCACGATCAGCGCCTCGGTGACCTGGTCCCCGATGGTGTGCACCGGCGACAGCGAGGTCATCGGCTCCTGGAAGATCATGGCGATACGCCCGCCCCGGATGGCGCGCATTTCGGGCCCGTTCGGATTGAGCTTGACGAGATCCGTCGTCGTGCCAGTGGCAGGATCGCGAAACAGGCAGCTGCCGCCGGTGACCCGCGCCGTCTTGGAAAGCAGGCCCATGATGGCCTGGGCCGTCACCGACTTACCGGATCCGGACTCGCCCACCACCGCCAGCGTCTGCCCTTCGAAGACGTCGAAAGACACGTTCTTCACCGCATGGACCAGGCCGGTGTCGCCCTGGAAGTCTACGCTGAGGTCGCGCACGCTCAGCAACGGCTGGTTGATCATCCCCGCTCCGCAGTCTCTCCGATGCCCGTTTTCCGGTGCTTGTCGGTTGCCAGACTATTCCCACGCGCAATCGCGCGCCACTGCTATCTGGCGTGTGTATCGTTTTTCGATCCAGCGTTTCATGCAAATAACGCATGTGCCGACAGGAAACGTATATTCGCGTGATTCTTGAGCCTCTCGAACAACCGTTCCAGAAAGCTCCAAATCCAGGCATCGTGTACGAGGTGATGCGTGAGTATGCCCAAGGGTTCGTCATGTTCAAGGGCATTGATGAACTGTGACAATACCTGAATAGGCTCCACGAGGCCGCCACCTTGTTTCCAGGCGATCGGATCGATGTGAATATTGATGGCGGTAAGATCATGCAGCCGAGCGGCAGGCCGTGGGCCGGCGACGGACAGGCCGCGAAAGCCGAGAGCGGCGAGACCGCCGATCAGTGCCGGATCGATCCGGTTCCAGGGCGGCACCAGGACGGGCAGGCAGCATGCGCCGAAGCGGGAGCGCAACGTCGAGAGGCCCTGGCCGAGCTCCGCTAGTATCTCGGCGGCAGGGCGATGGCCGAGTTCCTGCTTCTTGGCGCCGGGCGGGGCGTGATTGGCATGGGTATAGCCATGCACGAGAATGTCGACCTGCCGTTCTTCGGCGATCGCCTCGGCCAGGCTCGGCAAGACGGCGGCGGGGATGACGGCCAGCGAAAGCGGCAGGTCGTGGCGATGCGCCAGGGCAAGCAGGCGGTCGAGCGCCGGCGTGGCGGCTACCGCATCATCGTCGCGCCACCACAGGCGGACTTCGTGGCGGGCGGCCAGGGCCTCGTCGAGACGGGTCCAGGCCCCAGCCAGGTCTTCGGCCCGCTGCGCTGCCGCTTCCACGGCCCTGACGCTGCCGGCGATGCCGTCCAGCGCAAGGACCGGTGCTTCGCCCGGTGGACGCGCCAGGGCCGTTTCGACGGCTGCCGCCAGGGTGGGGCCGGAGAGATCGGCCTCGCGGACGATGCCGGCGAGGCCGAGGGCGTGGAAGCACTCGGCGCGCAGGCGCTGTTCGGCTTCCTTGCCCTGCTCGAAGGGGACGACCACCGCCGGCACGCCCGCAAGGGCGAGGTCGATCATGGTGTTGTAGCCCGCCTGGCTCACCGAGGCGGCGGCGTCCGCCAGCAAGGCGGGAAAGTCCGGCCTGGCCCGCTCGACGACGGCCTGAGGGCCGGCACTGGCCACTAGGGCTTCGAAATCGCTCGCGGCGACGCCGTGCCCGACCAGCAGGCGCCAGCGCGCGGGCATATCGGCAAGTGCCGCAGCCTCGATGGCGGCGCGGTAGAGCGGCAGGCTGGCGGCGCTGCCGCCGCCTGAGACCAGGATCTCGCGGGAGGGGATGGCTTCGACGGGCTCGGTCGTGTCGGCGATGTAGCCGGTATAGGTCAGCATGCGCTCCAGTCCCGGGCTGGCAGGCCAGGACGCCGACAGCGGCGTGACAAGGGCATCGCCATGCACCAGGACGCCGTCATAGAAGCGCGCGAGGACGGCCTCCGCCTCCTCCGCCCGGCTCGGCTTGGCCGGCGGGTTGAGGATGTCGCGGATAGAAGCGAGGATGGCCACCGGCCTGGCGCGCTGGCGCGCCGCCTCGACCAAGGCGCGGAATTCGGGGGCGAGCTGACGGCGGCCGAAGGGATAGGTTTCGGTCACGACCACGTCCGGATCGGCGGTGGCGAGAGCGGCCAGGATCGCCGCGATGCGAGCCTGGCGGACCTCGTCGCCGATTTCACGGCCATCGGAGCCGAGCAGCGTGCGGAAATCGACGCCGACGCAGTGGACGGGCGGCAATTGCACGAAGGTCGCGCCCTCGACCCGGATCAGGGGGGCGGGCCGGCCGCCGCTGACCAGGGTGACGCGATGGCCGGCCGTGACCAGACCGCGCGCCAGGGCGGCCGCACGGGCGAGATGGCCGACGCCGAGCAGGTGGGTAACGAGGATGAGGACGGAGCGGCTCATGCGGCGGGCTTTTCCGGTTGGATCAAGGGCAGCAAGGCCTCGCGCAGTCGGCGAGAGGCGGAGGCGAGCGAGCGCTCCTGCCGGGCGAAGGCGAGGGCTTGGCCGGAGAAGCGCTGCCGCAAGGCAGTATCGCGCATCAGGCCGGTGAGGGAGTGGCCGAAATCGGCGGCGTCACCGGGCCTGGCCAGCAGGCCGGTCTGCCCGTCCAGTACTACCGAGCCGACGCCACCGAACTTGCCGGCGACGGAGGGGCAGCCCTGCAGAGCCGCCTCCAGGAAAACCATGCCGAAGGCCTCGTTCACCGCCGGCCAGGCGAGCAGATCGGCCTGCGCATAGAAACCGGCCAGCCCGGCACGATCGTCGATGCGGCCATGCAGGGTGACGCATTGGCCGAAGGGGGCGAACAGTGCCTCGACCTTGGCCTGGGCCGGACCATCGCCGACGATGTCGAGATGCCAGGAAAGGTCGCCATCGAGCCCGGCCAGAGCAGCCGCCAGAATCTCGTAGGACGCCAGCTTGTCGGGTTCGCGCATCATGGCGACGGTGAGAAGGCGGCAGGCAGACGACGGCGCGCCGGGTTCGGGGCGGTCTCGTTCCATGAGCGGCCAGCCGGCGGCATCGATGAAGGGCGGCAGGTCGACAAGGGCCTGGCCGACAGGCCTTGCCGCCTCCAGCATGGCCCGGTCGTTCGGATTGAGGATGAAAATGAGCGAGGCTGCGTCGAGGGCAGCTTCCGCCTGCGCATGACCCTTTGACCAGGCACCTTGGGCGCGCTTGGGCGCCCGTGACCCCTCGGCGATGACATAGGGAATGCCAAGGGCCCGGGTGATCGCCGGGCCGATAAGGTCCGGCGCCTTGTAATAGACGTGATAGGTGAACCACAGGGCCGGGCGTTCCTGTGGCTGCTCGCGATAAAGCGTAAGCAGGCGGCTCACTTCCGCCTGCGCCTGACCCGAAAAATCCCGGCCCCCGACCGGGTCGGCGGTCCGCAGCGTCGAGGCGATGCCGGTCTCGAAACCGGCGCCCTGCAGCGCGGCAAGAAAAAGGCGCGCCGTTTCCCGATCCCCCGACGGCACCGGGTGATCGGCTGGTTTGAGCGGGGCGTGGAAGGCGATCCGGGCCATGGGAAGCGGTGAACTGCTTGAGCGCTGCGGGAGGCCGTTCCCGCGGATGGAACAGACCCCTCCGCTTAGCCCGCGAATGTTGGCTGCACAATCCCCTGCCTTCTCCCGTGGGCTGGTGCCGGGACTATCGTTTGTCAGCGCTTTGGCGTGGTCGCAGTCTTCTCGTAGAAGAGTACCCGGTCGGCCGGCAGGAGCTGATCGAAATAATCGAAATCCCGAATATTGCTGGTGAGCACAGTCCAGCCATTCTCCACAGCCTGCAGATAGAGGGCTGCATCGTTGAGGAGAGATTGGTTCGCGCGATTGTCGACGCCAGACAAGCGGGCCACCAGGCCGGCCAGCATGCCTGCTTCACCGATTGCCGTATGGGAAGGGGACGAAAGTCGGTGACCCGGAATGCCCTCGATCGTGTACCGTATTTCGCGCAGGACGTTCCTGGTCGCCGGGTGCTTCGGGTCGAGGCGGCCGAACAGATGCGTCAATTCAGCCAAGCAGATCGTGGAGTGATTGATGATCCGCGCAGAAAGCAGATCGTCGACGCTCACTGGTGTATGGCCTTGCAGTATGTCGATATAAACGCAACTGTCGATCAGCAATTCGGTGCCGGCCGAAATCGGTGTCATGACGCTCGGCAGGTCGGCAAGGGGCCGTCGCCGGATCGTACCGGCGACACGTTGGGGTTTGACGCGCCGAAGTGCGCGCGCCAGCTCAAAATTCAAGGTCGATGTCTTTCTCGATCCGACCCTTGCGGCGGACGAGCTTAGCCCCGAAATCATCCTCGAGCGCGACCCTGGCCAGGGCGTATTCCAACAGTTCAGTGTCGGATGCGATTCCCGATTTCTCCTTGGCCGCCGCCACGAGATCACGCTGCACCCGCCCGCCGATCCGGCCATTTTCGCCGCCGAGCAGCCCAAGCCGGCGCGCCGTATCAATCACCGACTGCCGCCTCGGGTTCTGGGGAAGTGTCGGGCTTTGATGGGACGATTTCAGCATTGGCGGCTCCTCGTTAGACAAAATAACAATTCTGTCTAACGAGTTCAATTGCAACCTGGCATCTTAGCGCGTGAAGCTCACCACATTGCCGGCATCGACGTTGAGGAAATTGCCGGTGGACTTGGCCGAGAGGTCCGAGGCGAAGAAGTAGACGGCCTCGGCGATGTCTTCGGGATAGACGGAGCGCTGCAGCAGGGAGCGCTTGCGGTAGAACTCCTCCAGGTCGTCCTCGCCGATCTTGTTGGAGGCGGCGCGCTGCTGGCGCCATTCGCCCTGCCAGATCTTGGAGCCGCGCAGCACCGCATCGGGATTGACGACGTTGACGCGGATGCCGTGCGGTGCCCCTTCCAGGGCCATGCAGCGGGCGAGATGGATTTCCGCGGCCTTGGCCGTGCAATAGGCCGAGGCACCGGCCGAGGCGGAGACGCCGTTCTTGGAGGCGATGAACACCAGGGAGCCGCCATTGCCCTCGTTTTTCATCAGGCGATAGCCTTCGCGCGCCACCAGGAAATAGCCGGTGGCGAGGATGGAGATGTTGCGGTTCCACAGTTCCAGCGTGGTATCCTCGACCGAAGCGGCCGAGGAAATGCCGGCATTGTTGACCACGATGTCGATGCCGCCATAGCTGCGCGCGGTTTCCTCGAAGGCAGCGATCACGCTGGCCTCGTCGGTGACGTCCATCGCGATGCCACGCACCCTGTCCTTGCCGAACAGCTTGCCGAAATCGGCGACGGCCGCGTCGAGAGAGGCCTGGTCGATATCGGCCAGCACGGCATTGGCGCCTTCCTGCATCAGGCGGGCGGCGATCGCCCGGCCGATGCCGCCGGCGCCGCCGGTGACCAAAGCGGTGCGCCCGGCCAGGCCCTTGGGCTTGGGCATGCGCTGGAGCTTGGCCTCCTCGAGCAGCCAGTATTCGATGTTGAAGGCTTCCTGCTCGGGCAGGCCGACATAGGTGTCGACGCCGCTGGCCCCGCGCATCACATTGATGGCGTTGACGTAGAATTCGGCCGCGATGCGGGCCGTCGCCTTGTCGGCGGCGAAGGAGAGCATGCCTACGCCCGGCACCAGATAGATCACGGCGTTGGGATCGCGCATGGCCGGGGAATCGGCATGCTTGCAACGCTCGTAATAGGCGGCGTAATCGGCGCGATAGGCTTCGATCAGGCCGTCGAGCGAAGCGATGGTGGCCTCGATGTCGCCGGCGAAGGGGATCACCAGCGGGCGGATTTTGGTGCGCAGGAAATGGTCGGGGCAGGAGGTGCCGAGCGGCGCGAGCTTGTCGAGCGCGTTCGAATTGACGAATTCCAGTACTTCGGGCGCATCGGTGAAATGGCCAGACTTGGCCTGGGCCTTGCCGATGCGGCCGCGGATTTCAGGCATCAGGCGGGTGGCGATGGCGGCCCGCTCGGCAGCGGGCAGGGACGTGGTCTTGCTGCCCTCGAAGGCCGGCTTGCTTGCCTTGGCTTCAAGCCAGTCGGCTGCCTTCTGAATGATGCGCAAGGTGAGCTGGTAGCAGGCCTTGGCATCGTCATCCCAGGTGAACAGGCCATGTCCGCCGAGCACCACGCCGGTGAGATGGGGATTCTCCGTGGCCAGTTTGGAGAGCTTGAGGCCGAGGTCGAAGCCGGGCCGCTGCCAGGGCAGGAAGCCGATCTCGCCGCCGAAGATCTCCTGGGTCAGCTTCTCGGCGTTCTTCGAGGCGGCGATGGCGATCACGGCGTCGGGATGGACATGGTCGACATGGATCTTCGGCACGAAGGCGTGCAGCGGCGTGTCGATGGAAGCCGCCCGCGGATTGAGGTCGAAGGTGCAGTGCGGCAGGTAGCCGACCATCTCGTCCTCATGCGTCAGGCCGCGATAGAGCCCCTTCAGCGCCCCGAGCTTGTCGAGATAGAGGGTCGAGAACCCGTCGAGCTTCATCGAGCCGATGTCGCCGCCCGAGCCCTTGACCCAGAGCACGGTGACCTCCTGGCGCGTCAGCGGATCGGTCGCTTTGACCTTGGCCGAGGTGTTGCCGCCGCCGAAATTGGTGATGCGCAGGTCCGAACCCAGCAGATTGGAGCGATAGAGCAGCTTGCCTGGTTCATCGAGGGAATTTGCGACGGCGTCGTCCCAGAGGTCTGCGAGTCGTGCGGAGGCCATGGCATGCGTTTCCTGTGTCATTGTTGCTAGACCTTATGAATGCTGTCGCTCATGGTCAATCATTATCGCTCATGCGATGCGTAAAATTTGTCGTGCAGTGCAACAAATCGCTCATATCATTGACATGAATGAGCGGATGGACGAGGTTGTGAGCGAATGGAGGGGGCATGCACGAACAGGAACGCTGGCAGGCCATCGTCAGGCTTGTGCAGGAACGCTCGGTGATCTCGGCGCGGGAGCTTGCTGCCGTCACCCGGGCCTCGCCCGCAACCATCCGCCGCGACCTCACCCATCTTGCCGCCCAGGGCATGGTCCGGCGCATGCATGGCGGTGTCCGCGCGCTGGCCTCGCCGGAAGGAGCCAAGCTCGAGGCGCGGCGCTTCGGCGTCAGCCAGGCCCTCAACGCCGAGCGAAAGCGAGCGATCGCCGAGCGCGCGGCGGCCCTGTGCCGCGACGGCGAATCCATCATCATCAATGGCGGGTCGACCACCTTCCACATGGTCGAATTCCTGCGGGCCTCGCGCCTGCAGATCCTGACCAATTCCTTCCCGATCGCCGCGGCGCTGATGCAGGAGAGCGACAATCGCATCATCCTGCCCGGCGGCGAGATCTATCGCGACCAGAGCCTGATCCTCTCGCCCTTCGACGAGGATTCGATCCAGCACTATACGGCCTCGAAGATGTTCATGAGCGCGGCCTCGATCGGCCCGCTCGGCCTGATCGAGAGCGATCCGCTGATCGCACGGGCCGAAGCCAAGCTGCTCAATCGCGCCGCCGATCTCATCGTCCTGGCGGATTCCTCGAAATTCGAGCCGCGCGGCTCGATGGCGGTGGCGCCGCTTTCACGCATCCGCCGGCTGATCACCGATGACGGCATTCCGCCCGCGGCGCACGACATGCTGGCGGAGGCCGGCGTCGAGGTCGAGGTGGTCAATGTGGCAGGTTGACGACGAGTCTCCCGGTGAAATTCCTATCGGCTCGGTCTGCTGATCGAGGCTGCCAAACGAGCCACTTCGGGTGCCTTCTCGCAACAAAGTTCGCGACGCCGAGTTCGCGCTTGCGAACCCGGACCTTTGTCATTCTTCTCGTTCCTATTCCTTGCTACGCTACTTGCGCCCGCGCTCGCAGAGTTGTGGCGTCGCTCTCAAGCTGGTCGACTGCGATATCGTCGCGATAGGTTTCCGGACCCATCCATACGGCATAGGCCGTGCAAAGGCCGAGGAAGATGGAGTAAAGCGCCACCGGCCAAGACGAACCTGAAGCCCACGACACCATCAAGGTCGCCAATGCGGGGGCAGGGCCGCCGGCAAGAAGCGACCCGAGTTCGCGCGCGAAAGCGAAGCCCGAGAAGCGGCGTGCCGGTCCGAAGAGTTCGGAGAAATAGGCAGCCTGAACGCCGAACATCATACCGACCGCTATCTGCGCCAGCCAGAACGCGGCGATCGAAGCAAGGAACGATTTCGACTCGAGCAGCCAGAAAAATGGAAACGCGATGAGACACCCAAACAACGCGCCAGCGATGTAGACGGGCCGTCGGCCGATGCGATCTGAGAGTGCCGCAAAGCCGATCACGCACGCTACCTGCACGACATAGCTGGTCATCAACACGAACAAGGATTGATCCTTGGGGAACTCGAGCGTGTTCACCGCGTAGCTAAGTCCGAATACGGGGAACAGATAGCCAAACCCGTTCTCGGCAAGACGCGCCCCGAGGACGACGAAGAAGTTGCGCGGCTGCTTCGTCAGCGACTCGATGATAGGATTTTTCGACTTCTTTTCCGGCTCGGCGGCTATCTTCTCGAACACCGGTGTTTCATCGATACGGTAGCGCACGAACAAGCCGAACGCGATGATAACGATGCTGGCCAGGAATGGCAGGCGCCAGCCCCAGTCCATGAATTGCTCTTGCGGCAGTTGCGAGACGAGCCAGAACGCGCTCGATGCCAACATCATCCCGATGCCGACTCCGGCGGGTGCGAACGAGCACCAGAAGCCGCGCTTGCCGATTGGCGCATATTCGGCGAGCAGGATCACGGCGCCCGTATACTCGGCACCCGCGCCGAAACCCTGCATCAGACGCATGGTGACAAGAAGGATGGGCGCCCAGATGCCGATCTGTTCGTAAGTCGGCAGCAGACCGATGAAGACTGTGCCGATGCCGACTATCATCAGAGTGATCAGCAGCACCGGCTTGCGGCCGATGCGGTCGCCGAGATAACCGAAGAACAAGCCGCCGAAGGGGCGGGCGATGAAGCCGACGCCGAAGGTTGCGAGGGCGATCAGCGTGCCCTTGCCACCGAAATCAGCGAAAAATAGCTTGCCGAACACGAGTCCGGCGGCCGTCGCATAGATGAAGAAGTCGTACCATTCGAGTGCAGAGCCGACGCAGGACGCGACGATGACCTTGCGCGGATGCATTTCCGCCGCAGCTTTTGGCATGGAGTATCCTCCCCGGAGGCATTTGTTTTGTATCGAATGACCGGCGCCTCGTTGGACGCCGGCTGCGCTTTCCGCACAAAGACACGGCACGCTTATGCTGCGCGCTCGGCCTTCTGGTCCGCCTTGGCGAAGGCGCTGACCGCGCCCGCGCTCTTCTGGGTCTTGAAGATCGACGACGCGTCCGGCGCCGGCGGCAACGGCAGGAGGACAGGTACGTCTTTCAGGCGCGGACGCATGGTCTGCTCGCCGAAGATCATCCGGCTTTGTACCGCGTCATAGACCTGGCGCTGATTCATGTTGAGGAAGGCGCCGGCGCCCCCCGCGAGTGGCCAGGCATCGGCCGCGCACATCTCATAGAAGCAGATGAGGCGCGCCCGATCCGACACGTTCGGCGCGGACCCATGCAATGTACGGCAATGATGGACCGTCATCGAACCGGCCTTGCCGGTCAGCGTGATGATCTTGTCCTTCTCGAACAGAGGATCGCTCGGATCGATTGCGCCGGCGAATACGCCGTTGACGAAGTGGCTGAGTACCGGGCCCTTGTGCGTGCCCGGTATGACGAGCAAGGGACCGCTTTCTTCCTTGACGTCCTCGAGCATGAGGCCGATTGCCAGCACGTCGTCATTGGTGTGCGGATAGAACGCCCAGTCCTGGTGCCATTCGACGGCGGCCCCGCCGCCCGGTGCCTTCGTATTGAGCTTCGAGGTCTGCAGGCGCACGGCCGGACCAAGAAGAGCTTCCAGAACCGAGCGGAATTTGCTGGATTTCAAGATGTCCCAGAATGCGGGCATCTGCATGTGCGGCATCTTGATGCGCGTCAACTTCGGATTGTCTTTCGAGTGCCCCTCATCGAGGTCGAACACCTCGTCGCTTGCCGACACGGCCCGCGATTGATCGATCTTCTCATAGGTCAGGCGTCGCAGTTCTTCGAGTTCCTCACCCGTAACGACATCCTCGACAAGAATATAGCCATCGTCGTGATAGGCCTGGATTTGGGCTTCGCTGAGCATTTTTCCTCCTTGCGGCATGGCGTTTCTTCCTCGAAGGGAGTGCCTGTTTGCGCAATCATGTTTGCGCAAACATGTTTGCGGTAACATAATCTTGAGTCAAGCGCGTTGAGTTGTGAGAGGAAAAATAATACGAGGCGGAGTCGGTCTTTGCGTGGTGAAGCGCCGAAGCGGATAAAGTGAACGAAGGCGCATGGCAGCCCCCAAATCACAGCCCAACACAGAACGCAGGCTCCGCATGGACGATGTGGCGCAACGCGCCGGTGTTTCGCAGATGACCGTTTCGCGTGCGCTACGCACGCCTGAACTTGTCGCGGCGACAACGCGTGCCCGCATCGAAGCGGCGATGGCCGAACTGGACTATGTGCCAGACCTCCTGGCCGGCAGTCTTGCCGCACGGCGTAGCGGGTTGATCGCCGCGGTGGTCTCGACGTTCGAGAACGCGATTTTCTCTCAGACCATTGCGGGCCTCACGCGCTGCGCCGAAGCGGCGGGCTTTTCCATTCTGCTCGGCTCGTCGGATTATTCGGCGACCGACGAGGAGCATTTGCTGCGCGCGATCCTCGGTCGTCGTCCCGATGGAGTTGTGCTGACCGGCACGCTGCATACCCCCCGCGCACGCCGCCTGCTGAGCACAGCCGGCGTGCCCGTCGTCGAGACCTGGGAACTGCCGGCCGAGCCGGTCGACATGGCGGTCGGCTTCGACAATCCGGCTGCCGGTCGCGCAATGACGATGGCGCTGCATGGCTATGGCTATCGACGCATCGCTTTCATTGGTCCTGGTGACGAGAAGGATCGGCGCGGCCTGCAGCGACGCGAGGGCTATCGCAGTGCATTGGCGGCCCTGGGTATAGCGCCACGTGAAATTACCGTTGCCGCTGTGGTTGCCGGCATGGAAAGCGGTCCAGCGCTCCTCGATCAGTTGCTGGCCGGTTTTCCCGATACCGATGCCGTGTTTTGCTCCCTCGATGCCATTGCTGCCGGTGTGCTATTGGCCGCGCAGCGGCGCGGCATCGAGACGCCAGGAGCGCTCGCCGTCGCCGGCTTTGGTGATTTCTCGATCGCTCAACCAAGTGGCCTTGATCTCACCACGATACGCATCGCTGGGCGTGACATTGGAACACGCGCCGGCGAATTGGTGCTGGCACGCATACGCAAAGAGACGATTCCCGTACAGATCGTCGATATCGGTTTTGAAGTGGTGCGTCGCAGTTCGGCGTAGCGGCGATTACCAAACGCTGGCGGTGCGGCGGGGATGCTCTTCGTTGGTCAAAAGGCAATCGCCCATGGCGGGCCGTTCCGGGGCAGTGCCTTCGCGAGTTCGATCCAAATGTTTGCACGACGGCATGATGTCCCCCCACCAATTCGCTTGGGTTCCGATCGAAAAGCAATGGCGCTCGGTGAAATTCGTATCAGCCCCGCCGGCCAATCGAGGTTGCCAAGCCCGGGCACCCCTTTAAGCTGAAGGCTCAGAGCAGCGGAAGGCTGCAGCATAGATCCGGGAGCGAACCGCGAGATGGGCGATCAGTATTTCATCGGTGTCGATGTAGGCACGGGGTCGGCCAGGGCCGGCGTGTTCGACGCCAGCGGCAAGCTGCTCGGTTCGGCCAAGCAGGCGATCACCATCTGGCACGAGCCCGGCGATATCGTCGAGCAGTCCTCCGAGAATATCTGGCAGGCGGTCTGCGCCTCCGTGAAGGGAGCGCTGGCCGAGGCTGCGGTCGAGCCGGGTGCCATTGCCGGCATCGGCTTCGACGCGACCTGCTCGCTGGTGGTGGTGGGCAAGCAGGGCGAGCCGCTTTCCGTCGGCCCGTCCGACGATCCCAACCGCAACGTCATCGTCTGGATGGACCATCGTTCGCTCGACCAGACCCGGCGCATCAACGAGACCGGCGAAGAGGTGCTGCGCTATGTCGGCGGCGTGATCTCGCCGGAGATGGAGACGCCCAAGCTGCTCTGGCTGAGGGAGCACAAGCCGGAGATCTTTGCATCGGCCGGCTATTTCTTCGACCTGCCGGATTATCTGAGCTGGCGCGCCACCGGCTCGCTGTCGCGCTCGGTCTGCACCGTCACCTGCAAATGGACCTATCTGGCGCATGAGAAGCGCTGGGACGCCGGCTATTTCCACAAGATCGGGCTGGGTGCGCTGGCCGATGAAGGCTTTGCCCGCATCGGCGACACCATCGTGGACGTCGGTTCGCCGCTGGGTTCCGGCCTGACCGAGGCGGCAGCCGCCGATCTCGGCCTGACGGCGGGCATTCCTGTCGGCGCCTCGCTGATCGATGCCCATGCCGGCGGCATCGGCACCGTCGGCGCGGCCGGCAAGGACGGCCAGGGTGCCGACGTGACCGCGCGCCTCGCCTATGTCTTCGGCACCTCGGCCTGCACCATGGCGAGCACGCGCGAGGCCGCTTTCGTGCCGGGTGTGTGGGGCCCCTATTTCTCGGCGATGGTGCCTGGCCTCTGGCTGAACGAGGGCGGGCAGTCGGCCGCCGGCGCGGCGCTCGACCATCTCCTCACTCTGCATCCCGCCTATGCCCAGGCCGTGGAGCGGGCCGAGAGCGCCGGGCGCCCCCTGCTCGCCTGGCTGGAGGCGCAGGCCAATCTCGCCGGCGATGCCACCCTGGCACGCAGCATTCACGTCGTGCCCGAGTTTCTCGGCAATCGGGCACCCCATGCCGATCCCGATGCCCGGGCGGTGATCGCGGGGCTGGACCTGGAGGACGATCTCGACAGCCTGGTCAGGCTTTATGTCGCCGGGCTGTGCGGCCTTGCCTATGGCGCGCGGCAGATCGTCGAGGCCATGGCGGCCAAGGGCATCGTGCTCCAGCAGATCATCATCTCGGGCGGCGCGGCCCAGAGCCCGTTGGTCCGCCAGATCATCGCCGACGCAACCGGCATCGAGGTTGCGGTAGCCGAGACGCCGGAGCCCGTCCTGCTCGGTGCGGCCATGCTCGGCGCCGTGGCCGGCAAGGCCTATCCCGCCTTGGCCGAGGCGATGAGCGGCATGTCCGCACTCGGAGCTACCTATGCGCCCGGGCAAGGCGAGATCCGCGCCTTCCACGAGAAGAAATTCAAGGTCTATGAAGCCCTGCAGGCCGCGGGGCGCCAGGCCCGCGAACTGATGGCCTGAGGCAAGGCGATTTCGCGGTAACGCCGTGATTGCAAAGATCACGGCATGTGATGAGATGGGTGCGGTCGTGATTCGGCCGCTCTCGCTGCCGGTCCGGTCTTTCGACCGGGCTTGCGGTGTTCTTTGCCGTTTTTTGCACCATCCCCGGACGGAGTTACCATGACCGACACCTTCAGCCGCCGCCAGATCGTCACGCTGCTGGGGGGGCTGGGGTTAGCCGGCATGTCGTCCAGCGCTCTTTCGGCCCCCAGCCCGAAACCCAAGCCCAAGGCCGATCCGACGCCTGTCTTGCCGGTGACCGAGGGCAGGCTGCGCGTCGGGGTGATCGTGCCGGTCAAGGATGATCCCTTCTACAAGGCCTGCGCCGACGGAGCCCAGGAGGCCGCGACGCAGATCGGCACGCTCGATATGGCCGTGGCTGCGCCGGAAAAGCGCCTGGTGCGCGAGCAGGCCCTCTTCATCAACGGCTTCGTGAAGCAGAAGGTCGATGCCATCCTGATCAGCCCCATCGATGCCGGCCTGCTGGCGCCGCTGTGCAAGCGCGCCATGATCCGCGGCATCAAGGTGGTCTCCTTCGAGCAGGCCCTGCCGGCCAATTCGCGCATGGCCCATGTCGATCCCGTCAGCAGTCGCGGCAAAGCCGAGACCTTCCTTCAGATGCTGGCCGACGATGCCAAGGATGGCGGTGACGTCGCCATCCTGGCCGGTGCGCGCAATGGCGCGGATGGACAGGGGCTGGTTTCGGAGACCATGCAGCAATGGCTCAAGCCAGCTTATGGCAAGCTCAAGCTCGCCGACACCCTCTATGACAATGACAATGAAAAGGCCGGCTATGCCGCCGCGGACTTCGTGCTGAGGCAGCGCCCCAATCTCAAGGGCCTGCTGGTCTTCAGCCCGGCGGCGCTGGTGGGGGCGGCGCAATGCGTTTCGGACAGGGGCCTTGCCGGCAAGGTCTTCGTCACCGGCTTCGGCCGGCCGGCCACGTTGAAGGCCGCCATGTCGGCCAAGGCGGTGGAATATTTCGCGACCGCCAATCCGGTGGATATCGGCTATGCCGCCATGCAGATTGCCGCGGCGCTGGCCAGGAACACCATGACCACAGGCACGGGCAGCCTGGTCACCGCAGGCCGTCTCGGCCAGATCGCACTCGGGGAGAACAGTATCGCCACGCTGCGTCCCTTCGTGGTCGATGCCAAGAATTTCGATAAATATGCCGATCTCTATTGAGGCGTAATCCTGCGAGCCGACCATGTCCGTCACCGCCGTGCTCGATGTCGGCAAGACCAATGTGAAGCTGGTCCTGTTCGACGGCTCCGCCAGCCTCTGGCAGGCTTCGATGCCGAACCGGCCGCTGGCCGGCCCGCCCTATCCGCATGCGGATGTCGAGGCGATCTGGCGCTTCCTGATGGGAGGGCTGCGCCAGGCTGGCGTCGAGCATGCCATCGCCGACATCGCCGTCACCACCCATGGCGCTGCCATGGCCCTGATCGGTGAGGACGATCTGGCGCTGCCGGTGATGGACTACGAGTTCGAGGGCGTCGGCGAGGTCGAGGCCGAGTATGCGCCGTTCCGCCCGCCCTTTGCCGAAACCCTGTCGCCGCCGATGTCGGCGGGGCTCAATTCCGGCAAGCAGATCTTCTACCAGCAGCGGCGCCATCCCGAAGCCTTCGCGCGTGTCCGGCACATCGTGCCCTATCCGCAATATTTCACCTGGCGCCTCACCGGCATCGCCCGCAACGAGGTCACCGGTATCGGCGGCCATTCCGATTTGTGGGCCGTTCGTGAAAGGCGCCTGTCCTCTCTGGTTGTCGGCTGCGGATGGCAGGCGCTGTTCCCGCCGCCGATCGCGGCCTATGACGTGCTTGGTCCGTTGCGGCCCGAGGTTCGGGCCGAGACCGGCCTGCCCGACACGGTGCGGGTGCGTGCCGGCATCCACGATTCCAACGGCTCGATCCTGCCGCATCTGATCGCCTTCGAACCGCCCTTCACCTTGGTTTCCTCCGGCACCTGGGCGGTGATCATGGCCTTGGGCGCCGATCCCGGCCGGCTCGACGCAGCCCGGGACATGCAGGCCTATGCCGATGTCGAGGCCCGGCCGGTGCCGGCGGCCAAATTCATGGGCGGGCGGGAATATGCGGTGATCCTCGACGGTGCCTCGCCGACCTGCTCGCTTGCCGATGCCGCGGCCGTGATGGCGGCCGGTGTGCTGGCGCTGCCGAGCTTCGTGCCCAATGGCGGCCCCTTTCCGGCGCATCCCGGCGAGATCCGGGGCACGCTGCCGGCCGGCGAGGGCATGCGGGCGGCGCTTGCCAGCCTCTATTGCGTGCTGCTGACCGACTATCTCCTGGAGGCGCTCGGCGCTGTCAGCGGCCCCTTGTTGATCGAGGGCAGCTTTGCCGCCAATCCGGTCTATTGCAGCCTGCTCGCGGCGCTACGCCTGGGGCAGGCGGTCCTGCCCAGCCTCGACAGTTCAGGCACCGCC
Source organism: Labrys neptuniae (assembly GCF_040797145.1). NCBI lineage: Bacteria > Pseudomonadati > Pseudomonadota > Alphaproteobacteria > Hyphomicrobiales > Xanthobacteraceae > Labrys > Labrys neptuniae. The sequence goes on along the minus strand of NZ_JBFNQD010000015.1, from coordinate 22,204 downwards.
TACGGCGCCTCTCTTCTCGCGACCTGGCCCGATATGCCGGCACGCGAGCCGGCACGGCCGGCGATGGCCTATGCCGATACCGAGTCCCTGCTGGGCTACAGGGCGGCATGGCGGGCGGCGCTCCCGTCGACGGCCTGATACGAAGCCAAAGGGCTGGCCTCAGGCGGCCATCTCGACTTCGCGCCCTCGGCCAAGCCGCACCATCCAGTCGGCCATGTCGGGGCGGTGCTGTTTCTGGAAGGCATAGTGCCGGCGAAGGGCCTCCTTGAGACGCCCGCTGCGGCCGAGCAGGTCGTCGGCGAAGCCGATCAAGACGGAGTTGGGCCAGGCCTGCGGGCGGATCGTGCGCAGGCGGGTAAAAATCTCGTCCTCCGCCAGGCTCGCATCGGAGCGGGCCATCAGCGTCGCCATCGCAGCCGTCGAGCGCGAAACCCCCATATGGCAATGCACCAGCAGGCGTTCGGGCACGAGGACGGCGCCGGCTTCGTCGCGGGCGAAGCGCAGAATTTCGGCCATGTGCTCGCGCGCCGGCATGACCTTGCCGGCCATGGGATCGATGATGTCGTCGAATTGCAGGACGGTGCGCTGGTGCACGCCATAGGCATCGAAGGCACTCAGCGCGGGCCAGTTCGGGTCCACGATCGAAAGCACATGGCTGACACCGAAGCCGCTGAACTGATGGAGTTCGTCGATGCCGCAGACGGTCCAGGCCGCGAAGGAAGGAAGGGAAGTCATGGGTTCCACGAGCAATGGGACAGGGAGGGAGGCTTTCGACTGTCGTAGCGGCTGCTATCACGGTCATCAAGACATTCGCGCGAAGGGCTCGATCAAGGCGGTCACGGTCCCGCCAAAATTAATCAGACAAATTGCAGCCGACTCTTGCATTCGCCAGCGAGGCGGGCATGAATGGCGCCTCTGCGCGGGAGAGTCGGTGGCCAGGTTCGGCCGTCAAATCGCCTGCGGGCAGACCGACCGACAAGGCTCGGCTGGCCAAGAACAGGAAATAATACTGGAGGGAACGACATGTTCGACGATCAATCGCGTCGCAGCGCCTTGAAGATCCTGGGCGGCTCGCTGCTGGCGGGCGCCCTGCCGCTCGGCGCGGTCACGCCAGCCTTCGCCGCCAACAAGCGCATCGCCCTGGTGGTCAAGAATCTCGGCAATTCCTATTTCGATGCCTGCCGCGACGGCGCCCAGCAGGCGGCCAAGGAGCTTGGTGGCATCGAGATCATCTACACCGCCCCCACCAAGGCGACTGCCGAGGACCAGATTGCGGTGATCGACGCCCTGATCGCCCAGAAGGTCGACGGCATCATCGTCTCCGCCAACGACGCCAACGCCCTGGTGCCGGTCGGCAAGAAGGCGGCGCAGCGCGGCATCAAGGTGATCTCCTTCGACAGCGCCATTGCCAAAGGCGGGCGCATCATGCACCTCAACGCCTCCTCTACCGAGATGATCGGTGCCAAGCAGGTGCAGATGATTTCCAAGACCCTCAAGGGCGAGGGCGAGGTCGCCATTCTCTCCGCCGCTTCGACCATGACGAACCAGAATTCCTGGATCGCCGCGATGAAGCGGGAGTGGGAGAAGCCCGAATACGCCAAGCTCAAGCTGGTCGACACCGTCTATGGCGACGATCAGGACGACAAGTCCTATCGCGAGATGCAGGGCCTGGTGAAGACCCATCCCAATCTCAAGGGCGTGATCTCGCCCACCACCATCGGCATCCGCGCCGGCGCCAAGGCGATCATCGACGGCGGCCTCGCCGGCAAGGTCTTCATCACCGGTCTCGGCCTGCCCTCGGAAATGAAGGACGCCGTGCTGAAGGGCGCCTGCGATAGCTTTGCGATCTGGAACCCCGTCGATTACGGCTATTCGGCCACGCAGATCCTGGCCGGCATCATTGGCGGCGAGGACGCCAAGCCCGGCTCCACCGTGAAGATGGGCCGCATGGGCGAGACCAAGATCGGCGAGGACGGCGAGGCGGTGATGGGCGAGCCCTTCACCTTCGACAAGTCGAACGTCGAGAAATACGCCAAGATCTTCTGAGGTTTGAGCAATAGCTGGGGCGAGTTCGAGGCTTTTTGAGCATGCCACGACGCCAAACGTCCCTTCTCCCCGTTCTTACGGGGAGAAGGTAAGGATGAGGGGCAGCGTAGCGGATGCAAGATTACGCTTTGCACAGCCCCTCACCCTTACCCTCTCCCCGCGAGCGGGGCGAGGGCGCGGTAAATGTCGCGCTTGATCCCGGTTGCCGGACTGTTTCATGACCTCCACCCCTCTTCTCTCCCTCTCCGGCATCTCCAAGCGTTTCCCCGGCGTGCGGGCGCTGCATGACGTGCGCCTTGCCCTTCATCCCGGCGAGGTCACGGCACTGCTCGGGGAGAACGGGGCCGGCAAGTCCACCATCGTGAAGATCCTCACCGGCATCTACACGCCGGACGAGGGCGAGCTTCGGGTCGGCGGGCAGGCCCTGCAGTTTTCGAGCCCGCGTGACGCCTGGGCGGCCGGCATCACCGCCATTCACCAGGAAACCATCATGTTCGACGAGCTCTCGGTCGCCGAGAACGTCTTCATGGGCCATATGCCGAAGGGTGCCGGCGGGCTAGTGGACTGGAGCGCCGTGCATGCGCGGACGCGCGAGCTGCTCAAGCGCCTCGATGCCGACATCGATCCGGGCGAGCCGCTGAAAGCCCTGAGCGTGGCCCAGAAGCATCTGGTCGAGATCGCCCGCGCTCTGTCCCACGAGGCGCGCATCGTCATCATGGACGAGCCGACGGCGGCGCTTTCGGCCCGCGAGATCGACGATCTCTTCCGCATCATCGACCAGCTCAAGGCCGAGGGACGGGCGATCCTGTTCATCAGCCACAAATTCGAGGAAATCTTCCGCGTCGCCGATCGCTGGCTCTGCCTGCGCGACGGCGAATATGTCGGCGATGGCGCGATCAGCGAAGCGACCCCGGCCGAACTCGTCCGCCTGATGGTCGGGCGTTCGATCGAGCAGGTCTTTCCCAAGCGCGAGGTGCCGATCGGCGACGTCGCGCTCCAGGTCAAGGATCTCGGCAATGAGAGCGAGTTCGCCGACATCTCCTTCACGTTGCGCCAGGGCGAGATCCTCGGCCTTTACGGGCTGGTCGGCGCCGGCCGGTCCGAGGCCATGCAGGCCGTGTTCGGGCTCTCCCGGCCTGATACCGGCGAGATTCTCGTGCGCGGCAAGGCTCGTGCCATCAAAAGCCCCGCCGACGCCATCGCCGCCGGCATCGCCTATGTGCCGGAGGATCGCCAGAGCCAGGGCGCCGTGCTGCCATTCGGCGTGCGCGAGAACACCACATTGGCCAGCCTGATACGCCATGCCCGCTTCGGCTTCCTGAGCCAGCGTTCGGAGATCGCCGATACGCGCCGCTTGGGCACCAGGCTCGCGGTGAAGGCCGCCTCCTGGGACCAGAAACTGCAGGAACTGTCCGGCGGCAACCAGCAGAAGGTGGTGATCGCCAAATGGCTCGCCACCAATCCCAAGGTCATCATCCTCGACGAGCCGACCAAGGGCATCGACGTCGGCTCCAAGGCCGCCGTGCACGACTTCATGGTGGACCTAGCCGCGGAAGGCCTCGCCGTGGTGCTGATCTCCTCCGAGCTGCCGGAGGTGATGGGCATGTCAGACCGCATCCTGGTGATGCATGAGGGGCGCATCGTGAAGGAATTCGCGCGGACCGAGATGGACGCCGCCGCCATCGTCACGGCAGCCACGGGAGGCCACGCATGAAAACCCTGTGGCGCCGCTACGGCCGCGAGATCATTCTTGCCCTCATCGTCGCAGGCATGGTGCTGGCCATCGGGCTGCGGGCACCGGTCTTCCTGAGCACGGACAGCCTGATGGGCGTGCTCAAGGACAGCGCCATCCTCGTCATGCTGGCGCTCGCCCAGATGACGGTGATCCTCATTCGCGGCATCGACTTGTCGGTGGCGGCCAATCTGGCGCTCAGCGGTATGGTCGCCGCCCTCTTTTCGATCGCGGCGCCCGACCTGCCCATCGGCCTTGTCATCCTCGTCGCCATCGCCGTCGGTACCTTCTTCGGCTTCGTCAACGGCGTGTTCATCGCCTTTGTCGGCATTCCCTCGATCGTGGTGACGCTCGGTACCCTCGCCATCTATCGCGGCCTCGTCTTCATCGTCTCGGGCGGCAAGTGGATCAGTTCCGACAAGATGACCCCGGCCTTCCTGAACTTTCCGCATGCTACCTTCCTCGGCCTGTCGAGCCTGGTCTGGTTCGCCATTGCGGTGGCGGCGGCGATGGCCCTCTTCCTCGGGCGCACCACCATCGGCCGCGGGCTCTATGCGGTGGGCGGCAACCCGGTGGCGGCGCGCTATTGCGGCATCGATCTCGCCCGCCAGCAATTGCTGGTCTTCACCCTGTCCGGCGCGGTGTCCGGCCTGTGCGGCTATCTGTGGGTGGCCCGCTTCGGCATCGCCTATACCGAGATCGCGCTCGGCTACGAGCTCAGCGTGATCGCGGCCTGCGTGATCGGCGGCGTTTCCATCGGCGGCGGCATCGGCTCGGTCAGCGGTGCGCTGCTCGGCGCCCTGTTCCTCGGCGTGGTCGTCAACGCCCTGCCGGTGATCAATGTTTCGCCCTTCTGGCAGATGGCGATCTCGGGCGCGGTGATCCTGGCGGCCGTGGTGGTCAATGCCCGTGCCGAGCGCAAGGGCGGCAAGCTGATCCTGCCCGAGGCGCGCCGCCGCGCCGCCGCCAGAGAAGGAGCCCGGTGATGACGGACACCGCCCGCTACCAGGTGCTCGACCGCGCGCCCCGCACGCTGGCAGACCGCCTGCTGCGCTGGGAGACCATCCTCTGCCTGCTGCTGGCGGCGGTGATCGTGGTCAATGCGCTGGGCTCGCCCTATTTCCTCGATCTCTACAACCTCTCCGACATGACCCAGAACTTCTCGGAGAAGGCGATCATCGCGCTCGGCATGGCACTCCTGATCCTCACCCGGGAGATCGACCTCTCCGTCGCCGCCATCGTGGCGCTGGCCTCGCTCGCCATCGGCTATGGGGCGCAGGCGGGCTATGGGCCTGTCATGCTGATCGCCATCGGCCTTGGCGTCGGCATCGTCTGCGGCGCCTTCAATGGCTGGCTGGTCACCGGCTTCGGCCTGCCCTCGATCGTGGTCACCATCGGCACCATGTCGCTCTATCGCGGCATCGCCCAGGTCGTGCTGGGCGACCAGGCGATCACCACCTATCCGGAGGACTACACCAACCTCGCCCAGCTCTATATCGTCCAGGAGCCGCCGCTTTACCTGGCCTTCATCCTGTTCCTGGTCCTGGCCGTGGTCTTCACCGTCGTGCTGCATTTCACCGTGTGGGGGCGCATGCTCTATGCCATCGGCAACAACCCGGTGGCGGCGCGTTTCTCCGGCATCCCGGTCAATCGCATCCGTTTCCTCATCTTCGTGCTGACGGGCCTCCTGTCCGGGCTCGCCTCGGCCCTGCTCACCGCCCGCATCGGCTCGACCCGGCCCAACATCGCGCTGGGCTGGGAACTCGAAGTGGTGACCATGGTGGTACTGGGCGGCATCTCGATCGCCGGCGGCTCGGGCACCATGCCGGGCGTGGTGATCGCCGTCTTCGTGCTCGGCCTCACCACTTTCGGGCTGACGCTGATCAACGTGCCCGGCATCGTCATCGCCGTCATCCTCGGCGTGCTGCTGGTGGCGGCGATCGCCCTGCCGATCATCGTGAGAAGGGTGCTGGGGCTGCGGGGGTAGGGCCTGGGCGCAGAGCTGGGCTCTCAAGGCCGTTATTGATTGACAGGCAGGGTAGAAAGGTAGAAATTTCAGGTTCTTTCTAGAATGGAGGTTGCGATGAGCCTCAGCATCAAGGATCCCGAGGCCTATCGGCTGGCGCAGGCCATCTCCCGTGCCACGGGCGAGAACATGACACGCGTGGTCATCGAGGCGCTGCGCGACAGCTTCGCCAGGGTCGAACAACGCAAGGCCAAGGCAAGCGTCGCGGAACTACTGGCTATCGCCGATCGGGCCGCCTCGCATGTGCGGCGCCCCTATGCCGATCATGCCGACCTGCTCTACGACGAAAAAGGCCTGCCGAAATGATTCTCGATACGTCGGCCGTCGTCGCCATTCTCTATCGCGAGCCGGAAGCGGCGGCTTATGTCCAGCGCATTCACGACGCAGAGATCTGCCGTATCAGCGTGGCGAGTTACGTCGAACTGTCCATGGTGATCGAGAACCAGCTTGGCTCCGAGGGGATGCGGCAGGCCGAAGCCTTTTTTCGTCGCGCCGGCATCGTCGTCGAACCGGTAACGATCGATCAAGGGGAATTGGCCCGTCAGGCCTTTCTCGATTTCGGCAAGGGGCGTCACAAGGCCGGACTGAATTTCGGAGACTGCTTCTCCTATGCCTTGGCCAAAGCCATGGGCGAGCCGCTGCTGTTCAAGGGCAATGATTTCGGCCAGACGGATGTCGGCGTCGCCTGACGGGAACGCAGGCCCCTGACGTCCTATCCGGCGCGAAACACCTTCGCATCGACCTGACAAGATCTCGCCACAATGGCGATTTTTCAGAACTCTCTGTCTCGCTTCGATGTGATCACATTTCGTTTCTTGCTGCCATGCTGGGGTTGCGCGCAAGAAAAAGTCGTGCTGCCGCTTTTATATGCTTGTCCCCAGCTTGGAATTATGCCATGTCAGCCATCCATATTAGGACAGCTATGCTGTCCCATTATGGATGCTGCCGCCTTTCGGGGCAGCCCGCGGACCAGCCGAAGATGGCCCACAGGCCCGGCTTGGCCGTATGGCAAGAACGCCGCTCTCGCGTTTCAGCGCGGAGCGGTGCACAATTGAGTGACAGCTTTCACAATCCGGCGGCATAGTCGCGGCCCGACCCTTGCATGGGCAGGCGATGAGCGGGCGAGTGTGCGGGCTGACGGCAACAGGTGATTGAGGCGAAGAGGAAACAGGCGATGAGCGCGATCTTCCAACACGGACAGCAGACGGTTTCGGCAGCGGCGATCGACGCTGCAACGAAAACCAATGCCACCGTGACGAAAGATCCCAAATCGACGCGCATGCCTGTCCTGCGCGATCCCGGCTTGCCGCAGGCCCAGGGCCTCTATGATCCGGCCAATGAGAAGGATGCCTGCGGCGTCGGCTTCATCGCCGACATGAAGAACCGCAAGAGCCATAAGATCATCAGCCAGGCGCTGCAGATCCTGCACAATCTCGACCATCGCGGCGCCGTCGGCGCCGATCCGAAGGCGGGTGACGGCTGCGGCATGCTCGTACAGATCCCGCACGACTTCTTCGCCGCCGAATGCGCCAATCTCGGCTTCGAGCTGCCGGCGCCCGGCGATTACGCCGTCGGCTTCTTCTTCCTGCCGCGCAACGAGGAAGGCCGCGTGCATGCCATGCGCGTGGTCGAGAAGATCGTGGCCGAGGAAGGCGAGGTGTTCCTGGGCTGGCGCGCCGTGCCCGTGGACAATTCGGGCCTGGGCGAGAGCGTGCTGCCGACCGAGCCGATCCACATGCAGGCCTTCATCGGCCGCTCGGCCGCCACGCCGGACCAGGACGAGTTCGAGCGCCGGCTGTTCATCATCCGCAAGGTGATCTCCAACGTCATCTATAACGACGTCGAGCGCCGGCCGGTGACGGCGGGCTTCTATCCGGTCTCGGTGTCGAGCCGCACCATCACCTATAAGGGCATGCTGCTCGCCACCCAGCTCGGCGACTATTTCAAGGACCTCACCGACGAGCGCTTCCAGAGCGCCATCGCTTTGGTGCATCAGCGCTTCTCGACCAACACCTTCCCGAGCTGGACGCTGGCCCACCCCTACCGCATGGTCGCGCATAACGGCGAAATCAATACGCTGCGCGGCAATGTGAACTGGATGGCGGCGCGCCAGGCTTCGGTCGACTCCGAGCTGTTCGGCAACGACATCTCCAAGCTCTGGCCGATCTCCTATGAAGGCCAGTCGGACACCGCCTGCTTCGACAATGCGCTCGAATTCCTGGTGCAGGGCGGTTATTCGCTCGCCCACGCCATGATGATGCTGATCCCCGAGGCTTGGGCGGGCAATCCGCTGATGTCCGAGGACCGGCGCGCCTTCTACGAATACCATGCCGCGCTGATGGAGCCCTGGGACGGGCCGGCCGCCGTGGTCTTCACCGATGGCCGTCAGATCGGCGCCACGCTCGACCGCAACGGTCTCAGGCCCGCGCGCTATCTCGTCACCAAGGACGGGCTGGTGTTGCTCGCCTCCGAATTCGGCGTGCTGCCGATCCCCGAGGCCGACATCGTCGAGAAGTGGCGCCTGCAGCCCGGCAAGATGCTGTTGATCGACCTGGAGGAAGGCCGCATCGTCTCCGACGACGAGATGAAGGCCTCGCTCGCCACCGCCAATCCCTATCGCGACTGGCTCAAGCGCACCCAGATCGTGCTGGAGGATCTGCGCCCGGTGGAAGCGCGCGCCTCGCGCACCGACGTGTCACTGCTCGATCGCCAGCAGGTCTTCGGCTACACCCAGGAAGACATCAAGCTGCTGCTGCCGCCGATGGCGACCACCGGTCAGGAGGCCGTCGGCTCGATGGGCACGGATACGCCGATCTCGGCGCTCTCCGACAAGTCGAAGCTGCTCTACACCTATTTCAAGCAGAACTTCGCCCAGGTCACCAACCCGCCGATCGATCCGATCCGCGAAGAGCTGGTGATGAGCCTGGTGTCCTTCATCGGCCCGCGCCCGAACATCCTCGACCTCGAAGGCACGTCCCGCAAGAAGCGCCTCGAAGTGCGCCAACCCATCCTCACCAATGAGGATCTGGAGAAGATCCGCTGCATCGGCCATGTCGAGGAGCGCTTCGACACCAAGACGCTCGACATGACCTATCCGGCCATCCAGGGCGCCGAGGGCATGCGCGGCTCGCTCGAGCGGCTGTGCGAGCGCGCCGAGGCGGCGGTGCATGGCGGCTACAACATCATCATCCTCTCCGACCGCCAGACCGGCCCGGACCGCATCCCGATCCCAGCCCTGCTGGCGACGGCGGCGGTGCATCATCACCTCATCCGCAAGGGGCTGCGCACTGCGGCGGGCCTGGTGGTGGAGACCGGCGAAGCGCGCGAGATCCATCATTTCTGCTGCCTCGCCGGCTATGGCGCCGAGGCGATCAACCCCTATCTCGCCTTCGAGACGCTGGCGACGCTGCATGCCCAGCTCGAATTCCCCGAGGAAGTCGACGAATACGAGGTGGTCAAGCGCTACATCAAGTCGATCGGCAAGGGTGTGCTGAAGGTGATGTCCAAGATGGGCATCTCGACCTACCAGTCCTATTGCGGCGCCCAGATCTTCGACGCCATCGGCCTGTCTTCGGCCTTCGTCGACGAGTTCTTCTTCGGCACCGCCACCATGATCGAGGGCGTCGGCCTCGACGAGGTCGCTGCCGAGGCCGTATCTCGCCACAAGGATGCCTTCTCGGACGCGCCGATCTACCGCAACGCCCTCGATGTCGGCGGCGAATATGCCTACCGCATCCGCGGCGAGGACCATGTCTGGACGCCGGACAGCGTCGCCACGCTGCAGCATGCCGTGCGCGCCAATGCGCAGGACCGCTATCGCGACTTCGCCGCCTCGGTGAACCTGCAGAACGGTCAGCTCCAGACCATCCGCGGCCTGTTCCGCATCAAGACGGCCGGGGAGCGCGGCATGGCCGCGGTGCCGCTCAACGAGGTCGAACCTGCCAGCGAGCTGGTGAAGCGCTTCGCCACCGGCGCGATGTCCTTTGGCTCGATCTCGCGCGAGGCGCATGAGTCGCTGGCCATCGCCATGAACGCCATCGGCGGCAAGTCCAACACCGGCGAGGGCGGCGAGGAAGCCGAGCGCTTCAAGACCCTGCCGGACGGGCGCTCCAAGCGTTCGGCCATCAAGCAGGTCGCTTCCGGCCGCTTCGGCGTCACCGCCGAATACCTGGTCAATGCCGACATGATGCAGATCAAGGTCGCGCAGGGCGCCAAGCCCGGCGAGGGCGGCCAGCTGCCCGGCCACAAGGTCGATGCCGTCATTGCCAAGGTGCGCCACTCGACCCCGGGCGTCGGCCTGATCTCGCCGCCGCCGCATCACGACATCTATTCGATCGAGGACCTGGCACAGCTGATCTTCGATCTGAAGAACGTCAACCCGGCGGCGGATGTCTCGGTCAAGCTGGTCTCGGAAGTCGGCGTCGGTACCGTCGCCGCCGGCGTCGCCAAGGCCCGCGCCGACCACATCACCATCTCCGGCTTCGAAGGTGGCACCGGCGCTTCGCCGCTGACCTCCATCAAGCATGCCGGCAGCCCCTGGGAGACGGGCCTCGCCGAGACCCAGCAGACGCTGGTGCTCAACCGCCTGCGCTCACGCGTGCGCCTGCAGGTCGATGGCGGGCTCAAGACCGGCCGCGACGTCGTTATCGGCGCGCTGCTGGGCGCCGACGAATTCGGCTTCTCGACCGCGCCGCTGATCGCGGCCGGCTGCATCATGATGCGCAAATGCCACCTCAACACCTGCCCGGTGGGGGTGGCGACGCAGGATCCGGTGCTGCGCAAGCGCTTCAAGGGCACGCCCGAGCACATCATCAACTACTTCTTCTTCGTCGCCGAGGAAGTGCGTGAGCTGATGGCCGAGCTCGGCTTCCGCAAGCTCCACGAACTGATCGGCCGCTCCGACCTGCTCGACAAGCAGGATGCCATCGACCACTGGAAGGCCAAGGGGCTCGACTTCACCAAGCTCTTCCACAAGGTGGACGTGCCGGCCAATGTCGGCATCCGCCACGAGGAGAAGCAGAAGCACCCTGTTGACACCGTGCTCGACCGTGGCTTCATCGCCGAGGCGGCGCCGGCGCTCGACTATGGCCGCGAGGTCACCATCGAGGGCAGGATCACCAATGTCGACCGCACGGCGGGCGCCATGCTCTCAGGCGAGGTCGCCATGCGCTACGGCTATGAAGGCCTGCCCGACGGCACCATCAAGGTGAACCTCACCGGTACCGCCGGCCAGAGCTTCGGCTCCTTCCTGGCGGCGGGTATCGACCTGACGCTGGTGGGCCAGGCCAACGACTATGTCGGCAAGGGCCTGTCCGGTGGCCGTATCATCATCAAGCCGAGCGATGAGACGCAGGCCGTGCCGGAGAAGTCGATCATCGTCGGCAACACGGTGCTCTACGGTGCCATCGCCGGCGAGTGCTACTTCCGCGGCGTCGCGGGCGAGCGCTTCGCGGTGCGCAATTCGGGCGCCGCGGCGGTGGTCGAGGGCACCGGCGACCATGGCTGCGAATATATGACCGGCGGCGTGGTGGTGGTGCTCGGCCAGACGGGCCGCAACTTCGCGGCCGGCATGTCCGGCGGCGTCGCCTATGTCTATGACGAGGACCAGAGTTTCGCCAAACGCTGCAACCTCTCCATGGTCGATCTCGAACCGGTGGAAGAGGAAGAGGACCTGATGGAGCGCCTGCACCATCATGGCGGCGACCTCGAGTTCAAGGGCCGCATCGACGTCTCCGGCGACATGGGCCGCTATGACGAGGAACGCCTGCGCAAGATGATCGAGAATCATCTGCATTATACGGGCTCGACGCTTGCCAAGACCATGCTGGACGATTGGGCCACCTATCGCACCCGCTTCGTCAAGGTGATGCCGGTCGAATATCGCCGTGCTTTGCGCGAGATGGAAAAAGCCCGCACCATGATGGCGGCAGAGTGAGGAAGGGGCGGGGCGCAGACTAAGGTTTGTGCCGCCCCTCACCCTTACCCTCTCCCCGCAAGAGCGGGGCGAGGGGTTGGCAAGCGTCGTGCGAGATGATGAACGGGCGGAATGAGACGCCACGCTGAAGTCTCCTCGCCCCGCTCTTGCGGGGAGAGGTACGGTGAGGGGCAGCGCGACGTTCTCGGCAGGGCTCGATAAAAACTTTTTGGGAACTGATATGGGCAAGGCAACAGGATTTCTCGAGATCGATCGGCAGGACCAGAAGTATCTTCCGGCCGCCGACCGCATCCGCCACTACCGCGAATTTACCCTTCCGCTCGACGACAAGGATGTCGGCAAGCAGGCGGCGCGCTGCATGGATTGCGGCGTGCCCTACTGCCACGGCCCGACGGGCTGTCCGGTCAACAACCAGATCCCGGACTGGAACGACCTCGTCTATCACGATGACTGGGAGGAGGCGGCGCGCAACCTGCACACCACCAACAACTTCCCCGAATTCACCGGCCGCATCTGTCCGGCGCCCTGCGAGGAGGCCTGCACGCTCAACCTCGAGGACATGCCGGTCACCATCAAGACGATCGAGCAGTCGATTGCCGACAAGGCCTGGGCCATGGGCTGGATCCAGCCCGAGATCGCCAAGGTGAAGACCGGCAAGAAGGTCGCCGTCATCGGCTCCGGCCCGGCCGGCCTGGCCGCCGCCCAGCAGCTCGCCCGTGCCGGCCATGACGTGCATGTCTATGAGCGCGAGCCTGCCGCCGGCGGCCTGCTGCGCTACGGCATTCCCGACTTCAAGATGGAAAAGCACCATATCGAGCGCCGCGTGCGCCAGATGGAAGCCGAGGGCGTCACCTTCCACTATGGCGTCAATATCGGTGTCTCCATGAGCTTTGCCGACCTCAAGTCGAGCCATGACGCCGTGCTGCTGGCGGGCGGCGCCGAGACCCCGCGCGATCCGGCCCTGCCGGGCGCCGAGCTCGAGGGCGTGCATTTCGCCATGCCCTATCTGGTGCAGAGCAATCGCCGCGTTGGTGGCGAGGACATCTCCCGGGAGGAACCGCTGCTGACCACCGGCAAGCATGTCGTCGTGATCGGCGGCGGCGACACTGCCTCGGACTGCGTCGGCACCTCCTTCCGGCAGGGCGCCATTTCGGTGACGCAGCTCGACATCCGGCCCCGTCCGCCCGAGAGGGAAGACAAGCTGGCGATCTGGCCCTATTGGCCGACCAAGATGCGCACCTCCTCTTCGCAGGCCGAAGGCGCCGAGCGCGAGTTCCAGGCGGTGACCCTCGGCATCGTCGGCAAGAACGGCCGGGTCACCGGCGTCAAGATCGCCCGCGCCGACGAGAAGCGCCGCCCGATCGAGGGCACGGAGACCGTGCTCAGGGCCGATATGGTGTTCATCGCCCTCGGCTTCACCGGCCCGGTCAAGGCCGGCATGATCGACCAGTCCGGCGTCGAGCTGGACAAGCGCGGCAATGTCTCCGCTACGGACAGGGACTACCGCACCTCGATGGACAAGGTTTACGCTGCGGGCGACATGCGGCGCGGCCAGTCGCTGGTGGTCTGGGCCATCCGCGAGGGCCGCCAGGCCGCTCGCGCCATCGACGAGGCCCTGATGGGGGCGACGACGCTGCCGCGCTGAGCGGCGGTTTTCGGTGTGCCGGTCTTCGGACCGGCATGAAAGCGTTGGAAGATTGCCGGTCTGAAGACCGGCACACCTTTCCATCACCGATTTTGACGCCAGCATTCAAAGTGATGATGGATGCGGGTCGGTGCTTGCCTGGATGGGAGGAGCGGGCGTAGCAAGGGAAAACCCGAGGTTTCCGCCATGCTCTCCCTGACGACTGTCCTCGCCTTCACTGCCGTCGCCGTTGGCATGGTGCTGACGCCCGGCCCGAACATGGCCTATCTCGTCTCGCGCTCGATCTGCCAGGGCCGCCTGGCGGGGCTGATCTCGCTGATCGGCGTCGTCACCGGCTTCGTGATCTACATGCTGCTGGCGGCTTTCGGCATCACGGCTCTGCTGTTTGCGGTGCCCTACGCCTATGACGCGCTGCGCATTGCCGGCGCGGCCTATCTCGCCTGGATGGCCTGGCAGGCGCTCAAGCCCGGCGGCCGTTCGCCTTTCGAAGTCCGGGCGCTCAAGCCCGATTCAGTAGGGCGGCTCTATGGCATGGGCCTGTTCACCAGCCTGCTCAATCCCAAGATCGCGGCGCTCTATCTCTCGCTGCTGCCGCAATTCGTCGACCATTCCGGTCCCGTGCTCGGGCAGACCCTGCAGCTTGGCCTCATCCAGATCCTGGTCAGCGCCTTCTTCAATGCCTGCTTCGTCGTGATGGCGGGCACGATTTCGGCCTTCCTGGCGGGCCGTCCGCTGTGGACGACGATCCAGCGCTGGCTGATGGGTACGGTGCTGATGGGGCTCGCGGCCCGCATGGCGCTCGACAGCGCCAGGCGCTGAAGCGGTTTCACGCACGCTTCACAGGCGTTCCTCTCTTATAGGCGACGGTGATGAACCGTGCCTTCGGGGGATCGATGTCGCCGATCGGGTTGCTTGGCAAGATCTGGGCGCCGCGGGACCCTGGGTGTGGGGAAGCCGCGAAAGTCGCGGAAGTCATTGCTCATGAATGGACGTCCTTGCGGACGTTGTGGGACGTCGCTTCCACCAATCCAGGCCTGACCGCCGACGACAAGGCCGCTATCGATGCGCGGTTTCCGCCGGCGCCTCCCACGGTGTCGGGGCCGGTCGAATGGGTGAAGCTCAACGAGGCGAGCCAGATCGTCGGGCGTTATCTTCTGCCTGAACAGCTCGACATCGAATATCCGATCCTGCTCTCCCTGGCAGCACGCCGGGGGCTGTCCAATCTGGACGTCCATAAGAAGAGCGCCGAGTTCTTCGAGCCGAACGCCAATGGCGATGCGGTTGCCAATGGCGCCGCCCAGGCTGCCAAGAAATGCCTGGCTTATCTGGCGCTGCTCGATGATCTTCAGCGTGATTTCATCGATACCCGCAACAAGCGCGAATTGCGCATGGAAGTGGCGAGGCGGCTGCTCGGCTATGGCTGTATCCTGCTGGTCGTCGCGGTGCTGCCCTTCGTCATTCTCGCGGTCATCGCCACTTGGCAGGCTCCGGCCACAGGCCCCGGGACCCTCTACTCGTCCAATCCGGTGTTCGGCTTCGGCCTGGTGATGGCCTTCGGCCTGCTCGGTGCCTTCTTCAGCCGAGTCACCCAATTCCAGACGGACAGTCCCGCGCTGAGTTTCGATCAGGTCATGAACAGTTACCGGCCCGATGTGCTGCGCGTGCGCCTGCTCGTCGGCATGATGGGGGCGATGGTCTTTTATTTCCTGATGCGCAGCGGGATCGTCGGCGGCACCATCTTTCCGAAGCTGTCGGACGTGTCGCTATCGACGGTTTCGGTTCTCCAGGAGGCCAATGGCGATACGACGGTCGCTAGCAGCAAACCCGAGGCGAGCGGCCTCACCATCCTGCTGCCGTCGACGGAGCTTGCCAAATTGCTGGTCTGGTCGTTTCTCGCAGGCTTCTCCGAACGCCTGGTGCGCAACACGCTCGATACCACCGTGGCCAAGGCCGAGCAGGCCAAGCCCTGAGCCGCAGTGCTGGCTCTCAGGGCGTTCCCACCGGCGATGGCCAGCGAAAATCGTCGGCGCGGCCCTCACGCGGGGGAAGGCTCTCGCCCTGTCCGAGTACCTTGGCGACGCTGGGATCGGCGCCACCCGGTTTAGGGGCGCCGCCACCGAGCAACTGGCCGCCGGGCGCGGTTTCATAGGCGTCGAGCGGCAGGACCGGCCCGTATTCGGGTTTTTCCGCCGGTGAATCGCCGGGGGTCTCGGAGGTGGGCTCGGCGACCGGTGCCGTCGCAACCATCGGGGCCGGCGGGGCCTCGCCGAGCAGGCGCCGCAGATCGCTTTCGAGGAAATGCGCCGCCAGTTTGGCGCCTTCATCGGAAAAATGCACGCCGTCGGCCTTGCGCAGGCGGGCCGGCTGGCCGTCGAGCCCGGTGCCGCTGGCAGCATAGGAACCATCCGAATTGACGAACCCGTCCCAGATGTCGACATAGATCCCGCCTGCTGCCGTGACCTGGCTGCGATAGAGGCTGTTGAAACGCACCATGGCGGCGCTCAGGGTGTCGCTGCGCATCGGCGGAAGGCCGACCCAGAAGATCTTGACGCCGCGGGCTTTCAGGGGCGCGATCAGCGCGTCGATGCGCTTGCGATAGGCGGTCTCCCACTCGTCCGACTGCGGTTCGAGGCGGGCGCCGTTCTCCCGGATGGTCTGGCGATCGTTGGAGCCGATCAGGATCACGACCGCATCGATCTGGGCGTTGGCGGCGAGCAGGTCGGCGATGCCCTTGTTCCAGTCGTAGAAATCGTTGCGCACCAGGCCGCTATCGGCCTTGGTATTGCGGATGATGGCGATATCGGGCCGGTCGTCCAGGACGTCCGCCAGCCCGGCGGCGAGTTGGTCCGCCATGGAATCGCCGATGACATGCACGAAGGAGGAAGGCGGCACGGCCGGTGCCGGCGCGACCTTGGCCGGCTTGGGCATGGCGAAGGGCGAAGCACGGACCTTGGTACGCCGGACCGGCGCCGGCCGGGCATTCTGCTGGCGCACCTTGTTCTGCATTTCCTGATATTGGCGCAGGGCTTCGCCCGGCGTCTCGCCTCCGCCGTCGCGGGCCAGGACATGGCGCTGCGACAGCACGACGGCCGCCAGCACGAACAGGGCGATCAGGAGGAGGCGCTGCTTCAAGGCCGGTCTCCGGTTTCGCGGGAATGAGGCGCTCTCGAAAAGCAAGCCTATCACGCATCAGGGCGTGGCGCTCAACTTCTGCAACACCGCCGGAGTGGGATAGCCGTCGGCCACCAGCCCTGCCTTGGCCTGCCAGGTGCGCAGGGCCGCCCGCGCCGCAGGGCCGATCTTGCCGTCGATCGTCTCGATCGGATAGCCGAGCGCCTTCAGCTTCTTCTGCATCGCGGTGATCTGGGCCCGGTTGAGCGTGGTCTCCTGCGTCGGCCAGCGCCCTTTCAACGAGGCAATGCCACGGATGCGGTCGGCGAGCAGGCCGACCGACAGCGTGTAGGAATCGGAGATGTTGTAGGTCTTGATTGCCCAATAGTTCTGGAAGGTCAGGAAGGCCGGCCCCTTGGAGCCCGCGGGCAGGAACAGCCAGGCCTTGTCGCCGTCCGGCAGTGGCTTGCCGTCGACCCTGGCGACGCCGAGCTTGGCCCAGGCGCCGGCGGGACCACCGTCATGGGCGTTGATAGCGGTGAAATCGAACTTGGCCGGCAGCTTGACTTCATAACCCCAGCGCTTGCCGGCATCCCAGTCATGCAGCTTGAGGTAGTTGGCGATCGAGCCGATCACGTCGGGCTCTTCATTCCAGATGTCACGCTTGCCGTCGCCATCCATGTCGACGGCATATTTGAGGAAGCTGGACGGCATGAACTGCACCTGGCCCAGCGCTCCGGCCCAGGAACCGGTCATGCCGCGCGGCGTGATGTCGTGCTCCTGCAGGATCTTGAGGGCGTCGATCAACTCGTCGCGGAAGAGTTCCGGGCGCTTGGTGGTACAGCAGGCCAAGGTGGTGAGCGAGCGGACAGTGTCGGAATTGCCGGGCGAGGCGCCGTAATTGCTCTCCAGCGACCAGATGGCGAGGATGACATAGCGATCGACGCCATAGCGCTCCTCGGCCTTGTCGAGCCAGGATTTCCAGCGTTGCGCCATTGCCTTGCCCTGGGCGATCCGGTCGGCGCTCAGGCGGCCGTCGACATAGGCGCGGATGGTCTGGTTGAATTCGGGCTGGGTGCCCGCCAGCGAGACGACCTTGGGATCGACGCCGAGCCCGGCAAAGGCGGCATCGAAGGTCTCACGGGAAATACCAGCCTTCTCGGCCCGCGGCCACAGGGCGGTGACGAAGTTCAAATAGCTGTCGGCCCGGGCAGGCGAGGCCAAGCCGAGGACCATCAGGCCGAGGACCATCAGGCCGAGGATCGTGAACCCCTGTATGGATCCGAGCCGCACCGTGCGCACGATGACGTTAGAAGGCGATGGCATGGGCACGTTCCCGAATCCTGATTCTCTTTACCGATTCTGTGATAAACACCGCCGCGAAACAAATCGTGACGAGGCAGGTTTGAAACAAGGTGATGGCCAAAGTGATCGCATGCTGAAGGCGGCGCAGCAATCGGCTCTGCGCACCCTCGCAACCGAACGGGCCGGCCTGGAGGCGCTGGCGGAGGCGATCGAAGGCGATCTCGGTCCGGTGTTCAGCGCCTGCATCGAGCGCTTTTCCGGCCTCAAGGGCCGCGTCATCGTCACCGGCATGGGTAAATCCGGGCATATCGGCAAGAAGATCGCCGCCACCTTCGCCTCTACCGGTACGCCGGCCTTTTTCGTGCATCCGAGCGAGGCCAGCCATGGCGATCTCGGCATGATCACGGCCGACGATGCCGTGATCGCTCTGTCCTGGTCGGGCGAGACACGCGAACTCGGCGACATCATCGACTATGCCACCCGCTTCAACGTGCCCCTGGTCGCGGTGACCTCGGTGGCGAGCTCGACCCTGGCGAAGGCGGCGGACCTGCCTCTGGTCCTGCCCCAGGCCAAGGAAGCCTGCCCCAACGGCCAGGCACCGACGACCTCCTCGCTGATGATCCTGGCGCTCGGCGATGCCCTGGCCATGGCCATGCTGGAATCGCGCGGCTTCACCGCCGCCGATTTCCGGGTCTTCCATCCCGGCGGCAAGCTCGGCGCCTCGCTCAAATTCGTGCGCGATGTCATGCGCACCGGCGACGCGGTGCCGCTGGTCACCGAGGGCACACTGATGTCGGAAGCCATCCTGGTGATGTCGAAGAAGGGGGTCGGCAGCGTCGGCGTCCTCGACGCGTCGGGCATGCTGGTCGGCATCGCCACGGACGGCGACCTCCGGCGTCATATGAGCGACGATTTGATGACGCGGCGGGTCGACGACATCATGACACGCATGCCCAAGGTCATCCGCCCCGAAGCCCTGGTCAGCGAGGCCATGGAGGTGATGGATACCAGGCGCATCGCCGTGCTGTTCGCCGTGGAAGGCGGGCGGCCCGTGGGAGTGGTCCATATGCTCGACCTGTTGAATATCGGCGTCGTGTGAGCAATGCCCCGCCCCTCAGCCTGACGATCGAGAACCTCGCCTGCGAGCGGGGCGGACGGCTGGTGTTCGAAGGGGTCGGCTTTTCCGCCGGTGCCGGCGACCTCGTCGCCGTGACGGGCCGCAACGGCGCCGGCAAATCCAGCCTGCTCAGGGTGATCGCCGGCCTGGTGCCGCGCCGGGCAGGGGCGATACGTCTCGTCGGCGGCGATGCCGAGAAGACGCCCGCCGAGCACATGCATTATTGCGGCCATGCCGATGCCCTGAAGCCTTCCCTCAGCGTGCGCGAGAATCTGGGCTTCTGGCGCGCCTATTATGGCGATGCTCACCTGCCGATCGAGGATGCGCTCGATCTCTTCGCCATCGAGCATCTCATCGACCTGCCGGCCGCCTATCTGTCGGCCGGCCAGAAGCGCCGGCTCTCGCTGTGCCGGCTGCTGGTGTCCCGCCGGCCGATCTGGCTCCTGGACGAGCCGACCTCGGCGCTCGATACCGCGACCCAGGCCCGTCTTGCGGCAGTGATGGGCGAGCATCTTGCCGGCGGCGGACTGATCCTGGCCGCCACCCATGGCGATCTCGGCCTGGCGCCGAGCCTCACCCTCACCATCGGTGCGGCATGAGCGCGCTCGCAGCCCTGTTCATGCGCGAGCTGCGGCTGGCCGTCAGGGCCGGCGGCGGCGCGCCGGTCGGCGTCATCTTCTTCCTGGCGGTGGTGACGGTCATTCCCTTCGGTGTCGGCCCTGATCTCAACCTGCTCACCCGCATCGGCCCGGCCGTGCTCTGGCTCGGTGCCCTGCTGGCGACGCTGCTCGGCCTCGACCGCCTGTTCCAGGCCGATCTCGACGATGGTTCGCTCGACCTCATCCATCTCGGCGGCCAGCCCCTCGAATTGGCGGTGGCGGTGAAGGCGTTGGCGCATTGGGTGACCACCGGCCTGCCCCTGGTCATCGCCACGCCGCTGCTGGGCCTGTTCGTCAACCTGCCCGGCAAAGGGCTTGCGGCCGTGACGCTGACCCTGCTGGCGGGCACGCCGGCTTTGACCTTCCTCGGTGCGATCGGCGCGGCGCTGACCGTGGCGCTCCGGCGCGGCGGCATGCTGATCTCCATCCTGATCCTGCCGCTCACCATCCCCGTGCTGATCTTCGGGGTGGCCGCCGCGACCGCCGCGATCACCGGCCCGATGCCCTTCCTGCCGCCCCTCCTGCTGCTCTCAGCCATGACGCTGTTTTCCATCGTGCTCGGCACGGTGGCGGCGGCCTGGGCCCTGCGCTTCGGGCTGGAATAGCCTTGGATTCTTTGCCTCGCGCGGTCTCGACGACGGATGGGCAGTTCGAAGCTACCGTATCAGGACCTCGCGCTTGAGCAGGGCCTCGAGCCAGTCCGCGAACAGCTGCACCCGGCGGGAAAAATGCCGCCGGTGGGGGAAGAGCAGCGTCATCGGCATGGAGGCGGCGCGATAGTCCGGCATGACTTCGACGAGTTCGCCGGCCGCCAGGTGGCTCTTGACGTCATAGGCCGGGATCTGGATCAGGCCGAAACCGGCCAGGCAGCAGGCGATATAGGCTTCCGCGCCGTTGACGACGACGCGGCTGCGTACAGGGCGCGTCTGCACGCCACCCTGCTCCAGCCATTCCCAGGGTTCGATCCGGCCGGTGGTGGGAGAAGCGTAGTTGACGGCCAGATGCCCGTCGAGGTCCTCGGGACTGTGGGGCACACCATAGCGCGCGAGATAGGCGGGGCTCGCCACGTTGATCAGGGCCAGTTCGCCGATGGAACGGGCGATCAGCCCTGAATCGCTGAGAGGGCCGACCCGCAGCACGCAGTCGAGGCTGTCCTCGACCAGGTCGACGGTGCGGTCCGTCACGCCGAGATCGACGTCGATCTCGGGATAGAGGTCGAGGAATTCGGCCAGGGCCGGTGCCACGATCAGCCGGCCGATGCGGCCGGGCAGGTCGACGCGCAAGCGCCCGGCCGGGCCGACGGCCGCCTGCCGGAACAGGCTTTCCGTCTCCTCGAAATCGCCGAGGAGGCGCAGGCAGCGCTCATAGAGGGCGAGGCCATCCTGCGTGGGCGCGACCTTGCGGGTGGTCCGATGCAGCAGGCGCGCACCCATGCGCGCTTCCAGATCCTTGATGGCGGCCGAGACCGAGGGGCGCGGCAGCCCCAGCGTGTTGGCGGCACGCGTGAAGCTCGAACTGTCGACGACACGGACGAAGATGCGGAAGAGGTCGATGCGGTCCACGGCCTAATACCAGATTAGTACAAGATCCTAACATGTCATGTTCGAATGGGTAGCTTTATATCGAAATTCAAGACGATAAGCTGGCCTCCGATAAAGCTTCACTCGTGAAAGGAGGTCCAACATGGCCGATCACAGCATCAAGGGAAAAGTCGCGCTGATTGCCGGAGGCGCCAAGAATCTGGGCGGGCTGCTCGCTCGCGATCTGGCGGCGCAGGGCGCCAAGGCGGTCGCCATCCACTACAACAGCGCCGCCACCAAGGCCGCGGCCGAGGAAACCGTCGCCGCCATCAATGCGACCGGTGCCAAGGGCGTCGCCTTCCAGGGCGACCTCACCTCGGCCGGTGCGGTCGAGAAGCTGTTTGCCGATACGATCGCCGCCGTCGGCCGTCCCGACATTGCGGTCAACACCGTCGGCAAGGTGCTCAAGAAGCCTTTCGTCGAGATCACCGAGGCCGAATATGACGAGATGACCGCGGTCAACTCGAAGACCGCCTTCTTCTTCCTCAAGGAGGCCGGCAAGCATCTCAACGACAACGGCAAGATCTGCACGCTCGTCACCTCGCTGCTCGGCGCCTTCACGCCGTTCTATGCCGCCTATGCCGGCACCAAGGCGCCGGTGGAGCATTTCACCCGCGCCGCCTCCAAGGAATTCGGCGAGCGCGGCATCTCGGTGACCGCCATCGGCCCCGGCCCGATGGATACGTCCTTCTTCTATCCGGCCGAGGGCGCCGATGCCGTCGCCTATCACAAGAGCGCCGGTGCCCTGTCGAAGTTCTCCAAGACCGGCCTCACCGACATCGAGGACATCGTGCCCTATATCCGCTTCCTCGTCTCCGACGGCTGGTGGATGACAGGCCAGACCATCCTGGTGAACGGCGGCTACACCACCAAGTAGGGACGACGAACCTCTGCCTTGCCCGGGCTTGACCCGGGTATCCAGCGGCCGGGTACTCGCTGTGTCGCGGGAGCGATTGGATTGCCGGGACGGGCCCACGGCTGTCCGGTTTAGATTTAGTGGACAAGGCGCACGGTGTTGATTCTACTCGTGTTCAGGACGTTGGCGCGT
>NZ_JBFNQD010000014.1:0-144387 GCF_040797145.1 Labrys neptuniae | reverse complement strand
GCGGCCTGCTTGGCCTGGTACTCCGCCGACATCGGCTTGGCGTAGCCGGCCGATGTCTCGGCCTGTTTGAACTCCTCGTCCTCGACGGCGACGAATTTGGCGCCGAGCGAGGCGACCTGCTCCTTGGCGGCCGGGCGCACGTCGGTGGCGGTGACCACCGCGCCCAGGCGCCGTGCCGTGGCGATGGCCTGCAAGCCGGCGACACCAGCCCCCATCACGAAGACCTTGGCGGCGGGCACGGTGCCGGCGGCCGTCATCATCATCGGGAAGGCCCGGCCGAACTCGGCACTGGCGTCGATCACCGCGCGGTAACCGGCAAGGTTGGCCTGGGAAGACAACACGTCCATCACCTGCGCCCGGGTGATGCGCGGCATCAGTTCCATGGCGAAGGCCGACACGTTCGCCTGCGCCAAAGCGGCCAGCGCCTCGTGCTGGCCATAGGGATCCATGATCGCCAGCACCAAAGCGCCATACGGATAGGCAGAAAGCTCGTCCGCCCGCGGGCGGCGCACCTTCAGCACAATGGCAGCCCCTTCCAGCGCTTCGGCATTGGAGGGCGCTATCGTCGCCCCCGCCGCCGCATAGTCCTCGTCCGTGATCCCGGACGCCAGGCCCGCACCGCTCGCGACCCGAACCGTCGCGCCAAGCGCAAACAGCTTCCTGACCGTGTCGGGCGTCGCGCCAACGCGAGGTTCGCCGGATTCAACTTCTGCCGGGACAGCTATGCCGATCATGATCGCTCCTCGCACAGGGCTGCAGGGATATGCAGAGAGGTCGCTCCGGTCTACGCCGGGATCGTTCGCCGAGAGCATTTTCCAGAAAAGCCGATAGACTTCTCGTTCAAGAAAACGCGTAAAAACAAATAGCTAGGTAAAAAGTGCGATTCGGAGAAATCGCGTTTTGCTCCAGGGGACGCGGCAACAGGCTCCCGCCCTCATGGAGCGGTCGCAGGTCCGGCCATGTCCCCTGCGGCAGCCGCCGCTTCAGTGGGAGAGGAGCAGCAGGATCAGAAGTCCCAGGATCAGCACGAGGGCGCCGGGCTTCCAGCTCCAGCTCTTCACCGCCATGCCGAATACGGTGGCGATGGTCGACAGGATCGCGATGATCGAGCAGATGCCCCAGCGGCCGCTGGTGCCGCCGATGGCCAGCGCAACCACGATGCCCAGGGTCCAGGCCATTCCGATCGCGGAAAAACGCAGGAACCCCTCATAGGTGTTCTTGTGATCGGAAAAGTCGTGCGCGGTCATCGTGTCGTGATGTGCTTCGGCCATTTTCATCCCCAGAATTGGATAAAGGGGCTTTAACCCGAAGAGCCGCTTTATGCAATGCGGCGATTTGGTGGCAGGCCCCGGCCGCCGGCGGCGTCCGTATCAATACCAGGCATCGGGCATGGCAGCCTTGCGTTCGGTGACGAAAGCTTCCAAAGCCTCGCGCTTATCCGTGTCGAGGGGCGGCGCCTCATAGGCCTCCAGCATCGCCTTCCACTTGCGGTTGGCGCGCTGGACGATGTCGTGGCTGCCCTCTTCGCTCCATTGCTCGAAGGAATTGTTGTCCGAGAGCGGGAAGTCGTAGAAGGCGGTTTCATAGTTGCGCATGGTATGGGCGCTGCCGAGGAAATGCTTGCCCGGCCCAACCTCGTGAAAGCCGTCGAGCGCGAAGGCGTTCTCGTCGACGGGCATGCCCCGCGCGAAGGTATGGAAGGCGCCGAGCTGGTCGGCATCGATCACGAATTTCTCGTAGGACATCGCCAGGGCGCCTTCGGCCCACCCAGCCGCATGCAGGATGAAATGGGCCCCGGCCAGGAAGGCCGGCCACATCGAATTGGCACTCTCATAGGCGGCCTGGGCGTCTGGGATCTTGGAAGCGCACAGATTGCCGCCGCAGCGCAGAGGCACGCCGAGCCGGCGCGCCAGCGCGCCGATGCCGAGATAGCCGAGCGCCGGTTCCGGCGTGCCGAAGGTGGGGGCACCGGATTTCAGCGACATCGAGGACAGGAAATTGCCGAAGATGGCCGGCGCGCCCGGCCGCTCGAGCTGGGTGAGGGCCACGCACATCATGGCTTCGGCGAAGCATTGCGCCAGGGCGCCCGCCGTGGTCACAGGCCCCATGGCGCCTCCGAGGATGAAGGGCACGCACACGGCCGCCTGATTGGCCCTGGCATAGGTGCGGATGACGCGCGAGGCCTCCCCGTCCAGCACCAAAGGCGAATTGGTGTTGACGTTGCCGAGGATGACGCAGTTGGCGTCGACGAAATCAGCCCCGAACAGCACGCGGCACATCTCGATGGAATCGGCGGCCCGCGGCGCCGTCGTCACCGAGCCCATGAACGCCTTGTCCGACAGGGTCATATGGGCCAGCACCATGTCGAGATGCCGCTTGTTGACGGGCACGTCGACCGGCTCGCACACCGTGCCACCGGAATGATGCAGCCAGGGCGTCAGATAGGCGAGACGGACGAAATTGCCGAAATCCTCCAGCGTGCCATAGCGCCGGCCGCGTTCGGCATCGGAAACGAAAGGCGAGCCATAGGCCGGCGAGAACACCGTATTGGGCCCGCCGATCACCACCGAGCGCTCGGGATTGCGGGCGTGCTGGACGAAACTCGCCGGGCAACTCGCCTGGATGATCGAGCGGACCAGGCCGCGTGGCGGGCGGATGCGCCAGCCATCGGTCTCGGCGCCAGCCTTGCGGAAGAGGTCGACGGCTTCCTGGTCGCCGCGGATCTCGAAGCCGACTTCCTCGAGGATGCGGTCGGCATGCTCCTCGATGCGGATGAGAGCTTCCTCTGACAGAATCTCATAGGGTGGAATCCGGCGGGTGATGTAAGCGGGCGCCGCCGGCCCGCTGCGCGCCCCGCGCCGTCCCGAACGGGCTCGCCTCGTCTCGGTCCCTGCTTCCGCCCCCATCGCGCCACTCCTGAATTGGACAGGGCGATGCTAGCCGGACGAAAATGTCTCAAAGACTGAAACCAGACATTCCCTGTTCTACAGGCGACAGTTTCTGCCCGCTCAGTGCACCGGCGAGATGATGGTGACGGAATGATCGAGCGAAAGCCGCCGGATGGCGAGTTCGGCCGCCATGACATTGTCGAGCCCGGTCAAGGTCGTCTCGGCCTCATCACCCTTCGCCTCATGGCGGACTTCCAGCGTGCCGAAGCCGCGTTCGATGCCCTTGCGCTCAACGCCCAGAATGGCCCTGCCGGAAAGGGCCTCCTCGACGCCGTTGCGGATGGAGATCAGCACCAGGCGCCGGTCGGTGATCAGCACCACGCGGTCCTTAGCCCGCCGATAGGCCGCCCAGGGGGCGCAGACGAGGTAGAGACCGAACAGGAAGGCCGGCACGGCGAGCAGGCTGAACAAGGCCGGCAGAATCAAGGAGCCGCCATTGTGGACGGCCTGCCAGACGGCAGCGAGACAGGCCCAGGCGATCGGCAGGCTGAGCACGGCGAGCAGGACGCCGGCCCCGAGGGTCGGCAAGGCATTGCGCGCAGCCTCGCGCGGGTCGGGCGCGGTGACGTAGACAATCGGCTCGGCAGGCGCCAATGCCTTCACGGCCGCGCGTCGCGCCGCCTCGCTCAGCCTCAACAAGCCAGACATGGTTCTTTCCGGTCCAATTTACCTGCCACCCAATTTGCTTGTCGTCCAATTCGCTTGTCACTTGGGCCATCTGGCCATAAAAGACCGGGCAACAGGGCCCCATCTCACACGGTTTGAACACAATGGACAAGTTCACCACGCTCACCGGCGTCGCTGCGCCGCTGGAAATCATGAACGTAGACACGGACATGATCATCCCCAAGCAATATCTCAAGACCATCAAGCGCACGGGCCTCGGCGCGGGGCTGTTTTCCGAGATGCGCTTCAACGATGACGGCAGCGAGAATCCGGATTTCGTGCTGAACAAACCTGCCTATCGCCAGGCCAAGATTCTGGTTGCGGGCGACAATTTCGGCTGCGGCTCCTCGCGTGAGCATGCCCCTTGGGCCCTGCTCGATTTCGGCATCCGCTGCGTGATCTCCACCTCCTTCGCCGACATCTTCTACAACAACTGCTTCAACAACGGCATCCTGCCGATCGTCGTCTCCGAGTCCGATCTCGAAAAATTGTTCGACGATGCCCGGCGCGGCGCCAATGCCACGCTGACGGTGGATCTCGAAGCCCAGGAAATCCACGGCCCGGATGGCGGTAGCGTCAAGTTCGACATCGATCCGGCCCGCAAGAACAAGCTGCTCAAGGGCCTCGACGATATCGGCGTGACCATGGAGAAGACCCCCTCCATCTCTTCCTTCGAGCAGAAGACGGCCGCGGCACGGCCCTGGATCTGAGCCTGTCGCGTACGGCCGGGCAACCGACCGCGAGAACACTTCAAATGCGCGCCCTGCTCTATGGCGAGGCGCGCATGCAACTTCCTGTGGCATCACGAACTCTTGCCGATTACCGCTGATGACGTTGGGAAACCGCCTCTAGAGCCGGAATTCTGAACGTCCTTATTGTACCGGATAATGAAGAATTAACGATGATCAGCTTGTAGTATGCGCGCGATTCGCATGCTCATTCTGATTCCCGGTTTGGAAGGTCTGTGATGCCTCAACTGTCCCGCCGCCTCTTCGTGCTCGGCGCTCCCCTCCTTTTGGCCGGCTGCGCCTCGTCGAAGCGGCTTTCCGCGGACTCGATCTTCGACGGCTGGGGCGGCAGCGACTACGACTACGGCGAAATCTATGCGGGCTTCGACGACAACGGCAATCCGGTCCCGGCGATCGACCTGAGGCGGATCGATGGCGCCTTCCTGCGCCGCGAGGTCTCCGACCCGACCGGCGAGGCGCCCGGCACCATCGTGGTCGACCCGCCCAACCACTATCTCTATCACGTGCATGAAGGCGGCAACGCCACGCGCTATGGCGTCGGCGTCGGCCGCGAGGGCTTTGCCTGGAACGGCCGGGCCACGATCAAGCGCAAGGCGGTGTGGCCGCGCTGGACCCCGCCCTCCGACATGGTGAAGCGCGACAGCGAAGCGGCCAAATGGGCGGGCGGCATGCCCGGCGGCCCCGGCAACCCGCTGGGCGCCCGCGCGATGTATCTGTTCCAGGGCAACCGCGACACGCTCTACCGCCTGCACGGCACCATCGACCCCTCCTCGATCGGCAAGTCGATGTCGTCGGGCTGCATCCGCCTGCTCAACCAGGACATCATCCATCTCTACAACAACACGCCCGTCGGCACGCGCGTGGTGGTGCTGGGCAGTGGCGGTGACGGCGGTGACGGCAGCTACGACGACCAGGAAGCGGCGATGTGATAGCGGCGTCCGGCGAACGCCCGGAGGCCGTCCCAGTATAGTGCGGAGTATAGCGATTGCGGGACGGCCTCGGCGCGCCCGCAACCGTGCCGTCCTCAGTCGATCCCCTGTTGATTGGCGCTGCAGCCTCCACGTGACGAAATTTTCATGCGCAACCCTCTTGCACATGAACCATCGCAGACCCGATTTTCAGGCCATGACGAACGGGTTCCTTCCGATGCATTACGCGCGCACTGCCCTGCTCCTTGCCGGCATGACGGCCCTGTTCATGGTGATCGGGCTGATGCTGGGCGGCAAGGGCGGCATGATGATCGCCCTCCTGGTGGCCATCGGCACCAATCTGTTTGCCTATTGGCGTTCGGGCGACATGGTGCTGTCGATGTACGGGGCCCGCGAGGTCAGCCCCGCCAGCGAGCCGGGGCTCTACAAGCTCACGGCCGGCCTTGCCCGCAATGCCGGCCTGCCGATGCCCAAGCTCTATCTGATCGACGATCCGCAGCCCAATGCCTTCGCCACCGGGCGCGATCCGGCCAATGCCGCCGTCGCCATCAATACCGGCCTGCTGCAATCGCTGTCGCGCGACGAGGTTGCGGGCGTGATCGCCCATGAGCTTGCCCATATCAAGCATCGCGACACGCTGTTGATGACCATCACGGCCACCCTGGCCGGCGCCATCTCGATGGTGGCCAATTTCGGCATGTTCTTCTCCGGCAATCGCGAGCGCAACTCGCTCGGTCCAATCGGCTCCATCCTGCTCGCCGTGCTGGCGCCGCTCGCCGCCATGGTGGTGCAGATGGCAATCTCGCGCTCGCGCGAATATGAGGCGGACCGTCTGGGCGCCGAGATCAGCGGCAACCCGCTGGCGCTCGCCTCGGGCCTGGCACGCATCCAGAATGCCGCCCATGCCATTCCCAACGAGCAGGCCGAGGCCCATCCCGCCACGGCGCATATGTTCATCATCAATCCGCTGTCAGGCCGGCCGATGGACAATCTGTTCTCGACCCATCCCGACACCCGGAACCGCATCGCGGCGTTGGAAGAGCAGGCCCGGCGCATGGGCGCGGGCCGGCAGCCGCCCCGCCAGGGTGGGTTCGTCGAGGGCGTCAGCCTGGACGATCTCGGCCCACGCGGCCCGCAAAGCCCGAAGGGCCCCTGGGGCTGAGCCGGAGCGTTTGGATTTTGGCGGAATCGCCAGGGATCGCCGAGAATCGCAAAGACGCGTCGAACCAGAGAGTGCGAGCAAAGCGCGTTTCAGTCGAAACGCGCTTTGCTCTGTTCACTGGATCTTGGCGTAGCTCTCCGCAAAGCCGGCGAGCGGCAGCTGCACGCTGACATCGTTGCGCTGCAGGTTCTGGAATGTCGTCTTGAGCTGCTTGCCGGTCTTCATCCGGGCCAGCAGCCCGGCATCGAGCGGCGTGCCGACATAGCAGCCGGCGCCGTCGCAGGTCTGCAGGGGATAGCTCGCCACCTGGCCGTCATCGACCTGCAGCTTGAGGCCGACCGGCAGATAAAGCCCGAGCGGCAGACGCACCAGCACCACGGGCGCGCGAGTGTCGCTGGGAACGCGGACCGAGAAGCCGACCACGAGCTGGCCGGTATTGTTCATCACTGCGTTTTCCTCGACGACGCAGTCGAGCGGGCCCTGCCGGGCGTCCGCGGTGCAGCGCGTCACCCAACCGGGCGCCGCGGGAGCCGGGGCTGCGGCAGGCGCCGGCGTCGCTGCCTTGGGAGCCTCGGGGGCGGCAGATTTCTTGGCCTGCGCCTGCGCACTGCCCACCAAAAGGCAGGCCAGGCCCGCCGCCACCGTCAATTCAACCACACGATGCATCGTCGCCTATCCGTCCTTCGATTTACCAGCTGTAGCGAAGCCCGCCCGACCCGGTGAGGTCGTGCGAGGATTTGGAGAAATTGCCGCTGAACTTGCCGTAAACCGACAGGCCCGAGGCCGAGACCAGGTTCACGCCCGCTTCCACCAGAGCCGAATCCCGCGGCGCCGAAGCGCCGTAGACCACGAAATTATAGCCGGGTGCCGCCGTGAAGCCGGCTTCGACCGAGCGCCGGTTCGCGAACTCGTGCACCCAGGAGGCGCGGAGGAAGGGCTCGAGATAGGTCGTCTCGCCGAAATAGAAGCGGGTATCGATCTGCGCCCCCAGGAAGGATGGGAACGAGTTGATGGTCCGCCCGGCATAATTGAGGGCAAGGCCGCCAGTGGTGCCCTGGGCGTGCTCGGTCGAGCCGTCCAGATGCAGGGAGGAGAACTGCAGCGCCGCGAAGGGAGTGACGTTCACTCCCGAGAAATTGGCCTTGTAGCCTCCCTCCAGGCGCGCGCTGATGGCGCGGCCGTCGAAGCTGTTGCCGAGCGCGTCATAGGCGCCCGCCACCGGATTGATCGGTGCGTTCGTGCCCTGGATCATGGCATAACGCTGGGTGGTGGCGTGCATGACGTCGAAGCCGAGCAGCCCGTTGGCGTAGAAATTGCCGTATTTGGCGGCCCCGTACAGCGCGAAATGGCCAGCATCCACCTTACCCGTGGTGGCACGCTGCTCCACCCCGAAGGCGGAATGCCCGCCGCCCACCGACAGGCCGATCAGATAATTCGGATCGAACTGGTAATCGAGGCCTGCCGCGATGCCCTGGTTGTGGGTCTTCAGATTGCCCGAGCCGACGACGGTGTTGCCGTCGAAGGAGGAGCCACCGCCATAACCGGTGATCCAGGCCCGCCACAGGCGGGTGTCGCAGAAGGATGCGCCCTTCACGGTTTTGCCGCCGACATCGGCGCTGCAGCCGCCGACGGTCTTGCCGGTGAGATCGACCGCATTGCCGTTGCGCCAGAAATCGGCCTGCTGCATCACCGAGCGCATGAAGGCACCGCTGTCGGAGAACAGCGTCTGCTGCACGCCGGCCGTGCCTTCGCCGTCGATGGAGTCATAGGTCTTCTGCAGCGCGGCCACGTCCGGCTGGAAGAAGATGGCTGCCGCCAGCGGCACGAATTTCGGCGAAGTCTGGTCGGTCTGGATCGCGTTGATCGCATTGCCGACGGCATGCCCGTTCTCAGTCAGGCCGTCTGCCGAGAAGTCGATCTTGGTGCGCAGGATCGCGTCGTAATCGGTGAAGATCAGGCTGTAATTCGCCACCGCCGTCGGAATGGCATCGATGGTCATGCCGCTGTCCGTGACACCCTTTTCGGTGTGGACGATGACATGGTCGCTGGTACCCGGCGTCGCCTTGCCGGGGTTGAGCAGGTTGATCGAGACCTTGCCGGCGAGATCGGCCGCGCCCGAGACGTTGAGAAGGTCGGTGAAGCCGGGATTGCTCAGATCCGGCAGGGCCGCCGCCAGCATTGCCATCGACGTTGTCGTGCTCCAATCGGCGTTCCGGTCGAGGTCAAAGTCCAGCATGTAGCTGCCATCGGCCTTCTGGCCGAAATAGCCGGTCTCGTTGGTGGTGAAGACCCGATTGACGCCACCAATCGCCATGAAGCCGGCATTGGAGAACAGATGGGCCGCGGTGTCGCCGAGCTGGACAGTGTCGCCGGTGACGAACCAGGCGCCGTTCTGGTTGTCGAAGGTGTTGAGGCCTGTTCCGAGCTTGACCGAACCGGTGACGAGGTTGGTGTTGGTCACCGCCTCGTTGCCGGCCGAGCCATAGACGGCGAGGCCATCGATCCAACCGGTGCCGATCAGCTTCTTGTCCTTGTCGAGGGCGAGGCCGACGGTCTTGCCGAGGTCGGCTATGACGCCGGCATTGGCGAGCGTGTTGGTCGCCCCGTCGAGGAAGCCGACACCAGCGCCCATGCCGGTGCCGCCGACGATGCTGCTGTCGGCGTTGACGGTGATGGCGATGTTGCCATTGGTCTTGCCGGCGCTCTGGGCCAGGATGGCGAAGGAGCCGGAGCCGACGGTCATGATGTTGCCGGTCTGGTTGATGGTGACGTCGCCGGCCTTGCCGTCGCCGCCGGCGGAACCGGCAAAGCCGATGCCGACGCTCTTGCCGTCGAGCAGGTTGGTGACCACGCCCTGCGCGGTTTCCGGCAAGGCATCGATGAAGGGCTTGGGCACGGTGAGGCCGCCCAGCGAATTGACCACGCCGCCGCCGCCGCCGATCGACTGGGCAAAGATGCCATGCGCATTGGTGCCATCGGTCGCAATCAGTTCGGCGGTGTTGATGACGCTGACCGCGCCGCCATTGCCGCCACCGCCTGCATCGGCGCCCCAGGCGCCGAGCCCGGTGGCCGCTGCCGCATAGCCGCCGCCACCGCCGACCGACTGGGCAAAGATAGCCGTGGAATTTTGGCCGAAGGTCAGCAGTGAACCGGCATTGGTGACCTTGACCATGCCGCCGTCGCTGCCTGCGGCCGCTCCACGCTCGAAGGAGACGAGGCCGTAGGTTTCGCCGGACGAACCGCCGCCACCGCCGACCGACTGGGCCATGATGGCATTGGACTGGTCACCGGTGGTGATGATGCTAATCTTGATCGGATCATCGTTGCTATCCCCTGGCGTCAGATCAACGTCCTGGCCACCCGCGGCATTGCTGATGGTCACGTCACCGCCCTTGCCGCCCGCACCGGACTTGCCGCCGATCGCCACCGCACCAAGGCCGCCGCCGCCGATACCGCCGCCACCGCCGACCGACTGCGCGAACAGGCCGTTGGAGAAATCTCCCTCGGTCTGCACGAAGCCGCTATTGGCAATGCCGACGCTGCCACCATCGCCCGAGGCACCGCCACTGCCGCCGACCTGCACGAGATTGACGCTGCCGACCAGGCTGCCAATGCCCTGCTTGTCATAGAGAAAGCCGCCACCGGTGCCGCCGCCGCCGCCGATCGACTGGGCCGTGACACCATTGGACTCGCGGCCCTCCGTGAAGATATCGCCGGCATTGGCGACAGCGACCGTACCGCCATTGCCTGCAGCGCCGCCGGCGCCGCCGATGGCGAGGGCGCTGAGCGAACCGCCGCCACCGGTACCGCCACCGCCGCCGACCGACTGGGCGGTGATGCCATTCGAGAACAGGCCCTTGGTGCCGAGATAGGCGAAATTGGTGACCGTGACAGCGCCGCCATTGCCGGCCGCACCGCCATCGCCGCCGATATCGATCAGGCCGGAGCCTGCTCCGCCCTGGCCGCCGCCGCCACCGATCGACTGGGCGAGGATCGCGCCGGAGGAGATGGTGCCGTTGGCCTGGATGGCGCCAATCTCGACATCGCCCGACTTGCCATTGGTCACCGTCACAGTCCCGCCATCGCCGGCCGAGCCGCTGTCGACGCCGAGGAGATCGGCGAGCGCACCGCCACCGAGGCCGATGGTGCCGGTCAGGCCCGCAACGGCATTGCCGCTATTGCCGCCGCCGCCACCGACCGACTGGGCGAAGATGCCCCAGGAATAGATGCCTTCGGTCTGTATCTGACCCTGGTTGTCGATCGTAACCGTGTTGCCGTTGCCGGCCGAGCCACCATAGCCACCGACGGCGACCACATAGTTCTTGGCGATACCGACGGCGCCGAAGGGCATGGCTGCCAGCGTGGCGTAGCTATAGGGGCTGGGCACCACGTCCTGCAGGCCGATGATGCCGCTGCCGCCCTGGCCGCCGCCGCCGCCGATCGATTGGGCGAAGATGCCGCTGGAGGCATCGCCCTTGGTGACGATCACGCCGTCATTGCCGACGGTGACGGTGCCGGCATCGTTGCCGGTGCCACCAAAGCCACCCACCGTCGCCTGGAAGGAGAAATTGTTCTTGGTCTCTTCCGGTGCGGTGCAGACCACCGGCAGGGTGCAGGCCTTGGTCAGGACCAGCGAGAGGGAGTTGGCCTGGCCGCCATTGCCACCGCCCCCGCCGATCGACTGGGCCTGGATGCCATGCGAGCCGCTGCCATCCGTCTGGATCGAACCCGACTGGTCGACGGTGACATTGCCGGCCGTGTTGCCGTCGCCGCCAAGGCCGCCCACCGCGAAGCTGACATTGATCGTGCGACCCTGGCTGGCACCGCCGACGCCGAGCACGCCCGACAGGCTCGAGCCGCCATTGCCGCCACCACCGCCGATCGACTGGGCGAGGATGCCCTGCGCCGCATCGCCCTGCGTCTGCAGATTGCCGTTGCTGGTGACCTTGACGTCGCCGCCAGTGCCGCCACTGCCGCCCTTGCCGCCAACGGCCGCCCCGAAGTTCAGATTGGTGTTTTCACCACCGACGCCGAACACGGCCGAGCCCGCGAGCCCGCCATTGCCGCCGCCACCGCCGATCGACTGGGCGAGGATCGCCTGCGAGCCGATGCCCGTGGTGCCGATGTCGCCGGTATTGCCGATGGTGACGAGGCCAGCGCCGGTGCCGGCACCGCCGAAGCCGCCGAGCGAAGCGCTGATGTTCTTGGAACTGGTGCCGCCAAAGGCACCGGTGATCGACAGGCCGCCATTGCCACCGCCACCACCGATCGATTGGCCGGCCAAGCCGACCGAATAGTCGCCCGCGGTGAGGATGGTGCCGTTGCGCGTGACGCTGACATTGCCGCCGGTCCCGCCTGCCCCTCCGAAGCCGCCCATGCTCAGCGAGACGTCGACGGCATTCTGGCTGACGCCGACCGCGCCGGCAAAACTCATGCCGCCATTGCCGCCGCCACCGCCGATCGACTGGGCCAGCACGCCATCGGCATGGTCACCCCATGTGGTGATGAGCCCCGTCGAATCGACCGTCACGGCACCACCATTGCCCGCAGCGCCACCGAAGCCGCCGAGGGAGAGGGAGACACCGGCTTGCGTCGATCCGGACGCCCCACCGGTGATCGTCGCGGCGCCGCTGAAGCCGCCATCGCCGCCGCCACCACCGATCGACTGCGCCAGGATGCCGTTGGATCCTTTGCCGGTGATCTGGGTTTCGTCTCCAATCTGGGTTTTGCTTCCCGTCAGGATATTGTCGACGCTGGTCACCTTGACCGCGCCGGCATCGTTGCCGGTTCCTCCAAAGCCACCGACGGAAATGCCGAAACCGGCGGTTGCTCCCTCGCTGAAGGTGAGCGACAGCGCCCCTGAGAACCCGCCACTGCCACCACCGCCGCCGATCGACTGGGCATAGATGCCGTTGGAACCATCCCCCGCGGTTTGAATGGTGGCGCTGTTGTCGGTCGGCAGGACCTTGCCGACGTTCGACTTGATGGTGACGTCGCCGCCGGTGCTGCCCGAACCGCCGCCGCCGCCGACACTGACGGAGGCGCTGCCGCCCGTGCCGGTGCTGACATTCAGATTGCCGGCGACCGAAAAGCCGCCATTGCCGCCACCGCCGCCGATCGACTGGGCCGCAAGGCCGTGGGAGAGAGCCCCCTTGGTGTAGATCAGACCGGTGCTGTCGACCTCGGCCGACCCGGCCTTGGCGCCATCGCCGCCGAAGCCACCGACGGAAACCGCCAGGCTTACATTCTGCTCGCCGACGCCGACGGCGCCCGCCACGCTGGCGCCGCCATTGCCGCCATTGCCGCCGATCGACTGCGCCAGGATAGCCGTGGACCCGGCACCAAATGTCGCGACATTGCCGATATTGCTGGCCTTGGCGTTGCCGGCCGTGGCGCCGCCGCCACCTTCGCCGCCCACCGAAACGCCCAGGGCAACGCCCTCGCCGATGGTCGCGCTGAGGCTGCCGGCAAAGCCGCCATTACCGCCGCCGCCACCGATCGACTGCGCCAGGAGGCCAAGCGACAGGTCGCCCTTGGTCTGGAGATTGCCGGTATGGCTGACATCGACGTTGCCGGCCTTGCCGCCGTCGCCGCCAAAGCCGCCGACGCTGGCATTCAGGCTGCCGCCCTGCCCGATCTGCAGGGTGCCGGCGACGGAGAAACCACCATTGCCACCGCTACCGCCGATCGACTGGCCGATGACACCGCTGGACAGAATCCCGTCGGTCGAGACATCGCCGTTGACGATGACCTCGACCGCATCGGCCTTGGCGCCGTCACCGCCCGTACCGCCGACGCTGGCCCCCAGAGCGACGCCATTGCCGATATTGGCCGAAAGCGTGCCGGCAAAGCCGCCATTGCCGCCGCCGCCACCGATCGACTGGGCCAGCACGCCGGTCGACTGGTCGCCCTCGGTCGCGACCGCACCCGTCTGCGAGACCGTGACCTTGCCGGCCGTGCCGCCATTACCGCCTGCGCCACCGACCGCGACCGCGATGCTCGCGCCACCCTCGGGCGACACCGTGATGGCGCCCGCGGCGGCAAAGCCGCCATTGCCGCCGCCGCCGCCCAGGGACTGGGCGAGAATGCCGGTGGACGAAGTGCCGAAGGTCGCCACGGCCCCCTTGTTGGTGACGCCGACATTGCCGGCCGTGGCACCAGCGCCGGCCGAACCACCGACCGCGACGGCCGCGCTGCCGCCGCCTTCGGGCGCGAGAGCTATGCTGCCGGACACCGCGAAACCGCCATTGCCGCCGCCGCCGCCGATCGACTGGGCCGCGATGCCGGCGGAGAAATTACCGAATGTGACAATGTCGCCATTGCTGCCGACGGTAACGGCGCTGGCGGTATTGCCCGAGCCGCCCTTGCCGCCGACGGCCGCCGAGAGGGAAACCACGCCCGAACCGGACACACCGATGCCGAAGCCGCCATTGCCGCCGCCACCGCCGATCGACTGGGCGGTGATACCGGCCGAGAGGTCGCCGAGCGTGGTGATGTTGCTGGCCTGCTGCGTGCCGTTCTGGACGTTCACCGTGCCGGCCGAACCGCCATCACCGCCGCTGCCACCGAGCGAAAGCGACAGGGCGCCGACGCCACCGAGAGCCAGGGAGCCACTGAAGCCGCCATTGCCGCCGCCACCGCCGATCGACTGGGCCAGGATGCCGCCGCCATTGGCGGTGGTGGCCTTGTAGTTGCCGTCGGCGACACTGCCCGTGCCCGCGCCGTTGAGGATATCGCCATTGCTGGTGACGCTGACCGCCGACGCGGTACCGCCGCTGCCGCCGCTGCGGCCGACCGCGACCGACAGGCCAGCCGATCCGCCGAGACTCGCGGCAATGCCGGAGCCGCCATTGCCACCACCACCGCCGATCGACTGGGCGAGCACACCGGCCGCATTGGCACCTGTGACCTGGACGGCCCCCTGATTGGTCAGGTCGACGCCGCCGCCATTGCCGCCATCACCGCCGGTGCCGCCGACGGCAACACCGATCGAAATGCTGCTGGAGAGCGAAGCCGACCCCGAGAAGCCGCCATTGCCGCCGCCACCGCCGATCGACTGGGCGACGAGGCCATTGGAGGCATCGCCCTTGGTGAGGATCGGGCCGGTGCTCTTCACCGTCACGAGGGCGGCATCGGCCCCCACGCCGCCACTGCCGCCGATGGCGACGGATGCCGCCCCGACGCCGCCGACATTGAAGGAACCGGAGAGGCCGAAGCCGCCATTGCCGCCGCCGCCGCCAATCGACTGCGCCAGCACGGCGTCGGAGCGGTCGCCCTCGGTCTGGATCGCGCCATTGCTGGTGACGGAAACCGTACCGGCATTGTTGCCCGCGCCGCCCTTGCCGCCCAGCGATATCGCCGCCGAACCGGAAACGCCGACCAGGGGAGCACTGCCGCTCAAGGTGGCGGCAAAGCCGCCATTGCCGCCGCCGCCACCGATCGACTGGGCCAGCACGCCGGCCGAATTGTCGCCCTTGGTCAGGATGTTGTGGCTCTGGTCGACCTGGACGGAAGCACCACTGCCGCCGCTGCCGCCGCCGCCGCCGAGAGAGATCCCCGCAGAAACCCCGCCCGAAAGCGCGAGCGCGCCGGCAAAGCCGCCATTGCCACCACCGCCACCGATCGACTGGGCCAGGATGCCGGCCGAATTGTTCCCGTCGGTCTCGAGCGTAGCCGCGTTGCCCGTGGCGCCTGCCGGCTTGTAGGCCTTGACCGTTACGGCGCCGCCATTGCCGCCGCCACCGGCCGTGCCGCCAAGGCCGACATTGACGTTGCCGGCCACCGAGAGCTGGCCAGCCACGGTGGAGCCGCCATTGCCGCCGCCGCCGCCGACGGATTGCGCCAGGATGGCGGCCGAATTGTCTTCCTTGGTCAGGAGGTTGCCGGTCGAGGTCACCGATACGATATCGCCATGCCCCGCCTGCGCGCCGCTGCCGCCAAGCGTGACTGAAGCACCGACGCCGCTGATCCCCGCACCGACGGCGAGGCCGCCATTGCCGCCACCGCCGCCGATCGACTGGGCCAGGATGGCGGAAGAGTTCTTGCCGCCGGTTGCGATGTCACCATTGCTGTCGACGGTGACGCTCTTGCCCGAGCCGCCCTTCTCGCCAGTACCGCCGAGGCCGACATTGGCGCTGGCCAGGCCAAGGCCGGCGGCAACCGACACGCCGCCATTGCCGCCGCCGCCACCCACCGACTGGGCCAGGATGCCGCTGGCATTATCGCCCGCCGTGGTGATCACCGAGAGATTGGAGACATTGACCGTGCCGGCATCGCCACCCTTGCCGCCACCGCCGCCGAGGGCGATCGAAGCCTGGACCAGCCCTGCCGAGCCGGCCACCGCCAGGCCGCCATTGCCGCCGCCACCACCGACCGACTGGGCGAAGATGCCCGTCGAGCCACTGCCATGCGTCTCGATGCTGCCCTTGGTGTCGACCTGGACATTGCCGGCGCCACCGCCGTCGCCACCACTGCCGCCGAGCGCGATGCTGGCGCTGATCGGACCGCCATTGGCGCTGATGCCGAAGCCGCCATTGCCGCCGCCGCCGCCCACCGACTGCGCGAAGATGCCAGCCGAGCGGTCACCCCAGGTGATGATCGAGGCGCTGCTGGCCTGCGCAGGATCGACATCGTCACGCAGGACGCTGACATTCGCACCCGTGCCGCCGACGCCGCCCTTGCCACCCAGCGCCACCGTAATGCCGGTACCGACAGCAAGCGCGTTGCCGCCATTGCCGCCGCCGCCACCCACCGACTGCGCGAAGATGGCCGCCGAGTCCGTCACGGCACTCGAATCGGCCTTGGCATTGATGCCGGTTTCGATGGATCCGGCGCTGATGACCGTGACGGCCCCGCCATTGCCACCCGAACCGCCCTGGCCGCCCACGGTGAAGAGACCGCCCGAGGAGCCGCCATTGCCGCCGCCGCCGCCAACCGATTGCGCGAAGATGCCCTGCGAAAAGGACTGATAGGTGGTGATCGAACCGCCGGCCGCGTTGGTGACGTCGACCGTTCCAGCATTGCTGGTAGTCGAGCCCTTGCCGCCGATCGCCACGAGCCCG
This sequence comes from Labrys neptuniae, assembly GCF_040797145.1. Lineage (NCBI taxonomy): Bacteria > Pseudomonadati > Pseudomonadota > Alphaproteobacteria > Hyphomicrobiales > Xanthobacteraceae > Labrys > Labrys neptuniae. The sequence goes on along the minus strand of NZ_JBFNQD010000014.1, from coordinate 127,872 downwards.
CCGGAGGAGCCACCGTCGCCGCCGCCGCCGCCGATCGACTGGGCGAAGATGCCGGTCGAATTGAAGCCCTTGGTGGTGATGCTGCCGCCATTGACCGCGGTGACGTTGCCGCCGGCGCCGCCGGCCGCGCCATCCGCCCCGAGCACGACGAGGCCGCCGCCGCCGGAACCCGAACCGCCGCCGCCACCGATCGACTGGGCCAGGATGCCGAAAGAGTGGGTGCCGTTGGTGGTGACATCGCCGAAATTGCGGGCATCGACGGTGCCGGCATCGCCGCCCGTGCCACCCTGGCCGCCGATCGCGCCGAGGCCACCGGCACTGCCGCTGCTGCCGCCGCTGCCGCCGATGGATTGCGCCAGCAAGCCATGCGAATTGGCACCATGGGTGACGATGGTCAGGCCTTCCAGCGCCGTGACAGAGGCCGAGCCGCCGCGGCCGGCGCCCGATGCGTCGCCGCTGGAGGCGACGATGCCGCCGGCGCTGCCGCCGGCCCCGCCCTTGCCGCCCTGGCTGATGGCCGCCAGGCCACCGGAATTGTCACCATAGGTGGTGATCGTGCCTTCACCCGCCGTCACGCTCGCTGCGCCGGCAGCGCCGCCCTTGCCGCCCTCGCCGCCGCTGCCGACCACCGTATAGGAACCGCCGCCATGGCCGCCGCTGCCGCCGATCGACTGCGCCACCACGCCATAGCCATTGGTAACGGTGATATCGCCCTTGCTGGTCACGGTGGCGCTGCCGCCAGCACCGCCATTGCCGCCGCGCGCGCCGCCGCCGCCAAGATAATAGTCACCGCCATCGCCGCCATCGCCGCCCCGGCTGATGGCGATGACCCCGGGCTGTCCCGTGGTCGTCAGCGTCTGGCCGGTGCCGGCATAATTGAGGTTGAGGCCGCCGCCCGTGAGGCTGCCGCCGGCGGCGCCCGGCTTGATGGTCATCGTGCCGGCGTCGCCATTGGTGCCAAGCGAGATGGTGATGGAGCCATCGGCCTCGTTGGGCGTGACGGTGGCGGGAATATCGACGCTGGTCGTATCGTAGCCGCCGCCACTTTTGGGGGTCTGGGTCTGCTTCGTATAAAGCGTGCTCGATCCCGCCTTCGGCGTCAGCGTGATGATGGAACCATCGCTGTAGTTGATGACGGCGACGCCCGTGGTCTGGTTGAAACTCTGGCCCGTGACGGTGGGCGCACTGCCGCCGCCCGAACCGCCGCCGCCACCCGACGCCGGCGGCACGAACAGGGCACCGTCATGGCCGTTGCCGCCATCCCCGCCATTCTGCCGCAGCAGGACCTGCCCGTTCACGGGGCCGCTCAGGCTGTTGACGTTCAGCGTGGTCGGGCCGGCATCGAGCTGCACGCCGGTGGGCAGGTTGCCCGTACAGGTCTGGATCGACCCGCTCGTCGAGCAATCGGCAAGGGCCGGGCCCGCCATGCCGATCGACAGCATGGAGGCACCGAGCAAGCTGCCTCTGAGATTGGCTTTCAATCGCGATAACGACGTCTGGCGGGAAGCAAGGTGCAGCTCGGCAACGCAACTCAGGTCACGACGATGGCACGTCATCTGGAATCCCCACCCGCTCAGACATCGGCGGGGGCTCCACGGCATGCTGATACCGCCTGGCTTCGACACAGGCGTCGATACCGGCTGATGGTTCCAACAAGTTGAGATAACTGATCCCGCCGCGGGGATACTGCCTCCACACTCCGCCAGACCCGGCACGTCTTACCCCCGGTAAGGCCGAATCGGCGCAGGCATGGATTTGTGGTCCCCGCGGACAAAAACTACCGCAACAAACCTTACCGTTCTATACGGCGTCCGTCGTATTTTTTGATTTTTACTTTACATATCACGATCAAGTCACGAGTATATAAATTTAGATTTCATATTGTATAGATATATACTTACCAAACTGAATGATCTTTATAAAGAAACGAAACTCAAATCATCTATACACCAGACTGCGATGTATTAAAATAATACAACAAGATCTATCGATATAAATCGAAACAAGATTATCCTTCACGCCTTGTCTCTAAATTCAAACAGGACAAATAATAGACATTGGAAAAAGTCGATGCCGCTCATCTCAAAAAGCAGGCATGTTGGTATTTTATTACTCTGCGCAGGCCGAACCGGCGGTGCCCTTTCGCCGGATCTCAGGCGAGCGTCTTGACCCAATAGGTCACTGCCGGATCCCCAGGCCAGGTCGCGGCAAGAGCCTCGAACAGGCTCCGCGCCTCGGCCGGCTTCGAGGCCATCCTGTCGAAGGCCGCCATATAGGCTTGGCGGCGCTCGGGAGTGGCATCGTCGGGCCAGGGGCTGAAAACGGCCGTCTGCGCCGTACGCCCCCGCAGCACGACATTGCCGAGGGGCCGCAACCTCTCCGGTTCGCCGATGGCGGCGGCCGCGCGGGCGCCAAGGCAGACCGTGGTGCCGAACTGCTTGTTCAGCGCCTCCAGCCGCGCCGCCGAGTTCACGGCGTCGCCATGGGCGGTATAGTCGAGATGACCAAGACCACCGACGTCGCCCACGATCACGGGCCCGGTATCCAGGCCGATGCGGGTGCGGCCGAAGCCGAGGCGCCTGGCATCTTCGCGCTGGCGGAATTCCGTGGTGAAGCGGCCGATCTCGATGGCGCAGTCCAGCGCCGCCTTGGCATGTCCCTCGACCGTCAGCGGCGCATTGAACAGGCCGTGCACGGCATCGCCGACAATCTTGTCGACCATGCCGCCATGATGGATGACGATGGCGCAGACCCCATCGAAATAGGCATCGAGCGCGCCCACCAGCGTGCGCGGCTCGGCATTCTCCGACATGGTGGTGAAGCCCTCGATATCCGAGAACAGCGCCGTGACCTCCCGCAATTCACCCTCGATCTTCAGCTCTTCCGGCGCGGCTGTGAGGCGGCGCACGATCTCGGGGGAGAGGTAGCGTCCGAACTTGCGCTCGATCGCCCCACGCAGCTTGCGGGTATGGGCGAACATCACCACCAGGGCCGAATTGGCGGCGGCTATGGCCGGGATCAGCGGACCGGCAGGGTCGATCAGCAATCGCGTGCTGGCGAACAGGCCGGCACTGAAGCCGATCCAGCCCAGTATCAGCACCGCCAGCACCGAGCTTGCCGCCAAAGGGCCGAGCCACAGCGCAGCCGCCAGCGCCACGAGGCCGAGGGCGGAGGCGGCAAGTGGCTCGATCAGCCTCGGGCTGTGGATGCGCTGCGGGATGTCACCCGAGCGCAGGCCTTCGATCGCCTCGGCCTGGACCTGCACGGTCGGCGTGAGAGGTCCCGCGGCGGTCGGGAGCAGTGCGCCTGCTTCCGGCGCACTGGCACCGATCAACACGATGCGGCCGGCAAAACGTTGGGCCGGTATCTTGTCGTCCAGCACGTCGGCGGCCGAAACCGTGCGGGCGCGCCAGGTCGACGGAGCGGCGAGATGAAGCCGCACCGAAGCCCCCTCCCGCAAGGGAATGCGTGTCTCTCCCACCGAGGCGGTGGTTCCGTCGGGATCGAGCAGAAAGGCGGATGCGTGCTGCGCGCTTCGGAAGACCTCCATCGCAAAGCCCGCATAGATCTCGCTGCCGCCCCGCACGAAGACCGGCGCGTGGCGCACCTTCGAGCCGGTGACAGGAGAGAGCGACAAAGCGCCGATCGCAACCGCTCCATCCACGAGTGCCGCCGAGGGAGCGACGACACCGGCGGCCTTCTGGGACAGGTCCTGCTGCGGCACCGGAATGATCGGAGGCGGGAAGGGCAATGCATCCTTGCCGGCCTCGTCGGGCAACAAGCCCAGCACGACATCCGAGCGGGCGATCGCTTCGGCGAGCTGCTTGTTCTCATCAGGCAGGCTGTCGGCAACGCTCGTCAGCTCCGTCCGACCAGTCGATTTGGCATAGACTCTCAGCATCGGTGCCGGTGAGCGCCGGTCCGGGCCATCCAGCAGGATATCGACGCCGATGACCTGTGCTTTCGCATCCTGCAGCTTGGTTACCAGATCGGTCAGCCCGCCGCCCCGTCGCCACGGCCACCCTCCCTTGGCGGCCAGGCTGGGCCTGTCGATGTCAACCACCACCACGCCATCGGGCAGGCGCTTGGGCGGGATCACGCTCTCGAGAAAGTCGAAGGCTTCTTCGCGCAGTGTGTTGGCGGCCCCGCCTGGATTGTAGACGAGAAAGCAAAGACCGAGGATGAAGGCCGCCAGGCCGGTGGCAATTGCGGGCTTGAAGGCAAGATCAGCCACGCGCCGCGTCCTGGCCGGCGCCGGCATGCGCCTCGCCGGGGACCGTTTCCGCCTGCGCCAGTTGGGTAAGCGCGGCCACATGGCAATGCACGATGGCGCCGCGCCGTTCGATCGCCCCCCGCTCCTCGAAAGCGGCGAGCAGCCGGTTGACCTTGGGCCGGCTGGCGCCGACGAAGCTGGCGATCGCGCTTTGCGAGATCGTCAGCGGCGCACTGCGGGCGCCGTCGGCGCGGGTGCGCCCGTACCGCTTGACATGCCAGAGCAGGAAGCGGGCCAGCCGGGCCTCGAGCGGATAGAGCGCGATCGATTCGAGCTGGTCGGTGGTGTCGCGCAGCCGCGCGCACAGCACCTGCAGGATCGGCATCTGCAGCGCGGGGCGGGTGGCGAGCAGCCGCACGAAGGAGGCCTGCGCGATGAAACCGGCAACCACCGGCCCGACTGCGGTGGCATCCGCAGTGCGCCTGCCGCTGTCCAGCACCGCGATCTCGCCGATCACGTCCCCCGGCCCGGCTTCACGCAGAATCAGCTCGCGTCCCTCGACGGAAACGATGGAAAGGCGGATCGTACCCTGGAGCACGATCAGCATGCCCTCACCCGGCGCGCCCCGCGAGAAGATCGATTCGCCGTCGCGAAAACGTTGTTCGATGGCAAGATTCGCAACCGCGTCGATATCCTCCGGGCTTGCGCCGGCAAACAGATCGAGGCGGGCAATGGCAGTGCGAAGCGGGACGGACATTGACGCAAATATTCCAGTCTCAAACGTAAATATGGCGGGTATAATGGCGATGTCGGGCTCGCTCGGCAAATTAAGCCCTAATGCCTTCTCATATTACCGGTGGCACTTCCACTGCAATGTCCTGATGACAGGCTCGGTAATCTTTGCCACTTTGCCGCCATGTCCGTCCCCGCCATAGCCCCCTCCTCGCTGTCGCGCCTGCTCCTGCAGGCGGGAAGCCGGCTGGCCGACATCATCCTGCCGCCGCGCTGTCTGAGCTGCCGGGAAACCACGGCCAGCCACGCCAATCTATGCGTGGCCTGCTGGCAGCAGCTGTCCCTGATCGAGCGGCCCTATTGCGAGAGACTGGGCATTCCCTTCGTCTACGACCATGGCGAGGGCATGGTGTCGGCCCAGGCGATCGCCGATCCGCCCGCCTATGGCCGGGCCAGGGCCGCGGCCCGCTATGAAGGCGCCGCCATCGAGCTGGTGCATCGGCTCAAATATGGCGACCGCGTCGAGATCGCGCCCTTCATGGGCCGACTGATGACCCAGGCCGGACAGGACGTGCTGGCCGACGCCGACATGCTGGTGCCGATACCGCTGCATCGCCTGCGGCTGTGGCGGCGGCGCTTCAACCAGGCCGCCCTGCTGGCGCGCGAGATCGGCAATCGGAGTGGGGTGACCTATGAACCGCTGCTGCTCGGCCGCTCCAGGCGCACGGCCCATCAGGTCGGCCTCAGCCGCAGGGAACGGGCCAGCAACGTGCAAGGCGCCTTCGTGGTCCCGCCAAGCGCCAGGTCTGCGATCAAGGGCAAGCGCATCGTGCTGATCGACGATGTGCTGACCTCCGGCGCCACGGGCGAAGCGGCGGCGCGTGCCCTGCTGCGGGCCGGAGCAGCCAATGTCGACATGCTGGTGTTCGCCCGGGTGGCGACGCCGATCGAGTAACCGAACGGGACTGCCTAACTTGGATCCGATAGACCAATCGCCTCTTCTCGCCTGGCCCGACAGCCGCGAGTCCCTGCACAGTTCCCTGAGCGAAGCCGGCCTCGCCCCCGAAAGCGTCGCCCGGCTCGCCGAGCAGGCCCGGCCGGCGCTGGTGCTGGAAACCACGCCTTGCGAGGAAAGCCGGATTCCGCTCGGCGCCAGCAAGATCGGCGGCCTGCCCGATTTACCCGACACCATGGCCTGGCCGGAACGCCCGCCCTATGGCGATGCGGCCGAACGCACCCAGGCCCATCTCACAGAGGCGGATCGCCTGGCCAGCGAAGCCACGCGACCAGGCTCATGGCTGACGCCCGAGCACGCCCGCGAAGCCAGCCGCGAGCAGAGCGATCTCGCCCGGGCGGTGACAGCGGTGTTTCCCCTCGCCTTCATCGCCCAACTCGATCTGGCCGCGCTGTCGTTGACCCCCGGCTTTCCCGCGGCACTGCCCCATCACGGCCGCCTGCTGCTGTTCTGCGACTATTGGGTGAAGCCGAAACCCTACGATCCCCATGCCGCGACCGGGCTGCGCCTGATCTGGGACAAGACCCCGGTGGAGCGCCTGGAGCGCAAGGTCGAACCCGCCGCCCTGGCGGCCCTGGCGCAGGAACGCTGGAGCAGCCGCTTCAAGCCGGCCGCCGTGACGGCGCGCCCCGTCGTCACCGCCATCCCGCCGAGCGACAAGGCCTTCGATGCCTTCCCGCATGGCGAGGAAGCCTCCACCTTCTGGGACGAGGATAGCGAGGAGATCCACTACGAGACCTGGCTCGGCCGCTACGGCATGCCGGACGGCAAAGGCGGCGCCAACCACCAGCTCGGCGGCTGGCCGCGCCCGCTGCAGAACGGCATGCAGGCCCAGGCCCAGCTGGCTTCGCACGGTATTTTCTGCGGCACGGGCGAGGCCTATGCCAGCGCGGAGGCTCGCAGGCTGCTGCGCTCGGCGGATCGCTGGCGCCTGCTGCTGCAGATCGGCCGGGACGATGCCCTCGGCCTGCTGCCCTCCGGCGCACTCTATATCCTGATGCGCGAGCACGACATGCGCATCCGCGCCTTCGACCGGGCGTGGATGGTCTTCCAGAAGCCGTGAGCGGATGCCTGCGGCGCCGGGGCGCCCCTTCTTGTCGGCCTGCGGCAACTGCCTATAATACCGATTGATTTTGGCTCTCCGCCTTCCCATCTGTGGGCGAGGTCGTTTGTGGATGGAATGAAGGCAATGCCGCCTGTCGTCGTGTATTCGAAATCCTGGTGCCCCTATTGCAAGGCGGCCAAGGCCCTGCTGACCCGCAAGGGCATTCCCTTCGAGGAGATCGACGTCGACGGCAAGCCCGAGCTGCAGGAAGCCATGAGCCTGCGCGCCAACGGGCGGCGCACGGTGCCGCAGATCTTCATCGGGGACACCCATGTCGGCGGCAGCGACGATCTTCATGATCTCGAGGCTGCCGGCGGCCTCGACAAGCTTCTCGCCGCCTGAGGGAGACCTTCCATGCGTTTCAAAGCCGCCGTCCTGCAAATGCGCTCCGGCCTGGTGCCCTCGGCCAATGTCGACACTGTCGCCGCTGCCGCCCGCGAAGCCAAGGCCGCCGGAGCGGACTATCTGCAGACCCCCGAGATGACCACCGTGGTCAATCGCGACCGGGCCGCCATGATGGCCGTGATCGGCGACGAGAAGACCAATCCCGAGCTCGACGCCTTCCAGGCCATCGCCCGCGACAACGGTTTGCACCTCCATATCGGCTCCATGGCGGTGCGCGTGGGCGACAAGGCCGCCAACCGCGCCTTCGTCATCGATCCCAAGGGCGAGGTGCTCGCCTCCTATGACAAGATCCATCTGTTCGACGTCGATCTTGCCGGCGGCGAGTCATGGCGCGAGTCCAATGCCTATGTCGGGGGCGAAGAGGCCGTGGCGGTCGACCTGCCCTTTGCCCGGCTGGGCCTTGCCATCTGCTATGATGTGCGCTTTCCCCAGCTCTTCCGCGCCTATGGCGATGCCAGCGCTGATGTGATCAGCGCACCGGCCTGCTTTACCAAGCAGACGGGCGAAGCCCATTGGCATGTGCTGCAGCGCGCCCGCGCCATCGAGAACGGCGCCTGGATGATCTCGGCCGCCCAGGTCGGCCATCACGACGACGGCCGCGACACCTATGGCCATTCCGTCATCGTCGATCCCTGGGGCAGGGTGGTCGCCGATGCCGGCGATACGCTCGGCTTGATCTATGGCGAGGTCGACGTGCATGTCGTGGCGGCGACACGCGGCAAGATCCCCAATCTCAAGAATGCGCGTTCGTTCACGGTAAAGACGGAACCCGCGCTGAGGGCTGCAGAGTGATTCGCTTTTCCCTCGTCTGCGACCAGGGGCACGAGTTCGAAAGCTGGTTTCGCGACAGTGCCGCCTATGACGACCAGGCCGAGCGCGGCCTGCTGAGCTGCGCCCATTGCGCCTCCACCAAGATCGGCAAGGCCATCATGGCGCCGCAGGTGGCTCGCAAGGATCGAGAAAGCGGGAATCCCGACATCAAAATTCGCGAAAACCTGCCGGCCTTGCCGCAGCCGGTAGCCCTGACCTCCCCGGAAGAACAGGCTTTGCGGACTAAGGTGCGCGAACTGCATGCCATGCTGACGGCGAAATCCGACTATGTCGGCGACAAATTCGCCACCGAAGCCCGCAAGATGCATGATGGCGAGATCGAACATCGCACCATCCATGGCGAGGCGACCGGCGAGGATGTCCGCAGCCTGCTCGAGGACGGCATCGACATCCTGCCTCTGCCGATGCTGCCGGACGATCGGAACTAGCACTGGGCGGGCTGGTCTTCAGAGACTGACCGAAAAGTCATGGGAACCTCGACCTTTGTCATCACCGGGCTTGCCCCGGTGATCCAGGGCCTCAATCTCCACGGATTGCGGTAGCTGGATGCCCGGGACAAACCCGGGCATGACATAAGGTGGAGCTTTTCTCGGTTCCCTTGCGAATTTTGAGTCAGGCCCTTCAGGCCAGCCTGGAGAGGCAAAGCCTGCGGACTGGTCCGGCGGGTCTGAAGACCACGCCCCCAATCCCACCTTCCCTATCCGCGCGCTCGGCCCTACAGTTCCCGAAACGAAAGGGAGGTCGATTGCGCATCCTGCTGGTCGAGGACGCCGAGGATCTGGGCGATGCCATGGTGGCGAGGCTGCGCAGCTCCGGCCATGCCGTGGAGTGGCTACGCGACGGCACGCTCGCTTCCGAGCGCCTGCGCGAGGAAACCTTCGACGCGGTGGTGCTCGACGTGATGCTGCCGGGCCGCGACGGCTTCGCCATCCTGTCCGATCTGCGCCGGGCCGGCCATGGCACGCCGGTCCTGGTGGTCACCGCCCGTTCAGAGGTCGACGACAAGATCAGCCTGCTCGATCTCGGCGCCGACGACTATCTGGTCAAGCCCTTCGACTTGCGCGAATTCGAGGCCAGGCTGCGCGCCGTGATGCGCCGGCCGGCCGGCATGCGTGCCAGCACCATCGAGGTCGAGGCCCTGACGATCGACCTCGCGGCGCGCACGGTCGCGATCCAGGGCAAGCCCATCGATTGCGGCCGGCGCGAATTCCGCCTGCTCGAAATCCTCGTCGCCAAGCTCGGCCAGGTGGCACCCAAGGAACGGCTGATGGACCAGGTGTTCAGCCTCGACGACGAGGTCTCCATCAACGCCCTGGAACTGCTGGTCTCGCGGCTGCGCCGCAAGCTGCAGGGCGCCGGCATCGAGATCGTGACGATGCGCGGCGCTGGCTACATGGCGCGGCGGCATGACGGCACCTGACGCTCCTGCCCGCGCTACCGCCTCGATCCGCCGTCGCGTGCTGGCGGCCGCCCTCATCGTGCTTGCCCTCGCCGCGCTCGCCTTCATCGTCTTCATCCATTCCTATGCCCGCCGCGCCGCCGACGAGGCCTATGATCGATTGCTCACCGCCTCCGCCCTCACCATCGCCGGGGCCGTGCTGGTCGAGGAGGGGCGCGTCACCGTCGAACTGCCTTACGCCGCCCTCGCCATGCTCGGCTCGGGTGGTGACCGCATCTATTACCAGGTCGAGGCGCCCGACGGCGCCCTGGTCACCGGTTACGGCGACCTCGCCGAGGATCTGCCGGCCGTGCGCTCGGCCGAAACCGTCTTCGCCGATTCGAGTTTTCACGGCGAACCCGTGCGGGTCGCCAGCATCGGCCGCCTGATCTCGGCCAGCAACGCCGCCGGCTGGGTGACCATCCGCGTCGCCGAGACGCGCGGCGCGCGCACCGCCCTCGCGTCCGAGATCGCCTCACGCGCCGTGCTGCCGTTGATCGGCGTCCTCGTGCTCGCCTTGGCCCTGGTCTGGTTCGGCGTGCAGCGGGCCTTCGCGCCGCTCACCACGGTGGAAGCGGCGCTACGCGATCGGGCCCCGCAAGATCTTTCGCCCCTCGCCGTGCCGGTGCCCGTCGAGGTCAGCCAGCTCGTTGCCGCCCTCAACGACTTCATGCGCCGCCTCGCCAGCGTGATGAACGCCCTGTCGGGCGTAGTCGCCGATGCGGCCCATCAGGTGCGCACCCCGCTCGCCTCCCTGCGCGCCCAGGCCGAAGTGGCGCTGGACGAGCGCGACTACCAGGCCCTGCATGAGCGCGTGGCCAAGATCCACCGCAACGCCGTGCACGCCAGCGAGCTGGTGAGCCAGCTCCTGATGGAAGCGACGCTGACCCACCGGCTCGAGAGCCGCGAATCCGTCCTCATTCCCATCACCGACCTCGTCGAGGACGTCGCACGCCGCTTCGACCCCGATGAGGCCGGACGCCTCGCCGTGACCATCGCCCCCACCCTGGCCGGCGCCCGCCTCAAGGGCGATCGCCTCGCCTTGCAGGAGATGTTGCGCAACCTCGCTGGCAATGCCCTGCTCTATGCCCCCGGCAGCGCAGTGGAGATCGTGGCCGAGCCGGAGGGGAAGGAACGCGTGCTCGTCAGGGTGTGCGACCGCGGCCCCGGCATTCCCGATGCGGAGAAGGAAACCGTGCTCCAGCGCTTCCAGCGCGGGCATGCCGGTGCCGGCACCGTGGGTTCGGGGCTCGGCCTGCCGATCGCCCGCACCGTGGCGCAGGCCCATGGCGGCAGCCTGTCCCTGCAGGATCGGCCCGGTGGTGGGCTGGAGGTCCGGCTCGAACTGCCACTGGCGCCGGAGCCCGCGAGGGCGCGCGTGGTTCTCAAGCGTGGCGCCGCGGCCATCGCCCTGGCCCTCGGGATCGCCGCCGGAGGCGGCTGGATCGATGCCGCCCAAGCCGCCCCCAAACCCTATCCGGCACCGGTAGCGGGCGGACCGACGCTCTCAATCCTCGGCACCACCGACACACCGCAATTCGAATTGCTGATCCACGACTTCCAGGAACTGCATCCCGACGTCAATGTCACCTATGAGGAAACCGATACGCTGCCGCTCTATCAGCGCACGCAGGAGAAGCGGCTGGATGCCGACGTCGATCTCCTGGTTTCCTCGGCCGCCGACCTGCAGGTCAAGCTCGCCAATGATGGCCACGCCCTCCCCCACGCCTCGCCTTTGCTGCCGGCCCTTCCTGCCTGGGCGAGCTGGCGCTCGGAGATTTTCGGCTTCACCTTCGAACCGATCGTCATCGTCTATAACCGCGCGCTTGTGCCCGACGCACAAGCCCCGCATTCCCATCTCGCTCTCACCGAACTCCTGGAACAGGAAACCGACCGCTTCCGCGGCAAGGTGGCGACCTACGATATCGGCAAGAGCGGAGTCGGCCATCTGCTGGCGGCACAGGATGCCCAGATCTCCTCGAACTTCTGGCGCCTGACCCGCGCTCTCGGCCGGGCCGACGTCAAGCTTTCGGGCTCCAGCCCAGCCATCCTGGAGGGAATCGCCTCCGGCTCCCTGGCGCTGGGCTACAATGTGCTCGGCTCCTACGCCTATGCCCGCCAGCGCCTCGACAAGCGCATCGGCATCGTCATTCCCGACGATTACGCCCTCATCCTCACCCGCGTGATGCTGGTGCCGCGCTGGGCCAACCAGCCCGATCTCGGCCGCACCTTCATCGACTATGCCCTCTCCCCCCGGGGACAGGCGGTGGTGGCAGGCCAGGCGGCGCTGGGCTCGATCGTGCCAGGCACGCCAGGCGGCTGGACGGCCGAGCGCATCAGCGCCGCTTCACGCGGCGTGCTGCAGCCGATTACACTCGGCCCGGCCCTGTTGGTGGCCCTCGACCAGGAGCGCAAGGCCCGCTTCCTGGCGACCTGGCGCCAGCTCGTCACCGACGGCTCGCGCTGACAGGTCGTTGACAGGAATAGTTGCTATCGTGTCTGCAACCGGACCTGGCAAGGTCCGGAACAAGACGTAGGGCGCTGGGGGGAACGGCTGCCATGGAGCGGCCTCGAGGTGCATGTCCCTTCCTCCTTTCCCTACCCGCACGATCGCAAGCGTTCGGCCATGAACGCTTTGCTCAGGGAGGAAATGATGAAGAGACTCTTGCTTGCCTGCGCCACCGCGGGCGCCCTGGCTTTTTCCAGCCTCGCGGCTTTTGCCCAGACGGCGGGTTATGAGATCATGGCTCCGGCCGCACCGGGCGGCGGTTGGGACCAGACCGCCCGCACCATGCAGATCGCGCTACGCACCGAAAAGATCGCCCGCAACGTGCAGGTCAACAACGTCGCCGGCGCCGGCGGCACCATCGGCCTGGCCCAATTCGTCAACCAGGCCAAGGGCAATCCCTCCGCGCTGATCGTCGGCGGCTATGTCATGGTCGGCGCCATCCTCACCAACAATTCCGCCGTCAGCTTGGCCGACGTCACGCCGATCGCCCGCCTCACCGGCGAGAGCGAAGCCATCGTCGTGCCGGCCTCCTCGCCGATCAAGACGCTGGGTGACCTGGTCGAGGCCCTCAAGAAGGATCCGGGCTCCGTCTCCTGGGCCGGCGGCTCGGCCGGCGGCACCGACCACATCACCGCGGGCCTTTTCGCCAAGGCCGTGGGCGTCGATCCCTCCAAGATCAACTATGTCGCCTTCGCCGGCGGCGGCGAGGCCGTTGCGGCCGTGCTCAGCGAGCAGGTGACGGCCGGCATTTCCGGCTATGGCGAATTCGAGAGCCAGATCAAGGGCGGCGCGCTGCGCCTGCTGGCGGTGTCCGGCGCCAAGCGCATCGACGGTGTCGATGCCCCCACCTTCAAGGAAGCCGGCGTCGACGTTGCCCTGGAAAATTGGCGCATGGTCGCCGCCGCTCCCGGCATCACGCCCGAGCAGAAGGCCGCCATCACCGCCGACATCGAAAAGATGGTGAAGTCGAAGACCTGGCAGGACACGCTCAAGACCCGCGGCTGGACCGACACCTATCTGTCCGGTGACGCCTTCGATGCCGCCTTGAAGAGCGACATCGCCGCCACCGGCACGGTGCTCAAAGACATCGGCCTGGTCAAATGAGCAGCGCCGGGGGCAGAACGGAGCACGGGCGTCCGCCCGGCTCCACCGTCGCCGGGCTGGTGATCGCAGCCGGCCTGGTGATCCTCGCCGTCGTCATCGGCATCGATGCGGCCATGCTCAACACCAAGGTCGCCAGCGACCCGCTCGGGCCGGCCGCCTTCCCCTACGCCGTCGCGGCCGGACTGCTCGTCCTCGCGGTGGCCACGGTCATCTCCGCCCTGCGCGGCAAGACGCCGACGCCGGAGGAGAGCCAGGATTTCACCGCAGTCGGCTGGGTGATCGCCGGCCTGCTGGCGCAGATCCTGCTCATCGCCGTCAATGCCGGCTTCTCGCTCGCCAGCGGCCTGCTGTTTGGACTGGCCGCCCGCGGCTTCGGCAAGCCGCTCTGGCTGGCCAGCCTGGTCGGCGTGGCACTCTCCTTCCTGACCTGGCTGGCGTTCTCGCAGCTCCTGCAATTGTCGCTGCCGCAGGGACCGCTCGAACATGCGGTCTCCGCGCTCCTGAGTGATTGAAACGCTCATCGGCTGCAGTCGCGCATCCTTTGATTCTTGTTGAAGTCCAGCCGCCCCTCACCCTTACCCTCGCCCCGTCCTTACGGGGAGAGGGTAAGGGTGAGGGGCAGCGGCACCTTACGATAGGGGGGTAAGCAACTCCCTACCGGTTTTTCTGAAAAACGCTCATAGGACCCTTCGATGCAGACATTCGGTCATCTGGTCGACGGATTGGCGGTCGCCCTGCAACCGTTCAACCTCATCTGCGCCTTCATCGGCGTCACGCTGGGCACGCTGATCGGCGTGTTGCCCGGCATCGGCCCGGCGCTGACCATCGCCCTGCTCCTGCCGGTGACCTTCCAGCTCGACCCTTCGGGCACCGGCGCGCTCATCATGTTCGCCGGCATCTACTACGGCGGCATGTATGGCGGCTCGACCACCTCCATCCTGCTCAATACGCCGGGCGAAAGCTCCTCGATGGTCACCGCCGTCGAAGGCAACAAGATGGCCAAGGCCGGGCGAGGCGGCCCTGCTCTGGCCACGGCCGCGATCGGCTCCTTCGTTGCCGGCCTCTTGGCGACACTGGCCTTGGCCTTCATCGCGCCTTGGGTGGTCAAGTTCGCCCTGTCCTTCAAGTTCATCGACAAATTCGCCCTGATGGTGCTCGCCTTCGTCACCGTATCGGCGGCGTTCGGCAATTCGGCCCTCCGGGGCCTGACTTCGCTGTTCATCGGCCTCGTCATCGGCCTGATCGGCAAGGATATCGTCAGCGGCCAGAACGGGCGCCTGACCATGGGCCTGGCCGATCTGCGCGGCGGCATCGAGGTCACCATCCTTGCCGTCGCCCTGTTCGCCATCGGCGAAGCGCTGGCCGTCGCGGCCACCCACCAGCTCAGCACAGGCACGGTGGAGGCGATCAAGGGTTCGATCTGGATGGGCCGAGAGGACTGGCGGCGTTCCTGGAAGCCCTGGCTGCGTGGCACTTTGTTCGGTTTCCCGATCGGGGCGATGCCGGCGGGCGGTGCGGAGATCGGCACCTTCCTCTCCTATGCCGCGGAGAAGCGCCTGGCCGAAAAACCCGAAGAGTTCGGCCACGGTGCCATCGAAGGGGTCGCCGGGCCGGAAGCGGCCAACAACGCCTCGGCCGCCGGCACGCTGGTGCCGCTGCTCACGCTCGGCCTGCCGACCTCGGCGACCGCCGCCGTCATGCTTGCCGGCTTCCAGCAATTCGGCCTGCAGCCCGGCGCCCAGCTCTTCACCTCCAATCCCGAGCTGGTCTGGGGTCTGATTGCCAGCCTGCTGGTCGCCAATTTCATGCTGCTGGCACTGAACCTGCCGCTGGTCGGCCTGTGGGTGAAGCTGCTCACCATCCCACGCCCCTGGCTCTATGCCGGCATCCTCCTGTTCGCCACGCTCGGCACGCTCGCGGCCAATCCCTCGCCCGCCCAGCTCGCCATGCTGCTCGCCTTCGGCCTGATGGGCTACGGCCTCAGGCTCTACGACTATCCGATCGCACCGGTGGTGGTGGGGCTGATCCTAGGACCGCTTGCCGAAGAACAGCTTCGCAAGGCGCTCCAGCTGCATCAGGGCTTCTTCAGCTCGGTGCCGGCGGTGGTCCTCTTCAGCATCGCCGCCCTGGCTCTCGTCGTCCCGGCCTATATGCGCTGGCGCGGGCGCGGCAAGGTTCTCACCCAGCTCGCCGCTTCGGAGGATTGAAACCACGTTCCGGCAGCCATGCCGGAACGTTACTTTTCTTTCATCTCGACTTGCAGTACACCACCCGCACCAGGCCGGGCCCCTCTGGCAGTTCCCAATGCGTAGCGTTCCGGGAACTGTGATGTCGGACTGGAGCAAACAGAGCGGTCCCGGCGCGTCGGCGTCCCCCAGCGCCCCAGGCTTTCCTCCTGGTTCGAATCGGCACCGCTCTCCCGCACCGGAACGAGAGAGCCTTCTTCCATGCCCGATATCCTTGCCATCCTGTCGGAAGCCATTTCCGTCTCCTCCCTGGTCGCCCTCGGCCAGGTCATCCTGATCGACCTGGTCCTGGCCGGCGACAATGCCATCGTCATCGGCCTTGCCGCAGCCGGCCTTCCCAAGGAGCAGCGGACCCGCGCCATCCTGATCGGCATCGCCGCCGCCACCGTATTGCGCATCTTCTTTGCCGCCATCACGACCCAGCTTCTCGCCATTGTCGGGCTTCTGCTCGCCGGCGGCATCCTGCTCCTGTGGGTGTGCTGGAAGATGTGGCGCGAGCTGAGCACCAGCCATAGCGAGGAAGCCGCCGCCCAGCACGCCCTCGACGGCGACGGGGAGAACGGCAATGGCTCGAGCAACGGCACTCCGCGCAAGACTTTTGCCCAGGCCGCCTGGCAGATCGTGGTCGCCGACGTCTCGATGTCGCTCGACAACGTCCTCGCCGTCGCCGGTGCGGCGCGCGACCATCTGTGGGTGCTGATCTTCGGCCTGGTCGTCTCGATCGCGCTGATGGGCATCGCGGCGAGCCTGATCGCCCGCCTGCTCAATCGCTATCGCTGGATCGCCTATGTCGGCCTGCTCGCCATCCTCTATGTCGCCGGCGACATGATCTATCGCGGCGCCAAGGAAGTCTGGCCCCTGATGTTCTGAGGCGGTTGACCCGAACGTCATCCAGGCCGGCAGCAATGCCGGCCTTTTTTCTGGATCGGCATCCATCCTGCTCAAGGATGATGAACGCCCCTCAGGAATCACTCCCGGTTTCAGGGCGTCGTTCACCGCTGCAAGCCGGCTCAGGGACACCGGCAATACCGGCCTGATATGAACGGGATAGCGACGATTTAGAGGCAGGATCCGACCGCCCATTGCCGTTTGCCTCGTCGAATCTTCTGAGGTACGTTCCCGAAAGATCGGGACAGGTGGAACCATGGCGCGGGCAACGGTGCACGATCTGGCGCGTGCGGCAGGCGTGAGCCTGGCCACCATCGACCGCGTGCTCAATCGCCGCGGCGGCGTGCGGCCGGCGACGATCGAGAAGGTCGAGCAGGCCATGGCCCGGCTGAATTATCGCCGCGACATGGCAGCGGCCATGCTGGCCAAGCAGCAGGAATATCGCTTCGTCTTTCTCGTGCCGGTCGGCGTGAACACCTTCATGCGCAATCTGGCGAACGAGGCGACGCGCCTGTCCGATCTCAACGCCGCCGACCGGATCAGCATCCGCGTCGTCGAGATCCCGCCCTTCGATGACGACAAGCTCGCCGGGATCCTCAACGGCCTCGACAGCACCGATATTTCGGGCGTGGCCGTGGTCGCCACCGAGAACGCCCAGATACGCCAGGCCATCGACCGGCTGGCCGAGCGCGGCATACCGGTGGTGACGCTGGTGTCCGACGTGCCGGCCTCGCGCCGCGCCCATTTCGTCGGCATCGACAACAGCGCCGCCGGGCGCACTGCCGGCTCGCTGATGGGGCGCTTTCTGCGCGGGCGATCAGGCCGCATTGCCGTGCTTGCCGGCTCGATGCTGCTGCGCGACCATGTCGAGCGCCATTTCGGCTTTGAACGCGTGCTGCGTACCGAATATCCCGATCTCGTCACCCTGCCTGTGATCGAAGGCCGCGACAATGGCACTATCGTGGAGGAAGTGCTCGGCGCCCTGCTCGACAACCATCCTGACATCATCGGCCTCTACAGCCTCGGTGGCGGCAATCGCGGCGTGATCGCCGCCTTGAACAAGCGCCATGCCGGCGCCCGCATCTGCGTGATCGCGCATGAATTGACCACCCATTGCCGCGAAGCCCTGGTCGACGGCACCTTCGATGCCATCCTCAACCAGGACCCCGGCCACGAAGCCCGCAGCGCCATGCGCGTACTGCGCGCCCTCACCGACGGCCAGCCGATCGACCAGGGCCAGGAACGCATCCGCATCGACATCTATCTCAGGGACAATCTGCCCTGAGGCTGCTCACGCCGCGCGCGAAAACACCATCATGTAGTTGACGTCGGTGTCGCGGCTGAGCCGCCATTCGTCCAGCAGGGGATTGTAGATCACGCCGCAGCGGTCGAGCTCGGCCAGGCCTTGCGGCGTCACCGCCTCCTCGATCTCCGCCGGCTTGACGAACTTGTTCCAGTCATGCGTGCCACGCGGCACCCAGCCCAGCACCTTCTCGGCCGCCACGATTGCCAGCGCATAGGCCTTCATGGTGCGGTTGAGGGTGGCGACGAAGAGGAGGCCGCCGGGCTTCACCATATCGGCACATGTCTCGAGGAAGGCGGCGGGGTCGGTGACATGCTCGACGATCTCCATCGCCAGCACCACGTCGAAGCGCTCGCCGGCCGCTTCGAGCTCCTCGGCCGGCAGGACGCGATAGTCGATGGCGAGGCCCGAGCGGGCGGCATGGGCCTTGGCCATTTCGACATTGGTCGCGGCCATGTCGATACCGACGACCTCGCCTCCGAGCTTGGCCAGCGGTTCGCTGAGCAGGCCGGCACCGCAGCCGATATCGGCGAGCCTGAGGCCCTTGAGCCCGTCGAGGGCGACGGAGGA
The DNA here is from genome assembly GCF_040797145.1 of Labrys neptuniae. Taxonomy (NCBI): domain Bacteria; kingdom Pseudomonadati; phylum Pseudomonadota; class Alphaproteobacteria; order Hyphomicrobiales; family Xanthobacteraceae; genus Labrys; species Labrys neptuniae. The sequence goes on along the minus strand of NZ_JBFNQD010000014.1, from coordinate 109,513 downwards.
GCGGCCGAAATGCCCGGCGATCTGGTCCCGCACATAGCGCAGGCGCACCGGATTCAGCCGGTGCAGCGCCCGCATGGTGCCGCGCGGGTTCCACCAATCGGCCGCCATCGCCTCGAAACGTTCGATCTCCTTGGGATCGACCGACGAACCCGTGCCTGCTGCGCTCATTGCCTGCGTCCTGGAGAAAGGCGCGTTGCGACGGGAACGCTCATTTGCTCCAGCTCCTTGTTTCCAAGCCAATCCGACGGATTGGCTAGTGCCTCTCGCGATTCTTGCCGATTCCGTCAAATCGCAAAACGCAAAAATCGCGTGGTACAGAGCAGAAAACTACCATTTTCAGCCGCTTGTGTGGCCCCGATCTGCCCCTAAGGCAACCCCATTAACAATGCCCTGCTCTCTTTCTCGATATTGTCATCGCAATTTGGCAATTTCCGTCGCGCCTGGACTTTGAGCGGCCTTAATTTCAGCTATGGTCACCCGAGCCGCATCGACCGGGCAAAGCCGGCCTTCCCAAGGCGAGGAATCCTCGTCCTGGGAAGGCCGGCACGGTATTCGGCCGATGTGGAATTTCCGAGCCCGTCGATGGGCGGGTTCGGAAATTCCACAGAGCGCCGCCACAAGGCGGCGTAGCAAGAAGGGATGAACGAGATGGCGTGGCGCGACGACGAAGCCCGGGCGGCCCTGATTCACAAGGCGGCAAGGAGCCTCCAGCCAGGCAAGACCCCTCCCACCTTCGCCGAAGTACTCTTCGGCCGGACCACCCTCGAAGACCTCGCCACCCATGATGCCGCCTCGCTCGCCTTCCTGGCCGAGCAGGCCTGGGACCATGTGCAGCGCCGCACGCCCGGCCATGCCGATATCCGCGTCGTCAATCCCGACATGCCCGACGGCCGCGAGATCTCGGTCATCGAGATCCTCAACGACAACATGCCCTTCCTGTTCGATTCCACCATGGCCGAGCTGTCGGAACGCGGAATCGAGGCACAGCTGGTGGCTCATCCCATCATCGCGCTGGAGCGGGATGCCCAGGGCAAGCTCGTGCAATTCTTCGGCGACGCCGTGCCGGAAGGCAGCAAGGGCGTGCGCGAGAGTCTCATCCACATCCATATCGCCCGCATCGATTCGGACGCCGACCGACAGAGCCTGATCGACGGCCTGACGCTGGTGTTCAACGATGTCAGGGCCTGCGTGGTGGACTGGCGCGCCATGCGTGACCGGGTGGAGCAGGCGATCGAATCCTTCCGCACCAATCCGCCGCCGCTGCCGGTCGACGAGATCGCCGAGGCCAACCAGCTCCTGCAATGGATCTGCTCGGACAATTTCACCTTCCTGGGCCTGCGCGAATACCGCTTCTCCACCGACAGCGCCGCCTCCGACGAAGTCAGCGAGGGCGAAGGTCTCGGCATCCTCAGGGATCCGGAGGTCAAGATCCTGCGCCGCGGCACCGAACTGGTGGTGATGACGCCGGAAATCCGCGAATTCATGCGCGAGCCGACGATCCTGATCGTCACCAAGGCGAATGTGAACAGCCGCGTCCATCGCCGCGTGCGCATGGACTATATCGGCGTCAAGCTCTACACGCCCGACGGGCAGGTCGAGGGCGAATTGCGCGTCGTCGGCCTGTTCACCTCGGCGGCCTATACGCGCTCGGTACGCCAGATCCCCTATGTCCGCCACAAGGTCGCCCAGGTGCTGCAGCGCGCCGGGCTCGACCCGCAGAGCCACTCGGGCAAGGCGATCCTGCACATCCTCGAGGAATATCCGCGCGACGAACTGGTGCAGGTCGATTCAGAGACGCTCTACAACTTCGCCATGGAGATCCTGCTCCTCTATGAGCGCCCCCGCCTGCGCGCTTTGGTGAGGGCCGACAAGTTCGACCGCTTCGTCTCCATCCTCGTCTTCATTCCGCGCGAGAAATACGACACCGACGTGCGCATCGGCATCGGCAATTATCTGGCCAATGCCTATAAGGGCCGCCTTTCCGCCTCCTACGCGGCCTTCCCCGAAGGGCCGCTGGCGCGCGTGCATTACATCATCGGCCGCTATGAGGGGGATACGCCCTTCATCGAGCGCTCGGTGCTGGAGGCCGGCATCACCGCCATCGCCACCAACTGGGGCGACAAGCTCCGGGCAGCCCTTGCCGGCACCACCGACGGCATGCGTGCACGCCTGCTCGGCAACCGCTACGCCAATGCCTTCACCGGCGGCTATCCCGAGACCTTCTCCACCGCCCAGGCCATCGCCGATATCGGCGTGATCGAGAAGCTGACACCCGCCCGCCCCGTGGCTATCCTGGTCTATCGCCTGGAGGAGGACGATACGCCCTCGCGCTGCGGCCTCAAGGTCTTCTCGCAGGGCGCACCGATGTCACTGTCCTATCGCGTGCCGGTGATCGAGAATCACGGCCTGCGCGTGGTCGACGAGCGTACCTACGAGATCACCCCCACCGCCAAGCCGGCGCCGGCTCCCGTCTGGCTGCACGACATGACGGTGGAGACCAGCGACGGCCAGCCCATCCCTCCCGGCATCGACTTCCAGCATCGCCTCGAGGCCTCGATCATGGCGGTGGTGGGCGACTATGCCGAATCCGACGGCTACAACGCCCTCGTCCTGCGCACCTCGCTGGGCTGGCGCGAGATTTCCGCCATCCGGGCCCTGTCGCGCTATCTGCGCCAGATCCGCGCTCCCTTCAGCCAGGACTACATGTGGGAAACGGCGCGCAAGAACCCGCAGATCACCGCCAGCATCGTGGCCTTGTTCCGCGCCCGCCACGACCCGAGGCTGACGGCAACCGATGCCGAACGCACCGCGCATGAAGCCGAGATCGTGGGCGAGATCGAGGAGCAGCTGCAATCGGTCTCCTCGCTCGACGAGGACCGCATCCTGCGCCGCTTCACCAATCTGGTGCAGGCGATCATGCGCACCAATCTCTGGCAGGTCGGCCCGGATGGCCAGCCCCGGCCGGTGATCAGCTTCAAGTTCGAATGCCGCAAGGTCGAAGGCCTGCCGGCTCCCAAGCCCCTCTACGAGATCTTCGTCTATTCGCCGCGGGTGGAGGGCATCCATCTGCGCTTCGGCAAGGTGGCACGCGGCGGCCTGCGCTGGTCGGACCGCCCCCAGGATTTCCGCACCGAGATTCTGGGTCTCGTCAAGGCGCAACAGGTCAAGAACGCAGTAATCGTGCCGGTCGGCGCCAAGGGCGGCTTCGTGCCCAAGCGCCTGCCGCCGCCGTCCAACCGCGACGCCTGGCTGGCCGAGGGGACGGAAGCCTACCGCATCTTCATCCGCTCGCTGCTCGAACTCACCGACAATCTCGACGGCGACAATATCGTGCCGCCCGACAACACCGTGCGCCATGATGGCGACGACCCCTATCTGGTCGTCGCAGCCGACAAGGGCACCGCCACCTTCTCCGACACGGCCAATGCCATCTCCATCGAGAAGCATCACTGGCTGGGCGACGCCTTCGCCTCGGGCGGCAGCCAGGGCTACGACCACAAGAAGATGGGCATCACCGCCCGCGGTGCCTGGGAGGCGGTGAAGCGGCATTTCCGCGAACTCGGCACCGACATCCAGGTCGAGCCCTTCACCGCCGTCGGCGTCGGCGACATGTCGGGCGACGTCTTCGGCAACGGCATGCTGCTGTCGCCGGCGACCAAGGTGGTCGCGGCCTTCGACCATCGCGACATCTTCATCGATCCCTCGCCCGATCCTGTCACCAGCCATGCCGAGCGGCTGCGCATGTTCAACCTGCCGCGCTCGAGCTGGCAGGATTACGACAAGGCGCTGATCTCCAAGGGCGGCGGCGTGTTCTCGCGCTCGCTGAAGGCCATTCCGCTTTCAGCCGAGATCCGGGCCCTGCTCGATCTCGACAAGGCCGAGGCGACGCCCACCGAGGTGATGACGGCGATCCTCAAGGCCCGCGCCGATCTCCTGTGGTTCGGCGGCATCGGCACCTATATCCGCGCGGCCAGCGAGACCGACGACCAGGTCGGCGACCGCGCCAACGATCCCATCCGCATCACCGGTGCCGATGTCAGGGCCCGGGTGATCGGCGAGGGCGCCAATCTCGGTGCCACCCAGCGCGGCCGCATCGAGGCGGCACAGAAGGGCATCAAGCTCAACACCGACGCGATCGACAATTCCGCCGGCGTCAACACCTCCGACGTCGAGGTGAACATCAAGATCGCGCTGGCCCGGCCCGAGCGCGACCAGCGCCTCACGCAGGCCGATCGCAACATCCTGCTGGCTGCGATGACCGACGAGGTCGGCTCGCTGGTGCTGCGCAACAACTATCTGCAGACGCTGGCGCTCTCGCTCTCCGAACGCAAGGGCGTGGCCGAGACCGGCTTCCTCACGCGGCTGATGCAGTCGCTCGAACAGCGTGGCCTGCTCGATCGCGCGGTGGAGTTCCTGCCCGACGACGTCGCCATCGCCGAGCGCACCCGCCGCGGCCAGGCCCTGACACGGCCGGAACTGGCCGTGCTGCTCGCCTATGCCAAGCTGACGCTCTATGACGACCTGCTGGTCACCAGCGTGCCGGACGATCCCTATCTCGCCCGCGAGTTGTCGGTGTATTTCCCGCCCGAGATCCAGAACCGCTTCCCCGACGCCGTCGAGAACCATCGACTGCGGCGCGAGATCATCGCCACCAATCTCGCCAACGGCATCATCAACCGCGGCGGACCGGCCTGCGTGGTGCGCCTCAGCGACGAGACCGACGCCGACGTCACCACCATCGCCATGGCTTTCGCCGCCGTGGATGAATCCTATGGCCTGCGCTATCTCTACGATGCCATCGATGCCCTGGATAACCGCATCGACGGGCAGCTCCAGCTCAGCCTCTACGGCTTCCTGCAGGATCTCCTGCTCTCGCGCGTGGTGTGGTTCGTGCGCAATGTCGACTTCTCGCCCGGGCTGGAAGCGGTGATCGCCCGTTTCGGCGCCGGTGTCCACGAGATCGCCATCGGCCTCGACACCACCTTGCCGGAAGCGATGCAGGGCGCTCGCCTCAAGCGCATCCGCGAACTGGTCGAGGGCGGCGTGCCCGAAGACCTCGCCGGCAGGATGGGCAATCTGGATCCGCTGGTGTCGGCGCCCGACATCGTGCTGGTGGCGGGCCGAACCGGCCGGGCCATCGGCGACACCGCGGCCACCTTCTATGCGGCGGAAGCCAATTTCCAGCTCGACCGCATCGTCACGGCCGCCCGCGCCGTGCCCGCCAGCGATTATTTCGAGCGCCTCGCCATCGACCGGGCCATCGAACAGATCGCGGCAGCCGAGCGACGCCTGGTCGCCGACATGCTGGCGACCGGCCTGTCCGGCCAGGCGGCGACGGAGGCCTGGCTCGAAGCCCATCCGGAAGCCGCGCGCATCCGCCGCTCGGTGGAGGAAATCGCGGCCAGCGGCCTGACCCTGGCCAAGCTCGCCGTGGCGGCCAACATGCTGGGCGATCTCGTCAGGGAGTGACGAGGTCGCGGATGGCGGGCCTGCTGGCACGTGGATGTTGCCAACGGGCCTGCTCGCAGAATCCAGTTCCGTTCCTTCTTGCGGTGATCGGGATCAGGCAGGCGCTCTCTCGGCGCTTCGAGCGCTACAGCATCGGACTCGATTTCGGAATCGAGTCCGATGCTGTAAGTTATTGTTGTCGCATCGCTTTTGCTAAAAACCGGCATCCACTTTTCGGCACGATGCTCTAACGGTCGGCGGTCGAGGAAGGCGTGCCTGGCGCGATGTCGTGGCGTCCCCACACGAACAGCGCCAGTGCCACCAATGCCACGCCACCATGAACCCAATAGGCTAAACCATAGCCGCCCAAATCGGTAAGCCAGCCGGCGACGACGTTGCTGAGTGAGGCCCCAATACCCTGCACGGTCATGACGGCAGCAAGGCCGACATTGAAGCGGCCGGTACCGGACAGAATGCGTTCAGCGGCGATGGGCGTGGCTATGCCGATCAGGCCGGCGCCCACACCGTCGAGAAACTGCACGGGAAAGACGAAAGCAAAGGAGGGAAAGGTCCCCGCAATCACACCGCGGATCGGCAAGGCCGCCAAGGCAACAATGAATATTGTGGCCAAGCCGAACCGCCTGATCAGCCAGGGCGCCAGCAATGCCATGCCGATCATCGAAAGTTGTGAAACGCCCGTCGTGATCGCGGTGGTCCGGAAAGGGGTGCCGAGCTGAATCGAAAAGGCCTGAGCGATCAGGCGGCTGATGGGGGCATTCCCAAAATGAAAGATCATCAAAACCAGACTGAGCAGAATTAGTCCCTTGCTGCCTGCCAGGACCGAAAACCCGGAGGGGGCTTCCGATCCATCATGGTGCGCCAGCCCGCGCGCTACCTGATGGTCGATCTGCTTGGGATCGATGGCGAGCGTCGCCGCGATCGTGGCGAAAGCAGCAAACAGCATGAGCCCAACGACGCCATGGATGCCGAACAGAAGTGTTCCTGCATAAATCGCCGCCAAGGAGACAACGTTTCCGGTGTGGTTCCAGAACTCGTTTCGAGACACCTGGCGGGAGAACCGCTCTTCTCCGACAAGGCCAAGCGTCAAGCCCATGAGTGCGGGCCCAATGACGGCGCCGACGATGGCCGTCGCTGATTGGCCTCCGAAGACCGAAAAGCCGTTGGGGGTCGCCAACGTCCACAGGGCCATCGTCGTCACGAAGGTAACGGGCAGGATAATCAGTGTTCGTTTGTAAGCCGATGCATCGACAAGCGCGCCGAACAAGGGGGTGGACGCCATTCCTAACACGCCCCCAACCGTCGCGATGACACCGAGCGTGAATGGCTCCCACCCGTGCGTTGCGAGAAAACCATCGAGGAAGGGTCCCAAGCCATCGCGAGCATCGGCAAGGAAGAAGTTCAGGACAGAAAGGGCAAAGAGGGAGCGATGAAAGACGGAAGGGGCGCGGGGCGTCACGACGGCTCCGGAGGTCAGGCCTTTTCAACAATGCGCTATACGGTGAACCCGGCGGGGTGGATAGGGGATTTTCGCTAGCGCGCTTACTGCGTATCAAATAAAGGATCGGACAAGCACAACAGAATGTGTTCGCTTTCGAACGGGCTCGCCAGAGCACCCATACAGTCCCCCATGGTCTTTCAAGTTTCTGCCCCGATTCTCAGCCTTTCCGTTGCAGCCCTGACAGCGCTGACTTTGCTGATCCGGCCCTTCAAGTGGCCGGAGGCGGTGTGGGCCGTCCTCGCGGCAGCGCTGCTGACGGGCGCAGGCGCCATACCCTTGCTCGACGCGTGGGCGGGCATCGCCAAGGGCCTGGACGTTTATCTGTTCTTGATCGGCATGATGCTGATCGCCGAGTTGGCACGACAGGAAGGCCTGTTCGATTGGCTGGCTCTGATAGCCACCAACCATGCGAAAGGCTCCCCGTTCAAGCTGTTCACCCTGACCTATCTCGTCGGCATTCTGGTGACGGTCTTCATGTCGAACGATGCAACCGCCGTCGTCCTGACCCCAGCCGTTTATGCAGCCTGCCAGGCGGCCAGGGTCAAGGACCCTCTGCCCTATCTCCTGATCTGCGCGTTTACCGCGAACGCGGCCAGTTTCGTGTTGCCGATCTCCAATCCTGCCAATCTGGTGATCTTCAATGGGGGTCACATGCCTGCCCTCGCCGATTGGCTATCGACCTTCGCACTCCCCTCGGCGCTTGCCATCGCAATCACCTTTGCCGCGCTTTTGTGGAACCAGCGCGCGGCATTGGCGGCCGAAACGCTGGCCGCTCGCGTGCCGGGCACAAGCCTTTCCCTCACCGGAAAGGTGGCGGGACTGGGGCTGACAGTAACGGCCATCGGCCTGATAACCGCCTCGGCGCTCCACGTCGATCTGGGTTGGCCCACTTTCGCCGGCGGGATTCTCACCCTGTCGATCGTATCGATCATCAAGCGCCAATTCCCCTCGCAAGCGCTCGAAGATATTTCGTGGAGCGTCATTCCACTGGTGGCGGGCTTGTTCGTGGTGGTGGAAGCGCTCGGGACAAGCGGCGTCCTCGACATGCTGGCCGAGTCCGTCAGCCGCCTGACGGAAATGCATCCTCAGCTCGGTGCACCTGCCGCCGGTGTCCTGACCGCCATCGTCGCCAATCTCGTCAACAACCTTCCAGCCGGCCTCGTCGCAGGAAACATCGTTCAGTCGATCCACGCATCGCCCGCTCTGTCAGGCTCGATCCTGATTGGAATCGATCTCGGCCCCAACCTGTCGATCACCGGATCACTGGCTACGATCCTCTGGCTGAACGCGTTGCGACGCGAGGGCATAAAGGTTGGTTTCTGGCAGTTCCTCAAGATCGGGACCGTCGTCATGTTCCCCGCGCTCCTGGCTGCGATCGCCAGCCTCGCAATCCAGAATTCTTGAGCCGGCCGGAAGCGCTACCTTGCCAGGTGATGCAGCACAATGCCGCTCGTCGTGGCGACGTTGAGGGAATCGAAACTGCCTCTCATGTCGATACGGATGGTCCGCAGCCGCCTCAGGACATGCTCGGGCAGGCCAGGCCCCTCGGCACCGAACAAGACGGCCTGCCGGCCCACAGGCTCGATATCGGCGAGACGCTCCTTGCCGGCCGGGCTGGTGGCCAGGACCTCGAAACCGGCCGCCAGCAGGGCGTCGCAGAGGGTCCCGATGTCGCCTCCCTGCGCGAAGGGTGTCATGAGGACTGCGCCAGCGGAAACGCGGATCGCCTTGCGGTAGAGCGGATCGCAGGAGGTTCCGTCGATCAATACGCCGTCGAGGCCAAAAGCTGCGGCATTGCGGAAGATCCCGCCCATATTGTCGTGATTGGCAATGGCCGAAAGGCCGACGAACAGGGCGTTTTCCGGCGCGGTGGCAAGCAGCCTTTCGGCCGTCCCCCCCTCCCCCCGCAAACCCATGGCCAGGATGCCGCGATGCATGGGGAAGCCGGCAATATCGTCGAGAACGCTGCGCGAGGCGCTGTAGACCGAGATCCCGGCGGGCACCTTGGCGACGAGATCGGCAAGCGGCTCGGTCCTGTTTTCGGCGATCAGAATGGATTCTATGGCAAAACGCCCGAGTTGGAGAGCGGTGCGCAGCACCACCTCCCCCTCGATGACGAAGCGCCCACCCCGTCCCTTGAGATCGCGCTCGCGGATATCGCGATACGCCTCGATACGCGGATCGGAAGAGTTATCAATGAAAATTGGAGCTGCAGAAACATGCACGAAACAACGAGACCCTATAGCGTCTAGCGGCCTGACGGGGTTACCAAGAATCGCAAAGACACTTTGGCCAATCCGCTGGATTGGCTTGGACACAAGGAGCTGGAACCAACAAGCATCCAGTCATGAACGCGCGTTTGCTCTGGAGGCGACATGAACTTCATCAAAACGCGGGACCTCGTGCATAGAGCGTCCTCCGTAAACTGCATAGCCCAATCGACGGATAGGCCGCATCACGAGGCGCCGTCGACGCACACCATCGGTGCAGGCGACTGAGCCCTTGACGTTGAGGCAAAGATCACGTTCACTAACGTAAGCCTTATAAATGAAAAGCTCTAAATCACCAATGGCTGTCAAAATTTCAATATCGTTCCCAGTACACCTGGATATTGGCACATGGTCCTATTCATGCTGAGTGCCGTCATATGAAATTCCTCTTCATCCCAGGCTTCGGAAAGGCAGGAACGACCTATCTTTACGGCCAGCTTGCGAAGCATAGCGAGCTATTCAACCTCCCCCACACAAAAGAAACGGGAGCATTTTACCGAAAAATAGGGCGGGAAAAATATCTCGAAAATTTTCTCGAGCAAGACGAAAACAAGACGTTCATCGATGGAACGGCTCATTATCTTGTACGAAATTCTACCTACGTAAGTAATATAAAGCATGCCCTGCCGAATGATGACATTCGATTGCTGATCGGAATCAGATGTCCAATCAGAAGGGCTTATTCACATTACCTCTATCGCCTGCGTACCGCTTGGCGCATCGGCGTATCGGCGTACCCATTCCACGATCCCCGCATACTGACGCACTTTCTCTACCCAATGCGCCCTCTCATCGCGCAGACGCAGCACATTTTCGGCAGCGAGAACGTCGCCGGCTTCTCATTCGAGGGCGGTCCCGTCGATGTGCCACAATCCTTCAAGACCTTTCTGGGCCTTGATGACAATTGGGCCGTCGACCCGGGCGGCGACCGATACGATGGAGGGTGGGCGCCTGAAATCTACTACGATGCCAAGGATGCGCTCGTCGTCGAAAGTGCGGGGTCGTTGTACGAATTGCCCAGACGCACCCTGCTCATTTCAGCAGGCATCGAGAGCGTGTTGAAATTCAACTTCCCGGCTGAACTTGGCGAGCGCCTGATGCGTAACAGCGCAACTTGGACGCGCTCGTTCGAATCCCGCCTGCTGGGAGACGCCTTGTCTCTTGCCCTTGATGACTATGCTCATGCCCGCGAGATGCTTGGCCTGGCAGCAAATGACTTGATGGAGCCCGGCACCCTGTCGGCAAAACGGCCTCCCGCATTGCCTTTGGAGATCGCGAAGCTGCTAAAGCCGCTTGGTGCCCTTCAAGAGAGATTTCGCCACGGTTACGACGCGCATGCGGGCCTGTCGCTCCAGACCGTCAGCGCTGACGTTGAGGCAATCAGGAAGGAAATCGACTCGCACTACGCGGCCATCTCGAACGATCAGGATGCGGGCGCGTCCGAAGAGGCTATCAAACAGCAGATATTCTCGCTCGTCGAAGCGCTCGACTCGGCGATTTCAATTCGGGGCCCGGATCCGGATTATGTGCAGGAATTCATCCTGCTGTGTTTTGTCTCGGGGCAAGGAGCGCGTGCCTATCAAACATTGAGGGACAATCCGCATTACTTTGCCCTCCTCGACAAGCAGATATTGCTGGAAAAAGCCGACTACTTCAGAAACCAGATCGGCGATGGTCTGCATCGTCGGCTGATGAAGCTGGTGGAGACCCTTCAGATCAGCCCATCGATCTGAAAAACCAACCGGCAGGTGAAAAGCGCATGGGAATGCCCTACATAGCGGGCATGACCACGCCCCTCCTGTTCGATCCCCATGCGCTGGCCCTGCATCGCCGGCGCGCCGCGGTCGCTCCCGCGGACTTCCTGCTGCGTCACGTCGCCGAAGACATGGCCGACCGCCTCGCCGTGATCCTGCGTCCCTTCGAACGGGCGGCGGAGATCGGGCCGCTTTCGCCCGTGCTGGCGCAGGCGGTGCGCCCAGGCCTTGCCGCCGAGTGGCAGGACGTCGCCATCGGCAACGAGGTACTCCCTCTTCAGCCCGAAAGCATCGATCTTGCGCTGTCTGCCCTCGCCTTGCAGTTCGTCAACGACCTGCCGGGCCTGTTGAGCCAGGTCCGCCGTGCCCTCAGGCCGGACGGGCTGCTGCTGGCCGCCCTGATCGGTGGCTCCACGCTCACCGAATTGCGAGCCGCCTTTTCCGAGGCCGAATTGGAAATGGAAGGCGGCGTCTCGCCCCGCGTCGCCCCCTTTGCCGATGTGCGCGACATGGGTGGCCTCCTGCAGCGGGCCGGCTTTGCCTTGCCCGTCGCCGACAGCGACGTCCTCACCGTGCGCTACGACAACGCCATCGCCCTGATGGCCGACCTCAGGGCGATGGGGGCCTCCAACATGCTGGTCCAGCGCCGCAAGGGCTTCACCCGCCGCGCCACCATGCTGCGCATGGCCGAGATCTATGCCGAGCGCTTCTCCGATCCGGACGGACGCATCCGCGCCACCTTCGAAATCGTCTGGATCTCCGGCTGGGCGCCCCACGCCGACCAGCAGAAACCGCTGAAGCCGGGGTCGGCCAAGACCCGTCTCGCCGACGCCCTGGGCGTGAAGGAATACAGGCAGGAGTGACGAGACCTCGTTTCGGGGCGGTCGCGCAATCCCAGGCGCCCGGCCGCCATGTTCGGCAGCGCCCATGAAGGAGGGACATACCATGCGATCGATCGTGGCCCTCATGGCCTTCCTGGCTGCCGCGGCACAGGCGCAGGCTGCCCCCTCGATGGCGCAGCACTTTGCCCGGTGCGAGCCTGAATTCTTCGAGGCTCTGCGCGATTATATCGCGCACAATGGACCGGCAACCCGCGGCTCCGTCGTCACCAAAGCCGGCACATGGGACGAACTCGTTTTCGCCAAGCCGGTTCGGGCACATGGATTCGATATCAGGGCCTATCGGCAATTGCAGTCGACGCTGGGCTCCAAGCCCACCTCCAGGGCCTGGCAGTGGGGGCTGGTGATCGAGGCGAAACCTCGCGCCGTCGCCTATGCCATCGATCCCTATCTGAGGAAGATTCGCGCCACCAGCGAAGGGCCCGGCCTGCGTGCCGAGGCCAATGGCTGGTCGAGCGGCATCGGCGCCTACAAGGGGGGACGATGGCGACAGGTACGCGTCGCTCCCCTCGAAGACGGCAAGGCAACCCTGCTGAGCTGTTTCACCTTCAATGGGGACTATCCCGGCTTTCCCGGCCTGCCCGACCTCACGCCCCTGGCCGCTTCCAGGAATTGAGCCTGCGTTCCCGACTTACCGCGCCGGGATCATGTCGATCAGCATCGGGATCAGCGGCTCGTCCGCAGGCGGCATCGGATAGTCGCGCAGCTTCCTGGGCAGCACCCATTTCACCGCCTGACCCTCCCGCCCATGGGGCGTGCCCTCCCAGCGCCGGCAGATCCATAGCGGCATCAGCAGGGTGAAATCCTCGTAGTTGTGGCTGGCGAAGGTGAGCGGAGCCAGGCACTCCTCCTTCACCTCGATGCCGAGCTCCTCGTGCAGCTCGCGGATGAGGGTTTCCTCGGGGCGCTCGCCGGGCTCGAGCTTGCCGCCGGGAAACTCCCACAGGCCTGCCAGCGCCTTGCCTTCGGGGCGCTGGGAGATCAGCACGCGCCCGTCGGCATCGACCAGGGCGCAGGCGGCGACGAGAAGCAGGCGTTTGGTCACGACCGGTAGTCGCCGTTGATGGCGACATATTCCTTGGTGAGGTCGCAGGTATAGACCCGGTCACCCGCCTCGCCGAGCCCGATGTCGACGGCAATGGTGATCGCCTGCCCCTTCATATAGGCGGAAACCGCTTCCTCGTCATAGGACGGGTCACGCTCGCCATCGACGGCGACGCGGATGTCGCCGAACCAGATGGCGAGCCGGTCGCGGTCGGCCTCCTCGCCGGCCTTGCCGACGGCCATCACAACGCGGCCCCAATTGGCGTCCTCGCCGGCCACCGCCGTCTTGACTAGGGGCGAATTGGCGATCGACAGGCCGATACGCCGGGCCGCCTGCTTGGAGGTGGCGCCACGCACCTCGACGGTAACGAATTTGCGCGCGCCCTCGCCATCCCGCGCCACCTGCTGGGCGAGATCGAGCAGCACGCCGTCGAGCGCCCTGGCAAAATCGGCCAGGCGCGGATCGGCCGCTTCGGTCGCCGGCGTGCCGCCAGCCTTGCCGGTGGCGAACAGCAGCAGCGTGTCGGAGGTGGAGGTGTCCGAGTCGACGGTGACCGCGTTGAAGCTGTCGATGACGCCCATGGAAAGCAGGCCTTGCAGCACGTTTCCGGCGATCGGCGCATCGGTGAAGACGAAGGAGAGCATGGTCGCCATGTCGGGCGCGATCATGCCGGCCCCCTTGGCGATGCCGTTGATGGTCACCGGCACGCCACCGAAATCGACGCGGGCGGTCGCCCCCTTGGGGAAGGTGTCGGTGGTCATGATGGCGCGGCCGGCATCCTCGAAGGCACCCGGCGAGACGCGGCCGGCGGTCTCGACCAGCACGCCCCTGAACTTGCCGGCATCGAGCGGTTCGCCGATCACGCCGGTGGAGGCGAGATAGACTTCGCTCGGACGGCAGCCGGCGGCCTCGGCGGCGAGTTCCGCCGTAAGGGCCACCGCTTCAGCGCCCTTCTTGCCGGTGAAGGCATTGGCATTGCCGGAATTGACCACCAGGGCTCGCGCGCTGCCATCCCCGAGCGCCGCACGGCACCAGTCAACCGGCGCCGACGGGCATTTGGAGCGGGTGAACACGCCGGCCGCCTGCGTGCCCTCGTCCATCAGGACGAACAGCACGTCGGTGCGGCCCTTGTAGCGGATACCGGCTTCGGCCGTCGCCATCCGGACACCCGCCACCGGCGGCAGATCGGGAAAGCGGGCGGGAGCGAGCGGGGACAGCGGCGCGGCCTTGGCCATGGTATTCCTCGATAGGGTGTGCCGATCTCCTCAGTTCCATTGACCTATCGATGGAATGGGATCGGCACGGTCGGTGAAGAAAGTGCCGGTCCGAAGACCGGCACACCCGATCTTACTGGGCGGGAGCGGCCGGAGCCGGCGTGACAGGGGCCGGGGTGGCCGGGGCCTGATCATCGCCGCCGGGAAGCTGCATGCTTCCATCCGCAGGATCGGCCGGTGCCGCCGGCGGCTGCACGATCTTGGCGGCGGCGCGCAGCTTGGCGAAGACTTCCTGCTGCGTCTTCTGGGTCAGATAGTCCGAGATCTGCTGCTTGACGCGGTCGAGGGCCGGCGGAGCCTGCGGACGGCGCTCTTCGAGCTTGATGATGTGATAGCCGAACTGGCTCTTGACCGGCTGGGAGACCTCGCCGGGCTTCATGCCGAAGGCGGCCTCCGCGAATTCCTTGACCATGCGATCCTTGGTGAACCAGCCGAGGTCCCCGCCCTGCTCGGCGGAGCCGGGATCCTTCGAGACTTCCTTGGCGACCTTGGCGAAATCTTCGCCCGCCTTCAGCCGGGCCTCGACCTTCTTGGCGTCGTCCTCGCTCGCCACCAGGATGTGGCGGGCATGCACTTCGTCCTGGGCCGGGATCAGCTTGACCTGGTCGTCATAGGCCTTCTTGATCGCGTCCTCGGTCACCGCTTCCTTGACGGCCTTGGCGACGAGAGCATCGATCAGGATGCGCTGGCGGTAGAAGGCGAGCTTCTTCTGCACCTCGGCTTCATCAAGCACCTTCTGCTGCTCGGCCGCATTGGCGGCCACGCGCAGATTGATGGCGGCGTTGATGATGATGTCCTGCCGCTTGGCCGGCGAGAGCTGGGGTGACAGGCTCGGCCCGATCTCCTGCTCCACGGCATTGAGATCGTCCTGGGTAATGGGCTGTCCATCCACGCTGATGGTCGGGGTCGCCTGCGACGCGGGCGCTGCGGGAGCGGGCTGGGCTGCCGGAGCCGGGGCGGCGGGCTTCGCCGCGTCTTCAGCGTTGGAAGGCGCGGCAGCGAAGGCCAGGAAGGCAACGCTGGCGAGCAGGGTCGCGGCTGGACGCGCGCGGCGAAGTGACATCATGGGCAGGTTCCTCGAGAGCGGGGGCGGACCCGGAAGCAGTCAGGCTCCGGACGGACGCTGTTTCGGCAACAGGCCCGCATTGCTCCTGATCCCGGGACGAACGCCTACGCAGCGCTGATAGGACAGGAGAAAAGCAAGGTCAATGTCGCCGAACGGCCAGCGCTTCGCCCGCCTTTTAGGAAGGCCTGTCGTCAAAACTGTGACGAGGCCGGCGCTTTGCGACGAATGACCGAGCCATAGCGGCGTGACGGCAAAAAATTACGGATTTTTCAGCCAAATGCCCCGGTCAACCGGCGTGGTAGACCCTAAGGTCGATTGACACCCCAAACCCCAATACTTAAGTGAGTCCCGCCGGCAAGCCCTTCGAACCGGGGCGCCGGCATTACGGCCGTCGGTTCACACAATTTCATAAGGCAGCCTGATTCCCGCTGCATCGGACTGCGCCCATCTTGCCGTATCGGGAGCATGCCGCCATGCTGGTGCCATAGCGCACGGTGATTGGAAGCGGGTTGCCTCACATCGGACAGCGCCCGGGCGATGTCCGGTTTCCGTTCCCCGGCTTTCACGGCCGGGGTTGACACGATGACCGGAGCCCCTCTCCGGTCAGGTATCACGCCGCCGCGAGGCGCGAAGATTTGAAGGCCTTCTATGTTCGGCTCGCTCGCCAAGAAACTGTTCGGCTCCTCCAATGATCGCCGGCTGAAAGCCTACAAACCCAAAATCGCCGCCATCGCGGCGCTCGAACCGGAAGTGGCAGCGCTGTCCGACGAGGCTCTGCGAGCCCGCACCGACGAGTTCAAGGCCCAGCTCGCCGCCGGCAAGACCCTCGACGACATCCTGGTGCCGGCTTTCGCCACCGTGCGCGAGGCGGCCAAGCGCGTGCTCGGCCAGCGCCATTTCGATACCCAGCTCCTTGGCGGCATGGTGCTGCATGAGGGCGCCATCGCCGAAATGAAGACGGGCGAAGGCAAGACCCTGGTGGCAACCGCTCCGGTCTACCTCAATGCCCTCGCCGGCAAGGGCGTGCATGTCGTCACCGTCAACGACTACCTGGCCAGCCGCGACTCCGAATGGATGGGCCGTGTCTATACCTTCCTCGGCCTGACCACCGGCGTGATCGTGCACGGCCTCACCGACGAGGAACGCCACGCGGCCTATGCCTGCGACATCACCTACGGCACCAACAACGAATTCGGCTTCGACTATCTGCGCGACAACATGAAATACGACATGGCGCAGATGGTGCAGCGCGGCCATGCCTTCGCCATCGTCGACGAAGTCGACTCCATCCTGGTTGACGAGGCCCGCACACCGCTGATCATCTCCGGCCCGCTGGAGGATCGCCCCGAGCTCTACCAGACCATCGACGCGCTGATGCCGCAGCTCGACAAGGACGACTACGAGCTCGACGAGAAACAGCGTACCGTCAGCCTCACCGAGAAGGGCAATGAACGCGTCGAGCAGATGCTGGCGGGTTCCGGCATGCTGCGCGACGGCTCGATGTATGATGCGGCCAACGTCACCATCGTCCACCACGTCAACCAGGCCCTGCGCGCCCACAAGCTGTTCACCCGCGACAAGGACTACATCGTCCGCAACGACGAAGTGGTGATCATCGACGAATTCACCGGCCGCATGATGCCGGGACGACGCTATTCGGAAGGCCTGCACCAGGCGCTCGAAGCCAAGGAGCGGGTGCAGATCCAGCCCGAGAACCAGACCCTGGCCTCGATCACCTTCCAGAACTATTTCCGCCTCTACGCCAAGCTGGCCGGCATGACCGGCACCGCCGCCACCGAGGCGGACGAGTTCATGGACATCTACAATCTCGAAGTGATCGAGATCCCGACCAACCGGCCGGTGCAGCGCATCGACGACGACGACGAGGTCTATCGGACGGTCGACGAGAAATACAAGGCGATCGTGCGCCTGATCGAGGAATGCCGCCAGCGCGGCCAGCCTCTCCTGGTCGGCACCACCTCGATCGAAAAGTCCGAGACGCTGGCCGCCTATCTCTCCGGCCAGGGCTACAAGCAGCGCGACTTCTCCGACCCGAACGCCTTCGCCTCGCTCTATGACGGCGACCAGGGCACGGCCGAGGAGAAGGTCTTCGCCGTGCTGAATGCCCGCTACCACGAACAGGAAGCCTTCATCGTCAGCCAGGCCGGCGTGCCCGGCGCCATCACCATCGCCACCAACATGGCCGGCCGCGGCACCGACATCCAGCTCGGCGGCAATGCCGACATGCGCATCAAGGTCGAGCTCGCCGACCTGGCCGAGGGAGCTGAGCGCGAAGCGGCGGAGGTTCGGATCAAGGATCAGGTCGCCAGGCTGAAGGAGAAGGCGCTCGCCGCCGGCGGCCTCTACATCATCGGCACCGAGCGCCATGAGAGCCGGCGCATCGACAACCAGCTGCGCGGCCGCTCCGGCCGCCAGGGCGACCCCGGCCATTCGCGCTTCTTCCTGTCGCTGCAGGACGATCTGATGCGCATCTTCGGTTCGGAGCGCATGGACGGCATGCTCCAGAAGCTCGGCCTCAAGGAGGACGAGGCCATCGTGCATCCCTGGATCAACCGCGCGCTCGAAAAGGCGCAGCAGAAGGTCGAGGCGCGCAATTTCGACATCCGCAAGAACATCCTGAAATACGACAATGTGCTGAACGATCAGCGCAAGGAGATCTTCGAGCATCGCCGCGAGCTGATGGCGCAGGAGTCGGTGGGCGAGACCATCGCCGATTTCCGCCATCTCGTCATCGACGACACGGTGCGCGCCCATGTGCCCGAGAACGCCTATCCCGAGCAGTGGGACACCGAAGGCCTGCACAAGTCGGTGAACGACGTGCTCAGCCTCGACCTGCCGATCACCGACTGGGCCAAGGAAGAGGGCATCGCCGACGAGGAGCTGACCCACCGCATCACCGAAGCGGCCGACAAGCACGCCGCCGAGCGGGCCGCCGGCTTCGGCGAGGAGGTAACGCGTCAGGTCGAGAAGGCCGTGCTCCTGCAGACGCTCGACAATCTGTGGCGCGACCACATCGTCACGCTCGACCATCTGCGCCAGGTCATCGGCTTCCGCGCCATGGCCCAGCGCGATCCGCTGATCGAGTACAAGTCGGAAGGCTATCAGCTCTTCTCCGACCTGATGAACCGCTGGCGCGAGGATGTCACCCGCACCATGTTCCGCCTGCAGGTCATGCAGCAGCCGGAAGAGCCCGCTCTGCCGCAGATGTTCGGCCAGCATATCGACCCGCTCACCGGCGAGGACGAGTTCGCCATGCCCGGCTCCGGTTTTCCGCCAGCCCAGCTGAGCTCACCCTTCCCGGCCGCCGACAGCCCGGCCCAGCGCATCGTGGCGCCGGAAGATCGCAACCCCGACGATCCCTCCACCTGGGGCCGCGTCGGCCGCAACGAGGCCTGCCCCTGCGGCTCGGGCAAGAAGTACAAGCACTGCCACGGGCAACTGGCTTGAGCGACGCGCCGTCGCATCCGGCCGAAGGCCTGTCGACGGTGCTGACCTATCGCCTCACGCCGGAGGAAGTGCTGCTGTGGAGGGAACTGGCCGCCGGGCGTCGCAACGCCCTGCGGCGGGAGCCCATGGACCAGGGCAGCTACTACTACCTGCCCGTCCTGCTCCTCGCCGGCTTCGTCATCCTTCTTGCTTTGATCGGTGCCATCGGAATCGAGCACCTGCAATTGGCACTCGCCTTCGGGCTCGCAGGCTATCTCATCACCCGCCTCTGCGACTTCGCCCTGTCGAGATGGTATGCGCGCAAGGCCGTTCGCCACGACACACGACGCGGCTT
Organism: Labrys neptuniae; assembly: GCF_040797145.1. NCBI lineage: Bacteria > Pseudomonadati > Pseudomonadota > Alphaproteobacteria > Hyphomicrobiales > Xanthobacteraceae > Labrys > Labrys neptuniae. The sequence continues at coordinate 90,436 of NZ_JBFNQD010000014.1, read as the reverse complement.
TTTCGAAGGTGATTATCATGTCACCTGGGATATGCACTCGATCCGCGCCGACATTCCCGATCTCAGCCTGACATTCGCGCGCAAGACCATCGGCCATGTCTCCGACTTGAAGGGCCTGGTCGTGTTGTGGATGGACGAACTCGATTCCTCGCTCGCCATTCCCCACCGCGCCTTCGAAGATGAGACGGCGCGACGACGGTTCATCGGCGGCATCGCGTCCAAGGCCGCCTGAGGCAGGAGCGGCTTCACCGGCTTCGATACAGAAATCGAGGAACCGGCGTCGCAGCCCTCAGGCCTCGTCCGCCTCTGCCTCCTCCTCCTCCAGCCTGTCCTCCACCCGCTGGCGCAGCACGGCGAAGAAGCCCGATTGCGACAACGTGAAGTTCGGCTTGGCGAAAGGCTTGCCGGCATCGGCCCGCATACGGGCGAGCAAGGCCAGGGCGTCGGCCTGTTTCTGGCTGACGGCGTGGCGCTCCAGCACCGCTTCCACAGAGGCGGCATCGGCAAGCCCCGACTGCGCCACGACATCCGGCCAGCTGCGCTCCTTGAAATGGATGCGCCGTGCCGCGGCCAGCAGGGCCTCGCAGCTCGTGGACGGCAGCGCTCCGGCCTCGGCAATGGCCTCCAGCGTCGCCTCGACGTCGACCAGGGCCAGGCTGAGCGGTGCATAGCCGAACTCGGCCGGCGCATGCGCCACGCCGACATCGGCATCCGCCACCCGGCGCCCGCTGGCATAGTCCTCGAAGATTCGGCCGATGCCGATCATGCCGAAGGCGGCGCATTCGGCACCGCGCAGCGCTCCCATCGAGGCGGCGCCATAGACCGGGATGCCTTCGCTGAGGGCGTAGAGGATCTCCTTGTGCCAAACCGAGGGCGCGTGGTCGAAGACGCCGTCGATCAGGCCTATGGCATCGGCGCCGGTCATCGCCGCCGCCAGCACATCGCCGCAGCCTGCGGGCGGGCGCACCGCAAAGCCCTCGAGCAAGGCAGGGTCGACGCCGTGAAGGCTGGGACCCGTGAAGAGGATCGTGGTCATGGGCGGGTTTCTCTGGCGGCTCCGGCCGGCCCGCCAACCGTCACCTGTCTGGGAATGAGGTCGTTGACGCTGACGGAGGCGACGTCGCCCTCCATATAGGCGCCCAGCCCCGGTGTCAGGATCCTCACCACATGGGCGAGGGGTGAGGGAGAGGCGAGGTCGAACAGGAAGACATCCTCGCAGCCGGCATGGGCCAACGCCTGCAGCGTCACACTCAGGCGCTCAGCGTCCGAAAGACTGCTTCGGCTCGGATAGCGCTCGGCCAGGACCGACAGCGTCACCGCCTCTTCCCTTGGTAAGGGCACGGCGCTGGTCGCGACGTAATATTGCGAAGGATCCATGTCGTCCCGTGCGCCGGCTATGTTGGTCAGGCGCGACTGCACGGCTTCCAGCAGCGCCGCCAGCATGGCCTCCCCTGCATCGAGGCGGCAGGCATAGCCACCGGATAGTCGCTCCCCGGCTCCCTGCTCATCCAGGACGGGCCGGCTTATCACGGCGCCGACGACGGGAAGGTCCGTCTTGCCCCTGACATGGTAGAAATGGGGCACCAGGCCTGCGGCGGAAACCTTGCCGATGGCTTCGTCGAGCCCGGCATGCAAGCCTGGCTGCCACAGCAACTGCCGTGCGAAAGTGCTGGAAAGCCCGAAGAGCTCCACCGGCAGGGTGGCATCCCTCTCAATGGCTTCGAACAAGGCCCGGGTAGCAGCGAACTCGAATGTCCGCCCGGCGGCAAGGCCGGTGGACGCCACGGTAAAGGCCCTGTAGTCCCAAGGGAATCCCACGCGCGTATCGAGCCCGATCAGCTCATAGGGCGCGTAGACCTCCGCACCGGATCGCTGATGGACCCCGCGCACCCAGGCGCGCTGGCGCATGGGATCGAAGAGAGCATATTTGCAGCGCGACAATCTCTCGAGGGGCACGAGCCTTCGCCTGCGAGCCACCATCTCCGTCGCCGTCGCGAATTCGCAGACCAGTTCTTTCGTCTGTTCGGCGACGGCCCCTTCGATCGATTCCATGATGGCGCCGATCCGCGCCTGTTCATGCGTCAGGCCCTTGCCCTGGCTGACCGACAAGGCGCGGGAATTGGGCCGCGTCGCAAACCAGACGGGAATGCCGATGATATCGAGCCCGGTGATGTCACCGCAGCGGGTGATGCGGAACGGCGCCAACGACTGCAGGGAAAACGGCGAACCGCAATCCGCCGTCTTCCCTGGATCCGTCGGGAGCAACTCCCCTCCTTCGAGGAGATGGTGCAGTTGGTCAGGCATTATTTGCCGGCATCATCCGATAGGACTGCGTTCTGCAGCGTATCGCCGTCCGAACCGATCAGTTGCCGCAGCGCCGCCTCGACCGGGGAATAAATGCCCGCATTCGATTGGATGGTCGTCTGGATGCCGGCGTGGGGTTGGATGCCGGCCTGGTTGGTAATCCCCGCCTGGGATTGGACACCAGCCTGGGACTGTACGCCGGCTTGGGACTGCACCCCTGCCTGGGACTGCACCCCTGCCTGGGACTGCACGCCAGCTTGGGTTTGAACACCGGCCTGGCTCTGGATCCCCGCATGCAGCTGGCCGTTGGCATCCGTGAAAATATCGGTTCCGAACGCAAAATCGACCTCGGACAGCCGCACGCCGGCAGCCACGAGAGCTTCGATACCCTGGGCACTGCTGGGGTCTATGCCACTTCCCGAAGCGGTCGGGGCTCGGCAGTCCGCCATCAACCGCCACAGCGCCGCAACGACTTTCGCGTAGCCGTCGCTCGAGGTTGCCTGGCTATATTTAACGATCTCATCGTGGCTGATTTCGACAACGCGCAACGGGCTCATCTTGATGAGTACAACCCCGGCGCCTCGGTTCCCGATGACGAACATCCGCTCGGTGGACATATCCCCTCCTGCTCCTTTCAAAAAGACAGCAACCCTCGAATGCACGCCAGCTTATGGAATTTTATTTCGTACAAATCGATCGTTGCTATCCAACGTCACCCCAATACACGAGTAGCAGACTTTAATCTCTATATTTAAAGTCAAATTCGAGAATTTTTGGAGATGACAAAATCAATCCAAGCCAGCTATTCTCAATCCTTCCGCACATAGATTGATATCTTCGCTACGCCGGTCTGGCGCGAGGCGAGCCATTTCGAGCGCCGTTGCGCCGGGATACATTTCGGCGAGCTTCCTGCCATATTGGCGCGCCACGTCCACATTGCCCATGAGGCCGTGGCACATGGCCAGGACACGCAGAACCGCATCTTCGCTGCTCATGTTCTTGCACAGCTCGATTCCCGTGGCGAAATCCCTGCGCCGGATCGCGATGGTGCAGCCGAACCACCAGTAATAGTCAGGCGGGAACGGATTGAGCTCCAACGCCCGCTGGAAGCGCTCCCACCCGGTATCGGCAAAGCCGAGATGCGACAAAGCATCGGCATGGTGGGACAACAGGTCCGCCGAATGCGGATTCAGCGCCTCGGCGACCAGGAATTTCTCGGCCGCATAGTCGAAATCGCGCTGATAGAGCGCGACGACCGCCGCCATCCAATGGCCCTCGCCGATGCCACCGTCGATGGCGAGCGCCGTTTCGGCCTCGTGACGGGCCTGATGCAGGAGATAGGGGTCATTCCCCCCGAGCATCAGCCATTCGAGCTGCAGGGTCTGGGCGATGCGGGCATGGGCCGGCGCAAAGGAGCGGTCTTCGCTGATGGCCTGCTTGAACTCCGCCCGGGCTCGGCGCAGTTTCGGCAGGTCGCAATTCTTCAGGCGGGTCTGGCCTTCCAGATAATGCCGGTAGGCGTTCGGCTTCGGATCGGCCCTCATCCGGTCGAGCTGATCGCGCTCGATCTCGCTCGCGAGCGTCGACGAGATCTGCCGGGTAATACGCCTGAAGGTGGAAGGCAATTTATCCAGGCCGATCGGATATTCCGCCGCCCAGATGATCTCGGCGCCGGGCTGACGCGTCAATCTCAGAGCCATATGCTCGCCATCGGGGAGCATGAAGCCTGAAATGAGATAGCCGCTTCTCAGCGCCGCCAGCCGCTCCGCGTCCGGCGAATCCGCGACCTCGAAACTGCTATGGGGCGCAATCACCGCGAAGGTTCGATGACGCGACAGGTCATTGGCCACATCTTCGATGAGCGCGCGATGCAGGTAGTGGAGCTGGTCTCCCGCCAACGCCTTGGGAGGAAACAAGGCAACCCTTGGCAGGCCGACCAGGCTACGCGTTGCCGAGACCTCCCGGTCAGCGTCGCCCTGCATCTCGCTGGACCGGTCCGATACCACATGCAGGCGCGCTCTCGGCGCGTTCGCCAGGATGCGCCGCATCGCCGCCATCGTCTCGGGACGCGGCTCGCTGTCCAATTCCTGCTTCAGAACGGCAACGAGGGTGGCATAGGTGCGGTTCACCGCATCGAAATTGCCGTTTCGCCCATAGGCCTCGAGCAAAGCTCGATAGCTTTCCTCGCGCTCCGGCTCCAAGGCCAGCATGCGTTCGCCAATGATATCGATCTCACGCTCGGGCGCGCGCCCGAAGCGGGTCATTTCCAGCAGCACGTCGGCGGCCAAGCCGAGCACCAGGCGGCGGAAGCGTTCGCGCTCGCCGCGGAACCACTGCGCCAGTTCGCCGCCGCCGGTGTCGATGGTGTCGAGCAGATCGCCTCGCGCCAGCAGCACCGCCTCCACCCGCTCGGCGAGCACAGCCGATTTCTGCAGGGCAAGGATGCTCGCCAGATCGGAACGCTGCGCACTGGAGCCGGCCATCAGATGGGAGCCGCTGGTCTCGATCAGGGGCTCCTCATAAGGCCAGCACCTGTGAATGCGCACCAGCAACTGACGCAGATTGGTCAGTGCCTTCTCCTCGGGCGCATCATCCCAGAGCAAGGCGGCCACCGCCTGGCGGCTCATCCGGCCGCTGCCGGCAAGCAGCAGCATGGCGATGAGAATGTAGCCTTTGGCCGGAAATACCCCCTCGGTCGGCTGGGCCATGTGAGGCACGCCGACCAGATGAACGATCATGTCCCGCTCAGCATTCATTCGTCGATCCCAGCTCCCTTCGCATGGTTGACGGACGAAAACCGCGCCCGCTCCCCCATAAGGCCTGGCACTATCGATCCGAACAACGCCGGCTCGCGCCCGTGGGAAACTCGCGCGAGCACCGCCAAGTTCGTGAACCGTGGCGACACTGTGTTACAAAATCCATTCAAGTCAATGAATTGGCCAGAAATCCTCGCCTCAAGTCACACCGGCGTCACACCAGCCGCTAAAATGCAAAAGAAAATAATGAGAATTATTTTCAAAAATCTTTACGTGATATATAATTATATTTGAAAAATGCCCTAAAAAATTGATACAACTACCATTATTATGTAAATACTGCAAAACTAAAACGCAAAAAATGTAATTTAATACAAAAAGACTACAAGGAAGCTCCAACCTCTGTCGGAAGCTCTCCAAAAAATATACTGCCGATGCCCCGACAAATTGCAGGAGTTCGTAATTTTAGGACCTTCCTCGCTCCCATGAGCAAGGCTGCGGGAAAGACGCGTTTTCCCTGCTTCCGCGCTGCCGCTTCCGGCACTATGCTTCGGCCGGCACCATCACGTCATCGCTCCGAACAGATCCTCAAGGCCGATATCGGACACGCCATCCTCCACGAAAGTCTTGAGGCCCGGCACCAAGGCGCGCACCACATGCACGCCCTCGACCGGTCCGGGAAGATCGAAAAGAAAGATGTCGGCGTGCCCGGCCGCCGCAAGCTTGCCTGCGACGATGTCGAGTTGTGCGGCATGCGTCAGCTCTTCCGCCCGGAGTAGAGGCGCTTGGCGATGACGCTCGGCGAATTCGGCCAGGCCGGGCGCCCCCAGAACCGGTGCGGGCAGAACGTCACCCCGCGTTTCGTAGAAATCCGGCTCCAGATCGTCGCGGGCCCCGCCAATATGGGTGAGCCGCGACTGCACGGCCTCCAGCAAGGCCGCCAGGGCAGCGGCTCCGGCATCGAGCCGGCAAGCCTCGCCTCCGGAAAAGCGCTCGCCACCGCCCTCCTCGCCGATCACCGGACGAACGATCGCGGCGCTGACCACCGGCAGACCGAGACGGTTGGTCTTGTCGAAGAAGCGCGGCTCCAGCCCGGCGGCGCGTACCTTGGCGACAGCCTCGTCCAGTCCGGCATGCACGCCGGCTTGCCAGCGCATTTGGCGCGACGTGGCCTCGAGGTGACCGAACGCGTCGGAGAAGGTGGTGGCATCATGCTCCGCCAGTTCGAGCAGGGCAGCCAGGGCGGCGAACTCGAAGCTCGGCCCGGCGGCAAGTCCGGCCGAACTGATATGGAAGGCATCCCGATCCCAGGGAAACTCTTCGCGCATGTCGAGCCCGATGAGCTCATAGGGTGCGAAGACCGGCCTCCCGCTGCCATGGGCAACGCCACGCACCCAGGCGCGCGGAGCCTCTTCGTCATAGGCTTCGGCCCGGAAGCGCACGAGCTCTTCCAGCGGGACCAAATGCCGGCCGCGAGACAGCATCTCCTCCGGCGTGCCGAACTCGGCGATCAGGGCCTTGGTCTGTTCGGCGACGGCCCCTTCCACCGCCTCCATGATGGCGGATATGCGCGCCTGCTCAGGTGTCAGCCCCTTGCCCTGGCTGACGGCGATCGAGCGCGCATTGGGCCGGGTCGCAAACCAGACGGGAATGCCGACGACGTCGAGATCGGTCAGGTCACCCACGCGCGTGATGCCGAAGAGTGCAAGGGGCGGATGATCGTAGGCAGGTACCGGCTTCATGGCGGGGCGGTCATCAATCAATGAGCCGGCTATTTGACGGCTTGGGCCATGAGGTCGGCCATAACAGCCTCGCCCTCCGCCGTCAGGCCTTCGATAACGCTGCTGCGATAGGGCTCCGGCCGGTTCTGACTGAGCTTCCATTTGCCCTCGATGCTGGTAATCGCGATCTCCAGCCCGATAATGCCCTTGATCTGCCCCTTCATGAAGGATGATGGCGCACTCTCGGCCTGCCAGGGTTGCGGACGCCCGGCCTCGACCAGATTGGTCAGGGCGGTGACGTGCTCGCGCAGCCAGCGCGGATTCTCCGTCGACCTCAAACGGCCATGGACATGAACGGTGACATAGTTCCAGGTCGGCACGGCCTTGCCGCCTTCCACCTTGTCGACATACCAGCGCGGCGTGATGTAGTGCATCGGCCCCTGGAAGATCGCCAGCACCTCCAGGGCCGGGTCGTGATCGACGGCCATATGATTGTTGCGGTTGAGATGCCCCCGCAACACGCCCTTGCGCCCCTTGTCTGCCACCAGGAACAAGGGAATGTGATTGGCCTGCAGGCGTCCCCGTTCATGGGTGACGACCGTTGCCAGCGGATGATCGCGCATCAGGGCGTGGAGCACCTCCACGCGCTCTTCCCGGAAATATCGAGGGTTATACAAGGCTCACCTCATACTTCCACGAGGCCGGCATCACGAAACGGAACCGAACCGTTCAGGGCAAAGCACGATTCCCCCAAACCGCACTTTGCTCCGCTTCTTCGTTTGACGCATTGCTTCGATCAAGAAACCTGTCGACGTCCTTGGAAAATGCCTCAGCAGGCAAAATCGTCGGCATTGCCATCATCGAGCAGCACCGCATCCTGGAGATTGTTGCCGGTTCTCTGCGTCAGGTAGCAAAGCGCCATTTTCAGGGAACGGTTGCGGCCCCGAACAGCTTCGATCGCCGCAGCCGACATGTTCGTCCCAAACGAAAACTCCAGATTGCTCAGCTCCGCACCAGCCTCGGCGAGCGAAGCGATGCCGACGATATTCTCGGGCTCGAGCGGCTTGCCTTGGCCATTGGCAGCACGGTGGTCGGCAATCACCCGCCAACAGAGGGCAGCGACCGCCGCATAGCCGTCGCAATTATGTTCTTTGCCAAAACGACGGACCTCCTTGTCGGGAATCCGAACGATGCGGATGGGACTCATCTTGATCAGGAAGACTCCGACGCCCCTGTCGCCAATGATGTAGATATGATCTCGATCTCGTCTTATTCCAGCCATGCTACCCTCTCTTGAGTAAGTTTATGATTATAAGTTTTCTTATTATGAAGTTAAGAAGAAGAAGCATTTTGCGAATTAACTTATCCCAGCCACTTTAAGCCCACGCACAATAACCTCTTTCATGTTTCCTTTCTTATCCGGCGTGAGATTTACAACATCTGCCGCAGTGATGCCGGGATACATATCCTTCAAACGTGCCCCATAGTTCCTGGCGACCTCCTTGTTACCGAGATTGCCATGGCATATTGCCAGGATCCTCAGGACGGACTGATCGTTCTCCATTTTGCCGCACATGTCGATCGCCCCGTCGAAGTCCTCGCGAAAATAGGCGATCGTGGCCCCGCCCCACCAATAGCGGTCGGGCGGGAAGGGATTGAGTTCGATGGCGCGCTGAAACCTCTGCCAGCCAGCATCGGGATCCCCCAGATGAGCCAGGGTATCGCCATGCGATTCCAGCAGGTCGGCCGAATTGGGATTGAGCGTCTCGGCTTCCAGGAATTGCTCCGCCGCCTTGTCATAATCGCGCTGATGCAGTGCAATCACCGCCGACATCCAATGACCGACGCTGTTGCCTGCATCGATGCCGATTGCCGCCTCGGCTTCGTGGCGGGCCTGCATCAGGAGTGATGGGTCGTTCGCTCCCAGCATGAGCCATTCCAGCTGGAGCGCATTCGAGACGGCTCCCCTCGCGCCGGCGAAGTCCATGTCGATCGCCGCCGCTTTCTGAAACTCCACTCTTGCGCGCCGCAGACGCGGCAGGTCGCAATTCTTGAACAGAAGATGTCCTTCCAGATAGTGCCGATAGGCAAGCGGCTTGGGATCGGCCCGCAGGCGATCGAGCTGATCCCGCTCGATTTCGCTCGCCAGCGTCACCGCGATCCGATGCGAGATCATGCGGAAGGCAACGACCAGGTCCTCCAGTTCCACGCGATATTCGGCTGCCCAGATGATCTCGTCGCCGGGATTGCGGGTCAGGCGTAGCGCCATCTTCTGGCTCCCGGGCACCAGAAAGCCGGTGACGAGGTAGCCCGAGCGCAGGGCGGCCAGTCTTTCCCGATCCCCGGTATCGGCCACGTCGAAACTGCTGTGAGGCGCGGTCACCGCAAAGGTGGCGTGACGCGACAGACTGTTGGCGACGTCCTCGATCAGCATGCGATAGAGGGGATGCAGGGTCTCTCCCGGTCGCGGCTGCGGCGGGAACAGGGAGACGCGCGGCAGGCCCGCCAGATTGCGCAAGGCCGGAGGCTGGACAGTCTGCTCGATCGCCGCCGATACCTCGGCTTCGGCGACGACCTGCAACCGAGGGCGCGGAGCATTCGCCAGGATACGCCGCATCGTGGCCACCGTTTCCGGCCTCGGCTCGGTGCCGAATTCATCGCGCAAGATCTTTTTCAGATCGTCGAAGACACGGTTGGCTTCCTCGATATCGCCGATCCGGCCATAGGCCTCCATCAGTGCGCGGAAACTCTCCTCCCGCTCCGGTTCCAGCGCCAGCATGCGCTCACCGATCTCGTCGATGTCGCTTTTCTTGGCTCGGGCGAACTGTGTCATCTCCATGAGCACCTCGCCCGCCAGCCCCAGAACCTGGCGACGAAAGCGCTCGCGCTCGCTGCGGAACCATTGTGACAATTCGGGCCCGCCGCTGTCGATCGTGTCGAGCAGGTCCCCCTTCACCAGCCTGACGACGGCCACACGTTCGGCCAGCACCTGGGATTTGCGGCGCGCCATGATCTGGGCAAGGTCGCTGCGGGTGGCTCCAGGCCCGGCCATCAGGTTGGAGCCTTCCACCTCGACCAGCGGCTCCTCCAGCGGCCAGAACCTGTTAATGCGGGCCAGCAATTGCCGGAGATTGGTGAGGGCCTTCTCTTCGGGAGCATCGTCCCACAGCAACGCGGCAATAGTCTGCCGGCTCATCCGCCGACTGCCGCAAAGCAACAGCATCGCAATGAGAACATATCCCTTGCCCGGAAACACGCCCTCCATTGGTTTGGCAACATGCGGTACGCCTACCAAATGAAGAACAATGTCGTCCTCAGCGTCCATTCGACTATCCTCGCCTGGGGAGTCTGGCCCGGCATCCCATGCATGCCGCCGCCACTTGCCAGATCCCCGCCGTTCCCATCACAAATCTCGTGGTTCGGAATGAGAACCTTCGGGCCACGCCCGACATATGCGCCGCATCTACTACTTGTTCGTCAAACACATTGAAGTCAACAAGTCCAATCTGATTCCCCACCAGACTTCACGCCCGAGTCACACAGAAACGGAATCATGAATATCACATCGCCCCCGATCAAGAAGTTCATTTATAAAATGATGACAAGGAATCGCATCCATATCGACGCTCCAAATCGTGCAACTAATCTTGCAATTATAAAATAAAACATAATTCAATTCTTGAAATAAAGCAGCCAAACAAAGTCGGGTGCGGGAAAATATCGAGCACCGCACACGGACAATACATTTAAGGAAGGTAATCGCTCGAAACTTCGGGCACCCACCCGGCCAATTAGACTCTTCTTGGATTTCTCGGCGGCAGCCGGCTCTTCTTCAGGAAAGGCCGGCGAGGCGCAGGCCCTGGGCGCAGAACTCGATGTCCTCCTGGCGGCGATCCGGTGCCAGGCGCGCGAGGTCCAGGGCGGACATACCTGGATAAGTGTCCATGACGCGCCGCCCATAATGACGGGCCATCGCGGTATCGCCCACGAAGCCATGGCACATGGCCAGCACCCGCATGGCCGATTCGTCATTCTCCATCCGGGCGCACATCTCGATTGCCTCCTCGAAGCGCCGGCGACGGATGGCGATGGTAGCGCCGAACCACCAGTAATAATCCGGCGGGAAGGGATTGAGCTCCAGGGCCCGCTGGAAGCGCTCCCAGCCCAGTTCCGGCTCGCCAAGATGCGACAGCGCATCGGCATGGTGGACCAGCAGATCGGCCGAATGCGGATTGAGGACCTCCGCTTCCATGAACTTTTCGGCGGTATAGTCGAAGTCATGCTGATAGAGCGCCACCACGGCCGACATCCAGTGGCCCGTGCCGTGGCCGGGATCGATCTTCATCGCCAGATCCGCTTCCGCCCGGGCCTGGTTGAGCAGGGATGGATCCGTGCCCCCCAGCATCAGCCATTCGAGCTGCAAGGTCTGGGCAATGCGGGCGCGCGAAGGCGCGAAATCCCCGTCCTCCTCGGTAGCCAGCTTGAACTCGGCGCGCGCCCGGCGCAGACGGGCGAGGTCGAAGCTGTGCAGCCGCGCCTGCCCTTCGAGATAATGGCAATAGGCGGCCGGCTTGGGATCGGCCCGGGCGCGATCGAGCTGGTCGCGTTCGATCTCATTGGCAAGGGTGGCAGCGATCTGCCGGGTGATCAGCCGGAAGGAAAGCGCCAACCGCTCGGGCGAAACCAGATATTCGGCAGCCCAGACGATCTCCTCATCCGGCTGCCGTGTCAGCCGGAGGGCCATACGCTCGCTGCCCGGCACCATTAAGCCGGTGATCAGATAGGCGCTGCACAGGCTGGCAAAGCGCCGGGCATCGCCCGCATCGGCGACATGGAAACTGCTGTGCGGTGCGAGCACCGCGAAAGTACGGTGGCGCGACAGGTCGTTGGCGACGTCCTCGATCAGGGCCCGATGCAGGGGATCCAGCACACGGCCGGGTATCGGGCGCGGCGGAAACAACGCCACACGCGGCAAGCCTGGCAGGCGAGGCGCAGCCGGGTTCGCCACGAGCAGGCGTTCATCGGGCATGTTGCGCGTTCCGCCGCTCACCTGCACCCGCGGCTGCGGCGCGCTGGCGAGGATACGACGCAAGGTGGCGACGGTCTGGGGCCGGGGCTCCGTTCCGAATTCACGCCGGAGCATGTCGGTCAGGCCGGCATGAACCCGATTCACCGCCGGAATGTTGCCGTTGCGTCCATGGGCTTCGATCAGGACGCGGTAGCTCTCCTCCCGTTCCGGCTCGAGCGTGAGCATGACCTCGCCGATGAGATCGATCTCTCGCTCGGGCGCGCGACCGTAGCGGGTCATCTCGACCAGGACTTCGGCGGCCAGCGCCAGCACGATGCGGCGGAAGCGTTCGCGTTCGCTGCGGAACCATTGCGACAATTCGGGGCCACCCGAATCGATACTGTCGAGGAGATCCCCCTTGGCGAGCAGGACGGCCTGGACCCTCTCGGCCAGCACACCCGATTTCGCCAGACACAGGAGCGCGGCAAGGTCGCTACGGTCCGCACCGGGTCCAGCCGCCAGATGGGGCCCGCTGGTCTCTACCAACGCATCTGCATAGGGCCATGTCCGATGGATGCGGACGAGAAGCTGGCGCAGATTGGTAAGGGCCTTCTCCTCGGGCGCATCGTCCCAGAGCAGGGCGGCGATGGTCTGGCGGCTCATGCGCCGGCCGCCGGCCAGCAACAGCATGGCAACCAGGACATAGCCCTTGGCAGGAAACACCCCCTCTCCCGCCACCGTGAGATGGGGGATACCGACCAGGCGAAGTGCTATGAAGGGCTTGTCATCCATCCTGTCCACCACGACCCCGGCACCTCCTGCGAGGCGCAACGCTAGAGAGTCTCGATGGTGAAGATCGCGCGCATCAAAACACGCCCGGCCCGACGCCAGCATGACGTCGGTGCCGATCTTCTCCTCATCGAGACCCAGGCCGGATGAACTGCCCCCGCGCGACAAAGCTGCCGGGGCCCACGTACATCTGAGTATCGTCAGAACGACCCGCGACGATGTCGTCGAGCCGTGCTGCACGGTTGAGAATGATCAACATTGTGCGATGAGTCAATCAAAGGGACTGCAAAGCCTCTTTGCTCATCTCAGTCACCATCATATTACCACAAGGGGCGATTTTGCCGTGCCATCCTTGGCGAGCCGGCATGCCGGCCCGCCAATCACTGCCCCCTGGAGCAGCAGGCTTCAGCTTCCTTCCGGCTCGCCCATCGTCGCCGCCGTCACCGTCGAAGGTTTGGGCTTCTCGCGGAAGAGCTTGCGCACGATCAGACGGATGGTGACGTAGAACACCGGCGTGAGGAAGAGACCGAGGAAGGTCACGCCGCTCATGCCGAAGACCACGGCCGTGCCGATGGCCTGGCGCAGTTCCGAGCCGGGGCCGGTGGCGATCATCAGCGGCACAGCGCCGAGGATGAAGGCGAAGGAGGTCATCAGGATGGGGCGCAGGCGCAGCCGGCAAGCCTCGACCACAGCCTGCCAGGGCGTGTCGCCGTGGTCCTCGCGCTGGCGCGCGAACTCCACGATCAGGATGGCGTTCTTGGCGGCGAGGCCGATCAGCATGACGAAGGAGATCTGCGTCATGATGTTGTTGTCCATCACCTTGAACCACCAGCCGCCGAAGATCGGCAGGCCGCGCGCCATGCCGCCGAGCAGCGCCGCCAGAATGGAGAGCGGCACGATCAGGATGATGGCGAGCGGCAGCGACCAGCTTTCATACTGGGCGGCCAGGAACAGGAAGACGAACAGCACGGCGATGCCGAACACGAAATAGATCGTGTTGCCCACCGAGCGTTCCTGGAAGGCGATCTCGGTCCACTCGAAGCCGACGCCCGGCGGCAGTACCTCGGCCGCCGCCTTCTCCATCAGGTCGAGCGCCGTGGTGGAAGACACGCCTGGCAGGCCCGAGCCGCTGACATAGACGGCCGGATAGAGATTGTGGCGCATCACCGTGTCGGGGCCGGTGCGTTCCTCGAAGGAGATCAGCGAGCCGAGCGGCACCAGAGCGCCATTGGCGCTGCGGACCTTGAGGCGGACGAGGTCCTCCTTGTTGAGGCGGTCGCGCCCTTCGGCCTGGGCATTCACCTGGAAGGCGCGGCCCAGGCGCGTGAAGTCGTTGACATAGGCCGAGCCGACATAGACCTGCATCGCCTCGAAGATATTGCCGATCGGCACGTTGAGCATGCGCGCCTTGACGCGATCGACATTGACGAAGAGCTGCGGGCCATTGTTGGACAGCGTGGTGTAGACCTGGGTGAGGCCCGGTGTCTGGTTGGCCTTGCCGATCAGGGCATTGGCGGCCTGCATCAACGCTTCCGCCCCGACGCCGCCGCGATCCTGCACCTGCATCTTGAAGCCGGCACCGGTGCCGAGACCCTGGATGGTGGGAGGCGGAATTACGAAGACGAAGCCTTCCTCGATGGCGAAGACGCGCTTTTGCAATTCGCCCACGATGGCCTGCGCCGACAATCCTTCCTTCAGGCGCTCGTCGAACGGCTTGAACGGCACGAAGATGGTGGCTGCATTCGAGGCGGCGGTGAAGGTCGCGCCGGAGAAGCCGGCAACGCCGATGACATGGGCGACGCCCGGGCTGCCCGCCGCGATCTGCTGCGCCTTGCGCACCACGGCGTCGGTGCGTTCTAGCGAGGCGCCGTCGGGCAACTGCACCACCACGATGGCGTAGCCCTGGTCCGATTCCGGCACGAAGCCGGTTGGCACCTTGGTATAGACGTGCCAGGTGGCAAAGAGCAGGCCGGCATAGATCAGGAGGAACAGGAGCTTGTGGCGGGCCGCAAAGCCCACCGTGCCGCCATAGCCGCGCGACAGCCTGTCGAAGCCGTGATTGAAACCGTCGCCCGCGGCCCGAAGCCAGCGGAACAGGAAGAAGCGGCTGCGATGCTCCGGATCATGCGGCTTGAGCAACAGGGCCGCGAGCGCCGGCGACAGGGTCAGCGAGTTGAAGGCCGAGATCACCGTGGCGGCCGCGATTGTCACCGCGAACTGCTGGTAGAACAGCCCCGATATGCCCGGAATGAAGGCGGTCGGCACGAACACCGCGCACAGCACCAGGGCGATGGCGATCACGGCGCGGCCGACCTCGTCCATGGTGACATGGGCGGCCCGGTTGGGCGTCATGCCGTCATGGATGTTGCGCTCGACATTCTCCACCACCACGATGGCGTCGTCGACCACGATGCCCACCGCCAGGATCAACCCGAACAGAGTGAGCATGTTGAGCGAGAAGCCGAGCCCCGCCATCACCGCGAAGGTGCCGATGATCGAGACGGGAATGGCGATGATCGGAATGATCGCTGCGCGCCAGGATTGCAGAAAGACGAAGACAACGATCACCACCAGCACGATCGCTTCGAAGAAGGTCTCGTAGACGGCCTCGATCGAGGCCGAGACGAATTCGGTGGGATTGTAGACGATGGAATATTTCAGCCCCGGCGGAAAGGCCTTGGCCAGATCGTCCATCTTGGCCTTGACGCGATCGGCGGTAGCCAGCGCGTTGGAGCCGGGCCTCTGCAGCACCGCGATGCCAACGGTGGGCTGGCTGTCGAGATAGAGGTTGGAGCTGTACTGCTTGGCGCCGACCTCGACGCGGGCGACGTCCCTCAGCTTGAGCAGGCGGCCATCCGGCGTCGACTTGATGATGACGTTCCGGAATTGCTCGGCATCCTGGAAACGGCCCTGGGTGGTGACCGTGATCTCGCTGGTGGTGTTGTTGGGCGAGGGCTGGGCGCCGAGCGTGCCGCCGGAGACCTGCACGTTCTGCTCGCGCAGGGCCTGGACGACCTCACCGGCCGTCAGATCGAAACTGGCCAGGCGGTTCGGATCGAGCCAGACGCGCAGCGAGGGCTCGCGCAGGCCGAAGGCGAAGGTCGAGCCGACACCGTCGACACGGGCCAGGATGTCGTTGACGTTGAGAATGGCATAGTCGGAGATGCCATAGTCGTTCAGCGAATTATCCGGCGAATAGAGCGTGACGATCAGGAGGAAGTCGGAAGACGACTTGTTGACCGTGATGCCGAGAGCCCGCACTTCGGCCGGCAGGCGCGGCTCCGCCGAGGAGACGCGGTTCTGCACCTGCACCTGGGCGATGTCGAGATCGGTGCCGGTGGCGAAGGTGACGGTGATCTGCAGCGAGCCGTCGTTGGTGGCCTGGGAGGTCTGATAGATCATCCCTTCCACGCCGTTGATCGACTGCTCCAACGGCGCCGCCACCGTCTCGGCGATGGTCTGGGCGTTGGCGCCGGGATAGGTGGCGTTGATCACCACCGTCGGCGGGGCGATCTGCGGGAACTGGGCGATCGGCAGGCCGACATAGGAAACGAGCCCGATCACCACCGTGACGATCGAGACGACGGCGGCAAAGATCGGGCGGTCGACGAAGAAATGGCCGAATTTCATGGGCTGCGCTCCCGATCAGTTCGGGTCGGGAACGAGCGTTTCCGGCACGTCCAGCTTGGTGGGTTGCGGCACGACCTCGCCACCCGGGCGGGCGCGCATCTGGCCGTTGATCAGAACCTGGTCCTCGGGCTTGAGACCCGACTTGATCACGCGGAACGAGCCGAATTTCGGCCCTAGTTCCACCACGCGCGGGTTGGCGATCTTGTCGGCGCCGACCACGATGACGGTGCGCCCCTGTGCCGACTGACTTACCGCAACATCCGGCACGACCAGCGCCTCATAGGGCTCGCCGATGGTGATGCGGATGCGCCCGAACAGGCCAGGGGCCAGGAAGCCGTCGGCATTGGCGACCTTGGCGCGAGCCGTCACGGTCCCGGTCTGGGCGTCGACCTGCGGCGCGAGATAATCGAGCGTTCCCTTATGGGAGAACCCCTTCTCGTCCGACAGGCCGATCTCGACCTTCAGCGTGGGATCCTTACCGCCGGTGTCCAGCTTGCCCCTGGAGGCCCGCTGATAGGCAAGATAGCTCGCCTCGTCGAGGTCGAAGTAGAAATAGATCGGATCGACGGCGACGATCGAAACCAGCGGCGAGGTCGAGTTGGCCACCACCAGATTGCCGCGCGAGACGAGCTGGCGGGTGATCCTGCCCGAGATTGGGGCGGTGATGGTGGCGTAGTTGAGGTCGAGTTTGGCCGTCGCCAGCGCCGCGCTGGCCGAATCGATCGAGGCGGCCGCTTCCTGATAGGCCTGGAGGTTGGCCTGGTAGGTGGCATCGGTAACGTTGCCGGTCTTCTTCAGGGCTTCAGCACGCGCCAGATTGGCCTTGGTCAGGTCGATCCGGGTCTGTGTGATCTTCACCTGGGCGGCCGCCTGGTCGACTGCGGCCTGGAACGGGCGCGGATCGATCGCAAACAGCACGTCGCCCTCCTTGACGAGGGAACCTTCCACGAAGCTCGACTTGTCGAGATAGCCGGTGACGCGTGAGGTGATGTTCACCTGCGGCCAGGCCTGGAAGCGACCGGTGAATTCGACCGATTCGGTGATCTTGCGGGCGACCGGGTTGGCCACCGTGACCGGCATGGCCGGCATTTGCTGGGCGAGCGCAGCACCCGTCCCCTCGAAGGCCGCCAATGCCAGCACGCCGGCGGCCAGCCGACCCATTCTGCGACGCAACCTCGACATGAACATCCTCGCAAGCAACGCGCCTCAGCCAAGCCGCCCGCATGGCTAATGGCCTTGTCGCGGGCACTGGAGCTGGCGTCTGGAAATTTTGCAGGATTTCCCAGCCTGCGCCGCCAGGGCAGGGTCGGAGATCCTGTTCAGCGCTCCACCGGCCGGAATCGCGGTCGAATCGCCGTGTGAGCCTTATAGTATGATAATTCTTAGCGCTTTGATCCAATCAAGATCGGCGCCCTGCAACCATGAGTTGGGACTTGGTGCAAATCCGCAACAGCACCGTCATTTCTCGCGCCCGTGCTTGACACCCGCTTGGCTACATTCCGATCGGTGCGAACCGGCGGTGCCGGCTTCACCTCAGAAACGAGGCGAGGCCCTCTCGCTGGCTTCTGAAGCCAGCAGCGCCGCGCCTGCGCCGGTTTGCGCAAATATGCGGGAATGTCGTCAGCTCAGGGCGCCGTCCCCTCGCGCCCGATGCTCTCATAGCGGAAGCCGTGCCGCTTCATGTCTTCGAGCCGGTAGATGTTGCGCAGGTCCACGATCACCGGCTGCGTGAGCAGGTTCTTGACCCGCTCGAGGTCGAGCGCCCGGAACTCGTCCCATTCGGTGACGATCACCGCGACATCGGCACCATCGAGACAGTCATAGGCACTGGAGCGATAGTCGACATCGCTCAGAACCTTGTGGGCCTCCTCCATCGCCTGGGGATCATAGGCACGAACCTTGGCTCCCTTGTCCTGCAAGGCGAGCACGATCGGGATCGAGGGGCTGTCGCGCATGTCGTCGGTGTTCGGCTTGAAGGCAAGGCCGAGCAGGGCCACCGTCTTGCCGGCGATATTGCCGTCGAGGGCCGCGATGACGCGGCGGGCCATCGCCGCCTTGCGGGCATCGTTGACGCCGACCACCGCTTCCACGATGCGCAGGGGCACGCCATGCTCCTGGCCGGTGCGCAGGAGTGCCAGCGTATCCTTGGGAAAACACGAGCCGCCGAAGCCCGGCCCGGCATGCAGGAATTTGGAGCCGATGCGGTTATCGAGGCCGATGCCGCGCGCCACCTCCTGCACATTGGCGCCGGCCTTCTCGCACAGATCCGCGATCTCGTTGATGAAGGTGACCTTGGTCGCCAGGAAGGCGTTGGCAGCGTATTTGATCAGTTCGGAGGTGCGCCGGGCCGTGAACAGCAGCGGCCCCTGGTTGAGATGGAGCGGGCGATAGACCTCGGCCATCACCTCCTTGGCCCGTTCGTCCTCGGTGCCGACCACGATGCGGTCGGGGCGCTTGAAATCCTCGATCGCCGCCCCTTCGCGTAGGAATTCGGGGTTTGAGACCACGCGGACATCGGCGTCGGGCCGGACCTCGCGGATCAGCCGCTCGACCTCGTCCCCAGTGCCGACCGGCACGGTCGACTTGGTCACCACCACCGTGAAGCCCTCGACCGCCGCGGCGATCTCGCGTACCGCCCCATAGACATAGGACAGGTCCGCATGGCCGTCGCCGCGGCGCGAGGGCGTGCCGACGGCCAGGAACACCACGGCTGCATCGCGCACGGCGGGGGCGAGCTCGGTGGTGAAGGACAGGCGCTTCTCGCGCACATTGCGCGCCACCAGATCCTCCAGGCCCGGCTCGTAGATCGGCATGCGGCCGGCCAGCAGGCCCTCGATCTTGGCCGGATCCTTGTCGACGCAGGTGACGACATGGCCGAAATCGGCGAGGCACGCCCCCGTCACCAGGCCGACATAACCCGTACCGATCATTGCAACGCGCATGACATCAATCCTGTTTGGGCGACTAACCCGTCAGAGGCGTGTCTACAAAAGGCCCGGCGACATGCCAATGACGAAAAAGGAAAAGCAGCACTGCGGGAAGGCCCAGCCGGAGCGCCTCTATGTCTCCAGCCGCAGCGACCAGCCGCGGGCAGAAGGCCTGAGATCGGCGCGCGCCAGCGGAGCGGCCTCGATGCGCCAGAAGGAACGAGGCTCGCTGCCGAGGACATGAATGATCGCCGCGCGCAACACCGAGGCATGAGTAACGGCCAGGGTGAAGCCCTCGAACCGCCCGCCATCGAGCCAGGCGCCGACCCGCGCGATCAGGGCCGCAATGCTCTCTCCGCCATGCGGGCAGGCCTGCGGATCGGTCAGCCACGCCCCAAGCGCTTCGGGCTCGGCGGCGGCCACCGCCTCCAGGCCAAGCCCCGACCAGCGGCCATGGTCGCATTCGCGCAGTGCCTCGTTGATCTCGGGTTCGAAGCCGAGGGCCTGCGCCGTCTGGCGGGCCCTGAGCGCCGGACTGCTCAGGATGCGGGTCGCCTTGGCAAAACGCCACTGCAGGTCCCGGGCCGCCTGTGCCCCCCTTGCGTCGAGCGCCTCGTCGAGCGGAAACCCCGCCGCACGCAGTGTGGGCGTCGCGCCATGGCACAGCAGGGTCAGGCGTGGCGTCATGAAGGCATTTCCCCAAGATAAAGTCGCTTCCGGAATATTGACATATCCGTGACTTGGGCTCTTATGGAAGAGCTTTGCCAAGGGTGGGAAGCCGGTGGAATTCCGGCACGGTCGCGCCACTGTGAACGGCGGCGCTGCGGCGTCAATCCGGAAGTCAGACCTCTTCCAAGGCAGCATGACTCGTAACGGGACGCGTAATCCCAAGGAGCTTTTCATGACCACCGCAACTCTGGCACCCGTCGCCCAGCAGCCGATCGCCATCCCGGTCCGCGAGATCCTGCCCTGGGCGCTCTTTACCGTGCTCCTGGCCGTGCTCGCCATCTATTTCGTCGGCGCCGAACAGGGCGCAACCTCGCTGATTCCCGGCGTCTACATCCACGAATTCGTGCATGACGCTCGCCATCTGCTCGGCTTCCCCTGCCACTAGGGCGCTTGGACACACGACATGGTTAGATCGCTTTTGATCCGGGGGATGCTGATCGGCATCCTGGCCGGACTGTTTGCGTCTGGCTTCGCCTGGGTGTTCGGTGAACCCCAGGTCGACGCAGCCATCGCTTTCGAGGAAAGCCACGCATCCGAGCCGGCGCCCGCTCCGACAGCTGCGCCGGCTCCCGGCGCTGCGCAGACGACCGCAGCCCATGAACACGAGGAAGAGCCGGTCAGCCGGCCGGTCCAGGCCAGCTACGGGCTCGTCACAGGCATGGTCGCCTATGGCGCAGCGCTCGGCGGCATCTTCGCCCTGATCTTTGCCTTCGCGCAGGGCCGGATCGGCAGCCTCAGCCCGCGCGCAACCGCCGGATTGATCGCCGTCATCGGCTTCGCCGCCATCATGGTGGTGCCGCAGATCAAATATCCCGCCAATCCACCGGCCGTCGGCAATCCCGACACGATCGGCCTGCGCACCGCCTTCTATTTCGGCTTGATCCTGCTGTCCCTCGTGACGATGGCGGCGGCGCTGGGCACCGCGAACCGGCTCGCCGCCAGCCTCGGCCGCTGGAACGCCAACCTCGTGGGGGTGGCAGCCTATCTGGTGGTGATGGTGGTGGCCATGGAGATCTTGCCGACGGTCAACGACATCCCGGCTGATTTTTCGGCCACGGTGTTGTGGAAGTTCCGTATCGCCTCACTCGGCATCCATGCCGTGCTTTGGGCAACGCTGGGGATCGCCTTCGGCATTGCAGCACAGAAACTGCTGCAGGCCCCCGCTCGCCACTGAAAAGAGGCCGGTCAACCGCGTCAAACGTCGCATTTTTACAACACTGGCCCGATTTCAGGCCGGTTTTCAAAATTTATTTCATTTCGCACTTGCGAAATGAACCGATGAGGATCACTTTAGGGACGTGGCGGATGCGCCTTTGCGCTCCCCCACTGCCCTCCTTGGGCGTTTCCTCCCTAAGACTTGGGCCGCCATTTGGGCGGCCTCTTTCTTTTTCGGGTCAGCGGACCCCATATTTCAAATTCTGCAGCGGCATTTCGCCTCGATTAACCCCAGGGCAAAGCGTGCTCAGCTATGAATGCTTGGTTGCTTTCGCTTTCTGGCTCCAAGCCATTCCCATGGATTGGCTGAAGCGTTTTTGCGATTTGATGTGCTTCGTTCAAGTTACAAAACGCTCTTGCGTCCAAGCTCGCGCTTGCCCATTTGTGTTCACCCTCGCATAGTGTGTCATTATGGATCTGGACTCGCCCTTGTTTGATCGCATCCGGGTGCGCCCAAGGGCCGAAGAGGTCCAGCCGGCGAGCGTACGGCTATGCGAACATGCCGGTTGTAGGAACGCCGGCGAATTTCGCGCGCCCAAGGGGCGCAACCGCGAAGGCCAGTTCTGGCATTTCTGCCTGGAACATGTGCGCGACTACAACAAGACCTACAATTATTTCGCCGGCCTGCCGGACGACTCGGTGAGCGCCTATCAGCGCGATGCCGCCACCGGCCATCGCCCGACCTGGACGATGGGGGTCAATCCCTGGGCCAAGAAGCGCGGCGAAGGGCCGCAACCCGGCCCCGAGATCCATGACGGCTTCGGTTTCTTCGACGAGGATCACGGCTTCCGCCGCCCGCAAGGGACGCCCGAACCCGAGAGACGGCGGCTGAAATTGCTGGAGCGCAAGGCCCTCGACGCGCTCGATCTGCCGGAAACGGCCAGCGGCCCGGAAATCAAGGCGCGCTACAAGACGCTGGTCAAACGTCTCCATCCCGATGCCAATGGCGGGGACCGATCCAGCGAAGATAAATTGCGCGGGATCATCCAGGCCTATAATACGCTGCGTAGCGCCGGGCTCTGCTGAGCGCCCGCAACACCGGCGAGGCTTCCGGGCTTGGAGCGTGTCCAATCCGGGAAATCTCCGCCAGATCGTCGAGACGACGTCGAGCGTCCCATGCCCCGCCTGGCGAGACAGGGAAATTCGGCCAAGGCGTTTTGTGATTTGAATGACCAGCTTCAAATCGCAAAGACGCGTCGAACCAGGGAGTTGGAGTAAAAGTGCGCTTTTACTCCAGGGCCGGCATCGTCCGGCCCGCTGGAACTGATTGTCGGCTGCGCCGCCCTGGCGCCAGCCAAGGAAGGCATAATGACTGACGCAACGACACCGGCCAATCTGCCGGACATCATGGTTTCGGCCAAAAAGCTGTTTGGTTTCGATACGGATCTCGAAGTACCGGCCTATTCCCAGTCCTCCGACCACGTCCCGGACCTCGATCCCGATTACCTTTTCGACAAGCCGACGACCCTGGCGATCCTGGCGGGCTTCGCCCACAATCGCCGCGTAATGGTCACGGGCTATCACGGCACGGGCAAATCGACGCATATCGAGCAGGTCGCTGCCCGCCTCAACTGGCCCTGCGTGCGCATCAATCTCGACAGCCACGTCTCGCGTATCGACCTTGTCGGCAAGGACGCCATCGTCCTCAAGGACGGCAAGCAGGTCACCGAGTTCCGCGACGGCATGCTGCCCTGGGCCCTGCAGAACAACATCGCTTTGGTGTTCGACGAATATGACGCCGGCCGGCCCGACGTGATGTTCGTGATCCAGCGCGTGCTGGAAATCTCAGGCAAGCTGACCCTGCTCGACCAGAAGCGCGTGATCCGCCCCCACCCGGCCTTCCGCCTGTTCGCCACCACCAACACGGTGGGCCTGGGCGACACTTCCGGCCTCTATCACGGCACCCAGCAGATCAACCAGGGCCAGATGGACCGCTGGTCGATCGTGACCACGCTGAACTATTTGCCGCATGACAAGGAAGTCGACATCGTGCTGGCCAAGGCCAAGCACTATCAGAAGAGCCCGAACGGCCGCGACATCGTCAACAAGATGGTGCGCGTGGCCGATCTCACCCGCAACGCCTTCATGAATGGGGATCTCTCCACCGTGATGTCGCCGCGTACGGTGCTGACCTGGGCCGAGAACGCCAATATCTTCCACGATATCGGCTTTGCCTTCCGCGTCACCTTCCTCAACAAGTGCGACGAGCTCGAACGCAGCCTCGTGGCCGAGTTCTACCAGCGCGCCTTCGGGGCGGAGCTGGCCGAAAGCTCGGTCAACGTCGCGCTGACGTAACCCGGAGCGCGGACGTCCTCGTCCGCCCCTGGAAATACCACGCTCGCAAGAGAGGAAGAGCGGACGAGGACGTCCGCGCTCCCAGGATTGACGGCATCATGACCACGACGAACCGCAAGCCCGGCGAAAAGCCCAAGGACGTTCCAAACGACGCCTTCAAGCGCTCCGTCGCCGGGGCCTTGCGCGCCATCGCCCGCAAACCGGATCTCGAAGTGACCTTCGCTTCGGAAAAGCCCTTGCTGATGGCCGACAAGGCGCGCCTGGCCGAGCCGCCGCGCAAGCTCGACGCCCATGTCGCGGCGATCGTGCGCGGCCAGGCCGATGCGATGGCGCTCCGTCTCGCCTGCCATGACCCGGCAGTGCATCGTCGCCACGCCCCGCAGAACGAGCAGGCGCGCAGCGTGTTCGATGCCGTCGAGCAGGCCCGCTGCGAGTCGATCGGTTCACGCCGCATGGCCGGGGTGGCCAACAACCTCACCGCCATGCTCGAGGACCGCTATTTCCGCGGCGGCAAATATGAGGACATCCGTGTCCGCGAGGAAGCGCCCGTCGAGGATGCCCTCGCCTTGATGGTGCGCGAGAAGCTGACCGGCCTTGCCCCGCCCGAGCCGGCGCGCAAGCTGGTGGATCTGTGGCGCCCTCTCATCGAAGAGAAGGCCGGCAAGGACCTCGCCCGCCTCGACAGCGTGATCGAGAATCAGCGCGCCTTCGCCCGGGCCATGAACGACCTCCTGACCCATATGGGCCTGTCCGAGGAAGCCCAGGCCGACAGCGACGATTCCGACGACCGCGACAACGACGCCGAGAGCGAGCAGGAAGGCGAGAACCAGGAAAACCAGGGCGAGGTCCAGGACGATTCCGAATCCATGAAGCTCGAGGAAACCGAGAGCGAGGATGAGGAATCCCAGGACGGCGAGACGCAGGACGCCGAATCGCCCTCCTCCGACCTGCCGGACGATACCGAGACGGGCGATGCCGAGGAAGCGGCCCAACCCTGGCGGCCGCCAGAGCATCGCGACAATGAGCGTCGCGCCAGCGACTACAAAGCTTTCACCACCCGCTTCGACGAGATCGTCGAGGCGGCGGATCTGTGCGACCCCGAGGAACTCGATCGCCTGCGGGCCTATCTCGACAAGCAGCTTTCCAGCCTGTCGGGCGTGGTGGCACGCCTGGCCAACCGGCTGCAGCGCCGCCTGATGGCCCAGCAGAACCGCTCCTGGGATTTCGACCTCGAAGAAGGCATGCTCGATCCGGCCCGGTTGTCGCGGGTGATCATCGACCCGACCTCCGCGCTCTCCTTCATGCGTGAGCGCGACACCGATTTCCGCGATACGGTGGTGACGCTGCTGATCGACAATTCCGGCTCGATGCGCGGGCGCCCGATCACGGTGGCGGCCACCTGCGCCGACATTCTCGCCCGCACGCTGGAACGCTGCGGCGTGCGCGTGGAGATCCTGGGCTTCACCACGAGGGCCTGGAAGGGCGGGCAGTCGCGCGAGAGCTGGCTGCAGGCGGGCAAGCCGACGTCGCCCGGCCGCCTCAACGATCTCAGGCATATCATCTACAAATCGGCCGACGCGCCCTGGCGCCGGGCTCGCAAGAGCCTTGGCCTGATGATGCGCGAGGGCCTGCTCAAGGAGAACATCGACGGCGAGGCGCTCGCCTGGGCGCATCAGCGCCTGCTCGGGCGCTTCGAAAGCCGGCGCATCCTGATGGTGATCTCGGATGGCGCTCCGGTCGACGATTCGACCCTGTCGGTCAACACCGGCAATTATCTGGAGCGCCACCTGCGCTGGGTGATCGAGGACATCGAGACGCGCTCGCCGGTGGAACTGATCGCCATCGGCATCGGCCATGACGTCACGCGCTATTACAAGCGGGCCGTCACCATCGTCGATGCCGAGGAGCTCGGCGGCGTCATGACCGACAAGCTCGCCGAACTCTTCGAGGAAACCGGGGCGTCCGGCTCGCGCCGAGCCGCGGCGTGAGCTCCCGGCAGCCGCCTCTCTGGCATCGGGCCCTGTTCGGGCCGATGCCCCTGGCCTATCCCCTGGCCGCGGTCTGCGCCGGCCTCTATTTGCTGGCCGTGCTGTTCACGGCCTGGCTGGCCGGCTCGCCCGAGAATTTGGGGCGGATACTCTGGCAGCCTTCGCAGGGGATTCTCTACGCGCTCGGCACCGGCGGCCAGGTGCCCTTCATCCAGGGGCGGGTATGGACCGTGTTCACCGCACCCTATCTGCATGGCAGCCTGCCCCATCTGGCACTGAACCTGTTCTCGCTGCTCCAGGTCATGCCGATGGTGGAGCGGACCTATGGGCGGCTGCGAGCCTTCGTGATCTACGCCATCGGCGGCATTGCGGGTGCCGTCGCCTCGGTGCTGTGGGGCGAGGTGTTTTCCCTCGGCGCCTCCGGGGCGATCTTCGGCCTGCTCGGTGCCATCGTGTTGTACGGTGCCCGGCGCGGCGACGCCTTCGGCCGGGCGCTGATGACCAATGCCGCCTTCTGGGCCGGCCTCAACTTCCTCTATGGTCTGCTCAATCCCGGCATCAGCAATGCCGGCCATTTCGGCGGCTTTCTCGGCGGCCTGGCCGCCGCCGTGCTCATCACCCGGCGCATCGGTCCTTTCCAGGACCCCCGTCGCCTTGCCTTCACGCTTGCCAGCCTGGCGCTGCTCGCCCTGGCCTTCGGGCTTGGCAACACGACCTCCCGGGTCTGGCAGTTCAGCACGAATGACCAGAGCGCCGCGACGAACAGCGGCAACGAATCGGCGGCTGCGGAAGTCCACATGCTGCGTGCCCTCGTCCTGGCCCAGCGCGACGATTATGAGGGCGCGCTCCGGGAAGTGGATCTTGCGATCAAGGGCGGACGCGACGATGCCGTGGCGCTCAACCTGCGAGCCTGGTCCCTGTTCAAGCTCGGCCGCGCCGAAGAAGGCCTGGCCGATGCCGAGGCCGCGGTCAAGGCGGCGCCTGACGAAGGCGCCATCCTCGACACCCGCGCCCATATCTACGAAGCCCTGGGCCGGCGCGAGGAGGCGATCGCGGACTACAAGGCAGCGCTGCGCCTCATCCCGAACGAGCCCGAAACCCAGGCGGGCCTGAAGCGGCTGACCGGCGAGAATTGACGACACATCGAGCCGAGGCAATCCCTCCCCTACCCAGGCTCGCCCGCGTTTCCTGAAACGCATTCCGGGCGTAGCCGAACGCGATCGAGGTCTCGCTTCGCGGCGAAACATGCTCCCACCCGTATCTCGATGCATTTGCAGGCATGCGACCACGGGGCCAGAATTTCGATGAAGGCATGGATCATGTTTTGGGCTGTCGCCCTTGGCGCCGCGATGATGGCGCAGCAGGCGCTGGCCGCCGATGACGGTGCCGGTGTCCGCCGGATTATCGTTCCTTCCAGGGAGCGCGCTACCGATCTCGAGGTGACGGTATGGTATCCCGCCCGGCCCGGCGGCGAGCCCGTCATGCTCGGTGACGGCGTGTTCTTCACGGGAACGCCCGCACGGCGCAATGCCCCCATCCGGCCGGGGAAATTTCCGCTCATCCTGCTCTCCCACGGAGCTGGCCTGGCCGGCAACGCCCAGGCCCTGAGCTGGATTGCGGCCCCCCTGGCGGAGCAAGGTTTCGTGGTGGCGGCCCCCACCCATCCCGGCAACACCGGGGCAAACCGGTCCGCCGCGGAGACGATGAAGCTCTGGCTGAGACCCTCCGACATCAGCGACAGCCTGGATGCGATGGAGAGGGAGCCTTTCTTCAAGGATCATTTGAGTGCCGGCGACATCGGCGTTCTCGGCCTCTCCATGGGCGGCAACACGGCGCTGGCCCTGGCCGGGGCCCGTATCGATCCCAAGCTTCTGGCCGCTTATTGCGACACCGATCGGCTGAATCCGTCCCTCTGCGATTGGGTCCAGCAAAGCCGCGTCGACCTTCACGCCCTGGATCTGCAATCGGCCGACCGGAGCGGTCGGGACAGGCGCATCCGCTTTGCCATGGCGATCGATCCGGCTCCCATCGATGTCTTCGACTTCGAGAGTTTTTCGAGCATCGACATCCCGGTTGCCCTCGTCAATCTCGGCCGGGCCGAAAGCATCCCGCTGACGGCGCAGGCGGCGCGGGCCGCCAAAGCCATCCCGGTCTCGACCTATGCGACGATCGCGGATGCCAGCCATTACAGCATGTTCGCGCTGTGCAAGCCGGGCGCCGCGGAGATCGCCAAGGCGGAGAAAGTGGGGGATCCGATCTGCTCGGACGGCGGGGGCCGGTCCCGACAGGCGGTTCATGCCGACCTGATCGAAAGGGCAGTGGCCGCATTCAGCGGGGCATTGCGAACCACCCCGTAGAGCGTCGGTCCCTACCACCGAATCGGATGCATCGAAGGCGGAGCGCTCTAGCCGGCGTTCCGCCCTTCCGTATCCTGATGCTTATCGGACACCACCGGAGACGGCCAGCACCTCACCGGTCAGCCAACCGGATTCGCCCGAGGCCAGGAAGACCGCGACGGGCGCGATGTCGCCGGGCTGGCCGATGCGTCCGAGCGGCGTCTGGGCCACGGTCTGGCTTTCCAGGTCGCCGCCGATGAAGCCGGCGGCATGCACGCCTTCCGTCTCCACCATGCCGGGGTTGATCGAATTCACCCGGATCTTCCTGGGGCCGAGTTCCTTGGCCAGCACCCGCGTGATCGAGGTCACCGCCCCCTTGGTGGCGGTGTAGACCGACGTGGCCGGGAAATTCACGTCGGTCGCAACCGAGCCGATATTGATGATGCTGCCGCCCTCGGGGCCGAAATGCTTCTCGGCCTCCTGGCTGGCCAGCAGCAGCCCGAGCACATTGGTGTTGAACTGGCGATGGAACTCGGCTTCCGTCACCTCTTCGAGCGGCGCGAAGGCATAGACGCCGGCATTGTTCACCAGGACGTCGAGGCGGCCATAGGCCTTCTCGGCCTCAGCGAAGATGGCCTTCACCTCTTCCGCCTTGGAGACGTCGCCCTTGACGGCGATCGCCTTGCCGCCCTTGGCGGTGATCTCCGCGACGACCTTCTCGGCGCCATCCCGGCTCGAGGCATAATTCACCACGACGGCGGCGCCTTCGGCCGCCAGGCTTTTCGCAATACCCGCGCCGATGCCCTTCGAGGCACCGGTAACCACGGCGACCTTGCCTGCCAATCTGCTCATTGAATATCTCTTGGTTCGAGTGACAATGATTCGATACTTAGATAACCATCGAAATGAAACAAGAGCAGGCGATGGAAAATTCTGGTGTGCGCCAGCCGTCAATTCGTTGACGCTAGAGCAAAACGCGTTCGAATGTGAACCCTATTTGCTCTAACTCTTTGTTTGGACGCGTCTTTGCGATTCTTGGTGACTCCGTAAAATCGCAAAACGCTTAGGGATCCGTGTGGACCGCAGCAGGAGTGTCAGCCGGAGACTGACATCCTAGCGGGGGTAGATGCCTGGCTTTCAAGATGTCGGCCCCGCTCCATCACTTGATGGAGCTGTGAGGCTGACACTCCCGATCCCGCTCGATGCAACTGTCGAGCTAAAGGCTGGCCAATTCGCGCAGATAGGCATCCAGCGTCTCGCGCTTGAGCACGAGCGTAGCGAACTTGCCCTCGCGGACGATCTCGATGAGCCCGGCATTCTCGAGCTCCTTCATGTGATGGGACAAG
Organism: Labrys neptuniae; assembly: GCF_040797145.1. Taxonomy (NCBI): domain Bacteria; kingdom Pseudomonadati; phylum Pseudomonadota; class Alphaproteobacteria; order Hyphomicrobiales; family Xanthobacteraceae; genus Labrys; species Labrys neptuniae. Next base: position 61,392 of record NZ_JBFNQD010000014.1, on the reverse strand, counting down.
GTCGCCGGTGTGATCCGATGCTTCTGCTGCATGCAGGCGCAGGCCATCGAGCCGCCTTGAGCGGCGATTTCCTTGAGGATCTGAAAGCGCCGCGGCTCGGCCAGCGCCCTGGCGATCAGGGTGCATTGGCGCTCCGTCAGCGCGACTGGCGCGGTCATCGTCATGATGAAGCCTATATCATGTCTGCGATGGGCCGGCGCAATATCGCGGTGCGCGGCTTGCGCTAAGCGGAGCGCACCCCCACTTTGCCTTGATTCGGCCTTGTCCATCCGCTCAACATCACTGATGTCCCTCGCTTCGCTTCCTCTTCCCTTGCGCTTTGCCCTGCGCGAATTGCGCGCCGGCATCCGCGGTTTCGGTATTTTCCTGGCCTGCCTCGCCCTCGGCGTCATGGCGATCTCCGGGGTCGACGCCATCTCCAGCGCCCTGTCGGATGGGCTGCGCAGCCAGGGCCGGGTGATCAATGGCGGCGACATCGAGTTCACACTGGTGGGGCGCGAAGCCAATCCCGAGGAGTTCGCCTTTATCGGGCAGCAGGGCCGGCTCTCGGTCGCCGCGAGCACGAGGGCGATGGCGCGCACGCCGGACGGGCAGACCGCCCTGGTCGAGATCAAGGCGGTCGACCAGGCCTATCCCCTGCTCGGCACGGTGGAGTTCGGGCAGGGCAAGCCGCTGTCATCGACCATTGGCGGCCAGGGCAACCGGGCCGATGCGGCGGCCGACGCAGCTCTGTTCGCCCGCCTCGGCCTGCAACCCGGCGCCAGCGTCACCATAGGCAACCTGACGGTTACCCTGGCCGATCGCCTCATCGGCGAGCCAGACAAAATCGCCGGCGGCATTTCCTTCGGTCCGCGCCTGATGATCACCCTGGATGCGCTGCGCGAGAGCGGGCTGATCCAGCCGGGATCGCTGATCCGCTGGCGCTATCGCCTGGCGTTGCCGCCGAATGTCCCGCCGGATGCCATCAGGCAAAAGGCGAACGAGACCTTTCCCCAGGCGGGCTGGGAGGTGCGCACCCGCGACGACGCCTCGCCGGAACTCCGCCGCGGCATCGAGCGCTTCACCATGTTCATCACCCTGGTCGGGCTGACGGCCTTGCTGGTGGGCGGCGTCGGAGTCGCCAATGCGGTCCGCGCCTTCGTCGAGCGCCAGCGCGACAACATCGCCACGCTGAAGACGCTGGGAGCCGGCGCGAACCTCGTCACCGGCATCTATCTCACCCAGACCCTGCTGCTGGCTGCCCTCGGCATCGCCATCGGCCTTGTCGTCGGCGCCGCCCTGCCCTTCATCCTGGCCTATGGCTTCGCCGACTACCTGCCGCTGCCGATCACACCAGTGCTCAATCCGGCAGGGCTGGCGCTCGCCGCCCTCTACGGCCTGCTCACCGCCCTGGCCTTCTCGCTGCTGCCGCTCGGCCGGGCCCGTGACATTGGGGTATCGGCCCTTTTCCGCGACGCCATCGCCCCGACACGGCGCTGGCCTGCGCCCATCGTGCTCGCCTTTGCAGGCCTGGCCGTCGCTGCCCTGATCGCCCTGGCGGTGTTCTTCGCCGCCGACCGCAAGGTGGCCCTGGTCTATGTCGGCTCCGCGCTCGGCGCCTTCATCCTCCTGCGCGTGGTGGCGAGCCTGTTGATGGCGCTGGCCCGCCGGCTGCCCCGTCCACACAACACGCCGCTGCGCCTGGCGGTTACCAACATCCACCGGCCAGGCGCCGCCACCCCCTCCGTGGTGCTGTCGCTCGGCCTGGGGCTCTGCCTGCTGGTGGCGCTGACGCTGGTCGACGGCAATATCCGCCACCAGCTTTCCGCCGCCATCCCCGACAAGGCGCCGAGCTTCTTCTTCGTCGACATCCGGCGGGCGGATGCCCCCCGCTTCGACGCCTTCCTCAAGCAGGCCGCGCCGCAGGCGACCAGCGAACGCGTGCCCATGCTGCGCGGCCGCATCGTCAGCGTGAAGGACGTGCCGGCCGAGAAGATCAAGCCTCCTCCGAACATCGCCTGGGTGCTGAGCGGCGATCGCGGCGTCACCTTCACCGATGCGGTGCCGGCCGGCTCGCGTGTGGTCGAGGGCCAATGGTGGGCCCCCGACTATAGTGGCCCGCCACTGGTCTCGCTGGAGCAGGAGGTCGCGCATAGCCTCGGCCTCAAGGTCGGCGACGACATCACAGTCAACGTGCTCGGCCGCAACATCACCGCCAAGGTCGGGGCGCTGCGCAAGCTGGAATGGCAGAATTTCGGCATCAATTTCGTGCTGGTCTTCTCGCCGAACACCTTCAAGGGCGCGCCAGTAACGGATATTGCCACCCTCACCTTCCCGCATGGGGCCGACGATGCCGTCGAACTCGGCCTGCTCAAGCAGGTCGCCGACGCCTTCCCGATGGTGACCGCCGTGCGCATCAAGGATGCCCTGCAGAGCTTCGCCGATCTCGCCGGCCAGCTCGCCATGGCGATACGGGCCGCCGCCGCCATCGCCCTCGTCGCCTCGATCCTGGTGCTGGCCGGCGCTCTCGCTGCCGGGCAGAGCAGCCGGCTCTACGACGCCGTCATCCTCAAGGTGCTGGGCGCCACGCGCCGGCGCATCCTGCTCGCCTTCATCCTCGAATACGGGCTGCTGGGCCTTGCCACTGCCCTGTTCGGTGTGGTCGCCGGCACCGCTTGCGCCTGGCTGATCGTCACCTATCTGATGAATTTCGGCTTCACATTCCTGCCGGGACCGGCTTTCGGAGCCGCTTTCGGCGCCCTGGCGCTGACCATCCTGTTCGGCCTTGCGGGCACCTGGCGCATCCTGCGCCAGAAACCCGCCTCGCATCTGCGAAGCCTGTAGAGCTGGATGGCCGATGCCTGGAATGACAAGCGTTTCAGCCGAAATTCAGGCGATGAAGATCGACCACCCCAAGGTGGCATGCCGGCAACATTGCAAGCAATTCACTTAACTGTTTCAATGGAAAGCACTACATAAGAGCAAGCTTTCTGCGGCATGTGCCGCATCTGGAGAGACACATGGCTTTCAATGATCCTCGTTTCTCGGCCGGCACCGTCTCCGACGTCCGCGCCGGAGCACCGGCGATCGATCAGGGCCTGCGCGCATTCATGCTCGCGGTCTACAACCACATGACCTTGGGCGTGGCCATCACCGGCCTGGTGGCGCTCGGCGCCTATATGGCTTCGGGGATCGTGGTCAACGAGGCGGGCAAGATCGTCGAGCTGAACTCGTTCGGCATGTTCCTGTTCAACTCACCCTTCAAGTGGGTCGTCGCGTTCGCCCCCCTTGGCATGGTGTTCTGGATGAACATGGGGACGGAAGGTCGCTCGGTTCAAACCACGCGCGTTCTGTTCTACGTGTTCTCGGCTCTCATGGGCCTGTCGCTGTCGACGATCTTCCTCGTCTACACGCATGGCTCGATCGCTCGCGTCTTCTTCATCTCGGCCGCCAGCTTCGGTGCCCTGAGCCTCTATGGCTACACCACCAAGCGTAACCTCTCGGCTTTCGGCGCCTTCCTGATGATGGGTCTGATCGGCCTGCTGCTCGCCAGCCTGGTCAATCTGTTCTTCCCCTCGGGCATGCTGACCTTCATCATCAGCGTCGCCGGCGTGGGTATCTTCGCAGGCCTGACCGCCTACGACACCCAGATGCTGAAGTCGCTCTATGTGGAGAATGCGCACAGCTTCAGCCGTGACGAGGGCGAGAAGCTCGCCGTTCATGGCGCGCTGACGCTCTATCTCGACTTCATCAACCTCTTCATCATGCTGCTGCGCCTGCTCGGCGACCGCCGCTGATCGCAGAAGAGTGTTGCACGGATTGCACCGGCCGGGATTTCCCGGCCGGTTTTGTTTTTGGGAGCGCCCTCAGTCGAGCTCGCGCAGGGCCCGGCGGATGATCTTGCCCGACGAGGTCAGCGGCAGCGCATCCACATAGGCGATCACGCGCGGATATTCGTGGGCGGACAGGCGCTCGCGCACGAAGAGCTGCAGGTCGGCGGTCATAGCGTCCGACGCGGTGAAGCCCGGCTTGAGCACCACGAAGGCCTTGACGATCTCGGTCCGCAGGGTGTCGGGCATGCCGACCACGGCCGCCATGGCGACGGCGGCATGGCGCATCAGGCAGTCCTCGATCTCGCCGGGTCCGATGCGGTAGCCGGCCGAGGTGATGATGTCGTCGCCGCGGCCGACGAAATGCACATAACCGTCGATGTCGCGGCGTGCCTTGTCGCCGGTCATCAGCCAGCCATCGCGATATTTCGCCGCCGTGGCGGTGGCATTGCCCCAATAGCCCAGGAACATCACCGGATCGGGCGCGCGCACGGCAATCTCGCCGATCTCGTCCGTCGGGCTTTCCTGCCCCTCTTCGTCGACCACCGCCACGCGATGGCCGGGCACGGCCTTGCCGATGGCGCCGGGCCTGGAGACGCCGAGCTCATGGCAGGAGCCGAGCACGAGATTGCATTCGGTCTGGCCGTAGAGCTCGTTGACCGGAAAGCCGAAGGCGGCTTCGGCCCAGGCATAGGTGCCCGGCCCCAGCGTCTCGCCGGCCGACATGATCGAGCGCAGATGGGTGCGATAGACCTGACCGGGCTGATGCGCCGCCTGCAGCATGCGCAGCGCCGTGGGCGGCAGGAAGGCATTGCGGACCTTGAAGTCCCAGAGCAATCCCAGCACCTCGTCCACCGAGAACTTGGCATGAAGGCCGGCCACCACCGGCACGCCCAGGGCCAGGCTGGGCAGCAGCACGTTGAGCAGGCCGCCCGCCCAGGCCCAGTCGGCCGGCGTCCACATCACGTCGTCGGGCCGGCCCAGGCCCGGATGGGCAAAGCGCAGGCCGGGAATATGGCCGAGCACCACGCGATGGCCGTGCACGGCACCCTTGGGCTGGCCGGTGGTGCCGGAGGTGTAGATCATCATGGCCGGATCGTCGGGCGTCGAGGCGACCGGCGCCAGCTCCCCCTTCGCTCCGGCGATCAGACGATGGAAGTCGAGCGCCCCGCCGCTGGCGCCATCGACGCTGATCACCGTCTCCAGGTCGGGCAGCCTCGCCTCGATCTCGCCGAGCTTGGCGAGCCCGCTTTCGTCGAGCAGCACCGCCTTGGCCCCGGAATCGCGCAGGCGGAAGCTCAGCGCATCCGGGCCGAACAACACGGCGAGCGGCAGGGAGATGGCACCGAGCTTGGCCACGGCGAGATGGGCGATCACCACCGCCGGCGATTGCGGCAGCAGGATCGCGACGCGGTCGCCCTTGCGGATACCCAGGCGTTTCAGCGCCAAGGCGAAGCGGTCGGAGGCCTCGCGCAGGGCGCCGTAGCTCACACGCTCGCTGCCGCCGCCAGGAAGCCGGCGCAGGATGGCGAGCCGGTCCGGTTCGCGCCGGGCCCAGACGTCGCAGACATCGACGCCGATATTGTAGCGAGCCGGCAGCTCCCAGCGAAAATCGCGCGCGGCGATGTCGTAGTCTTGCTTGTCCAGCTCGTTCATGCCGCACTCATCCCCCGAACAGGCCGCCGAAGAGGCCTCCGGAGCTTTTCACGCGCGTAGGCCGGCGTACCACGCGCACCACCGGGCCGGCCCCGAAGGCCTGCGCCTCCTCCGGCCGACTGGGTTCACCGGCGACCGCCATGGCCCAATAGACCCGCTCGCCGGCCCTGGCAATGGCAATGCCGAAGCGGGTGGCACCCGGCATCAGCAGATTCTCGTCATGCTCGGGCGAGTTCTTCCACTGCTTCATGGCGTCGAGATCGGTATAGGTGCCGTAGGAGACGTTCTCGCCGATCTTGGAATCGTCGAGGCCAGCCGATTTGACGCGGGTGAAGAAGCTGCCGCCGATCGAATGGGAGAGCTGATTGGCCGAGGCCATGGCATTGGCCTGGTTCTGAGCGAAGGCCGTCAGGCGCGAATCGAGCGCCACCGCGGTGAGGCCCTTGCTCTGGCGATATCGGGTCAGCCAATCCCGGGCCTCGGCGGGATTGAAGGATACGGGGCGGCGTTGATAGGAAACGGTTTCGGGCTTTTGCGTGAGGGCGCAGCCGCCCAATCCCAAGGTAACACCCAAGACAAGAAAAGCGGCCGCAGCCACCCTCATGCGCGACATCGAGTTCTCCACGGTCAGGATCCCGCCGGGGCCGGCGGGGTTGAAGGCTTGGCGGCGGCCGGCTCCGCGGCAGGAGCCTCCGCCTCGGGCTTGTCGCCCTTGAGTTTGGCGGTCATCGCCGCCTGCAGTTCGGGCTCGAACAGGATGACCCGCTGCGGCGGCGCCGCAGCGCCCTGGCCTTGCAGGCGGATGCCCTTGGCCTTGAAATTCTTGAAGATACGGGCCAGCAGGTCGCTCTTCACGGCAACCTGCGTCTCCATGCTGGCGACCATCACGATGAGCTCGAACTCCAGCCCGGCATCCATCGAGGTCATGTAGACCTGGGGCCTCGGCGTCGGCAGGATGCGCGGATCATCCTCCGGCGCCGCCAGCATGGCCGCCTTCACCGCATCGATGTCGCTGTCATAGAGCACAGTCAGGGCGATGCGCAGCCGGCTCCAGGTATTGCCATAGACCCAGTTCTTCACCGAGCCGGTGATGAGGGTCGAATTGGGGATGATCAGCGTGGCGCGGTCATAGGTCTCCAGCGTGGTCGAGCGCACGCTGATGCGGCGGACATAGCCTTCCTCGCCGGCAGCGGCGATAATGTCGCCGACGCGGATCGGCCTTTCGGCCAGCAGGATCAGGCCGGAGACGAAATTGCCGGCAATGCCCTGCAGGCCGAGACCCAGACCGACCGAAAGGCCGCCGGCGACGATGCCGATATTCTGCCAGCTCACGCCGATCTCCGACAGGCCGGCGGAAATGGCGAGGATGAAGCCGAGATAGCCGATAATGGTGGCGATCGAGTTCTGCACGCCCGAATCGAGGGAGGTGCGCGGCAGCAGCGTGTTGCCGAGCCAGCCCTTGATCAGGCGCATCACCGCCCAGATGATGATGAACAGCACCACGCCGCTGATGATCGACGAGGGCGAGATCGTCAGCTCGCCGATCTTGAAGCCGAAATAGGCACGCTGGATCGCCGGTGCCATGTCGGTGGAATAGAGGCCGAAGGGCAGGCCGAGGCTGCCGACGGCAAAGGCGATGATCAGGAAGCGCAGGACGCCGGAGAGCAGGGTTGCCCCGAACGTCACCTGCTTGGCGGTGACGCCGATGGTGCTCGCCACGGCGCGGCGGCGGTCGACGTCCGAGATCAGCCTTTCGGTCAGGGCCGAATCGACCAGGGTGGTAAGCAGATAGCTTGCCGCAACCACGCACAGGACGAGCAGCGGAAAGACCGCCGCCGCCACCGCGAGCGTGCTGTAGCCGATGGCAAGGCACACGGCCATCACCAGCACGGAGAGCCACCCGATCGGCCTGAGGATGTCGAGCCCCGTCAGGTCCTCGTCTGGTGTCAGCGTACGCCCGTCCACCACTGTCGGCGGCGCGCTGCGCAGGCGGATCAGCAGGGAGACGATGATGCCGAGATAGATGATGGCCGAGATCGTCTCGCGCGCGACGCTGAGGGAGGGATCGGCGTGGAGATGTTCGATGACGCCATTCAGGAGAACGGACAGGCCAAGCGCCACCGCGAGCCAGCCCATGCGCCGTCCGATACGGCGGACGGCCCAGTCGCTCAGCGGCAGCAGGCGCAATTCGGCGTGGCCCTCGGCCAGCACCGCCTGCGCCAGCGCCCACAGGCCGAAGCCGATCGAGGATGCGGCGATCAGGCTCGAGCCGTAATCGGCGAGCACTTTCTCCGGCAAGAGCCCGGAAAAACCGAAGGCCAGTACCGCCACGGTGATCCCGACCGGCACGCCGAGCATGATATGGGCTATGCCGAGTACCGCATCGAGCGAGGCGACGTAACGCCGCGACGCCCGCTTGCTGCGCGGCAGGCGCAGGCGCCAGCGTTGGATACGCATGCGCAGGAACTGCGTGACGGCATAGCCGATGGCGATGGTCAGCAGGAAGATGGCGATGCTGGTGGAATTGACCTTCGACACCAGATAGCTGCTGTGATCCGAGAACGCGTTCCTCGCCAGTTCCCCGGCCCTGGGCAGGTTTTCCAGCACCGGAACCCAGAATTCAGCCGAAAAAGGACTGTCGCCGCTCTTGAGCAGGCGGCCGGTGAGCTGCTCGCGCTGCAACTCGATGATGGTGTTGGAGAAGCCCGCCGCTCTTGAGGACTGGTCACCCGCCCGCTTGATCACATCCTTGAGCTGTTGTTGCAAATCGTTCTGTGTCGCGCGCGTCTCAGCGATATCGGCGCTTTCCGACGGATCAGGCTCACCCAGTTGCGCCAGTCTTGCCTTGGATTGATCCAGCAAGGGCGAGACCTTCGCCTGCAGCGCCGAAAGATTGGTGACGGCCGTATCGACCGTACCACGCAATTCGTCCAGGATCTTGGACGCCTTCTCCTGATCGGGGGGGAGGCTGGTAAGACCCGCTTCCACGTCGTCGAGAGACTTCTGTTCCCTGGCCAAAGCGTTGTTGAAGGGGCGAACGGTGATGGTGTTGCCGAGCTGGTCGGCGCGCGAGATCTGCTTTTGCGTCTCGGCGGCGACATCGTTCAGCTTGGCGAGCAGGTCGGAAGCCGCCTTGCGGGCGTCGGTCGTGGCCTTGGCCTCGGGCGGGTCGACCGGCTTGGGCTGCGGCGGAAAGGCATCGAGCGCCGCCTTGGCCTTGTCGCGGGCCGGGATCATGGTGCCGAGCAGCGCGACGAGATCGGCACGCCTCCTGCTGACCGTCTCGCGCAGGTCCTGCAGGGATTTCTGTGCCTCGTCGCCACTATCGGTGATGGTGGCGAGTTGGGTCGCGATATCGTCGAGAGACTTCTTGTCGAGGGCAAGCCCCGTCTGGAAACCGGTCAGGGCCTGGTCGTCCTGCGCCCTCGCCGCCATGGGCGCAGCCAGGAGCGTGAAAAGCAGGCTGCACAGCAGCAAAAGGCGGGAAAGCGAACGAAACATGGCGCGAAACTAGAGTGTTTTGTGCTTCGGTGGAATTACCAAGAAGCGCAAACACGCAACGAAACGGGGGACCAGAGCAAAGGAGCGTTTCCGCTGGACAGGCCTTGCTCCAGGGGCTGTTGCCGCCTGATGGAAGAAATTGCGGGCGGCATTATGGCGTAGAAGCCGTTTTGGGCACCTAAATCAGCCCGCTGGCGCCCTCAACTCGAAGATATCGAGGGCGTATGGGCCGACATCCTCCTCGAGATGGCGCCATCCCAACCCGGCGTAGAAGGCACGCTTGTCACTCTCGGCGCAGAGATAGGCCTGGGCGAAACCGCGGCTGAAGGCCAGCTTCGCCGCAGCCGCCACGATGGCGGCTCCATGCCTCAGGCGACGGAATTCCGGCTCGATCCACACCGCGGCGACCCAAGGCGCCAGGGCCGGTCGTTCTTCCAGATCGCTGGCGATCAGCGAGGCCGTGCCGACGAAGTCGTCGCCCCGGTGAGCTACCAGGCAAGCCGGCAACACTTCCCTGGTCGTCAGGTTTTCTGCAAACAGGCCCGCCACGGTCTCCAGGCTCTCACCCTGTTCCTGCCACCAGGCCCGCCAGACGCGGTCAGCGACCGTCTCGAGGAAATGCGGCTGGTCACGCAGGTCGGAAATCTCGATCGTGCTCACACTCAACTCTTTTCGATCAGATCGATGAAGCCCGGCTCGTCCAGCACCAGGAAGCGATCGTGGTCGAGCGTGCGGAAGCCGTGCCGCCGATAAAACCGCAACCCCGCTTCATTGCCGGCATCGAGATCGAGCCGCATGAAGCGCGCGCCACGCTGGCGGCCACGGCGGGCCACCTCCGCCAGGAGGCGGATGCCGGTGCGATCATTACGCCATTGCGGCGCGACATAGAGGTCGACCACGAAGACGCCATTGGCGCCGCGCCAGGTCGAAAAACTGTCCTGGTGCACGAGATAGCCGGCCAGGACACCTTGGGACGCTTCCGCCACGGCGATGCCGATGCGCGGAACCGCGCCGAAAGCCTCGGCCCGCAGGATGTCACCTGTGGTACCGGCCGCCACACCGAACAGCGCCGCAAGCTCGCCCACCATCGCCGCGATGGCATCGCAATCCTCCGGCGTGGCGGGACGGATCCGCATCAGCGCGGCCGGATGCCGATGATGGCGCGCGCCTCGTCCGGCGTGGCGATCGCCAGGCCCAGTTCCTCCAGGATGGTGCGGATCTTGGTGACTTGCTGGGCATTGGAGCTGGCGAGCTGGCCCTTGCCGATCCATAGATTGTCTTCCAGCCCGACGCGGACATGGCCGCCCATCACCGCCGCCATGGTGCCGAGCGCCATCTGGTTGCGGCCGGCGGCCAGCATCGACCACTGATAATCTTTGCCGAACAGCTTGTCGGCCGTGCGGCGCATGTCGACCACGCTGTCGGGATTGGCGCCGATGCCGCCGAGGATGCCGAGCACGGTCTGCACGAAGAGCGGCGGCGTCACCAGCTTGCGGTCGAGGAAATGGGCGAGCGTGTAGAGATGGCCGACATCGTAGCACTCGAATTCGAAGCGCGTGCCGAGCGGGCCCATGGTGGTGAGGATGTGCTCGATATCTTCAAGCGTGTTCTTGAACATGCCGCCACGGGTCGCTTCCAGGAAGGGCACCTCCCAGTCGTGCTTCCACTCACGCGGCCGGTCGAGCATCGGATAGAGCCCGAAATTCATGGTGCCGAGATTGAGGGAGCACATTTCCGGCTGCAGGCTCGCCGGTCCTTTCAGGCGCTCCTCGATGCTCATGCGGGCCGAACCGCCGGTGGTGATGTTGACGATGGCGTTCGTGGCCTGGCGGATGCGGGGCACGAACTGCTCGAACACGGTCACATCGGGCGTCGGCGCCCCCGTCTCGGGATCGCGCGCATGCAGATGCAGCACGGCGGCCCCGGCCTTTGCCGCTTCGATGGCTGAGGCGGCGATCTCGTCCGGCGTCACCGGCAGATGCGGCGACATCGAAGGGGTGTGGATCGAGCCGGTGATCGCGCAGGAAATGATGACCTTGTTCGCCATGACAGCCTCTATGCTCCAATATCCTTGAGGGCCTGGCGCAGCGATACCGCAAAGCGCCCGGCAATTTCGCTCAACTCGCCGTCCGTGGCGTTGTAGGGCGGCGCCAGGATCACGGTATCGCCCTTGATGCCGTCGACATTGCCGCCCGAAGGGTAGCAGATCAGCCCGTTGGCGAAGGCGCGCGCACGGATCCTGAGGAACAGCGCCTTCTCCGCCGGGAAGGGCTCCTTGCTGTCGCGGTCGGCAACGATCTCGATGCCGGTGAAGAAGCCGCGGCCCCTGATATCGCCGATCTGGGCAATGCCGTGGAGGGCATCGGCCAAAATGCGCTTGAATTCCTCACCCTTCACGGCGACGCGTTGCACCAGCCCGTCGCGCTCGACGATGCGCTGCACGGCGACGCCGGCCGCACAGGCGGCGGTATGGCCGGTGAAGGTGTGGCCGGTCTGCGGCCCGCCGTCGACGGCGTTGATCGGCTCGGCGACCCTGTCGGAATAGACGGCGGCCCCAAGCGGCAGATACCCCCCGCCCAGGCCCTTGGCCACCGTCATGATGTCAGGGAAGACGCCGTCATGTTCGAGCGCCCGCCAGGTGCCGCAGCGTCCGGCCCCGCACATCACCTCGTCGGCGATCATCAGCACGCCATGGCGGTCGCAGATCTCGCGCACCTTCCTGGCATAGCCCGGCGGTGCCGGCACCACGCCGCCGGCCGCGCCCACCACCGGTTCGAAGACGAAGGCGGCGACCTTGTCGGGGCCGAGTTCCAGGATCTTGTCTTCGAGTTCCTGCGCGCAGGCCGCGCCGACATCCTCCGGTGCCACGCCGGCCGGCGGCCGGTAGACGTTGGCGGGCGATATTAGCGGCACGTCGACGAGCGCGCCCTCGAAGGAAAGGCGGCGTTCGCGGAAGCCCGAGAGCGCCAGCGCACCCAGCGTGTTGCCGTGCCAGGAGCGCTCGCGCGAAATGAAGCGCCGCCGGCTCATCTCGCCCCGGGCGGCGAAATATTGCAGAGCGAGCTTCAGGGCCGATTCGACCGCCTCCGAACCGCCGGAGACGAACACCATCTGCTTGAGCGTGCCGCCGCAGAGCCGGCCGACACGCTCGGTCAGCTCTTCCAGGGGATCGGAAGTGAAATTGTAGCGATAGCCATGGGCGATGCGGTCGAGCTGATCCTTGATCGCCTGGTTGACCTCTTCATTGCCATGGCCGAGGCAATAGACCGCCGGGCCGCCCGAGCCGTCGAGATAGTGCTTGCCGTCGACATCGGTGAGCACGAGGCCCTTGCCCCAGGCGATCTTCGGCAAGCCTGCCCCCGCCACCGAGGTCGATTCCGCGACGTCGCCCGCCATTCCCGTCTCCATGCCCCAGAGTCGCGCGCCGATCGGTTCGACGCCCTGTTTGGTAGGACTTATGGGAGGTCGCATCGCCGGGCGTCAAGCGCGGCATCTTTACCCTCCCCTGGAGGGGGAGGGTCGGCCCACAGGGCCGGGGTGGGGTGAAAATACGCAGACCGTGATGATGGTGACTTTCATTTTGTGAAGAAGTCACCCCACCCCGAGGCTTCGCCTCGACCCCAGGCACTTCCAAGCGGAAGCGCCGATCCCTCCAGGGGAGGGTAAAACGTCCGCACGCCCAGCATCTTGATCTTGGCCTGCAATCCACGCATGGTCCGCTCTTTCGCCGGCAAAGGCGGCTTGGGGCACTTTTCATGAATATCGATATTGCCAAGAGGGTGTATGATCGGACCTGGAAGCTCGATCCGATCGTTCGCAGCCTCCTGGACACGGACTTCTACAAGCTCCTGATGCTGCAGCCCATCCATGCCCGGCATGAGAATGTGCGCACCACCTTCACCGTGATCAACCGCACCAAGTCGATCAACCTTGCCGCGGTGATCGATGAGAAGGAACTGCGCGACCAGCTTGACCACGCCCGCACGCTGCGCTTCGGCAAGCGCGAACTGATCTGGCTGCGCGGCAACACCTTCTACGGCAAGCAGCAGATCTTCCGGCCTGAATTCCTCGACTGGCTCGCCGATTTCAGCCTGCCGGAGTATGATCTGCGCATCGAGAATGGCGATTATGTGCTCGAATTCGACGCGCCCTGGAGCCAGGCCACCATGTGGGAGGTGCCGGCGCTCGCCATCATCAACGAGCTGAAATCCAGGGCCGCCACCCGTTCCATGGGCCGTTTCGAGCTCGACATCCTCTATGCCCGCGCCAAGGCCAAGCTGTGGGACAAGATCGAGCGGCTGAAGAATCTGGAAAACCTGAAGATCTCCGATTTCGGCACCAGGCGGCGCCATTCCTTCCTGTGGCAGAGCTGGTGCGTGGAGGCGATGAAGGAGGGCCTCGGCTCGGCTTTCGTCGGCACCTCCAACGTGCTGCTCGCCATGAACAACGATCTGGAATCGATCGGCACCAACGCCCATGAGCTGCCCATGGTCTATGCGGCTTTGTGCGAGGAGGATGGCTGCCTGCGCGAGTCGCCCTACAAGGTGCTGGAAATGTGGCGCGACTTCTATGACGGCAATCTCTTGATCGTGCTGCCCGATACTTTCGGCACCGCCGCCTTCCTCGAACGAGCCCCCGACTGGGTGGCCGACTGGACCGGCATGCGCCCCGACTCCAAACCGATCCAGCAGGCCGGCGAGGAGATCATCGCCTGGTATAGGGCGCGCGGCCGCGACCCGGCCAAGAAGCTGATCATCTTCTCCGACGGCCTCGACATCGATTCCATCGAGACCGCCCATAAGAATTTCAACGGCCGCATGCGCCCCTCCTATGGCTGGGGCACCAATCTCACCAATGATTTCCGCGGCTGCGGTTCGCACCCCATCCCGCTGCTCGATCCGATCTCGCTGGTCTGCAAGATCACTTCGGTCAACGGCAAGCCGGCGGTGAAGCTCTCGGACAACCTCGCCAAGGCCACCGGCGGCAAGGAGGCCATCGATCGCTACCTGAAGGTGTTCGGCGAGGAAGGCCGCGGGGTGCAGGCGGTGAGCGTATAGCATCGCTTGCACCGGGACATTGCCCTTAGGATCGGCGTCACTCCGGCAGTTCGACCGCCACCCGTCGGCCCAGCGGCCGCTTCAGCAGTTGCGCCGCGATCACGCCGGCGAGCACCAGGCCGCCGCCGATGACGTGGTAGGAGCGGATGGGCTCGCCCAGCATGACGATGGCGGCGAGCGCCGTGAACACCGGCAGCAGGTTGAGGAAGATGGCGCAGCGGCTGGGGCCGAGCTGCTCGACGCCGCGGATCCACAAGACCGGCAGCACCACCGAGGCCGCACAGCCGGCATAGGCGATCAGCGGCAGCGTCTCCGTGTTGAGGGCCCTGAGCGGTGCCGGCGTCGCCAGCAAGGCCGGGAACATCACCGCCAGGGAGCACAAAGCCTGCATATAGGTCGACTGCCAGCCCGAGACCGGCAGGTTCCAGCGCTTCAGCAGCACCGAATAGAGCGCGTAGACGAAGCCGGCCAGCAGCATCAGGGCATCGCCCGGATGTACGCCGTCCCGGGCCAAGCTGGCGAGATCGCCTGCGCTGACCAGATAGACGATGCCGACGATCGAGAGGATGCCGCCGCCGACCATGCCGATGGTCGGCCGCTCGCCCAGCATCAGCGCGCTCAAGGCCACCGTCAGCAGGGGCGACAGCGCCGTGAACACCGCCATGTTGGTCGCCGTGGTCGAGCCGGCCGCGAGATAGGACAGGCTCTGGAACAGGCACATGGCCAGGAAGCCGAGCACGGCGAATTCGCCGAGATGACGCCACAGGACAGCCCGGTTGCGCCAGGCCGGCAGGCCGACGAAGAGGGTCATCAGGCCGATCGCCAGAACGAGACGATAGAAGGTGATGGCCTGCGGCCCGATGGCGTGGGCCGACAGCCTGGAGACGATGACATTGCCGGCCCACAGGACGATGGCAAAGAAGGGATAGAGCAAGGACAGGGGACTGGCGGAGGTGGGCTGGGAGGACATGGCATACCCGTGAAGTGAACGGGGCGGACACTGCCGCTTTTCACCAAGTCCGTCTCACGCTAATCTAACATTGACTATTGCGATTGAGACATGAACGACGACCGTACCACCCGCCATCTCGCCTTCCACGACACCGAACGGGCCGTCGTGGCGATGGAGATCGATTACCCCGACGGCTCCGACACCGGCTGGCATGCCCATCCGCGCGCGCAGCTGCTCTATGCCATCCAGGGCGTGATGATCGTCCGCTCGCAGGCCGGCAGCTGGGTGGTGCCGCCCAACCGCGCCGTCTGGCTGGTTGGCGGCCTGGAGCACGAAGTGCGCATGTGCGGCGAGGTCAAGATCCGCACCGTCTTCATCGATCCCACCGTCTCCGCTGCCCTGCCCGGCGACAATTGCGTGATCGCCGTCTCGCCCCTGCTGCGCGAACTGATCGTTGCGGCGGTCGCCATCCCGCTCGATTATCCCGCCGGCGGCCGCGACGAGAGGCTGATGCAGCTGCTGCTCGACGAGCTCAGGCTTCTCGATGTCCTGCCGCTTCATCTGCCGATGCCGAGGGATGTCCGCCTGCGCACCGTCTGCCGACACCTGATCGCCCATCCCGAAAACGAGGAGACGGCGCAGGGCTGGGCGCGGCGGCTCGGCATCACGCCCAAGACGGTGCACCGGCTGTTCGCCAGCCAGACGGGACTGACCTTCGGGCAATGGCGCCAGCAGGCAAGGCTGCTCTTTGCCCTGGAGCGCCTGGCCAGCGGCGCCCGCATCATCGATGTCGCCTATGATAGCGGCTATGCCAGCCAGAGTGCCTTCACGGCGATGTTCCGGCGGCATTTCGGCCTGCCGCCGAGTGATTTCTATCGCTGAGTACGCCATGCCCCGCTTGGCAGCAGCCATCGGCAGGGGATGACAGCCGCCTGCCGTACCGCCGCCTCGGCTTGCCGACAGGACTTGCCGACAGGGCTTGCCAAGCCCGCCTTCCTTGCGTCAAACAGGCGTCCTCCCTTTTCCGGATTCCTTTCATGAAATTTCATAAGCTCGGCCGCACCGGCCAGGACGTTTCCGTGATTTGCCTGGGCACCATGACCTGGGGCGAACAGAACAGCGAAGCCGATGGCTTCGCCCAGATGGATTATGCCCTCGAACAGGGCGTCAATTTCTTCGACACCGCCGAAATGTACGCGGTTCCACCGCGCGCGGAGACCGCCGGCTCGACCGAGCGCATCATCGGCAACTGGTTCAAGGCGCGCGGCACGCGCGACAAGGTGATCCTCGCCAGCAAGGTCGCCGGTGCGGGCACCTCGGTCTGGCTGCGAGACGCCAAGGAGCCGACGCGGCTCAATCGCGCCCAGATGACCGAGGCCCTCGACAAGAGCCTCAAGCGCCTCCAGACCGACCGTATCGACCTCTACCAGCTCCACTGGCCCGAGCGTTCGATGCCCTGGGGCTCCAATCCCACGGCCTTCCGCGTCAGCCCGGCCGACGAGACCAGCAGCATTGCCGAGCAGCTCGACGTGCTCGACGGCTTCGTGAAGGCCGGCAAGGTCCGCTGGATCGGCCTCTCCAATGAAAGCGCCTGGGGTGCGATGCGCTTTCTCACCGAAAGCGAGACGCGCGGCCTGGCACGCATGCAGTCGATCCAGAACGCCTATTCGCTGGTCAACCGCACCTTCGAAACCGCCCTGGCCGAGATCGCCATGCGCGAGCAGCTCGGCCTGCTCGCCTATTCCGCTCTGGCCCAGGGCTATCTCACCGGCAAATACCGCGACGGCGCCTTGCCGGCCGGTTCGCGCAAGGCCCTGTTCAACCGGCTGCAGCGCTATGAGAAGCCCGGCTCCGACACCGCTTTCAACGCCTATCTCGACCTCGCCCGCGAGCATGGCCTCGATCCGGCCCAGATGGCGCTGGCCTTCGTCAACACCAGGCCCTTCACCACCGCCACCATCATCGGCGCGACCACCATGGCGCAGCTCAAAACCGCCATCGGATCGATCGACATCGCCATTCCGGCCGAGCTCGAGGCGCGTATCGACGCCATTCACCAGTTGCACATGAACCCGGCACCGTGAGGGCGCGGCGGGCCAGCCGCCCGCGCTGGCCCTCCTCGTTTTCCGCAGAAAAAACAGGCCGCCGAGAGGCCGCGACGCTTTGCGCTTTCCCCTCGGCGGTAAAACTCTCTAGGATTGAATCTCCGACGATAACTATACGGCGTTCGTGCCATGCCGCGTTTGTTTACCGCTCTGGAAGTTCCTCCCATCATCGGCATGAAGTTGTCGACGCTCCGCGGCGGCCTGCCCGGTGCCCGCTGGATCGACGTCGAGAACTATCACATCACCCTGTCCTTCATCGGCGACATCGATGACGGGCTGGCGCGCGATGTCGCCGAAGCCCTCGACGGCATTCGCCGCCCCATTGTCGATATCGTCGTCGACGGGCTGGATGCCTTCGGCGGCAGCAGGCCGAAATCGGTCTATGCCAGGGTGCTGCCCAACCCGGGCCTGATGGAGTTGCAGGCCGTGCAGGAGCGCCTGCTCCGCCGCCTCGGCGTGCCGATCGAGAATCGGCAATATACGCCGCACATCACGCTCGCGCGGCTGCGCAGCGAAGCCACGGCACGCCTCACCGCCGACTGGCTTGCCCTGCGCGGCGGCGGCCGCCTCGGCTTCACCGCCGAGCGCTTCGTGCTCTACTCCTCACGCGATTCGGTGGGCGGCGGCCCCTATATCGTCGAAGAGGCCTATGAATTGCAGCGCCGCGAAGAAGCCGCGTTGCGCTGACGTCGTCCTTGCTGCCCGCGAAGCGGCATCCTCGCCGCCATGGCTCAAACGCATCGAAGGAGGCCGGCATGCCCCAAGCGAAACTGAACGAGGACGAGCGTCGATCCGCCTTGGCCGAACTTTCGAACTGGGCATTGACACCAGGCCGGGATGCGATCCGCCGCGTCTTTGTCTTTCGCAATTTCAGCGAAGCTTTCGGCTTCATGGCGCGGGCTGCCCTTACCGCCGAGAAGCTCAACCATCATCCCGAATGGTCGAATGTCTACAAGACCGTCGACGTCACCCTCTCCACCCATGACGTCGACGGGCTGACGGAGCTCGACCTCAAGCTCGCCAGGAGCATGGACAAGATCGCCGCGACGATGGGGGTGTGAAAAACGACTTAAAGAAATCGCATTGCCCTATCCCTACCTCTCTCGACATCCTTGGACACCGTCTGGAAATAGCTGAAACGCCGCCTTTGTCATGCCCGGGCTTGACCCGGGCATCCATCGGCCCTGTCTGAGTGCCTGGAGGGAACGACTGGATTGCCGGGTCAAGCTCGACAATGACAAAGGTCGAGCCGATTCAATTCGTTATTTGCCGATTGCTCCTTAGTGCCCCCTCTCACGCGGCCTGCCATTTCTGCGCATATTCGCTGCGCAATGCGACGAACCAGGGCGGCTGAGCCGGCCACCACCAGATCTTCGACAGGGCATCGTCGGGATAGGCGGCGCGGAGGAAATCCCGCAGCTTGGGATCGAGCCGATCGACGGCACCTCGAGCCACGGGATTGGCGGAGAAAGCCATGGCGTAGGCGGCCGACGCTTCCGGTGTCACGATGAAGCGGGCCCATTCATGCGCCTGTTCGGCGTTTCGGGCATTCTTGAGCAGGCCATAGCCCTGCAGCCAGCCGAAGGCGCCCTCCCTGGGCGCCACGAAGCCGACATTGTCGCCAGCCAGCGCCTGCGCCGTGGTGTCCCACGTCAATCCCAGCGTGCAGCCTTTGCTGCGGAAAGCCGTGAGCGCATCGTTGTCGCTGCTCCAGAACTGGCCGATCATCGCCTTGCGCCGGGTCGCCTCGGCCAATGCCAGGTCCCAGAGCTGGCGCATGGTCGCCTCGTCCTTGTAGCCGTCGAGCCAGGGCTTCGGCAGTTTGCCCTCGGCTTCCAGCACCCGGCCCATCGCCGCCAGGCCTGTCGAGGGCCTGATTGCGACCTTGCCGCGATATTTGTCATCGAAGAGCGAGGCAAGGGAGGCGGCGCCATAGGTCTGCGCCGCCGCCTGGCGCGCATAGGCCAACGCCTCCGCCCCCCAGAGCACCGGCAGGAAATAGCGCCGCCCCTTATGCATGGCCGAACCGGTCAGGAAGGCCTTGTCATAGAGGTCGAGACCGACATTGCCATCGTCCCAGGGCTGCAGCAGGTCCGCCTGCAGCCATTCCGGCAGGCGGTCGAGCGAGGGCTCGACGATGTCGGCGCCCACGCCCTGGGCAGCGATGCGCGCCTGCGCCAGCATGGCCTCCTGGTCGGGCTGCTCGACGAAATTGACGGTGATGCCGGTCTTCTCGGTGAAGCTGCGGAACAGGGTGCTGAAATCATAACCCGACCAGCCCAGATAGGTCAGTTCCCCCGAGGAGGAGAGCGCCCGGCTGACGATGGCCGGCGAAGCCAGCGTGCCCAGGCCGAGTGCCGCCGTGCCGCGCAGGAAAGCACGGCGGGTGGGGTGAAGGAGACGACTCGGCCGGCCGCGCTGCATTTGTCGGCCTACGCCGCGCGCGTCAGCGCCTGGGCCAGGAAAGTGCCGCCAAGCCGCAGGCCCTGATTGTCGATGCCGTGGCCGAGCCCACGGCTCATATGAGCCTCGACCGGCACGGCCAGGGATTTGAGCCCTTCCTGCGAGAACTGCAATGCGAAGGGGGGAATGACCTGATCCTGGTCGCCATGCGCCAGCAATACCGGCGGCCTTGCCGTGATCTGAGGCGCCATCACCGCGGGCAGCTGCCCGTCCGGGCAGACGAGCACGCCGGAATAGCCGACGATCGCCCCCATCGCCTTGGGGCGGCGAAGTCCGACATGCAGCGCCATCATGGTGCCCTGGCTGAAACCAACCAGGGCGAGCGCGGCCTCATCCAGCCCTTCGCGCTTGAGCTCCTCGTCCAGGAAGGCATCGAGCACGGGCCGGGCCTTCTCGACGCCGTGCCAACGCTCATTGGGGACCTGGAAGGTCAACGGGAACCACTGACGACCGAAGGGACTTCCGGCGCAGGGCTCGGGCGCGTGGGGCGATACGAAGGCGGTGTCGGGCAGGAGTTCCTGCCAGGCACGGCCGATATCGATCAGATCGTTGCCATCGGCGCCATAACCATGCAGGAACACGACGAGCTGGCGGGCTTTTCCGGATTTGGCAGGCAGGCGGGGCCCGTCGAGTGTCGTCATTCTGCTCTCCTCAAGCAACTCATGGATCCACTGAGCACCCTTGCGTGACGAAAATACGTCGCACCGTCTACTCCAAGGCAACGCCTGCTCGGTTCTTCATCTTGGCGTAATAGGCAAAGAGCAGACGGGCGGCAACACTGCGCCAGGGGCGCCAGGCTTCGGCAATGCGGGCAAGCTCTGCGGCATCCGGGCGTTTTTCGAGGTCGAGCAGCATGCGCGCCGCTTCCTGCAGGGCAAGATCGCCCGAGGCGAAGGCATCGCCGTGGCCGAGGCAGAACATCAGATAGATGTCGGCCGTCCAGGGACCGATGCCCTTGACCCTGGTCAGTTCGAGGCGGGCCGCATCGGCGCTGAGCACCGCGAGGGCATCGAGATCGAGCCCCTCCAGCATTGCCTGGCCGACAGCCCTGAGGGTGCGGATCTTGGGCATGGACAGGCCACCGGCCCGAAAATCTGCCTCGGGGGCGCTGACCAGTCTTTGCGCCGTGAAAGGATCGAACACCGCCTTGGTGCGCGCCCAGATCGCCCGGGCGCTGGCGACGGAGACCTGCTGGGACACGATGATCCAGGCCAGGCCCTCCAGACCGCCCTCGTTGCGGCGCAAGGGCGGCTCACCGCACAGGTCATGGATGGCGGCCAGCCTGGGATCGAGCGCGCGCAAGGCCTCGACTCCGGCGAGGATTTCAGTGCGCGAACGGATGATCACGGTCATGCCCGTGTGTTACACCACAGGCGTGACAAATCAATCGATCCGCCCCCTCCTGCGCTTCGCTCCCAGTCCGACCGGCCATCTCCATCTCGGTCATGCGCTTTCGGCCTTCGAGAACGAACGCTGGGCGAAGGCCGCCGGCGGGCGCCTGCTATTGCGCATCGAGGATATCGATACCACCCGCTGCCGCCCGGAATTCGTCGCTGCCCTGCTGGAAGATCTCGCCTGGCTGGGCCTTCCGTTCGAACCCTCGCCGCGGCGCCAATCCGAACATTTCGATGACTATCGCCAGGCCCTCGACAGCCTTGCCGGCATGGGGCTGCTCTACCGCTCCTATGCGTCGCGGGCAGAGATTGCCGCGGCCATCGACCGGCCGGGTCATCCCCGCGACCCGGACGGCACCCCGCTCTATCCCCGCGCCGCGCTCGCCCGCGCCGACGATCCTGCCGGACGCGATCCGGCCGAACCCTTTGCCCTCAGGCTCGACATGACGGCAGCCCTGGCCAAGGCCGGGCCTCTGGCGCCTGCCCTGTCCTGGCAGGAGCAGGCAGCGCCCCGAGGCGCGGGCTCCGAGGCGATTCCTGCCGCTCCGGAACGCTGGGGCGACGTCGTGCTGGCACGCAAGGAGTTTCCGGCGAGCTATCATCTGGCCGTGGTGGTCGACGATGCCCTGCAGGGCATCACGCATGTCGTGCGCGGCCGGGACCTCTACCAGGCCACCGGCCTGCACCGCCTGCTGCAGGCCCTGCTCGGCCTGCCCGAGCCGATCTACCACCATCACGGCCTGCTTCTCGGCCCCGACGGCGAGAAACTGTCGAAGTCCGCCCGTTCCACCAGCCTGCGGGCTCTCAGGGCGGATGGAGTGACACCGGCAGACATCAAGGGGATGGCGGTGATGGGGTGAGGGGCAGAACCAAGCCTACCCAGTTTCTATCCTCACGTCTGCCTGACTACTTCTTCCACCGCCAGCCATCCGCCCTCGACGCGCACCACCCTGATGCGCGCACCGGCGCCTGCGTCAGCTCCCCTGATCTGCCACACCGTGTCGCCAACCCGGATCCGCCCCTCGCCGTTGACGATCGGCTCGGCCAGGGTGAAACTCTGGCCGACGAGTGCATCGGCCCGGCGATTGAGAAAGGGCTGTTCCTTGTCGGATGCATCGGCCCGGCGGGCGAAATGCCGGCCGATCCAGGCGAAGACCACGCCGAGAGCTGCGAACAGCAGCAGGGCCAGCGGCCAGCTCAATGGCAGGAAGAGGCTGATCACACCGACAGCTGCGGCGGCGAGACCGAGCCAGATCATGAAGGCTCCGGGCAGGAACACCTCCAGGCCGATCAGCACGGCGGCCAGCACGAACCATCCCCAGACATTGATGGACGCAAGTTCGGTCATGGACGGCTCCGTCTCAATCCTGGCCGGTACGCGGCACGCCAGAGCGCTTGGCCGGCAAGGCTGCGTCCCCGAAGGTGGCCTTGGCGATCTCGCCGATACCGGCGAGCGAACCGATCAAGGCCGTCGCCTCCATCGGCAGTACCATCACTTTCTGGTTCGGTGCCGTCGCCATCGCCTGCATGGCCTTCACATATTTGTCGGCGATGAAGTAGTTGAGCGCGGCGACATTGCCGTGTGACAGGGCCTCGGAGACCACCTGCGTCGCCGCGGCTTCGGCCTGGGCCGCGCGCTCGCGCGCCTCGGCATCACGGAAGGCGGCTTCCTTGCGCCCCTCGGCCTCCAGCACCTGGGCCTGCTTGCGGCCATCGGCCCGCAGGATCTCCGCGCGCTGCTGGCCCTCGGCCTCGAGGATGACGGCCCGCTTCTCCCGCTCGGCCTTCATCTGGCGTCCCATCGAGGCGATCAGGTCGGCCGGCGGCACGATATCCTTGATCTCGATGCGGGTGACCTTGATGCCCCAGCTGGTCGCCGCCGCATCGACCACGGTCAGGAGGCGATTGTTGATCTCGTCGCGATGGGAAAGCAGCTGGTCGAGATCCATCGAGCCCATCACGGTGCGGATATTGGTCATCAGCAGGTTGAGGATCGCGCTGTTGAGATTGGCGACCTCGTAGGCAGCCCTGGCGGCATCGATCACCTGGAAGAAGGCGACGCCGTCCACCGCCACCGAAGCGTTGTCGCGGGTGATGATTTCCTGGGTCGGGACATCCAGCACCTGTTCCATCATGTTCATGCGCACACCGATGCGATGGAAAATCGGTGGCACGATGTTGAGGCCGGGCTGGATGGTATAGGCGTAACGGCGAAAACGCTCGACCGTGTAGTTATATCCTTGCGGTACGGTCTTCACCATCTTCATCAGGAAGAACAGCAGGACAATGGCCAAGACGATGACGGCTGTCGTTGCGGTGAGCGGAATATCGGGCATGGCGTTTTCCAGGTCGGACCAGATCTCATCATGTCTAACGATGACCACGAGTGCTGCAAAGCGCTCTCGCGAACTCGTGCAACCGGAAGATGCGAAAACGCACGAGCGCCGCCATCCGCAATGCCATTGCACTTGCTTCAGTGCGTGATATTAGGATGTATCGAACGAAACGTTCGGCAAATCGAACAAACTTGTCGAGCGACCTTGGGCGACGGGGGAAATGCAGACGCATGTCGGAAGGTGAGCAGCTGCGGGCGAGCTTCCCGGAACTGGCCCGCAAGCAGGCAGACCAGCCCGATGACAGCCTGCTCGTCGATTTCGGCCCGGAACGGCCGCTTCGCCTCGACAGCGGCATCGATTTCGCGCCGCTGCGCATCGCCTATACCACGGCGGGCACGCTCAATTCAGCCAGATCCAACGCCGTGCTCGTCTGCCACGCGCTCACCGGCGACCAGCATGTCGCCAGCATCCACCCGGTGACCGGGCGTGCCGGCTGGTGGGACACCCTGGTCGGGCCGGGCAAGCCGATCGACACCGAGCGTTTCTTCGTGATCTGCCCCAATGTGATCGGCAGTTGCATGGGCTCCTCCGGCCCGGCCTCGACCAATCCGGCAACCGGCCAGCCCTATGGCCTCGACTTTCCGGTGGTGACCATCGCCGATATGGTGCGGGCACAGGCCATGCTGCTCGACCATCTCGGCATCGAGAGCCTGTTCGCCGTGCTTGGCGGCTCGATGGGCGGCATGCTGGTGCTGCAATGGGCAGTCGCCTATCCCGACCGCGTCTTCTCGGCGTTGTGCATCGCCAGCGCCGCCCGTCATACCGCCCAGAACATCGCCTTCAACGAGGTCGGCCGGCAGGCGATCATGGCCGATCCCGATTGGCGCGGCGGCCATTATCTCGAGGCAGGCACCCGCCCGGCCAAGGGCCTCGGTGTCGCCCGCATGGCGGCCCACATCACCTATCTCTCCGAAGACGCGCTGCAGCGCAAATTCGGCCGCAACCTGCAGGACCGCGCGGCGCGGACCTTCACCTTCGACGCCGATTTTCAGATCGAGAGCTATCTGCGCTATCAGGGCTTGAGTTTCGTCGAGCGCTTCGACGCCAATTCCTATCTCTATGTCACCCGCGCGATGGATTATTTCGACCTCGCGGCCGAGCATGACGGATCCCTCGCCTCAGCCTTCAAGGGCACGCATACCCGCTTCTGCGTGGCATCCTTCACCTCCGACTGGCTCTTCCCCACCAGCGCCTCGCGCCAGATCATGCATGCGCTCAACGCGGCCGGCGCGCGTGTCTCCTTCGTCGAGATCGAGACCGACAAGGGCCACGATGCCTTCCTGCTCGACATTCCCGAGTTGTTCGACATGGTTCGCGGCTTCGTCGGCGCCGCCGCCCGCGAGCGAGGCGTGGCATGAACGGGTTCCGCCCGCGCGACACCAGGACGATGACGGCCCAGCGCAGCGCCACGGCCGCGCCGGGCAGCCGCCTCGATTTCCTACAGATCCGCGACATGGTGATCCCCGGTGCCCGCGTGCTCGATGTCGGCTGCGGCGACGGCGAATTGCTGTCCCTGCTGGAGGCGACACGCGGCGTCGATGGCCGCGGCATCGAGATCAGCCAGCTCGGCGTCAACGCCGCCGTCGGGCGCGGCCTGGCCGTGATCCAGGGCGATGCCGATTCCGACCTCTCCGACTATCCCGACGACAGCTTCGACTATGTGATCCTGTCGCAGACCCTGCAGGCGACCCGCAATCCGCGCCAGGTGGTGGAAGACATGCTGCGCATCGGCCGGCGCGCCATCGTCTCCTTCCCGAATTTCGGGCATTGGCGCATCCGCAGCCAGATCATGTTCCGCGGCCGCATGCCCGTGACCGACAACCTGCCCTATGCCTGGTACGACACGCCCAACATCCATTTCTGCTCGATCCGGGACTTCGTCGAGATGGCGCGCGGCCTCGACGCGGTGATCGAACGGGCCGAGGCGCTGACGCTGTCGGGCCAGCCGGTCCAGGTCAGGGCGCCCTGGTGGTTCTGGAACCTGTTCGGCGAGCAGGCGGTATTCCTGCTGCGAAGGCGCTGAGATGTTGACTTCGCTGACGCCGTAGGCATCGTCGTGCCGCCCCTTATCTTACCTCTCCCCGTAAGAACGGGGCGAGGAGGCGCAAGCGTTGCGATCGATCCTCGGACCTCTCATCTCGCCCGTCGGTTGGGCGAGGTAGTTTGCCGTCAATATGAAACGCACCGCCGAATTCCCCTCGCCCCGTTCTTACGGGGAGAGGTAAGGTGAGGGGCAGCGCAACCTGGACGAAGAATCGAGTAAGCGGCAGCGCAGGCTCACGCCCCGTCGGCGACCCGCCCGGCCGCCGGGCTCGGCAGCAGCACCGGCGTGAATTTCGGCGACACTGCCCGCTTGGCGCGCACGGTGATCGGCCGGAATACCTGCTTGGAGGCCTCCACGATGTGCACGCCGGCAAAGGGCGATGCAAAACGAGCCGCGAAGCGCTCATAAGCAGGCGCGGAACGCAGCGCCCAGCCATGGAACATTGGCGGCAGATAGAGGGCTTCCGTCCAGTTCACCGGCGAGAACAGCGCATCGCGCAGCAAGCGGGTCAATTGCGGGCGCGAGAAAGGCCGGCCATTGCCGAAGGGCGTGGCATCGGAGCGGGCCCAGACCCCGCGCCGGTTGGGTGCCACCAGCATCACCGTACCGCCGGGCGCCAGCACCCGCCAGATCTCGCGCAGCGTGTCGAGAGCGGAATCGGCCTCCTCGAGCAGATGGATGGCCAGTACCCGGTCGAGGCAGCCATCCGCCAGGGGCAATTCGGTCTCCTCGACCAGAGCAGCGGCAAGCGGGCCGTTTTCGGGCCATTCCAGCACGCCCTGCGTCGCCGGATTGAAGGAGACGACGCGCTCGGCCTCTTCGCGAAACATGGTGAGATAGGGTGCGGCAAAGCCGATGCCGGCAACGCGCTGGCCGCGAAGGTCGCTCCAGCGCGCCCGGATCTTGGTGGCAATCAGGCGGCCGGCCACGATGCCCAGATTGGTCGAGTAGAAGTCGCGGAGATCGACGACATCGAGCGACATGGCATCAAGGATCCAGACGGTGGCGGCGAGATTGATTTTGCAACAGTTGGAGACTGCCTGTCACCCGAGGTGAGGCCGAAGCCTGGATATGGGCACGACGATCAGCCATCGGATCTCGTCACGCCCAATGAATGAGCCCTCTCCCATGCCGGGAAAGGGCTCACGGATCAATCGATCAAGAAAGATCAGGTCAGTTGGTCGCCGTGGCGCCCTGCTCGCCGCCCAGGCCCAGCCAACGCTTGTAGAAAGGCTGCTCGGTCGGCGGATTGGTGATCGCGGGCGGCAGCTCGGCCATCTGGGCGGCCGGCAGCGCCGTCGCGGCCATCATCGGCTTGCCCGGCGTCAGCGTCTTTGCCTTGCCCTGCTTGAGCTTGGTGTCAGGCACCGTGCCGGTCTGGATCGGGTCGACCTTGATCGCCGTAACCGGGGAAGCCGGCTGCTCGGTCGGCGCGAAGCCCAGCCAGCGTGCATAGAAGGGCTGGCCTTCCGGTGCCGCCGAGGCCACCAGCTGGCTTGCCGGAGCACTGGACGACACAGGCGCCGCGGCCACCGTCATCGCCAGCGGCTTCTGCGGCATCGGAGCCTGGAACTTGCTACCCATCAGCCGGGCATAGACGGCTTCCTGGCGCTTGGCGACAGCCTTCGGGTCGGCCACGCCCTTGATCGGCTTGCGAGCCACGGCGGCTTCCGAATAGAGCAGGCTTTCGGCTGCTGCATAGGTCACGCGATGAGCGGCATTCGCATCCGCTTCCGTTGCCGGAGCACCCGCGTCGTTGAGGGCGACCTCGGTCACGTCGACGCGCGAATAGCTGAAGGGCCGGTCCTTGCCAGGCACCGCCGACTGGTCGACGGCACGCGCGGTAAACACCGGATTGGAACCGCCATCCTGATAGATATAGTTGACGGCCTTGGTGCCGGAGGCAACCAGCGCAGTCACCTTGGCATCGTCGCCGCGCCGCTTCTCGTAGACGGCGGCTGCCACATTCTGGCTGGCGGGAGCGATCCCGCAATCGGTACCGCCATTGCCGTTGAAGACATAGCGGCCCTTGCAGACATCGACCTTGACCGTCTGCTTGGTGACCTCGAAGTTGTCGGTGCCTTCCTTGAGGTTCTGCCAGAAGCCGATATTGGGGTTGCGGCGATTCCGAGCCATGTTCTCGGGCGTCATGCGGAAGGGCAGCGACTGTACCTGGAACGAAGCCTGGCCGCCCTGCAGCGCCTCGCGCGCCACGGCATAGATCTCGGCCACCTGCTTGTCGGTCATGGCGAAGCAGCCGCGCGAAGAGCAGGAGCCGTGCACCATGATGTTGCCGCCGGCCCGGCCGAGCTGGCGATCGAAGCTGTTGGGGTAGCCGATGTCGAAGGACAGGTAATATTGCGAATTCGGATTGAGGCTGCTCATGCTCACCGCATAGAAGCCTTCGGGCACCTGGCGGTCACCCTCGCTCTTCTTCGGACCGAGCTGGCCGGACCAGCGGCAGACCGGATAGCTCTTGAGCAGGGCATAACGTCCGCTCGAGGTCTGCTTCCAGAGCTCGAGCTCGGACTCCTTCTTGTAGATGCGCACCAGGATGGGCGCGGAACGCGCCATGCCCTTGGCCTGCATTTCGGCAATCAGGGCCTGCGGCACCGGGCTAGTCGAACGAACACTTGCGCCATTCTGATTGGAACAGGCCGCTGCCAGCAAAAGGACCGGCACGGCCATTGCAATCTTGCGCATCAACTTGAAGTGAGCGGTCATGAACCAGTGAACCCGTGCAAAGTCAGCAATACAGACTAAGGGACATTTACAGTCAACGACCACTCGCCGCAAGTCATGGGCCGATCGTGGTTACGCAACAGCGTGAACGGACTCTTAACGGCACAATGCCTGATTCCACGCCCTGCCGATAGAGGCCTTCCACCGGAAACTGGCCGGGGACCCTATAGACTTCCTCGTGGCTCGACAAGCATCGGCCACGACAAAACCCCGGATCGGACAGGACAGCGGGAT
This sequence comes from Labrys neptuniae, assembly GCF_040797145.1. Lineage (NCBI taxonomy): Bacteria > Pseudomonadati > Pseudomonadota > Alphaproteobacteria > Hyphomicrobiales > Xanthobacteraceae > Labrys > Labrys neptuniae. Next base: position 33,039 of record NZ_JBFNQD010000014.1, on the reverse strand, counting down.
GCGACATGGAGTCTTCGCCGCTCCCGGTGCCGATCGATCCATCCTCTATACTGCATGCGGAGCGGCCTGATCCTGAACCTGCTCGCTGTCATGGACCTGTCGCACGCGCTGGCTATCCCTAGCGCAAAGCGCGTTCAGGGGGAACGCGTTCTCCTCAAGCTCTTTGTTTGGACGCGTCCTTGCAAGTACGGCTGCTTGGCCACACCGCAAGACGCTTCGGCGACAAAGTCTGCTCGCATCGCGAAAGGATTGCCATGCGCACGCTCCTCGCCGCTCTTGCGGTCACCACCATGCTGATCGGTCCCAGCCAGGCCGCGGGCATCTATCCGCTCGACCGCGCCACCATCCTGGCCGGCTCGCCCTTCGACTTCAAGGCCGAGTTCGCCGGCACCGTGAAGCCGGAGGATGTGCGCGTCACCGTCAACGGGCAGGACTACAAGGGTGTGTTCGGCAAGGACGTCGAGTTCGTCGCCTCCGAAAAGGGCAAGGACGACAAGGATCTCGGCTCGGCAGTGCTGCTGCGCGGCCTCACCCTCAGCGTGCCCGGCAGCTACAAGGTCGAGGTTTCGGCCGGCGGCCAGAGCCGCAGCGTGACCTGGGACGTCTTCGGCACTGCCGCCACGCCCAAGGCCAAGAACATCATCTTCCTGCTGGGTGACGGCCTGACGGTCGCCAACCGCACCGGCGCTCGCATCATGTCCAAGGGCATGACCGAGGGCAAGGCCAATGGCCGCCTCGCCATGGACGATCTCGACCACATGGCCTTCATCGGCACTTCGTCGACGGATGCCATTGCCACCGACAGCGCCAACACGATGTCGGCCTACATGACCGGTCACAAGACGGCGGTGAACGCTCTCGGCGTCTATGCCGATCGCACGCCCGCCAGCCTTGACGATCCGCGCGTCGAGACCATCGCCGAGGCGCTGCGCCGCACCGGCAAGAAGTCCATCGGCGTGGTCTCCACCGCCGAGATCGAGGACGCCACCCCGGCGGCCGTGGTTTCCCATACCCGCAAGCGCGCCGACAAGGCCGAGATCGTCGGCATGTTCTACGACGTGAAGCCCGAAATCATCCTGGGCGGCGGCTCGGCCTATTTCCTGCCGAAGTCGACCACCGGCTCCAAGCGCAAGGACGACAAGGACTATATCCAGCTCTTCAAGGATGCCGGCTACACGCTGGCCACCGACAAGGACAGCCTCGCTGCCGCCTCCGGCACCAATACCGGCAAGATCCTCGGCCTGTTCCACACCGGCAACATGGATGTGGCACTCGACCGCAACCTGCTCAAGAAGGGCACGGTGGGCAAGTTCCCCAACCAGCCCGGCCTGGTCGACATGACCAAGACGGCCCTCGACCAGCTTTCCAAGAATCCGGAAGGCTTCTTCCTGATGGTGGAAGCCGCCTCGATTGACAAGATGTCGCATGCCCAGGATGGCGAGCGCTCGCTCTATGAAACCATCGAATTCGACAAGGCCGTCGGCGCGGCGCGCGAATTCGCCAAGACCCATCCCGATACGCTGATCGTCGTCACGGGCGACCACACCCATTCCATGTCGGTGATCGGCACCATCGACGACAGCAAGCCCGGCACCGACATGCGCGAAAAGGTCGGCATCTATGCCGAGGCCGGCTTCACCAATTACGAGGACAAGGACGGCGACGGCTATCCCGACAAGATCGATCCCAGCAAGCGCCTGGCGGTCGTCTACGGAAACTATCCCGACCACTACGAAACCTTCAGCCCGAAGCTGGACGGCCCCTATGAGCCGGCCATCCAGAACGAGAAGAAGGAATATGTCGCCAATCCCGCCTACAAGGACGTGCCCGGCGCCGTCTTCGTCCAGGGCAACATCCCACGCAACAACGACAGCACCGCCCACGCCGTCGACGACATCGTGCTGCAGGCTACCGGCCCGGGTGCCGAGGGCTTCAAGGGCTATCTGGAAGAAAGCGACGTCTACCGCGTCCTGGCCGATGCCTTCGCGCTCGGTGCTTCCGGCGCCCAGAAAGCGCAGATGCAGTAAGTAACGACCTTCTCCGGGCGGCACGCCGCCCGGAAGACATCTTTCCTGGGATCGCAGGCGTCTCGCCTGCTCTTGGAACCGGTGACCTTACGGGAAAGAGCAGGCGAGACGCCTGCGATCCCAGGAGCAGAGCTGTCCCCCGCCGGTGTGAGACATATGCCATGACAACCCTGCCCCGCCGCCAGATCCTCACTTTGCTCGGGCTTTCGCCTCTTCTCCTGGCGCCGCCGGCCCTCGCGGCCCCGGCAACGCTCGGCTTCCCCGAACTCTATGGCAAGATCAGCGTGCTGGGCCTGGAGTTCTCGGCCAAGGTCAGGGAACTCGACGGCAAGGACGTGGTGATGAGCGGCTTCATGGCACCGCCCCTCAAGGCGGAAGCCACCTTCTTCGTGCTCACCGAAATCCCGATGTCGATCTGCCCCTTCTGCTCCTCCGACTCGGACTGGCCCGACAATATCGTGGTGATCTATCTCGACGAGAAGCAGACCTTCGTGCAGCCCGGCACCAGGATCGAGGTGTCGGGACGCCTGGAAATGGGGTCCTGGACCGATCCGGCAACCGGCTTTCTCAGCCGGCTGCGCCTGCGCGACGCGCGCTACTGGGTGGTCTGATCCGGTGCTGGCACTCGACCTCGAAGATATCGCCGTCTCCTTCCCTGGCCTCGCCGCCCCGGTGCTGCGCATCGACAGGCTCGCCCTCACGGCAGGCAGCCAGCTTGCCGTGACCGGCCCGTCGGGCTCAGGCAAGAGCACCTTCGTCAACGTCGTCACCGGCCTCGAGCGCGTCGGCCAGGGTCGGATACGCTGGGGCGACACCGATATCGCCAGGCTGCCGGAGGGCGCCAGGGACCGCTGGCGCGGACACAATATCGGCCTGGTCATGCAGGATTTTCATCTTTTTCTCGGTCTGTCGGCCCTGGAGAACGTGCTGTTGCCGCTGCGCCTGTCGAGGCGTGCGGGCAAAACCTCGATCGACCGCGGCCGCGCCTTGCTGGAGCGGGTCGGCCTGACCAGGCCGGATCAGGCGATCGATGGCATGTCCCGCGGCGAGATGCAGCGTGTCGCCCTCGCCAGGGCCCTGCTGCGCCGGCCGGCCGTGCTGGTGGCGGACGAGCCGACCGCGAGCCTCGATGCCGAGGCCGGCGCCGTCGTGGGCGACCTCCTCATCGAACTCGCCAGCGCGGAAGGCTCCACGCTCATCGTCGTCTCGCACGACACTACTCTGACGGGGCGACTGGCACGACGGCTGACGCTCGCCGCCGGCCGCATCGCGTCGGACGAGGTAGGAAGGGCACAGGCCGCATGATCCGCTTCATCCTCGCCGATCTGCGCCGCGTCTGGCCCGGAGCGCTGGCCGTGGTGCTGCTGGTGGCGCTGGCCACCGCGCTCGGCGTCGGCGTGGTGCTGCAGGAACGGGCGATGCGCCTCGGCAGTGCCCGTGCGGCCGACAGGTTCGACCTCGTCATCGGCGCCGCCGGCAGCGAGACCCAGCTGGTGCTGTCCTCCGTCTTCCTGCAGCCTTCGCCTTTGCCGCTGATGCCGGTGGAGACGCTGCGCAAACTCGCCTCCGATCCGCGGGTTGCCTGGGTCGCGCCGATCGGCTTCGGCGATTCCTATCAGGGCAAGCCGATCGTCGGCACTACGACAGCCCTGGTGAACGCTCTGTCCGACGGTCTTGCCGAAGGTCGAGCCTTCGCCGCCGAAGGCGAGGCTGTGGTCGGTGCAGCCGCCGGAATTCCGCTCGGCACGCGCATCAAGCCCTCACACGGCATGGCCGAGGAAGGGGGCCACGCCCATACCGAACTCGCCTATACCGTGGTGGGGCGTCTGAAGCCGAGCCATACGGCCTGGGACAAGGCGGTCCTGGTGCCGATCCAGGCCGTCTGGCACCTGCATGGGCTCGGCCATGCCGAAGAAGCGGCGGATCACGATGTCCATTCCGAGCATGAAGGCTCCAAGCCCGACGATGCCGAGCACGGCGAGGCCGGGCATGAAGAGCATGAGCATGAAGGCGCGATCGATGCGGCGGCGCCGCTCGACGAGAGCTTCGCCAAGACCGCAGCAGGAGTCCCGGCCCTTCTGGTCAAGCCCCGCACGATCGCCGATGCCTACAAGCTGCGCCAGGCCTATCGTGGCGAGGGCACGCTCGCCGTCTTCCCGGCCGAGGTGCTGACGCGGCTCTATGCCACGCTCGGCGACGCCCGCACCGTGCTGGTGGCGGTCGCGGCCGGCGCGCAGTTCCTGGTGGCGGCAGCCCTGATCTTCGTGACGGTGATCCATGTCGGCCAGCGCCGCCGCCAGATCGGCGCACTCCGGGCTCTCGGCACGCCGCGCCTGACCGTGCTCGCCATTGTCTGGTCCGAACTCTTCATCCTGCTGGCGCTCGGCATCGGAGCAGGCTTCTCGCTCGGCTATCTCGGTGCCCTGACCATATCGGGCTGGGTGACGAGCTGGAGCGGCATGGTCCTGCCGGTGGCCTTCACGCGGGCCGATCTCGGTCTCGCCGCCCTGTTGGCTGGCTTCGCCGCCCTGCTCGGCCTCGCGCCTGCCCTGCTGGCCTATCGGCAATCGCCGGCAGCGGCGCTGAGGGGGTGAGCCAGGCAGACCGGCTGGGACCGCGGACACGCCGGAGCCTTGCGGATAGGAAGAGCGGACGAGACCTCCGCGGTCCCAGCCGCAGCGTTTCCCATGCAAACTCGGCCCGAAATCCTACAGGCTGCGGCCAATCATCAGATATTTGTCCTGACGCGCCCGGATCAGGGCTTCACGGGACTGGTTGAAGAGATCGCGCAGCGAATTCTGGATGAAATCGCCGGTTGTCTCGATCGCCTTCTCGGGCGAGCGATGGGCTCCCCCTGTCGGTTCGGGAATGATCGCATCGATCACACCGAACTTCAGGAGGTCCTGCGCCGTGATCTTCATGTTGTTGGCGGCATCCTGCGCCTTGCTGGCCTCGCGCCAGAGGATGGAAGCCGCGCCTTCCGGCGAGATCACCGAATAGATGGAATGCTCCAGCATCAGCACCCGGCTCGCCGCCGCTACCGCGATGGCGCCGCCCGAACCGCCTTCGCCGATCACCACGGCGACGCTGGGCGAACCCAGCCCCAGGCAGGCGTCGGTCGAGCGGGCGATCGCCTCGGCCTGGCCGCGCTCCTCGGCATCGATGCCCGGATAGGCACCGGCCGTGTCGACGAAGGAAATCACCGGCAATTCGAAGCGGTCGGCCATTTCCATCAGTCGCACGGCCTTGCGATAGCCCTCGGGCCGCGCCATGCCGAAATTGTGCCGGATCCGGCTTTCGGTGTCGGAGCCCTTTTCATGGCCGAGGATGCAGACGGACTCGCCGCGGAAGCGTCCGAAACCGCCGATGATGGCCTCGTCATCGCCGAACTTGCGGTCACCGGCAAGCGGCGTGAAATCCTCGATCAGGGCGGCGATATAATCATTGGCATGCGGGCGCTCGGGGTGGCGGGCCACCAGGGTCTTCTGCCAGGGCGTGAGCTGGGCGTAGAGGTCGCGCAGCGCCTGGTTTGCCTTGGCCTCGAGCCGCTGGATCTCGTCCCCGATCGCCACTGCGTCACCCGACTCCCCCATCGCGCGCAGTTCCTCGACTTTGGCCTCGAGCTCGGCCACTGGTTTTTCAAAATCGAGATAGCTGCGCATGGGTGTCCAAATGACGACGAAAGGAGCCGGAAACTGGCGTCTCACGCCAGGGAAGTCAAGGAAGGGTTTCGCATATCTCCCCTTCGCACAGACCGTTCACCGCTTCATGACGAAGCGCTCGGCCCGGCGAAAGGCACTATTTCTGCCGCCTCTGCCGCTGGGCGCGAGCGAGGACAGGCAGCACCATCCGCGTCGGCAGGACCGACAGGATGGCAACCATCAGCCTCGGGATCATGCCCGGCACCACGACGGTGCGACGTCCGAAATAACCGGCGAGTCCGATATGGGCAACATCCTTTGCCGAAAGCGGGCGTGTGATGGCAATGACGCCCGACTTGCCGAACCCTGCCCGGGCGCCGAAGCGGGTCGGTACCGGACCGGGGCAAAGGGCGCAGACGCGGATGCCGCTTTCCCGCTCCTCGAAAGCCAGCGCCCGCGTCAATGACAGCACGAAGGCCTTGCTGGCATAGTAGACGGCAAGGCCCGGTCCCGGCGTGAAACCGGCGACCGAGGCGACATTGAGCACGCCGCCCTCGTTCTCGCGGATCTCGGGCAGGAAGGCGAGTGTCAGCGCCAGCAAGGCACGGCAATTGAGATCGACCATGCCGACCTGGCCAGATACCGGCAGATCCGCCATATCGCCCGCCAGGCCGAAGCCGGCATTGTTGACCAGATGCCGCACGCTGAGGTCCTGGTCACGCAACACGGCCTTGACGGCCTCGGCCGCATCGGCGCGTTCGAGATCCAACGCGGCAACCGCCACGAAGCGCCCCGTGGCTGTCGCGATCTCACTCTGGACGCGCAGCAATTCGCTCTGCGTCCGGGCGATCAGCATGAGGTCCTCACCCTGTTCGGCCAGGGCGTGGGCCAATGCTTCGCCGATGCCGCTCGATGCGCCCGTGACCAAGGCGACCGGGCGGCTCACTCGCCGGCTTCCGGCAGAAGCACGTTGTTCCGGGCGGCGGCCTTGCTGCGGATCGTGGTGCGCGCGGCTGACGGGACGTCGAGGGCCTCGGCGACGCGCCAGACGAGATTGTCCTCGAACTCGTGCAGGACGCCATCGGCGAACACGATCTCCCACATCATTTCGACGATGCGCTGGCGCCCATCGACATTGTAGGCGCGCTTCACCACGCCGGTGAAATCGTTGAAGTCGAGAGCATCGCGATTACGCTCTCCTGCCGCCGCCAGCAGGGCACGGGTCTCGTCCTCATCGAGCGAAAAGCGCTCCTGCAGCAATGCGGCCACACGTGTTTTCTCGGCCGGACTCTCGACCCCATCCACATTCATGGCATAGACGAGCAGCCCGGCGGCGGCGACGCGATGGTCGGTCTCGTCGAAGACGTAGCGTGGCCTGGCCGGCCCGCCCGGCGCAAAACTGCGTATCAACTTTTGCAAGCGAGCCAACATTGCAACATCCCGCCTCAGAACCACAACCGTGCAGACTGCGCGTTCACGGCTGAACGCGCCTTGCCCCAACTCTTCATCTCGACGCGTCTTTGCGGTTTCCGGCGATTCCGTCAAACGGCAAAGACCGTTTCCTGCGCTGGTTCCAGCCGCGCCTGCCCGGCATTGCCCAGGAGGCGATAAATAGAACCTGAGTTCAATATGCGGGGGTCCGGCATGAGTTCAACCCGCCGACAATAAAAAAGCCGGCGACCCCGCAGGATCGCCGGCTGATCAGGTAAAACCGATCGATTTAGCGCCTATTCGCTCGCGGTTTCCGCGCTCGCCTCGGCCGTTTCACTTGCAGCGGCAGCCTTCTTCGAGACACGGCGCTTGCGCGGACGCGGAGCAGCAGCTTCGGCCTCCGCTTCGGCCGCTGCGGGAGCGGCAGTGGGGGTCGCTTCTACCGGCGCGGCAACAGCCTGAACTGGCGCCGGGGCAGCCGCCGGAGCCGCAGAGGCTACCGCCGGCGTGCCGGTGATGAAGGAAGGCAAGGTGGAAAGGGCATGATCGTCATGCAAATCCGGCTGGGGCTGGTCGACCGGAACCACCGGCGCCGGCTGGAACGCGCCGCGTTCGCCTTGCCCGCGCTCGCTGAAGAGCGGCCCGTCGCCGGCATTGGCGCGGTCACGGAAGGGACGATCGCCACGATCGCCGAAACGGCGGTCACGACGGCCATGGCGCTGATTGAAGCGCGGCTCGCCGGCTCCCTCGCCTTCGGCCGCCTGGCCGTTGGCCTGCCCGTCGAACTGACGGTCACGCTGGCGCTCCTCGCGGTAGGGCCGGTCCTCGCGGGACTGCCTGTCCTCGCGCGGCTGGCGCTCCTCGCGCGGACCACGCTCGCCGTTGAAACGGTCATTGCGGTCACGGAAGCGGTGCTCACGCTCGCGGTAGGGCTGGCCGCCCTCGCCACGCTCGCCGAAATTGCGGTCACGCCCCGGCTGCACCAGGCGCGGCTGTTCGTCGAAGCCCTGGGAGCCGCCGAACTGATTCGCCGGCGTCCCGAAGCCCTGCGGCATCGAGGGGATCGGGCCCTCGAAATCGGCATCGTCACCATCTTCCTCGTCCTCGGCACCATGGCCGAAGTTCTGGTCGCTGGTGAACTGCGGCTGCGCCGCCGCGATGATGCGGAAATAGTGCTCGGCGTGCTGCAGATAGGACTCGGCCAGGATCGGGTCGCCGGAGGATTGGGCATCGCGCGCCAGCTGAACGTATTTTTCAGCGATATGGGCGGCGGTTCCGCGAACCTTCACGTCGGGGCCGTTCGACTCATAGCTCCGGCTCAGCGGGTTCGGACCCTTGCCGCCGCGTGAACGACCACGCATACGCTTTTGCTGTCCCTGCCTCATAGATTGATCTCATTCTCCGCTATAAACATGCGCAATCTCGCGAAGCGACAGCGAACCTTCGTCATGGCCATTGCATCACATCAGTCAATGCACGGGTCAGGAAAACCATAGGTTCCGCCTGCGTCGGGCGCAGCAGCACACTCCGGCAGATCGCCACCTTGGCTCTTGGTACCGGAATAGGCATTTCCATCGTTAGGGCGAACGAGCGCTTCGCTCGATGTTCGACTGAAAGTGCATCTGCACTAGAGCCGGCTCGTACTATCGACGCCAGCCCCGAACGATTTGTGTATCTCTAGATAGTCGCTCGCGCGGCAAAGTCCAAGCCCTTTTTAAAAGGCCCAAATCTTTTTTCAAAAAAATCTTGGCGCTTTTTACAGGAAATATGCCGCCCAATCGAGATTTTGCGGCTTGTGAGGTTTTTTGGCGCCTCCGCTTGTCATTCGCGCGCCGATGGCCCATATACGCGGCGGGAGGTTGGCGGTGGACGCAACACTCGCCAACCGGGTCAGGTCCGGAAGGAAGCAGCCCCAACGAGACCGCTGCGGGTCTTCGTCCAACCTCCTACCTCATGGAACGGCGGATCGCACAGGTGGCCCCTTCGAGGGATTCGGGGGAATTGATGGAAGACGCGAACACGACGCCCTCCGATACCCAGCCCTATCGCGTTCTCGCCCGCAAATATCGTCCCCAGACCTTCGATGACCTGATCGGCCAGGACGCGATGGTGCGCACCCTGTCCAACGCCTTCGAGACGGGGCGCATCCACCAGGCCTATATGCTCACGGGCGTGCGCGGTGTCGGCAAGACCACCACGGCGCGCATCCTGGCGCGCGGGCTCAATTACGAGCCGCCGGAGGGCGGCGGCAAGCCGACCATCAACATGCCGGGCCTCGGCCGACACTGCCAGGCCATCATCGACAGCCGCCACATCGACGTGATGGAGCTCGATGCCGCCTCCCATAACGGCATCGAGAACATTCGCGAGATCACCGACGGCGTGCGCTACGCTCCGGTCTCGGCGCGCTTCAAGGTCCTCATCATGGACGAAGTCCATATGGTGACCACGCAGGCCTTCAACGCCCTTTTAAAGACGCTGGAAGAGCCGCCGCCGCATGTGAAGTTCATCTTCGCTACCACCGAGATCCGCAAGGTCCCGATCACCATCCTGTCGCGCTGCCAGCGCTTCGACCTCAGGCGCGTCGACAGCGGTCTGCTCGCCCGCCATCTCGGCGCGATCTGCGAAAAGGAAAGCGTTTCGATCGACGCGGCCGCCCTGGCGATGATCGCGCGGGCCGCCGAGGGCTCGGTGCGCGACTCGCTGTCCCTGCTCGACCAGGCCATCGCCCATGGTGGCGGCACGATCGACGGCGAAAGCGTGCGCGCCATGCTCGGCCTTGCCGACCGTTCGCGCGTGATCGACCTGTTCGAGGCGGTGATGCGCGGCGACGCCGCCTCCGCCCTCGACGAGTTGCGCGCCCAATACGACCAGGGTGCCGATCCGGCGGTGGTGCTGTCGGAACTCGCCGAATTCACCCATTTCGTCACGCGCGTGAAGATCTCGCCGGCCGCCGCCAACGATGCCTCGGCCACCGAGATCGAAAAGGTGCGGGGCACCGAACTCGCCGGCAAGCTCTCGATCAAGGTGCTGACGCGCCAGTGGCAGATGCTGCTCAAGGGCATTCCCGAGACCCAGACCGCCGCCAAGCCGCTGGCCGCCGCCGACATGGTGCTGGCGCGCCTTTGCTATGCGGCCGACCTGCCCTCGCCGGACGACCTCATCCGGCAACTCACGGAAAATGGCGGCTCCCTGCCCTCGCGCGGGCCCGCGGCAGCGCCGCCGGCGCCCCCGCCGGCCGCCCCGCGGGCGCAATTGATCACCGCCGCCACCCAGGCGCAGTTCCAGCCGCAGCCCCAGCACACCCCGATGCCGGGGCCGGCCTCGGCCGCGCAACCAGGCCGCGCGCTCGCCAGCTTCGCCGAGATCGTCGGCCTCGCCATGGAAAAGCGCGACCTGCCGCTGAAGCTGGCCCTGGAGCGTTTCGTACGCCTAGTGGCCTTCGCCGATGGTCGCCTCGACATCGCCCTCGAGCCCGGTTCGCCCCAGGGCCTGGTCAACGATCTCTCGCGCAAATTGTCGGACTGGACCAACAAGCGCTGGCTGGTGGTGCTGTCCTCGGAAAAGGGCGAGGCGACCTTGCGTGAGCTCGCCGAGGCCCGGCAGGCCGCCGTACTCTCGGGCATCCGGGCCGATCCCTTCGTGCGGGCCGTGATGGAGCGCTTTCCGGGTGCGGAGATCGTCGACATCCGGGACAATGCCCCGGTGGAGACGCAATCCTTGGCGCCGGCTCCCGATGATGGCGGCGATCCCGACGACGGCGACGAGGCCGAGCCTTATTCCGCCGACGATATCTGAACACGCAGCAGGAGTTCCCATGAAAGACGTAATGGGCATGATGAAGCAGGTGCAGGCCATGCAGGCCAAGATGCAGACCCTGCAGGCCGAACTGGAACAGACGGAAGTCGAAGGCGTGGCGGGCGGCGGCCTCGTCAAGGTGCGCCTCACCGCCAAGGGCGAGATGAAGGGCGTCGAGATCGACGCCTCGCTGCTCAAGGCCGACGAAAAGGAAATCGTCGAGGACCTCGTCCTCGCCGCCCATAACGACGCCCGTGGCAAGGCCGACCGCCTGACGCAGGAAAAGATGGGCTCGATCACCGCCGGCCTGCCCATCCCGCCCGGCATGAAGCTGCCGTTCTGAGGCGAGCCCGGACGCCGGTGCCTTCGCAGCGCGACCCTAGCTTTCAAGCAAACGGCGACGCATCGCGTCGCCGTTTTCACATAATGTTCCGGCGTCAGGCAGCGGCCTTCACTGCAGCCGGCGTGTTGCGGAAGCTGATTGCCAGGCGGTTATAGGCATTCATCAAGCCGATCGCGATGGTGAGGTCGGCCACTTCCTTTTCGGAAAATACCGCCCGCACGGCCTCGAATTCGGCTTCGGGCACGGCGGTTTCGGCAACCCTGGTGACCGTCTCTGCCCAGCGAAGCGCCGCCTTCTCCTGTTCGCTGAACAAGTCGCCGGCCTCATGCCAGACCGGCACCAGCACCAGCTTCTCCTGGGGCAGGCCGTCCTTGGTGAGGTCGCGCGAATGCATGTCGATGCAATAGGCGCAGCCATTGAGCAGCGAGATCCTCAGATAGACCAGGTTGACCAGCATGCGGGGCAGGCTCTGGCTGACATAGCCATAGACGCCGCCGAGGGCTTTCATGCCGGCAGGCGCGGCGGCGTTGTAGTCGAGGCGCGGGGCCATTTCACTTCTCCTGATCATAGACGGTGAGGTTGCGGTCGCCGGTATCGGCGACGAAGACGGCGAGCAGCGAGGCGGGCTTCGTCTTGCTGGCATTCTCGCTGATCTGATGGTGGGCGCCCGGCTCCTCGAACCAGCTCTCGCCGGCGCGATAGACCTTGACCGGCCCGCCATTGACCTGGCTGCGGATCGAACCCGACAGCACATAGGCAAAGACGAAAGCCGTCCTGGAATGGGTATGCGCAGGCGACTTGCCGCCGGGAGCATAGCGCACGAGGACGCTGGTCATGGTCTTGCCAGGCACGTTGGGCAGGGCCTGCTCGAACACGGGGGCCGCGCTGGCCCCGCCAGCCTTCGATTGCGGCGAATGGGCCAGGGCTGTGGTGGCCGCAAAGGCAATACCCCCGCCGAGCAGAAAGGCTCTGGAAATCATCATCTTGGTTCCTGTCTTGCGATGACTGCAGCATGGCTTTCTTTCGGCTCACAAAAAAGCACCAAGAATTGGATGAAATACTGTACCATTCGGATGCATGAACGAGTCCTTCAAGATCAGTATCGATCGCGCCGCCCAGGCTCCGCTGGCCGTGCAGATCCATCGCAGCATCGCCACCGCCATCCTCGACGGCCGGCTGGCCAATGGCGTCCGGCTACCGTCCTGGCGCGATCTCGCGGCCCAGCTCGGCGTCGCCCGCGGTACCGTGCGCGTAGCCTATGAAAAGCTCGCCGACGAACAGCTGATCGCCGGCATGGGAGCGGCCGGCACGCGCGTGATCCACAACGCTCCCCGCGCGCCGGCCGCGGGTCGATTGCCGGAGGCTACGCCCCTACCGGCGCTCTTTCCCGATTTCGAGCGCCCGCCCGCCACCTTCCAGATGGGCGTGCCGGCTCAGGACGCCTTTCCCTTCTCGCTATGGTCGCGCATCATGGCGCGCAGTGCCCGTGCTGCCGCCGCGGCGCCGGTGAGCTATCCCGATCCGCGCGGCCATATCGAGCTCCGGCGCGAGATCGCCGCCTATCTCGCACTGGCGCGGGGCATCCAGTGCGAGCCGAGCCAGATCCTGGTGACGTCGGGCTATGCCGGTGCCCTCGGCCTCGTCCTGCGCGCCCTCGAACTCGACGGCCATAAGGCCTGGCTGGAGGATCCCGCTTTCATCCTCACCCATATCGCCCTGGAGCAGGCTCGCGTGGCGATCACGCCCGTTCCGGTCGACCACGACGGCATCGACGTAGCCGCCGGCATCCGTCTCGCACCGGACGCCGCCTTTGCGGTGGTCACCCCGGGCCAGCAGGCGCCTCTCGGCCTCACTTTGTCGCTCGAACGGCGCCTTGCCTTGCTCGATTGGGCGCAGGCGCGCCAAGCCTGGATCATCGAGGATGATTATCTCAGCGAATTGCAGCTCAGGGGGCGGGCTGCGCCGGCACTCGCCTCGCTCGACCGGCAGGGCCGGGTTCTGCATGCCGGCACCTTCAGCAAGACCATCACTCCGGCGCTGCGCCTTGGCTTCCTGGTCGTCCCGCCGCAACTGGCGGCCCGTTTCGGCGACGTCGCCGCCGCCCTCGCGCCAGCGCCGGCGGCCTCGATCCAGCGAGCCGTGGCGAGCTTCCTGGCGGAGGGGCATTATCTCAGGCATCTGCGCCGGATGAAACGCCTCTACGCCACCCGGCGCGACGCCCTCGCCTCCTGCCTCGCCGCGCGTATCGGCCCCGGCATGAAGGTCCATGCCAATGGAGGTCTTGCCGTCCTGCTCGACCTGCCCGATACGATCGACGATGTTGCCGTCTCCCATCAGGCCCTGCCTTTCGGACTAGCTCCCGTGCCGCTTTCACCCTGGTACAAGGGAGCGCGGCGAGCCGGCCTGCTGCTGGGCGTCACCAATGTCGACCCCGGGCGCATCGCCACCGATTGCGACCGCCTGCTGGCGCTGATCGCAGCCCATGGCTGACCTCGTAAGGCTCCAAGACGGTTTACATTCGCAGGCACTAGTGCACACTGCAGTGCCCGTGCCTTGGAGGCTGCGAGGTAGAATTCGATCGAGCTGGCGCGCGCCACGCAAGGTCCAAGCAAGACGACGTGATTTCTGATCCGGACGGATCAAGAAATACATTTTCCAGGGAGGCTGGCTGCACCTTCTCATGGTTTCGCATGTCGATCATATCCGCGAGATCGAAAGCGTCGGCCTGGGCGCGGCAACCATCCGCGACGCCACGGTGGTGCAAAGCTGGCTGCGCTGCATCAACAAGCACCGATTGGACCCGGCCCAGGCCTGCGAGGCCTATATCGTGCCGGATACCCAGTTGCGCGAGCATCGCCAGCAATCGGAAGAACTGATCGCAATCGCCCGCTCCGGTCTCGAAAGCCTGTTCCGCCAGGTGGCGGGACAGAACTATGTGCTGCTGCTCTCCGACAGGGCCGGCGTGACCGTGGATTTCTACGGCGACCCGCTGTTCGACAACAATCTGCGCAAGGCCGGCCTCTATATGGGCTCGGAATGGTCTGAGTCGCGGGCCGGCACCTGCGCCGTCGGTGCCTGCATCGAGGCCGGCGAGGCCCTGACCATCCATCAGACCGACCATTTCGACAATACCCACACGCCGCTCTCCTGCACCGCCGCCCCGATATACGACATCCAGGGCGGGCTTTCGGCGGTGCTCGACATCTCCCTGCTCTCCTCGCCGATCAAGAAGGCCAGCCAGAACCTGGCGCTGCATCTCGTCTCGGCCACGGTACGGCGCATCGAGCTCGCCAATCTGATGGCGCAATCGAGCCGCGAATGGGTGCTGCGCTTCTCGCGCTCCCCGGAATTTCTCGATGTCGACCCGGAAGCCGGCATTGCGATCGACGGTTCCGGCCGCATCATCGGCATGACCAATGGCGGCGCCAAGGTGCTGGCGCGCTCGGGCAATCTCGACTGGCGCGACCCACAAGCCCTGATCGGCCAGCCCCTGTCGCGCTTCTTCGACATGGATATCGACGACCTGCCCGACCTGACGCGCCAGCATCGCCCGCAGGACCGCCTGGTTTTCGCCCGCGACGGCAACGCCCTGTTCGCCCATGCGATCGAGCCCGATATCGCCGTGCGTTCGCCGGTCGGGGCACGCCACGACATTCCCGCCTCGCTGCGCAATCTCAGCGGCGGCGACGGCCAGCTCGCCGCCTTGCAGGCCAAGGTCGCCAAGCTCGCGCCCCGGCCGGTCTCGATCCTCATCCAGGGCGAAACCGGCACGGGCAAGGAATATCTGGCCCGCGCCATCCACGAGGCGAGCGGCCGGACCGGCAAATTCGTCGCGGTGAACTGTGCCGCGATCCCCGAGCCGCTGATCGAAAGCGAATTGTTCGGCCATCTGCCGGGTGCTTTCACCGGCGCGGCACCGAGGGGTCGGATCGGGTTGATCGAAGAGGCCAATGGCGGCACGCTCTTCCTCGACGAGATCGGCGACATGCCGCTGGCACTGCAGAGCCGGTTCCTGCGGGTGTTGTCGGAGCGGGAGCTGACGCCGGTGGGCGCTTCGCGGTCCAAGCCGCTGGACATAAGGGTGGTCTCTGCCTCCAACCGCCCCCTCGAGGCGCTCGCCAGGGAGGGTGGCTTTCGCGAGGATCTGCTCTATCGGCTCAATGCCGCGACGCTCGCGCTGCCCGCCTTGCGCGAGCGGTCCGACTTCGTCTGGCTGCTCGACAAGATCCTTGCCAAGCATCGCGTGAATGGCGAGGCGCTGGCGGTCGCGCCGGCAGCCCTGCTCGCGCTCAAGGCCCATCATTGGCCCGGCAATATCCGCGAACTCGACAATATCATCTCGGTCGCCGCCGTTCTGTGCCAGAACGGCGTCATCGAAGTGTGCGACCTGCCCGAAGCCCTGCTGAGGCGGGCGCTACCGCCGAGAACCGAGGAGCCGCACACCCAGAAGGCGGCCCTTGAAGCCGTGCTCGCCAGCTGCAACTGGAACGTCTCGCAGGCGGCACGCAGCCTGAGCGTCGACCGTTCCACGGTGCATCGCCAGATGAAACGCCACGGCCTGAGCCATCGCAACTGATATCGACGCGCCCAACGCTCGACCTGTCATTCCCGGCGCCGCCGCAGGCGGCGGGAGGGAGGGGAATCCAGGAACCAAGAGTCGAGCCTACCGCCCCTGGATTCCCTTCCCTCGCCACTTCGTGGCTCGCCGGGAATGACAGATCGGCTTTAATGATGCTTGCCCTGACCTGTTGCAGCACCCCTGCCACAGGTGTGGCATCTGTTGCGTGCCATGCAACGGTTGCCTGCGTCCAAGAGGCCTGAAACCGCCCCAGGCCACGGCCTTCCGCCGATTGGCACGGCGATTGCTCTTCCTGCCCAACACCATGCAACAGGGGAGGAAGACAAGGATGAAGGCCCTGCGATTTCATGCCGCCAAGGATCTGCGGCTCGAAGAACTGCCCAAGCCGGGCCAGCCGGCGCCCGGACAGGTTCTGATCCGCAATCGTTTCGTCGGCATCTGCGGCACGGATCTGCACGAATACGCCTATGGTCCCATCTTCATCCCGGTCGAGCCGCATCCTTTCAGCGGCGCCAGCGGCCCGCAGATCCTCGGCCATGAATTCGGCGGGGTGGTCGAAGCGGTCGGTGAGGGCGTCGAGGCGGTGAAGCCCGGCGACCGGGTCTCGGTGCAGCCGCTGATCATGCCGCGTTCGGGCGACTATTTCGCCGATCGCGGCCTCTTCCACCTCAGCCCGCAACTCGCCCTCGCCGGGTTGAGCTGGGTTTCGGGCGGCATGGCCGACTATGCCCTGCTCAACGACTACAATGTGCAGAAGATCCCCGACGAACTCAGCGACGAAGAAGCTGCCCTGGTCGAGCCAAGCGCGGTAGCCGTCTATGCCTGCGACCGCGGCGGCGTCACCGCCGGCTCGAGCGTGCTGGTGACGGGCGCCGGCCCGATCGGCCTGCTCACCCTCCTCGCAGCCCGGGCCGCCGGCGCCGCACAGCTCTTCGTCTCCGACATCAACGACAAGCGCCTCGCCTTCGCCAGGGCCGCCCTGCCCGATCTCATCACCATCAACCCCAAGCATGACAATCCCGGCGAAGTCGTGCGCGATCTCAGCGAAGGAAATGTCGGCTGTGACGTGGCGATCGAATGCGTGGGCAACGAGCATGCTCTCAAGGCCTGCCTCGATGCGGTGCGCAAGCAGGGCGTGGTGGTCCAGACCGGCCTGCATCCGCACGAGAACCCGCTCGACTGGTTCCAGGTCACCTTCAAGGATGTCGATATTCGCGGCTCCTGGGCCTATCCCACCCATTACTGGCCGCGCGTCATCCGCCTGATCAGCTCCGGCCTGCTGCCGGCGAACAAGGTCGTGACCCGCAAGATCACGCTCGACAAGGCCGTCACAGACGGCTTCGACGCCCTGCTCGACCCGGCCGGCGAGCAGCTCAAGATCCTGATCGACCTGGCCCGATAACATCGGATCGCGATGGCCCGGTTTGAAAAACAGGGAGTTGAAGCAAACAAGCGTTCGTTCTCAGTCCGAAGCAACAGTCTCGACCAACATAAAAAACGGAGGAAATACCATGCTCGATCAAAGCCCGCAGGCCAGGGTGGACGCGGTTCTGGCCAAGTTCGAAAAGGCGCTCGCAAGCGGCGACATCGACGCCGCGGTCAACCTGTTCCAGGAAGATTGCTATTGGCGCGACCTGGTGACCTTCACCTGGAACATCCGCACCCTGGAAGGGCGCGATGCCATCGGCGAGATGCTGAAGGCGCAGCTGGCCGCCATCAAGCCCGGTCATTTCCGCCAGGACGCCACCGAAGCCGCCAGCGACGGCAATGGCGTGACCGAGGGCTGGTTCGAGTTCGAAACGGAAGCGGCACGCGGCTATGGCCATATCCGCCTGAAGAACGGTCTGATCTGGACCCTGCTCACCACGATGAGCGAGTTGAAGGGCCATGAGGAACCCAAGGGGTTCCGCCGCCCGATGGGCGCCGAGCACGGCAGCGATCCCACCCGCAAGACCTGGAAGGAGAAGCGCGAATCGGAGGCTTCGGAACTCGGCTTCACCGAGCAGCCCTATGTCGTAATCATCGGCGGCGGCCAGGGCGGCATCGCACTCGGCGCGCGACTGCGGCAGCTCGGCGTGCCGACCATCATCGTCGAGAAGAACGAGCGTCCAGGCGACAGCTGGCGCAAGCGCTACAAGTCGCTCTGCCTGCACGATCCGGTCTGGTACGACCACCTGCCCTACATCCCCTTCCCCGACAATTGGCCGGTTTTCGCGCCCAAGGACAAGATCGGCGACTGGCTGGAGATGTACACCAAGGTGATGGAGCTGAACTATTGGAGCTCCACCACCTGCAAATCCGCGAGCTTCGACGAGACCACCAAGGAATGGACGGTGATCGTCGAGCGGGACGGCCGCGAGATCACCCTGAAGCCCAAGCAGCTGGTGCTGGCCACCGGCATGTCCGGCAAGGCCAATGTCCCCAAGATCAAGGGCCAGGATGTCTTCAAGGGCGAGCAGCAGCACTCCTCCCGTCACCCCGGCCCGGACGCCTATCGCGGCAGACAAGTGGTGGTGATCGGCTCCAACAATTCGGCCCACGACATCTGCGCGGCCCTGTGGGAAGGCGGCGCCGACGTCACCATGCTGCAGCGTTCCTCCACCCATATCGTGAAGTCGGATTCGCTGATGGAGATCGGGCTGGGTGACCTCTATTCGGAGCGGGCGGTGGCCGCCGGCATGACCACCCGCAAGGCAGACCTGATCTTCGCCTCGCTACCCTATCGCATCCTGCATGAGTTCCAGGTGCCGGTGTACAACAAGATCCGCGAGAAGGACGCCGAGTTCTACCAGAGGCTGGAGAAGGCCGGCTTCATGCTCGATTTCGGCGACGACGATTCAGGCCTGTTCATGAAATATCTGCGCCGGGGATCGGGCTATTACATCGATGTCGGCGCCTGCGAGCTGGTGGCCGACGGCCGGATCAAACTGGTCAGCGGCGTCGGCATCCGCGAATTGAGCGAAACCGGCGTGGTGCTGGAAGACGGCCGCGAGCTGCCGGCCGATCTCATCGTCTATGCCACCGGCTACGGTTCGATGAATGGCTGGGCGGCCGATCTGATTTCGAAGGAAGTGGCGGACAAGGTCGGCAAGTGCTGGGGGCTCGGCTCTGATACCACCAAGGATCCCGGTCCCTGGGAGGGTGAGCAGCGCAACATGTGGAAGCCCACCCAGCAGGAGGCCCTCTGGTTCCATGGCGGCAACCTGCACCAGTCGCGCCATTACTCGCTTTATCTCTCCCTGCAGCTGAAGGCCCGCAAGGAGGCGATCCCGACACCGGTCTACAAGATCCAGGAACGGCATCATCTGTCCTGAGCCGGTGCGGCATCGCCCTGATAGGCATTGTCCGGAAATGACTGAAACGCCGCCTTTGTCATGCCCAAGCTGGACCCGGGCATCCGATGGCTGGTCGGCAATGTCCGGATAGAACCGGATTGCCGGGTCAAGCCCGGCAATGACAAGGATCCGGCCAATCCGATCTGTTCATGACAGACGAATCCCGAATGCCGGAAGCATAGGGGTGGCCGCAAGCCGCCCCTTTTTTCATGGTGTCCCTACTGCCCCCACCCCTCCCGCGCCGACAGGCTGGAGAGGGCGGCCAGGAGATCGGTCTGGGTGACGAGCCCGACGATGTGCTTATCGGCGTCGACGATCACGACCGCATGGGCGGTGCCGTCGGTAAGGGCGGGCACCAGCCCGAGGGCCGGCGCGTTCGGGGTGGACAAAGTGGGCAGGGTCATGACGTCGCCGACCTGCCTGACCGGACCGGCGAGGTCGCGCAAGCCCACCGTGCCCACCACGCGATCATGAAAGTCGATCACCGGCAGGGTGCGGACATTATGCTCCAGCAAGAGCCTGATGGCGGTCTCGGCACTGGCTTCGGGCTCGATGGTGACGATGTCGCGCGACATGATGTCGGCGCAGGTGAGATCCGCATGCGACCGCGACAGCGCCCGCTGCTCGACCCGCCGCAGCAGACGGTCGAGGTCCTGCCGGTCGATATCGAAGGTCTCCCCGAGATCGGTCAGCGCCCCCTCGATATCCTCGTCGCGGAAGCCGACACGCAGGGAAGGCGCCGGATCGGCGGTGCCGTGCGTGCTGGCCGGAGCGGGCGCCGGCACATGCGGATAGGGATGGCGGGAGAAGCGGTGGAACAGCCAGCCCAGCGCCACCAGCAGCGCCGAGTTGAGGCAGACCGGGACCAAAGCAAAGCCGAAACCGGCGGCAGCCACGGCTGGCCCGCCGATCACGGCCGTCAGGGCAGCTGCCCCGCCCGGCGGATGCAGGCAGCGCGCCAGCGACATCACCGCAATGGCAAGGCCGACCGCCAGGCCGATGGCCAGCATCGGCTCGTGCACGAACTGGGTGACCGCAATGCCGCACAGCGCCGAGAGCGTATTGCCGCCAATGATCGACCAGGGCTGCGCCAGCGGACTGGCGGGCACGGCAAAAAGCAGCACGGCCGAGGCGCCGACCGGCGCCACGATAAAGGGCAGATGCGGGTCGCGGCCGAAGACCAGCGTGCAGACCAGGCCGGTCAAGGCGATGCCCACGATGGCACCCAGGCTGGCGAACAGCCGGTCGCGCAGGGTTGCTCCGGCCAGGATCGGCGAGAACAGTTTGAAGGGAAGAAGCGCCATGGGCCCACCCGGCAGACACAGAGGGCGCAGTCCGCCCGCCGCGCGATATATCGCGAAGCGATAGGTGCTTAATAGTTGAGCAGCCGACGTTCAAGGTACGAAAGGACGCAGTGCCCCTGGGAGCGCGCTCAAAATCGATCGAGCCCGCACTCTCCCCTCGCGCAGGCGCTGCAAATCACCTATCTGAGCTGCATGGCATCCGTTACCGGCCCTGAAATCGAACGCCTGATCCAGTTGCTCGCCCGCTTGCCCGGGCTCGGGCCGCGTTCGGCCCGCCGAGCGGCGCTGACGCTGATCAAGAAGCGCGAGCAATTGATGGTGCCGCTGTCCTCGGCCCTGCAGATCGCCTGCGAGCGCGTGGTGGTCTGCTCGAACTGCGGCAATATCGACACCTCGGATCCTTGCACCTTGTGTGGTGACCCCCGACGGGAAGACACGCTGTTGGTGGTGGTCGAAGATGTCGCCGATCTCTGGGCCCTGGAGCGGGCCGGTGTGGTCAATGCCCGCTACCACGTGCTCGGCGGCACGCTTTCGCCGCTGGATGGTGTCGGCCCCGAGGATCTCACTATCGACAGGCTGGTCGCGCGCGTTGCCGAGGGCGGCGTGACCGAGGTGATTCTCGCCCTCAACGCCACGGTCGACGGACAGACCACCGCGCACTACGTCACCGACCTTCTGGCCCCAACAGGCGTCAAGGTGACGAAACTGGCGCATGGCGTGCCGGTCGGAGGCGAGCTTGACTATCTCGACGAGGGCACCCTGGCTGCCGCGATCCGCAGCCGGACGCCGTTTTGACGAAAATATTCGGGCGTCCGAATCGTCATTGACGAGCGAAATCGAAAGGAATCCCCCATGCCCCAGCTCATCGTCACCTATTGGCGCGACATTCCCACCATGGTGGTGGCCAAGCAGGGCCGCACCAGTGCCAAGCGCGAACTGAGCTCGCGCTTCGGCGAGGCCGTCGACATGGCGGCGATGCGTGGCGGTGCTGCCGGTACGGATGATTATCTCGCCGAATTCCATCGCAGCCCCCCGATCGAGTGCGGCGAGGACCTCGAAGCGGAAGTTTCGGCGGCGGCGGCCAAGATCGAGGCGGAATACGACAAGGAACGGTTGGCGGCTCTTGCCAAGAATGGCGGCAAGGAAACTGCCTGATCCGTTCAACGCGAGCTCACGAGCCATGCGCACGCCTGCCGCCTTCGAAGCCACCGGAAAGCCACCGCGCGATGCGAAGAAATTCGCCCTGCGCTTCTGGGCCATCCGCCATTCCGCCGCGATGGAGCGGATCTATGACGGCGTCGAGTGGACGCTGGTCAAGCTCTCGCCCCTGTTCACGGCAATCGGCTGGGAACGGCTGGAAAAACCGGTGGCTAAGGTCGAGAAGCTGGTCAAGTCCAGCCTGTTCGACTGCAAGATGTGCGGCCAGTGCGCCCTGTCCTCCACCGGCATGTCCTGCCCGATGAACTGCCCCAAGGGCCTGCGCAACGGCCCCTGCGGTGGGGTCAGGGCCAATGGTAACTGCGAAGTCTATGCCGACATGCCTTGCGTGTGGGTCAAGGCCTATGAGGGCTCGCGCAACATGGCTGCCGGCAACGCGATCGAGATGCCGCAGGGACCGGTGGATCACCGCCTGAAGGGGCAGTCTTCCTGGCTTTCCGTCGCTCGCGAGAAATCGGGCTACAATGCCCGGATCGCAGCGGAGAAGGCGGCAGCGGCCGCCGCTGCCAAAGCCAAGGCTGCAGCAGCCAAGTCCAATGCTGTCCCCGCGAGCGGAGGCAAGCCATGAGCATCGATACCAGGCGACCCCATCCCGACGATTTCGGCCCGCATCCGGCCGCCCCCCTGCCCGAACTCCCGGGCCATAGTTCACGCGGGCGTCTCGA
Source organism: Labrys neptuniae (assembly GCF_040797145.1). Classification (NCBI taxonomy): domain Bacteria; kingdom Pseudomonadati; phylum Pseudomonadota; class Alphaproteobacteria; order Hyphomicrobiales; family Xanthobacteraceae; genus Labrys; species Labrys neptuniae. The sequence goes on along the minus strand of NZ_JBFNQD010000014.1, from coordinate 10,698 downwards.
GCGCGTGCTGCGCCGCGGTGAATTCGCCGTCACGGCCGAACTCAACCCGCCTGATTCGGCCAATCCCGACGATGTGCTCGAGCGCGTGAAGCCGTTCGAGGGCTGGGTCGACGCCATCAACGCCACCGACGGCTCCGGCGCCAATTGCCACATGTCCTCGGTGGCGATCTGCGCCCTCCTGACCCGGGTCGGTTACTCGCCGGTGTTCCAGATCTCCTGCCGCGACTACAACCGCATCGCCATCCAGGGCAATGTCCTCGGCGCCGCCGCGCTCGGCGTGTGCAACGTGTTGTGCCTGTCGGGCGACGGCGTGCAGAGCGGTGACCATCCCGAGGCCAAGCCGGTCTTCGACCTCGATTCGACCGCCTTGCTCTCCACCATCCGCACCATGCGCGACGAGCAGCGCTTCCTGTCGGGCCGCAAGATCACCACGCCGCCTGCCGTGTTCATGGGCGCGGCGGCCAATCCCTTCGTACCGCCCTATGATTTCCGCCCGATCAACCTGGCCAAGAAGATCCAGGCCGGGGCGCAGTTCATCCAGACGCAATATTGCTTCGATGTTCCCCTGCTCGAGCGCTTCATGGCCCGGATCCGCGACATGGGTCTGCACGAGAAATGCTTCATCCTGGTCGGCGTCGGCCCGCTCGCCTCTGCCCGTACCGCCAAGTGGATGCGCTCCAACGTGCCCGGCGTGCATGTGCCCGACGACGTGATCAAGCGCCTGGAAGGCGCGCAGGATCAGAAGGAGGAAGGCAAGCGGCTCTGCATCGACATCATCCAGCAGGTCCGCGAGATCAAGGGCGTCGCCGGCGTGCATGTGATGGCCTATCGCCAGGAAGAATATGTCGCGGAGATCGTGCACGAATCCGGCGTTCTGGCCGGCCGCACGCCCTGGCGCCGCGACATGGAGCCAAGCCCGATCCCGCATGAGGAGATCGTGGCGGCGCAATAGAGGCAATCCCCTCCCCCCGCGGGGGAGGGTCAAGCGCGCTGCCTATTCCGGCGTCGAGAAGACGCGCAGCCTGTGGCCATCGGGATCGAGCACGACGAAGGTGCGGCCGAAATCGAGATCGACCGGCCTTTGGGCAACGCGCACATCGCGCGTCTCGATCCATTTGTCGTAGACGGTGTCGACGGCCGCAGCATCCGCGACCTTGAAGCCGATCTCGACGCCGCCGGCCGGCGCACCCGGCGCGGGCTCGGCAGTGTGCTTCGACCATAGGCCGAACATCAGGCCGGTTTCGAGGGCGAACAGGGCGAAGGTGGTCTGTGCCTCGATGGGCTCGAGGCCGAGCAGGTCGCGATAGAAGGCGGCGCTGCGCAGCGGGCTGTCGACCATCAGCAGGGCATAGCTGGACTTGAAGGAAGTGGGCATCGTCTGGTTCCTCGGTTGCGGTGAGGAAAGACTAAGGGTTCGCCCTGCCAGTTTTTGTCAGGAGTGAAGGCGACCAGGAGGCGGACGTCGCGACATGCAAGCATGTCGCTGTGACGTCCGCCGTCCCAGCTCTGGCGTTACCAATGCGAACCTTGCGGGGATCACGCGGGACGCATCGCGGCTGGGACCGCGGACGTCTCGTCCGCCTCTTGACCCTTTTCGGCCTGGCCCACCAGCCGCATCAGACCTTCCCAAGCCCCCGGGGCCGCACCGATCACCCGGCCGCCACGGGCGAGATCACCGTTGACGAGGAAGTTCTCGATCCGGCCACCCGCCTCGCTGATCAGGCAGAGGCCCGCCAGGCAGTCCCAGGCATTCATATGTGGCTCGTAATAGCCGACCAGGCGACCTGCTGCGACATAGGCCAGCATCAACGCGCCCGACCCGTTGCGGATGAACATGCCGCCCTCGTGCAGGAGGGCATTGAGGAAGCCGGTGATGATCTCCGGCGCCACGCGATGGTTGGCCCCGACCCCGAGCACGCCGTCGACTAGGCTGCGCTTGTCGGAAAGCCGCAGGGCGGTTCCGTTGAGGCTGGCGCCCTGGCCGAGAGCGGCGGCATAGAGCTCGTCGCGCACCGGCGCATAGATCACCCCGACCACGGTCTCTGTACCGTGGGTGACCGCGACCGAGACGCACCAGGACGGCAGGCCGAAAACGAAGGGGCTGGTGCCGTCGACCGGGTCCATCACCCAGCAATAGCCGGAGATGCCTTCAGTGAGGCCATATTCCTCGCCGAGCAGGCTGTCATGCGGGAAAACGGCCGCAATGCGCTCGCGCAATAGCCTTTCGCTGGCCTTGTCGGCTGCCGAGACCACGTCCTGCGCATTGGCCTTGGTCTCGACCGCGAGCGTATCGCGGTCGTTGAAGAAGGACAGCGCCAGCAGGCCGGCCTCCCGGATGATGTCCCTGGCAAGGTCGAGGCGGGCGGCGATGTCGGCGGCGGCAGGCGACGGGGGGGCAGGCGATGGGGGGGTAGGCGATGGGGGGGTAGGCAATGTCATGGGCAATTCCTGAAACAGATGAAGGCTTGGGCCAGCCGTCATTGCGAGCGTGGTGAAGCAATCCAGACCAGGTGTCTGCGGCTTTCTGGAGTGTTTCGCTACGCTCGCAATGACGAGACTTCGTGGACCATCCTCATTCCGGCACCAAGGCGAGGCCCCGATCATGCAGGTCGACGCCGATCGGGCTTCCCGGTTCCAGCATGCGGTCGGTGCCGGAGTCGATCAGGAAGATCGGGCCGGCCTTGGTCTCGATCTCGTATTCGACGTGGTCGCCGAGATAGGCCGCATGCAGCACCTTGCCCGACAGCATGGCTCCGGCAGCCTCGCGCAGGGTCATGGCGTTAGGGCGGATGGCGAGTTTGGCAGGGCCGACCGTGAGACCTCGCGCAGCCAGAGCATGCCCTCCCTCGCCGACCCGGATCTCGGCCCGGCCCTCGGCCACGCGCGTCACCTCGCAAGGTACCACATTGGCCTCGCCGATGAAGTCGGCGATGAAGGCGGAGGCCGGCGCCTCGTAGAGCTCGCGCGGCGTTCCGGCCTGGGCGATCCGGCCCTGATGCATGACGATCACCGTATCGGAGACGGCCAGGGCCTCTTCCTGGTCATGGGTAACGTAGACGGCGGTGAAACCCAGGCGCTGCTGCAACTCGCGGATCTCGGTGCGCACCCGCCGGCGCAGCCGGGCATCGAGATTGGAGAGCGGTTCGTCGAGCAGCAGCACCTGCGGCTCGACCACCAGGGCACGCGCCACGGCAACGCGCTGCTGCTGACCGCCCGACAACTCGCTCGGCAGGCGCTCGCCATAGCCGGCCAGTCCCACCAATGCGAGGCCATCGGCCGCCTTCTCGCGTGCCTCGGCCTTGCGCAGGCCGGACGATATCAGGCCGTATGCGACATTATCGGCCACGCTCATATGCGGGAACAGCGCATAGGACTGGAACACCATCGAGACGTCGCGCTCATTGGCCGGCAGCGCAGTGACGTCCTTGCCGCCAATGCTGATGCGGCCGGCGCTGGGATGCTCCAGCCCGGCGATCATACGCAAGGTGGTGGTCTTGCCGCAGCCTGATGGGCCGAGCAAGGTCACCAGCGTTCCCGGTTCGATCGTGAGCGACAGATCGGCGATGGCGGTCACCGCACCGAAGCTTTTGCGCACATTCTGAAAGGTGACCGAGCCCGGCCTGATATCGATAGTCATGCCGCCTTCTCCCGGGGTCTGGCTGCGGATTTGGTGGACAGGCCGGCGACACGATCCTCGCGGCGCAGCCTGCGCTCGCCGACCAGGGTCTGGAAGCCGCCGATCACGGCGATCATCACCACGATCAGCACGCTGGAATAGGCGATGGCTACGCCATAGCTGCCATTCTCGACGAGACCAACGATATAGGCGGTCGCCATGTTGTACTGGGCGCTGACCAGGAAGATCACGGCGCTGATCGAGGTGATCGAGCGCACGAAGCTGTAGACCAGGGCAGCGACGATGGCCGGCCGCAGCAGCGGCAGGATCACCCGCCGCGCCGTGGTGAAGGAGTTCGCCCCCAGCGTCAGCGAGGCCTCGTCGAGGCTGCGGTCGATCTGGCTCATCGCCGCCACGCCGCCGCGCACGCCGACCGGCATGTTGCGGAAGACGAAGCAGACGATCAGGATCAGCGCCGTGCCGGTCATCTCCACCGGCGGCAGATTGAAGGCGAAGACATAGGAAACGCCGATGATGGTGCCGGGGATGGCGAAGCTCATCATCAGGGCGAATTCGAACACGGAGCGCCCGGCGAAGTTCTGGCGTACGATCAGGTAGGCGGTGATGAGGCCGACCACCGCTGTCAGCGGCGCCGAGATCAGGGCGATCTCCATCGTGGTCCAGAACGAGCCCCAGGCGACGCCGCTCCACAGTATCGAGCCCTGGTCGAAGGTCACCGCAAAGGCGCGGGTGTAGTGCTCCAGCGTGAGGCTGTGGTCGAGCCCCCAGGTCTTCACGAAGCCGCCGAACAGGATCATGGCATAGACCACCAGCGTGAAGGCGCCCCAGGCGCAGACCACGCCGATGGAAAGCGTGGCGACGCCGCGGCTGAGGCCGGCATGCTGGCCGGAATCGCCCTTGCCGGTGACGGTGGTGAAATTCCTGCCGCCGAGCCAGAGCCGTTGGGCGACGAAGGCGGTGAGGGTGAAGGAGAGCAGGATCAGGGCAAGCACCGCCGCCCGCGCCGGATCGGTCTGCGCGCCAACCACGGCGAAGAAGATCTCGGTGGAGAGCACGCCATGGCTGCCGCCCAGCACCATCGGATTGCCGAAATCAGCCAGGCTCTCGATGAAGCCGACCAGGAAGGCATTGGCGAGGCCCGGCCGCATCAGCGGCAGCGACACCGTGACGAAAGTGCGCCAGCGGTCGGCCCTGAGCGTCTGGGCGGCCTCCTCCATGGCGGGGCTGACGCCCTGAACCACGCCGATCAGCACCAGGAAGGCGATCGGCGTGAAGGAGAGCACCTGCGCGATCCAGATGCCGGTGAGGCCGTAGAGCCAGCGGCCGGGCGGAATGTCGAAGAGGTAGGCGAGGCCCTGGGTCACCACGCCCGAGCGCCCGAACAGCAGGATCAGAGCGAGGCCCACCACGAAGGGCGGCGTGATGATCGGCAGGATGGTGAGCAGCCGCAGCGCCCGCTTGAAGGGAAAGCGGGTCCGCGTCGCCACCAGGGCGAAGGCGAGGCCCAGCAAAGTGGAGCCGGCGCCGGTGGCGATGGCCAACGTCAAAGTGGACCAGGCGACGCCGCAGCGCCCGCTGCCGGACAGGCAGCGCAGGGTCCAAATCGAGGGATCGGTCAGCGTCTTGAGGAAGCCGGCGGGATCGAAACTGCCATCGATGCCCTGGAAGGCACCGGCTAGCACCATGCCGACCGGATAGAACACGAAGGTGGCGACCAGAGCGATCAGGATGGTGATCGCCGATACCACGAAGGCATCGCCCCTGAGAACGCCGCGCTCGGCGAGGCCGAAGCTGAACAGCAGCAGGAAGGCCGTCAGCAGCGTGGCCGCGCCGGCACCGAACGCCTCCTGCCCCGAGCCGAGCGCGCCGAACCAAGTTTCGAAACCCGGCCAGCGCCAGCCCGAATAGGCGATGGCAAAGCCCTGCAGGACCATGATGGCGGCACCGGCAAGGCCAGAGGCGACGAGCAGCCGGGCCCGCGCTAGCGGCTGGGCGGTAAAACGGGCCAGCACGGCCGGCGCCAACGCCAGCAGCGGCAAAGCGAGCCACCAGCGTCCGTGCAGCACCAATTGCAGCAGGCCGGGAGCCGCCTTGGCGCCGGCCGGGTAGTCACTCAGGCCTGCGATCGAGAACAGGCCGGCTTCGAGCCTGTACCAGGGCAGGATCGCCAGGCCGAGAACGGCCAAGGCGAGCACCCAGTCGAGGCGGCGATTGCGCCTGTTCATGGCGAGACCTTTCGGGAAGGGGAATTCCTGGAACCGCTGGCGATGTGCACAAATAACTCCATCGCGACCTTTGTCATTGCCGGGCTTGACCCGGCAATCCAGTCCCTTCCGGCTATGGCGTTTTTGCGATTTGAGGGCGTCATCAAGAATCGCAAAACGCGTCCAAACAAAGAGTTAGAGTAAATAGGCGTTCACACATGAACGCGTTTTGCTCTAGGGAAGCGGGACCATTGGATGCCCGGGTCAAGCCCGGGCATGACAAAGGCAGCGCTTTAAGTCATTTCGCGCCGCCCCTTAGACGAAAGCCTAGTTGGCGTTGGCGCCGATCTCGCGGTCCCAGCGTTCCAGGAGCGCCTTGCGGGTCGCGGGCTCGCCGAACTTCTTGAAATCGTAGTCGATCAGCTTGATGTCCTCGAAGCGCGGGGCCTGCGGCGGCAACTCTGCCTTCTTGTTGGAGGGTATCTGGAAGGACTTGGCATCCTTCATCAGCGACTGGATCTCCGGCTTGAGGGCCCAGTCATAGAATTTCTTGGCATTGTCGAGGTTGCGCGCGCCCTTGATGATGCTCATCGAGCCGATCTCGTAGCCGGTGCCCTCGCAGGGCGCCACGGTCTTCACCGGGAAGCCCTCGGCCGTCATGGTCACCGCGTCATGCATGAAGACGATGCCGACGGTGGTCTCGCCGCGTGCCGCCGCCTTCACCGGGGCCGAGCCCGACTTGGTGTATTGCGAGACATTGGCATTGAGCTTGGTCAGGTACTCGAAGGCCTTGTCCTCGCCCATGATCTGCACCAGCGAGGCCAGCGCCGTATAGGCCGTGCCCGAGGAGTTGGGATTGGCCATCTGGATTTCGCCCTTGAAGGAAGGATCGGCGAGATCGGCCCAGCACCCCGGCGCCTTCAGCTTCTTCTGGGCGAGGAGGTCGGAATTGTAGCCCCAGCCGAGTGCGCCGGCATAGACGCCCACGGTGCGGTAGCCGGACTGCTCGGCCTGGCGCTTGGCCCAATCCTGGAGCTGATCGAGCAGCGGGGACTTGTATTCGAGGGTGAGGCCTTCCTGGGCAGCCTGCAGATGCGGGTCGCCGGTACCGGCCCACCAGATATCGGTCTTGGGATTGGCGGCCTCGGCCCGAATCTTGGCATAGGTCTCGCCCGAGGACAGGCGCACCATGTTGACGCCGATGCTGCTGTCCTTCTCGAACCTGTTCTTGAGCAATTCGCAAACGGCGACATCCGCCGCGCAGATCAGGTTCAGCGAGCCCTCCGCCTGGGCAGCGGCCGGGAGCATGGCGGCAAGGATCGCGAGGGCAGCGAGTGTCTTCTTCATGGGTTTCCTCCGGACGGCATGCTGTTCTGCTTGTTTTGCACACGTGTGCAAAAGCTGCATCAGCGCGATCGCCCTGTCAATCCCGAATACAGCATCGAAATTTGCCGGCATATGCACATGAACCGGGAAAAGCCAGCGGCAGCGCTTGCACGTGACTGCAAGGGCGTGCAACCTCCTCGTCCCTATTCGACCGGCTCCTGTCATGAAACCAGCCCGCTCCTTCGTCAGTGCCGAGGAAGTCGCCAGACTGGCCGGCGTTTCCCGTTCGGCCGTGTCCCGCGCTTTCACGCCGGGCGCCAGCGTCTCGGACGAAACACGCAAGCGCGTGATGGAGGCGGCCCAGAATTTGGGCTACCACGTCAACCATCTCGCCCGCGGGCTGATGCGCCAGCAAAGCGGCATCGTCTGCCTGATCGTCTCCGACGTCGACACGCCCTTCCAGTCGCGCCTGGCCCGGAACCTGATCGGCCGGCTGCAGCAGGCGGGCAAGGTCGCCATGGTGATCAATTCCTCCGGTTCGCCCGAAGCCGTGGCCGGCGCAGTGCGCCAGACCCTGAACTACCGGGCCGACGCCACGGTGGTGCTTTCGGGCACGCCGGACAGGGCCATCGCCCGCACCTGCCTCGACCATGGCCAGGAGCTGATCCTGATCAACCGCGACCAGGATTTCGATGAGGCCCATACCATCACGGTCGGCAACCAGGAGGCCGCCCGGCAGGCCGTGCTGGCCTTCCAGCGCGCCGGTTGCCGGCGCCTGGCCTGCGTCACCTCGCAGGCAGGCACCCCCAGCCTCGCCGAACGCGAGCAGGCTTTCCTCGACGCTGCCCGCCAGGCCGGCTTCGAGCCGATCCATTGGCGCCAGGGCCGTACCAGCTACGAAGCCGGCGCCGAAGCGGCACGCGCCTTGTTCACCCGGCAGGTCACGCCCGACGCTACCTTCTGCATCAACGACCTGATGGCATGCGGCTTCGTCGATGCCGCCCGCAAGGAATTCAGCCTGCGCGTGCCCGAGGATCTATGCGTCATCGGCTTCGACGACATCGAGCAGGCCGGCTGGCGAGCCTATGACCTCACCACCTTCGCCCAACCCATCGATCGCATCGCCGACAAGGTCGCCGAACTGGTGCGCGACGGTGCCGGCGGCCGCTCCGGCGGCACGATCGGCCAGGGTACGCGAACCTGCCTCGACGTGCCCTTGATCTGGCGCGGCACCGTGCGGGCGCCCGATCTGTCGCAACAGGACGGCTGACCACTATCATCCCGTGCGCGCTGCAGCGCGAAGCGCTGCCGCACAGCCGGACCAAACCGAAAGTTTGGTCCGGGGATCGCATCCGGAAGGCGGTTCGTTCCGATCACGGTCCCGCACCCGCAGCGCACCACTCCGTGCTGTACTGCGTGCGATATGACCTAGAAAGCCAGGGGATTGTCGGTCAGGGCCGCACGATCGGGAGCATCCAGGCGCGGTTCGTCGCAGAAGGCCGCGAAGAGGTCCTCGATACCCCGCCGATCGAGGTCGCGGCCAATCACCACGATGCGGGTGCGCCGGTCGGGGCTCGGCCAGGCATCGAGGCGTTCCGGCGGCGCGAACCAATGCTGGACCCCATGCAGGACCACCGGCCGCCCGGGATCGTCGGCAAGCTTCACCAGCGCCTTGAAGCGCAACAGGCCTTCGCCGAAACGCTCGCGCAGTTCGTCGATGAAGGCGATGAAATGCCCCGGCGCCAGGACCTTGTCCGTCTCCAGCGTGAAGGAAGCGATCGAGGCGTCATGGGCCGAAAAGACGGGACGTGTGCCGACGGCGGCTCCCGCACTCGGAAATTCGGGCTCATCGAGCAGTTCCGCGGCGCCGGCATCCGGCATGAGGCCGATGGCGGCACGCGGATTGAGCGCCTGCAGCCTCGCCATGAAAGCCGTGGCGTCGCCGGCGAGGTCGGTCTTGCTGACCAGGATCCGGTCCGCAACCGCAAGCTGGGCGACGGCCTCGGCATGCTGGTCGAGCAACGCCTCCCCTCTCAGTGCATCGGCCACCGCGATGACACCGGCGAGGACATAGCCCGCCGCCGCCAGTTGCGGCGCCATCAGCGTCTGCAGCACGGGTGTGGGATGGGCAAGCCCCGTCGTCTCGATCACCACACGCGCGAAAGGCGGCAGCTCGCCCGATGCCCGCCGCGCAGCGAGATCGGCCAGCGTGTCGAGAAGATCGCCGCGCAGGCTGCAGCACAGGCAGCCGGAGGACAGCAGCACGACGCCATCGCCCGATTTTTCGACCAGCAGGTGGTCGAGCCCGGCCTCGCCATATTCGTTGATCACCACGGCCGTGTCAGCCAAGGCCGGATCCTTCAGGAGGCGATTGAGCAGCGTCGTCTTGCCGGCCCCGAGAAAACCCGTGAGCACAAAGGCGGGAATGCGGGGCGACGTCATGCCGATACGACCTTTCTGCGACTTTCCATCAGCACCGACGCCGCCACGGCGATGAGCACCAGCGTGCCGCCACTGACTTGCTGAGGCGTCAAATGCTCGTCGAGCACCTGTGTCGCCAGCAGGATCGAGGCGACGGGCTCGGCGCAGAACACCAAGCCCAGCGCTGCCGGTGGCGTCAACCGTGCCGCCGTCAAATGGACCACAAAAGCCAGAACGAACAGGCCGATATGCAGGCCGACCGGCCCCGCCGCCGCGACCAGCACGGACGGCGAGACGAGGCTGCCGCTGGCCACGCAGGCGGCGAGAGCGACCGGAATCAGGATCAGCTGCGTCCAGAACCCGGCAATGGCGGGGCTGACGCCGCGCGTCGCCCGCGCGGCGCAGAAGAACTGCAAGGCGGCGGCCGCCGCACCCGTCAGGGCCAGCGTCAGGCCCCGCCAGTCCAGCGCGCCGAAATCGGCGCCGAGCGCGATGACGAGTCCGACAAAGGCAAGGGCGAAGATGGCGAGACGCGCCAGCGTCAGCCTTTCGCCGTCCACCAGCGGGCTGGCGACCAGGATGAGCAGGGGATAGGTGTAATAGAGGATGGTGGCGATCCCGACCGGGATGAAGGCGACCGAGGAAATATAGCAAAGGCCGACGAAACTGGTGGCGATGCCCAGACCCAAGACCGGCAGGCGCCAGGGCCGGGCCACGGCCAGCGTGCCGCTTTGGGCGAGGCCCAGGCCGCCAAGCAGCGCCACCAGCAGAAAGGCCCGGTAGAACACCACCGTCGGCCCGCTGGCACCGGCCTCCGCGGCGAGTTTGGCGTAGGATACATTGGCGCCATAGCACAGCGCCGCAAGCAGCCCGAGGCTCAATCCGGTCAGGATGGTGTTGTTCGACATTGAGAGGCGGTCCGGCGCGTACCCGCCCAGCGCGGGTTTTCGGTCAAGCTCTGAACAGGCGCGTTCTCGTCCCGACTCGGTTCATCCAGGCGAGAAACGCTCCAGCTTGTCATAGCCGGGCTTGACCCACGGCTGTCCGGTTTAGATTTAGTGGACAAGGCGCACGGTGTTGATTCTACTCGTGTTCAGGACGTTGGCGCGT
>NZ_JBFNQD010000013.1:0-175516 GCF_040797145.1 Labrys neptuniae | reverse complement strand
CGTCACTCTCAATGCCATCGTGCGAGATCAGGTCACCTTCAAGGCATGACACTCGCTCAACTACAGTTGCCAGGAAGAGCCGGAAAGGCTTCAATCCCACTCCGGCGCCCAGGGGATGAGGTCACGCCCGACGATGCGCAGGTTCTTCTGCGTTTGTGCGTCGATCCGTGCCATGTCGATGCTCGACAGCGTGAAATCCATGATGTCGAAATTCGAGCGGATGTTTTCCGGTTTCGTCGACATCGTGTTCAGCGGCACGCCTTTTTGCAGAATCCAGCGCAGGACGACCTGTCCCGCCGTCTTCCCGTAGGCTTGGCCGATCTCGGCGAAGAGGGGCTGCTCGAACACCTTTCCGCGTGCGACCGAGCAATAGGATGAAAGCGGGATGCCGGTCTCGTTGGCGGCGGCCAACAGAATGTCCTGATTGAGGAAGGGGTGAAACTCAACCTGGTTGGTGACCAGCGGCGCGTCGACGATCGATCTCGCCTGCCTCATCATGCCTGCCGTGTAGTTCGAGACGCCGATGTGGCGGGCGAGGCCGAGTTGCCGTGCCTTTTGCAGGAGCCCGAGCGAGGGGGCGATATGGCCGTCGGCCGGCGCCCAGTGCAGCAGCAGGACGTCCGCAAAGTCGACCCGAAGGTCCCTCAGGCTCTGTTCGACCGACGGGAGAAAGCGCTCTTCGGAGAAATTGTGGATGCTGACCTTGGTGGTGATGCAAAGCTCGTCCCGCTTCACGCCGCCATTGGCCAGGCTTTCACCGACCTCGGCTTCGTTCTCATACATCTGCGCGGTATCGAAGGCGCGATATCCGGTGGCCAGTGCCGTCTCGATCGCCTGCCGGCAGGCATCGCCGCGCAGGGGGTAGGTGCCGAAGGAGCGCTGGAACGTCCGCGTGAAATAGATGCTCATCCCTGTCGTTTCCATTTTTATCGCACTATCTAGTTACTTATATATCGCATCCTGGCGGCGGGCAAGCCACTGAATGCTCCCGACAACCTGGCCGCGGAGAAAAGAAGTTGAAGGTGCCGGCGCTATAAGGTACTAACCATATAGTTACTTATAAAAATCCTCGCGAGGAGACGATGTCCAAAATCAGGAGTGCGCTCGAGGCGGTGCAGCGTATCGGCGACAAGGCGGTGGTTGCCGTGAATTCCTCCAGCGGGCTTTGCTGCCCGGACCTGGTTCTCCAGGCGCTCGGCGAGCGGTATCGCGAAGAGGGGCATCCCCGCCAGCTCACCATGATCCACCCGATTGCTGCCGGCGACATGTTCGGCACCAAGGGCGTCGACCATCTGGCCCAGGACGGCCTCATCGATACGATCATCGGCGGGTCCTATCCGTCGGGACCATCTTCGGCGGAGCCGCCGCTGATCTGGAAGATGCTCGGCGAGAACAAGATCAGCGCCTACAACGTGCCCAGCGGCATCGTGTTCGACATTCTCCGGGAAGCGGCCGGCAAGCGTCCCGGCGTCCTGACCAAGGTCGGGCTCGACACCTTCGTCGATCCTGCGCTCGACGGCTGCGCCATGAACGATCGCGCCCGCTCGCGACCGATCGTGCGCAGGGTCCAGTTCGAGGGCGACGAGTGGCTCTATTTCCCGGCGATCGCCCCCGACGTCGCCATCATCCGGGCCTCGACGGCGGACGAGCGCGGCAACCTGACCTTCGAGCATGAGGGCGCCTATCTCGGCGCGATGGAGCTGGCGCTGGCCGCGCACAATTCCGGCGGCACCGTGATTGCGCAGGTCAAGCGGATCGCCCAGTCGGGCACGCTGCGTCCCCATGACGTCAGAGTGCCCGGCATCCTCGTCGACATCATCGTCGAGGCGCCGGACCAGTTGCAGACGACGGCGACGGCCTATGACCCGGCGATATCGGGTGAGCTGTTCCGCCCCCTCGATACGTTCACGATCCCCGCCTTCGACGCGGCCAAGGTGATGGCCCGCCGGGTGGCGATGGAACTCGAGAACGGCTGGGCCGTGAATATCGGCTTCGGCATTTCCGCGAATGTTCCGCGCATCCTGCTGGAGGAAGGCCGGCATGGCGAGATCACCTGGGTGATCGAGCAGGGAGCCGTCGGCGGCATCCCGCTGCTCGACTTCAAGTTCGGCTGTTCCTCCAATGCGGAGGCGTTCGTGGCCTCGCCGCATCAGTTCACCTATTTCCAGGCCGGCGGCTTCGATGCCTCCCTGCTGTCCTTCCTGCAGATCGGCGAGGATGGTTCCGTCAACGTCTCCAAGCTGGCGGTGCGGCCGCATGTGACGGCCGGCGCCGGAGGCTTCGTCGACATCACCGCTCGCGCCAGGAAGATCGTGTTCTCGGGCTATTTCAATGCCGGCGCGAAACTGTCGGTGGTCGATGGCAAGCTGAGGATCGACAAGGAGGGCAAGGTCGCCAAGCTCGTGCCCCAGGTCGACCAGGTCTCGTTCTCCGGCAAGCGTGCCACGCTGCAGAACCAGGACGTGACCTATGTCACCGAGCGCTGCGTGCTGAAGCTGATCGAGGGCCGGCTCACCGTCACGGAGATTGCGCCCGGCGTCGATCTCAAGCGCGATATCCTCGACCAGGCGGCCTTTCCGCTCGCCGTCGCCGACCCGCTGGTGTCGATGCCGGCAGACCTGTTCGAGCCCGATCGCCGCAGCCGGCAGGCGGTCACCAGAGAGGCGGCCGAGTGATGAGCGAGGATGGCGTGCGTCTGAAGATCGAGGGGCCGGTTGCGATCATCGTCATCGAACGCGAGGGCAAGCTCAATGCCTTCGATGCTGCCATGGTGGCGGAGCTGCAACGTCTGTGCGCCCTCATCGAGCACGATGCGAGCATCCGCGTCGCTGTCATGACCGGGGCAGGGGCGAAAGCCTTCTCGGCGGGCGGCGACATCGAGGCCTGGAGCCGGGAGACACCCGAGGATTTCGGCCGGTTCTGGGTGCGCGAGGGGCACGCGGCCTTCGACGCGCTGGCCCGGCTGCGCCAGCCCCTGATCGCCGTGCTGAACGGCCATGCCTTGGGCGGCGGCCTGGAGCTTGCCGCCTGCGCGGACTATCGCATTGCGGAGGCTCACGCCAAGATCGGGCAGCCGGAGACCGGGCTCGGTATCATTCCGGGTTGGTCGGGCACCCAGCGCGCGACACGCCGCTTCGGTGCCCAGGCCGTGCGGCGCATGGCTATCTTCGGCGAGATACTGACCGCGAAGGAAGCGCGCGAACTCGGCATCGTGGACGAGGTGGTGGAGAGCGGCCAGGGGCTTGCCCGGGCCATGGAGGTCGCGGAAAAGGTGTGTGCGCGCGCCCCCCTGGCAACCGAGATGACGAAGATGCTGGTGAACGCCGCCGAAGCGGAGGAGACGGAACGGGTCTTCGATTGCCTGGCCGGCATGGCCGCCGCGCAGTCGAAGGAGTTGCAGGCTGGCCTCGCCGCCTTCCGCGAAAGGCGGCCGCCGAAATTCTGAAGGCTGGATTTACCCTCCCCTGGAGGGGTCGACCATTCCTCTTGGAATGGTCTGGGGTCGACGCGTAGCGGCGGGGTGGGGTGACGTTCTTGCTGAGACCCTTTTTCCTCATCGGAATCTTTGCCGTTTTCACCCCACCCCGGCCTTTCAGGCCGACCCTCCCCCTCCAGGGGAGGGTAAGACATTCAGATCGTCGATAAGAGCTATCTTTGCCGTCGTCTCAGCGATAGACTATCAGCTGGTTCTCCCCGGATTGGACGGTCTCCCCGGTCTGCTTGCGCACGCAAAAGCCCAATGTGAGGATGCCCCGGTCCGGCCGGGATGTCGTCCGCTTGTCCTTGATGCGGACGCGGGCGGTAATCGTGTCACCGGCCAGGATCGGACGCTCGAAGCGAAAGTTCCAGCCCAGCGAGGCGATGGCGAGGAAGCGGGCCTGCGCCTGGTTCTTCAGCCCGTCGACGAGGGACAGGATCAGGAGGCCGTGGGCGACACGCGAGGGAAAGCCATGCGCGCGCGCCGCATCGTCATCCATATGGATTTCGAAGCGGTCGCCGGTCAGTTCGGCGAAGGCATCGATCAGTTCGGTGCCGACATGCCTTGCCGGTGTGTCGAACCAATCCCCGATGGACACATCCTCATAGCGCAGTCCGGTCGCCGCCAGGCGGCGACCGGTGTCGGGTGCGATGTCGTTCATGCCGGCACCGGCGCGTCCTCGCGCAGCAATTGCTTGCTTTTCAGCTCGGCCCAGAAATCCGGGGGGATGGGGTGGCTGAACCATGCCAGGTTCTGGTCGAGCTGCTCCACCGTGCGTGTTCCCGCGCAGAAGGCCGGGATGGCGGGGTGGGCGACGACGAATTGGAGCGCTGCGGCGGCAAGCGGCACCTTGTGGTCCCGGCACACCGCCTCGATCCTGGCGACCTTTTCCATCACCGCGGCCGGGGCGGGGGCGTAGTTGTACTTCGCACCGGGTACCGCCCCGGTTGCGAGGATCCCGGAATTGAAGCCGCCGCCGACCAGCACGGCAGCGCCGCGCTCCTGGCAAAGCGGCAGGAAGCCGTCGAGGGCCTCCTGTTCGAGCAGCGTATAGCGACCGGCCAGGAGGAAGCAGTCGAAATCGCGCTGCTTGAGTGCCTCGTGGCAGACTTCCCATTCATTGACGCCGACGCCGATCGCCTTCACCGCGCCTTCCGAGCGCAGGCGCTCCAAAGCGCGCCAGCATCCGTCCATGGCCTGCCGGAAGACTTCGGGCTGGTCGTCGCCGCGGGTGAAGCGGTCGATGTCGTGGATGAACAGCATGTCGATGCGTTCGAGTGCGAGCCGCTGCAGGGAATCCTCGAAGGCCCTCATCGTGCCGTCATAGCTGTAGTCGAAGCTCATCACATTCGGCGCCGCATTCACCCAGGGCGCGAAGTCGATCTGGGAGCGCCGGGCCGGGCGCAGGACGCGCCCGACCTTCGATGCGACGACGAAATCGTCGCGGTTCTTCCAGCGCAGCGCCTGCCCCAAGCGCAGTTCCGAAAGGCCATGGCCGTACATCGGCGCGGTGTCGTAGAAGCGCACGCCGGCATTCCATGCGTGCTGCACCATTTCGTCGGCAACCGGTTCGCTGATCTCGCGCAGGAAATTCCCGATTGGCGCCGTCCCGAAGGCAAAGGCGGTGACGTCGATGTTGCTGCGGCCGAATTTCTGCTTTTCCGATGGCTTCATGGTTTCCTCCCTTGGCATCGCTCTTTTGGCTAGCCCGACCTGACCTCGCCTCGATCTGGCAATCCACCGATCGATTTCGAGGGAATCGTCAGGCTTGACCCGTTTGATCCACGTGCGTTATAGCAGTAACTAGATAGTTACAAAAGGGGAGAAGCGCATGTATCCGAGCGAGACGCAGATGCAGGTGCGCGACATGGCGCGGCAGTTCGCCGACGAGGTCGTCAAACCGCTGGCCGAGGGGCTCGATCGCGAGGAGCGTTTCCCCCACGAGATCTATGAGCAGATGGGCGAGCTCGGGCTGTTCGGCATCGGCGTTCCCGAAGCCATGGGCGGCCCGGGGTTCGATACGCTGACCTACGCGCTCGTGATGGAGGAGCTTTCGCGCGGCTATGCCTCGGTTGCCGATCAATGCGGCCTGGTCGAACTCATCTCCACGCTGCTGGTCAGGCACGGCACGCCGGCCCAGCGCGAAACCTGGCTGGCGCCGGCGATGCGCGGAACCAAGCGCGTGGCCTATTGCATCACCGAGCCGGAAGCCGGCACGGATGTGTCCGGCATCAGGACCACGGCAGAACGGGACGGAGAGGGCTGGCGCCTCAACGGTGGCAAGATCTGGATTCACAACGCGCCGGTCGCCGATGTCGGTTTCGTGCTGGCCCGGACGGACAAGGATGCCGGCCACCGCGGCATGAGCATCTTCATCGTCGATCTCAACGCCAAGGGTGTCGAGCGTGGCCCCAAGGAGCACAAGATGGGGCAGCGCGCCAGCCAGGTCGGCGCGCTCAATTTCACCGATGTCGTGCTCGGGCCGGATGCCCTGCTGGGAGAACTCGGCAAGGGCTTCCACATGATGATGAGCGTGCTCGACAAGGGGCGCGTCGGCATTGCGGCGCTCGCGGTCGGCATCGGCCAGGCTGGCCTGGAGGCAGCCGTCGACTATGCCCGCCAGCGCAAGCAGTTCGGAAAGGCGATCGCCGAGTTCCAGGGTGTGCAATGGCTGATTGCCGACATGGCCAAGGATATCGAGGCGGCCCGCCTTCTGGTGCACAGCGCGGCGGTGAAGATCGATCGCGGGGACAATGCGACGAAGGCCTGCTCGATCGCCAAATGCTTTGCGGGCGACATGGCGGTTGCCCGCACGGCCGACGCCGTCCAGGTCTTCGGTGGTTCCGGCTACATCCGCGGCTTCGAGGTCGAGCGCCTTTATCGCGACGCCAAGATCACCCAGATCTATGAAGGCACCAACCAGATCCAGCGTATGATCATCGCCCGCGAATTGTTCAAGCATGGAGCGCTGGCATGAGCACACCACTCCGGCAGGCGGCCTTCATCACCGGCTCGAGCCGCGGGATCGGCCTGGCGGCCGCCATCGAACTGGCCAGGAGCGGGTTTGCGATCGCCTTGAACGGGCCCGTCGACGATGCGGAGCTAAAGGCTGCCGAGGAACGCGTGCGCGCTTTCGATGTGCCCGTCACCCGCGTCGCCGGCGACATCGCCGACATCGGTGCGCATGAGGCGATGCTCGACCTGGCCGAAAAGGCACTAGGGCCGCTCTCGACGCTCGTCAACAATGCGGGCGTATCGGTTCTGAGCCGCGGCGATCCGCTCGATGTCAGCGAGGAAAGCTACGACCGCTGCCAGGCTGTGAATGCCAAGGCGCAGTTCTTCCTGTGCCAGAAATGGGCGAGGCGCGTCCTCGCGCGCGACCGCAATGACGGGCGCTTCTACTCGATCGTGAACGTGTCGTCGTCGAATGCCGATGCGGTCGCCGAGCCGCGCGCCGAGTATTGCATCTCGAAAGCGGGCTCGGCCATGGTCAGCAAGATATTCGCCGTTCGCCTGGGGCGCGAGAACATTGCCGTCTACGATATCAGGCCGGGCCTGATCGAGACCGCCATGACGCAATCGGTGACCAGCCAATACCAGCGGCGCATCGATGAAGAGGGCCTGACCCTGATGCGGCGCCTGGGCCGGCCGGAGGATGTCGGCACCGTGATGGCGACGCTCGCCACCGGCAAATTGCCCTATACGACGGGCCAGGTGATCGCCGTGGATGCCGGCATGCTGGTGCCGAGATTTTGAGGAAACTACGATGATCCGTCTTCCCGACACCAAGGGCGTTTTCTCCGACTATCGGCTCAGCGGCAAGGTGATCCCGGCCGCCCGCCTGTCCGCCGGCGCGGCACGCGTCGTCTTCTCGGCGGCCCATGTCGTGGCCGATCCGTTCACCGCCAACGATCCTTCCGGCTCGGCCACGGTCGATTGGAAGGCAACGATGGCGTTTCGTCACCATCTGAACGATCTCGGCCTCGGCATTGCCGAAGCGATGGACACCGCCCAGCGCGGCATGGGCCTGGACTGGCCTCGGGCGCTCGAGCTTATCCGGCGCACCCGCGAGGAGCTTCCGCAGGCGCTGGTCTTTAATGGATGCGGCACCGATCAACTCGAGCCGATTGAGGCGCGAGGGCTGGACGACGTCCGTCGCGCCTATTTCGAACAGGTCGAAGCCATCCAGGCTCTGGCAGGGCGCCTCATCCTGATGGCGAGCCGAGCCCTTGCTGCGGTGGCCGGCTCGCCGGAAGACTATGTGAAGGTCTATGGCGATGTCCTGGCCCGCTGCGACCAACCCGTCATCCTCCACTGGCTCGGTGATATGTTCGACCCGGCGCTGAGGGGTTACTGGGGCAGCGACAGTTTCGAGGCCGCCATGGAAGTGGCGCTGCGTGTCATCGAACAGAACGCGGCAAAGGTGGACGGCATCAAGATTTCGCTCCTGGACAAGGACAAGGAAATCGCGATGCGGCGGCGCCTGCCCGCCGGCGTCAAAATGTATACGGGTGACGACTTCAACTATCCGGAATTGATCGCCGGCGACGAGATCGGCTTTTCGCACGCCCTTCTCGGCATTTTCGATCCCCTCGCGCCGGCTGCGGCCTTCGCCATCCAGAAACTGGGGGAGGGCGACAGGCAAGCCTTCCATGCGACGCTGGATCCCACCGTTCCGCTGGCACGGCTCATCTTCCGGGCGCCCACCCAGTTCTACAAGACAGGCGTCGTCTTCCTCGCCTGGCTCAATGGCTTCCAGGAGCATTTCGTCATGCTGGGCGGAGCGCAGGCCATGCGGCCGCTGCCCTATTTCGTCGAGCTCTTCAAGCATGCGGATGCCTGCGGCCTGCTGCGCGACCCGGAGCTGGCAACCGATCGCATGCGTAGGCTGCTTGCCCTTTACGGCGCCTGAGAGGTCGCGATGCGCGATTTCTCGACGGATCACTCGGCGCTCGCCCTGAATACCGCGACGCTCGGGCACAATCTGGATGGGCATGGCGCCGGCTGGTCCGTCGAGCGCGTCATCGATGCCTGCGCCGAGCGCGGCTTTGGCGGGATCGTGTTCTGGCGCCGGGAAATCGGGGACCGAGCCATCGAGATCGGCAATCGTGCCCGTCAGGTGGGCCTCGAAGTCGCAGGCCTGTGCCGCAGCCCCTTCCTGGTGGGGCCGATGGCGCCGCGGCCTCTATCCGCCCTCCGCGACGACTTCCGGGCCTCGATCGACATGGCGGCGGGGCTCGGGACGTCGATCCTCACCATCGTCGTTGGCGGGGTCGAGCCGGACAGCCTCGGGGTGGAGGAAAGCCTGAAACGCGTGGCGGAGCGGGTCGCTGAAGCCGCGCCCTACGCGGCGCAGCGGGGCGTTCGCCTCGCGCTGGAACCGCTCAACCCGGTCTATGCGGGCAATCGTTCGTGCCTGGTGACGGTGCGTGACGCGGTTGATCTCTGCGAGGTGATCGGGGAGGCCAATGTCGGCATCGCCGTCGATGTCTATCACGTCTGGTGGGACACTTCGCTTGCGCGCGAACTCCAGCGCGCCGGCAAGGAGCGCATCCTGGGATATCATTTGTGCGACTGGCTCGCCGAGACGCGTGATGTCTTGCTCGATCGCGGCATGATGGGGGATGGCGTCGCCGATCTCAGATCGCTGCGCGCGGCGGTGGAAGAGGCAGGCTATCGCGGCTTGTGCGAAGTCGAGATCTTTTCGGCCGGGAACTGGTGGAAACGTGATCCTGCCGAGGTGCTCGACACCTGCGTCGAGCGCTTTCGGTCCGTTTGCTGAAGCTTCCGCCGGTCGGCAATGGGGGCTCGAAAGGCCCTTATATTCCATCGGCAGGATTGCGCTCGAAGAGGCAATTCGCCTCCAGGCTGGTGAGGCCAGTGAATTCATCCTCGAGCCCGGCGATCCATCATCTGGACTGTCGCTCTTGCTGGCGGCGGGGACATGCCGATGCCGGCTGCCGCGAAAATTCCAGGCAAATCGGCCGTTGCATCCATGGCCCGCCCTGTTGACGCTCATGCGTCGCCCCTTCAAACATCGACCAGTCGCAATCGTCGAGGCCGATGGCCGCAGCCTTTCCGGTCCAGGGTTGCAGCCACCTGATTCCCGTCACCCGGCGCCATGTGTCGAGAGGTCACCAATGCCCCAGAGAACGGGACCTCCTCGACCGCCCGGATCCTCGCCCGATAAGGCAGGGCCGCCTTCGGGTGGCGCGGGCGTCAACGGCCTGCTCCTTGTCATCGAATATCAGGACGCGGCCGGCCGCCGACGGTTTCGGCCGGTCACGCTCTGGTCGGTCAAGCCGGGGCGCGACGGCATTCCACGTCTTCTCGGCTACAGCCACGATCGAGGCGACCTTCGCTCCTTCCGTCTCGACAGGATCCTGTCGATCGCCGACGCCGATGGCGTACTGCAGGAGCCGCTGGATGAGTTCTATCGGCAGGTGCTCGGCCTGTCCTGGCCGCAGGCGCGTGCCAGGCCTTCCACGGAGGAACAGGCGGGAGAGCGCTGGGCCGTCATTCGCAGGGTCGCGCGCGAAAGCGGCCTCGTCCTCGCCGTGGCGGTCGGCAGGGCCGACCTGCAAATGTCGGGCGAGGAGGTCAAGGTCATGCTCGATCATGTCGCGGCGGCCTGTGCCGCGGAGGGCATCGACCTGGACGCGGGCGAGATCGAGCGCGCCCGCCAATGGATCCGGCGCATGAGGCCATCGACCGACGCGGTGAAGACAAGCTTGGGCGAGCTGGACGCGGCAGCACCGGCCGTAAAGGCTAGGCTGATCGAAATCTGTCTGGCGGTGGCGGACAGCGATGGTTTTCGTCATCATCGAGAGCTCGCGCTCATCGATGAATTCTCGCGGGCACTTCTCGGCGAAAGCCTGCTGTCGCGCGGCCCGCCGCCGAGTGACGGCAAATCCGGCTGAAACGCCGAATGACGTCGAGAATCCGGTGCCGGGCGTAGAGCCTGCCTATCGTGAAACCGCGAGATACAGGGAGAGCGTCGCGACGGACAGGATCGTCGTGGCCAGGACGACACGGCTGGTGACCAGGGCCTGGCGTCCGTAGAATTCGGCCAGCATGAAGGGGCCTGTCCCGGTCGGCAGGGCCGCGAGGAGGACGGCAGTGTGGACCGCGTCCGGCGTGAGGCCGAGGATGGGCGCGGCAATCACCCAGGTCGCGACGGGGTGGGCCACCAGCTTCAGCCCGATCAGCAAGGCCTCGACCTTGCGCCCTGCCTCCGCCGCCCTGCCGGTGTTCTCCGCCAGGAAAAGGCCGAGCGCGATGAGCGCGCAGGGCGAGGCGGCGGCGCCGAGCAATTTGAGAAACCGGTCCAGCGTCTGGGGAAGGGGCCAGCCCGAAACCATCACCAGCGCCCCCAGGGCCGGTGCGACCAGCAGGGGATTGCGGATCAAGGCGAGCAGCGTCTTGCGAGCGATATCCCGTCGACGGGCTTGGGACTGCAGGCTGGCTTCGATCAGGACGATGGCGACGGCAAACAGGACACAGACGGTCACGATGGTCGCGACCAGGGTCGGTGCCATGCCGGATTGGCCGACCACTGCGAGGATCAGCGGGAAGCCCATGAAGCCGGTATTGGCGTAGCCGGCATTGAGGCCGTCGATGGCCGCATCGGCGAGATGGCAGCCCTGCCGCAGGCGGATCGTCAGGGCGAGGACGAAGATGAGGGCGCAGCCCAGGGCAAAGGCCAGAATGAAGCCGGGCTGCCAGATCCGGGCTGGGTCCGCGTTGGCCATGATGTCGAACAGCAGCGCCGGGAGCGCCAGATAAACCACGAGCCTGTTCACCTCGCGCGTGGCGTGCGGGCCGAGCGCATTGCTGCGCCGCGCGAGCCAGCCGGCGAGGATCAGGGCAAAGACGGGCAGGACGATGAGAAGGTTGGAAAGCATGGCAGGCCGATTGGGATGCCGTCTTTCATAGAAGAGGCAATCGATATAATCCAATCCAATGCATGGCCATTATCAATGCCCTGGAGGTATCGATGGATTCGCGCCAGATGCGCTATTTCGTGGCTCTCGCCGAGACCCTGCATTTCGGCCGAGCCGCTGCACGACTGCACATGACCCAGCCGCCCTTCAGCCGGCAGATCGCCAATCTGGAGCGTGAACTCGGCGTGCAACTGGTCGAGCGGAACTCGCGCCACGTCACCCTGACCCAGGCTGGGGAAAGGTTCCTGGCTGACTCACGCGCGGTCCTCGCCCAATTCGAGGATGCCTGCCGCGATGCGAGGCTGGTCGCTGAAGGCCAGAAGGGCGAGTTGCGCCTGGGCTTCATGATGCATGCCGCCCATCGCATCGTGCCGCAGATCGTCAGTTGCTATGCCGGGTTGAGGCCGGACATTCGCATCGTTCTCCTGGAGACGACGCCGGCCGAGATCGAGCACAGGCTTCTCGGCGGCGAACTCGATGCCGCCATCACCTTTGCCGGCCGGCCATTTCCTCAATTGCGGACAGTACCTGTCATCACGGACCATCTGTGCCTCATCGTTCCCCGCGAGCATGCCTTGGTCGGGCGGGACACCATTGCTCCACACGATCTGGCAGCAGAGGATTTGATCGCGGCGCCTGCAACCGTGGCGCCGACGCTCCGCGAGGCCATCACCGGCTATTTCGAGATGGCCGGCATCGTTCCGCGGTTTCGCTATGAACCGCAGTTGCAGCACACCATCGTCCGCCTCGTGGCGGCGCGGCTCGGTGTGGCCCTGGTGCCGGCATCGATATGCGACGAGTCGATCGTAGAGGTCGTGCCAAGGGCGCTCGCGGCTGCACCGGCATTGAAGGTCGTTCTCTCGGTTCCCGCTGAATCCGGCAATCCGGCCATCGCCCCCTTGATTGACATTATCCGGGAGTGGAAAGGGCCGCTCGCTGCCGCAATGCCTGTGGCCCAGCCGACGCGCTGAGTCGAAGGTTCTGTGACTACAGTCGCAATGACGCAGACCCAAGGTCTCCGTCAAATCAGGACTGCAGCGCTATGCTGTCAGGCCGCCTTGCTGTTCGATGAAGGCGACGACATCGGTGAGCCCGATGCGCCGGCGCATATCGGTGAAGACGAAGGGTCGCTTGCCGCGCTGCTTCTCGGTATCGGCACGCATGATGTCGAGGTCGGCGCCGACATGGGGAGCCAGATCCATCTTGTTGATGATCAGGAGATCGGAGCGGGTGATGCCGGGACCACCCTTGCGCGGGATCTTCTCGCCCGCCGCGACGTCGATGACGTAGAGCGTGATATCGGCGAGGTCCGGCGAGAAGGTCGCCGCCAGATTGTCGCCGCCGGATTCGATGAAGACCACGTCGAGGTCGGGAAAACGCCGGCGCATTTCGGCGATCGCCGCCAGGTTGATCGAGGCATCCTCGCGAATGGCGGTATGGGGGCAGCCGCCGGTCTCGACACCGATGATGCGGTCCTGGGGAAGTGCCTGCACCCGGTTGAGGATGAGCTCGTCTTCCTTGGTGAAGATGTCGTTGGTGACGACGGCGACCGAATAGCTTTCGCGCATCGCCTTGCACAGCATTTCGGTCAGGGTGGTCTTGCCTGCGCCGACCGGGCCGCCGATGCCTACGCGCAAAGGACCGTTGCTGGAATGGGGGCCGTTGCTGGCGTTCATGAGCGGAAGATCCTCGAATATTGAGTTTCGTGTTGCATCGAGACGATGTCGGACATCAGGGTGCAGGCGCCGAGGTCATCGAGCGTCGCGAGGCAGGCGCGCCTTGCCGTGGCCAGCATGATCGGTTCGAGCGCGGCGAGCGCCTGGACGCCGTCGCGCTGGCCGAGCGGGACCAGCCGGATGGCGGCCTGGACCAGATTGGCGGTGAAGGCGTGCAGGAAGCCGGCCAGCGCCTGTTCGAGCCCGATGCCGTGCTGCGCAGCGGCCTGGCCGACGGCGACGGCATAAGGCGCAGGCTCGATCGCCTCGCCGGTCCAGTGGGAGACGGCCTGCCCGAAGGCCTCGCCCTGCAGCGTGGTTTCGCGGTGGCGTTCGCGCGTGCCGGCCATGGCCTCGGCAAGCTCCGCGACGGTGGCGCAGCTCTCTCCCCGAGAGGCAAGGCGCCAGGCCTCGCCCAGCAAAACGGCATCGTTCCAGCCAGAACCCGACCGGACGATCTCGCCGAGCCAGTCGACCAGCGTGGCTCGATCCTCGATCAGGCCATCGTGAACGGCCCGTTCCAGGCCGTGGCTATAGGCGAAGGCGCCGACCGGAAAGGCCGGCGATAGCCAGCTGAGCAACCGCACCAGACGCGCCGTATCGTCAATCATGACCATGCCCGTGATCGTGATGGTGGCCGTGGGCATGGCCATGATAGGCGCCGTGCACGGGCTGGAAGCCGGAGACCACCTCCTGGATTTCGGCCCCGAGACCCTGCAGCATCGTCCGGATTACGGGATCCCGTTCGATCAGGATGATTTCGGTGCCGATTTCGGCGGCGAGATGGCGATTGCCGAGATGCCAGGCCAGATGCGCGAGCGGGCATTGCCGGCCGGGCCGGACCGCGTAGAGTTCCTCGGGCGCTGCGAGGATGGTGAGGGTGCGGCCGTCTTTGAGCACGAGGGCATCGCCATCGGCGAGCAGCACGGCTTCGGGCAGGTCGATCATGACGATATCGCCCTGATCGGTGATGAGGCGCTTGCGGCGCAGATGACGGCCCCTGTGATCGAGCGTGATCGTGCCGACGGGAAGTCGGCTGTCATGATGGCAATGGGAAGTGGCGTGCAGCATGGTCAGTATCCGTTCAGAAATATGCGCTCCGTCATCCCCGGCCGAGTTTCTCACGAGCGCAGCGAGAGAGGGCGAGGGGAAGGGGATCCAGAGGTCATGAATTGCACCTGCTGGCCCTGGATCCCCTTCCCTCGGCCTATGGCCTCGCCGGGGATGACAACCTCTTCAATTCGACGATTCGTGCTGTCGCCTCAAAACAGGAAATAGCGTTGGGCCATCGGCAGTTCGGTTGCCGGTGGGCAGGTCAGGAGTTCGCCGTCGGCGCGGACTTCATAGGTTTCGGGATCGACCTCCATCTGTGGCAAGGCATCGTTCAGCACCATGGAGCGCTTGGAAAGGCCGCCTCGCGTGTTCTCGACCGCCACCATCGGTTTGGCGACGCCGAGCCGCTCCTTCAGGCCGTTGGCGAGGGCCGCTTTGCTGACGAATGTCAGGGAAGAGGCTGCCGGAGCACCGCCGAAACCGCCGAACATCGGGCGGTAATGCATCGGCTGCGGCGTCGGAATCGAAGCGTTGGGGTCGCCCATCGGAGCGGCGGCGATCGTGCCGCCCACCAGCACCATCTCCGGCTTGACCGCGAAGAAGGCCGGGTTCCACAGGACGAGATCGGCGCGCTTGCCGATTTCGATCGAGCCGACATGGGCCGACAGGCCCTGCGCGATGGCGGGGTTGATGGTGTATTTGGCGATATAGCGGCGCACCCTGAGATTGTCGTTGTCGCCGCTCTCGCCGGGCAGGCGCCCGCGCTGCAGCTTCATCTTGTGGGCGGTCTGCCAGGTGCGGATCAGGACCTCGCCGACGCGGCCCATGGCTTGGCTGTCGGACGAGATGATCGAGAAGGCGCCGATATCGTGGAGGATGTCCTCAGCCGCGATGGTTTCCTTGCGGATGCGGCTTTCGGCGAAGGCGATGTCCTCGGCGATCGCCGGTGATAGATGATGACAGACCATCAGCATGTCGAGATGCTCGGCGATGGTGTTCTTCGTATAGGGCCGGGTCGGGTTGGTCGAGGACGGCAGCACGTTGGCGAGGCCGCAGACCTTGATGATGTCGGGCGCATGGCCGCCGCCGGCGCCTTCGGTGTGAAAGGCATGGATGGTCCGCCCCTTGAAGGCGGCGACCGTGTCCTCGACGAAGCCGCTCTCGTTGAGGGTGTCGGTATGGATCATCACCTGGACGTCGTAGTCGTCGGCCACGCTGAGGCAATTGTCGATGGCTGCCGGCGTCGTACCCCAGTCCTCGTGCAGCTTGAGCGAGCAGGCTCCGCCCTCGATCATCTCGACCAGGGCCTCGGGCCGGGAGGTATTGCCCTTGCCCGACAGCCCCAGATTGATCGGGAAGGCGTCGAAGGAACGGATCATGCGGGCCAGGTGCCAGGGCCCGGGTGTGCAGGTGGTGGCGAGCGTGCCGTGGGCGGGGCCCGTGCCGCCGCCCAGCATGGTGGTGACGCCCGACATCAGGGCTTCCTCGATCTGCTGCGGACAGATGAAATGGATATGGGCGTCGACGCCGCCGGCGGTGAGGATCTTGCCCTCGCCGGCAATGATTTCCGTGCCGGGACCGATGACGATGGTGACACCCGGCTGGATGTCGGGATTGCCGGCCTTGCCGATCGCTACGATCAGGCCATCCTTCAGGCCGACATCGGCCTTGACGATGCCCCAGTGATCGATGATCAGCGCATTGGTGATGACCGTATCGACCGCGCCGGCGGCACGGCTCGCCTGGCTCTGGCCCATGCCGTCGCGGATCACCTTGCCGCCGCCGAACTTCACCTCCTCGCCGGGAATGGTGAAGTCCTTTTCGACCTCGATGAACAGCTCGGTATCGGCAAGCCTGACGCGATCGCCGACGGTCGGTCCATACATTTGGGCGTAGGCGGCGCGGGAAAGAGTAGCGGGCATCACAGTGCTCCCATGATCTTGCTCTGAAAGCCGAAGATGACGCGCTTGCCGCCGATCGGGATCAGCCGCACCTGCCGCTGCTGCCCCGGCTCGAAGCGGACGGCCGTGCCGGCGGGAATGTCGAGCCGCATGCCACGCGCCGCCTCCCGGTCGAACAGGAGCGCCGCGTTGACCTCGAAGAAATGATAATGGGAACCGACCTGGATCGGCCGATCGCCGGAATTGGCGACGACGAGAACGCTCGCCTCCGCTCCGGCGTTCAGCACGATGTCTCCAGCCATCGGCAGGACTTCGCCCGGGATCATGGTTTAGCCTCCCACGATCAGGGCCAACCCGGCGAGGGCGGTCAGCCCCCCGGCGAAGCGCGTGACCAGCCGACCGGCCTTGTCACCCGCGAGGCGGGCGATCCCCGGCCCGAGCAGGACACTGGCCGCGTGCAGCAGGGCCGTCGCCAGGGCAAAGCCGACCAGGAAGGGTGTGGCGCTGGCATTGCCCAGTTCGCTGCCATGGGCGAAACCATGGAACAGGGCGAAGAACCCGACGACGACCATGCCGATCGGCGTCGGCACCTTGAATGCCATCAGGGCGAGCAAGCCGAGCACCACGACGGAGGCTGCGATCGCCGGCTCGATGAAGGGCAGGGGCATGCCGGTGAGGGAGGCGCCGAAGCCTGCCGTCATGACGATGACGAAGGTCGCGGGAACCGCCCACAGCGCACGTCCGCCGAGCTGGGCGGCCCACAGGCCGACGGCGACCATCGCCAATATATGGTCCGCGCCCGAAAGAGGGTGCAGGAAGCCCGTGGAGAAGGAGGCATGCTCGGCCGGGTTGATATGAGCCATGGCCGGCGTGGCGGTGAGCATGGCGGCGAGTGCGAACAGATATTTCTTCATTCTGGCCTCTGAAAAATTGCCCTTGTCATGCCCGGGCTTGACCCGGGCATCCAGGGATTGGGGTCTGCATTGCCCGACAGGGGGGGCTGGATTGCCGGGTCAAGTCCGGCAATGACAAAGATTGAGTTCGTTCGGTTCACCTATTCTCTGGTTCTCCGGCGGTCTATCGGATGGGCTCATGCACGGTGACCAGCTTGGTTCCGTCCGGAAAGGTTGCTTCCACCTGCACGTCGTGGATCATCTCGGCGATGCCGGGCATGACCTGCTCGCGCGTCAGCACATGCGCGCCGGCCTCCATGAGATCGGCGACCGAGCGCCCGTCCCGCGCACCCTCGACCACGAAATCGCTGATGAGGGCGATCGCTTCGGGGTGGTTGAGCTTGACGCCGCGTTCGAGGCGCCGGCGCGCCACCAGGGCCGCCATGGCTATCAGGAGCTTGTCTTTTTCGCGGGGCGTGAGGTTCATGCGGGTTCCGGTGGTTAGAGCTGCCATACTTTCGGCAGGGGACGGTCGGCGAGCAGAAAGGACAGGAGAGGCTCGAGGCGATGCCTGAGCGACAGGCTGTCTTCGGCGAGGAGGCGCACCACCAGCTTGCCGTCCCAGGCGCTGGCGCCGCCATGGCTTCCGATGATGTCGCGTACCGCCTCGATCCGTTCCTCCGGCTCCGGGCAAACGGCAAGCATTGTCGCCATGGCGCGGTGTCCGCCCAACGTCGCGGGGGCAGCAAGGCGTTTGGCGATATCGCCGTCTATGCGGAAATCATCGGCGAAGATCAGTTTTCCGTTGCTGCGTACCCGCCAACGATCCCTCAAGGCGCCGCTGCGCAACACTTCGCCCATGGCCGCGCGGCCGAACAGCACGGCTTCGACGGCAAGCAGTTGGGCGCCCTCGGCCAGGTCGACCTCGAGACGCCGGACGAGGCGGCCACCGTCGAACAGGATGGTCTCCTGCGGCAGCCAGGCGAGGCGAGAACCGGCTTCGGCGGTCAGCCGGTTGACGACAACCGCGTCCTCGCCCGTCGAGCGGTAGATGCGTTCGCAGGCCTGGGTGGTGATGGTGGCCGAACTTGCCGCCCCCGCCACGACCTCGAAGGCGAGCCTGTCGCCACCAGTCAGACCGCCCGCCGTGTTGATGAGGATAGCCTCCGGCTGAGCTCCAGGCAGTGGTCGCGGCAACCGTATCTTGGCGCATCCTTCCTGATACAGGGTCGCTAGTCTGGAGGCCCCGTCACGCTGGCGAAAGGCCAGGCGGGCGACGCCCTCGGCCCGTTCGAGGCGGAGCGGGGCCTTCCTGACGTCAAAGCAGGAGATGTCGGCGTACATCGGGCTTGTCCAGGTCGGCGGCCTCGCCGGAAAAGACGATCTCGCCGCGATCCATGATGACGACACGATCGGCCAGTTCGCGCGCGAAGTCGAGATATTGCTCGACCAGGAGGATGGTCATGCCCATCTGATCACGCAGGAACGCGATGGCCCGGCCGATATCCTTGATCACGGAAGGCTGGATGCCCTCCGTCGGCTCGTCGAGCAGCAGGAGCTTGGGTCGGGTCACCAGCGCCCGGCCGATGGCAAGCTGTTGCTGCTGGCCGCCCGAAAGGTCGCCGCCGCGGCGCTGCAGCATCTGGGCGAGCACGGGGAACAGCTCGAATATATGGCTCGGAAGGCTGCGCTCGGCGCGCTTGAGCGGCGCAAACCCGGTCTGCAGGTTTTCCTTTACCGTCAGCAGGGGAAAGATCTCCCGGCCCTGGGGCACGAGGGCGATGCCGAGCCTGGCCCTGTCATGGGCAGGGCTGCGGCCGAGTGGCTTGCCCTCGAAGCTGACAGAGCCGGCGCTCGGCCGGTGCTGTCCGGCGATGGTGCGCATCAGGCTGGTCTTGCCGACTCCATTGCGGCCGAGGATGCAGGTGACCTTGCCGGCTTCGGCCTGCAGGGAAACGCCGCGCAATGCCTGGGCGGCGCCGTAATGCAGGGTGAGATCACTGACGGACAACATCATCTGCTCTATCGCCCCAGATAGACTTCGACGACCCGCGGATCCGCCGAGACATGGTCGAACCGCCCCTCCGACAGCACGCTGCCCTCATGCAGGCAGGTCACCTTCACCCCGAGCTCACGCACGAAATGCATGTCGTGCTCGACGACGACGACCGAATGCGAACGGGCGATCTGCCTGAGGAGATCGCCGGTCTGCGCCGTTTCGGCATCGGTCATGCCGGCCACCGGCTCGTCGACGAGCAGGAGCTTGGGGTTCTGGGCCAGCAGCATGCCGATCTCCAGCCATTGCTTCTGGCCGTGCGACAGCCCGGCTGCCTTGTCGTCCCGCCGCTGTTCGAGACGGACGGTGGCGAGAATCTCGTCGATGCGCTCGCTTTCGGAGCGCGAGCGCTGGTCGAACAGGGCGGCGAAGATGCCGCGCCGGCCCTTGAGGGAGAGGGCGATATTGTCCTCGACCGTATGCGTTTCGAATACGGTCGGCTTCTGGAACTTGCGGCCGATGCCGAGATTGGCGATGTCGGTTTCATCGAGCTTGGTCAAATCATGTTCGCCGTCAAAGAAGACCTCGCCGGTATCGGGCCGGGTCTTGCCGGTGATGATGTCCATCATCGTGGTCTTGCCGGCCCCGTTCGGGCCGATGATGGCGCGCATCTCGCCGGGCTCCAGGATGAGCGAGAGATTGTTGATGGCTTTGAAGCCGTCGAAGCTGACGCTGACGCCGTCGAGATAGAGAATGCTGTGCGTTTGCTGGGTCATGAGGTCGCTTCCTCCGCGGCGTCGCTTTGGGCGGGCACGAGCGCCTTGCTCGCAGAGGCCTTGCGAGGGGATTTGGACCGGCGCCAATGCTCGAAGGCGCCGACCAGGCCCCGTGGCAGCAGGAGCGGCATGACGACGAAGAGGGCACCGAGTGCGAACAGCCATAGATCGGGCAAGGCGGCCGTGAACCAGCTCTTGGCCCAGTTGACGCCGACGGCGCCGATCACCGGCCCGATCAGGGTGCCGCGGCCGCCGATGGCGGTCCAGATCACCACCTCGATGGAATTGGCCGGCGAGAATTCGCCGGGATTGATGATGCCCACCTGCGGAACATAGAGCGCACCCGCGATGCCGGCCATTACCGCCGAGAAGGTGAAGGCGAACAGCTTGATGTTCTCCGGCCGCCAGCCGAGAAAGCGGGAGCGATATTCGGCATCGCGCACCGCGACCATGAGCTTGCCGAGCTTGGAGGCGGTGATCATGGCGGTAAGCGTGACGAACAGCGCCAGCATCAGGGCGCTGGCGGCGAACAGGGCCGCGCGCGTGCCCGGCGCCTGCAGGGAAAAGCCGAGCAGATCCTTGAAATCGGTCAGGCCGTTATTGCCGCCGAACCCCATGTCGTTGCGGAAGAAGGCGAGCATGAGCGCATAGGTCATCGCCTGGGTGATGATCGAGAGGTAGACGCCGTTGACGCGGCTGCGAAAGGCGAACCAGCCGAAGGTGAAGGCGAGCAGGCCCGGTACGGCCATCACCATCAGCGCGGCGAACCAGAACCTGTCGAAGCCGTACCAGAACCAGGGCAGTTCCTGCCAGTTCAGGAATACCATGAAGTCGGGCAGCACGGGATTGCCATAGACGCCGCGATCGCCGATCCCACGCATCAGATACATGCCCATGGCATAGCCGCCCAGTGCGAAGAAGGCGCCATGGCCGAGCGAGAGAAGCCCGCAATAGCCCCAGACGAGATCGAGCGAGAGGGCGAGCAGGGCATAGGTGAGATATTTGCCGAGCAACGCCACGAGATAGGCGGGCACATGCAGGGCGCTGTCTGCCGGTACCGCGAGGTGAAGCACTGGCACCAGCACGGCCGCCGCCACGAGAAGCGCGACGAGGATGGACAGGCGGCGGTCGAGGCCGTTCTTGAGCAGGGTTGCGAGGATCATGCTTCCACCGCCCGCCCCCGGGGCGCGAACAGGCCGCGCGGGCGCTTCTGGATGAAGAGGATGATGAAGACGAGCACGATGATCTTTCCGAGGACCGCGCCGGCATAGGGTTCGAGGAACTTGTTGGCGATGCCGAGCGTCAGCGCGCCCAAAAGCGTACCCCACAGATTGCCGACGCCGCCGAACACCACGACCATGAAGGAATCGATGATGTAACCCTGGCCCAGATTGGGCGAGACATTGCCGATCTGGCTGAGGGCGACACCGGCGATGCCGGCGATGCCGGAGCCGAGGCCGAAGGTCAGCGCGTCGACCCTGGGCGTGCGGATACCCATCGAGGACGCCATGCGCCGGTTCTGGGTCACGGCGCGCATCTGCAAGCCCCAGCGGGTGCGATTGAGGATGAGGCGCAGGGCGATGAACACCGCGATCGAGAAGGCGAAGATCCACAGCCGGTTGGCGGTGATGGTCAGTTCGCCGACGCTGATGCTGCCGGACATCCAGCCGGGATTGGCGACCTCGCGGTTGGTCGGTCCGAAGATCACGCGGATGCCCTGCTGCAGGATCAGCGAGACGCCCCAGGTCGCCAGCAGGGTTTCCAGCGGGCGGTCGTAGAGAAAGCGGATGATGCCGCGCTCGATCACGACGCCAACGGCGCCCGCGACCAGGAAGGCCAAGGGCAGGGCGATCAGCAGCGACCAGTCGATCAGGCCAGGTGCATAGGCGCGTACGGCCTCCTGCACGACGAAGGTGGTGTAGGCGCCGATCATCACCATCTCGCCGTGCGCCATGTTGATGACGCCGAGCACGCCGAAGGTGATGGCAAGGCCGATGGCGGCGAGCAGCAACACCGAGGCCAGCGAGATGCCGTACCAGACGTTCTGCGCCAGATCCCACAGCTTCAGGCGCGCATCGATGGTGCCGATGCCCGCGGCGGCTTCATCTTTCAACGCTCCGTCGGCGCCGGCCTCGAAGCGGCCGAGCAGCGCGGCGGCCTCGCGGGTGCCGAGAGAAGCAATGAGCCCGACGGCCGCGCTCTTGTCGGCCTGGGGCCTGTCGGAGAACAAGGTCGCGGCAGCCCGCGCCGTCTCCAGCCGGGCCTTGACGGCGGTATCAGCCTCCCTGGCGATGGCGCTGTCGAGCGCCGGGAGAGCACCGGGGTCGGGGGTCTGGGTCAGCGCGTCGGCAGCCGCGAGGCGTGCCGCCTTGTCGGGGGAGGAGAGCGTGAGCGAGCCGCTCGCCTCCCTTATCGCCCGCCTGATGGCATTGTTGACCTTGATCCTGACAAGTTCCCCCTTGCCCGCCGTCCCCACGCCGGCGCCAGTGAGCGGATCGGTGATCGCGAGCGGATCGCCGCTGCCCGAAGCGATCAGGACCGCCTTGTCGGATTGGCGCCAGTAGAGATTGCCGTCTGCCAGCGCCGCGAGGGGGCGGGCCGCCAGTGCATCGCCGCTTCCGGCCAGTTCACGCACCACCGCCTCGACCTGCTGGAAATTTCCAGCAGTGGCCAACTTGGCAAGGCCGGCCCTGATGCCAGCCTCATCGGCGTGACCAAGTCCGGGCATGAGGAGGCAGGCCCACAAGGCCAGGACGAGGAGACGAGACCCGTGCATGGCGGAGCGCAACCGGAGACGGGAAGGTTCACAGGACAGCATATTGGAGCCTTAAACCAAGCTTCGAAAATGCTGAGGCATTCTCGGCTTGAACAGCTGATGATTTTCGATGCCAAATCAGAGATTTGACGAAAATCACCAGAAAGGACCAAGGGGCATTGATAGTGCTTCTTGGCGTTAGTTCGTGCCCTGGCCGCCGCATTTGCCGGTTGCGACGTTGAAATTGCCGCAGGACAGCGGCTTGCGCCAATCGGCGATCAGATCCTTGGAGTCCGGCAGGTAGTCGGACCATTCATCGCCCACCACCAGTCCCGAACTCTGCCAGACGGTCTGCATCTGGCCGTCGGCCTGGATTTCGCCGATCAGGACCGGCTTGGTGATGTGATGATTGGGCATCATGGTCGAATAGCTGCCCGAAAGGTTGGGCACGGATACGCCGACGATGGCGTCGATCACCGCGTCGGGATCGGTGGTGCCGGCTTTCTCCACCGCCTTCACCCACATGTTGAAGCCGATGTAATGGGCTTCCATCGGGTCGTTGGTGACGCGCTTGTCGTTCTTGGTGAAGGCGCGCCAAGTCTTGATGAACTGGGCATTGGCTGGGGTATCGACCGACTGGAAATAGTTCCACGCCGTGAGGTGGCCGACCAGCGGCCCGGTATCGAGGCCAGCCAGTTCCTCCTCGCCCACCGAAAAGGCGACGACGGGAATGTCCTCGGCCTTGATGCCCTGGTTGGCGAGTTCCTTGTAGAAGGGCACGTTGGCATCGCCGTTGATGGTGGAGATGACGGCGGTCTTCTTGCCGGCGGAGCCGAATTTCTTGATGTCGGAGACGATGGTCTGCCAGTCGGACTGGCCGAACGGCGTGTAGTTGACCATGATGTCGTCCTTGGCCACGCCCTTGGACTGCAGATAGGCCTGCAGGATCTTGTTGGTGGTCTGGGGGTAGACGTAATCGGTCCCCGCCAGCACCCAGCGCTTCACGCCTTCTTGGCTCATCAGATAGTCGACGGCCGGGATTGCCTGCTGGTTCGGCGCCGCCCCGGTGTAGAAGACGTTGCGCTCGCTCTCCTGGCCCTCATATTGCACCGGGTAGAACAGGAGGCCGTCGAGTTCCTTGAAGACCGGCAGCACGGATTTGCGGCTGACCGAGGTCCAGCAGCCGAACACCGCCGCCACCTTGTCCTTGCCGAGGAGGTCGCGGGCCTTCTCGGCGAAAAGCGGCCAGTTCGAGGCGGGATCGACCACCACGGCCTCGAGCTTGCGCCCGAGCACGCCGCCTTTCTTGTTCTGCTCGTCGATCAGCATCAGCATGGCGT
The DNA here is from genome assembly GCF_040797145.1 of Labrys neptuniae. Classification (NCBI taxonomy): domain Bacteria; kingdom Pseudomonadati; phylum Pseudomonadota; class Alphaproteobacteria; order Hyphomicrobiales; family Xanthobacteraceae; genus Labrys; species Labrys neptuniae. Next base: position 151,666 of record NZ_JBFNQD010000013.1, on the reverse strand, counting down.
CCTTGAGCGTCGTCTCGGAAATCGCCATGGTGCCGGACAGCGAATGCAGGATGCCGATCTTGATGGTGTTTTCTTCGGCGCTGGCTGCGCCGCAGGTGATCAACATCGCGATGATGCTGCCCGACAAGCAATGACCGAGTCTTCCGAGCTTCGACATGACGCCTTCCCCTTGCTTCTTGTTGGATCCCGCAGGGGCTCCTGCAAGCGGCGTGCCAATCGGGGCGGGGCAGTCCTCGAAAGCGCAGAGCCTGCTGGCAGGCGGCCGGGACAAGGCGCTGAAGTGTTTCGATGGGAGGGCAATAATTTAAGCATGCCTAATAATTAGGCGAACTGCTGCCTTTCGGTGCCACCCGGTGGCGCCGAAATGGGTTCGTGGCTCCTGCCGCTGTCACTATTTCACGGGCGTATAGGTCACGATTTCGCTCGCTGCATTCTCGACCGCCGGCTTGGAATAGAGCAGGGGCACATATTGCCCGTTGGCCCATAGCGGTGCGAGATCGCGGTAATGCGGGCTGAAGGGATCGCCCGATTGCCCCGGTGTATTGATGGCGCGGCTGGCGTCCCAATTGCCGACATCCAGTACCATGCGGAAGGAGGCGCCGGAGGTCAGGCGAAAGTCCGAGCTGCGATAGCTGGCGGCATGGGGCACGTTGCTGGCGCCGCCGAGCTCGAGCGGGCCGACGCGCATCTGCGCTTGGGTCGAGGGATCGGCCAGAGGCATCAGCGCGTGATCGAATTGGGCATGGTGCAGCCTGCCCCAGCGCCATTGGCCAGCATCCTCGCCGAGAAGCTTGGAAACCTCCGCGACCGCCGTGCCGATGCTCTGCAGCAGCAGTTTGTCGCGCGCCTTGGCCGGATCGGGACCGAGGGAGGCGTCCGGCTTTTCCAGAAGCTCGAACATCGCGCCGACGCTCGGCCTGGGAATGAGGGCACGAGCGGCTTGCGGCACGCTGGCATTTACCAGGGCCGGGCCGATATGCTTGCTGATCCATACCTCGAACAGAGCGGCGGCGGCGCTGTCGCGGTCGTCGCTCGCATTCCAATCGCGCAGGAGCTGCAGTCCTTTGGCGATTTGGGGGTCATCCGACTGCAGCGGCTTGAGGAGCGCGATCAGGCGGCGGCCCAGCATGCTGGTGTCGTCATTCTGCAGATCCATCGCGTCGGCGAGGCTGAATTTCTTCTTTTCCTGCAGCACTTCGACGATGCGGTCCCAGCGGGCGGGATTGGCCCAGGAATCGAAACCGATGCGGCGCTGCTCGATGGGATAGCCCTGTGGCAGGTTCATCTGGTTGGCGGTGGCGAAATAGCCTGTCTTGGGGTTGAAGACGCTCGGCAATTCGTCCAGGCGCAAGAAGCCCTGCCATTCATAGCGCCCGTCGCCCGGTACCGGCAGCAGCCCGTCATAGCTGAGGCGGCGCGGCGCCATTCCGCCCGGCTGCCAGCCGATATTACCCTTGGTGTCGGCATAGATCTGGTTTTCCGAAGGGGCGCCCCAGCGCTTCATGGCGGCTTGGAATTGCGGCCAGTTTTTCGCCGTCATGTAGTCGGACGAGCCGAAATAGGCCGAGGTTCCCGGCTCGAACCAGACGGAGCGAATGGTGAAGGCGAGGTTTCGCTTGGCATCGCTGGCAAGCACCGGTCCGTGCCGGGTGAAGCGCATCTCGATATCCTGCGGGGAGCCGCCCTTGACCTCGACCTTTTCGCGCATGATCCGGACCGGCTCCCAGTTCCCGTCGAACTTGACCTGATCTGGATTGCTCGGATTGAGCGCCTCGACATAGAGGTCTTCCTGATCCATGCCGAAGATCGTCAAGCCGAAGGCGATGCGGCCATTATGGCCGATCGAGATGCCGGGAAGTGCCGGTTCGCCGGCGCCGATCACGTTCATGCCCGGTGCAACGAGATGAACGATATAGCGAAGGGACGGCACGCTGTGGTCGCGATGCGGATCATTGGCCAGGATCGGGCGCCTGGTGGCCGTGCGCTTGCCGGAGACGACCCAATTGTTGGAGCCGATCGTATCGACCTTGTCCTGTGCCTGCGCCAACAGGGCGTCGGGGTCATAGGCCTGTGCGGCCTTTTTGGCCGGTCCAAACTTCACCGGATCGGTCGCAAGTGTGTAGTCTTTCAGCACGTCCCGTGGAATGGAACAGGGGTCGAGGCCGTCGGGCAGCTTCGTCGTCCATTCGGGCTCGAGCTGGGCCTGGAGCTTGTCGGCCTCGAGCCCGGCTGCGCAGGCAATTTGCGCGCGCTGCACTTCGAGTTCGACATTGCGCGTCAGGCCATGGCTGCGGATGCGCACGATATCGTCGACATGCCACAGGTCAGGACGCGATCCGGCGATCCTGAACTCCTCGGGCAGGGGCTGCGTGCCGTCCCGGGTTTCCTGGACATAGGCATTGACGCCGGCGATGAAGGCGTTCGCATAGTCCTTCGCGTTGGGGCCATAGGACTGCCATTCCCTGTCCATGTCACCGCGATAGAGGAACAGGCGTGCCGCACGGTCCTGTTCGACATAGGCCGGACCGAAATCCCGGGCTAGAAGGCCAAGGCCGCGCTTGCGCCACAGGTCGATCTGCCACAGGCGGTCGCGCGCGGCATTGTAGCCCTGCATGAAGAACGCATCGCGCCGGCTGGCAGTATAGAGATGCGCGATGCCCCAATGATCGACGATCATCGTGGCAGGTTGCTGCAAGCCTTGGATATTGTGGCTCTGTTGCCGTACGCCTGATGAGATTTCCGCAAGAGCAGCTGAACCCCAGGCGACCAAAGAAACGGAACTCAGAAAGATTGCCAGGCTGCGAACCATATCAATGACCTTATTTTTCTATGCGGTACACTTTTAGAAAATTATGATTATTTTTAATGAGACGCAGATAGTGGCGCCATTTCTAACGTCAGACAAGAAACTTATCTTCGCCGCCCAGGAACGTCTACCGTCATGCCGTTGCGTTCTGGCTGGCGCCAGACGGGCGGTGGGAGCGCGAGGTCGGCCCTCGCCATCCTGCGTCGATGGCGTTCGAGAGCGCAGCTGAGACCGGATATATTGCGCAGAAATGCGCATTGGATATTTTTAAAAAATAAGCAATATTAATTACTTGTTTTATGATCTTAAATTTATGATCGAGCATCGGCGCTGTGGCAGTGAGGTGCCTCATGCCACCATTCGCGCTGGCTTATCGGCTATGCAGGTCGCCGCTCTTGACCGTGTTGCTCTCTTTGGAACTATCGGCGAGCAGGAGGAAGCGGGCCGATAGCGGCAGGCTGGCGCCGCCGAGCGCGCGGGCATGGATGCCCACCGTTCCCTCGCGCACATGGGGCGTTCTCAGCCCTTCCACGTCGATCCTGCCGAGTGCCTCGCGTACGGCGCCGACCAGGCGCGCCCGGACATCGGTCGGCATCCAGCCGTCGATGACGGCTGCTTCGAAATCGATCACGGCGCAGGAAGAGACGATGGCATAAGCCAGGGCATCGGCCGCCTGGTTGATCCAGATCTCGACGTCCTCACCCAGGTCGCCCCACGCCTCGGGCGAGGTCCAAAGATGCGCAGCATCGATGCCGCGTGCCTTCAGGGCCTTCTCCAGCATGGCGATGGAGGCGACGTCGATGAGCTGTGTCGGCCTGCCGTCGGGGCCGGGGACCGGCATGGAGCCGAGCGCGCCGGCATTGCCGGTCTGCCCGCCGAACAGGCGGCCATTCAGCACGATGCCGCCGCCGGCAAAGGCACCGATATAGAAATAGACGAAGTCGCGCACGCCCGAGAACTGGCCGAAAACGAGTTCCGCGCCACAGGCGGCAGTGGCATCGTTCTCCAGATAGACCGGAAAATCGCAATTCGACTGGAGGTCGGCCTGGATGCTGCGATGGCGCCATTCGTCGAGGACATCGGGTGGGGCGCCCGCCGCATCGGCCCAGTTCCACAATTCGAAGGGCATGGCGATGCCGAGCCCCGCAATACGTCGGTTCGCTGCCGGGCTGAGCGTGGCCCTGACGGATGCGATGCCGTCGAGCGCGAAGCGGATCGTTTCGCCCGGGGCAGGGTAGCGGTAGGATTTGTGCAGCATGGCACGCACATTGCCCAGGAAATCGATCAGCACCAGATCGGCGCTGCGCCGCCCGATCTTCAGGCCGAGGAAATAGGCACCTTCCGGATTGAGTGCCATCGGGATCGAGGGCTGGCCGATGCGCCCGCGCACCGGCTCCTGGCGCGTCAGCAAACCCGCTTCCTCCAGCTCGCGCATGATCACCGAAACGGTCTGCAGCGACAGGCTGGTCATGCGGGCGATGTCGGATTTGGCCAGGGCGCCATGCTCCCGGACGAGCGAGAGGACGATACGCTCATTGTGGTCGCGCATGCCGCTCTGATTGGTGCCGCGATGAAATCGGCTCTCGGCCAGTTCGGACGAACCGGCCTTCTGGGTGCCAGCCTCCATCCCGTTTCCTCCCCGTCGGCAGAATGTCTCGATTGGCTGTGAACAGGCAATGGCAAGAAAATTCTGCAAGTGTCTGAAATTTTACAGCTTTCACTCGCTTGAGCTTGTGACTCGAACGGGGGAGGCTGCATTGGGCAACATTGTTTCTTTCGCCCACAATGAGTGCTTCGTGCAAGGGCGTCAATAAATAACTAAATAAGACTTATTTATTTATTGACAGGGTAGGCGGGGATGGTGTTTTTTCATGTCCAGGCGCCGACACGGCAATGAGGGGCGCCCCGAAAGCGAGGCCCGGCTAGCCGGCCACGCGTTCCAAAAGGGAGGAATATGATGAAGAAACCGGTCCTGAAGTCGGCGCTGCTGTGCGCCAGCGTCCTGTCTCTCGGTATTTTTGCAACCCCGGGTTTTGCGGCCGATGTCGGCGCCTGCCTGATCACCAAGACCGACACCAATCCCTTCTTCGTCAAGATGAAGGAAGGTGCCAGCGCCAAGGCCAAGGAGCTCGGCGTCAACCTCAAGGCCTATGCGGGCAAGATCGACGGCGACAATGAGAGCCAGGTCTCGGCCATCGAATCCTGCATCGCCGACGGGGCCAAGGGCATTCTGCTGGTACCTTCGGACTCCAAGGCCATCGTCGACTCCGTCAAGAAGGCCCGCGCTGCCGGCATCCTCGTCATCGCGCTCGATACGCCGCTGGAGCCGATCGACGCGGCCGACGCCACCTTCGCCACCGACAATTTCAAGGCCGGCGAACTGATCGGCCAGTGGGCCAAGGCCACGCTCGGCGACAAGGCCAAGGAGGCCAAGATCGCCTATCTCGATCTCAATCCGAGCCAGCCGACCGTCGACGTCCTGCGTGACCAGGGCTTCATGAGCGGCTTCGGCGTCTCCAAGATCGAAAATCCGACCAAGATCCAGGATTGGGGCGATGCCCGCAACGTCTGCCACGACGTGACCAACGGCAATGAGGAGGGCGGCCGGGCTGCCATGGAGAACTGCCTCCAGAAGGACCCGACGATCAACGTCGTCTACACCATCAACGAGCCGGCTGCCGCGGGCGCCTATGAAGCGCTCAAGGCCGTCGGCCGCGAGAAGGATGTGCTGCTCGTCTCGGTCGACGGCGGCTGCCCGGGCGTGAAGAACGTCGCGGAGGGCGTCATCGGCGCGACCTCGCAGCAATATCCGCTCAAGATGGCCGCCATGGGCATCGAGGCCATCAAGAAGTTCGCCGATGGCGGCGAGAAGCCCAAGCCCACCGAAGGCAAGGCGTTCTTCGACACCGGCGCCACCCTCGTCACCGACAAGCCGGCTTCCGGCGTCGAGTCCATCGACACCAAGAAAGGCAAGGATCTGTGCTGGGGCTGACCTGAGGCCAGCCCGGCCAGCGTTCAATCTTGTTCTTAGGGAGGAGCGGCCGCCGCGCCGCTCCTTTTACGAGGGGCGACCGCCCCACGGGAGGAGACCAAAGATATGACCGATCCTTCGGCAAATGTCGGCCGTCCACAGGACTTCGAGAAAGTCCTCTCGGGCAGCGACACCAGCGTAGCCAGCTTCGACGTCCACAACAAATCCGCCCTGGAAAAGGCGCAGCACTTCCTGCACGGAAACCCGGCCATGGTGCCGCTGATCGTGCTGGTGCTGTCCACCGCCGTCTTCGGCATCCTCCTGGGCAGCAAGTTCTTTTCGGCCTTTTCGCTGACGCTGATCCTGCAGCAGGTGGCCATCACCGGCATCGTCGGCGCAGCCCAGACCCTGGTCATCCTGACGGCCGGCATCGACCTGTCTGTCGGTGCGATCATGGTGCTGTCATCGGTGGTGATGGGGCAGTTCACCTTCCGCTACGGCCTGCCGGCGCCGCTCTCAATTCTCAGCGGCTTCGCCTGCGGTGCGCTGTGCGGCTACATCAACGGGCTGCTCGTCTCCCGCATGAAGCTGCCGCCCTTCATCGTCACGTTGGGCAGCTGGCAGATCATCCTGGCCGCCAACTTCCTCTATTCGGCCAATGAGACGATCCGCAGCCAGGACATCGCGGCTCAGGCCCCGTTGCTGCAGCTCTTCGGCGCGAGCTTCCGCTTCGGCGGTGCGGTCCTGACCGCCGGCGTGATCGCCATGGTGCTGCTGGTCGCGGTGCTGTGGTACGTGCTCAACCACACCGCCTGGGGCCGGCATGTCTATGCCGTGGGCGATGATCCCGATGCGGCCGAGCTTTCCGGTGTCGGCACCAACAAGATGCTGCTCCAGGTCTACACGCTATCAGGCATCATCTGCGCCCTGGCGGGCTGGGTGCTGATCGGCCGTCTCGGCTCGGTTTCCCCGACCTCCGGCCAGTTTGCCAATATCGAGTCGATCACCGCAGTGGTCATCGGTGGCATCTCGCTGTTCGGCGGCCGGGGCTCGATCCTGGGCATGATCTTCGGCGCCCTGATCGTCGGCGTGTTCCAGCTCGGCCTCCGGCTGGTGGGCACCGACCCGCAATGGACCTACCTGCTCATCGGCGTGCTGATCATCGGCGCCGTGACCGTCGACCAGTGGATCAGAAAGGTTGCAGGCTAATGGCACAGGAACCCATTCTCTCAGGGCGTGGTCTGATCAAGCGCTATGGCCGGGTCACCGCTCTCAACAATTGCGACTTCGACCTCTATCCCGGCGAGATCCTCGCTGTGATCGGCGACAACGGCGCCGGCAAATCCTCGCTGATCAAGGCCTTGTCGGGCGCAGTCACGCCCGATGAGGGGGAAATCAGGCTGGACGGCAAGGTCGTCAACTTCAAGTCGCCCATCGATGCCCGCGAGGCGGGGATCGAGTGCGTGTACCAGAACCTTGCCTTGTCGCCGGCCCTGTCCATCGCCGATAACATGTTCCTGGGTCGGGAGATCCGCAAGTCGGGCATCCTCGGCCAATGGTTCAAGATGCTCGACAGGCCGGCCATGGAAAAGCGGGCCCGCGAGAAGCTGACCGAGCTCGGCCTGATGACCATCCAGAACATCGGCCAGGCGGTCGAGACCCTGTCCGGCGGCCAGCGCCAGGGCGTCGCGGTGGCGCGTGCAGCTGCCTTCGGATCGAAGGTGGTCTTCATGGACGAGCCGACTGCCGCTCTCGGCGTTAAGGAAAGCCGCCGCGTGCTGGAGCTTATCCTCGACGTCAAGCGGCGTGGGCTGCCGATCGTGCTGATCTCGCACAACATGCCGCATGTGTTCGAGGTGGCCGACCGTATCCATATCCACCGACTCGGCCGGCGGCTCTGCGTCATCAATCCACGCGAATACACGATGTCCGACGCGGTCGCCTTCATGACCGGCGCCAAGGCCCCGCCCGAGGAGTTGGTTGCGGCCTGACAGAGACGAGGGCCGGGGGGCTTTGTCCCTCCGGCTGGCGTGTTTCTTGCTTCGCCTCATTATCGACGAAGCCCTCCGGAGACGATGCGCCGTATCAACGCCGGCATCGTCTCCCAACCCGAGAAAGGTCACCATGGCGCTGAACCCAACGCTCGCACGGGTTACCGATCGGATCGTGGCGCGGTCCGTGGCCCTTCGCCGCCCCTATCTCGAGCGCATGGCGCGCGCCCGTGCCGCCGGCACCGTGCGAGCCCATCTGTCCTGCGGCAACCAGGCCCATGCCTACGCCGCGATGCCGGTGGATGACAAGGCGGCCCTGGTCAAGGGCGGCGCGGGCAATCTCGGCATCATCACGGCCTATAACGACATGCTCTCGGCCCATCAGCCCTATGAAAGCTACCCCGACCTGATCCGCGCGGCGGCGCGCACGGCCGGCGGCACCGCGCAGGTCGCTGGCGGCGTGCCGGCGATGTGCGATGGCGTCACCCAGGGCCAGGCCGGCATGGAATTGTCGCTGTTCTCGCGCGATGCCATTGCCATGGCGGCCGGTATCGCGCTCAGCCACAACACCTTCGATTCCACCGTCTATCTCGGGGTCTGCGACAAGATCGTGCCTGGCCTCGTCATTGCAGCGGCCGCTTTCGGCCATATGCCGGCGGTCTTCGTGCCGGCCGGGCCGATGGCGAGCGGCATTGCCAATGACGAGAAATCCAAGGTGCGCCAGCTCTTCGCCACCGGCCAATGCGGGCGCGACAAGCTGATGGAAGCGGAGATGGCGGCCTATCACGGGCCGGGCACCTGCACTTTCTACGGCACCGCCAACACCAACCAGATGCTGATGGAGTTCATGGGCCTGCATCTGCCGGGTTCGAGCTTCGTCAACCCCAACACGCCCCTGCGCGATGCACTCACCGTGGAAGCCGCAAGGCGGGCCCTGGCGATCTCGGCGCTCGGCAACGACTATACGCCGGTTTGCGACGTGCTCGACGAGCGCGCCTTCGTCAACGGCATTGTCGGGCTCAACGCCACCGGCGGCTCCACCAACCTGCTCATCCACATGATCGCCATGGCGCGGGCGGCCGGCATCGTGCTCGACTGGCAGGATTTCGCCGATCTTTCGGAGGTGACGCCGCTGATGGCGCGCGTTTATCCGAACGGGCTTGCCGATGTGAACCATTTCCACGCTGCCGGTGGCCTCGGCTTCATGATCGGCGAACTGCTCGAAGCCGGGCTCCTGCATCCCGATACGCGCACCGTGGCCGGCGAGGGGCTCGCCCGCTATACCAGAGAGCCGAAGCTCATCGACGGCGCCCTGGTGTGGTCGGAGGGGACGAGCGCCTCCCTCAATCCCAAGGTGCTGCGACCGGCCGGAGAGCCGTTCCAGCCGACGGGTGGCCTCAAGCGGCTCCAAGGCAATCTCGGCACCGGCGTGATGAAGGTCTCGGCCGTGGCGCCGGAGCGCCATGTCGTCGAGGCGCCGGCACGCGTCTTCGCCGACCAGGAGGCGGTCAAGCAGGCCTTCCGGGCCGGCGAGTTCACCGGGGATACCGTGGTGGTGGTGCGTTTCCAGGGGCCGAAGGCCAATGGCATGCCGGAACTGCACAGCCTGACCCCGCTGCTTGCCGTGCTGCAGGATAAGGGGCTGAAGGTCGCTCTGGTCACCGATGGGCGGATGTCGGGGGCGTCGGGCAAGGTGCCCGCGGCGATCCATGTCAGCCCCGAGGCGCTCGACGGAGGACCGCTTGCCAGGCTCAGGGACGGTGACCTCGTGCGCGTCGACGCGATTGCGGGCACGATCGACGTGCTGACGGCGGGAGCGCTCGAACGGGAGAATGCCGAGCCGGATCTCGACGGCAACGAATTCGGTGTCGGCCGCGAACTCTTCGGCCTGTTTCGCCGGCAGGTCTCGGCCGCGGAACATGGTGCTTCGCCCTTGTTCGGCTGATTGAGGCTCATTCGGTCGAGTCGAAATCATCCTCCCGCATGACCAGCATCGCGGCCAGCGTCGCCAGGCCGCTATCGAGCTGATCCATCGACGGGCTGGCCAGCGCCAGCCGGACGGCGTTGGGCGCATGGCCTGGCGTTACGGCGAAGGTCGTGGAGGGAGACAGGGCAATGTCGCGCCTGGCCGCCGCCGCGACGAAGGTTTGCGAGCGCCAATGCGCCGGCAATGTCAGCCATAGATGGTAGCACTTTTCGTTGGTTTGAATCTCGAAGCCCGAAAGGCGCTCGGCCGCCAGCTTCTGGCGCGCGCGGGCATCCAGGCGTTTCAGCCTGGAGAGTTCGGCAGCGGTGCCATCGCCCATCAGTCGCTGCGCCGCCGCAAAGGCAAAGCCGGAGGCGGTCCATCCGCCCGAGCGCACCGAAGCCATGATGGTTTCACGCAGGTGCTGGGGCGGCACGATGAAGCCCAAGGACAGGCCCGGCGCGACCTTCTTGGACAGGGAGTCGATGACGATGCACCGTGCCGGCGCGAGAGCTGCGAGCGGCGGCACGTCGTCGAGGAAGCCGTAGACATTGTCCTCGATGATCGGAAGGTCGAGCTTTTCGGCGACGTGCAGAAGGTCGGCCCGGCGCGCCGCGCTCATCGTCATGTTCAGCGGGTTTTGGACAGCCGGCTGGACGTAGAGCGCCGAAAGATGGGCTTCATGGTGCGCCTTTTGCACCGAGTCGGGACGCAGGCCGCCCTCGTCCATCGCCAAGGGCACCAGCGTGATGCCGAGCCGCGCGGCAACGCCCTTGATGAAAGGGTAGGTCAAGGCCTCGACGCCGCAGCGCCCGCCGGTCGGAACGATGGCGGCAAGGGCGGCCGCCAGGCTCTGGCGGCCATTGCCGGTAAAGACGAGTTGCTCCGGGGTTGGCGACCAAGCGTCCCGCGAAAGGAAGGAGGAGGCAAGGGTTCGCAGCGCCGGCGTTCCGATACTGGTCGCCTGTCTGAGTGCCATGTCGAGGGCGGCAGGCTGTTCCAGGCCATCGAGGCTCCGGGCAATGAGGGCGGTCTGATCGGGTAGCAGCGGATAGTTGAACTCGAGATCGATACGAATGCCGCTCGGCTCGCCCGGTGCCGCCACGCCGCGCCTGGCATTGCCCGAAATGAAGGTGCCTCGCCCGGTTTCGCCGACCACCAGGCCCCGACGCAGCAGCTCCGTGTAGACGCGGCTTGCCGTCGAGGCGGCGATCCCGCGCTCATAGGCGAAATTGCGCTGCGGGGGCAGGCGATCGCCCGGCATGAGCCTGCCGCCCGATATATCGGCAGCAATCTCGTCGGCCAATTTCAGATATTCGGACTTCGACATTATTGCACCGAGAGCAATGTTATAATTGCACCGAGAAAAATATCAGAGCATTTTGCCTATATCAACCGGATTGTACCGGGCTCTGTGGAAATTTCTACCATTCATGTCGGCCGGCACATCATGGTTTGCGGCAACGGCGTCGCTTGGCCTGACCTCATCACTGGAGATTGGAAATGCCTGTTTCCTTTTCGACCGTCGTCCGTCCCGAGTTCGTGAAGAAGCGCGCCACCCGGTATCGGGCACTCGGTGCACTTCGCGATGCAATCGTGCGTTTCCTGGCCCGGCGCGCCGCCCTTGCTGACCTTCGCGACCAGGATGATTTCGCGCTGCGCGACATCGGCCTTGCACGCGGTGATATCGAGGCCGCGGTCTATGGCCGGCCCATCCCCCCCGGTGGGACCAAAGCGTCATGATCCCCGATTGCGCCACGACGGCCCTGCACAGGCGGGAATGCTCATGTCCGTCGGCGATGCAGGCGTCACCATGGACCTGAGCGCTGCCACCATCCTCGTCGCCTTTGCCGGCGTATTCCTGATCAGCTTCATGAGGGGCGCCTTCGGCGGCGGCTTTGCCATCGTCGGCATTCCGCTGCTCTCGGTGGTCATGGATCCCGTCATCGCGGGCGGATTGCTGGCGCCTCTCTTCATCGCGATGGACCTCTACGCCTTGCGCTACTGGAAGCCGTCGACCTGGTCGAAGCCGGACCTCATGGTGCTGCTGCCCGGGCTTGTGATCGGTATCGGCTTCGGCTTCCTGCTGTTCCGCGTGCTCGACCATCGCGCCATTGCGATCATGATGGCTGCCGTCATCCTGGTCTTTGTCGGCCTCTGGCTCGTGCGGGGCGGGGAATTGACGCATCGCCCGCGCTCCATGCCGAAGGCAGTCGCCGCCGGCCTCACTTCGGGCATCACCACCATGGTGGCGCATTCGGGAGGGCCGCCGCTTGCGATGTATCTGTTGCCTCTCGGGCTGGGGAAGGAGATCTACGCGGGAACCACAAGCCTGTTCTTCACCGTCGGCAATGCGACCAAGCTGGTGCCATGGCTGCTGCTGGTACAGCCTGCGGCCACGACCTGGGCGCTGATGGCGATCTGCCTGCTCGCCATTCCCATTGGTGTCTGGTCCGGCTGGCGGCTTCATGGCGTGTTGGATCAGCGTCAGGTTTATCGTGCCTGCTATGGCTTGCTCGCCGTGACGGCGTTGAAATTGCTGTGGGACGGCGTTTCCGGCTTCTCGGGATGAATGTGAATGCCAGGCATGCCCGCAAGGCTCGGGGATGACGCCGATTTCCGCGCCCTGTAGAGCCCCACCAGGATAGGCTCGATCGAGCCCGGCAAGTCCGGTGTGCGTATTGGAATATTTTTGTATCGCCATCCAAAATCCTTCGCCAGGATCGGCAGCGTTGGAATATGGGTGTGAGGATCAGATGTCGGATGCTGCGGAAAAATCGACCGTATCCGAAACGCCGCCGCCCGCGCGCAGCATGCGGTCACGTTGGCTCTATCCGGCCTTGCGCGTCGGCTTTCTTCTGCTCGCCGCCTGGCTGGTCTGGTACGTCGCCGGCAATTGGAACCGCTGGACCGGTGCTGCCCGCCTCGCGGAAACCGACAATGCCTTCATCGTGGGAGATGTCACGCCCTTGTCGGCGCGTGTCTCCGGCTACATCAAGGAAGTCCCCATCCACGACTATCAGGCGGTGGAGGCCGGCGATCTCATCGCCGAGATCGAACCGTCGGACTATCAGGCACAGCTCGCTTTGGCCCAGGCCAATCTCGCCGCGGCCGAAGCCAGTCTCGCCAATGTCGCCAATCAGAAGAACGTCCAGAATGCCCTGATCCGGCAGGCCGGTGCCAATATCGATGCGGGCAGTGCGGATGTGCGGCGCTACCAGCTCGAAGCCACGCGCCAGCGCGACCTGCTCAAGACCGGCACGGCCGGCACCCAGCAATCGGTCGAGCAGGCCGATGCCAATGCCCAACGCGCTCTGGCCCAGAAGACGCTCTACGAGGCCCAGCTCGACCAGCAGAAGGCCCTGCTTGTCGGGCTTGACGTGCAGGAGCAGCAGGTCAGGGCCCAGATCAAGGCCGCGGAGGCGCAGGTCACCCTCGCCACCAACAATCTAGGCTACACCAAGATCCGGTCGCCGGCGAAAGGGCTCGTCGGCCAGCGCCAGGTTCGCCCGGGCCAGTTCGTCAATGTCGGCACGCAGGTCATCGCCGTGGTGCCGCTGCCCAATATCTGGGTGGTGGCGAACTACAAGGAAACGCAGATGACCAATATCCGTCTTGGTCAGCCGGCGCATGTTACCGTCGATGCCTTTCCCGACCTGGTTCTGACCGGACGGGTCGAAGCCTGGTCGCCCGGCACCGGCAGCACCTTCGCCCTGCTGCCGCCCGACAATGCCACCGGCAATTTCACCAAGGTCGTGCAACGCATTCCGGTCAAGATCGCCCTCGATCCCAATCCGGCGCTGGGAACCCTGATCCGGCCCGGCATGTCGGTGGTTGCGACCGTCGATACCGGTGACAGGCCAGGCACCGGCGCGGCGGCTTCGCCATGACGACGGCGGGCGTGACGATGGCGGGCATGACGGCGACGGCCGCCCCGCTGACAGCGGCCGGGGCAGCCCTCGAACCGGCGACGCACGCCCCGCCGCGTTTCCGCGCCGATACGCTGCGTCCCTATATCGGCATCCTCGGCGTGCTGCTCGGCTCCATCATGTCCACGCTCGGCAGCCGCGTCACCAGTTTCGGTCTTGCCGATCTGCGCGGCGGGCTGCATCTGGGCTTTGACGAGGGGGCCTGGATGACCACCACCTTCGCCGTCGGCCAGATGCTGGTCGGCGTGGCCTGTCCTTATCTCGGCGCCATTTTCGGGGTGCGGCGCATGCTGCTGCTGGGCATCACCCTGCTCTTCGTCGCCAGCCTGCTGGCGCCCCTCTCTCCCAATCTCGGCGCCTTCCTGGCCGCCCAGTTCCTGGCCGGGGTCGGATCGGGGACGTTCATTCCGCTGACCATCAGCTTCATCGCCCGCAGCCTGCCGCCGCGCCTGATCATCTATGGCATCGCTGTTTACGCCATGAATTCGGAGCTTTCGCAGAATGTCGCGGCCTCGCTGGAAGGCTGGTATGCGGACAATCTGTCCTGGCGCTGGATCAGCTGGCAATATTGCGGCCTGCTGCCGCTGATGTTCACCTGTGTATGGTTCGGCATTCCGCGCGAGGACGTGAAGACCGAACTCCTGCACCATTTCGACTGGCCGGGCCTGGTCTATGCCGGCGCCGGTTTCAGCCTGCTCTATGCCGGGCTCGACCAGGGCAACCGGCTCGACTGGACCAACAGCGGCCTGGTCAACGGCCTGCTGATCGCTGGCGGCCTGGTGACGGCGGCCTTCGTCGTGCGCGAGCTGTGGGTCAGCCGCAGGCCCTTCCTCAACCTGCGGCTCCTGATGCAGCATCATCTCCTGCTGTTGCTGCTGCTGCTGGCGGGCTTTCGCTTCATCATCCTGTCGACCGCCTACATCATTCCCAACTATCTGCAGTCGGTGCAGAACTTCAGGGAATTGCAGGTCGGCGCCGTGCTCTTGTGGATCGCCTTGCCCCAGCTCATCATCGTGGTGCCGCTCGGCTATGTCCTCAAGCGCGTCGACGGACGATGGGTGCTGGCTGCCGGCACGGCCCTGGTCGGCATCGCCTGCCTGATGGCAGCCCAGCTCACCAGCGCCTGGGCCACCGACGATTTCCTGCAATCCCAGATCCTGCAGGCCCTCGGCCAGTCCTTCGCCCTCACGGCGCTGGTCGTCCTGGCGGTGCAGTCAATCAATCCGGCCGACGCGCTGACGATCGGCGCCCTGCTGCAGATCAGCCGCATGTTCGGCGGCGAGATCGGCACCGCCTTCATGCAGACCTTCGTGCGCGTGCGCGAACAGGTCCATTCCAATCTGATCGGCCTGCATGTCGACAGCCTTGCCGGTGCGACGGTCGACCGCCTCGCCGCTTATCGCAATGCCGTCAGCGCCCACACGGCGGACGTGGCGATCGCCAGCGCCCGGGCGACGAGCCTGTTGTCCTCGGCCATCGCCAAGCAGGCGGCGGTGCTGTCCTATATCGACGGCTTCCTGGCTGCTGCCGGCGGTGCCTTCGTCTGCCTCCTGCTGATTGCCCTGCTGCCCAGACCCAATCGACTTCCCATCTAGATGGGATTTATATTTCTCTATATATTTCTTTATTTTATCTAACAATTCTAATCTAATTTCTTAGTTGTTCCACTCCAATGATGTGCCTTGCCACGAACGAAACAGGCGAGTGGTCGAAGGCCATATGATCGGAATATCGTCGGGCTGCGAATGAGGTTCTTGCGCCTTGCATCCAGAAGACAAATGCTTGGCGCGATGTCCAGCAACGCGCCCCGTTTCTTCCGTGGTCAGAATCTCCAGACGAAATTGCCCCTGACGCTCTGGTCGACGGCCTTTTCGCCGAATTGTCCGCTGTAGGACACGCCGAGGCTGACCGCGTGGGACAGAGCCACGCTGATGCCCGTGTCGACCACCAGGGCGTCGCGGGCGATCGGCGTGCCGCTGGCGTTGAAGACGGAGCCATTGGCCAAGGCGAGCGCGGTCGTCGGCCTGACATCGCCGAAGGCGTGCCGCCAGCCCAGGGTGGCCTGGAGGGTGGTGCTCATGCCTTCGGTGAGATCGAAGCTGGTGGCCGCACGCAGCCCCAGGGTGGTGAAGCCCAGATTGCTGGTATCGCCTCGGCCGCTCAGAGCCGCATCGCCGCCTGTCTCCCGGAAGCCATCGGTGTGCAGGTTGAGATAGGCGGCGTTGACGAAGGGCTCGAAGCGGAAGGCCTGGGTATCGATGCGATAGCCGAGCTCACCGAAGAGCTGGGCCGTGCCGGCGTCGTAGCTGGTGCTGAGCCTGTCGGCGAAACCCGGCAGCGCCACGGTACGGTCGCTGTCGATGTCGTGCCAAGTGTAGCTTGCGCCCAACCGCAGGGCGAGGGCGTTCCACTGCCGCCCGGCATAGAGACCGGCGTGATAATTGTCGGCCGTACCAGAGGCGGCGCGCGCATCGACGTCGAAGCTGGAATGGCTGTAGCCGGCAAAGGCGCCGAGGCGCCAGTCCTGCAGGAACGAACCCTGGACGAGGGTATCGAAGCCGATGAGGAAGCCGCCGGTATCGTGATCGACCCGGGCGTCGCGGCCGCCGCCGCCGAGATGGCCCCAGGATCCGAAGCCCTGGGCCCAGAAGCCGGACAGGGCCACCGGGGTGGCTGAGCCGAACGGCGCCGGCGTGGTCGCCGGCACATTCTCGGCATAGGCGATCGGGCCCGAGAGCATGGCCGCAGGTGCGATGGCACCGAGATCAGCGGTGTAGAGCCGGTTCAGCACGGCATCGCGGATGAGGCCGCTATCCTGGACCAGCACGCTGCGGGCCGAGGCATGGATGTCGCCGGACAGGGTCGAGAAGGCCTGGCGGGCGCTGGCGACGTCCGGCGCCTTGGCGACGGCCTGATAGAGCGTGCTGCCGTTCGCCAGCGTCTCCACGCTGTCGGCCACGGCGCGCTGGCTCTCGCTGCTGGCGACCGAGGCGAAGGAGGTGTCGTTGCGCGTGACCTTCAGATAGACGTTGTTGGCATTCTGGGACAGGCCGAGATCGACGAACGGGGCGTTGTCGACCACCTTGGCGAACTGGCCGGTGATGCCGCCATTGGCGGTGAGGATCTTGTAGGTCTGGCCGATCGTGTAGTCGCCCGTGGCAGGGATGACGGAAACCGTGCCGCCATTGATGGTGGCGGTGCCGGTGGCGTGAATGAAATCGTTCTGCCCGGCGGCGTTGATGTTCACCTGGATGGTGCCGCCTTCATTGACGAAGTTGCGTACCGTCAGCGTGGTCGGGCCACCGGCCTGGAAGGCGATCTTGCCGGCATTCTTCACCGTGCCGGTGACGGTGGAATTGCCGCCCCCGGGGATCGCCCAAAGGGCCGTGGCGGAACTCAGCACGACTGTGCTGGCGTTGGTGGCCGAGCCTATCCAATGGGCAGAATCGGCCAAGGTTACATTGCCCCGCGAGGCGCCATTCACAGTGAGATTGCCGGTCCATGTCGTGGTGCCGCGCAGGCTGGCCGACAGGGTGTTTGCTCCATCCGCGGCAGGTGCGTCCACTGCCATGTCTCCGGAGAGCGTGGAATCGATTGCGGTAAGGCTGAGCGCGCTGGGCAGATGGAAGATCCGACCCGTTCCGACATTGGCGAGCAGGCCGCCGCTGCCTTTGAAGGCCGTGACGCCCGAGCCGGTCAGACGCACCGAGGCTCTTCCGCCATCGGCATAGATGGCCGCGCCGGCCGAGTTCATCGTAAGCTGGCTGTTGTCCAGGACGAAGGTCGCGTTTTCCGTCACGGCGTTCGAGACGTGGATGCCCCAGATCGCTCCCCCTGAATTGGCGCCATCCAGCTCGCTGTTGGAGACCCTGATGGTGCTGACACTGCCGCCGCTCAGCAAGGAGGTGCCGCTGCTCTGGTTGGTATCGGCATGGATCTTCATGCCGGTCGCCGTCAAAACTCCGTCGGCGACCGCCGAAAAAACGCCTTGGCCTGCTCCCGTCAGTGAAATGGTTCCGCCGCCTTTCAAATCGACCCGGCTGCCATCGCTGCTGTTGGCGACGTAGAGCCAGGCACCACTGGCATTGATCGGGCCATTCACAGTGATGGTGCTGTCGAACTGCGCAGAAAGGCCATCCGACCAGGCACCGTGGCCCACCAGGGTGGTTTGGCCGCTGAACGTCATGCGGCTGCTCCGGGAGGCTATCGCACCCCTGGCGACGTCAGCGACGTCAAGGCTCAGATCGGTTGCATAGATCGTGGCCCCCGCTACGTCTCCCCAATTGGCTTGCAGCCCCGTCGAGCTCCCGCCGACGCGAACGGTTCCTCCGCCCTTCAGATTGATGGTCGCCCCATCCTCGGCAAAGATGCCGATGTCGTAATCGTCGCCATTCGAGGCAGGCGGTACCGTGACGTCGATGGGTGTGTCGGCATTGCTGTAGAGCAACGAGCCCTTGTCGATGGCGTGAAAGCAGATTTCGTTCTTGCAGGTTGCCTGGGCAGGCGTGATGCGCACCGTCTGTCCGCCGCTGGCCGTTACCTGGGCATAGGCAGACTGGCACAGCATGACGGCGCTCGATGCCAACAGGAAACTCAGAAGCGAGCGCCTGGTCAGGTGGGAGCGAACGCAAGCGTTTCCGATCGACGACGTCATGGGATTCCTCCTTCCACGTTGCCGTGTCAGTTCAGGTCTGCGCAACCGCCTGACGGGGCCTGTCGGGCGCCTTTGACGCAGGCGCACCGAATGTTAGGAATATGAGATATATCTCATTATTCTTTAGAATATGAGTCAAAATTTTCTTGTTTTGATGATACATTCAAGTGTGTGAGTTTTATACATTAAGTTGATATGAAAGAATTAATTCTCCTGGAATCGCCGACTATGAGCAATATGTGCATATTGAATTGATACAATTGACGGGTGTCTACGAATCGTTTGCCGAGAGTAGAAGTTTTTGTTGAGATCGGTATATCTCTAGCTATGTTCTGTTGCGAGAAGCAGGGCCTGCCACCGTCGCTACGGATCGATGCAAGTGTGGAAGGTCCGGTCTTGCCGATCCCTGAAGGCAGCCGCAACGGTTCCGGCCGCGCGGTGAGAGCGCGGTTGCCGGCGCCACCCTTGGATAGAGTGCGCTTCACCGTCCGGATCAGGTCGAGGGCAAAAGGGAGCTAAAGCGTTTTGCGATTTGGTTGAATCACCAAGAATCGCAAAGACGCGTCGAATCAGAGAGTTAGAGTAAAAAAGCGTTCACGCCTGAACGCGCTTTGCTCTAGGGAGGACGACCCCGGTAGTCCCTCGACGGAAGCGGGCTATTTTTCGAACCGACTGCGATGGCGCGCCGCGAGTATCTCCCGCGTTTTTGCCAGCTGTTCGTTGCGTTGCTCTTCGTTCCATCCAAGGGCCCGGGCCGCGATGTCGGCAATCGTCGCGAGGTCACGGCTGCTGAGGCGGCCGGTGATGGCCAGGGTACTGCGCCGCATCACGATGTCCTCGAGTGTCACGACCTTTTCATGGCGCGTCAGCCAGTCGATTTCGCCCCAGGAATAGTCGTCCGCATCGGCCAATCGGGCTGCCTGCGGTCCCTCATGGGTAAGGATGGCCCGCGCCGTCGTGCCATAACGCCCGAGCAACTCGGCGACGCGTTCGGCGGACGCACCGGTTGCCTTTGCCGTCTGATCGATCCAACGGGCATGGCTGGCCGGTTCGCCCGGATAGTCGCGTCCGCCGCCGATGGCGAGGTCCCGCGTGCCGCGCCTGCGCGCCTGGCCGAGGCGTCCCAGGACGAGATCGCAGACCTCCTCGGCAAAGCCGCGGAATGTCGTCCACTTGCCGCCGACCAGCGAGATGATCGGGTAGGGACGGTCCTTGGCGGGTTCCAGCACGGGAGCCGAATGATCGCGGCTGATCAGCCCGGCAGCCGTATTGCCGGAGGCGGGCAGGGGGCGGATGCCGGAATAGGCGTAGACGATCTGATCACGCGAAAAGGCCAGGCCGGGCAGGAGATCGCGCAGGCTCTTGAGGAAATAGTCGATCTCCTCGTCGTCGCAACGAACCGTGTCGGGATCGTCGGCGCGGATGTCGGTCGAGCCGACCAGGGCCCGGCCGAGATAGTCGTAGACCAGGCAGATGCGCCCGTCATTGGCCTCGAAATAGATCATCCGTCCCTTGAGTGCCGCGAGCAGATCGGGATGGTCGAGCAGGATATGCGAGCCCTTGGTGCCGCCGATCAGCTTGGTGGGCGAACCGAGGGCCTGGTTGACGTGATCGATCCAGGGACCGGCCGCATTGACGACGATTCGCGGGCGAACGGCCCGCTCCGTGCCGTCTGGTCCGCGCAGGCCTATGACGCCGTTCTCGGCCGACACCAGGCTCGTATAATTCAGGGCTTCGGAGCCCGGGCTGGCCGCTATGCCGTCCTGCAGCAGTTCCAGCACCAGCCGTTCCGGACAGGTGACCTTGGCGTCGTAATAGGTGCCCGCGGCGACGATCTTCGGCGTCATCGGTGCGATTTCGGTGAGCGCGCGGCCCCGGGACCACAGGGCATGTTTGGGCATGACGCGATGGCGGGCGCCATAGAAATCATAGAGCGCCAAGCCGATCTTGATGAGCACGGCGCCACGGTTGCGCGGCGCCGTGGTCGAACCGAACAAGGTGCGCAACGCCGCCGGGATGCCCTGCAGCCAGGAGAAGATCGGGATCACGGTGGACAGGGGCTCGACCAGATGCGGCGCATTGCGCAGCAGGAGGTTGCGCTCCAGCGTCGACTGGGCGACGAGGCGCAATTCCCCCGTTTCCAGATATTTGATGCCGCCATGGATCAGCCGGGACGGAGCGGCGCTGGTGCCGGAGCCGAAATCAGCCTTGTCGGCGATCAGGCAGGTCAGGCCCTGCTCGCAGAGATCGCGAAACAGGCCCGCGCCGTTGATGCCGGCGCCGAGGATGAGAACGTCAATGTCTTTGGTCATGTCAAATACCGAAAGGTCGTGCGGCGCGAGATCCGCCGCGCTAGGCCGCTTGCGAGGCGAGGGCTTCGATGCGCGGCCACAGGGGCGCAAGTTGCGTGGCGATGTCGCAATGCAGCGCGTAGCGCTCCTGCAACTGCTGGCTGCGCGTGGGATCCGGCTGGTAATGCCGGGCGAGCGCTGCGAGATCGCGCGGATCTTGCGTTGGCGACGCATAGAGGCCGGCACCGGCGCCGGCACACAGGGCGGCGCCCCAGGCGGCTGCCTCCTCCGTTTCGTTCACGGTGACGGGCAGGCCGAGCGCATTGGCGAAGATCTGGGCGTAGAGGGGATTTCTCGAAATGCCGCCCGTCAGGCTGATGGCCCGGGGGGAAAAGCCTTCGCGCAGGGCATCGACATGCACACGATGGTTGAAGGCGATGCCTTCGATCACGGCACGCAGCATGTCGCCGCGATCATGCCAGCCGCGCAGGCCGAGAAAGCCGGCGCTGGCGGTCGCGCCATGCGGTGAACCGTAGAGATAGGGGTGAAAGAGCACCGTGGAAGGCCGGGCAAGCGCGGCCTCGATTTCGGCCCCGATGGCGGTATGGATGGAGCCGTTCGTCTCATCGGCGCTGCGCCGTTCGATCGCGCAGAGCGTATCCAGGAACCAGTCGTAATTGGCGGCGGAGGCCGGCGATATGCTCATATGGTTCCATTCGCCCGGCTTGATGCCGTTGCGGCAGAACCAGCGTGCATCGGTCTTCGGCGTGCTGGCGATCGTCTCGTTGATCGAATAGGTCCCCGCGACGATCGCGACGGTGCCCTCGCGATGGCCGCCGATGCCGAGGGCGGAGGCGACGACGTCGTGCACGCCGGCCACCACCGGGGTGCCGGCCCTCAGGCCGGTCGCCGCGGCTGCGGCCTGCGAAACCGTGCCGATGATCTCGTCCGGCCGGGTAACCGCAGGCAGGGCACCGGCAAGGCCATCGAGGCCGAAGATCGAAAGGATGTCCGGCTCAAAGACCTGGCTTTGCACGGATGTGAATGAGGTGCTGGCCTCGGTGAGATCCGTGCCGAGCGTTCCGGTCAGGCAAAAGCGCAGCCAGTCCTTGCAGGCCAGGACATGGGCGATCCTGGCGAAGCGCTCGGGCTCGTGGCGTTTGATCCAGGCCAGCAGCGCCGAGGGAGCCGAGGCATGCGCGACCTGGCCGGTGCGGGCGAGGGCGGTGGCGGCGGTGCCGTCCCTATCCCACTCGGCCACGACCGAGGCAGCGCGGCTGTCGAGCGAGAGGATACCGTTGCCGAGTGGTCGGCGCTCCGCGTCGAGAAGATAGAGGCCGTCACCATGGGCGGTCGCGGCAACCGCCGCGACATCGCTCGCGGGACGCCCGGCTTTTTCGAGCGCTTCGGCAATGGCCTCGGCCGTCGCCTGCCAGAGGCCCACCATGTCGCGTTCGACATGGTGGGGATGGGGGATGATCTGGGGAATGCGCCGGCGGGCAACCGCGAGCAGCGTGCCTTTTTCATCGAAGACGGCTGCCTTGGTCACCGTCAGCCCATTATCGATTCCGATGAGGGTCGGCATTGGCAGGCACTCCGTCGCGAAGGGTTGTTGCAGATGATGCGAGACCGCCGGACGAAATGCCGGATATCGTCACGCAGGATGGGATGAGCGCAGCTTGAGCGGCGCGATCACGATGTTGATGCCGCGCGATCGCAGCAATTCGACCTGGAGCGGGGCCATGCCATCGTCGATGATGATGGCATCGAACTCGCTGAGATTGCCCATCGCATGCAGGGCACGACGCTGGAACTTGGTGTGATCGGCAAGCAGGATCCGCTTGGCCGCACTGTCGAACATGGCCCGCTTGGTCTCGACCATCTCGGCGGACTGGTGGAACACCATGTCATCGGTGATGGCGGACATCGACAGGAAGACACAGTCGGCGCGAAGACGGCGGATCTCGGCAGTGGTGGCAGGGCCCATGAAGGCGTTGCACCAATTGTAGTAGCGCCCGCCGAGGCCGAGCAGGGTGACATCGTTCATTTCCTTCAACTCGTTCATCAGCGGGATCGAGTTGGTGATCGCCGTCAGTGGCACGCGGGCCGCGATATGAGGCGCCATCTGCAGCACTGTGGTCGAATCGTCGAAAAAGACGGCCTGCCCGGCTTCCAGGAACTGGGACGCCACCTGGGCGATGGCACGCTTTTCCACGGCCTGGCGCATGGAACGGTAGACATCGCTCGACTCGACCAGGCTGGTGGGCGTCGCCGACACGATGCCCCGAGACTTGCGCAGCAGGCCGCGATTGATCAACTCGTCGAGATCGCGATGCACGGTCATCAGGCTGATGGCGAAACGTTCCGCCAGTTCCTCGATGCGCATGGTGCCCTCGGCCATTACCGCCTGCATGATGAGCTGGCGGCGGGCCAACTGTCGGGCATGGCGGCTGTCGCTCGGCACCTGATCGGCGATGATCTGTTCCAGCGTTTCGTCCTGCGTGGCTCTCGTCGATGTCATGTCGGTCTGTTTCCGGATTGTGCCGGGGCAGAATATCCCGAAGCGCGGGAATATGCCTGCCTGCAGCAATCACCGCTGTGGAAGGACGCGACACGCCCTGCGAGAGCCGGGATGGCCAACAGCCATCCCGGCTTCGTCATTACTTGGCGAGCGTAAAGGCCGAGACATACTTGTCGACATTGTCCTTGGTGATCAGGACGCAGTCGAAGAGCTGCTTTTCGGTCGCCGCGCCGGTCTTGCCGGTCTTGATGAAGGTATCGGCCTGGACCACCGCTTCCTTGGAGAAGACGGCAACCGGCTGCAGGACGGTGTATTGCAGTTCGCCAGCCTTGATGGCGGCGACCGCATCGGGCGAGCCGTCGAAGCCGCCGACCTTGACCTGCTTGAGCTTGCCGGCTTCCTTCAGCGCCGCGACGGCACCGAGGGCCATCTCGTCATTGCCGGAGATCACGCCGATGATGTCGGGATGGGCCTGCAGCATCGACTGCATCTTCTGGTAGCCCTGGGCGCGATCCCAGTTGGCGACTTCCTGGGCCGACTTGGTCAGGTCGGGATATTGCGTCAGCACGGTTTCATAGCCGTTGGAGCGGGTGGCGGCGTTGTTGTCGGCGGGGTTGCCGAACAGCTCGACATATTTGCCCGACTTGGCGACCGAATTCACCCACTGTTCTGCGCCGACAGCGGCGCCCTGCGCATTGTTCGAGACCAGCTGGGCCTTGGCCAGACCCTCCTTGTTGATCTCGGCATTGACGAGGAACACCGGAATGCCGGCATCGACGGCCTTCTTGACCGCACCGACCGATCCGTCGGCGTTGGCCGGATCGAGGATGATGGCGGCGGACTTGTTGGTGATGGCAGTGTCGATCAGCGTGCTCTCGGTGTTGGTGTCGCCCTTATGGGCGGCGACCGAGGCGGTGTAACCGAGCTGCTCGGCGGTCTTCTTGGCGACCTCGCCCTCGGTGAACCAGTAAGGATTGGCCGGATCGGTGACGATGATCGAGATCAGGCCCGCCGCCGAGGCCGAGCCGATCAGCAACGGGGTCACGGCGACGGCCGCAACCAGTAAACGCATGCCTTTTTTGAACATTGGGCATCTCCCTTGATTGGTGAAGTTGTCTGCCGTCGCAAGACGGCAACGATCCCACTGCAGATCTGTTGTTGTTGCCGAAATGGGAAAGTTTCTGCGCGGACTCCTAGCCTTGCCGGCCGCGGGCCTTGTACTGGATCGAGTTGAGCAGGACGGCGAGCACGATCACCGTGCCGGTGAAGACGGTCTGCCAGTAGGAGGATACGCCGATGATCACCAGGCCGTCCGACAGGAAGCCGATGACGAAGGCACCCAGCATCGTGCCCTGGACCGTGCCGCGCCCGCCGGTGAGGGCGGCGCCGCCGATCACCACGGCGGCGATGGCCGTGAGTTCATAGGTTGTGCCCGCCGTGGGGCCGGCCGAAGTCAGCTGCGAGGACAGCACCAGCCCGGCGATCGCCGACAGGATGCCGGAGACGGTATAGACGGTGATCTGCACGCGCTTGACCGGCACGCCCGACAATTCGGCGGCGCGGGCATTGCCGCCCGAGGCATAAAGCCAGCGGCCGAAAGCGGAGCGGCCGAGCACCAGGGCCGTGACGATGGCGAGCGCCGCCAGGATCAGCACCGAGATCGGCACGCCGAACAGGCGGTTGAAGCCCAGCCACTCGAAGCCGGTATTGCCGAGATCGGCATGGCCGGAGAGATTGTTGTAGGTGAGGCCGTTGGTCATCAGCAGCGCCACGCCGCGGGCGACATACATCACGCCCAGCGTGGCCACGAAGGCGGGCACCCGGAACCAGGCGATGAGCACGCCGTTCAGCGCGCCGACCAGCCCGCCGACCACCAGGGTCAGCACCACGATGGCCCAGACCGGCGGGTAGAGGATGACGCCGGCGACTTGCAGGGTCACGCCGCCCATCAGGAAGCCGGCGACGCAGCCGGACAGGGCCAGCACGGAGCCTACCGAAAGATCGATGCCGCCATTGAGGATCACCAGCAGCATGCCGAGCGCCAGGATGCCGTAGATGGCGACGTGCGAGGCCATCGTCAGGAAATTGCCGAGCGTGAAATAGTTGGGCGACAGGAATGAAAAGACCGCGACGATGAGGATCAGCGCGAAGAAGGCGCGTCCTTCGAGCAGCAACCGGCCGATGCCGGGGCTCGATTTCTGCCCCTTGGCGCTCGTACTTGCAGCGGTTTGCGACATGGGCAGGCCTCCTAAAAGCCTAGAGCGTTTTGCGATCTGCCGACACCGGCAGGGGTCGCAAGGTCGTGTCGAAACAAAGAGTTAGAGCAAAGGCGCGGTTTCATTCGAAGGCGCCTTGCTCCGGGGGGATCAGTGGACGACGGCTTCGCCCGAGGCGGCCATGATCTCGTCCTTGCTTGCGGTTGCGCCGAATTCGGCGGCGATGCGGCCCTTGCGCATGACGATGATGCGATGCGCGACGGAGAGGCATTCGCCGACTTCGGAAGTGGAATAGACGACGGCAAGACCCCGGCGCGCGCCCTCGGCGAGAAGCCGGAACACTTCAGCCTTGGCGCCGATGTCGATGCCGCGGCTCGGCTCGTCGAGCAGGATCACCTTGGGATTGGTGGCCAGCATCTTGCCGATCACCACCTTTTGCTGGTTGCCGCCGGACAGCGAGCCGATGGGTGCTCCGCCACCCGCCGTCTTGACCGTGACCTTGCGGATGGTGTCGTCGATCAGCTGCTGCTCGATCCTCAGCGAGGTAAACAGGCCGCGCGTGAAGTCGGCAATCGAAGCCAGGGACAGGTTCTGGCCCACGCTCATGGTCTGGACCAGGCCATCGCGCTGCCGGTCTTCGGGAACCAAAGCAAGGCCCGCCTGGATGCGCCGGGCGATGGTCAGGCCCGAGACCTCGTCATCCTCCAGCAGGATCTGGCCGGACGAGGCCTTGAGGCGCCCGGCCAGGGTTTCCAGCAATTCGGTCCGGCCGGCGCCCATCAGGCCGTAGATGCAGACGATCTCGCCGGCCTTGACGTCCAGCGACAGCTTGTCGACCACGTTGTAGCCGCCACCGGCCGGATCCGGCACCGTGAGTTCGCGCACCGAAAGCGCGGTGGCGCCGAACGCGTAGCCCACCGGCGGGGAGCCGAGATCGTAGTTCTCGCCCACCATGTTGCGCACGATCCATTTGAGGTCGATCTCGGCACGCGGGGCATAGGCCGTCATGGTGCCGTCGCGCAGGACGACGGCGTGATTGGTGATCTCGAGCGCTTCCTCGAGGTGGTGCGAGATGTAGACGATCGATACGCCCCGGCTGGTGAGGTCGCCGATGACCTTGAAGAGCACCGCCACTTCCGTTGCCGACAGGGCCGAGGTCGGCTCGTCCATGATCAGGATGCGGCTCCGGACCGAGAGGGCGCGTGCGATCTCGACGATCTGCTGCTGGCCGAGCCGCAATTCGCCGACCGGGGTCAGGGGATCGATGTCCTCTTCGAGTTCGGCCATCAGGGCGCGCGTCTCTTCTTCCTCCTTGGCGAAGTCGACGCCGGTGAGGCCCATGATCTCGCGCCCCATGAAGATATTGTCCCGCACCGACAAATTGGGTGCGAGGGAGAGTTCCTGGTGGATGATCGAGATACCCCGGTCGCGGGCATCCGACGCCGAGGAAAACACTACGGGCTGGCCATCGAGGAGGATCTCGCCCGATGTCGGCGTCACGATGCCCGACAGGACCTTCATGAGCGTCGATTTGCCGGCGCCATTCTCGCCGAACAAAGTCGTGACCTGGCCGCGATGAATGTCGAAGTTCACGCCTTTCAGGGCGTGGACATTGCCATAGGACTTGGCCACGTTGCGGGCGGCCAGCACGACCTCGGGTGCCTGCGCGTCGGAAGGAGAGGGGGCCTGGCTCATTTCACCGTCACCGCCACGGGTGTGATCAGCCAGTTTTCCGGGTTCACCAGCCGGAAGGCACCGACGATCTCCAGGGTCTTGCCGGTGAGGTTGGCGGTGTCGATGCCGGTGAGTACCTGTTTCTTCATCTCGCGATTGATGGCCGAGCCGGCGTTCTGATACTCGATCTGGTTCTTGAACTGGCCGAAGGCGATATCGCCCGGCGCGTCGCGAAGATCGGTTCCGTTGATGGCAGGGCCGGTCTGGACGCGCACGCCGATGGAGGCCGGCAGCCCATCCACCGTGAGCTTGTAGATGCCCGCCTTCTGCTCGCCGGCGACGCCGGTGAGGCGGACGGGAATGATGGAACCGGTGGAGGCTGCGGTTCCGTATTTCGTGGCGGCTGCCGCCTTGTCGGCGAGAATCTCGGGTGCGAGGGTCTTGGCCTCGACGGCGCGCTGCTCGATGGCCGCCTTGACCTGCGGGAAATGCTCGGCGCCGTAGCTGTCGGGCGAAAAGGCCGCCTGGCGCACATCGTCCTTGGAGCCGATCTGCACGATGCGGGTGTCGAAGGCGATGCCCGCGGCGACGAGAACGGCAAGCGCGGGCACGATCAGCCGACGCCAGCCAGCGGCGGCCGGTGCCCTCGCGGATGCACCATGACTATTGCTCATGACGAAGCCCACCATTTTCGCTGCATGCGACCAGGAAACGGAGATGAGGGAGTGCCCGGCCGAGGCTCGCGCCGGTCTGTGCCGCAAGCGCGGACCCGGTGCGCCGAATGCGCAGCATGGCTCCTCCCATTCTGCCGCTGATGCGACCCGCTCTCACGGGCCGGAACGGCTCTCTCGCTGATCATTGAGATATGTTATATCTGTGTTTTATAAAACGTCAACAGAGTTATAAACATGGACTCGTTGGGCCGGTGAGAAAGTTTCCTGGAAAGAGCAGTCTCTCGGTGCGTTTCCCTCGATGACGCGGGGGTG
Source organism: Labrys neptuniae (assembly GCF_040797145.1). Taxonomy (NCBI): domain Bacteria; kingdom Pseudomonadati; phylum Pseudomonadota; class Alphaproteobacteria; order Hyphomicrobiales; family Xanthobacteraceae; genus Labrys; species Labrys neptuniae. The sequence goes on along the minus strand of NZ_JBFNQD010000013.1, from coordinate 123,661 downwards.
ATCTCTGGCGTGGCAGTGCGATCCGCTGCGTGGCCGTCAGCCCGAAGAGTTGGCGTGTAAAATATCGGAAAATATGATTTTTATATATTAATCAATAAGTTAAATCAGTTTAATCAACTCAGGAAATTGAGAAGTCTCGCGATTTTCGGCTTCGTTTTGGCTGTGGTGTCCGGAGGGTGGTTCCGGCTTTCGGATGCACCTTCGTCTTTTAGAGGCAGGCGCAATCGAATGAAATAATATGTTATCTCAGCAATAAATTACGTGACGTATGATATCTTTGTGATATATGAAACACAGTGATCGAAGATCGATGCGCACGGCGGAAATCGTCGGCGACGTGGGAGGCCTAGCCCTGCCTGGGAGATGGTTCATGCGCGGAAGTGTCGACCCGTCAGTTCGCAAAGGATGTTGCGATGCCCGCTGATCTGCTGATCGGGGTGGATGCCGGGACCTCGGTGATCAAGGCTGTCGCCTTCGATTTCGGCGGCCGACAGGTCGGGGCCTCGTCCGTACCCAATCGCTACCAACGTGGGCCTGACGGTTCGGCCACCCAGTCACTGGAGGTGACCTGGGCCGACTGTGTCACGGCGCTGCGAGGGCTGGCCGAGAAGGTTGAGAATCTGGCGGCTCGAACGGCAGCGCTCGCAGTCACGGCCCAGGGCGACGGCACCTGGCTGGTGGGAGCGGACAATGTGCCGACGGCCGATGCCTGGCTATGGCTGGACGCACGGGCTGCGCCCACAGTGCAGGGCCTGGCGGCCTCGCCGCTGAACCGGGCACGCTTCGAGGCCACGGGCACGGGCCTCAATACCTGCCAGCAGGGGTCGCAAATGGCCCATATGGACCGTCACGACGCGTCCTTGCTCGACAGGGCCGAGGTGGCGCTGCACTGCAAGGACTGGCTCTATCTGAACCTGACGGGCGTGCGCGCCACGGACCCGTCGGAAGCCAGCTTCACCTTCGGCAATTTCCGTACCCGCCGCTATGACGATGGGGTGGTGGAGGCCCTCGGCCTGACGCATCGGCGCAAATTGCTGCCGGAGATCATCGACGGCAGCCAGATCACGCATGCCCTCACGGCGCGCGCGGCCGAGCAGACGGGATTGCTGGCGGGCACGCCGGTGAGCCTGGGCTATGTCGACATGGTCATGGCCGCGCTGGGGGCGGGTGTCTATGGTGGTTCGGGCGATGCGGCCTGCTCGACCATCGGCTCGACCGGCGTCCACATGCGGGCCAAGAAGGCGGCGGACGTTCATCTCAATGCTGAAGGCACCGGCTATGTCATCGCCCTGCCGGTGCCCGGTGTCGTCACCCAGGTCCAGACCAACATGGCGGCCACGCTCAACATCGACTGGGTGTTGACGATCGCGACCGACATCCTTGCCCAGATGGGCCAGAAGGTCACGCATCAGGACCTGGTGAAGCGCATCGATGGCTGGCTGGCCGACAGCCGCCCGGGATCGCTGATCTACCATCCCTATATTTCCGATGCCGGGGAACGCGGTCCCTTCGTCGATGCCGATGCCCGTGCCGGCTTCATCGGCCTCTCCGCCGGGCATCGCTATGCCGATCTGGTGCGTGCCGTCGTCGAGGGGCTCGGCCTGGCCATGCGCGATTGCTACGCCGCCATGGGTGACCTGCCGGCCGAGCTGCGCCTGGCTGGCGGTGCGGTGCGCTCGCGTGCTTTGCGCGGCGTGCTGTCCGCTGCGATCAACGCGCCGCTGCGGGTTTCCTCGCGCGAGGAGGCCGGCGCCGCCGGCGCGGCCATGATGGCGGCGGTTGCCGTTGGCGCCTTCAAGGACATGGATGCTTGCGTCGCCCAGTGGGTGACGCCTCTCCTGGGTGCACCCGAACCGCCCGATCCGGCCCTGGCGAGCCTTTACGACCAACTGTTCCCCGCCTTCAGGGCCTCGCGCCTCGAATTGATCCCGGCCTGGAAAGCGCTTGCGGCCGTCCGGCACGATGCCGGCGGGGCGGGCGCGGCGCCCGCCGCGGGAAGGAGCCTTGCAGTATGAGTGAGATGATCGACCTTCTGGTGATCGGCGGTGGCATCAACGGTGCCGGCATCGCCCGCGATGCGGCAGGCCGCGGCCTGTCCGTCACGCTGGTGGAAAAGGACGATTTGGCCCAGGGCACCTCCTCACGCTCGGGCAAGCTGGTGCATGGCGGTCTGCGCTATCTGGAATATTACGAGTTCCGCCTGGTTCGCGAAGCGCTGATCGAGCGCGAAGTCCTGTTGAACTCGGCCTGCCACATCATCTGGCCGATGCGGTTCGTGCTGCCGCACAGCCCGCAGGACAGGCCTGCCTGGCTGGTACGCCTCGGCCTCTTCCTCTACGACCATCTCGGCGGCCGCAAGAAGCTTCCCGGCACGCGCGTGCTGGATCTGCGGCGCGACCCTGTCGGCGCGCCGATCCTCGACCAATACACCAAGGGTTTCGAATATTCGGACTGCTGGGTGGATGATGCGCGTCTCGTCGCGCTCAACGCGCTCGGCGCCGCGGAAAAGGGCGCCACGATCCTCACTCGCACGGCGGCGATTTCAGCGCGGCGGGAGGAGGGGGGCTGGACCGTCACCACCCGCGATACGGTGACAGGCGAAACCCGCACGCACCGGGCCCGATGCATCGCCAATGCGGCAGGACCCTGGGTCTCCGACGTCATCGCACAGGCTGGCTCCAACTCCACGCGCAATGTGCGCCTGGTCAAGGGCAGCCACATCATCGTGCCGAAATTCTGGGAGGGGCAGCAGGCCTATCTGGTGCAGAACCACGACAAGCGCGTGATCTTCATCAATCCCTATGAAGGGGACATGGCGCTGATCGGCACCACCGATATCGCCTATCAGGGGCCTGCCGAGGATGTCGCTGCCGACGAGAAGGAAATCGACTACCTGATCACGGCGGTGAACCGCTACTTCAAGCAGAAGCTGCGGCGGCAGGACGTGCTGCACGCTTTCTCGGGGGTCCGGCCGCTCTTCGACGACGGCAAGGGCAATCCGTCCGCCGTCACGCGCGATTACGTCTTCGATCTCGACGAGACCGGCGGGGTGCCGCTGCTCAACGTCTTCGGCGGCAAGATCACCACCTTTCGCGAACTCTCCGAGCGTGCGCTGCACCGGCTCGGCAAATTCTTTCCCAAAATGGGCGGCGACTGGACGCGTGAAGCCAAGTTGCCTGGCGGCGAGATCGAGAATGCCGACTATGTCAGCTTCGTCGAGAGCCTGCGCACGGCCTATCCCTGGATGCCCAACCGGCTGCTCCAGCACTATGGTCGTGCCTATGGCGCGCGCACGCCTCAGGTCGTCGGCCCGGCGCGCAGTGTCGCCGATCTCGGCCGCCATTTCGGCGGCAGCCTCTTCGAGGCCGAGGCGCGCTATCTCGCCGGCCATGAATGGGCCCGCAGCGCCGAGGACGTCCTGGTGCGCCGGACCAAGCATTATCTCCATCTGAGCGAACCTGAAAAGGCGGCCTTCACCGCCTGGTTCGAGCAGGAGATGCCGACCGCAGCCGAGGCTACGCCGACCCGTTTTTCCAACGCTTCTGCCTGAGGGTCCGATGCCTCTGACGCTGTCCCTCAATACCAATCCGCTCGTGAACCGCTTCGCCGATCCCGACGATCTGATCGACACGGTGGCTGGTGATCTCAGGCTGCGCGACCTGCAGCTCACCCATGAATTCATCAACCCGAGCTGGCCGGCGCCCACCATACGGCGCCTGGTCCGCCAGATGAGCGGCGCCCTGGCCCGCACTGGTGTGCGTGTGACCAGCGGCATGACCGGGCCCTATGGCCGGCTCAATCATTTTGGACATCCCGATCCGGATGTGCGGCGCTATTATGTCGACTGGTTCAAGACCTTCGCCGACATCATCGGCGATCTCGGCGGCACGTCGGTCGGCACGCAATTCGCCATCTTCACTTTTGCCGATTACGACGATGCCATCAGGCGTGAGGAGCTGATCCGGATCGCCATCGACTGCTGGGCCGAGGTCGCCGAGCACGCCAAGACCGCCGGCCTGACCTCCGTCTTCTGGGAGCCGATGAGCATCGGCCGCGAATTCGGCGAAACCATCGAGGCCTGCCTGTCGCTGCAGCGGCGGCTGACGGCCGCCGACATGGCCGTGCCGATGTGGATGATGGCCGATATCGATCATGGCGACGTCACCTCGTCCAACCCCGACGACTACGACCCCTATGCCTGGGCGCGGGCCGTACCGAAGGTGTCCCCGATCATCCACATCAAGCAGAGCCTGATGGACAAGGGAGGGCATCGGCCCTTCACGGCCGAGTTCAATGCCAGGGGCCGGATCCAGCCCGAACCGTTGCTGACCGCCCTGGCCGAGGGTGGTGCCGACGACAACGAGATCTGCCTGGAGCTGAGCTTCAAGGAACGCGAGCCCAACGATCGCCAGGTCATTCCCCAGATTGCCGAGAGCATCGCCTTCTGGGCGCCCTTCATCGGGACAGGCGCGGAGGATCTTCATGTCTGACGCAAAGGGAACGGGGCGGGGAGGCGGGACCGGACGCGCCGTCACCGAGAACGAGCTGGAGGAATCCCTCGCCTGCCGCGCCGCCTGGCTGCATTATGTTGGCGGCCTCACCCAGGCGGCGGTGGCCAAGCGGCTCGGCCTGCCCTCGGTGAAGACCCATCGCCTCATTGCGCGGGCGGTGGCGAGCGGGGTGGTCAAGGTTTCCATCGACGGCGACATCGTCGAATGCGTCGAGCTGGAAGCGGAACTCTGCCGGCGCTTCCATCTCGATCATTGCGAAGTCGCGCCCGATCTCGGCGAGGAGGGCATCCCGCTGCGCGCGCTCGGCCAGGCCGGGGCGGGGTTCCTGCGGCGCGAGATCGAGCGCGGCGACCATCGCACCATCGGCCTCAGCCATGGGCGGACCCTGACATCGGCCGTCGCGCATATGTCCCGCATCGCGGCCGGCCAAATGCGTTTCGTCTCGCTGCTCGGCGTGCTTACCCGCAATTATGCCGTCAACCCGCATGACGTCATGCACTCCATCGCGGAGAAGACCGGAGCGCAGGCCTATGTGATGCCGGTGCCGTTCTTCGCCAACTCCGCTGAGGATAAGGCGGTCCTGCTCGCCCAGCGCGGCATCAGCGAGGTGCTCGCCATGGCCAATGGCGCGGAGCTGAAGGTGGTGGGCATCGGCTCGGTCGATGCCGACGCCCAGCTCGTTTCGTCCGGCATGATGCACCCGCAGGAGATCCGGGACATCAAGGCCGAGGGCGGCGTGGGCGAAATGCTCGGCTATTTCTTCGACGCACAGGGGCGGGTGCTCGAAAACCCGCTGACCGCGCGGACCCTGGGCGTGGCCCTGAACGGACGGGCCGATGACCACATCGTCGGCATTGCGGGCGGGGCGCACAAGCTCGAGGCGATCCGGGCCGTACTGCTCAGCGGTCGCCTGCGAGGACTGATCACCGACGAGGCCACGGCACGGGCGCTGCTCGGCTAGGTCTGTCTGAAACGTACCGATTTGCAAGTCGGCCGGTCGTGGTCGGCACGGAGATACTTGGAAAATGACACGTCACTGGGTCGGCACCAGCTGGAAGATGAACAAGACCCTGGAAGAGGGTCTGGCTTTCGCGAAAGTCTTGGCTCAGGCACTGGCTTCGGTCGACGATCGCCTGCAGCCCTTCGTCATCCCGCCCTTCACCCTGGTGCGCGAGGTCAAAAAGGCGCTGGCCGGGACGCGCGTGAAGGTCGGTGCGCAGAACATGCATTGGGCCGATGCGGGAGCCTGGACCGGCGAAATTTCGCCGCCGATGCTGCGGGATTGCGGCCTCGACCTGGTCGAGCTCGGCCATAGCGAGCGGCGGGAGCATTTCGGCGAGACGGATCGTACCGTCGGCCTGAAGACGGCGGCAGCCATCAAGCACGGCCTGATACCGCTGGTCTGCGTCGGCGAGACCCTGGTTGAGCGCGAGAGCGGTAGGGCCGAAGAGGTGCTTGCAACCCAGGTCGAGGGCGCGCTCGCGCAGCTTGGCGACGGCAAGCCTGCTGCCGAGATCATCTTCGCCTATGAACCGGTCTGGGCCATCGGCGAAAACGGCATTCCAGCCAGCGCCGACTATGCCGATCGCCAGCAGGCCTTGATCAAGCAGGTGGCGGCGAACCGGCTCGGGACATCTCCTGCGGTTCTCTATGGCGGCAGTGTCAATCCGGCCAATGCCGCCGACCTCATCGGCCAGCCCCATATCGACGGGCTCTTCATCGGGCGCTCCGCCTGGCAGGCCGAAGGCTATCTCGACATCCTCGAACGCACGGCCCGGGCCCTGTCGGCATAGCCCCTAGTGCAACCGATCTCACTTATACAAGGAAGGAAGACCGTCATGAAAATCGCACTTGGAGCCGACAGCGCGGGCAAGCCCCTGCTCGACGTCATCGCTGCGCATCTGGCCAATCGCCCGGACCTGGAGGTCACAGATCTCAGCCAGTCGGGCTATTACGCAGACCTCGCCGCAAAGGTCGGGCAGGACGTCGTCGATCACAAGCATGATCGCGCCATCCTGTTCTGCGGCACCGGCATCGGCGTGTGCATCTCCGCCAACAAGGTGCCAGGCATCCGGGCGGCTCTCACCCATGACACCTATTCGGCGGAACGCGCAGCCAAGTCGAACAACGCCCAGATCATCACCATGGGTGCGCGCGTCGTCGGTCCGGAACTCGCCAAGGCCATCGTCGATACCTGGCTGTCGTCGAATTTCGATCCTGAGGGCCCTTCGGCCGGGAACGTGCAGGCTATCGACCAGCTCGACGCCCGAAAGTGATCGACGATCTGCGGTGAGAGACGGAAGCCTCCTGGGCTTCCGTCTGAAATGCATCAAAAAGGATGGGAAGCAGGCAGCCGAAGGAGAGATGATGCGCGGGACACAAGGGCCGTCTCCCGCTGGTCGTCATCCTGGCGTCGGCTCGCGGCTTGGGTGATCCGTCATCCGGGCCGGTGCTCCATCGCACGAAAATATGAGCGGGACCGGCGATGACATTTCCGCAAGCGCGCTTAAATGCAACTGGCGTCCTGTTGCCGGCGCCTGACATTCGGTAGCCGGAAAACGGGCGTTCTTGAAACACACAGAACGGAGGCCGGCTCGAGCATGACGACGTCAACCCTCATCAATCGGCGAATAGTGCTTGCCTCCCGGCCCGTCGGCGCGCCTTCCCCGAACGATTTCAGGTTCGAAAATGTGCCGGTCAGCGAGCCTGCGGACGGGCAGCTCCTCCTGCAGATCCTCTATCTCTCGCTCGATCCCTATATGCGCGGCCGCATGAGCGCCGCCAAATCCTATGCCAAGCCCGTGGCGATCGGGGATGTCATGGAGGGAGGTACCGTCGCCCGCGTGATACGTTCGCGCCATCCCGATTACCGGGAGGGCGATATCGTGCTCTCCCATTCCGGCTGGCAGAGCTTCGCGCTGTCCGATGGCGTGGGGTTGCGCAAGCTCGACCCCAAGGCGGCGCCGTTGAGTACGGCGCTCGGGGTGCTCGGCATGCCCGGCTTCACGGCGTACGCCGGGTTGCTGACCATCGGCCAGCCCAAGCCCGGCGAGACCGTCGTCGTTGCTGCGGCATCTGGTGCTGTCGGCTCGGTCGTCGGCCAGATTGCCCGGATCAAGGGCGCCCGGGCCGTCGGGATTGCGGGTGGTGCCGACAAATGCGCCTTCGTGCGCGATGAACTCGGCTTCGACGCCGTGGTCGATCACCATGCTCCCGATTTCGCCGCCCAGCTCGCCGCTGCCTGCCCCAAGGGGATCGACATCTATTTCGAGAATGTCGGCGGCCGCGTATGGGATGCGGTGTTTCCGCTGCTCAACGATTTTGCCCGTATCCCCGTCTGCGGCTTGATCGCGCAATACAATGCCGGCCCGGATGCCTTTCCTGGTCCCGATCGCTTGCCCTCGATGATGCGGGATGTCCTGAGCAAGAGCCTTCTCATCCGCGGTTTCATCCAGCGCGAATTCGCCGACCAGCGCGCCGCCTTCTATCGCGAGGCGGCGGAATGGATCGCCTCGGGGCGCCTCCGCTACAAGGAGGATTTCGTGGACGGTCTCGACAGGGCGCCGCAAGCCTTCATCGGCCTGCTCGATGGCCGCAATTTCGGCAAGCTCGTGGTGCGTGTCGCTCCCGAATAGCAGCGCCTTTTCCGGGTGCGCGGACGTCTCGTCCGCCTCTTCCCGCCAACCGGACGCAACGTTTCCAAGAGCGGACGAGACGTCCGTGCGCCCCGAAAAGGCTCGCTCGTAGGATAAAATTGACTAATTCAATAGACTTTCTATATTTGGAGGAATTTCCAGCGACGAACGGGTGTTTCATGAGGCGTCATATGCGGGCGATGATCGGGCTGCTGGCCGGTGCGGGATTGCTGTTTGCCTCGGCGGCAGAGGCAGAAGAGGGCAAACTGCGCATCGCCCAGCAATTCGGCGTCGTCTATCTTACGCTCAATGTCGCGCAGGCGCAGAAACTGTTCGAAAAGCACGGCAAGGCCGCAGGCGTCGACATCGATGTCGAATTCGTCAAGCTCTCGGGCGGGGCAGCGGTGAACGATGCGCTGCTGTCGGGCAGCATCGACATTGCGGGGGCAGGGGTCGGACCGCTCTTCACCTTGTGGGATCGCACCCATGGCAAGCAGAACGTCAAGGGCGTCGCTTCGCTCGGCAATTTTCCCTATTACCTCGTTACCAACAACGCCAATGTGAAGACGATCGCCGACTTCACCGACAAGGACCGCATTGCGCTGCCGGCCGTCGGCGTCTCGGTGCAGTCGCGCATCCTGCAATGGGCCTCGGCCAAGCAATGGGGCGATGCCGATTATGACAGGCTGGACAAGATCTCGGTCGCGCTGCCGCATCCGGAAGCCGCGGCGGCGGTGATCAAGGGTGGCACAGAGATCACCGCCCATTTCGGCAACCCGCCCTTCCAGGAACAGGAACTCGCCGACAATCCCAAGGCGCATGTCGTGCTGAAATCCTATGACGTGCAGGGCGGTCCGGCCTCCTCGACGGTGCTCTACGCCACGGAGAAATTCGTCAAGGAAAGTCCCAAGACCTACAGGGCCTTCCTCGACGGTCTCGACGAGGCCGCCAGGTTCATCCGCGACAATCCCGAGGCGGCGGCCGATATCTACCTGGAGGTAGCCGGCGCCAAGACCGATCGCAACCTGCTCCTCAAGATCATCAAGAACCCGGAAGTCAGCTTCAAGATCGCTCCCGACAACACGCTGGGGCTCGGCCAGTTCCTGCACCGCGTCGGCGCCATCAAGAACGAGCCGAAGAGCCTGTCGGACTATTTCTTCGACGAGCCTCGCATTTCCGGCGGCAGCTGAATGCTTCGTTCCAAGAATGTTGAGATGGGTGATCGGTAGACCGCATGACGGACAGCCTCCTGCAGGGTTTTTCCAAGCCAGTCTTCTCCAAGCCGCGTGACGTTTCGCGTGCGCTGCAGCCAGCTGTCGAGAACGCCTTGCCAGCCCCTTTGCTGCAGGCACGTTCGGTGACTTTGGAATATGCGACCCGCCATCAGGTCGTCCGGGCCACGCATAGGGTGGATCTCGACGTCTACGAGGGCGATCGTTTCGTCCTGCTCGGGCCGTCGGGCTGCGGCAAGTCCACACTGTTGAAGGCAGCGGCGGGGTTCATCAGGCCGGTCGAAGGGGAGTTCGTGCTCAGGGGGCGGCCGATACGCGCGCCGGGCCCCGACCGTATCGTGGTTTTCCAGGAATTCGATCAGCTGCCGCCGTGGAAGACGGTGCTGCAGAATGTGGTCTTCCCGCTCGTCGCCTCCGGACGCCTGCCGCGCCACCAGGCGCGGGAGCGAGCCCTGCATTACCTCGACAAGGTCGGGCTTGCCAGCTTCGCGGACGTCTTCCCGCACCAGCTCTCGGGGGGCATGAAGCAGCGGGTGGCAATCGCCAGGGCGCTCGCCATGCAGCCGGAAATCCTGCTGATGGATGAGCCTTTCGCGGCGCTCGATGCCCTGACGCGGCGCAAGATGCAGGAGGAACTGCTGCGCCTGTGGGACGAGGTGCGCTTCACCCTGCTGTTCGTCACCCATTCCATCGAGGAAGCGCTTGTCGTCGGCAACCGCGTGGCGCTGCTCTCGCCACGTCCGGGCCGGGTGCGCGCGGAGATCAACAGCCATGAATGGGACCTGACGAGCAGTGGCGGGACGGCCTTCCAGGCCGCGAGCCAGCATATCCATCGCCTGCTGTTCGAGGAGGAGGCGAAGGAGCCGGAAGGCGCGGTCGAAGCGAGGATTGGCATGGGAGGACGGGGATGAGCATGGTCTCGAACGGATCGCTCGTTCCACCTGTCCGCCCGGAATTCGAGCGCGACCTCCCGCCCTTCGTCGAAGTGGCGCTCGAACGCCGGCTGCCGCTGGCGACTCGCCTCTGGCAACAGGGCTGGCTGCGCAAGAGCCTGATACTCATGGCCCTCGCGCTGCTGTGGGAAGTTCTTGCCCGCTATCAGGACAATGACCTCTTGCTGCCGACCTTCATGGCGACCGCGCGGGCCTTCATAGCCGACATGGCCAGCGGCGAGCTGCCCGAGCGGGTGAGGCTGTCGCTCCTCGTGCTCGTTCAGGGATATGTCGCCGGCATCGTCCTCGCCTTCGCGCTGACCACGCTCGCGGTTGCAACCCAAGTGGGCCGGGATTTGCTCTCGACCCTGACGGCCATGTTCAACCCGCTGCCCGCCATCGCCCTGCTTCCGCTGGCGCTGCTCTGGTTCGGGCTCGGCGCCGGCAGCCTGGTGTTCGTGCTGATCCATTCGGTGTTGTGGCCGCTTTCCCTCAACATCTTCGCCGGTTTCCAGGCCGTGCCCGAGACCCTGCGCATGACGGGCCGCAATTATGGCCTGCGGGGCGTGCGCTACGTCTTTCAGATCCTGGTGCCCGCCGCCTTGCCCGCCATCCTTTCCGGGTTGAAAATCGGCTGGGCCTTTGCGTGGCGCACGCTGATCGCGGCGGAACTGGTGTTCGGTGCCTCGTCCGGCAAGGGCGGGCTCGGCTGGTTCATCTTTCAAAACCGCAACGAGCTCTACACCGACCGTGTTTTCGCCGGTCTCGCTCTCGTGATCCTGATCGGCCTCGTCATGGAGAATGTGGTGTTCGCGACATTGGAGAGGATCACCATCCGTCGCTGGGGGCAGGTGCGCTGACCTTGCCCACCTCTCACAGTCACGTCTTCGACTGGCGGTCGCCCTCGAGGACATCAGGAATGCTTACGGAAAGACCGACCATGTCGAGTAGCGAAGCACGCCAAGCCGGCGATCACCACCGCTCCGCAGCCACGGGCAATGGCGGGCCGACGCCATGAGCGGGACGGGCGAATATCTGTGGTACATCCCCAATGACGTCAGGGCCGGCCATCGCGGCGACGCGGCCGCCGCGGATCACAACAGCCTGGAGACGCTGACCAGCCATGCCCGGGCTCTGGAGGGCCATGGCTGGAAGGGCGCACTGATCGGCACCGGCTGGGGCCGGCCCGATACCTTCACTCTTGCCACTGCCCTTACCGTACGGACCACCACTTTCGAGCCGCTGATCGCCATCCGGCCCGGCTATTGGCAGCCGGCCCAGTTCGCCTCCGCCGCCGCCACGCTCGATCAGCTCAGCGGCGGCCGCGTGCGCGTGAACGTCGTGTCGGGCCTGGACAATCTGGCGGCCTATGGCGATGCCGAGGGGGAGCAGGCACATCGCTATGCCCGCACCCGGGAATTCATGCGCCTGGTGCGCAGGCTCTGGACCGAGGAGAACGTCACCTTTGAAGGCGAGCACTTCCGGGTTACTGGCTCCACCGCGGCGCCGCGCCTTTCCCCGCGTGGCGAACGTCGGCATCCCCGTCTCTATTTCGGGGGCGCTTCGGAGGCGGCGGAACGAGTCTCCGCAACCGAGGCCGATGTCCAGCTGTTTTGGGGGGAGCCGCGCGGTGGCGTCCAGGAGCGCATCGAACGCCTCAAGGCTTTGAGCAAGGCGCTGGACCGCGATCTTCCACCCCTGGAGTTCGGCCTGCGGATCACGACGCTTGTCCGTGACACCAGGGAGCAGGCCTGGGCCGATGCCGAGGCGAAGGTTGCCGAGATGGCCAGGACCAACGGCGCCGGCTGGCACGACCACCGCCAGGCCGTCGCCGAGGGGCAGCGCCGATTGCTCGATCTTGCCTCGCGCGGCGACGTGCTCGACGACAATCTCTATACCGCCCCCGGCAAGTTCGGCGGAGGCGGTGCCGGCACGACCTGGCTGGTCGGCTCGGCCGCCGATGTCGCCAATTCACTGCGCAAATATCGCGATCTCGGCATCACGCATTTCGTGCTTTCCGATACGCCCTATCTGTCCGAGATCAAGCGCCAGGGCGAACGATTGCTGCCACTGCTGCGCGATTGATGCCGATGCCGAACGGCTAAAACAGCCTGATCTGGCCGACATCGGCATCGGCGTCGAGATCGGTTATCAGCATGTGCCCTGGCGTATTGGTGATGAACATCTCCGGCGTCGAGCATTTCAGCACGCTTTGCGCCGTCAGGCCGGAAGCCCAGAAGACGGGAATCTCGTCGGGACGGACATCGACGGCATCGCCCCAGTCGGGGCTGTCGACGTCGTCGATGCCGATCTCCGTGGGATCGCCGACATGGACCGGCGAGCCATGGGCGTGCGGAAAACGTGCCGTCATGGCGCGAGCCCTGTCGACGAGATCCTTTCGGATCGGCCGCATCGAGACGACCATGTAGCCGCCGAACATGCCCACGCCCTGGGTACGGATTGAGGAGCGATAGAGCGGCACGTTCTGGCTCATGGCGACATGGCGCACCTCGATCCGGTTCCGTCGGAGCATATGCTCGAAGCTGAATGTGCCGCCGAGTGCGAAGGCGACCAGATCGTCACGCCACAGGCTGATGATGTCGGTCCTGCTCCAGGTCTGTGGCCCGGCATGGAAGACATCATATTGCGGCAGGTCGGTACGCACGTCGATTTCGCCGAGAGTAGGCAGGCTGGGATCTCCGGCCCGATTGACGCCGACCAGGGGCAGCGATTTGGGGTTGCGCATGCAATATTCCAGGAAGTCGTCGGCAAGGCTGTTCGGCAGGATGATGACGTCTGCCTGCAGCTTGCCATCCGCCAGGCCGGCGGTGTGGCCGCGATAATGGCCGAGCCTGATCGCTTCGCGCAGACTGGTCGCGCCGACCATGCGGAATTCTTCGTACCTCGTCGCGATGTGTGGACGTCCCATTGATTTCTGTGGCCCCCAGCTTGCTGCGAGAGTAGAGAAATCTCGAACAAGCAATTAGAATTATTATATTTTTTGGTTCTTTCGATGGCTGGAACGGCTCTTTGTTGTTCGGCTGCCGGCCCGAGCGCTCGCACAGGTTCCTTATGACCGGGCAGTTTGTTTTGGCTTTTGCGACCATCGCTACCTCGCTCCACCGACAAGTGCTTTGAGGTCGTTTACGCCCTGGTCCAGGAAGGCGAGATCGCTGGTCATGTAATGGATGAGGAAGGCGGCATAGAGCACCGAGACGAGGCTGAAGACGAGGGTCTTCACCACCAGCGACAGGGCGAAAATATTGAGGTGCGGCGAGGCGCGGGCGAGAAAGGCGAGCACGACGTCCGAAAGCAGCAGGCTGACGATCAGAGGCGCCACCAGTGTCAGCGCCATGCCGAGAATGCGCGTCAGCAAGGTCAGCAGGATGGCGCCAGCATCCCGGCTGAAGATCGGCGAGAGACTGTCGATCGCCCAGAGCGCATAGCTGTCGTACAGCGCGCTCAAGGTATGATGAAGGCCACCGGCGGCCAGATAGATGCCCACCATGACGATCATCAGCAGCGTGCCCGTGGCGCTCGTCTCATGCGTCATCATCGGATCGATCAGCGTGCCCATGGTCGAGCCGCGCTGCAGGTCGACGATGTTGCCGGCGGCCTCCGCTGCCCAGAACGGGATGCCGAGCACGAAGCCGAGCAGGGCGCCGATCACCACTTCCTTGAGCATCAGCATGAGCATCATGGGCGCGTCGACATGGCCGCGCCCGGCAATGTCGACGGTCATCGGGATGACCGGCAGCGCCAGCGCCAGCGCCACGCCGGTGCGCAGGATCCCGGCCAGCCGGGTACGGGAGAACAGCGGCATCAGCGCGACCAGGCCGACGATGCGCGCCGTGGCCAGGGCACTGGCCAGGACCAGGGTTTCCAGCCCCTTGAGGGATGCAAACAGGTTTTCCATCACTGGCGCGTCACGACGGGAAACTCGTCCATGACCTTGGACGCCTCGTTGGCGATCTGGTAGCCGAGGAGCGGGCCGACCAGCAGGATGACGACGAGAACCACGACCAGCTTGACGGTCTGCGGCAGGCTCTGGTCCTGGATCTGAGTCAGCGCCTGCGCAAAGCCGATGAGCAGGCCGACGACCAGCGCCGCCACGATGGCAGGCCCGGAGAGGATCAGCACCATCCATAGGGCACTCTGGACCTTGGCAAGAATGAAATCATTGGCCATCGGGCGGTCCTTGCGGTGCAACCGTCAATTGTAGCTGAGGATCAGGCCGTGCATCAGGCGCGACCAGCCGTCGATCGCCACGAAGAGCAGCAGTTTCAGCGGAATGGATATCAGTGTCGGCGAGACCATGATCATGCCCAGCGTCATCAGCACATTGGCGACCACCACATCGATGATGAGGAACGGCAGGTAGAGCAGGAAGCCGATCTCGAAGGCCCGCGTCAGTTCGGAGGCGACGAAGGCCGGCACCAGGATCTGCAGGTCGTCATCCTTCACTTCCGCCCGTGCCGGTTCCGGCCACAGCCGCTTGGTGCCGTCCAGGAAGAACTGGCGCTCCTGGGGCTGGGTGTAGCGCAGCAGATGCTGCTTGAGCGGTTCGCGGGCCAGCTCGGCTGCGCGCGTCAGGTCCTGCGTGGTCTGGAACTGGATGTTTTCCTGCTGCAGACGTCCCGAGATCTCGCCGATCAAGGGCGTCGTCACATAGACCGTCAGCACCAGGGCGATGCCGTAGATCACCAGGTTGGGCGGTGTCTGCTGGACACCGAGCGCGTTACGGATGAGGAAGAGGACGACGGAGATCTTCAGGAAACCCGTCATGGTCACCACGGCCAGCGGCAGAATGCCGACCAGGCCGACCGCGACGAGAAGGCCGAGAAGATTGGGCGAGCCCTCAAGCATCAGTTGCCATGCGAACGATACGCACTCCCATGCCGTCACCGACCTTCACGATCTCTCCGCGACCGATGCACTTGCCATTGGCCACGAGATCGACCGCAGGCTCGGAAAGCTCGGGGAGCGGCACGATGGAACCGGCAGCGAGCCGGCTGACCTCGTGCAAAGGCATCGTCATGCGGGCGAGTTCGAAGACGACCGTCACCGGCAAATCCTCCAGGCCCGCGTCGTCAGGCTGTCCGCTTGCCGATTGTGGTTCATCCATGATCCATCCCCATCTCGTTTTGCTGATCGGCATCGGTGCCGAAACAAGTCTGCCGCTCTGTCCGATCGGCTCCGCCAGCGCCGCCCGGCGCCCGGCCAGCACCACCAGGACCGTTTGCGCTCCGCGGGTCCAGCCATCGGTCATGACGATGTCGCCGGGCTGGAGGGTACGCAGTTCCCCCACCGAAAGGCTGGTCGCGGCCCACCAGAGGCTGACGGGCAGGGGCAGATCGAGCCGGCGAACGGCAGGCTTGCCCGATGCGGTGTCGAGGATACGGCCGATCCTGGTGGCGAGCGTGGCGTCCGCCTGCAGAAAGCAGGCGCTTTCGGCCTGGCCAGTGGACCGGAGGGCAAACGCGAAGGGCATATCGGGCGGGGAGCTGAGCCCGGTGGCTGCGATCAGCTCGATCGTCCCGTCCAGTTGCTGTTCCAGCCAGGCGATCTCATCCCGCAGGTAGGATTCCAGCAGTAGGGCAGCATGCGCGGGGGCCAGCGGCCCGACTGTGGCGCCAGGATTGGCCCGCGCCAGCCAGCGTTCGAACTGTGCAGGCGCGAGACAAAGACGGCCCGTTGCGGCACCGACCTTGAAGTCGATGGCGGTGGTCGTGTCCGGATCCACCGCCGGTTGCCACAGGACGGAAAGCAGGAACTCCTCACCGGCAACGCGGATCTTCACAGGCGGACGATGGCGATAGAAGGCGTTGAGGGCCGCGGCATCCGCGGGGGTGATCGCTTGCAGGCGGGCCGCCGAGACCGGGGGGGCGGCCGCAGGGCGCTGTCGCGTTTTTCCAAGTGCCGCTAGTCTCTGATGCATGCGAAAATCACGCTCTTCCTGGCTTGAGCTTTGACGCGGCCGCGAGGGTCGCTTCCTCCTCGATCGTGATTTCCTCGATCGCCTCCAGCCGGCGCCTGCTGCGCGATCTCATCTCGTCGACGAGACGGGTCAGTTTCTCGACGGCCTTGCGCCGGGCGTGGTGGTCCTCGCGTACCTGCATCAGCTTTTGCTGCTGCCCGGCTTCAGCCTGCCTTGCCTCTTCCGTCGCCTGCCGCAGCTGCTCCACTTCGCTGGCGGTAAGCTGGAAGCGGCCGCGCAGCGCCAGCAGGTCCTGGGCCGTCAGCGGCCGGCCCATGAGATCGACGAAGGAGGCTCGTTCGTCGGCCGCAGCCTGCTCGAGGCGAGTGGCGAGCGCGCTGGCCGCCGATCGCGCCCGATCCTGTGTTTCGCGAGCCAGGCGCTGCTGGTGGGCAACCGCTTCCAGGGCGCGTCGCTCGCGCAAGCTGCGGATCCTGTGGAGCTGGGAGATGATCGCCGGCCTAGCCATTGACGATATCCCGCAAGCGTTCGGCAGTGTGTTCCATGGCTTCCTGCTGATCGGAGGGCTGACGCAGGAAGGCATTGATCCGGTCGATCTTGGCGACGGCTTCATCGGCGACGGCGTCGCTGCCTTTCTGGTATTCGCCGATGCGCACAAGCAGTTCCACCTCGGCGTGGCGCGACATCAGCTCGCGTATGTGGGTCGCGTCGGCGCGGTGCTGCTGCGAGACCACCGCATTCATCAGGCGGCTTCTGCTGCGCAGGATGTCGATGGCCGGGAAATGGTCGCGCCGGGCCAGATCGCTCGACAGGAAGACATGGCCGTCGAGCAATGCCTGCAGCTCCTCGGCCACCGGGTCGAGCGTGCCGTCCCCTTCGAGCAGCACACTGTAGAGGCCGGTGATGGTGCCGATCTGACCCGGGCCGGCCCGCTCGAGCAGGCGCGGCAACGCCGCGAAAAGGGAGGGCGGAAAGCCGCGCCGTGTCGGCGGTTCGCCCGAGGCCAGGCCGATTTCGCGCTGGGCTCGGGCGAAGCGTGTGATGTTGTCCATCGCCAGCAGGACATGCTGGCCCCGGTCGCGGAAATATTCGGCGATGGTGGTGGCGACGAAGGCAGCCTTGACGCGTTCAATCGCCGGCCTGTCCGAGGTTGCCGCAACGATGACGGTACGCGCCATGCCCTCGGGGCCCAGCGCATGCTCGACGAATTCGCGCACTTCGCGGCCGCGCTCGCCTACCAGCGCGACCACGGCCACATCCGCGTCGGTGCCGCGTACGATATTGGCGAGCAGGGTCGATTTGCCGATACCTGGCTCACCGAACAGGCCGATGCGCTGGCCGCGGGCACAGGTAAGCATGCCGTCGAGCGCGCGGATGCCGAGCTGGATCGGTTCGCTGATCAGCCCGCGCGAGAGCGGCGACGGAGGGAAAGCGTGTACGGGGCGCCGGTCATCGAGGGTATCGCCATGCAGCGACCGGCCGTCGAGCGGCTCGCCAAGAGCGCTTACCACGCGGCCGAGCAGGCCCGGACCGACGCCGATCTGCAGCTGGGCCGCCACCGGAATCACTTCGGTCAGGCTCGACAGGCCAGCCAGGTCGTCGAGCGGAACCAGCACGGCAGAACCATCGGCAATGCCGACGACCTCGGCCCTGACGCGGCGGCCCGTCTTCGGATCGACCAGGTCGCAGATTTCGCCGAGCCGCGCCTCTTCCACCGTGGCATGGATGACGACCCCGACGACTTCGCGCACCCGCCCGCTTCGTGTTCGCTGGTTCTCTTCCCGCAGCCGCTTGCCGAGGCGCGGAACGATGTCGGCGAGTCTCGCGTCGATGTCGATGGAGGCGTCGGTCATGACGCTGCCTTTCTCGCCGACCCGAGTGCAGCGGCGACGGCATCGAGCTGGGTTCCGATACCGGCATCGATCACGGCGGCCTCACTCGCTACGATGCAGGCATCACGCGCGAGGGCAGGATCGGTCTCGACCTCGATGGGGAAGCCGAATTGCCGCTCCCGCGTGAGTGCGTCGAGTTCCTCGCGAACCCTGCCATATGAATCGGGGTGAACGGTGAGCCTGAGATATTTGGCCTGCCTGACCTCGGCGACGGCCTGGCGGGCGATCTTGGCGACGAGTTCGTCGAGATCGAAGCTGCCCAGCAGGCGCCGGGCGACTTCCAGTACCAGGCCGCTGACCTGGTTTTCGACACCCTCGAAATAGCGATCGAGCTTGGCCGTCGTCTCGGTGACGAGACGTGCAGCCTCCCGTTTGCCTTGGGCAAGCCCGTCTTCATAGCCCTGCGCATATTCGGCGGCATAGGCCCGCCGTCCTGCCTCGCGCAGGTGTCCGGCGTCCTGCCGCGCGGTTTCCAGAAAGCCATAGCCGTCCTGCCAGGCCTTTGCCTCCGCCGCGCGCAGGATGCGCCCGGTCGGGCGCCTGGGTCGATCGGCCAGGGGGCCTGTGTCCTGCCCTGCCATCTTCTACCTCGAGCCAGCGGCCCGCCGCACGATCGGCGGGCCCAATTGCGTAGAAGGCGCCGGTCCGATGCCATCGAGTTCCGGACGGGGCGGCAGCTTGAGGCGGACCCGCATCCCGACACCCGCCGGCAGGGCATCGCACCAGGCGCCGAGGCAGCGCCAGCCATCGGCCGTGACCCGCCCCGTCAGGCCGGCGATCGGGTCGAGGTCCTGTTCGGGACCGGCAAGGTCGCGATTGACCACCGCGAATTCACAGAGCGCTTCGCCGAGTTGCGCATGCAGCGCCGCCGTGGTCTCACGGCGGATCACGCCGGCGAAAGCGGCGGCCCAGTAGATCGCGCCGGCTTTCAGCGCGATATCGGCCAGCGCGTCCGGGTCACAGAGCGCGATGGCCCGGTCGCCTTCATCGACCTGCGGCTCCTGGGGAGAAAAGCCGTAATGCTCGCCGATCAGGCTGGAGAGCCTTGCCTCCAGCCGCCCGGCAGTCAGCATATGGGCGCAAGCCTCGTCACCCAGCGAGCCGCCGAAACAGGGAACCAGGCGCGCCGCAATCGCATGAAGGGCCGGCTTGTGCAGAAAGGACTGCCAGGCCTGGGCAGCATCGATCTTGCCGGTCATGGCGCCCTCTTCACGGCGCGAAGGGGAGGAGCGCTGTCGAGAGTGTAGACATCGCGCCGCCGCCGCCAGTGAAGATAGGCCAGGCTCCCGACCAGGAGCACGACCATGGCGATCAGCCCGTAGACGATCCACATGGCACGCGCGAGGTCGTCGGGATGCAGCCAGATGCCCATGAAGTTCGTGAGGCCCGGCTCGCTCGTGGTCGGCTCGACCGCCGCCGCGACCGGCACGAGGATGACCGAAACATTGTCATAGGTCAGGCCGGCAACGCCGTTGGCAACCAGCATCTTCACCTGCGGCACCAGTTCCTTCATGTCGACCGAGGTGCGATGGCGGATGAAGACCGATGCCGAGGACGGCACCAGTTGCTGCTTGAGCGGATCGTTCTCCGGCAGGACGAGATGGACGCGGGCCGACAGCACGCCGTCGATGTCGGAGATGGTTTGCGAGAGTTCCTGGCTGAGGCCGTAGATCATCGCCGCGCGTTCCTCCACCGGGGAGGAGACGAGCCCGTCGCGCTTGAACACCTGGCCGAGGGTGGCGAATTTCTCCTTCGGCAGCCCGATCGCGTCGAGCACGGACATGGCTTCGGCAAAGCGCGCCTTGTCGACCAGGACGGTCACCGTACCTTCCTTGTCGATCTGGCGCTGGGCGGGAATGCCCTTGCGCACCAGGGCGGCGACTACTTCGTTGCCCTGGCGCTGGCTGAGGCCGGTATAGAGTTCCACCGTGCAGGCCTGCAGGAACAGCACGCCGACAAGAGCAAAGACGGTGCCGAACCGGCGCAGCCAGGCCGGCAACCGATGCATCGATACTGGCCTCACGGAGCCCCCGCCACGCACTATTGCTGTTTGATCAGCGTGTTGACCGAGCCGGTGGCGGCCGTCACGCTGTTGATGGCGACGGAGACATTGGCTGCCGCCCACATGAAGGAAATGGCGCGATCCAGCGTCAGATCCGCGTTCGGCTGGCCCGGTGGCCCTTCATTGCCGGCCGCGGCATTGCCGGTTCCTTCGCCGGCCGGCGGGGCGGAACCTGCCTGGGGCCCGTTCTTGGCAAAGGCCGACTGGGCCTGCTGCACCACCCCTTCGAGCGAGTGGAGGGCACCGCCGACGAGGGTGGCGGGATCATTGGGCTGCCCGGTTCTGCCAACGCTCTTTTCCATCTCCACGAGATAGTCGAAGAGCTGATGCTCGACATTCGCCTGTGGCTGGGGCGGTTGGAACTGGGTGGGTGCCGCCGAAACCGCGCCTATGGCAGCGTCTGCAAGCTGCATGTTCATTCCTCATCGATCGCCGATTGGGGCCTGCCTTCCGGTTCCAGCTCAGCCTTCCTCGTTGCGGGCCTGCTGCATGCCTTCCAGAGCCCGGTCGCCCTGCTGCTGGGCCATGCTCACGGCGAAGTTGGCGAGGGTTTCTTCCATCTGCTTCTGCAGGGCCGCTTCCTGGCTTTCCTTGCTCGGGTCGGGCTGATTGGTCGGGCTGATACCGTTGCTCTCGATCTTCATTTGCTCTCTCCTGGATGCTTGGCGGCGGGCGAGGTCTCGACCTCGGCGCGCCGGCCTCGGAAAACACGCACCGGCACAACATTTTCGGCCGAACCGTCGACTTCGCGCGCCCGCGTCGGACCGGACGGCTCGGTCAGCACGCCGAGCGCCTTGCGGACGGCGTCGATATAGGCAGGCGGGCCGGAAACCGAGACGACCCGCTCGTTCTGGGCGATCTTGATGGGGTAGCGTGCATCGGCGACGCCGAGTTCCCGCAGTCGGCCGGGGATGCCGGGCAGGGTGGCTGCGTCGACCTTGAACATGTCGGTACGCATTTCGGCTTCGGTCGCCACGGCCAGGCTGGAGCCATCATAATACCAGACCAGTCCGTATCGGTCGCAGACCCATTGCAGGAACTCGCGCGCCGTGCCTATCGGCATGCCGGCACTCAGGCGACCTTTCACCCCGTCGCTGAGCTTTACCGGAACGTGGATGTTGCGGCCGAACTCGGTCAAGGCGTCGCGTACCGACTGGTCGATGGTGATGTATTTGTAGGAACCGGCAGGCCAGTCAGGCTCGGCTGCGCGCGTGGGCAAAGCCGCCACGCACAGGCAAAATCCGACTGCGAAGCCGAGAATGGCAGGGGAGCGACGACGCGTTCCCATAGCCATCCTGCTGGTCTCAAATTCCATGCCCCTTACCTGTGCAACGACGCGTCCGCTCTTCGAGCGTGAGTCCCATGCGGCATGATTTGCCTGCCAAACCGTGCCGCACATTATCGTGATCGTCGCTGAAATGAAAGTCCAATTGGATTATAGATCCATAGGCAAGTGCCAAACGCTTCAGATTCGTGCTGCGGCTGGAGGTACGTTGTTACGGTTTTCGAACGAGGCGACGCGCAGGGGAGAGCAGGGGAAATGACGGTCGAAGCAGGGCGTCTTCATGCGTGCCGCTGGCTGCGAGGCAAACCCATGATCCTGCAATCCGTCATGCGCAGAGCCGCGATGGCTGTCGCTGTCGCCGGCACCGTATCATTGTCGATGATGGGTATCGCCGCGGCCCAGGCCGGCGGCTACGATCCGCGCACATGGGTCTATGACGGCGAGGATGACGTGGTCATCGCGCCCTCGGACAATCCGGGGGATGTCGTCGGTGAGCCCGCCCCTGGGGCCGCCCGTCAACCGGCGACGCGGCGCACGCCGCCGATCGCGCGCCAAATCGTGGCCTTCGCCGAACCCCATCCCAAGGGATCGATCATCGTCGACACCGGCGAGCGCCGCCTCTACTACGTGCTCGGCGACGGCAGGGCGCTCAAATATGCCATCGGGGTCGGACGCGAGGGTTTTTCCTGGTCGGGCCGGGACCGCATTCTCGACAAGAAGGAATGGCCCGATTGGCGTCCGCCTGCCGAAATGCGGGAAAGAGAGGCCGCACAGGGACACTACCTGCCGGTGCGCTTGGCCGGTGGGCCCAACAACCCGCTCGGCGCGCGTGCGCTCTATATCGGCAATACCCTCTATCGCATCCACGGCACCAATGCGCCCTGGACTGTCGGCACGGCCAATTCTTCGGGCTGCATCCGCATGACGAACGATGACGTGATCGATCTCTATCAACGCGCCTCGATTGGCGCCGAGGTCGTCGTGCGGTAGTCGGAGGTACGAAAATACTGATAAATTCTTGTAGAAATTGCCGACAAGGGCGCTCCGCAACCCTTCCGGGTGCTGTGTTGGCTTCCAGGGCCGAGGCTGGCGTTTGGGACGAACCTATCGGATGCACAGAGCCATATTCGGGAAGAGGATCCGTTTTCTGGCCCACGCTTTGGCATAAATCATTGTCTTAGCATCATTTTTTAGGTCCGACGGTCAGTCTTCCCGGGAATGTCGCGCTGGAAGAATCAGGTCTTCTTTCCGCCTGCCCAGAAAGCCGCGATCACGCCGACGGCGATGAAGATCATCATCGCGAAGAACACCTGGGCGATCTGGAAATTGAGGGAATCCCTGGCCACGAAAAGAGCGGCGACGGGCGCCGCCACGAACAACAACAATCGAATGATCACGCCCATCTGTGCCTCCATGGCTCGCTTCGAAGCCAGGGAGCAGATTGGGCTTGTCATCGGTGCCTTGCATTGACCTGAATCAAGGCGAGATCGGACTCCTGCGGGCTCGGAATGCTTCCGAACTCATCTCATGCCGTCGCGCCAGGCAGGTAGATGCGGTCCCCGGCAAAGATGACGTCCGGGATAGCGATGTGGCCCATGTTGAGCAACACCGTTTCCCGCACATCGGCCGAATGGTTGCGCGCGATGCCGCCCATCGTATCGCCGTCGCGGGCGATGATCGGCTGATAGCCCTGGCGTTCGAGTTCGGGATTGAGACGTCCCTCGCCATCCTGTGCTCCGGCCGGATGGGTCTGCACGAAACTGGCTTCGACCCAGCCCTGATGCTCCGTGCCATCCGCGCCATGGGCACTGACGGGAACCCAGGTCCTGCCGGATTCGTCGGTTTTGGAAACGCCCGTTTCCTTGACCAGGGAACCTGGCCGGATCACCGTCTCCACACCGGAATCGCCAGCCGGCTCGTCCCGCAGATTGAGCCCGTCATCCGCCGAGACGACGAACTGGGCCGGCGTCGCCTCCGATGTGCCGGGTTCTCTCGGCAGAGGCTTGTTCGGGCCCGCTTTCGTCGTGGTCGGCGAGGGAGTTGAGGAACTGGTGGCGGTAGGCGAGGTGGTGGGCGTTGGTGTCGTCTTTGACGGCGTTGGTGTTGGCGTTGCTGGCGCCGGTGTCGTCGGCGTCGGGGTCGGCGTGGAATTGTTGCCAGAGGGCTGTACCCCTGGGGCATTTGCCTTGTTCTGCTGATCCAGCCAATTCGCGACCACGATGCCGCTGAACAGGATCATGCCGCCGCCGAAGGTGACACCGAAGACGACACGATCGAAGCCTGACATACTAGGCTCCCATTTCCCGCGTCCCAGTCCTGTCCGGGCACCGCGTGCCCACAGATAGGCCGAACCGAGGAGGAAGGCGGCGTTGTCGACCGTATCGGCGGCGCCCGGAACGAAGTCGAACCCTTTTGACACGAAATCCGGCACGCCAGGCAGGCTCGAGAGGTTCGAGCCGTCCTTGGGGATGGAATCGCCGAGCGAGAGGCCGCTCCCGATCGCATAGGAGGGCAGGTTCCATTTGTCGGCCATCGGCATGGTGGGCCGGCCGGTGCGGGCTTCGCGCACGGCCTTGGCGAAATAGAAGGCGTTGCTTCCTTCAAACAGGGCTCCGCCGGCACCGCCCAGAGTGACCGAGGTCGGGATGCCGGCCGCCTGGGTCGGCAGATAGCTCAGCGCATCGCCGATCTTCATGATACGGCCCAGCGGCGTGTGGAGCGCCGTCCATTTGCCCGGCAGGGCCGCAGCGGCGCTCATGGTCAGACCGCGCCAGGCGAGACCACCGGCTCGCATGTAGGCTTGGACATGCGGTGGCAGGGCTGGCCAGACGGCGGCAAAGGTGGCCGTGGCGGTCGTGGTGAGAACGAGATCGTCGACGCCCATCGCGCGCATTTTTGCCAGCGCCCGCACTGGCGCCGAGGCGGGCGTGTAGCCGTTGAGGGCCGAGCGCTGGTTGCCCTTCAGCAGGGCGGTCTGGAAAGGCTTGAGCACATCGACCTGGGCTGGCGTGAGGGCCTGCAATTGATCGTCCTTCAGGCCTGCCAATTGGTTCGGCCTGAGTTTCTTCACCTGCTCCGGCGTCAACTCAGCCAGTTGCGAGGGGTTGAGCTCGGCCAGATCGAGATATTTGATGCGTTTGGGCGCGATGGCGCGTAATTGGTCCGGCGTCAGATCCCTCAATTGATCGGGCGTGAGATTGACGATTCCACTCGGCGAGAGGCGGGCGATGTCATCCGGAGACAGGTTGCGGACCTCGATGAGTTCGTCCAGGAGCTTGCGCCCTTCCTCGCTCATCGCTTTCTTCTGGGTGTCGCCAACCGCCTCCATCTGCGCCAGCGTCAATTCGGGAATCTGCTTGCGTGTCAGGGTGGCTGCCATATCGGCGACAGATGCATTGGGCAGAGCGCGCAGCTGTTCGCCGGAAAAGGCTCTGATCTGCGACTTGGTCAGTGCCGAAAGCTGATCGGGTTTCAGCCATCCGGCCTGCTTGGCGTCCAGACTGGCGATATCGAGATATTTGACGCGATTGCTCGGGATCGCGCCGATCTGGGCCTGCGTCAACTGCCCCTGCAGGCCGGATCGCTTGAAGGCTTCCCATTGCTTCAAGGTCAACCAGGAGACCTGCTTGGGCAGCATGGAGCCGATATTCAGGTCTGCAATACGGTTCTCTGGGATCGAGCGCGTTTGAGC
The DNA here is from genome assembly GCF_040797145.1 of Labrys neptuniae. NCBI lineage: Bacteria > Pseudomonadati > Pseudomonadota > Alphaproteobacteria > Hyphomicrobiales > Xanthobacteraceae > Labrys > Labrys neptuniae. The sequence goes on along the minus strand of NZ_JBFNQD010000013.1, from coordinate 98,483 downwards.
CCGCGACAGATGAGGCAGCAGCCCCGCCTGATTGAAGGCTTTCCATTGGCTGTTGGTCATTGCCGCGATCTGGGCCTGAGAGAGACCCCCGATCTGTCTTTTCGTCAAACTGGCGCTATCGAGATATTGGACGCGATTGTCGGGTATCGCCCCGATCTGGCCCTGAGTCAGGTGCTCCTGCAGGCCGGCCTGATGGAGCCCCTGCAATTGCTTGCCATTGAGGGCCGCGACCTGAGCCTTGGTCAGCGAGCGAACCTGGGATTTCGTCAGGGATCCGGCGTCGATATTCCTGATCCTGTTTTCCGGAATCGCCTGCAATTGGCCGCGCGTGAGCGAACCCTGCAGTCCGGCCTGTTTAAAGGCTTCCCACTGCTTGGGCGTGAACGCGGCGACCTGGTCCGGCTTCAGCCAGGGCACGTTCTTGGCGTTGAGCTGGGTGAAGTCCAACTGCTTGGGATCGGTGGCTTGCAATTGCTTGCGCGTGGGAGGCGTGCTTTTCGGCGATTGGCCCGAAGGGGTGGGGGCGGTCTTCTTGCCTAGGGTGATCGGGTCGATGGGGCCGTCGCCGGCACCATGTACGCTGCTCGGGGAGGCAGGAGGCGCCGCATCCCTGCCGCCTCCAAACCAGAAGTCGCTCTGGGCGGCATGGTTGGGTTGCTGGAGCGTTGCGCCACCGGAAACATCGGTCAGCGGCAGGCCGGGCAGTTCGACCACCTCCTTGCCTCCTTCGGCAGGCTTGATGGCGCCGGCAAGCTCGACAGGTCCGTCATAGGCGCGCGTCCGCACGCCGAGCCTGTCGGCCACCTCGCCGGCGAGGGACCGCGTGAGGGGACTGCCGGTTTGATGGTCGAGGGAACCGGCGCGGCAGGCGAGGATCGTGATGCCCTGGCCGTCGCGATAGCCGGCATTGCGCAGGTCCTCGATCAGCTGGGTCGCGCCAGGCAGGTTGGTCTCGTCGGCGATCACCAGGAAAGTGTCCTTGTCGACCGCGCCCTTGTTGGACAGCCCGATCGACAGGTCCTTGGCAGCCACAGGCTGCCCGCCGATCGTCACCGTACCGTCGGGAAGATAGTTCAGCGTGCGGCCGTTTTCCGAGCCGAACGAGCGTGTATTTACCGAGGCAGGCAATGCCGTCGAAGGGGACCCGCCGGCCGACTCGTCGGCCGCGGCGAGCGGCTTGGTGGCTCGCAGCCCCTTGACGCCCAGGCCCGTGCCGGCGACGCCGACGCCGAGGCTGGTCAACGCGCTGGCGAATTCAAGGCCGCTCATCTGGTCGCCATAAGCGGCCAGGTCATGGGCCGACACTGCCGTCAGCGGCACGCCCGTGCCGATGGCCGCCCAGTCGAGGCCGCGCGCGGTACGGTTCAGCCCGCCCGAACTCCTCATATAGGCGTCTGCCGTCGTGGCGACGGAGCTGCCTTGCCCGGTCATGCCGATGCTGGCCCGGAACGCCTGCGTCACCGACAATTCCGTGGTTTTCGCCATGCCGATGGTGCGCAACACGCTCGATCCCATCGGCAGGACGGTGGTGGCCACCGTGCCGATGTTCATCATCGATTCCATGTCGCCCAGTTCGCCGCCATGCTGGAGATAGTCCACTTCCTTGATGACGGCGCGGGTGCCGAGATAGGCGCCCCCGGCATAGGCCACGCCGGCGGCGAGCGGCGAGAAGGGATTGGGAATGACGGCGACGGCCGTGGCGAGGGCGGTGCCGATGCCCACGATCGGATCGATGATCTTGTCGAAGGTCGAGACATTGCGGGCCTGCACGATCTCCAGGTCGATCTTGCCGTCGGCCCCGGGCTTCATGCTGAGGCCAACAGGCACGATCAGCTTGCCGCTTTCCTGGAACTGGCGGTTGTTGTCCTGGAAATCCTTGATGGACTCGAATTTCTGGCCGGTGGCATCGACATACCAGGTCTTATCGCCATCCTGGACGGCGAAAAGCGAGACCTGTTGCGCACCGACCTTGTCGTCGACATAGAACAGGGGCACGACCTTGACCGAGGCGGTGTTGCCGCCGATGTCGCGGATCTCGTCGACGACCTTGTCGAGGGTCGTGCGGCCATCGTCGCTGGAAGTGTCGAGGCCGAGGGTGCGCGCAACCAGCCCTTCCTGGGCCTGGCGCCCCTCGAGCGGCGTGAACTGGTCATTGTAGCCGGAATTGTAGAGGTTCTGGAACGTGGCCTGGTAGACCGACATCGCCTGGTCGGGATGGTCGTCGAGATAGACGCTCTGCAGATGGGCATAATAGGGCGCCGATCCCGCATCGTCCAACAGCTTGAGCGGCTGGGTTAGCAGGAAGGAATACCATTGTTCGGAGCGCTCGGCCGATTGGCGGGCATTCTCGACGCTGGCGCGCTGATCCTGCGCCGCATCGAGCCGGATCTGGGCCGCCGCGACGTCGGGATGGACCCATAACCACTGGCCATTGACCTCCATGCGAACAGGCTTGCCGCTCTTGACGATGGCATCGATGCCGCCGCGCTGCACGTCGCCGGCCATGTCCGGGGTCACCTGCACCTTCTGGCCATTGACCGTGACTTCCACAGGCTGGGTACCCTGGGGCAGCAGGCCTGCGGGCGCCTCGACACTGCCCGGGCCGTGCTGCTTGAGGGCGCCATCGAGATCGGTCTTCAGCCCGGTGATCTGCTTGTCGAGACCGTCCCGCACCAGACCGAGCTGGTCCTTCATCATCGCCTGGATCTGCTGGCCGGCCGAAACCTGCGCCGCCTTGGCCGCCGCCAGGCCTCCCCGGCCGTCGGCGTAGCACATATTGGCGTTGGCGGGGTTGTTGAGAAGCGCCTGCCACTGCTTGTTGAGTTCACCGTTGCGCAGGTCCTCGCGGATGTTCTTGTCGCTGGTCGCGAAGGTCAGTTGAACCCGTTTGGTATCGTGCTCGTATTTGGTCTCCAGGTAGAGCTGATGATCCTTGGGATCCTCTATGACGTGCTGTTCCTTGATCTTGCCCAGATAGTCGCCGCCATAGGTGGAATATTCCTTCTCCATATCGAAGGAGCCGGGATTGGCGGCGCGGTACTGTGCCAGGATCTTCTGCCGGAGATCGGTGGCCTGAACTTCCTGGCCAGAAAGCGTGCTCGTGGCCGAATAGAAGTTGGAATAGGTCGTGGCTGCATCGACCTGCTTGCCGGCATTCTCGCTCAATGTCTTGGCATCGCTGAGATTTTTCTCAGCCGCCGTGCGCTCCGGCGTGCCCGGCTTGGTGGCGTTGACCTCCTGCTGCCGGACGCCGACGAGATAGTCCGCCAGTGCCTTGTCGCCCTGGCTGGAAGAGAGCCCCGCCTGGTAGAACAGCGCAGTCACGTCGTCATGGGCCGCCTTGGACTGGGCGTCCTTCAATTCGTAATTGGTATGATCGTCGGCGGCGGTGGCCCTTACCGTCGTCTGCCCGGGGAGGGGGGGCGGAGGCGGCAATGTCGCCTGCTTGCTGATCGCCTGGTCGAGAAGGCGTTGGGCCTTCTCGTAGTTCTCGCGCGCCGTTGTCGCATTGGTGAGCTGGCTGTTGGCATCGGTGAGGGCCTTCTTGGCGTCGGCGAGCGAGCCCTCCGGCGTCGGCGCGTTCCATTGCAGGCCGAAGGGGGCCAGCTTGTCGTCGAGCAGGACCTTGGCGTCGGTCATCGCGCCCTTATAGGCGGGATCGAGCGCGTAGACGTTCAGCTGTGCCTGTGACTGATTGACCTTGGCACTGGCCTCGGCCCGCTGCCCGATGGCGACGTTTTCGGCGTCCATCGCCTTGGCGACCACCGGATCGACCCATTTGCCGTTCTTCGGCACCCAGTCGCCTCCCGACGGTGCCTTGCCGGGGGGCGGGGTGCCATAGGGGTTTTCCGCCGTCGGATTGGTTCCAGGCTGGCCCTCGCCATATTTTGCGATGGCGTCCTGGGTTTTCTGGTGCAGGTCGGTGACGGCCTGCTGCAGGCTTGGCAATTCCTCGCCGGCGAAGATGCCGTCGAGGGTGGTCTTGACGATCTCGGCCTTCTTGGCTTCCTGCGGATCGGAACTCTTGGGGTCGATGGAGACGAGGGTCTGGGCGAGCGCGGCCTCGGCGCTGTCGGGCTTGACCTTGACGTCGCGCCCGGTGGCGTCGTCATGCAGGGTCATGCTGCCATCCGGCTTGGTGGTCAGCGTGTAGCCGTTGAAGGTCACGGAGACGGTGGTGTCCTTGCCCTGCTTCACGGTGCGCGTGGTGCGACCATTGCCCTCCACGACGCTCTTGGTCTCGGTCCCGTTGGCTTCCGTGCTGGTGGTGACCGCATTGCCCTTTTCGTCGGTCGTGCGCACCGTTTGGGAATCGTGCTGATAGTCCTGGTAGTAGCCGGTGACCGTCTTGCCGGTCTTCTGGTCGACGATCTCCGTCGATTGCACGTCGCCATTGTCGCTGGTGGGCTGGCTCGTCTTGACCTCCAGGCCCGCGGCCGCGAGCTGGGCGGTCACCTGCTCCTTGGTCAGCCCGCGTTCGGCGGCGATCTGGTCGATGCTCTTGCCGGCGGCGACATCCTTCCCGATGCCCTCGGCTCCCTTGCGGGTTGGGTCCTGGCTGGCGGCAAGCGTGGTCTTCTGCCCCTTGGCATCGGTCACCACCGTGGTGGACTTGCCGTCCGCGCCGGTCGTCTTCACCGTCGTCACGCCATTGGAGAGCTGCGTCGTCTGGGTGATCGTTCCCGTTCCCAGATCGTCCTCGCGGCGGGTTGTCGTCGTTCCCGTCTTCGGGTCGTAGTTGGTGGTGATCTTCTGGCCGGATTCGTCGCGCACCGGCGTGTCGGTCTCCTTGCCCTTGGCGTCCTTCACCTGGGTGTAGTAGGTGCCGTGCTGGAAATCGTAATATTCGGTGACGGTCTGGCCGGTCTTGGGGTCGCTGATCTCAGTGGTGCGGACGTCGCCATTGTCGCTCTTCGGATCGGTTGTCTTGATGTCGAGGCCGCCGGCCTTGAGCTCATTGAGCACCTGGTCGCGCGTCAGCCCGCGTTCGGTGGCGATCTGGTCGACGCTCTTGCCTGTCTGAACGTCCTTGACGATGGCGCCGGCATCGGCCCCCGGCTTCGGCGTATCGGCGGGAGCCGGATTGTCGACGAGCGTAACGGCCGGCGTGCCGCTCTGGGGCGTGACGAACAAGGCGGGGGTTACCGTCGGTGCACCGGATGAAGGGATCAGCGGCGTAGTGTTCGCGAAGGCCAGCGGCGTAACGACCGGGCTTGGTGCCGTCGCCGGCGGCTCGAGTTTCGTCAGCTCCGTATTGGTCTGCTTGAGTTCCTTCTGCAGCTTGGTGGCCTCTTCGGCCTCGCCCATCTTCTGTGCGAGTCGGATCTGCTCACGCAGCTTCTGCGCCTGGGCTCGAAGTTCTGCGATGCGGTCGATGTCGTTCTTGGGCGTGATCTTCGGCGGAGGTGGCGGCGGCAGAAAGATGGGACGAACGACCATGCGTTGAATCTCCAAAGGCAGCCCGATTTCCTGCGCACCTCCACCGGAACGCCTGAGCCGGGTTTCAAAGTGGCTGTGGCGCCCTCATCGCGAGGGCGTCCAGTAGACATCGTATTCGCTGAGATGCTGCTCCACGGCGCGCATCGCTTCCTTGACGTCGACGCCGGACCGTTGAGCGATGAGAGCGATGAGGATCTCCGCCGCCGCGAGGGCCGGGGTGACGCTCCTGAAGAAGGAATGGGATTCGACCGTGACGATGACGCTGGCACGCGCCAGGCGTGCCAAAGGCGACACGCGGCTGTCGGTGATCGCCACGATGGTCACGCCGCGCTTGGCCGCACGGCGCGCCACCTCGACCGTGGCGCGGGCATAGGGCGCCATGCCGACCACCAGCATGACGTCTCCGGGACCGGCATGACGAAGGGCATCGACCTCACCCTTGGCGGCGGCATCGAGCAGCGTGCCACGATCGTCGAACAGCGAGAGCAAGCGGGAAAAGTGAGTCGCGACGACCTGTTCCGACCGCAGTCCCAGGCAATAGACGCGCCGTGCTTCGATCAGGATGTCGGCGACGGCGACATGCTGCATGGCGCTGGTATATTCGCCGAGGCGGGCGACCTGGGCGGCGAGCATGTCAGTGGTCGCGCTGACCGTCGAATAGCCCTGGCCGTCCTCCGCCACGCTCGGTGTCTCCACCGCTTCGGCCGGCTTGGCGGCCGATTTGGCCCCCGGCTCGCGCAGCGCCTGCGCATAGAGGGCCCGCATGTCCTCATAGGCTTCCAGGCCCAGCCAGCGGGCAAGGCGCATCATGGTGGAATGCGAGACACCGGCCCGCTGCGCCTGCTCGCGCATCGATATCAGCGCCACTTCCTGGGGGTGGTCCAGCACGAACCGGGCCGCCAGCTTCAGTTGCGACGGCATGGTCTCGAACCGCTCGACCAGGAGCTGCGTCAACGGACCTTCTCTCATTGCGGCGACCCAAATCTGTTGATGACAAGAGTATGACATGGCCTTCGCCAATGCAACAATTGGAACTTATTAATAGCATGCATTCCAAATGGACTTTCATTCCGAGATTCACTAGCATGCCGGCGACGGCGATCCGAGCGATGCCCTTCGCGGTCTTGTGATCTCGCCGTTCGAAGCGCGATTCAAGGAGTGAACGATGTCCGTGTCTTCCCTAAATCCAAACGCATCCAGCACCCCCAGCGGGGCTGTCGACGATGCGATCGCGAAAATGGAAAAGATGTTCTTGCTGAACCTGAAGCTTCAGGTGGCGACGACTGAAATCGGCGTCAAAAACAAGGCCGCCGACAACATCACCCGCGGCAGCAAGACCTGAATGACGAGCGCCGCCGGCCCCGGCCGGCGGCGCTCGAACCGTATTGTCCGAGCCGTTTTCCGAAGGCGCAGATCGGAAAAGGTGGCCCGACTGGGGATTGGGGACTGGAACGATGCCCACCGGAATGATCGACAAGGCTCAAGGTGAGGCGCATGCCCTGCGTCGGCCCTCGCCACCGCCGGCTGCGGACAAGACCCGATTCGAGCCCGAATCGGCCGTGAATTTCCAGGTGACCGATGGCCTCCACAAGGATGCCAGCCTCGGGTTGGACGAGGCGGAGCATACGATCGGTTCCGGCAGGGATGCCGACATCGTCCTGAGGGATGCGGGGATTGCGCCTCTTCATGCACGCCTGCGCTACCGGGGCGGCCGGGTGGAGATCGAGGCCCTCGGTGGGGCGCTCAGCCTTGCAAAGGGCGAGATCCTGCCCGAGGGCCATGGCCGCCGCTGCCGCCTGCCGCTCGAAGTCGGCATCGGTGAAGCGCGGTTTCGCCTGGAAGCCCGGCGTGGATCGTCAAGGGCCGCACATTTGGGAGGCGGAACCTGGCTCGGGCGCTTGCTTTTCGCGAGCGGTGCCGTGATCGTCACGGTGGTGGGAGCCTCGCTTGCCCTGAACTGGCTGCCGAGCGCCACGGCGTTTTCCTCTCAGCCTCACCGGACCGAAGCATCGCATCCGCTTGCTGACATCACCGAAAAACCTGCCGCACAGCCGGTCGTCGCGAGTTCGACCGATGCGGCTGCTCCGGCGAGCCGTGCTCGTGACGACCTCGCGGGCCGTCTGGCGGCTGCGGGATTCTCCAATCTGACCATCGCCACGGAAAAGGACCGGCTGGTCGTCTCGGGCGCGCTGCCGGCGCAGCAAGGCGAGGCCTGGCGCGACGTCCAGGCGCGCTACGACCAGGCATATGGCGACCGCGTGCCGCTCGTCTCGCGTGTCGAGACGGACAAGCCCGCACAGTCGCCGCCGCTCACGCTGCGGGCGATCTGGTTCGGCGAACGGCCCTATGTCATCGCCAGCGACGGCGCTCGCTATCACGAAGGGGCATTCGTCACCGGCGGCTGGACCATCGAGAAGATCGGCGAAGATGATCTGCGCCTGGCCAAGAACGGCTCGACACTCACCTTGAAATACCGATGACCCGACGGCTGGATGCCATTCGCCTCGATGCACCCCATCTCGGTTCGTCCAGCCAGGAGACGAACGTCAAGGGCTTGCAGGGGCCTCCGGTCAACCGGCGGCGACTGCATTCGATCGAGGCACGCTCCGAAGAGGCCGGCAAGGCGGGTGGGAGCGAGCGTTCGGAAGCCACGCCGCGATCGGCGGGCAGGGCGGCAGGGCCATCGGCCAAGCGCTCCCTCGACGACGAACTGCAGGATCTGGTGATGCCCAAGGGAGCCGGCTCTGCCATTCTGCGCCGTTCGGTACCCATCCTGCACTACTGCATCACCGATCTGGTGCCCCAGTTGGAAGGTGGAGACCAGCTTCGCAGCCTCGCCCGATCGCTGATGGAAGAGGAAATCGAACGTCATCGCGACCTGATGGCGCGGCTGCAGAAGGAAACCGAGAGCTGACCGACCGGCAGGACACCGTAAAGCTGCTGCACCTGCTGGGCTATCTCTATGGTCGCCACGGCCAGGTCAAGCGCGGCACGGCCTATCTCCTGATCGCGGCGCAGCTCGAGCCGGCGAATGCGGAAGTCCTGCAGACCCTGGCCCATCTACTCGTGCTGGGCGGCGAGGCAGGCAAGGCGCTCGCCACGATCGAAAGGCTGGAGGAACTGGAAAGCGCCGACCATCCCGCCCTCGCCTTGCTCAAGGGCAAGGCCTTGCTGGCGGCGGGGCGCCCCGTGGAAGCGCGGCGGTCCTTTCAGGACTTTCTGGCGCAACGAGAGCTGAATGAGCATGCCTGACCGCCTTCTGACGTTCCTTGCCAAGGCCGCCAAGCGCGCCGATCTCGTCATCGCGATCATGATGCTGGTCGCGGTGATCATGATGCTCATCCCGTTGCCGACAGAGCTGGTCGACGTGCTGATCACCATCAACATCGCCATCAGCGTGCTGGTGCTGCTCGCCGCGCTCTACGTCACCCATCCGCTCGATTTCTCGTCCCTGCCATCGGTGATCCTGGTGGCGACGCTGTTTCGCCTCGCCATCACCATCACCACGACCCGCCTCATCCTGCTCCAGGCCGATGCCGGCCAGATCATCACGGCCTTCGGCACCTTCGTGGTCGGCGGCAGTATCGCAGTGGGACTGGTGGTGTTCCTGATCATCACCATCGCGCAGTTCCTGGTCATCGCCAAGGGCGCGGAGCGGGTCGCGGAAGTCGCCGCGCGCTTCACTCTGGATGCTCTGCCGGGCAAGCAGATGAGCATCGACGCCGAATTGCGCAATGGCGACATCGACAAGACGGAGGCGCGCCGGCTCCGGCAACGTCTGGAGCGCGAAAGCCAGCTCTTCGGCGCCATGGACGGTGCCATGAAATTCGTCAAGGGCGACGTCATCGCCGGCATCGTCATCATCCTGGTCAACCTGATCGGTGGTATCGCCGTCGGCACCCTGCAGCACGGCATGTCGGTTGGCGTGGCGGCCTCCACCTATGCCCTGCTGACGGTAGGCGATGGCCTGGTAGCCCAGATCCCGGCGCTGCTGGTGGCGGTGGCTTCGGGCACCATGATCACCCGCGTTTCAGGAGCGGAGGGCGAAGGCGATCTCGGCGGCCAGATCGCCGGGCAGCTGTTGCGCGATTCGCGCACGCTGGGCCTGGCTGCGGTCATCCTGGCCGGTCTCAGCCTCGTGCCTGGCTTCCCCACCATCATCTTCCTGATTCTCGGTGCCATATTGGGTGTTGGCGCCTATGCCCTCCATCGCAATGCCAAGGGGACGAAGGAGGAGGGACAGAGCTCGAACTCCGCGATTGCCTCCGATGTCGCGCGGTCCGGCAAGGCTTCCGGTTCCCTCACGGCCGAGGAAGGGGAGGAGACCCTGCCTTCGAGCCGGATCCTGGTTCGCTACGGCAAGGGCACGCTGCTCGACAGGGCCGTGCTGGACGAGCATGTGGGCGGTATTCGCCAGCGCCTCTACGATGATCTGGGCGTAGAGCTGCCCCGTATCGGGGTCTATGAAGACCCGGCCTTGCGGAGCCAGCACATCCGGATCGACGTGGAGGAGGCGCCGGTCCTGGAGGCGGATCTGCCCGAAGGCCGTATCAAGGTCGAGGGCGATGCCGCCAACCTCGCTCTGCTCGGCCTCGCCTACGAGGAACATCCCGCCGGCCCGCGTGACCAGGCCTTGTGGGTCGACGCCGGTGCGGCACCGGCCTTGGCAGAGGCTGGACTGGTCTCCTCCGAGCCGGGAGAAGTCGTCGGCCAATGGGCCGAGGACGTGTTGAGGCGCTATGCCGGGCACTTCGTCGGCATCCAGGAGACCCGGGCACTGCTTTCCGAAGCCGAGCAGGACTATGGCGAGCTGGTTAGGGAAGCCCGCGAAACGGTGCCGCTGCAGAAGATTGCCGAGGTGCTGCGCCGTCTGGTGGCGGAAAACGTGCCGATCCGCAATCTGCGCATCATTCTGGAAGCCTTGGTGGATGCAGGCGCCCACCAGCAGGATCCGGCCCTGCTTGCCGAGCATGTGCGCGTTGCGCTGAAGAGGCAGATCAGCTTCCGAGCCGCCGACCGCAACCGCGTCATCGCCGCCTATGTCATGCAGCCCTCGGCAGAGGAACTGCTGCGCGCTGGCCAGCAGACGGCGGCGATGGGCGGCTTCCTCGGCCTGCCGGAGGAGCAGGCCCAGTCCATCGTCACGCAGATCGGCCGGGCTCTCCGGGAAACTGCGCCCGATGCCGCGCCGGTCGTCCTGACGGCGGGAGACGTCCGGCGGCACATGCGCACTTTCCTGGCGCAGCACGGCATCGAGCTTGCGGTTCTGTCCTATCAGGAGCTCGCACCGGAATTCAACGTGCAGCCGCTCGCCACCATCACCAGCCTGCAGGGCCAGGGCGCTGCCCGGCCTTCGCTCGCAACCACCCGCCCGGCCAAACAACATGAGGGGGCTGCCTGACACGGGGCAGGCACGGGCGCCATCGGTAGACGACAGGAGAGGAACGGAATGACAAGTCACGGCAGGGCCGGCCTTTGCATGGTCACACATGCAACGGGTCTCGCCCCGGAAATCGGTTGGTCTCTCCTGTATCGGCAACTGGCCGTGCTTGCCGCTTTCGCGCTTCTCCTGCTGGGCCTGGTGCAAGGCGCCCATGCCCAGACCATGACCAGCCTGCCGAGCAAGCCCAGCGTCGACCTCGCCGTGGGGCAGGGGCGGCTGTTCCGCTTCAAGCAGCCGGTCGAATCCGTCCTGGTCGCCGATACCACCATTGCGGATCTGCAGATCGTCTCGCCGCAACTGGTCTATGTCTTCGGGCTGAAGCCGGGCCTGACCAATCTGATCGCCGTGACGGCCGACCAGAAGGTCGAGGCGACCACGGAATTCCGGGTCAGCACCGATCCCCGACCTGCCCAGCGGGCCCAGAAGGTGATGCAGCCGCGCGGGGCGACCAATCTCACGATTTTCGGGGACCGCATCGTCGCCAGCGGCAATGCCGGCAGCGTCGACGAGGCGCTCGATACCGACGATGTCGCGCGTACCTACTCGCAGCCGGATCGGCCGCCGATCAACGACACCACCATCTCCGGCTCTCAGCAGATCAACATCCGCGTGCGCTTTGCGGAGATCTCGCGCTCCGAATTGCTGTCCTTCGGCGTCGATTGGGGCGTCTTCGCCAATTCGGGCAACTTCTCCTTCGGCCTCTTGAAGACCGGCGGTGTGAGCGAGGGCGGCGGCAATCTCGGCATTGGCCTGCGATCCAACGCCGTCAATGTCAGCGCGCTCATCGAGGCGTTGCAGCGCAACGGCATCGTCAAGATCCTGGCCGAGCCGAACCTGACCGCGGTCACCGGCCAGACGGCAAGCTTCCTCGCCGGCGGTGAGATACCCGTACCGATCCCGCAAAGCCGCGATACCGTGACGGTGGAATACAAGTCCTTCGGGGTCTCGCTCAACTTCACCCCGACCCTGCTCCCCAACAATCACATTGCCATTCACGTCAAGCCGGAGGTCAGCTCGATCTCCGATTCCGGCGGTGTCAGCCTGAACGGCTTCAACCTCCCGAGCTTCGTGGTGCGGCGTGCCGATACCACGGTGGAAGTCGCAAGCGGGCAGACCTTCGCGATCGCGGGGCTGTTCCAGCAGAGATTCGCGAAAAGCCTGCAGAAATTCCCGTTCCTGGGTGACGTGCCTGTGCTCGGCACGCTGTTCCAGTCCGAGCGTTTCCAACGCGAGGAAACCGAACTGGTGATCCTGGTGACGCCCTATCTCGTCCAGCCGGTGCGAGGCCATGACCTTGCTACCCCGATCGACCGGCCCGCCCGAAACAAGAAGGCTCGCAAGCCAGCGAATACCGCCGGCATGGGCCTCATCGTGAAATAGGAGGGACGGGAGCGATGCGTGCGAATTTGCTGCGGGCGGGTCTTTGCCGGGGTGTGGCTCTCCTCGGCGTGATGGGACTGGCCGGTTGCTCGGCCGGCCCGACAGCCGATTATTCCCCCGGCTACAGTTATGTGGCGACCAATGCCGGCCATGGTTCGGCCAAGGGCGCGACAGGTTCGGTGCTGGTGCCCGATGCCTGTCTTGGCCCCCCGGCCGATGTCCAGCGTCCGGCCTGGGGCACGGTGGAAGCTGCCATGCCCGATCTCGGAGCCCATCTGCCGCCGGGCTGCGCCAATGCCTATAACCTGCAGCGCATGACCGAAAGGCAGAGGGATCTCGTCGAAGGCCGGCGCATGGGGCCGGCTGCCGGGGTCACGACCGCGCGCGCGGCCCGCAAATATCTGCTGGGAGACAAGGAGGGGGATGCATCCTCATCGGAAAATCTCGGCGGTGCCGGCGGCGGCGCGACGCAGCAGTCCTCCGACTAGGGCCGGATTCGGACCGAGGGAAGGACCGGGCCATCGCCTAAAGCATTTTCCAGGAAATTTGACAGACTTTTCGGCTAAGAAAATGCGTCAGAACAAAGAACTAGAGAAGAATGACAATTCGGAGAAAAGTCGTTTTTTTCTAGCTGGCGCTGGCCCCGCCGTTCATCAGGCCGAGCGCCTCGGCGCGCTCCTTGGGACTGGACTTGGCGCGGATCGAGCGGGTGCGGGCCAGCAGCGCATCGACCTCGCTGCTGGAAAGGCCGACAGGCGGAGCGGAGCGGACCTGGCTGTCCTGGCCCAGCAGGCCGTAGCAGACCACGAGGTTGCGTTTGTGATGCAATTGCGCGTCCGGAGCCGCGGCGACCTGCTGGATGAACGGCATCGCCTTCGGCGCGTCGCCGGCGAGGGACGCGGCGAGCGCCATATTGGCCTTGATGTCGAGGTCCGCGGGCGACAGCGCCAGGGCGCGCGAGAAGGAGGCCTCGGCCGGGCCGGTCTGGCCGGCCACGGTCTGCGCCACGCCAAGCCGATTATAGGCGCTGGATGTGTTGACGATCTGCGCGCCCTCGCCGAGGGCGCGGAGCCCGGCCTCGTTGTCGCCGGTCGCCATCATGGCCGAGCCCAACCCAACCAGGGCCTTGCCATCCTTCGGCGATTTCGCCAGCGCGGTGCGATAGGCGCTTATCGCGCTGGGATAGGAGCCGGCACGGACATAGGCATCGCCGACCTCGACATTGGCCGTCGCGGAGGCGTCCGGCGCTGCAGCTGCCCTTTCGTAGAGGGCGAGCGCAGTTCCTTTGTCACCATGCGACTCGACATCGGCAGCCAGCCGCATCAGGCGGGAGGATTGCGTGTTCGATGCGCTCCCCAGGCCGACAGCGGGCGTGTTGGCAGTATGCGCCGTGGTGCAGGCCGAAAGCACCATCATCGCAAAGACGGGACAAAACGCCGTGCGCAGCCGCATGCCGATCCTCCTGAAAGCCGCCGGATCATATCGCAAGCCTCCTGCCGCGGAAACCATATACGCAGGTCATCCACGAGGAACCTCGCGAACATGCACAATCGCGCAGGAAATAGCGTTATCGCGCATGGTATAGGGCGCTGAGATGTCCCAGGAAAGCGAAGAGAAAAAGCTTCCCGCTTCGGAAAAGAAACTGCGCGATGCACGGCGCAAGGGCCAGGTTTCCAACAGCCGGGACCTTGTTTCAGGCTTCTCGATCTTCGCGGCGCTGGCTTTTCTCTATATTGCCGGGTCCGGCATCATGGATCGCATCAAGCAATTCGCCGAGCTTGTCGCGAGTGCGCAATCGGCTCCCTTCGCCCAGACCGCCAGTGCCCTCATTCATCAGGCCATGCTCACGCTTCTCTATATCGTGGTGCCGCTGGCGGGTGTCGTCGTTGCCGTGACGATTCTGGTCAGCACCATCGCGACGCGCGGGCCGGTGTTTTCCTTCGAACCGCTCAAGCCGCAATTCGAGCATGTCAATCCTGCCAAGGGGTTGAAGCGCATCGCATCCCTGCGCAATGTCGTCGAGTTCGCCAAGAGCCTGATGAAGACGCTGCTGCTAGCGGCCGTCTTCGTCGCCATCATGGCCGCCTGGCTGCAACCGCTCTTCGAGGTTCCAGCCTGCGGCCAGTCCTGCCTCGAGCCGACGCTGCTGGCCATCCTTACGCCCCTGGGGGGGGCGGCGGCGCTCGCCTTCATCGTGGTCGGCCTCGTCGACATGCCGATCCAGCGTGGCCTCTTCCTGCGCGACATGCGCATGACGAAGACCGAATACAAGCGAGAACACAAGGACTTGGAGGGTGACCCTCTGATTCGACAGGAACTTCAGCGCCAGCGTCGTGACACGGCCAGCCGGCCCTATAGGCTCGGCCTTGCCAATGCGGTGCTGGTCATCGCCGGCCCGGAGCGCCTAGTGGGTTTGCGCTATGTACGCGGCGAAACCCCCGTTCCCGTCCTGGTCGGCAAGGGCGAGGGCGCTGCTGTGCCGGGCCTGCGTGTGCAAGCCCGCGAACTCGACCTGGCAATCGTCGAGGATGGAGCCCTGGCCGAAGTCCTGTTCGAGCGCACGGCTCCCGGCGCCTATGTCGAGCCCGACTATTTCCCGGCCATCGTCGCCCATCTGGTCAAGAACGGGCTGGTCTAGAGCAAAGGGCGTTCAGGCTGAAACGCACTTTTGCTCTAACTATTTGTTTTAACGAATCTTCTTGAGCGAGAAGTCTGTCGGCTTTTCTGGAAAACGCTCCAGGACATCGTCGCCGGTCAGGCCACCGGGACGGCGATGCCGAGCGCCGCGAGAGCGACATCGATCTGCGCCACAGAAGCCGGTCCGGCATTGCCCTTGCGAACCTTGGAGGCGGTGTTGTCGATATGCACGGTGACTTCGCCCGAACCATAGTCGTCGGGCGCCGTGAAATCCTCCTGGGCGTTGAAGCGCGAGGGATACGTATAGGTGGAATCGGACGAGGCGGTCTGCGGAAGTTTGGTGGCATCGCCTTTAAGGCCGGCGAGCGTATGGTGCAGATTGCTCACCAGCGTGTCGCGCGCCGCCTTGGGCATGGCGTTGATCCAGTCGATGAAGGCCTGCCGGCTGGTGGGGTCGTTCATCTTGAAGCCCTTGAGTTCGCCATATTGGATGAGGAGAGGCACGGGGCTGTAGCCTTCGCGGCTCTGGTTCCTCAAGGCGGTGGCAGCCTCTTCCGACAGGCCGGCATGCTTGAGGAAGGCAGTCGCGTCGGCGGTCTCGAATTCGTGATTGTCGCGATTGCCCGCCACGACGAACTGGGCGATTACCGCGCCGATGACGACGGCCAGCCCGATCGGTCCGAAGGCGGTGCCGGTGCCGAGCGCGGCCATCACCGTGCCGCCGCCGGCGACCAGGGAGAGGCTGCCCATCGTCGGATCGCCCGCCTTGAAATAGTCGACCGCGTTCCAGACATCGAAGATGGCGCCGACCGCACCGAGAACCTTCACCGCCGGCTTGCTGCTGGATCCGAACACCTCCACCGTCTTGTTGCCGCCCGAGAGAAGGCCAAAGCCGTGCGAGAGCTCGATCGCACGCTGGCTGACGCCGGCGGCATCGATCACCATCTTGAGGCCGCCCTTCCAGGTCGGATTATTGGCAAAGTTGACGCCGGTATTGACCAGGCCCGCCAGGGTAGCGGCAGTGCCGATAATGCGCAGGATCTTGCCCGGCGTCGTGTCGTTCTTGAAGGCCTTGATGCCATTGGTGTCGGTGATGTCGTCCAGCCCTGCATTGAGCTGGCGCATCTTGCGCTCCACTTCGGCGGGCGTGTCACCGGCCTTTGGCAGTGAATCCTCGACCAGCTTGACGGCCTTGTCGAGCTCGCTCTGCTTGACGCCGAGCATCTTGGCCATGCTGCCGTCCTTGAAGGAGACGAGCGCATCGTCGACCTTCTTGAACGTCGCCGGATTGCTTGGGTCGAAATCGGCGAAGCCGGGGATCACGGTGCGCCGGATCAGCTGGGTTGCCGCTTCCTCGACGATCTTGCGGCCGCGGTCCGTCAGGCGCAGCGTGCCTGCCAGCTTGTCGAACTTGGGCAGGCCGAGCAGGGTCGGCTCCTGCGTCAGCGTCATGTTGAGCGCCATCGCGGTCTTGTCGTCGGCGAGCAGTTTGGCGACGGCGTCGTTGGCCTGTTTCTGATACCGGGCGAGCTCGGGCGGCAGATTGCCCAACTGGTCGATCTGGACCAGGAGCTTCTTGCCGTCCTCGCGGATCTGGGCGGCGAGGTCCTGCTCCTTCTGCTGCCATTGCGGGCCCTTGCCCGTCTTGTAGTCGGCGATCGCCTGGGTGAGCTGCTCGGGCGTCATCAGCGGGCCCTTGCTGGCGATCAGATATTGCAGCTCCTTGGTGTGTTCCAGATAGGCATCGACATCCTTGTTCACGGTGCCGGCTGCAAATTGCTGCACATTGGGAATGACGGTTTCGTCGACCGGGTAGCCGAGGGCAAGCGGGTAATCCAGGCGCGAGCCGCTGGCGATGGCCTGGGGGATGGAGTTGATGTCGTAGCTTCCGATCTCGGCGAAGCGCGTGACGATGGTCGATGCGCCTGGTGCGTCGCCTATCTTGTCGATGATCGCCATCAGGTTGGACAGGCCTTCCATGCCGATCAGATCGGTGCCGATCTCGCGCTGACGCGTGGCATTGGCGGCCTCGATGGTGGGCAGGGCGGCCTGCATCAGCTTCACGGCGAGGTCAGGGTCGGCCTTGTCCACCAAGCCGCGCAGATTGTACATCACGGTCGCCGCATCGCCCTGGTCGCTGACCGCCGTCTTGGGATCGTAGTTCTTCAGCTGCTGGGTCGCTTCGTCGGCAGCTGCCTGGATGAGGGTGAGGGCATCCTGCGAATTGGCGATGGCCCGCTTCACCTCGGGTGTCGCCTTGGCGTAGCCCTCCGCTATTTTCTCGAAGGCCTTGCCGGGGCTGCCTGCGGCATTGGCGTCGTCGATGATCTTGCGCGCCGCGGCCTCCACCTGCGGCCCGGCATGGCCGGAGGGGCGCAGGGCGATGCCGAGATCCTTGCCGGCCGCTTCGATGGCGCTCTGCGCCGGGCCGCCATCCGTCCAGTCGCGATCGAACAGGCGCTGCAGCGCGGCCGGCCGCTCGGCTTCCGGCAAGCCGCCCAGATAGGCCTTGGTGTCGGCAGTGAGTTGTTTCTGCTCGGCCGCGAAATCATAGTTCGGATCGTCGGAATCGGCGCCCTTGTTGCCGCGTTCATAGAGGCCTTTCGCGAAAGCCTCCTCCGGATCGGTCTCCAGCCCGCGCTCGCGAATGGCCGCTTCGGCGCTGGCCTTGGCCGGGCCGCCATCCGACCAGTCATAGGCAGCGATCCTGAGGGCAGCCGCCTGGCGCTGGGATGGCGGCAGGGCATCGAGATAGGTCCCGATATCGGCCTTGATCGCCGCACCACCGGCCTTCAGCTCCTCCAGGGAGATTCCGTCCTGGTAGCCGAGCTTGTTGCCCTGGCCATAGAGATCGTCGAGGAACGCCTTTTCTCCGGACGGCACGCCGCCGGCACCGGCTGCGGACTTGGCAACCAGCTCGGGCGCGCTTTCAGGGACGATGACGACATCATTGGGATGCAGCACCTCGCCATTGGCGTCGAGATGCCCCTTATTGGCCGCGATAAGGTCCGCAAACTTGACATTGCTCTCGGCCGCGATCTTCCACAGGCTGTCGCCCTGTTCGACGATAACCGTCTTTTCCGTTTTCGGATCGAGCTGCTTGGGCCCGCCGGCATCGGCACGCTCGCGCACGGCCTTGTCGATCTGCGATTCGAAGAATTTCTGCTGCTGCGGGGGGAGCGCGAAGCTCACATTCCGGATCGGATCGAAGCGAAACCGTGCGTTCGGATCTATACGAAAAGACATGCTGCGTTACCCCGCCAGAATCAGTCGTGCCATGGCGACGGCGCATCCGCCGCGAACGGCTGCGCGGCCAGTTTGTGGGCAGCACTATGGCCGGGGGTGGATGATGGTTTGATGACACGCCGGGACCATCCGGCGCGGGCCTGGTGGATTCCGCGAGGCGAAGGCGGACACGTCAGATCCTGGACTGGCCCATTGGGAAAGGCTGGACTATCGTCGCATCTCACTTGTGATATCGGTGAGTTGATTGCCGGAAGATTTCCATCTGCGATGGTCGACGGCGAATAGTCCGATCAAGATTTGGGGCCGGTATGGGTACGATCTGGCAATCACTCCTGGCAAACCTTGCACTCGTCTCGATATTTCTGGTGGGATGGGACATCATTTCGGATCTCGCCAGGCGGACGTCCAGGAAAGTTCAGGATCTCCTCCTGGGTGCGGTGATGGCGGGCGGGGCCATAATATCCATGCTGTTGGCCATGCCGATCGCCTCCGGCTTCATCGTCGATCTGCGGTCCGCCTTCATCGCTTCCGCCGCCTTTTTCGGAGGATGGAGAGCGGCTGCCATTGCCACCCTGTGCGCGATCGCCTTCCGGCTCTATCTCGGCGGCGCAGGGGCATGGCCGGGTGTGACAGGCATCCTGATCTCGGCAGCCGTCGGGCTGGGCTATCACTACGCCATTGGCGGCCGGCGCCGGAAATCGGTGGATATTCTGGGGTTGGGTGCTGCGGTCGCGGCCGGCAGCGCCATCGGCTTCATGCTGTTTCCATCACATGCGGGTCTCGAGATTTTCAAACAGGCCGGTTTGCCGCTGTTGTCGTTCGTCTTCGTCAGCCAGATCATCATTGGCGTCCTGCTCGACAGGCAATGGCGTCGACGCGAACTGGCGGAAGCCAATTTGATCTTCAGTGCGATGGTGCGAGAGCTGCCGGATTGCCTCAATGTGAAGGATAGTCAGGGCCGTTTCATCGCCGCCAATCCCGCAACGGCCAGATTCATGCGGGCCGGTTCGGTGGATGCCCTGATCGGCAAGACGGATTTCGATTTCTTTCCCACGGATCTGGCGGAGAAGTTTCGACAGGACGAAGTGTCGACCCTGGAGCGTGGCGAGACGGTGCGGATCGATCAGCCGGCCGTGTTTCCGGACGAGCGGAAGGGCTGGATAGCGACATTGAAAGCGCCGTTCCGTGACGAGGCCGGGCGGATCGTCGGCATCATCACCTATAATCGCGACGTGACCGAGCAAAGGCGTGCGGCCCAGCTCAAGAACGAATTCATCTCCACCGTCAGCCATGAATTGCGGACGCCGCTGACCTCGATCCGCGGCTCTCTCGGCCTCATCGCCGCCGGTGTCACGGGCGCACTGCCTCCAAAGGCCGCCAATCTCGTCAAGATCGCCCACACCAACAGCGAGCGGCTGGTTCATCTCATCAACGATATCCTCGACATGGAAAAGATCGAGTCGGGCAAGATGGTGTTCCAGGTCACCAGGACGGCGCTGCGCCCGGTTCTGGAGCAAGCCATCGCGGGCAGCACCAACTACATGTCCGAAAAGCAGATCCGCATCGCCCTGATGGACGACGCCCCTCGTGCGGAAGCCGTTCTCGATCCGGATCGGCTGCATCAGGTCCTGGCCAATCTCCTGTCGAATGCCATCAAGTTCTCACCCGACGGCGAGACGGTAATCCTCCGATTGCAGCGCCAGCCGGGCAGAAAGCTGCGCATATCGGTGATCGATCGCGGCAGCGGCATTCCGGACACTTTCCAGGATCAGATTTTCGAGAAATTTGCCCAGGCCGATGCCTCGAACACCCGCAGCAAGGGCGGCACCGGCCTTGGCTTGAGCATTGCCAAGACCATTGTCGAAAAGCTCGGCGGCAGCCTCTCTTTCGAAACCGGAGAGGGAACCGGCACGGCCTTTCACGTCGATCTCCTGGAAGCGGAACGGCCGCCCAGGCCGGAACCGGCCGTCATCGTGCGCAAGCGGGACAACCGGCTCAGGGTACTGATCTGCGAAGACGAGGCCGACATTTCCGCTGTACTTGCCATGCTTCTCGATGCGGAAAATTTCACCAGTGATGTCGCCCCCGACATCGCCTCGGCCAAGACCCTTCTGCGCACACGCGACTATGTGGCGATGACGCTGGACATCAAGCTGGCCGGGGAATCGGGCATCGAGCTCTTCCGCCATATTCGAGCTTCCGCCACCAATGCCGACATTCCCGTCATCGTGATCTCGGCAGTCGCCGACGAAACCCGGCGCTCCCTCAACGGATCTGCGATCGGGATCGTGGACTGGCTGGAGAAACCCGTCGACCCCGATCGTCTTCATGCCGCGCTCGAAAAGATCGTCACCCGCAAGCTCGATCGCCGACCCAACATCCTGCATGTCGAGGATGACGAGGGTGTCCTGACCGTGATGTCGGAAGGGTTGGGGCCCGATGTCTGCATTTCCTCGGCTCGCTCCTTGGTGCAGGCCCAGGAGGCGATTGCGCTGCAGCGCTTCGATCTGGTCATTCTCGACATCGGGCTGCCGGATGGGTCCGGGCTCGACCTCCTGAAGGATCTGCCGCCCGAGACGCCGGTCATCGTGTTCTCGGCCGTGGAGCTCGACCAAAATCTCGGCGATCGCGTCAGGGCCATCATGACCAAGACCAAGACGTCCGAGCTGGATGTGGCAAGGCTCGTCAAGAACTTGCTGCCGACCTTCGATATTCATATCCATGCGACGACCCCCGGGGAGTGAATCGATGCCGACCAAGATCCTTTATGTCGACGATGAGGATGACATCCGGGAAATTGCCCAGATCTCCCTGGAACTCGAACCGCAATTCGAGGTGCGTTCGTCCGCCTCGGGCAGCAGGGCGCTCGTCGATGCCGCAGAGTGGCAGCCGGATCTGGTTTTGCTGGATGTCATGATGCCGGGCATGGACGGACCGGAAACGCTGCGCCAGCTGGCTGCATCGGCCCGAACGGCTGCAATTCCGGTCGCCTTCGTCACCGCCCGGACCCAAACGCATGAGGTCGTGCGCTATCGTGCCATGGGCGCGATCGGCGTGATCGCAAAACCGTTTGATCCCATGGTGTTGGCGAAGGATGTGAAGAGATTGCTTCAGGAGCGTGGATCAGGCCGGCAGCTTTTGTGAAGGTCTGACTGGTGCGGTTCATTCGGACAGGATGGAAAAATCGGGCTTGTTCGCTAGCCCTGTTCGCTGCCATTGAGATCATGTGCTTGTCTCCGTTCATGTCGGTTGCCTTCGCCTCGGAGGGCAA
This sequence comes from Labrys neptuniae, assembly GCF_040797145.1. Lineage (NCBI taxonomy): Bacteria > Pseudomonadati > Pseudomonadota > Alphaproteobacteria > Hyphomicrobiales > Xanthobacteraceae > Labrys > Labrys neptuniae. Next base: position 77,067 of record NZ_JBFNQD010000013.1, on the reverse strand, counting down.
GGAATGGTCCTTTCCCATGCCAGGTCTTACGGCCACACCCGAAAAGCTCGTCGTCATCGGTGTGAAGGAGAATGGACTTTTCAAGCCGACCGAGGTCGTCCGGCCTGGGCAGGAGGACAGCAAGCGGCCATCACGGCCGGCCTCCTTTCCCTTCGAGGCCAATTTGCTCCCTCTGCTCGATCATCGCGTTTTTGGGGTGGAGGAGCGCGTCCAACTGTCGTCGGATACAGCGGGGGTCGTGATCCGATGCTCCCCGGGGCGTCGACCGGCCGGCGTGGTATTCAGCGCGGCCGGATACCGGCTCCCGCTCGGCATGCGGGGGGCGTTGCGCATCGAGGGGCAAGGTTCGACCGGTTTCGGCCTAGCCCTGACCGCGCCGGGCGAGGATGCGCCCGAGCGCCCCTCCGGCGGCATGCAGGCCCTACCTTCGTCCATCCCTTCGGCAACCTGGCGTAACACCGACGGTGTCCGCAACCTGGTCGTGACCTGCCCGCAGGGCGACGCGACGGTGACGATCTCGGCTTTGCACCTGGTCCCCGATAGTGTCGGAGACCATCGGGGCGTCGGGAGCTGGATCTGGGACCTGCGACCCTGGCTCGCCGATCCCGGCCGGTTGGTGGACGAAGCCCGGCGCGAGGGGGTCGATCGTCTCTATGTGCAATTGCGCATCGAGGGGGGGCAGGTCGAGGACGCTGCCCAGATTGTCCGTTTGATCGAAGTGCTCGCTCGCGCCGATATCGCCGTGCATGCGGTAGAGGGCGATGCGGCAATGGCCACGTCTGCCGGGCGTGCCCATGCACTCGACCGGGCCAGGATATTGCAGCGCTTCAAACAGGCCGCTCCTGGGCTGCGTTCGTTCCAATATGATATCGAGCCCTATCTCCGGCCCGAATATGCCGCCGATCGTGCTGCCGGATGGCGTGAGTGGGCGACGACCGTCAAAGCGCTTTCGCAGGTGTTTGGCGAGCCCATCGAAGTGGTGGTGCCCTTCTGGATGATCGAAGATGCGGCGGGCGAGCAGGCTCTGGAAAGTGTGCGTGGATCGATCGGGTCAATTGCCGTAATGGCCTATCGCACCGACCCTGCAATCGTTGAGCAAATCGCGCAGCCATGGCTGAATTGGCAGGGCGCTGATGCAATTCCGGTTGGCATCGCGCTCGAAAACGGTACAGTTCCTGACGAATATCACAGAACATATGTTCGAGCACGGCGCGGCGAGGTTCTGCTTGATCGCTCAGAAGATGGGGGCGCTGTACGAATACTGACCGAACAGATCTCCGATTCAAAAACTAAACCTGTTTTTTCGCTAAGTCACGAAGTTGAGGTGAATTCATCGCGAATCAGCTTTATGAATGCTCGCCAGACCCTGGCAGAGGCTCGAAGAAGGCTTGAGCGGACATTGTCGGCATGGCCTGGGTTCGGTGGCTTGCTGATCCATGAATTGCTTGGGCCGGGGCAGTGACGGTTGACGTGGGACAGTGCAAGTGAGTGCTGCGAAGACAAAGGTCCTGATCTGCGACGATGACCCCTTGTTGCTGGAGCTCATGGAGTTTCGGCTGCAGGCAAAGGGCTATGACGTCGTCAAGGCGGTCGATGGTGCGGAAGCGCTTTCCCGGGTCGGAGGGGAGCGGCCGGATATCGTCGTACTCGATGCCATGATGCCGAAATCGGACGGATTCGAGGTTCTGGCCCGCATCAAGAACGATCCCGACCTGTCTGCGATTCCGGTTGTGATGCTGACGGCCCGCAAGGGGGAAAAGGACATCGTTTCCGCTCTGGAGAAGGGGGCGGACGACTATCTGGTCAAGCCCTTCATTCCCGAGGAATTACTGGCGCGGCTGGCACGCCTGGTTTCGCGGCGGCAGGGCAGGCGCGGATGAAAGGGCGGGCGGGCGCCGTCGCATTGACGCTTCTTCTGGCGCTCGGGCAGGCTGCTTCGGCCCAGACCTCCGATGAGCTCTATGCTTCCGGCGTCAAGGCCCGTCAGCAGCAGCATTTTGACGAGGCTGCCGATCTGTTCAGACGTGTCTTGGCACAAAAGCCCGACAATACAGATGCCCTCGTGCAATTGGGCTTCGTCGAACTCGGCCGCAACGATCTTGCGGCTGCCCGCGAATCCTTCGCCAAGACGCTTGTCCTCGCGCCTGCCTATGCGGACGCCAAGTTCGGGCTGGCGGAGATCGAGTTCCGCTCCGGGAATTTGGATGCGGCGCTCGGGCTCGTCGAACCGCTCGCGCAGGAGCATCCCGACAATGGCGATTTTGCACAGCTTCTCGCCAATCTCCGCAAGGCGCAGGCAGCGAAGAAGCAGGCGGCGACCGCGAGGCCTGTAAAACCCGGCCCCGCCAAGGCTTCTCTTCCGTCCAAGCCTCACCCATCCAAGCCTCGTCCGGATCCCGTTGCAGCCTTGCTGGAGAAGGGCCGGAAGCTCAGAAATGCAGGGCGCTTTGGCGAGGCCGAGCAGGTCTATCGCGATGCGCTGAGGCATGCGCCGCGCAATACGGACGTGCTGGTGGCGCTCGGCCTGGTCGCGGGCTTCCAGCAGAAGTTCGAGGAGGCAGGCCGTTTTTTCGATGCCGCTCTTCGGATCAGGCCTTCCTTGCTCGACGCCAGGCTCGGCAAGGTGCGGCTCGCTCTCTGGCAAGGCGATGTCGCGCTTGCCAGGACCCGCATCGACTCCGTCCTGGCCGACGCACCCGGCAATTCGGAAGCCCTTGTCCTCGCGGGGCGGATCGCCATGCTCGAAGGCGACCATGCTCGCGCGGCCCGGGTCTACCAACAGGTCCTGGCGCGGGAGCCTCGCAACAGCGAGGCCCTGGTGGGGTTTGGCGATATCAGCCGGGCAGAGGGCGATGACGATGCGGCGCGACAGGCCTATCGCCAGGCATTGGCCATCGAGCCCCATTCCCAGGATATCGCGCAGCGACTGGCCGTGCCGCCGCCTCGCAAATGGCGTTTCGACATCGGCAGCGAGGTCAGCGCCTTGACGGCGGGGCAGGGAAACTGGACGGACAGCATCGTCGGCCTGTCCTACCGCCTGACGCCCAGCACCACCGTTTCGGGCAAGACCCGTCTCGCCACGCGTTTCGGCCAGACGGACCTGCAGGTCGAGGGGCGTATCGATCATGCTTTCTCCTCGCGGTTTTCGGCCTATGCTCTGGTCGCCGCGACACCGAGTGCGGATTTTCTGGCCCGCTATTCCGTCGGCACCGGTGCTTCCTGGCAGGCGGTTTCCCGCACGAACGGCGTCGGCCCGCTGTTTCTCAATGTCGATGCCCGTTATGACGATTTCGCAGACACGCGGGTGACGACGATTTCGCCCTGGATCCAGGGTTATGTCTTTGATGGCCGCCTCGGCCTGTCGGCCCGCTGGGTGCACGCGCGCGATGATGCCGATACCCGCGCCGACGGCTATGTGCTTCGGGCCGATGTCGTGGTGACGCCGCGATTGTCGCTGTTCGCGGGCTATGCCGATGCTCCCGAGATTTCGGACGGCTCCCTGGTGCCAACCCGCTCCGTCTTCGGTGGTGCTGCCTATGACCTTACCGACGACCTGACGCTGAGGGCCAGCTTCGCCCATGAAAGGCGCCGGGCCTTCGATCGCAATACCTTCGGTCTTGGCCTGACCGCCCGGTTCTGATCATGCTCTGGCTGATATGGTCCATTTCGATTGTCCTGAGCGTCTTGTCGCTCCTGGTCATGGGCATGCTGATCCTTCGGCGCCTGCTCAAGCAGCGCCGGAAGGCGGCCGAGGCACAAGCCCGCCAGACCGTGCTCAGGGCATTGATCACCTTCTCCCACGACCGCGACCGTCAGGTCCTGAAGCAAGTGGTCGCCGGCGTTCCGCCACGCGTGGCCCTGGATGCGGGTTTCGAGTTCCTGGCCCTGTTGCGGGGAGACGAGCATGATGCCGTCATCGCACTTTTTGCCGAGTGTGATCTGCCCGCCGAAGCAGGCCGCCAGCTCCGCAAGGGCAATGCCGCCGCGCGCATTCATGCCGCCGAGATGTTGGCCAAGTTCAAGTCGAACGACACGGCAGCCGCGCTGCAGATGGCTTTGGAACGTGACCGCTCTCGGGAGGTGCGTCTTGCGGCTGCGATCGCTCTTTGCGATCTTGACGCGTTGCCTCCACTCGATGCCGTCTTGCGCCAGATCGGCCCGACCGGCCAGCGCTCCCGGCGCCTGGTCGATTTGTTCAGGCGTCTGCCGGCCGATCGTTTCGATGAATTGAAGGCCCATATTGCCCGTCCCGATACCACGACCTTCGTCAAGTCTGCGGCGATCGAGGCCCTGGCCCGGACGGGCGACCATCGGCTCAATGACCTCTTCCAGCAGGCAGCCAAGGAGGCCATTCCCGACGTCGCGGCAGCGGCAGTCCGGGCCCTGGGTTTGCTCGGCCATCCCGATGCCGTCCCCGTTCTTACCGAAGCCATGGCCCATGGCGACTGGAGCGTCCGGGCGGAGGCGGCCGAGGCCGCCGGTCGCCTGGGGCTGCCGGATTTCGTCGCGCCTCTCCTCGTGCTGCTGGACGACGATATCTGGATGGTGAGCTACACGGCTGCAAAAGCCATGCGCGGCATCCCGCCATTGGGCGAGGACAGATTGCGCGAAGTCGCCGCGGGTGAGACCTCCCTTCGCCAGCGCATCGCCTCGCTCGTTCTCGCGGAAGGACCTGCATGATGTCGGACTGGGCTCACTACGCTACGCTAGGAGCGGGCATCCTCGCCTGGCTCATCATTGCCTTGGGCCTGATTCAGACGCTGGTCTATCTGCTGCAGCTCTTGGTGGCCGCTTATGCGCTTTCGCGGCGGCCGCCCGTTACGCGCTCGGCTCTGTTATGGCATCGCTATGCCGATATCGCGCCGCCGATCGCCCTGATCGTGCCTGCCTATAACGAGGAAATGAACATCGTCGAGAGCGTCCATTCGATGCTGGCGCTCGAATATCCCAATTTCGAAGTGGTGGTGGTCAATGACGGCTCCAAGGATCAGACATTGCAGCGTCTGATCGAGGGCTTTCGGCTGGTGAAGTTCCAGCGGCCGCATGAAGACGCCCTCAAGCACAAGCCGATCCGTGGCCTCTACTCCTCGCCCATGAACGAAAGGCTGTTCGTGGTCGACAAGGAGAACGGCGGCAAGGCGGATGCGCAGAATGCCGGCATCAATGTCTGCCGGGCGCCTGTCTTCTGCGTCATCGACGGGGATTCGATCCTGGAGCCGGATGCGCTGATGCGCGCCGTCCAGCCCTTCATCGAGGATCCGGAGCGTGTGATCGCAGTGGGCGGAACCATTCGCATCGCCAACGGTTCGCGCATCGAAAGCGGCCGGGTGCAGGAGGTCAACCTGCCCAGGCGCTGGCTGCCGCTCTTCCAGATCGTCGAATATCTGCGCGCCTTCCTGATGGCGCGGCTGGCCTGGAGCCGCATCAATACCTTGATGCTGGTCTCGGGCGCCTTCGGGGTGTTTCGCCGGGCCGAGGTCGTCGCCGTCGGAGGCTTCACCAAGGGCTCGATGGGCGAGGATCTCGATCTCGTCATCAAGCTTCATCGCCACATGATCGATGCGGGGCGGCCCTATCGCATCCAGTTCATTCCCGAACCGGTATGCTGGACGGAGGCGCCGGAAACGCTTGGCGTTCTCGGCCGCCAGCGTTCACGCTGGCAACGTGGCGCGCTCGAATGCTTCTTTCGCTATCGCTCGATGCTGTTCAGGCCGCGCTATGGCCGCGTGGGCTTCCTCGGCCTCGGCCACATCCTGGTGGTCGACGTGCTCGGGCCGATCGCCGAGGTGCTGGGCTATGTCCTGATCCCGGTGAGCTGGTTCCTCGGCTTCCTGTCCACGCCCTATATGCTGGCCTTTGCCGCGCTGGTCTTCGTCTACGGCGTGTGCGTCAGCGTCGGGTCGCTGGTGCTGGAGGAAATGGAACTGCAGCGCTTCCCGCGAGCGCGTGATCTGGCCATCCTGACCCTGGCTGCCGTGGTCGAGAATTTCGGCTACCGTCAGCTCAACAATTTCTGGCGCATCAAAGGGTGGTGGCAATATCTGCGTTCCGACCAGAACTGGGGCGAGATGACCAGGACGGGTCTGTCGGGGGCACGCAAATAGCGCTTTGCCGCCCCATCATGCCAAGGCTGATTCGAGTTCTGCGATAAGCCGAGCGAGGTGCTGCTGAATGGCGACCTGATCCCTGCCGTCGGGCGCCGTAAGGGCCGTTTCGAGCTCGAATGCGCAGCGGCTCACCTCGGGAAAGCCGAAAGTGCCGCCGGCACCCGACAGCGAATGCGCGATCCTGACGAGATCTGCGTGTTTTTCCGAAGGAACTGCTATTTGGTCGTCGGCAAGCGTCTTCAGGGCAGCGAACTGGCCATGCGCGCGTTCGATAAACCGCAGCCGCAGGCGCGCAATGGGATCTTCAATAATCGAAGCCTCCTGTGTTCGGGACGAAGCGGACCCATCCTACAGCGCCGGGCGGCGCGCAGCACACAATCTATTGGGCGCGAATGCGATCCAAATTCATCTTGTCGTTCCTGTATGTCGCGGCAAGCGACGTGCAGTTTCGTGGCGCAGCCCTCTGCTCACCAGGACGGGCCGGCACCTGTGGTTGCAGGCATTTGTCCAGGCGCCGCTTGGTGTCTGCTGCCTTGCGTTCGGCGGATTTGACATCGTCAGCCTTCATGTCCGCGGCGTTGGACCTGAAGGTAAAGCAGCTCTTTGAAGGGCTGGTATTGCCGGCGTAGTTGCAGTTTCCGAAGGTGAAATAGATACGGCCACCGACATCGACGACTTCGTAACCCCCGACATTGCGTTGATAGGTCACTTTCTGGAATTGCCGCAGTTTGATGCAATCGGAAGGAAGCGGGCGTCCTGACTTGATTTTATCGAGGGAGACGAAAAGCGTGCAGGCCGGCTGGTCGGGATACCGCGTGTATTTCTCGCCGAGCATTTGCGCAGATGCCGATGTTACTGCCGCAAGCGACAACGACAAGATCGCGACGAGAGACGAACTATGCATGACTCGCTCCTACTCAACCGTGGTTGGACAAATGTGATCATCCAGGTGTGGAGTAAGTGAGGCCTGAGGCTGCTTGCGAGGCTTCGCAGCATGGTTTTGCGTCAATACAGCCTGCCAAAGGCGACCGTGAAGTCGCTTTTCTAGCCGCGAATCTGGCCCAGGACCGCATCGCAATGGTCGACGAAGGTGTCGGCGTGCTCCCGGCGGAAGCAGAGGGGCGGGCGGATCTTCAGAGTGTTGCCATAGGCGCCTGCGGCGCCGATCAGGACACCGCGCTCGCGCAGCCCGTTGATCATGGCGCTGGCCGTTTCCGGCGCCGGCGTCTTGCTTTCGCGGTCCGTGACGAATTCCAGGCCGATGAACAGCCCGGCGCCACGCACTTCGCCGATGGCAAGATGGCGGTTGGCGATCTCCCGCAGGCTGTCGCGCAGATAACGGCCGACATCACGGGCATTCTCGATGAGACCCTCTTCCCTGATCACGTCGAGCACGGCGAGGCCCGCGGCCGCGGCCACGGGATTGCCGCCGAAGGTGTTGAAATATTTGTCGCGGGCGTTGAAGGCGGCGAGCAGGTCCGGTCTCAGCGCCATGCCGCCCATGGGGAAGCCGTTGCCCATAGGCTTGCCCATGGTGACGATGTCGGGGACGATGCCGTGGCGCTGGAAGCCCCAGAGCGCATCGCCGGTGCGCCCGAAGCCCGGCTGGACCTCATCGGCGATGAAAAGGCCGCCCTGGGCGTGGACGGCGGCGATGACCGGGGCCAGCAGGCCGGGCGGGTCGGCGTGGACGCCATCGCTCGAGAAGATGGTATCGGCGATCATGCCGGCAAAGCGGATGCCCTTGCTCGCCATCTCCTTGATTGCCGCCATCACGGCGGCGGCCATGACCTCGCCGGGATGTTCATCCGGCTTGCGATAGGAATCGGGCGCCGGGACGGTGCGCACATGCGGTGCGAGCGGGCGGCCGGGGCGCGACGACGGCGAAATGTCGGTCACGGCCGCCGTGTTGCCGTGATAGGCCATCTCGCTGACGATGAAGCCGGTGCCACCGGTCGCCGCCTGGGCGACACGCAGGGCAAGGTCGTTGGCTTCACTCCCGGTACAGGTGAGGACCAGATTGCCGATCGCCTCCGGCAGGGTCGCCAGCAGGCGCTCGGCATAGTCGTCGACGACGGCATTGAGATAGCGCGTATGGATGTTCAACCTGCCGACCTGCTGCCGGATCGCCTCCACCACGCGCGGATGGCAATGCCCGACGGAGGGTACGTTGTTGTAGACGTCGAGATAGCGCCTGCCATCCGCCCCCTGGATCCACACGCCCTCGGCGCTCACCGCCTCGATGGGCTCCCGATAGAACAGCACCGCGCCTTGCCCGAAAGTGCCAAGGCGCCGCTCCACGGCGCGGCGCGTCTGCTCGTCGCTCGGTTTGGCCGCTTGCGGGTCATAGGCGTTGAGGGCGAGGATTTCCTTCTCGATCTGCATGGCAGGGTCCAGGCGGGTTCGGGGGATGGCTGACGGCATCTCCCGGAGGAGACGAGCAACTTTGCAACCACCATCGAGTTGTGTGTGAGGTTCCACAATCTTCAAACACCCTCAGCACAGACTTTGAAGAATATCAGGAGCGAGTGTCATCGCATCTCTCAAACTATGCGAAAAACGACGCCAAATTTATCCGTTTGGTCAATACATGAAACCGGCCGGGTTGGGTGATTGCATGTGGATGTGAGGAAAGTTCCGCATTTTTTGTGGACATTCCACATTTATCGGAACAAGATCATGAGAGAGGACGCCAAGTCCCGTTTCCGGTAGTGACGCCAATTGGTGGGGTTCTCGATGGCAAACGATGCGCCGTCCGCGGAGAAGGAAGACAGATATTCCCGTTCGGTCCAGCCGAACCAGGAACGGGACCGGCTTTCCAAGGAGGTGCGCCAGCAGCGCATTATCGCACAGCTCTCCGCCGCACCGACCTTGCGTGCCTCGGAACTGGCCGCAGCCCTCGGCGTCTCCGGGGAGACGATCCGGCGTGACCTGCTCGAACTGCATGAGCAGGGCCTGATCAATCGCACCTATGGCGGGGCCTCGCGTCCCTTCGCCCATGAACCGTCACGCAGCGACCGCCGCCACGTGATGATCGCCGAGCGCGAGGCGATCGCCGCCGCCGTCTCGGCCATGATCCTGCCCAAGGAAGTGCTGATGCTGGGCGGCGGCACCACGACCTATCACGTCGCCCGCTTCCTGGCTGCCCGCAACCGCGACATCACCGTCATCACCCATGATTTCGCCGCCGCGATGGCGCTCGGCACCAACCCGACCATCCGCGTGCTGTTCTGTGCCGGCCGCCTCCATGCCAGCGAAGGCTATCTGTTGGGGTCGCAGACCATCGCCAGCATCAACGGCTACGAGGCCAACCGCGCCATCGTTGGGGCCACGGGCCTGGGTGCCCGCGGCATCTACGATGCCGACGAGGAGGCCGGTGCCGTCTACGCCGCCATGGTCCAGCGCGCCGCCGAGGCGATCGTGGTGGCCGATCATGCCAAATTCGACCAGCTCGCGGTCGCCATCTGCTCGCGCTGGGATGCGATCGACCGCCTGGTTACCGACAGGCAGCCGCAAGGCTCGCTCGCCGGCGGCCTCAAGGAGGCCGGCACCGAGGTGATCGTGGCCGGTCCACGAAACGAGAATGCCGGGGAGGGCGCACGCTAACCCTTCACGCCAGGTGGCCGCAGAGCCGCTGACGGGCCCGGTCATCACCAGATTGCCGGCCAGCCATAACAAGATCGAACATCATCCAGACAGACGGAACGGGGCCACCTCATGCATCATCCTGCCATCCGCACGCGACCCGCGGCATCACGGCCGATCCATATCGGTCGGCTCACGTTGGAAATCACGCAGGCCGAGGGGGAACGGATCTGTCATTGCGAGCCGGCCAAAGGCGCCAGCGAGGCCTGCTACATGCTCCTGGTCCCCTTGAGCGGCAGGCTGCACTATGCGCAGGCCGGCCGTACGGGCAGTGTCGGGGCGGGGGAATATGTGCTGCTCAGCCAGATGGAATTTCACGAATTCGCTGCCCAGGCCAATACTGCGCTCATGGTCCTGCGCATTCCCGTGCTGGAATTGCGGGGGCGGCTGACATCGGTGGATGATCACATCGGCCGCCGCTTCGGGGCCAATGTGCAGATGACACGCCTCATGGTGGATCTGCTGCGCAGTGTTGCGGAGGTCTTCGTCGATTGCCCGCCGCCCAATCCGGAAGCGCTCGCCACCGAGATCTTCAGTTTCGTGGCACTTGCCATCGGTGCCGAGGATCGCGGTTCGACCGTGGATGTCCGCAATGCGCGCTACCATCTGCGCCGGCGTATCTTCGAGTTCATCGAGAAAAACCTCGGCGACCAGGAACTGACGCCCCGCAAGATCGCTGCCAGCAGCAGGATTTCGCTGAGCTATCTCTACAGCCTGTTCAACGACGACGACACCACGGTGAGCCAGTTCATGCAGCTCAGGCGCCTGCAGCGGGCCTATGAACTGCTCGTGGGCGATCCGGGGGGACGCCTCACCGTTTCGGAGATCGCCTACCAGGTCGGCTTCAAGAACGTCTCGCATTTTTCGCGCAGCTTCAGCCGCCAGTTCAACATGGCGCCGCGCGATGCCCGCCGCACTGCGCAGGAGGCGCCGGAGCTGAAGATGCCGCTGCCGGCGGTGGAGACGCAGGAGCGCCTGCCGCGCCGCGGCTTCACGGCCCATACCCTGCAGGCTTCGCCCTGAGGGCGGGTCGTCGGACCCGCTCAATTGCACCGGCAAGCCCGGCGCTTCCGAGTCTGTTCGGACGCCCTGACTAAAGAACTATGACGAGGTCATGCCCGGTACCGGCACATCAGCCTGATTTCAACGCTCCGTCACGCTACCGCGTCATACCCTCGCCAACGAGACAGTGCCTGGCGCCTTCGTCACGGTTCAATTCCACTTGGAAAGCTGGAGCCGCCGGAAAATCCGGCGCGGTTCAGCTCCAAAGCGCGATCCTGTCTTACTCTGACGACGGCACCTGCGGGATCTTTGCATCGGGAATAGCCGGCCGCGCTCCGGTACGCAGCCGCTCCCTCAGCCCTTGGAACAGGACGTAAAGCGGAGGGATCACAAAGATGCCGATGAAGGAAGCGAGTATCATACCGCCGAAGACGGGTGTACCGACGTTCCGCCGCGCAATCTCAGAGGCGCCGGTGGCGACCACCAAGGGATACAGTCCGAGAATGAAGGCAAGCGACGTCATCATGACGGGACGGAAACGCAGCCGTGCTCCCTCCGTTGCGGCCTCGAGCAAAGGCACCCCCCGCTCGCGCTGCTCCTTTGCGAACTCAACGATCAAAATGCCATTCTTGGCGGCAAGGCCGATCAACACAATCATGCCTATTTGACCATAGAGGTCGAGCGTAAGGTGGCCGATGGTGATCGCGGCAAAAGAGCCGAGAATACCGACCGATACTGATAGCAAGACGGGAACCGGGATGGTCCAGCTCTCATAGAGGGCCACCAGAAAGAGGAAGGCGAACAATACGGCGAAGGCGAGGATGAATCCGGTCTTGCCTTCAGCTCGCTTTTCCTGGAATGCCGTGTCCGTCCACGCTCCGCTGTACCCGTCGGGCAGGGTAGCGGCTGCAACGCGTTCCATCGAGGCAAGTGCCTGCCCCGATGACACGTCAGGAGCGGGGGCACCCTGTATCGTCACCGCTCTCTTGTTGTTGTAGCGAATGAGCGAAGGCGGCCCGACAACGACGCGCACTTCGACGAAGGAACGCAGGGGCACCATCTTGCCGTCCGCGTTGCGGACATTGATGCGATAAATGTCTTCCACAGACTTGCGATCGGCAGCTTCGGCCTGGACCTGGACCTGCCAGGTCCGCCCGAACAGGTTCATATCGTTGACATAGTAGCCGCCGAGCGAGGCCTGAAGGGCCTGGAAAACATCGCTGAGGGAAAGACCCAGGATCTGGGCCTTCTCACGATCGATATCGAGGAACAGCGACGGATTGTTTGCCGAGTAGGTGCTGAATACGCGTGTCAGTTGCGGATCCTGATTGGCCGCCACAGTGAGCCCGCGAACAACTTGGGCCAAGGCCTTCGGATCGCTGCTGCGCAAGTCTTGAAGCACATAGGTGAAACCGCCGCCTGTCCCCAAGCCGACGATCGGCGGAGGGGCGAGCGGAACGACCGAGCCATCCCGAATTTGCCGAAGCTCTGGCCCCAGCCGGGCAATCACTGCGCTGGCCGAGAGGGACCGGTCTTTCCGATCTTCAAATGGCTTGAGCGTTACGACGATGAAGGCGGCGTTAGGCTGAGAGTAGTTGTCGATGAAGTTCAGTCCGATGATCGATGTGTAGTCGGCTACGGCGTCCTCCTTCTTCAAGATCGTCTCGGCCTGTCGTATCACATCGCTGGTGCGTGCGACGGACGCTCCTCCCGGCAAGGAAACAACGACGAAGAAAGCCCCCTGATCGTCCTCGGGAAGGAATCCGGTCGGTGTCTTCTTTCCCAGGAGAAAGACGCCCCCCATCGCAGCGCCCACGCCAACGATGCCGATCACGGCAAAGCGTACCAAACGCGCTACGACGGCGCCGTACCCGTCCCGGATCCGGTCGATAGCGCGCATGACATAGCCGATCGGGCCACGCTTGGGGCCATGGGATCCCGGTTTTAGGAGAATGCCACACAGTGCCGGGGACAATGTCAGGGCGTTGATTGCCGATAGCAGCATGCCAACGGCGACCGTGACCGCGAATTGCCGGAACAATTCACCGGAAATTCCAGGAATGAATGCAACCGGAACGAACACCGACAGGAGGACGAGGGTAACGGCGACGATCGGGGCGGTGATCTCCGCCATGGCTTTCTTGGTGGCATCGGCAGCCGACAGTTCCGGGTGCTCTTCCATGATGCGTTCGACGTTCTCGACGACCACGATCGCGTCATCGACGACAATGCCGATGGACAGCACGATGGCGAGCAGGGAAACGGTATTGGCCGAGTAGCCGATCGCATTCAGAACGATGAAACTGCCAATCAAGCTGACAGGAACAGCCAAGGTCGGGATCAGCGTCGCCCGGACGCTGCCCAGGAAGAGATAAACGACGAAGACGACAAGAATGAACGCCTCGATCAGCGTCTTCTGGACCTCATGGATCGTATCCTTGACGAAGACGGTCGGATCATAGGTCACCTTCCAATCAAGATCGTCCGGAAATTTTGCGGCAAGCTCGGTCATGCGCGCCCGCACCGCGTCGAGGGTGGTAATGGCGTTGGCCCCCGGCGATTGATAGAGCGCGAGCACCGCCGAAGGACCGCCATTGAAGAGCGTCTCACGATCCAAATTGGCAGCGCCGAGTTCCAGCCGGGCGACATCTCCCAGATGCAGGAGCGACCCGTCGGGATTGGTCCGCAACACGATTTTCTGGAAGTCCTCGATCGAACTGAGCCGCCCCTTGGTCTGCAAGTTCAGCTGCAGCTGCTGATCGTCCGAGATCGGGCGTGCGCCGATCCGCCCCACTGCTGCCTGGACGTTCTGCGCCTGGATTGCACGAATTATGTCGCCGACCGCGAGATTGAGTCCTGTCAGGCGATCTGTGCGCACCCATGCTCTAACGGCATAGTCCTGCGGTCCCCACAGACTGGCATCACCAACGCCCGGTATGCTTTTCAGGTCGTCGAGGAGGTTGATCGTGGCGTAGTTCGAGATAAACAGAGGATCATAAGTGTGCTTTGGCGAGTATATGGCCAGAACACCAAGGAGCGCCGAGGACTTCTTTTTGACGGTGACGCCCTGCTTCTGGACGTCTTGGGGAAGCTTGGAAATCGCAGTCTGGACGCGATTATTCATATTGACGGTATTGATGTCCGGATCGGTTCCAAGTTCGAAAGAGCCGATGAGCGAATAGCTGCCATCATTGCCGCTGACGCTCTTCATATACATCAGCTTATCGACACCCACGACTTGCGCCTCGATAGGCTGTGCAATCGTCGCATCGATAATGTCGGCGGAAGCGCCTGGATAGGATGTCGTGACCGAAACCTGCGGCGGGACAATGTCTGGATATTGCGCGATAGGGATGACAAACAAGGAGAGCAGACCGGCTATCACCGTGATGATGGCAATGACAATTGCCAGGCGCGGCCTATCGACGAAAACCGAGGAGAGCATGGCTTACTTTCCCTCGCCTATGATCGTCGCAGGTGTGGCTCTCACCGGTGTTCCCGCGCGAAGGCTTTGGAAACCCTCCGTGACCACCTGTTCTCCACCGGACAGTCCATCGGCAATGATTGCGCTAGCGCCACTTTCGCCCGCTGTTTTGATGCGTTTGACGACAGCCTTGCCATCCTCCACCGCGAAGACGTAGATGCCGGCCTGATCGGCAATCAGCGCAATCTGAGGCACGAGCACGCGGTCTTGCGGTTTACCTGTCTGAAGCTCGACCTTGACCAATTGCCCGTCGATCAAGGTGCCCGATGGATTCGGTATATCGGCCCGGATAACGACCGTGTCCGTGAGACGATCGACTGTCACATCAACGAAATTTATCTTACCGACCTGGTCGTAGAGTGTCCCGTCGGAGAAGCGAACCCTGACTTCGACAGCTTTACCCTCGCCGGTTTTTCTCGCTTGGCTCAGATCTCGCTGGCTGACCGGAAAGGTCACATGCATCAGGTCTTGACTGACAAGTGTTGCCAGAACACCGCTGTCAGGCCCAACAATATTGCCCTTGGTCACGGCAGTTCGACCAATGCGGCCAGCGATCGGCGCGTAAATATCGGTGTAGCCAAGGTTGATCATCGCTGTTTGAAGGCTTGCTTGCGCCGATGTTACGCCACCTTTGGTTTGGGCCTCCTGGGCAACGGCCTGGTCCCTGGCGACGACGGTTCCCGCATTGCGTGCAACGAGATCTTCCGCGCGTTGGCGCTGGATGGTTGCGAGCGTCAGTTCGGCCTTCACCCGCTCAAGAGCGCCTTGAGCTTGTTCGACGTCGGCCTGAAACAGCGATTTCTCGATCTTGTAGAGGGGGGCTCCCACAGCAACGGTATCGCCTTCGCGAAACGACACGTCATCCAGCACGCCCTTGACGCGGGCCCTGATCTCGACACGCTCCGGCGCCTCGATACGGCCAACGAAGTCGACCGATTGCGTGACAGGGCGACGCTCGGCAACGACGGTGGAGACCGGTACCGCCGGGACATCCGCGGCAATCGAAAAAGCCGAAAAGGAGAAAGAAAACGAAAGACCGATTATTGAAGCATAGCCTCCACGCCGCACAGCGTTTAACCAGCTCATCGACTTTTCCTTCCATAAATCTCTTACACGGTGTCAGATCTTGAGTTTCATTTCATGAGATAGGCTTAGTGTGCGTTTTCTGTTGCAGCTTACATTATGCCAATCGTGTGAAAGAGATAAATTTCGGGCCTTTTCAGTAAGATATTTGGTTTTTGGCGAGTGTTTCTTTCGTTCGCACTCATTTTTGAAGATTTATAGTAGAAACAAATTGTCATTTCAGTGTTCGGAGTAGTTGTTCATTCCAATTTCGCAACAGTGCGTGTCCCGCCGTAAAAATAGAGCTTCATGATGTGAGCCACTCAAAGGGGCGGCTCACCCTGGGCCAGTTTCGAACAACCACATTTTTTCTTCCAACCACAGTACCCCTGCGGACCACCCGTCTGTTTCCCGGAATGATCCTCCGATCTCCTCGGCGAATATGGGGGCTGCCCAGCGGATGGCGTGCCATGGCCCGGCGCGCTGCGATTTGAGTCGTTCCGTTATTCAACAACGCCTGACTGCCATCGACGCCGCCAGCCGGCATGGCTTGGGCGATATGCGACGAAGCAGGCGCTATAACGATGGCAAGCAATCCGCCTAAGCATCTCACAATTTAGCTCCCTCATAGGCGTAACAAGCACCGCTTATATGAGGTAGATCACCAGCTCGGCCATCTAAAGCGAACCTCCTGATTTTTTTAAAAAACCTAAACCAACACTGGTGCTATTTCCACATATATTTTTAGAGCTTTTCATAGATGATGAGTTGATCTTAATCCTTCAAACTCGACCGATTTTGTTTGGATTTTTCACCTAATTTTCTCGATTGGAAAAATGAGCGGAAGACGATGAAGGCGTCGAAGTTCTCGGCCGCGTAGAAAATGGCTCTACTGAAGCAGGGTAATGAGGGTATCTCACCCGCAGATATTTGCGGCGCAGCGAGCGACAACCGGCGCTGATCTACCTTAATTGTAAAAATATGCAGGCACACTTTCGCCGGAGATGAAGAAGCCAAAGCAGCAAGAGGATAAGCGCGTGCGGTTGAAGAAGACCGCCGTGGACCCAACGCCGGATCGCGAACGGTTGCAGGACGTCATTCGTCGAAACCTCCAAGGCCTGCCTGGAAGCGGCAGGTGGTGCATGGCATGCGCTGCGATTGGATGATTTCGGTCTGCTCGACGGCATCGTTCGTCGCCCGATATAGGCTGTGCTGGGTCTGGGCCACCATCTGAGCGATTGGTTCGCAGAACACCGTACTCGGCCGGACCCTGTTGGCATCGTCCAGAGTCGATCGTGGCACCGCAACCCCGCCGACATGGTACAAGCGGGCAGCTATGGGCTTGATCCGGGCATCCCGGTCACGCTTCTCGTCGAGATCGCGCACTCGGATCTACACCGGACACCTCGTCCGGCGGGGGACGAGCCCGGTGATGACAAAATGTCGAGGTTGCTGCGACTGGCGGGCAGCTTCAGATCAGCCGCAGCCAGCTTTCCCAGCGCGGATCGTACATTACCTGGCGCGCGCGCATATATTTCCACACGCCATATTTCTGATAATCGAAGTCCCAGCTGTTGAGCTTGCGGTTGACCACGGCCCAGCTCGCCCATTTCACATCGGCCAGCGCCCGGTTGAGCATGACTCGGGCCACCATGTCGGGCCGCACGGCGCCGCAATATTCCTCGATCAGTTCCAGGGTCTTCTGCTCGTCGTAGAACATCTCGGCGAACAGCACGCCGAGTTCATAGGCGCGTTCATTGTTGGAGGCGAACTCGTAGTCGATCAACTTCATCGGCCGCGAGTTGGGGGCACCATCGGCACTGATCAGGAAATTGCCGGGCATGGGATCGTTGAAACAGGGCACGAGATCGAGCCCTGAGGCGAGGAAGGCGGCCTTGGCCTGGCGATAGCGATGCTCGATCCACGGCATGGCCGGCGGGAAATGCGCGCCGAGCTCGCGGCCCTGCTCCATATGCTCCTCGATCATGTCGAAGATGGTCTTGGTCAGCGAAAGCGCCGGGCTTGCATGCAGGCGGCGATAGATGCCGAGCACGTCGACCTGGATGGCGGGGTCGGAGAAATCGGCATTGGTGCAGGCCCGATAGCCATCCAGGAATTCGCTGATCTCCAGCCCATCCGCTGCGTCGAAGAACACCACTTCCGGCGCCACGTCGATGGCGTGGGCGTTGCGCGCGGCTTCATTGGCGGCAACGCGGTCGATGAACATTTCCGAGCCCGCGCCGGGCACCTTGATGAAATAGCGCCTGGTGTCGCCCTCGATCTCGGCGACCCAGTTCTGGTTCATCAGCCCGCCGACCAAAGCGGTGTAGTGCACGCCGCGGCCCTGCCAGGACGGTACCCTGGCGACGGCCTGTTCCAGGCGGTGTTCGGCTTCGCTTGCGGCCTCGCCGAGGTGTTTCTTGACGGACATCAGATCCTCCGCAGCGCTTCGCCGAAACGCGGCGAGTGCACGGCCATGCGGCAGCGCACCAGGCGCCAGCTGGCGAATTTATGGAATTCCAGGGTGTTGCGCGGCGAGCGGGCGGCGACCAGCGTGCCGATCAGACCCCAGCGCAGATCATCTGCCACGCCATAGAGCCAGGCTCGGTTGTAGGCGGCCTCGTCGAAGCCGCCCTGGCTGCGGGCGAAAGCATCGCGCGCCTCCGGTTCCTGGTCGAAGGCCTCGGCGAGGAAGCTGCCGAGATCCTCCAGCGGGTCGGCATTGCCGGCCCTGTCCCAGTCGACCAGGCGAATGTCGCCGGCCTCGCTGATCATGATGTTGGAGACGTTGCCGTCGCCATGGCTGGGAACCGCGGCCTTCCGCCCCGGCACCAGCGCCTCGCCGGCATAGCGAAGTTCCGCCAGCAGCCAGTCGGCATCGGCAGGCAATTGGCCCTTGGCTGCGCGGGTATCCCGATGGAAACGCTCGATCTCGTCGAATACGCTGCTGGTTCGGGAAAGCGCCGGACCTTCCTGGAAACGTCGGCGTGCGGCTAGAACGCGATCGACGACGTCCTGATCGAGCAGGCGCTCCAGGGTGGCGGTACGCCAGCCGGCGTCGAGATCCTCCATGACCAGGGCTCCGGCATTCTCATCCGCCACATGGACATGGGGGCCGATGCCGAGTTCGGAGGCCTGCCGCGCCGCCTGGAAGGCGCAGGCGACGTCGATATAGAAGGCGGCGTCGGGATGCATGAGCTTGACGAACAGGCTGTCACCGCTCGCCTTGTCGCGCACCCGCCAGGGTGAACCATCGACACCCCGCCAGCTCGGTGAGGCAAGCACCGGTATGGCGGGTTCCGTGGTGATCGTGCGCGCCGCCCAGCCGGGCAGCTGTCGGACATGGGCCTCGACCCGTGCCCGCTCCTCCTCGAACATGCTCATTCCGTCGTCGGTCCCCCGGAGCCTCTGCGAAGTCGCCAAGACCTTTGCGACATCTCTGGAATCGCAAAGGCATGTCGAAACAAGGAGCTAGGGCCGGAGCGTTTCGTTTGACGCATTTTGCCCTAGCGATGGTGATTTTGGAGGCGATGGCGCAGGCCATTGCCCCGATCCTATCTTCGCCGCGAAAGGCTGCGGTGAGGATGCCTGATGCTCCATGATTTCTTGTCCGGCAGACCGCGCCTCTACCCGAGCTTCGGCAAAACCCGTTAGGTCGGGCGATATCACCGGCGCCCCTATCCGCGTCGGAACAGGGAGCCTTTCATGTCCATCACCAGCCTTGTCGCCATGAGTGTCGGTGAAATCGTCGACGCCTATGCGGCGGGGGAGCTTTCCCCGGTCGAGGTCACGCAGACGGTGATCGAGCATTCCGAGGCGACCAATGCCGCCGTCAATGCCCTGTTCTGCCTGCGGCCGGACGAGGCGCTCGCCACGGCCCGGGCTTCGGAAGCTCGCTATCGGTCCGGTGTGCCCGCTGGCGTGCTCGACGGCATCCCGGTCACCGTCAAGGACAGCGTCGCCATGGTGGGCTGGCCCTATACCCACGGCATTGCCGCCAATCGGGATCAGCCGGCCTCCACCTACAACTCGCCACCCGCCCTCGCCCTGATGGAGACCGGTGCCCCGATCTTTGCCAAGACGACCATGCCGGATTGCGGGCTGATGGCCTCCGGCATCAGTTCGCTGCACGGCGTCACGCGCAACCCCTGGGGCCTGTCCTGGAACACCGGAGGATCCTCGGCCGGTGCCGGCGCTTCGGTCGCAGCCGGCATGGGCTTCCTCTCGGTCGGCACCGACATTGCCGGTTCGGTGCGCCTGCCGGCGGCCCATTGCGGCCTTGCCTCGCTCAAGCCGAGCCATGGTCGGGTGCCGCATCTGCCGCCCGACACCATGCGTATGGCCGGCCCGATGGGACGGCGGGTCGAGGATATCGCCCGCATGCTGACCGTGCTCACGCGTCCCGACGAGCGCGACACCTGGAGTTTTCCGGGCGACGGCATGCAGTATCATCGGCATCTCGAACGCGATCTTCGGGGGCTGCGCATCGGCGTCCTCACCGATATGGGGTTCGGACCGAAGCCTGAACCCGCCGTGCGCGCGGCCGTGGAGGCGGCGGGCCGGCTGCTGGAAGGCGCGGGGGCTGTCGTCGAGCCCTTCGTCTCGCCACTCGATCACGACGCCTATGCGCCCATCGACCTCTATCTGCAGGTCCGCGGCTTCGTCGAATACAGCGATTTGCCGCCGCATGACGGCAGCGGCATCAACTCCTATGTACGGGACTGGGCCCTGCAAGGAGCTTCGCATTCGGGTGAGGATCTCTTCCGCAGCCTCGGCGCCATCACCAGGATGAAGGCGGCCCTGCTCGCTGCCTTCGAAGGCTGGGACTATGTGATCGCCCCGACCCTGCCGGTGGTGAACTTTCCGGCCGAGGAGCCAGGCGTCTCGCGGGAGGTGCCGCTGGCCCATACCGTGTTCACCGCCCTGTTCAACCAGACCGGCCAGCCCGCGTCCACCATCTGCACCGCCTTCGATGACCGGCATCTGCCGATCGGCATCCAAATCATCGGCCATCGCTGTGACGATCTCGGCGTCCTGCAGGTGACCAAGGCACTGGAGGACCTCAGGCCTGTTACCATGGACTGGCCGCTCCAGCCGAGGGCATGAGGCGCGCATGGCTTCGACACTGAACCGCCTCCTGGAGACCTTTGCAAGGATTGGCGCCACACCGGACGGCGGGGTCTGTCGGCTGACCGGAACGCCTGAGGATGGTGGGGCGCGGGTGCGGCTCGCCGCCGAGATCCTCAGCCGTCAATTCGGCCTGCATGTCGACCCCATCGGCAACATGTTCGGCATCGCCACCCTTGCCCCATCGTCGCAGGAGGCGGTGCTCGTCGGTTCCCATCTCGACAGCCAGCCGACCGGCGGGCGCTACGACGGCGTCTATGGCGTGCTGGCGGGCCTGCTGGCCATCGAGGCCGTCGTCGCACGCGCGGCGGCGGAGCCGGGCAAGGCCAGGCGCAATCTGGTTGTCGCCAACTGGACCAACGAGGAGGGCGCCCGCTTCCAGCCGAGCCTGACCGGCAGCTCGGTCTTTGCCGGGATGATGGCGCTCGACGCTGCGCTCGGCCTTATCGACGGTGCTGGCGTTGCCCTGGGCGAGGCGCTGGCCGCCATCGGCTATCGCGGTACGGCAGACTTGCCCCTGGAGCCCCGGCGCTATGTCGAGCTTCATGTCGAACAGGGCCCTCTGCTGGAAGAGGAAGGTATCGAGATCGGCGTCGTCACCGGCTGCTGGGCTGCGCGCAAGCTGTCTCTGGTCTTTCACGGCGAGCCCTCGCATACCGGCCCGACGCGCATGGCGCGTCGCCGCGATGCGCTGCGAGCCGCTGCCAGGGCGATCGAACTGCATCATCAGCTGATCGAAGCGAGCGGCAGCGGTGCCCATGCTTCGGCGGCCCGCATCACCGTCGATCCCAATTCGCCCAATGTGACGCCGAGCCGGGTCCAGGTCTGGTTCGAGTTCCGCCATGAGGAGGCGGCTGTGGCCGTTGCGCTGGGCGATGCTTTTCTGGCTGAGGCGCAGGCTGCGGTGGCGCCTCTGGGTGTCGACATCGAGATCGCGGTCGATGAGCAGCGCGGCACGGCGAGCCTCGATCCGCACGGCGCGGCATTGACCACGGCGGTCGCCCGGGAACTGGATCTGTCTTCTATGGAAATGAAGACGATCGCAGGCCATGATGCGCTCGCCCTTAACAAGCGCATGCCGGCGTCGCTGATCTTCGTGCCGAGCCAAGGCGGCCTCAGCCACAACCCCGCCGAATTCACCGACGAAGCCGCGCTCGACAAGGGGCTGGCAGTGCTGACGGAAGTGCTCTGGCAGCTGGTGACGGAGGAGTAGGGTTCGGGGTACTTGAAACCCGACCGGGAGAGGTGCAATCAGCCTTCTCCCCTTGTGGGAGAAGGTGGCCGAGCGTGCGAGGTCGGATGAGGGGTGAAACGCAGCCTTGCAGGCTATTCGTGCCACCCCTCATCCGCCCCGTTGGGGCACCTTCTCCCGCAAGGGGAGAAGGTTATTCGTGCTTTATTTTGGACCGCTTAGTCTATTCAAGCCGCTGCCGATTTCTCCCCCGCTTCGGCATCGAGCAAATGGCAAGCGGCGAAGCTGCCCGGGCGGTGTTCCCTTAAGGCGGGCGTCTCGGTGCGGCAGCGCGCGAAAGCCTTGGGGCAGCGGGAGGCGAAGCTGCAGCCGGGTGGGATGTCGATCGGGCTCGGCGGCTCGCCTTCGAGCAGGTAGTCCTTGGGATCGAAGGGCTTTTCTTCCAGCGTCGGGGCCGCCGAGAGCAGGGCCTTGGTATAGGGATGCTGAGGCTCGAAGAAGAGATCGTGATTATCGGCGATCTCGACCATTTCGCCCAGATACATCACCGCGATGCGGGTACACACTTTCCGGACCATGGCGAGGTCATGGGAGATGAAGACATAGGTAAGATCGTTCTTCTCCTGCAGGCTGGAGAACAGCTCGATGAGCTTGGCCTGTTCGCGCTGGTCGAGGGCGGACAGGGTCTCGTCGAGGATCAGCAGCTTGGGCGAGAGCACGAGGGCGCGGGCGATCGAGATGCGCTGGCGCTCGCCGGTGGAGAGGGCATTCGGCAATTCATCATAGAGGCGTGGCGACAGGCCGACCTCCTGCATGGCCGCGATCACGCGCTCGCGCAGGGCCTTGCCGGAATGGCTGCCGCGGATCAGCAGGCTTTCCTCGATCATCCGCCCCACCGTTGTGCGCGGCGGCAGGGCATTGTAGGGGTCCTGCAGCAGGAGCTGGAACTCGCCGCGCTTGGCCAGCAATTGCTGGGCGGAGAGCGTGCGCAGCGAGACCCCGCCGAGGATGATGTCGCCCTTGTCCGGCGCCTCCAACCAGGCGAGCAGGCGGGTCAGGGTCGACTTGCCGCAGCCGGATTCGCCGACAATGCCGAAATTCTCGCGCGGCAGGATGTCGAAGCTGACGCCGCGCACCGCCTGGATATGGCGGTAGGTGTTGAAGGTGCCGCGCTTGCGGGCAAGATAGGTGCGATGGGCCTCGGCCACCCGCATCAGTGGCGCATCGGCGTCGTTGCGGCGCGAGAGTGGTCGTTCGCGCGTCGACCAGATGCGGGGCACGCTGGCGATGGCGCGGCGGGTATAGTCGTCACCGGGGGCCTGCATCAGCGCAGCAAAGGGCTGTTCCTCCACCAGACGGCCCTGATGCAGCACGGCGGTGCGGCCGCCGAACTGGCCGAGCGTCGCCAGCGAGGACGACAGGTAGATCGTCGCCGTGTTGTGGCGCTGGCAGAGGTCATGCAGCAGCGCCACGATCTGGGCGGCGATGGTGACGTCGAGGGGCTGGGTGATGTTGTCGGCGATCAGCACGGCGGGTTCCGCGCAGATGGCGTCGACGATCATGGCGCGCTGCATCATGCCGCCGGAGAATTTGGCCGGATATTCGAAATAGCGCTCTTTGGGGGAGGGAATGCGCACCTCGCCGAGCAGCTGGATGACGCGCTCCTCGCATTCCTTCCGGCTCCAGGCCGGGCGTACGCTGCGCAGCTTCTCGCAGATCTGCACGCCGACCGGCTGGGTCGGGTCGAGCGAGCTCTGGGGCTTGGAACCGATATAGGCGATGTCGCGGCCGACGATGAAATTATCGCCGGCGGCGTCTCCGGTGATGTCCTTGCCGGCGAACAGCACGGAGCCCCGGCGATAGGTGAGGCTCTCGTGCAGCCAGTTGGCGAGGGCACGGCTCAGCACCGTCTTGCCGGCGCCGCTCTCGCCGTAGATGCCGAGGATTTCGCCGGTATGGAGGGTGAGGGCGATGTCGTCGAGCACCGGCGCCTCGTCGCGCGGCGAGCCGACGGTGAGATGACGGGTTTCCAGGATCGGGGAATTGTCCATCTCAGGCGCCTCCATAGATCTTGTTGCGCGCCTTTTCGAGGGCGGATCCCATCAGGTTGATCGATGTCAGCGCCAGGGCCAGGAACACGCCGGGGCTGGTGGCGATCCACCAGGCATTGATGAGATATTTGCGGCTGTCGGAAATGATCGAGCCGAAGCTCGGCGTCGGCGGCTGGATGCCGAGGCCGAGGAAGCCGAGGATCGCCTCGAAGATCATCATGCGGGCGACGTCCAGCACGGCGACGAAGGCGATCGGGGGCAGGATGTTCGGCGCCGCATAGAGCAGCAGGATGCGCCAGTCGCCGGCGCCCAGCACGCGCAGGCCGCGCACATATTCCTTGCCGCGCTCGGTAACGGCGGCGCTGCGGGCGACGCGGGCATAGAGCGGCCAGCCAGACAGGGCCAGCACGATGATGATGGTGTGCACCTCAGGCTTGGTCACGCCCAGGATGGTGATGGCCAGGATGATCATCGGGATCGAGAGCTGCGCGTCGGTGATGCGCATGATGATGGTGTCCCACCAGCCGCCCTTGAAGCCGGCGAGCAGGCCGAGTCCGCAGCCGATCAGGAAGACAAGCGCCACGGTGACCACGCCGATCAGCAGCGAATAGCGCAGGCCGATCAGGCAACGCAGCAGCATGTCGCGGCCGAGCTGGTCGGTGCCGAGTGGATGCAGCCAGGTCCATTTCTCGCCCAGGAACAGCGGTGGAAGGAACTTGTCCTTCACCACCATCTTGGTGGCGGAGATCGAGGAGAGCTCCGGATAGATCGCCGAGGTGAGGAGCAGCGCCAGGAAGACGAACAGGCCGACGCGAAAGCTCGGCATGGCCCAGGCGCTGGCCAGGATGCGCCGGCTGATCGACTGGGCCCGTTCATGGGTGGGCGCGGCGTCGCTGGTCACGGTGCTCATGCTCAGATCTCCACGCGGGGGTCGATGAGATAGGCCACGAGATCGACCAGGATGTTGATGAAGACGAAGACGGCACTGGTGGTGATGGCAATGCCCTGGATCACCGGAAAGTCGCGGCCGAGCACGGAGACCACGGTGAGATTGCCCAGGCCCGGATAGTCGAAGATGTATTCGATCACCAGGACGCCGCCGATCAGTGTGGAGAGCTGGATGCCGAGCAGGTTGACCAGGGGCACCGAGGCGTTGCGCAAAGCGTGGGAATAGACGATGCGCCGGCGCGACAGGCCGCGCACGCGGGCTTCGTCGATGAAGGGCGCCTGCATCACCTCGCCCAGGGAGGTGGTCAGGGTGCGAATGATGAAGGGCGAAATCTCGACCGCCAGCACGAAGGCCGGCAGCAGCACATAGCTGAAGCCCTTGTAGCCCAGCGCCGGCAACCAATCGAGCTTCACCGACAGGAACAGGATCAGCACGATGGCGAGCCAGAAATTCGGGATGGAGACGAAGAGCGACTGCACGCCGAAGGCCAGGGCATTGGGCCAGCCATGCTGGTTGAGCCCGCCCGCGAGCCCGATCGGAAAGGAGATCAGCAAAGCGAAGACCAGGGCGACGCCGGCCAGCTGCAGGGTCAGCGGCAGGCGCTCGAGGATGAGGTCGGCCACCGGCGCCATCTCGGCCTTGGTCGGATCGACATATTGCCCGCCCGCCGCGACGCCGCCGCTGCGCGGCCTGATATAGGATTGACCGAGATCACCCTTGGCCAGGCCCATCATGTAGCGGCCATATTGCACGATGATCGGATCGCGCAGCCCCATCTTGGTGGCGACTTCCTCGACGACATTGTCCGGCGCCATGCCGCCCACGATCAGGCGGACGGGGTCGCCGGGGACCACGCGCAGCAGGGTGAAGATGATCAGCGACGTCAGGGCCACGATGAGCAGGCCCTGGGCGATCCGCTTGATCAGGAATTCGACAATCAGCATCGGCAAACGGTCTCGCGTCCAAACAACCGCTGGAAAAAAGTGGAGCCGGCCGGGGGGACCGGCTCCAGTCCCTCGCGGCTCAGGCCAGGTTTGCCTTGCTCATGTCCTGCATGCCGTTGGGATAGATGTAGAGACCGTCGAGCTTCTTGGAGTAGGCGTGGATGAACACCGAGGTGAACAGGGCCAGCGCCGGCGCCTTGCGCGCGATGGTCGGCAGGGTTTCCGTCTGCAGGATCTTCTTGCGCTCCTCGATCGAGCCGGCGTTGCGCTCCTTGTCCAGCACCGCGTCGATCTCCTTGTCGACGATGCCGGTGATGCGCTTGGAGGAGGAGTGGAAGTGGGTGCGGATCACCAGGTCCGGCTCGGGCGAGCCCGTGCACCAGCCGCAATCGATCATGTTGCCTTCGCCGCCACCCGGCTTGTCGTAGAGCAGATTGCCCCAGGCCGCGACCTCCAGCGTCTGCAGGTTCACCTTGAAGCCCTGCTCCTCCAGCATGCCGGTGATCAGCTCGGCATATTCCTTGGTCTTGGGATAGAAGCCGACCGAGGAATAATAGGTCAGTTCCGGCAGGCCCTCGCCCTTGGGGAAGCCCGCCTCGGCCAGCAGGGCCTGGGCCTTGTCCGGATCATATTCGGGATAGTCGGCGACTTCGGTATAGCCGAACTTCACCGGCGAGATATGGGCCTTGGAGAAGGTGCCGGAGACACCGAGGACTTCCAGCACCTGCTTGCGATCGATCGAATGGCAGGCGGCGAGGCGGATGCGCGGATCGTCGAAGGGCTTCTTGGAGCAGCGGAAGAACAGATATTTGTTCTCCACCGAAACCGCCTTGTGGATGGCGAAGCGGTCGTCCTTGGCAATGGTGTCGACCTGCTCCTGCTCCAGCCGCTCGATGATGTCGGCTTGGCCGTTGAGCAGGGACAGCGTGCGCGTGGTGGTGTCGCCGACGAAATGATACTCGACGCCGGGAATCTTGGGCGCGCCGAATATGAAATCGGTGTTGGCGGCCAGGATCGTGGTGTCGCCCTTCTGGTCGACATATTTGAACGGGCCGGTGCCGTTCATGCGGGCCGAGAGCTGCGCCTTGTTGGCGACGTCCTTGGCCGCCATGATCGGCAGGAAGGACGAGAGGTAGTAATAGAGCGCGGCCGGATAGCCATAGTCCTTGGTGTTGATATGGCAGGTGTGCTCGTCGACGATGTCGACCTTGACCTGGCCCGGATACCATTGCGCCGGCCTGTCGGCTTGGGAGCCATATTCATAGGTGGCCTTGACGTCGGCCGAGGTGAAGGGCGTGCCGTCATGGAACTTCACGCCTTTACGCAGCTTCACCTCGAGCGTGTAAGTGTCGATCGGCTTGAGGGACTCCGCCAGCTCGAACACCAGCTCTTCGGGATTGTCGGGCTTCATCGGCGCCCGGGTCAGATAACCGAACACGAAACCCTCGACGATGAGCTGGCCGAGATTGGTATGGGTGGTCGGGTCCCAATTGCCGGTCAGCGCCTCGGCGCCCAGAAAGCGCAGGGACCGGCCTTCGGCGGCGAAGGCCGAGTTGACCAGGAAGTCGGGGTTGACGCGGCCGAAGCCGAAGGCGCCGGCTCCGGCCAGCGCGCCCAGCATTAGGTCTCTGCGGTTGATCATCTCTCGTTCCTCTGAATGGGGGCGCAGAAGTTTTTCGGGGCTCGCCTTCCGATCCGACGCAGTGCCGAGCCGTCCCGCCTTGTGGTTGGCGGGTGATGAAACTCTAGACCAGATGGCGCCTGAGCCTGATGCCTACAGCTCCACGATTCCATTGCTGACCCTTCTCGCGCCATGCCCAATCAAGAGGCATGGAAACAGGGCCATGCATTGGGCGGCTGCCGGCACAGGAATGCAGGAGTTCAGGCAATAGGCGCTGCGTGCCCGGCCGGCCTATGATCCCAGCCGAATCGTGTCAGGGAACCTCGCCGATGCCGTCATTCCAATCCATGAATCTGAAGGGGATCGTTTCGGATCTCGACGGAGTGGCCTATCGCGGCGACAGCCCGATTGCCGATGCCGTCGAGGCCTTCCGGCGCTGGCGTGCGGATGGCATTCCCTATGCGTTCGTCACCAACAATGCCACGAAATCGGCTGCGGATTTCGCGGCCAAGCTCACGCAGATGGGGATTGTCGCCGAACCGGAGCAGGTCTTCTGCGCGGTCTCGGCCACGGCAAGCCTGATGCGCCGTCGCTGGCCCAGGGGGGCCCGTGTTTTCGCCATCGGCGAGCAGCCCTTGTTCGAGGCGCTTGAACAGGCCGGCTTCACCCCGGCGGGGGACGATGCCGAGGTCGTGGTGCTCGGCTTCGACTATCAGCTGAACTACGCGAAACTGAGCACCGCGGTGCGCGCCGCCCTCGGTGGCGCTGCGGTGGTGGTGACCAATCCCGACCTGCTGGTGCCCGTCGAGAACGGCTACGAGCCCTGCGTCGGCGTGCTGATGGCGGCCGTCCAGGCGGCGGTGCCGTCCTGCCGGCCGATCGTGGTGGGCAAGCCCGAGCCGCTGATGATCGAGGAAGCGCTCGGCTTTCTCGGCACGCCGCGCGAGGGGACGATCATGATCGGCGATCAGATTGCCACCGATATCCTGGCCGGCCAGCGGGCGGGCCTGCGTTCCGTGCTGGTGACGACCGGCGTGGCGGCTGCCGCCAGGCCGGATGTGACACCGGACATCGAGGTGGCGAGCCTGCTCGATTTGATTGGGAGCTGAACCTCGACCTTTGTCATCACCGGGCTTCATCCCGGTGATCCAGAAGCCACGAACTCATAGAACTGCGGTGAATGGATGCCCGGGACGAAACCCGGGCATGACAAAATGGAGCATTTCTCGGCCCAGCCTCGGTCTCTGAGTCAAGCTGCGGGGACTCGCCCCCCGATCTGAACCCTTGTCCACTCTCAGGCGAAATAGATGCTCACCGAGCCATAAGGACCGAAATCGGCGTGGATCGTGTCGCCATGCCGCGCCTCGATGGGGCGGATGAAGGAGCCGGCGAGCACGATCTGCCCGGCCTCGATGCCCTGACCATACTCTGCCAGCCGATTGGCGAGCCAGGCGATGCTGCGCGCCGGCTGGTTGAGCACGCCGGCGCCGAGTCCGGTTTCCTCGACCTCGGCATTGCGCGTGACGATGGCGCCGATCCAGCGCAGGTCGACCTGATCCGGCCGCATCGCCCGACCACCAGCGACGATGCCGGCATTGGCGGCATTGTCGGCGATGGTGTCGACAATGGTGCGGGCCTTCCGGGTCTGAGGATCGACGCGCACGATGCGCGTATCGAGGATCTCGAGGGCAGGGGTGACGTAGTCGGTGGCGTTGAGGACCTCGAAGACGCTGACGCGTGGGCCCCGCAGCGGCGCCTTCATCACGAAGGCGAGCTCGGCCTCGATGCGCGGCTGGATGAAGCGGTCGGCCGGAATGGTGGCGCCATCCTCGAACACCATGTCGTCGAACAGCACGCCGGAATCAGGAATGTCGATGTTCAGCGCCGATTGCATCGCCTTGGAGGTGAGGCCGATCTTCCAGCCGATTACCCTGGCGCCGCGATCGATCTTCTTGCTCACCCAGCGGGCCTGGATCGCATAGGCGTCGGCCATGTCGATGCCGGGATGTCTGAGGGAGAGGAGGCCGGTCTGGCTGCGGGTGCGTTCGGCCTCGTCCAGGCTTGCGGCGGCGGCGGCGATTTCGTCTGGCGTCAGCATCTCAGGCCTCGTCGGCGATGGTATTGGTGAGCGTGCCGATACCCTGAGCGCTGACTTCGACGACGTCGCCGGGCTTGAGCCAGATCGGCGGATCGAAGCGTGCGCCGGCACCGGTCGGCGTGCCGGTGACGATGACGTCGCCGGGAACCAGGGTGGTGAAGGTGGAGATATAGGCGATGATCCGGGAGAAGGAGAAGATCATCCGGCTGGTGCGGTCCTGCTGGCGAAGTTCGCCGTTGACGCGGGTGGTGAGTTCGATGTCGGCGAGCTGGGCGCTGTCGGTATAGGGTACCAGCCAGGGGCCGATCGAGCCGGTACGGTCGAAATTCTTGCCCTGGGTGACGTTGAACTTGGCGTGGCGCACCCAGTCGCGGATCGTGCCCTCGTTGCACAGCGACAGCGCCGCGATGTGGCCGAGCGCCTCGGCCTCGGCAATGCGCCGGCCGCCCTTGCCGATGACGATGACGATCTCGCCCTCATAATCGAGCTGTGGGCTTTCGGGCGGGCGGATCAGCGGCCGGCCGTGGCCGGTGAAGGAACGGGGGAAGCGGATGAAGAGCGAGGGGTTGGCCGGCGCAGCCTGGCCGTCCTTGTATTCCTCGTTGCGGTCAGGAAAGTTCACGCCCACGCAGATCAGCTTCTCCGGCGCGGGGATCGGAATTTCGAAGGTGATGTCCGACAAGGCATAATCAGGGGGCAGCGATGACGCTTCCTCGGCGAGTCGTGCCAGGGCGCCGGCTGCGATCACCTCGCGCAGGCTTGGCCAGCGTTCGCCATGGCGCTTCGACAGATCGATGATACCCTCGCCCTTCGCAAGGCCGTATTTCAGGGTTCCCTGATGGGAGAAGGCGGCAAAACGGGGCCTGTCGGTCACGATCGTCTCCTTGAAGGTCTAGGCGGGGCGCATTCAGGACCGAACACGCGCCGTTTCGGTGTGTCCGGGGCAGCGATGTCCAGGCTGGCGATCAGGGAGCGATAATCGGCTGGGCCTTGAGGATGGAGTCGATGACGGGTGTGCCGGCGAACTGGCTGCCATGCTCGAACCAGGATTTGGGGGCGGGAGCGCCCCACAGCGTCTGGCGTTGCGGGTCCTTGAGGTCCCATTTGATCGGCTCGAGGTCGGGATCGACCGTCTGGTAATCCGAGCAATAGATCTCGATGCGGTGCCCGTCCGGATCGAGGATATAGAGGAAGAAGGCGTTGGAGATGCCGTGGCGCCCGGGACCGCGCTCGATATTGGCGACCCAGCCCGATGTCGCCATCAGGTCGAGCAGGTCGATGATGTTGAGCGGGGTCGGCACCCAGAAGGCGGTATGATGCAGGCGCGGCCCGCGGCCATTGGTGAAGGCGATGTCGTGCACGCCGCCCTTGCGATGAGTCCAGGCCGCCCAGAGCCGGCCGGTCTCCTCGTCCTCGGTATATTCGGTGACGCGAAAACCGATCTCGTTGTAGAAGGCCACCGACGCGTCGACATTGGGCGAAAAGCAGTTGAAATGGTCGATGCGCAGCGGCTTGACGCCGCGATACAGTGCATATTTCTGGTGGATCGGCGGCAGGCGGTCCATCTTCGAATAGAATTCGAGCGGAATGCCCTGGGGATCGCGGGTGCGGAAGGTCCGGGCCTGGTAGGGCCGTTCGATCCAGTCGACCGGCAGGTTCCTGTCCTTGAAGAAGTGAGCGGCCCTGTCGAGGTCGTCCTCCGAAAAGACCTTGAAGCCGAGGTCGCGGGCCTCGGCGGTGTCAGCTTTTTTGAGGATGATGCAGTGATGGCCGCGCTCCTCCATGGCCCTCAGATAGACGGTATCCGCCGTCTCGTCGGTCACCTGCAGGCCGAGAATGTCGACATAGAAGGCGCGCGATTTGGCAAGGTCGGTCACCGCCAGCTCGACATGGCTGAGCCTGACGATGTTGAAGGGTGGATGGAGAACGGGTTGGGGTATGGGCATCGGATCTTCCTCCCGCCCGCTCCCTTGAGGGGCGGGCTGTCTTCTATGGCGGCCAGGCCTGGGGCCTGTTCCTTCGAGCGGTCAATCAGCCGCCCAGCTTCGTGATGGCGTGGGGCTTGGTGGCGAAGGCGATGTTCTTGGTCTCCATGTAGAAGTCGAAGGACCAGTCGCCGCCGTCACGGCCGATGCCGGAATTCTTGACCCCGCCGAAGGGCGTCGGCAGGTGGCGCACATTCTCCGAATTGACCCAGATCATCCCGGCCTCCAGCGCATCGGTGAAACGCAGGGCCCGGCCGAGGTCAGAGGTCCACAGATAGCCCGCCAGGCCATATTGGACGTCGTTGGCCAGCGACAGGGCTTCGTCCTCGTCGGCGAAGGGGATCGCCGTCAGCACCGGTCCGAAGATCTCTTCCTGGGCGATGCGCATACGGTTGTTGGCAGCCGTAAACAAGGTTGGCGCGACATAGCAGCCGCCACCCGGCCCCTCGACCTTGGTGCCCCCCGCGGCAACCTTGGCGCCCTCGGCCTGGCCGATGGCGATATAGTCGAGCACCTTCTTCTCATGCTCGGGATGGATTATCGGACCGACCACGGTTTCCGGATCGAGCGGATGGCCGACCTTGATCCGGCTGGCCTTCTCGGCGATCAGCGCGGTGAACTTTTCGTAGATGCTTGTCTCGACGAGCAGGCGCGAGGAGGAGGTGCAGCGCTCGCCGTTCAGAGAATAGATCATGAAGACGGCGGCGTCGGCCGCCCGTTCGAGATCGGCATCGGCGAAGACGATGACGGGGTTCTTGCCGCCCAGCTCGAAATGCACCCGCTTCAGGGTCTCGGCGCCCTGCCGCATGATCATCGCGCCGGTGCGGCTCTCGCCCACGAAGCCGATCGCCTTGATTAGGGGGTGCTCGGTGAGGGCGCGGCCGGCATCCTCGCCGAAGCCGTTGACGAGGTTCCACACGCCCTTGGGCAGGCCGGCTTCCTCGGCGATCTCGACCAGCAGCCTTGCCGTCAGCGGCGAGAACTCGGCCGGCTTGTGCACGACGGTGCAGCCGGCGGCGAGGGCCGGGGCAATCTTCCAGGTCGACAGCATGAAGGGCGTGTTCCAGGGGGTGATGATCCCCACCGGCCCGATCGGCACGCGCGTGGTGACGTTGAACTGGCCCTCGGCGCGCAGCGACTTGCCGTCGCGGGCTTCGGGTGCCCGGTCGGCGAAGAAGCGGAAATTCTCGGCGCCGCGCAACGCGGCCTTGGCCATGAACTTCAGGGCCTGGCCGGTGTCCATGCATTCGACGAAGGCGATCTCTTCGGCGCGCGCCACGATGGCGTCGGCGATCTTGTGCAGGAGCTTCTTGCGCGTCGTGCCCGGCATGGCCGCCCATTCGGCGAAGGCCGATTTTGCCGCCCTGGCGGCATGATCGATATCGGCAGCCGAGCCACGCGCCACGCGGGCCAGGGGCTTCAGATCGATCGGCGAGAGCGTCTCGAAGGTCGCGCCATCGGCGGCTGCGACGTCCTCGCCGCCAATGCGGTTGGCAACCACGCCATGCTTGAAGTGGTCGAGATAACCCTCGGCTTTGGTTAGGTTTTCCTGCAGTCTGGACATGACAAATCTCTCGCAAATCGGCGGCGGGTACCAGGGCTCAGGCCCTATTGTCCGCGGAGGCGTGGGTGGATGGCGTTGCGTTTCCAGCTCAACTCGGAATCGATTTCCCGGATTTCCAGCGAAAGCGCGAAGTGAGGAGTTTCGAACAGGGGAGCGAGGACCTCGCCCGCGACCGCAAAAAGGGCCTCGCCGGTCCGCCTCTTTTCGTCCGCGCTGCGGCCCTTGCCGATGCGAAAATTGAGGTCGACGAAGGCATTCTCCGGCAATCGGTCGGCAATGGCGAAATGCTCCGCCTTCAAGGCCCGGACGCGGATGGCACCGAGCTCGAACAGGCCGGTAGCCAGGATTGCGGCGTGCAGCCGGTCGCAGAGTTCGCCGATATCGGCGCGGCCTTCGAGATTGCCGGAATATTCGATGGTGAGATGCGGCATGGTTCCCAGCGTTTCCCGATCTATTTAATTAACATGTTAATAATTGAGCCAGCGATGTCAAGCATCGATTTGCAGGGCATCGGCGAGCTGGAGGCTTTCCTTCAGATAACGCGACAGGCGCCCGGCCGCGTCCGGGGTGTCGGGCCTCTGCGCCAGCCAGCCGATATAGGTCAGGCTCCGCAGCGTCAGGAACAGCGGCAGGGCGGCAAGGGTTTCATCGCTCAGATCGCGACGGCTGCGATAGCCGGCGATCAGCGCGCGCTCGATGGTGGGATAGACAGGCTCGCGCCGGTTCTTCAAAAGCGCCGTAGCGATATCGAAGAGGCGATAGCCGTGGCCGCAATCATCGAAATCGATGAAGGCCACGCCGCTATTGGTGATGAAGACATTCTCGCGCACGAGGTCGGCATGGATGAGGCCGTAGTCGAGGCGAGGGGCATGGCTGTCGAGGGCCTGGCGGAGCCGGACTCGGAGCGCGGCAAGCGCTTCGCTTTCTTGTGGCGAAAGGCCCGGACACTCCCAGAACCGTCCCCAGAGCGGCCGCCCGCCCACGAGCCCGTCGACATCCCAGGCCGGCCGGTGGAAACCGGGTGGCTGCTGCCAGGCATCGGCGAGATCATGCATGGTGGCCATGGCTTGGCCGATCCTGAAGAAGAGTTCGGTCTGTTTGCCCGGCGACTGCGCCAGGGGCGTTCCGGTCTGGCCGAGCGGCATACCCTCGACCCAGCTGACGACATCGGCATGCTGGGCAGCAAAGAGGGCATTGCCTGCCAGGGGCACGAGGCTGCGCCCGTCGGCAGCCGGAATGGACGCCGGCACGGCCAGTCCGCCCCGCTTGAGAGCCGTCATCCAAGCAAGCTCGGACTGCAGTGCCGCCTCGTCGTGATAGCCGGCGCGGTGCAGCCGCAGGGCGGCCGGTCTACCGTCGGCGAGGACGATGCGGAAAACCGCATTCTCCCGGTATTTGAGGAACTGCGGCTGCTGGGCCGGCACCGGCCAATGCCGGAGCGCTTCGCCGGCCCGTTCCAGCAATGCGTTCTTCAGCTCTTGCGTGAGATTATCGGCCATTGTCGCCTCATGAAACTGCTCACCGGTTGGTATTCTTACCCTCCCCCTCCAGGGGAGGGGTAAGTCTCACAGGCTGGACAACACGTCATCGAGGGTCGAGATCATCAGGTCGGCATGCTCGGTCGAGAACGGCATGGGCGGGCGGATCTTGGTGGCGCATTGATGCACGCCGATCTTGCCCATCAGCACGCCGCGCTCGCGCATGGCGTTGACTATGCGGGTGGCCAGATCCGGGGCCGGGTCCCTGGTTGCCCGGTCCAGCACGAATTCGGTGCCCATGAACAGGCCGCTGCCGCGGATGTCGCCGATAAGGGCGTGCTTGCCGGAGAGCCGCTCGAAGCCGGCCCGCGCATGGGCGCCGACGGTGCGGGCATTCTCGATCAGCTTCTCTTCCTCGATCACGTCGAGGACGGCCATCGCCGCGGCGCAGGAGACCGGATTGCCGCCGAAGGTGTTGAAATAGCGGAAGGCCTTGCGGAAGGCGTTGAGCGTATCGATGTTGGCGACCACGCCGCCGACCGGATGGCCATTGGCCATCGGCTTGCCCAGCGTGACGATATCGGGAACGAAGCCGGCGCGCTGGTGGCCCCACATATGGCTACCGGTGCGGCCGAAGCCGGGCTGGACCTCGTCGGCGATGACGAGGCCGCCGGCCTTGTGCACGGCCGCCACCGTCCTGTCGAGGAAGCCCGGGGGCAGGTCGGGAAAGCCTTCATTGGCGAAGAAGGGATCGATGATCAGGGCAGAAAAGCCGTGCGGGCTTGCCTGCAGCGAGGCGATCGCCTCCTCGACCTTGCCGGCAAAGGAGACCGCGAAGGCCTCGCCCGGCACCCCGCCCAGCGGGCGGTAGCTGTCCGGCGCCGGCACATGGCGGACATGGCCGCCAAAGCCGCCGACCGGCGGCATCCGGGTGGAGAGCTGCGACACCGCGGCGGTGTTGCCGTGATAGGTATGGTCGGTGGCGATCACGCCGGTCCGGCCAGTCACCGCCTGCGCCATGCGCAGTGCGACGTCATTGGCCTCGCTGCCGGTGCAGGTGAGGATGGCGGCGTTCAGGCTGGCGTCGAAGGTCGCGGTCAGGCGCTCGACATAATCGAGGATGCCCTCATGCAGGTAGCGCGTATGGGTGTTGAGGGTCGAAGCCTGGCGCGTGATTGCCTCGACCACGCGAGGATGGCAGTGACCGACATGCGGTACGTTGTTGTAGCAGTCGAGATAGCGCCGGCCCTCGTCATCCCAGAGCCAGACGCCTTGGCCGCGCACCAGATGCACCGGCTCCTCATAGAACAGCGACATGTTCCGGCCGAGCAGCCTTTCGCGGCGGGCGAGCAGAGCGGCGTTGCCGGCCATCTCAGCGCCCTCCCGCGGCGCTCAGCCCGGCATCGAGGGCGGCGACGATGCGCGCCACGTCCCCGGCCGTGATCACAAGCGGCGGTGAGATGATGACATTGGCCCCCGAGGTACGCACCAGCACACCTGCCTCATAGGCGATGTCCTGCACCTTCTGCACCACATCCTTGGCGGCAGGCGTCTTCCTGGCGCGATCGCCGACCAGTTCGAGCGCCCACATCAGGCCAATGCCGCGCACGTCGCCGACGAGTTCGTGCCGGGCCTTGAGCCCGTCGAGACCCTGGTCGAGCTCGGCGCCACGGGCGGCAGCGTTGGTGGCCACGTCGAGCCGGCGGATTTCCTTCAGCGTGGCGATAGCCGCCGCCGCGCCGATGGGATGGCCGGAATAGGTGTAGCCATGGCTGATGGTGGCGAGCGTGTTCTTGTTGCTTTCGAAGGCCTGCGCGATCGTCTCCGAGATCATCGCCACGCCGAAGGGGAAATAGCCGTTGGTGATTGCCTTGGCCGTCGACATCAGATCGGGCTTGATGCCCCACAGGCGCGATCCGGTCCAGGCGCCGGTGCGGCCGAAGGCGGTGATCACCTCGTCGGCGATCAGCAGGATGCCGTGCCGGTCGCAGATCTCGCGCATCAGCGGCAGGAAGCTCTCATGCGGCACGATGATGCCGCCCGAGCCGAGCACCGGCTCGAGGATCAGGGCCGCGATGGTATCGGCACCCTGGAAGGCGATTTCCTCTTCGAAGAGCCGGCCGATCGCCGCCGCGATCTCGGCGCCGTCCTCGGTGCCGAACGGATTGCGGTAGGGCCAGGGTGCCGGCAGATGGTATACGCCCGGCAACAAGGGCTCGTAGTTGCGGCGGAAGTGCTGGTTGCCGTTGACGGAGGCGCCGCCGAAATGGGTGCCGTGATAGCCCTTCTTCAGGGCGATGAACTTGGTGCGCTCGGGCTGGCCGTTGACCCGGTGATATTGGCGCGCCAGCCGCAGGCAGGTTTCCACCGAATCCGAGCCGCCGGAGGTGAAGAAGGCGCGGCTGAGTCCGTCCGGCTTGAACCACTCCGCCAGCTCATAGGCGAGCTCGATCGAGGGCGCGTTGGTGGTGCCCCGGAAGGTCGAGTAATAGGGCAGTTCATCGAGCTGGTCCTTGATCGCCTGTTTGATCGGGTCGCAGGAATAGCCCAGATTGACGTTCCACAACCCGCCGACGCCGTCCAGCACTGTCTTGCCGTGGATGTCGGTGATCTCGACGCCCCTGGCGGAGGTGATGATGCGCGGCGGATTGGCCTGCATGTCGGCCGGATGCGCCATTGGATGCCAGAGCTGACGGGCATTGTTCTCGATCAGGAAATTGGTCTCACGCATCGTTCATTCCTCTCAAAGGCCGAGCATGGCCAGGGCCTGGGCATAACCCTCGGCTGGCCGGGTGACGTCGAAATGGACATGGGGCAGGCGCACCGCTCTGGCGCCCTCGATGTTCTTCAACTGGTCGTCGACGAAGACACAAGCCTCCCGGGCGATCCCGAGCTCGGCGAGCACCTGCTCATAGGCGCGCGGGTCAGGCTTCAGGATGCCGGTATGGGTGGCATCGACGATCACGTCGAAACGGTCGATCAAGGGAAAGCGTCGGCGGAATTCGACGCCGTAGAACAGGTCGAGTTCGTTGGAGAGGATGGCGAGCTTCAGCCCCGCCGCCTTCACCTGCAGGATGGCATCGCGCGCTTCCGGGCGCAGCACCAGTTCGGGCTCGGCGCCGCGGGCCCGGCGCACGAAGGTCTGCATATCCGTCCAGTCCTCGCCGACCATCTGGCCGACCTCGCGGGCCCGGGTGAGCCAGTAGTCGCGCTCGCTGATCTCCTGGCGCTGCATCGAGACCCAGAGCGGATCGGTTTCCGGAGCGAATGGGCCGCGCCAGGTGAGGGTATCAGGCGCTAGGCCGAGCGTGCGCTCGGTGACGTCATGCGTTTCGAACAGGGTGCGGGTGACGACGCCGCCGAAATCGAGGATGAGGGCGCGTTCGCCGGTCATGGCCGTCCCTCCGGGACGATGCCCTCGGCCACCCATGCGTCGAAGAGCGCGAGCGCGGCATCCGAGAAGTGCGGCGCGTTGATGTGCGCGTCGATCTCCCGCAGGGCGACGTTCGGCGGCAGGGACTTGCGGATCTCGTCCACGAAGGCGGCATGGCCGGCCGGATCGTGCAGGGGTTCGCCCGGCTTGTCCCATTCCTGTAATCCCTCGATCGGCAGCAGGAAGGCGGTCTTGCCGGCGGCCCGCCCGAGCTTGGCGGCGACGACCCGGGCGATTTCGCGCCGGCCCTCGGGGGAGGCGGTCACCGAGCCGATCAGGCGGTTATGGGCGTGGTAGGGGCGGTCCGCCAGAACGGGCGGCGGCTCGCGCCAGGATGGCAGGTCGACCATATCGACGGCACCCGGGGCGACGATCTGGGGAACGCCGGCGCGTCCGGCATTCTCCAGGCGGTCGGGACCGGAGGTGACGATGCTGCCATAATGGTGGTTGCTGACTTCCTGGATGCAGAAATCGAACACTGCCGCAAAGCCGCCCTTCTCGGCTACTGCCTCGAAGGCGCGCCCGCCCATGCCGGTGGCATGAAAGACCGCGACGTCATAGCCCCGCCGTTCCAGCTCGGGTTTGAGATGCTTCATATATTTGAGGCAGGTGGAGCCAAGGGAAGTCATGCCGATCAGGGGGCGGGCTGTATCCGGCTTGCGGCTATGCCGGGCTGCGCCCACCACGGCACCGCAGGCCTGCGACAGCACGGCGCAGCAAATGCCGCTGAGGCCGTAGAGGCCGCCGGCCCACAGGATCATCATCAGGTCGGGCGCGATGCGCTCGGGCGGAACGAGGTGGGAATAAGCGATCGTCGAGACGACGAATTTGGGGATGCCCACTGGCAGGACGGCCGATACGTCGAGGGCGAGGTCGGTGCCCATCGAACCGCCGAGCGCGATGATGCCATCCATCTTGCCGGCCCGGTAGAGGTCGAGGACGAGGGCCGACGCGCCCTGTGCCATCAGGGCCATCGCGCTGTTCTCATCCCCACTGGCGATGATGGCCTCGATGGAGGTTCCGGCAGCCGCGGCGACATCGTGCCTGGAGTGATCGGGGAGATAGGGCGGGTCACCCAGGATGCTGACATCGAGCATGACAGGGTGTCCGCCCGCTTCCCGGATGACGGAGGCCATGAACTGCAGTTCGTCCGATTTGGTGTCGCCCGTTCCGATGACGAGTATTCTGGGCACCGAGACCACCGTGCTCATCAGGCAGTCCTCCCAAGACGAGCGGTACCAAGACGAGTATTGGCTTCGGCGGGGCGTTCCAGACCGTAATATTTTTCCGAAATGGTCTCGGCCGTGGCGACGGCCTCCGCGCCCAAGGCCTGCAGGGCCGTCTTGCCGACACGCACCGTCGGAGCCGCGATCGCGATGCATCCGATCGGATGGCCGTTGGGTGCAAGGATCGGGGCGGCCACGCTGACCACGCCGATCTCGAAGCCCTGATGGCCGATCGAGAAGCCGCGAGCCCTGGTTTCTCCGAGCAATTCGCCAATCCTGGCCGGATCGGTGATCGTATGCTCGGTGAAGCGTTCCAGCGGCGATGCCAGGGCGGCCTCGATCTCGCCGGCGGGGCAGAAGGCCAGGAAGGCGAGCCCGGAAGCTGTCGCGTGGAGGGGCAGGATGCCGCCGACATC
The DNA here is from genome assembly GCF_040797145.1 of Labrys neptuniae. Classification (NCBI taxonomy): domain Bacteria; kingdom Pseudomonadati; phylum Pseudomonadota; class Alphaproteobacteria; order Hyphomicrobiales; family Xanthobacteraceae; genus Labrys; species Labrys neptuniae. The sequence goes on along the minus strand of NZ_JBFNQD010000013.1, from coordinate 37,683 downwards.
GACGATGACCCGATGAGCCCGCGGTGAATCCTCGACGTGGATGGTGGCGAGCTGGCCGCCCGAAAATTCGGAAAGATGCACCGTCTCGGCCGAGGCCTCCGCCAGTGCCTTGATATGGGGCAGGGCGATGCGCGGGAAGGGATAGCGGGCCTCGCGAATGCGGGCGAGGCGCACCGGCGCCGCCCCGATGCGGTATTTGCGTGTCACCGGGTCCTGCTCGACGAAGCCATGCTTGGTGAGCTCCACCAGGAAACGCCGTGTGGTGGCCTTATCGAGGGCGCAGAGCCGGGCGATGTCGGTCAGCCCCGCCTCCTCCTCAAGGCGCGACACGGTGTCCAGCAATGAAAGGGCCTTGCCGATCGTGCTCATTCTTCCTCCACCGGGGTCGGTTCGTGTCGGCTTCCGGTGCACCGGGAGCCTTGCGGGTTCTTCTGCCGGGACCCGAGATAATTAACATGCGAAATAACTTGACAGCTGCCGCGGTTCTTTGCAAGTCTATATTTGAAGTAACGGTTCAAATATTGAACCGAAGTTTGCGCATCAATACAGACGGCCAACAAGAATAAGGGGCAGCATCGTTCATGCCGTTTCAGACGAAACGGCGGGCGGGCTTCCCCATGCATGCCGGCGCCTTCAACCAGGGGAACGAACACCCATGACCGTGCAAGATTCGCGGCAAGATTCGCGGCAAGACACGCGACACGACTCGCAAAGCCAACCATCCAACCAGCTCCGCAAGAACAGCCTCGGCGTGGGGGCGATCACCTTTCTGGTGGTCTCGGCTGCAGCGCCGCTGACGGCGGTCGCCGGCGGTGTGCCCCTGTCCATGTTGCTGGGCAATGGCCCCGGCATCCCGCTGACCTTCGTACTGGTCACCCTGATCCTGCTGCTCTTTGCCGTCGGCTATGTCGCCATGGCCCGCCATATCCGCAACGCCGGCGCCTTCTATGCCTATACAGCCCAGGGGCTTGGCGGCCTGATGGGCGGCGCGGCGGCCCTCATCGCCATTCTTGCCTATAATTGCATGCAGATCGGCGTGTTCGGCATGTTCGGCGCGGCGACCAAGGGCTTCTTCGCCGAACAGTTCGGCCTGGACCTGCCCTGGTGGGTGTGGACCTATGTCGGCATCGCCGCGGTGGCTGTTTTCGGCTATCGCCGCGTCGATCTGTCGGCCAGGATCCTCACTGTGCTCGTCGCCCTGGAATATCTGGTCGTGCTGGTCATCGATGCGGCGATCTTCTTCAAGGGGGGCGATGCCGGCCTCTCCCTCACGCCTTTCACGCCGGCGGCGTTCTGGAGCGGCACGCCTGCCATCGGCATCCTGTTCTGCTTTGCCGCCTTCATCGGCTTCGAGGCGACCACGATCTACAGCGAGGAGGCCCGCGAACCGCACAGGACCGTGCCGCGGGCGACCTACATCTCCGTGCTGATCATCGGCGTGTTCTACATGCTGACCTCATGGCTGATGGTGAACGGTGCCGGCGTCGACAAGCTCGTGCCGCAACTGCAGGGCCTTGCCGATCCGACGACCTTCCTCTTCGGCCTAGCCGAACGCTATGTCGGACACTGGATCACCGTGGTGATGAGCCTTCTGTTCATCACCAGCCTGTTCGCGGGCGTGCTCGCCTTCCACAATGGCGTGGCGCGCTACATCTATGTCGCCGGCCGCGAGGGGCTTCTGCCGCGCTCGATCGGCGTGACGCATCCCCTGTTCCAGAGCCCCCATGTCGGCTCGATGATCCAGACCGTCATCGCCGTGCTGGTGGTCGCGCTCTTTGCCGCCACCGGCCAGGATCCGGTGCTGGCGCTGTTCTCCTGGCTCACCAATGTCGCGACCCTGGCGATCATCCTGCTGATGGCCTTCACGGCGTTGGCGATCGTTGCCTTCTTCACCCGCAATCCAGGGCTCGAAGGCAATGTGCTGGTGACCAAGATCCTGCCGGTGGTGACCGGCCTGATCCTGCTGGCCCTGGTCTATTTCATCGCGGTGAACTTCGGCGCGCTCGCCGGCGCCAATGGCGTGCTCGCCGTGCTGCTGCCGGGCCTGGTGCCGATTGCCGGCATCATTGGCTTCCTGGCGGCAATCCGGTTGAAATCCACCGATGCGGGGGCCTTTGCCCGGCTGGGTGTCGGGCAGGAGGCGTAGCCTGACAGCCGCGAGAGCGAATCTGGTCTTTCGCGAGAGGCTGCCTGAAGGATCGGGAAACACGACCTTTGTCATTGCCGGGCTTTGTCCCGGCAATCCAGAGGGCAACGTGACCTGAAACAGCGAGGACTGGATGCCCGGGACAAAGCCCGGGCATGACAACAACGGAGCTTTTCTCAATGAGCGACTGTGGTCGTGGGTTGAAGATGGGCGATCGCTCCAATCCTGACGGTGGACATACGCCCACCGTCCCCATCCGTGAGAGTTCAGAAATGCAGGACCAGATCGACCGCCTCCGGCTTCTTCCCGTCGTCCCGCAATCGCTGTTCATCGGCGGCAATTGGAGCGAGCCGCAGGATGGCGCCGTCCTCGACGTCATCTCGCCGATCGATGGGCAGAAGCTGACCACGATCGGCGATGCCGGGGCTGGCGATGTCGACCGCGCCGTGCGCGCCGCCCGCCTCGCTTTCGAGAAAGGCTCCTGGTCGAAGGCGGCGCCCTCACTGCGCAAGAAGGTGCTGCTGCGCATCGCCGAACTGATCGAGCGAGATGCCCTCGATCTTGCCGTGCTGGGCGTACGCGACAACGGCACGGAAATGGCCATGGCGCTGAAGGCCGAGCCGGGCAGTGCGGCGGCGACCTTCCGCTACTACGCCGAAGCGATCGACAAGGTCTACGGGGAGATCGCGCCCACGGCCAGCGATGTGCTCGGGCTCGTCCATCGCGAGCCGGTCGGCGTCGTCGCCGCCATCGTGCCGTGGAACTTCCCGATGATGATCGGGGCCTGGAAGATCGCACCGGCGCTGGCGGCCGGCAATTGCGTGGTGCTGAAGCCGGCGGAGGGAGCTTCGCTGAGCCTTCTGAAACTGGCTGCCCTGTGCGCCGAGGCCGGCCTGCCGGAAGGCGTACTCAACGTGGTCACGGGCAGGGGGGCGGTGACAGGCGAGGCGCTCGGCTTGCATGGCGATATCGACGTCATAGCCTTCACCGGTTCGGGCGTCGTCGGGCGCAGGCTGCTCGAATATTCGGCCCGCTCCAACCTCAAGCGTGTCTATCTCGAGCTCGGCGGCAAGTCCCCCAACATCGTGTTCGCCGACGCGCCCGATCTCGATCGGGCGGCAAAGCTCTCGGCCCAGGGCATCTTCCGCAATGCCGGCCAGGTATGCGTCGCCGGTTCGCGCCTGCTGGTGCATCGTTCCATTCACGAGGCCTTTTCCGAAAAGCTCGCCGCCATCGCTTTCACCATGAAAGTCGGCGATCCGCTGGAGCTCTCAACCGAGATCGGCGCCGTCTCCAGCGAGGCGCAGCTGAAGAAGGACCTGGCCTATGCCGAACAGGCCCTCGGCGAGGGCGCGCGCCTGCGCACCGGCGGCCGGCAGATTCTCCAGGAGAGCGGCGGCTTCTACATGCAGCCGACGATCTTCGACGTCACGCCCGGCATGACGCTCGCGCGGGAGGAAGTCTTCGGCCCGATCCTGTCGATCATTCCCTTCGAGACCGAGGCCGAGGCGATCGCCATCGCCAATGCCAGCGATTACGGCCTCGCTTCCGCTGTTTGGACCGCCGACCTCTCGCGCGCCCATCGCATGGTTCGCGCCCTGCGTGCCGGTGTGGTGCATGTCAACACCTATGGTGGTGCCGACAATACCGTGCCTCTCGGCGGCGTAAAGCAGTCCGGCAACGGCCATGACAAGTCGCTGCACGCTTTGGACAAATACAGCGATCTCAAGACGGCCTGGATCCAGCTTTGACTGAACGCGTGGTCATCACCAGGGCGCCAGGCCTGGCGCCCTGGTGGGTGGGCCAAAACTATTGATTGATCTCGGGCTCGACCAGCCGCGCCAGGTTGCGCAGCGAGTCCTGCCAGCCGAGATAGCATGCCTCGGGCGGGATGAGGTCGGGAATGCCGGCCTGCTCGATGTTCAGCTCGGTGCCGCAGGACACTTTCTTCAGCGCCACGGTCACCACGATCTCGCCTGCCAGATTGGGATCGTCGAACTTGTCCGTATAGCGCAGCCGCTCGCCTGGCACGAGTTCGAGATATTCGCCGCCGAACGAATGGCTATGCCCTGTGGTGAAGTTGCGGAACGACATCTTGAACGTGCCGCCGACGGTCGGCTCGGAATGATGCACCGTGCAGGTGAAGCCGTTCGGCGGCAGCCATTTTGCGAGGGCATCCGCTTCGAGGAAGGCCCGGTAGACCTTCTCTGGGCTGGTGGCGAGAACGCGGTGCAGGCGGATGGTGCTGGGCATGGTCATTGTCCTCTTGACTGAGAGAGCGGGAAGTCATGGTCGAAGGCATTTGCCATGCTCCGAGGACGAACACCGTTCCGCCCGTCCGACAGAGGGGCACAGATTTTTTTGGCACCTGCCTCCATCAGCCAAAGCCTCGCGGGGATTCCATCGAGGAATGGTCCGGTCGAAGGGGGCCTTCACATCCCTCCGGAAGGCAGGCTCTCGGGCAAGCGGATCTGTCTGGCTTCGCCGCCGCCGCTCCAGCTTTCCAGGTCGAGCTTCCACAGCGGCGGCAGCTTTGCGAAGGGAGGCGTGGTATGGGCGATCACGATCGCCGCGCGGCGGCTGTCGGAATCGACTTTCAAATTGATCGCCTTGACATGGGCCTTGATGGCGTCGAGCCCGATCTCGAGAATACCGGCGATTTCCTGGTTCGACTTGCCCTGGGCGATCCAGGATGCCACCTCGACCTGGCGCGGCGTCAGCGTGGGAAATGCCAGCCGCAGCCGGTGGGCCGGCGTGAGCTTGGCCAGGGTACGTTCCTGAGCCTGGCGGTAGCATCGCAGGATGTGAGTGCGGAAGGCCTGCAGCCGATCGCGATCATCATCGCTGAAAGCCGGCCGGCCCACGATGCGATGGCCGACGATCGAAACGGCATAACCTGAGTGCTCCATCACGATCCCGATCATCCGGCGGGCTCCGGACGGCAGGAACGCTTCCTTCGCGATCGGGAGTTCGATGAATTCCTCATCGCTGAAGAAGTCCGACTCGCGCAGGGCCTTATCGCCATAGAAGGACGGATCATGCTGCCAGAACGGATGAGAGTGCATATGCCGCGCGAAGGCCTGCATGGCGTTGGCCCGCCGGCCGGGATCGTCGCCGACGGATACCAGAGCGCGAAAGTCACGGCTGGGATGGTGAAATTCCGTGAAGCTTACCACTTCCGCATCGACCAGGCGGCCGATGGCGGCGAATAGAAGAGCGGGAAGCGTCTGCAGATCCGGCTCCGCTTCGTAGAGGCGAATGATCTCAGTATCGAGTTTGTTGTCCCTGTCCATGGGATCCTGCGGAAAAATCTGGGGTGCGATTTCAGTTTTTGCGTCGTTTCACCGATTGCAGAACCTACCTGCCGCAGTAACGCTCCGCGATCGACACCCATATCAGCACAATCATACCCCTTCGGGTAATAGTCAGACGAAGATTTATTGGGAATGTTGCTGTTCTATCCACCGTGGCGCAGCGCGTTGGATTCGTCAGTGGCCGGCGTTGCCGTGATCGGTCCTGACCCTTCGATATTCTATCGACGGCCGCCGGGGGCATTGCGGTGACGATATGGGAAGGCGCGGCGGCGGGTTCCGCTGCAGGGCAATCTGGCGGCCGGCGTGGCGGTCGCTCCAAAATTGCATCGAGCAGACGCCGTCTATGGGCGTTGGCCACGGTTTCTCCTCTCGCAATGATGCTCGGTGTGACCGGCCTGGCGGCCCCCGCTCGGGCCGGAGCCTGTACAGTCGACTCCACCGCCTGCGACGCTGCCGGCGGTGCGGGCTATGATCGTGGCGGCATCGGCGGGGCCGGTAATGGCGGTGGCGGCAACGCCACCGCCTTCGGGCCGGGTGACGCCACGGTGCAAATCCCCGGCACGCTCGGGGATGCTGGCGAGGGCGGGGCCGGTGGGGCAGGGGAAGGCGCGGGAGGAACCGGCGGCGGGCGCCAGGTTATTTACGGCGTGGTTGTGGCTACTCCTGTCAAAGCCGACGACGGCTCGCCGGGATCGAATGGATACAATTTTTCATCCGGCGGCGGTGGCGGCGGCGGCAACTACATTATCGGAACGAATCTCAGCGTTTCGGGCATTGGGGCTCTCCGTGGCGGCAATGGCGGCACCGGCGGTTTCGGAACGTCGGGCTCGGCAAGCAATGGCGGTGGCGGTGGCGGCGGCGGCGCGGGCGTGGTCTCCATTCAGCCGAATACCGTCATCGGCAACCAAGGGCTGATCCAGGGAGGCAATGGCGGCAATGGTGGTGGCGGCGGAAACCCGGGCGGCGGCGGTGGCGGTGGTGACGGTCTGCTGGTGTTCGGCAACGGTACGAACATCGCCAACCTGGGAACGATCGTCGGGGGCGTTGGCGGAAGCGGCACGGGCGGATCGATCGGAGGCAACAGTGGCGCCGGGGTCAACCTAGTCGGCAGCGGCGTCAACCTGATAAACTGGGCGGATATTGTCGCTGGGGCTGCCAATGGCGCCGAAGCCGGCATCGGTGTGATGACCAATGGCAACAGCACCATCCAAAATCATGGGAAGATCAGTGGCGGGCTCGAGGCCAATGGCCTGACATATGGTGCCTCCATTCGCTTCGGCGGGACAGGCAACACGCTGAAACTGTGGTCCACCTCGATGCTGGTGGGCGACATCCAGCTGATCACCAACGCTGCTGCGACAATAGCCGCACAGGAGGCCGGTGTGCCGGTGGTGAGCAATGCGATCACACTCGGCACCGGCTCCTCGGTGACGTTCGACACGACCGATGGCGATCTTTCGATTTCAGGCGTGATATCCGGCGCGGGGCAGGTCACGGCTACAGGCGGCGGCACGGTCGTGCTGTCAGGCGACAACAGCTATACGGGCGGCACCAGCATCTCTGCCGGGACATTGCAGCTCGGCGTCGGCGGCACCTCGGGCTCGATCGTGGGGAACGTGACGGACAACGGCCTATTGGTCGTCAATCGTTCTGACACCTCGACGCTGTCCGGTGTCGTCTCGGGTAGCGGGGCGCTCGTGCAGAGGGGCACCGGCACCACCATCCTGACCGGCGCGAATACCTATAGCGGCGGGACCACCATCGAGAAAGGCACGCTCGCGCTCGGCGCCGGAGGCAGCCTCGCGGCGAACGGCAATGTGTTCATCACCGGAGCGGGCGGCAGCTTCGATATCAGCACTTCGGGCGGCAACCAGACCATCGGCGCCTTCGCCGGTGATGCGGGCACCACGATTGTGCTCGGCTCGAACACATTGACCTCGAGCACTGCCTTCAACACGACCTATGGAGGGGCCATCACCGGTACCGGGGGGCTCGTGAAGCAGGGGGCGGGCACGCTGACCCTGTCCGGGCAGAACACCTATGGCGGCGGCACCACCGTAGCCGGAGGTACCCTGGCCCTTACGGGCGCGGGCAGGCTGGCTGCCAATGGCGCCGTGACACTGTCGGGCCCTGGCGCGGCCTTTGATATCAGCCTTGGATCTGGTGATCAGGCCATCGGCGCGCTCGCAGGTGTCTCCGGCACCGCGGTATCCCTGGGTAGCAACTCCCTGATCCTGAACACCGCCACATCGGTCGATTTCGGCGGCGGGATCACCGGCCAGGGCGGCCTCGTCGTGCAGGGGGAGGGTATCCAGATCCTTACCGGTGCCAACACCTACACAGGCGGTACGACGATCGCCGTCGGCACGAGTCTCCAGCTCGGCAATGGCGGCACGGGTGGCTCGATCGTCGGGAATGTGGCGGTCAACGGCGCTCTCATTCTCAATCGATCCGACAACCTGACCTTGGATGGCACCCTGTCGGGCAGCGGCGGGATCCTGCAGCGCGGCCAGGGCACGACGCGGCTGACGGGCGACAGCAGCGCTTTCACAGGCCGCGCCAGTGTTGTCGGCGGCAATCTCGTGATCGCCGGCCAGCTCGGCGCGCCCACTTCAGTCACGGGCGGGACCCTCACCGTGGACGGCGTGCTCGGCGGTCGGGTCGATGTCTACGGCTCTGGTACGGTGACCGGCGGAGGCACGATCGAAGGCGATCTCGTTTTCTCCGGCGGCGTTCTGACGGGAGCGGCCGGCAAGACTCTGACCGTCGACGGCAATCTCGACCTCGCCTCCAGCACGAACGTCAATGTTGCCCTGGGTTCGGCCTCGGCGACACCGCTCTTCCAGGTCGGCGGCAACCTCACGCTCGACGGCACGCTCAACGTCACCGACCAGGGCGGCTTCGGCCCTGGCGTCTACACCTTCATCGGTTACGGCGGCAGCTTGACCGATAATGGACTGGAGATCGGCACGTTGCCGGCCGGTGTCGTCCCGGACAACCTGACCATCCAGACCTCGGTCGCCGGTCAGGTCAACCTCATCTCCACCGCCGGTATGGCGCTCGGTTTCTGGGACGGCGAGAATGCCGGCCAGCGCGACAATGGCGCCGTGGACGGTGGCGGCGGCGTCTGGCGCGCCGACGGGCGCAACTGGACTGACAAGGACGGCTCCATCAATGGCCCCTATCAGCCCAACCCGACCTTTGCGGTCTTCCAGGGCACGGCCGGCACTATCCGCGTCGACGCCAGCGCCGGCGCGATCGCGTCCGCCGGCATGAATTTCGCCGTGGACGGCTATCGTATCGAGGGCGATGCCATCGCCCTCGCGGCCTCCGGCGGCGAGAGCATCATCCGCGTCGGCGACGGCAATCCGGCGAGTGCCATGACGGCGACCATCGCCTCCGAGCTCACCGGCTCCAACAAGCTGGTAAAGACCGATTATGGCCGGTTGATCCTCGCTGCCGACAACAGCTACAGTGGCGGGACCCGGATCGAGGACGGCACGCTGCAACTCGGCAATGGCGGCACCACCGGCTCGGTTCTCGGCGATATCGCCAATGACGGCCTGCTCGCCGTCAACCGCTCCAACGCCTTGACCCTGTCCGGCGTGATCTCCGGTTCGGGCGGGCTCTGGCAGACCGGCAGCGGTACGACCATCCTGGCCGGCACCAACACCTATACGGGCGGCACCGAGATCGGAAACGGTACGCTGCAGATCTCGGCTGACGCCAATCTCGGCGCGACTTCCGGCGGCCTGATTTTCAACGGTGGCAAGCTGGCGACGACGCAGACCTTCGACATGGCTCGCGCCATCACGCTGGCGCAGGCCGGCGAGTTCAATGTCGGCGGCCATACCGTGCTGGGCCTGACCGGTGCCGTCTCGGGACCGGGCGACCTGCTCAAGACCGGAGGCGGGATCTTGCGTCTCGACAATGCCGGCAATGCCTATGGCAACACCCTGGTGCGCGAGGGCGGGCTGATCGGCAATGCCGCCTCGATCTCGGGCAATATCGGCAATGCGGGGATCGTCGTGTTCGACCAGACCACCGATGCCAGCTTTGCCGGCGATATCGTCGGCCTCGATGGGACCTCCGGTGTCATGGATAAGCGGGGAACCGGCAGCCTCACCCTCACGGGCGTTTCCAGCCTCGACTGGGCGATTGAGGCCGGCAACCTCACCAGCGCCGCCGAACGCTTCGGCGGCAGGGCGCAGATCGTCACCGGCGCTTCCCTCACCTTCGACCAGACGGCGAACGCCTTCTATGGCGGCTCCCTCCTGGGCAACGGCAAATTCATCAAGGCCGGCTCGGGCATGCTTCTTTATGATGGCGACAGTTCGGACTTCGCCGGGACGACGGACGTCACCGCCGGCGAGCTGATCGTCGGCTCGGACGCCGGCCATACCAGTGCCGTGCTCGGCGGTTCGCTCAACGTCGAGGATGGCGCCGTGCTCGGCGGCCATGGCACTGTCGGTTCCGGCGTCGGTTCCGTCATCACCATTGCTTCCGGCGGCACGCTCGCGCCGGGCAACTCCATCGGTACTTTCACCGTCAACGGCAATCTCGTCTTCGACGCGGGCTCGCATCTTGCCGTGGAGGTCGATCCCGCCGGCACGGATGCCGATCTCGTCCATGTCACCGGCAATGCCACGCTGAAGGGGGGCTCCGTCGCCCATATCGGCGCTAACGGCGCCTACAAACTGCGCTCAAGCTACACGATCCTGTCCGCCGACGGCACCTTGTCGGGCAGCTTTGACAGCGTCACCACCGATTTCGCCTTCCTGACCCCGGAGCTCGCCTATGACTATGGGGCGGGCACCGTCGATCTCAACCTCAAGCGCAATTTCATCGACTTCAGCAGCGTCGGCCAGACCCGCAACCAGCGGGCGACGGCCGGCGGCATCGAGAGCATCGGGCTGGCCGCAGGTCAGCCGGTCTACGATGCCATCGCCCTTCTGCCCGACGACAAGGCGCTGATCCGCGCGGCTTTCGACCAGCTTTCCGGCGAGATCCATGCTTCCGCCAAGAGCGTGCTGATCGAGGACAGCCGCTTCATTCGCGATGCCGCCACCGGCCGTATCCGCGCCGCCTTCGGCGATGTCGGCGCTTCGTCCTTGCCAGTCACCGTCTATGGCGCGGGCGGTCCGCAGGCGGCTTCGCCCACCGCCGATCGGCTTGCCGTCTGGGGCCAGGGCTTCGGCGCCTGGGGCCGGATCGACAGCGACGGCAATGCCGCCAAGCTCTCGACCTCGACCGGCGGCTTCTTCGTCGGCGCCGACATGCCGGTTTTCGAGACCTGGCGCTTCGGCGTGCTCGCCGGCTACAGCCGCAGCGACTTCAAGGCCCGGGATCGTGCCTCTTCCGGCACCAGCGACAATTACCATTTTGGCCTCTATGGCGGCACGAGCTGGAGCGTGCCGGGCGGTCGGCTCGGCCTGCGCACCGGCCTCGCTTACACTTGGCACGACATCGACACCAGCCGCTCGGTCGTCATTCCTGGCCTCGTCGACAGCCTGAAGGGCGACTATCGCGCCGGCACCTTCCAGGCCTTCGGCGATCTTGGCTATCGGGTGGATACATCCTATGCATCGCTGGAGCCGTTCGCCAATCTCGCTTATGTCAGCCTCGACACGGGCTCCTTCACCGAGCAGGGCGGGGCGGCGGCGCTCCATGCTAATGGCCAGGCCACCGACACCTATTACTCGACCCTCGGCTTCAGGGCCGCGACGAATATCGATGTCGGCGGCACTACCGCCACGCTGCGCGGCTCGCTCGGTTGGCGCCACGCCTTCGGCACCACCACGCCGCTCTCGACCCAGGCCTTCTCCGTCGGCAACGCCTTCACTGTGGCGGCCGTGCCGATTGCCCGGGATGCGGCAGTGGTGGAAGCCGGCATCGACGTGGCGCTTTCGCGCGCCGCAACCCTCGGTCTTTCCTATGATGGGCAGCTCGCCGCTTCAGCCCAGCAGCATGCCTTCAAGGCGAATTTCAACTGGCGGTTCTGACGCCCGGCGCCAGTCGATTGCCTCGCAAAGCTGACTTCCGTTATATTGTTCACCAGGCCCGACAGCAATGATGGCTCATAGTCATGCCGGGCGCGGCATCATCGCGGATCGAGGCTGGGGAACGTCATGGCGAGTTTCGTGCAGTTCCTGCAATATTCCGGTGTGTTTGCCGCCCAAAACTTCCTGGTGGTCCCGGAGGGCGGCTTCAATCTGGTTTGCCTGCGCGATGCCCAAGGCGTTCACCTGGCCTACGACAAGGCCCGGCTGCAGATCGACGATATCAGCGTCGAGCAGGTCGAGCGCATTGCCCAGGATTATGTCGACACCCGCTACGGCAAGCTGCAGAGCCAGGAGCGCGACGATCAGTTGCTGCGCCTGCGCACCGCGCTCTATGGCACCATACGGCCGCAGGCCGGGGCACGCGCCCTCAAGGTTCAGGCCAAGGGGACCGGCATTCCCCCACTGACGGGCACGCGCGGCAGCACGGTCATCAAGCTCGACGTCGCCATCATGCCACGCAAGAGCTACTCGCTCGCCTTCAAGTTCCTCAGGCATTTCGACCAGGCGGGCAAGGTCGTCGACGCCACGAAGTTCAAGCCGGATGACGCGCCCTGGTTCCTCACCCGGCTGAACTGGATCTTCGGGGCCCAGACCAACATCTTCTTCACCCCGGCCGGCGCCGACTGGATCATGGTGGAAAAGGCCCTGGGGCCGAAGATCATGCGGGATGTCTTCCGCCAGGACATCGTGCCGCTCAAGCAGGATGGCGCCGATCTCACCTGCTTTCTCGTCGGCGATTACGATGCCATGGCGAGCGAGGCGGCGGGGCAGTTCCTGCCGGACGAGCAGGTCTGCGTGGTCGTCGACCGGGGCAATCCGGGAGTGTTCGACTATGGCGAGGCCTTCATCGGCGTTATGGCGCACGAGGTCGGTCACTTCCTGCACCACAAGCGCAATCTGGGCGGCAGCGGCCACCATAATCGCGGCGGCATCCTGCTTTCCAGCGGCCTCGAAAGCCTGGAGCTGGACAGGCAGCTCGTCAGCGACCTCAACGCCTGGACATAGCGCCCGGTTTTGCGGGGGCGCTCCGGCGTGTTTTCGGCAGGTTCTGCGATTTGTCATGCCGGGCTTGACCCGGCCATCCACAAACCACCGGCAAGGGGCTGGATTGCCGGGTCAAGCCCGGCAATGACAAGGTTCGCGCATATCAGAACTCTGCTGCAGGCAGCAGCTTCCCGCCTTAGGCCGGCAACACGACCACCTTCGTCCCCACCGGCGTCTGGCCGTAGAGGTGGAGCATGTCCTGGGTGAGCAGGCCGGTACAGCCGCTCGTAACGCCGGAGCCGATCGACTGGGGAATGATGGTGCTGTAGAGCGTGTAGAGCGTGTATTTGCCGTTCTGATAGAGATAGAGCGTGCGGGCGCCGAGCGGGTTGTTGAGGCCGGGCGGCATGCCGCCGGCATATTTAGCGGCCTCCGGCTGGCGCGCGATCATCTCCCTGGGCGGCGTCCACACCGGCCATTCGGCCTTGCGCCCGACATAGGCATCCCCATGCCAGAGGAAGCCCTGGCGGCCGACATTGGCGCCGTAGCGGGTGGCGATCCCCTCTCCCTCGATGCGGTAGACATAATATTTGCTCGGATCGACGATGATCGTGCCGACCGCTTCCTTGCTGGGGTACTGCACTTTTCGGCGATAATATTTCGGGTCGATCTTGCTGACATCGACCGCCGGGATCGGGAATTTCTCCTCGGGCACTGCCGCATAGAGCCTCGCCGCCTCGGCCCGGCTCAGGCCGCCTGACGTCGCACAGCCGGCCAGCCCCAGCGCGCCGAGACCGGCAGCCGAGCCGACCAGAAACGACCGGCGGCTGAGAAGTCCCGATCCGAGCCCGGGCTTGGCGGCCTCGTCCATCTCGCCGGTATCGGCAATCCCACCGTCCATGATCATGATCTTCGCGTTCCCTTGTCCCATTGCCCGACCAGAGAAGACAGCGGCATGGGCCGCCGAATGTCTCGCTGGGCTGAAATTGCCCTTACATGGTCCGATTGGCAAGCTCAGGCCTTCGCGCGGCCGGTTGCCATGCACCAAAATCGGTGATCTCTCGCGGGCCCGCAATCGACTTTCGCCGAACTCCGAGAAAGTTCTGCAGATCATGGCAGCGACGTCCGGGGCCAAGCCGCGCGCTTCATGCCTCGCTTATGGCGAAGGGAGCCCGCGGCTTTTCCAGTCGCTGCGCGGGACCGGATTGCCGACCTGGAAGGCGAAGGCAATTACCTTCGTCGCCTTGGCATCGACTTCGCAGCGATAGCTCAGATCGTACCATTGCGAATTGGCGGCGAACGCCGCCTTGGAGTCCTCAAGCACGCTCCCTTGCTCGAGCAGTTCGCGAGGCAGCATATCGGGGACATAGGAGGGCGAAGCATGCAGCAATTGCTCATGGAGTTCCGTCACGCAAAGCTGGCCCGCCCGCTCGCCGCGAGACATGCTTCCCATCGCGAGCATCGCGTTGATGTCGTTGGTTGTCTCCTGCGAAAACAAGGTCTTGGCTTCGGGAAGCTTGGAATTTAGTTGAGCTTGATTTTGGGCTTGAGCGTTGATTTTGGCTGGCGCGGCCGGTGTCTTTGTCGCGACATCCTGGGGAGCGGGATCGGCCGTAGCCGTCATCACGGGCAGTGGTTTCGGCTCACTTGTGTGCGCCGGATCGGGACGGTCCGGAGGCGAGGCAGAACCGTTTGCAGAGCTGTTGCCATCCCTAGCCCTTCGAGGCCCACGATCCTTGTCGCCAAAAAGAAACACCGGCTTCATGACCGGCTGCGTCGCCTGCCGATCGCCCGTCGCCTTGGATGACGGTGGTTTCGCCGCACTTTCGGCCGGCGGCTGTGCGGGGCTGGCCGGCGGCGGAGCTTCGGCTTTCGGCTTTGGTTTCGGGGGCGGATCGACCGATTGTACCAAGTCGACCGTTATCGTCTGCTCTTCCTTCAGGGGCGATACCAGCGATCTCGGCAGGATGAGCGCGGCGACCAGCAAATTGAGGAGAAGGGAGGCCAGCAGGCTCCACTTCCACCATCGCTGATCCTGCCGATCGTTTCTCATCCCGGAAGATGTGGAACCAAATATCGCCAGTATCAAGCACGAGGGCCTGCCGGGTCGAAATATCCTTCGGCAGCTAGGGCGGATAGTCGCCACCGCCACACCTGCAGCTCGGCAACGGCTCATCGTGCGATGAAGTCCTTCCGCCACTTGCCAACAGCAGCCTCATGGACTTCAAGGAATGAAACCAGGGGCGATTTTGGTATACTATGTGGTGCTGCGTTCTCGGGGCGGATGCGCGTGATGGATCAGGAGAGAATTCTAGCTGCAGTCCTCTTGGTCGATGTCGTGGGGAGCACGCCGCTCTATGAGCGCGTCGGCGATGTCGGCGCCTTGCGGCAAATCTCGGACTGCCTGGATGCGGTACGCGCGATCACCGCCCGATATGGCGGCGAATTCATTCACTCGAAGGGCGATGACGTCCTAAGCCTGTTCAAAAGGCCGGAGGCGGCACTGAAGGCTGTCCGCCAAATCAGCAGCCAGCTGACGAACGGGGCGTTGAGGACCAGGATCGGATTGCATTTCGGCGCGGTCATTCGAATGCGGGGCGACATCTTCGGCGACGTCGTCAATGTCACCGCGCGATTGTCCACCACGGCAAACCCCGGGGAAGTGCTGGTCAGCCAGAGCTTCTTCGAAGCGCTTATTCCGGAAAGCCGCAATGCCTTGCGGCTCCTCGACAGCATGGCCTTCAAGGGAAAGCAGGAGCCCTTCGATGTCTATACCCTGCGGGAGGACGATGTGGCGCTCAGCACGCAGCTTGCCCGCCAGAGCACGGTTTTCGACAGGCTTGCCGGGCCGGTACGGCACCTCAACCTCGTCATCCGATATGGCGATCAGCTGCGATCCTGCCGCAACAACGAATCCGTGACCATCGGCCGGTCCCCGGAGTGCGATATCGTCGTGCCGCGGCCCTGGGTCTCCAGGCATCACGCGACCTTCACCATTTCGAACGGCAGGGCCAAGCTTGCCGAGCGAAGCTCGTCGGGCACCTTCATGTCGACGGGGACGGATCTTGAAGTATTCGTGCGCCGCGAAGACGTTCTGCTCTTCGGCTCCGGCTTGATATCGCCCGGTGTGCGATCATCCCTCAGTGAGGCCCAGATTCTATACTACGAAATCATCTCGGGCTGACCGCTGCTCACGCAGTTCAGCAAGACCGGCGGTTCGCCGGTCTCCCAAAAAGGATAGGTGCCGCCTCACGGATTGACCCATTTATTCTTCGGGTTTTTCAGCCAATCCTGATAGTGCCCGATGATGTCGTCGCGTGTAATCTTGTAGCCCTTCCTGGCGGCGGCTGCCTCGATGTTGTCGATCATCATCTTGCCCATCGCCTGCATCACCTGATCGGCGTCGGGATTGCCGGTCGTCCAGCTCGTCGGCCAGCCTGTATAGGGGTTCCAAGGCACCGGAACGCCGCCCAGCTGAATGGGCGACAGATTGTCGGAGGCGATCTTGAGCCCCATGGTGCTGACATAGGCAAAGGCTGCGTAGGGTGCGGCCTGATCGAACGCCTTGTCCCAATCGATATTGGGTTGATCGAGGGCATCCAGGACACCGGGCGGTTGCCACTGGAAGGTGACGACCACCGAGCGGTCGCGTTCGTCCTCGTCGAGAGACTCCAGGTGCGGCCAGCTATCGCGATAGAACGGATTGGCGGACACCTGCTGCTTGGCGCCGGAGCCGCCGGACGTGAAGAATTTTGCCGATGAGCCGGCGAGCTTGCGCAAATATTTGTCGATGTTTGCCGCGCGTCGTTCGGAGAGGCCATTGTTGTCATAGCTCTCTCCGCCGGTCCGGCTGGCATGGCCTTCGACGCCGATCCTGAGCTCGGCATGCGCCTTGATGAACAGGCGCATCACGCCATCGATCGCCTTCAGGTGCAGCGCCTTGGGCGCGTCGCTGCCCACGTCGTAATTATAGAGGAGGAAGAACGCGAAGTTCTTCATCGGCGCTGGCAGCCAGAGGGCCAGGCCGTCACCGGTCTTGTTCGGATCGGCTCCCTTGCCCACGAGCTGCGCCAGGACCTCGTCGCGGATGCGAAGCCATTGGACGACCAGATTGTGGTCCGCCTTCGGGTCGAGCTTGCGCGAGATGCCGGTGCGCGCTCGAAACCGCCGATCGGCCTCTCCAGACACATAGTCGCGCTGAGGCGTGGACAGTTGTTCGTAACGCTTTGACCAGACGCCGGGTATGTATTGGTCGGTCATGTTCGCTCCACAAATGCGTTGCTGTGCAGAACGATCGGTCCTTGCCCGTCGCTCGGCGAGCGGGCTGGAGCAATCGTTCTAATGCGGGTTGAAGAAACCGAGAACGCGGGTGGCGGACAGCGAGTGCAGTGCCTGCACGAAGCCCTCCACACTCAGTGTTCGAGGTGTATCCAGGCGCAGGCCGCTTCCACCGGCCAGTCGCACGAAACTCGAATTGCCCAAGGCCGCGATCGCATCAGGATACGGCTTGGCGTCGTCGTCGACGCCGGCACGTGCAAAAACCTCCTGGAAGAACGCGGGCATGATTGTGCCTCTATATTTTGCGCTCGCATGCACATCCCGGAAGAACAGCTCGCCGCGAACGGCAAGTTGCCGACGTCCGCGCGACCTGACACCGTGCCCTGTTTCAAGTCATTCGCCGCCAGCTCTTGCATGCAGCCAAAGGCGGATGGCTCAGGGATCCTTGCCCGGCAGCTCATTGCCGGATCCCGCTATATTATGCCAAGGCGCTGATCAGTATATCCCCCAAAGATGGGACCCCCAATAAGTATCGCCGGATTAGGATGTTCATTGAAAAAGAGAATAGAATTTCTGAAAATGTATTATTCTTATAGAAAATAAAAATTAATACAATTGATGTTTATTTTCAAAATTTCCAAAAGGAAATTATCAAATTTGACGGATTATGACGCAAAGAGCCGAGACTGTCATGTCAATATGAGAGTAAGATTCGATGTTTGGATATATAGTATTCGTGATTTTTTCTTGAAATTCAATCCAAATTGAAAGTAATTACATTTTTTGTCGACGATATTCTAGCCTCCAAAGCTCCCCGCCTGTCCCAACACATGCGCGTAGCCTCTGTCGAAATAGAGCAGGGCGTGGCCGTCCTTGCGGCTGCGGATGTCGACGACCTCGCCGATGAAGATGTGGTGGCTGCCCACCAGATGCCGGTCGATCAGGTGGCAGTCGAAGGAGACGATGGCGTCGGCCAGCGCCTGGTTGCCGGAGGGGAGGTCGATCCAGTCGGCGGCGGCGTAGCGGGAGTCCATGTCGGCGCGCTGGCCGGCGAAATAGCCGGCGAGGTCCTGGTGGTCCGGTGTCAGCACGTTGACGCAGAACCGGGCGTTCTCGATGAAGACGCCGGTCTGGGCCGAGCGGCTGTTCATGCATACCAGCAGGGTCGGCGGCTCGTCGGTCACCGAGCACATGGCGGTGGCGGTGAAGCCGCCGCGCCCGGCGCTGCCATTGGTGGTGACCACGTTGACGCTGGCGCAGACCCGCGCCATGGCGTCGCGAAAGTGGGTCCGGGAGACGGGATCGGGCATGGCGGCGGCCTCACTCGGCCGCGGCGGCGCGTGCCGGGCCGGCCTCGCCGAGCGGCGGCAGCCAGGTCTCGCCGGTCCAGCCTTTCTCGTCATAATCGGCCATGCATTGGTCGACCAGGGCTTCCATTTCCCGAAGCCGTCCGCCACGCTCGGCGCCCTTGAGCACCTGCAGGCGGACTTCCTCGGGTGCGCCGGCATAATTGAGCTCGTACAAAGCGTGGCGGCCGGCGAATTCCGTGCCCGTCGCGTCCCATAAGAGCTTCATGATCTTGATGCGCTCGATATGGCCCATGTCGTTGGAGCCGCGCACATATTGGGCGAGGTAGCGGTCGATCTCGGGGTTGGCGAAATCCCGGGCCGAGGAGGGCAGATAGATCAGGCCGGAGGCGATGGTGCGCCTGACGATGTCGATCACCCTGGGATAGGCTTCCGACATGAAGGTGCGGTAGGCGAGCGCTGCTTCCAGGTTGGGCAGCACGGCACCATCAGCCCAGGGAATGGGGTTGTGGGCCATGGCATTGGCGAAGGACCAGAACTGGTGGCGGATGGCGATGACTTCGCCGAGCATGGCCTGGTTGCCGCGGAAGGCATCGCCGCCGGTGGCGCGCAGGGCCTTGGCGAGCAGGCCGGCGAGGAAATCGAGCTTCACGCCGAAGCGGATGCAGCCCTGAAAGCAATAGCCATGCATGAAGCCGGAGGCGGGATGGAACGACAGGATCTTGCCGGCATCGCGCAGCACCAGCACATCCTCCCAGGGGATGAAGACGTTGTCGAGCACCAGGATGGCGTCGTTCTCGTCAAAGCGGGAGGAGAGCGGATAGTCGAAGGGCTGGGCGGTGCGGTTGGCGGTTTCCTCATAGGAGGTCCGGCAGAACATCTTCACCCCTGGCGCGTTCATCGCCAGGATGAACATCACGGACAAGGACGGGTCCTCGGTGACGGTGGCCGAGCTCTGGGCGAGGAAATTGTAGTGGGTGAGGGCGGAAGAGGTGGCGACGACCTTGGCGCCGGAGACGTAGATGCCCGCATCGGTTTCCTTGGTGATGTGGACGAAGACGTCCTTCACCGCGTCGGCCGGCTTGTGGCGGTCGATCGGCGGGTTGACGATGGCATGGTTCATGAACAGCACGGCTTCCTGGGCGCGCTTGTGCCAGGCCAGCGCATTGTCCCTGAAGGGGCCGTACCAGTCGGCATTGGCGCCGAGCGTGTTCATCAGCGCCGCCTTGTAGTCGGCGGTGCGGCCCATCCAACCATAGGTCATGCGGGCCCAGTGGGTGATGGCGTCCTTCTGCGCCACCAATTCGGCCGAAGAGCGCGCGACGCGGAAATATTTGTGGGTGTAGCCGCCCGAGCCCGTGTCGGTCGGCGCGGTCAGGATCGGCTTGGTCTTCTCGTCATGCAGGGCGTCGTAGAGCCGGGCCAGCGAGCGCGCCGAATTGCGCATGGCCGGATGGGCGGTGACATCGGCTACCCGTTCGCCATTGATGTAAACCTCGCGCCCGTCGCGCAGCGAAGCGAGATATTCGGCACCCGTGAAGGGTCGTTTTGTATCGGCGCGAAAATCTTCTGATCGCATCGCCGTCCTCCCTGATGTTCGTTGAGGTGAGGCTAGGCCTTGCCGGCGGCGTGTGCCATGGACAGAATGGCAAAATCGCTTGTACTTTTTTCGGCGGCGCTGATGGCTCATCAGGTTCCCAGTTTCTTCGTCTATGGCGAGCCCGATCGCCCGATCGATCTTGGGTTTTTGCATGTGGAAACGGTGATGGAGCGCAGATCACTGCATTCAGGCCGGGTTTCCGCTCATAAGCATGACAGGATGGCTCAGATCACCTTCTGGAGCAGGGGCCGGGGCGAATATTTCATCGAAGATCGGCGGCTGGACTTTATCGCACCAGCTGTCAGCTTCATTCCCAGCGGCGTGGTGCATGGTTTCACTGTCGCGCCGGATGAAAGCGATGCCGTCGTCGCCTCGATTGCCGACAGTGCGCTGCCGCCGATCGCTGCGCTTTCGGCCCTGCCGATCGAGGAGCCGCTCATGGTGCGCGGACAGGCCGAGAGCCGTTTCTGGCCTTCTCTGGCCGCGACCATGCAGCGGCTGCTCGAGGAGTATCAGCTGGGGCAGGGGGCACCCCTGGCAGCCTTGCTGGCCGTGGCGATGAACGACATCGCCCTGCTCGGCCGGACCGGCCGTACCGGCGAACGCGAGGGCCATGACCTTGCTTTCGCCTTCCGGCGCCTGGTGGACCGGCATTTCCGGGATGCCTGGCCGGTCGAGCGCTATGTCGCGGCGCTCGGCACCACGCCGCATCTGCTCGCCAGGGCTTGCGGCACCTCCCATGGCCTGTCCGTCAAGGCCTTCATCGACAGGCGGCGCCTGATCGAGGCCAAGCGCCTCCTGGTCTTCACCATTCGCTCGGTCGAAGACGTCGCCTATGAGATCGGCTTTCGTGATCCAGCCTATTTCTCGCGCTTCTTCCGCAAGCATGTCGGCGAGCCGCCGGGCCAATGGCGCGCCGGGCAGGTGCAATCTTCCCATCTGGGGGCGGCGAAAGAACCATCGCCGACGGTTTGATCAAACGTCGATGTATGCGAGTAGTGCTCAATTCCCTGAGCCGCTATCGGGGGACGATGCATGGATGAAGTGAAGGAAGCGCTGCCGGTGATCGAGGAAGCAAGGTTGAAGGAAACGCGGCGTTCCCTGCCGATCGCGCTCCTGCGGGCGCGCGAGGCCGTCATGAGCCATTTTCGCCCCATGCTCGCCAATCACGGTGTGACGGAACAGCAATGGCGCGTGCTGCGTGTCCTGAACGAGGCTGGCACGCTCGATGCCTCCGAGGTCGCCGATCGTGCCTTCATCCTGGCGCCCAGCCTGACCCGCATGATCCGTTCGCTGGAGGAGCGCGGCTTCATCTCCAAGCACAAGGACAAGGGCGACGGGCGCCGCGTGCTCCTGAAGCTCGCGCCCGCCGGCGAAGACGTCATCCACGAAGTCCTGCCCGACAGCCGCAAGATCTATGCCGTGCTGGAAGAGCGTTTCGGCCGTGAGCGCATCGATCAGCTGGTCGACCTTCTGGGAGAACTCGCGACGTTTCGCAACGAATCCGAAACGCCCGATGATCTTGCGTGAGCCGATGACCGCACCCGCTTCAGTCCTGCACGAGTTGCCCGGTGGGGAAGAGCTGCTCGCCTGGTTCGGCCGGGTACCGAGCTTCCACGATGGCTATTTGCTGGAGATCGCCTTCTTCGGCAAGGGGCAGGCGCTCATGCGCATCCATGCCTGGATCCTGACGGACAAGGTCGATGACCAAGGCCATCTGATCACCGACAGACATGCCGTCGTCACCTTCGCCCTGGACGGTGTGAATACCATCGAGTGCAGAGATTTCGACATGGTGCCCGGCATCATCCTCGATCTGGATGTCACGCGGGTGGAGGAGGGCCTACGCTTCGAATGGAGCGCGAGCTATGGCGTGGGTGGTGCCGTCACGGCGCGGCAGGCCCGCATCACGCTGGAGCCGGGCAGGCCCTGAAGGCGTGCCTCGCGTGTCAGGCCGCGACCAGTTCACCCGCCTACCTGGCGGGTCGAACATTCATAGATCCTGTTTCCCGTGCGGGCGTCGATGCCTTCCAGGCTCACCTCATAGCCCCAGAGGCTGCGGATATGGCGCAGCGTCGCGTCGCGGCTGTTGGGCTCCAGCACGATGCCGTCATTGACCTTGTGCTGGAGGCGCAGATGCCGGTCGCCCAGCAGATCCACGTCGACGACCTGGATGTCCGAGCGGTTGGCGCCGATATCGTAGCTATGGGCGAGGGCGGTGCGAATATTCTCGTAGCCGCGCTCATTGTGGATCGAGGCGACCTTGTAGAAGGATTCGTTGGCGGCATCGGACAGGACGAACATCCGCCATTTGCGGATCAGCGTCGGGCTCAGATATTGGCGGATGAAGGACTCGTCGCGGTAATTGGCCCAGGCGTCGAGCAGGACTTCGCGCCAATTGCCGTTGCCCGCGAATTCCGGAAACCAGTCGCGATCCTCCGGCGTCGGCTCGGTCGAGATGCGCTGGATGTCCTGCATCATGTCGAGGCCGAGCGCATAGGGATTGATTCCGGAAAAGCGGGGATCGTCATAGCCCGGCTGGAACACCACGTTGGAATGGTTGCGCAGGATCTCGAGCATGGCGCCCTCGCTGATCCGGCCACGGTCGAACAGCGCGTTCATCAGCGTATAATGCACGAAGGTGGCGCAGCCCTCGTTCATCACCTGGGTCTGGCGCTGCGGATAGAAATATTGGGCGATGACACGCACGATCCTGAGGATTTCCCGCTGCCATGGCTCGAGGATCAGGCTGTTCTTCTCCAGGAAATAGAGCAGGTTTTCCTCGGGAAGATTGAGTGCTTTCTTCCGCTCGGGCGTGCCGTCCTTGGCATCGTCGGGCCTGTCGCCGCCTTTGGAGGGCGGCAGCGTGCGCCAGAGATCATTATAGGTGCGCTCTTCATATTCCAGCCGCTCGCGCACCCCCTCGCGCTGCTTTTCCGAAGATAGTTTGGGCGGGCGGCGATAGCGGAACACGCCCTGTTCCATCAGTGCATGGGCGGCATCGAGTATGGCTTCCACTGCAGCGACGCCATGCCGTTCCTCGCAGCGGGTGATGAAGCCCTTGGCGAAATCGAGATAGCCCAGGATCGCGCCCGCATCCGTCCATTGCTGAAACAGATAATTGTTCTTGAAGAAGTGATTGTGGCCGAGCGCCGCATGGGCCGTTACCAGGGCCTGCAGGGCCATGGTGTTTTCTTCCATCAGATAGACGACGCAGGGGTTGGAGTTGATGACGATTTCATAGGCGAGCCCGCGTCCACCCTTGCGGTACATCAGCTCCTGATGGAGGAAATGCTTGCCGAACGACCAATGTCGATACATCAGCGGCATGCCGACGGACGAGTAGGCGTCGAGCATCTGTTCGGAGGAGATGATCTCCATCTGCACGGGATAGGTGTCGAGATTGAGCTCCTCGACCGCCAGCGCCTCGATGGCATCATAGGCCCGCGACAACGTCTTGAAGTTCCAGTCCGAGCCTGAGAACAGCAAGTCGGCGTTGGGCGCATGCTTGGGCGTCGGCTTGGGCATCGGCGCTCCTTTCACCCGCCCTGCGAGGCGGGCTGCCTGGTGAAGAGCTGGCGAAAAACCGGATAGATGTCCGAAGCCTTGGCGATGCGGCTCATCTGGAAGTTCGGCCAACGCTCGGTAACGGCCGCATAGGCCTGCCAGAGCGAGGTTCCGTTCTCGGTGCCGCCGAAGATATGACTCTCGCGCTCGTCGATGATCTCGACATAGGCGAAATACTGGCACAGGCGCATGATCTCGCCATCGAGCAGCGCGATGCAACGCCCGGAATCGGTGGCGATGTTGTCGCCGTCCGAAGCCTGGGCGGCATAGATGTTCCATTCATTGGAAGGATAGCGCTCCTTGATGATGCGCTGCATCTCCTCCAGGGCGGTCGAGACCACGGTGCCGCCGCTCTGAGTCGAGTAGAAGAAGGTCTCCTCGTCGACTTCCTGCGCCTCATGGGTATGGCGAATGAAGACGATGTCGGTGCGCTCGTAGCGCCTCTTCAGAAACAGATGCAGCAGGACGAAGAAGCGCTTGGCCAGGTCCTTTTCCCGTTCCCCCATCGAACCGGACACGTCCATGAGACAGAACATCACCGCATTGGCGTTCGGCAGCGGCTGTGCGTCGAAGCGGTTGAAGCGGATGTCGACCGGATCGATATAGGAGATCACCCGGCGCCGGCGTTCCAGCCGGTCAATCTCCGCGCGCAGCTCGGCGATGCGCTGGTTCACTGCGGGACCCGCCGCGCCGGTATCGATCTCCTGCAATTCCCGGAGAATTGCGTCCAGGTCCTCCTGTTTCGGGCGCTTGAGGGCAATGCGGCGGCCATGGCTGTTGCGCATGGTGCGCCCGACATTGATATTGGTCGGCGAGCCGCTCACCGAAAAACCCGCCCGCCGCGGCTTGACGATCAAGATCTCCTTGAGGTTGAGCTTGACCATATCGGGCAGCTCGAGATCCTCGAAGAAGAGGTCGAGCACCTCCTCGCGGGTCAGCACGAAGCGGAAATCGTCTTCCGAGTCGGTCAAGCCCGGAGCCGAGCCTGACCCTGCTCCCTGATTGGGCTTGGAGACCCTATCGCCCGGCGCAAACTGCTTGTTGCCGGGTAGGACGTGATGGCGACCGCCGCTGTCCCTGGCCTCGCGGAAGGTCGGCTCGCTCGTGCCGTGCACCGGCATCGAGACGGAATGCTTGGCATCCACATCCGCGATCTTGCCCGTCTTGATCTGGTCGCGGATGCTCTGCTTCAGCTCGGCGCGCGCCCGACGCAGGAAGCGCTGACGATTGCCAAGGCTCTTGTCCTTGGGATTGAGGCGGCGATCGATAAAGATTGGCATGGGAACACCACCCGGCCGGGATCAACCCGCCTTGTTTACACGCATATACCAATCCACCAGCCGACGCACCTGCCGCTTGGTGTAGCCGCGTGCCTCCATGCGCTGCACGAACTCCGTATGCCGCTTCTCGGTCACGCTGTCCTGCTTGGAGCCGAAGCTGATCACCGGCAGGAGATCCTCGACCTGGCCGAACATCCGCTTCTCGATGACTTCCCGCAGCTTCTCATAGCTGGTCCAGGCCGGGTTGCGGCCGTTGTTCCTGGCCCTGGCGCGCAGGGTGAATTTAACCACCTCGTTGCGAAAATCCTTGGGATTGGCGATGCCGGCCGGTTTTTCGATCTGGGACAGCTCCTTGTCGAGCACCTCGCGGTTGAGGACCTGGCCGGTATCGGGATCTTTGTAATCCTGATCCTCCACCCAGGCATCGGCATAGGCGATGTAGCGGTCGAACAGGTTCTGGCCATATTCCGAGTAGGATTCCAGATAGGCCTTCTGGATCTCGTGCCCGATGAACTCGGCGTAGCGGCTGGCCAGCTCCGATTTGATGAAGTCGAGATAGGTGGTTTCCGTTTCCTTCGCGAACTGCTCGCGCTTGATCGCCTCCTCCAGGATGTACATCAGGTGCACGGGATCGGCGGCCAGTTCCTGGGTATCGTAGTTGAAGGTCTGCGACAGGATCTTGAAGGCAAAGCGCGTGCTCACGCCCGTCATGCCCTCATCGACGCCGGCGGCATCGCGATATTCCTGGACAGCCTTCGCCTTGGGATCCAGCTCCTTGAGATTCTCGCCGTCATAGATGCGCATCTTGGTGTAGAGCGGCGAATTGTCGAACTCGGCCAGCCGGGTCGACACCGAGAAGCGGCTGAGGATATCGAGCACCTCCGGCGCGCAGGGGCTGCTGGCCAGTTCGCTTTCGCGCAGCAGTTTTTCGTAGATCTGCCTTTCCTCGGTGACGCGCAGGCAATAGGGCACCTTGACCACCAGGATGCGGTCGAGGAAGGCTTCGTTGTTCTTGTTGCTCTTGAATTGCAGCCACTCCGACTCGTTGGAATGGGCCACGACGATGCCTTGATAGGGGAAGGCGCCGAAATTTTCGGTGCCATTATAGCTGCCTTCCTGGGTGGCGGTCAGCAGGGGATGCAAAACCTTGATCGGTGCCTTGAACATCTCGACGAATTCGAGCAGCCCCTGGGTCGTGCGGTTGAGCCCGCCGCTGTAAGAATAGGCGTCCGGGTCCGACTGGCTGAAATGTTCGAGTTGGCGGATATCGACCTTGCCGACCAGGGCTGAAACGTCCTGGTTGTTTTCGTCGCCAGGCTCGGTCTTGGCGATGCCGATCTGGCGCAGCCGCGAGGGCACCAGCTTGACGACACTGAATTTGGAGATGTCGCCGGACAATTCATCGAGACGCTTGGCCGCCCATGGGGAGATCAGGCCATTCAGGCGCCGCCGCGCGATGCCGTATTTGTCTTCTAGGAGCTCGCCCATCCGATCCGGATTGAACAGACCGAGCGGCGACTCAAAAACCGGGCTTATCTTACCGCCCACTTTGAGCGTGTAGATGGGGCGCTCTTCCATCAACTTCTTCAGCCGTTCCGCTAGGGAAGACTTGCCACCGCCGACGGGACCGAGGAGGTAGAGAATCTGCTTGCGCTCTTCCAGGCCCTGGGAGGCATAGCGGAAATAGCCGACGAGCCGCTCGATCGTATCCTCCATGCCATAAAAATCGGCGAAGGCAGGATAGGTCTTGACGGTGCGGTTGGCGAAAATCCGCCCGAGGCGCTCGTCCTTGCTGGTATCGAGCAGTCTCGGCTCGCCGATCGCGTCAATCATCCGCTCGGCCGCGGAGGCGTACATCGACTGGTCCTCGCGGCATGCGAGCAAATATTGCTGGAGGCTCATCTCCTCCTGCGCCGCGCTGGTATAATGTTCCGCAAACAGGTCGAAAACGTCGCTTCTCTCAGTCATGGCAGCCTCCCATGGTGGCTGATCGGGTTGACTGCGCCCTTGCTCACTCAACTGCAGGAAACCCGTAGAGTTCCGAGTGACTCACAAAGAACATCCGCTAAGATTGCGGCAGATTATGGTAGTCTGGTGCCGATAAGTATTTTTATCTAGAGTGCGATCGAAAAATTAATGTTCGTCGCTCAGCCACCTCACGCTTGTGGCCCTCGCCGCAAGTATGAATCGGCTGATCAACAAGGACCAATCTAACGCATCATCGTTGATTCGTCCGTGCATGTGCGCACCGTTCACAGCCAAAATACACTGCCGGCAGCCCGGAAGGGCACGTGATGCGGAGGCGGGCATGGCCATGGCTGGCAAGCCGCGGCAAAGCGACGCGACCGGCGTCGAGGCCGCCTGATGTGTGTTTTCTCGAAGGGGCGATCAGCGATAGCGAGCGAAGACCTGGGTGGTGCCGTCCTTACGCAGCAAGAGGACGTCATAGGGCTCGGCATCGGCTCTGCCTTCACCCATGCCGGGCGAACCGATGGGCATGCCGGGTACCGCCAACCCGACCGCGTCGGGACGTTCGGCGAGCAGGCGCGCGATCTCGCGGGCCGGAACATGGCCTTCGATGACGTAGCCGCCGATCAGGCCGGTATGGCAGGAGGCGAGGCTCTGCTCCACGCCCAATTGCAGCTTGCGCCGCTGCAATTCGTCCGACGGGAGTTGCCGGACGTCGGTTGCATAGCCCCGCTCCTGCAGATGACGGGCCCAGCCGACGCAGCAACTGCACCCCTCATTGGTGAGGATCTCGATGACGGGGGCGGCCGCATGGGCAAGGCCGGGCAGGGAAACCAGCGTCGCAACCGAAAGGCCGCGAAGGACTTTCACGACTGACCTTATTTTCATCTTCAGGCCTTTGTATCGATAATTCGACGTAATTTCTGAAGCTTGGTCTCACGCGGCTCATGCATGTCGAGCATACTGGCAAACTTGCCATCGGCATCCATCACATAGACGCCGGCGGTATGATCCATGGTGTACTCGCCGCCTTCCATCGGCACCTTGCGGGCATAGGCGGCGAAGGCCTTCACCATGGTGTCGGTTTCCGCCCGGCTGCCGCGCAAGGCGAGGATGCGCGCATCGAACGAGCTCATGTATTGCGCCAACAGGTCCTGGCTGTCCCGTTCGGGATCGACAGTGATGAAGAGGACGTTGAAAGCATTGGCGGCAGGGCCGAGGGTACTCATCAGATCGGTGAGATCGGACAGGGTGGTCGGACAGACGTCTGGACAATGGGTGAAGCCGAAAAAGGCGAGATAGGGCTTGCCGGCAAGACGTGCATTGTCGATCGTCTCTCCCTTGTGGGAGGTCAGCCGGAAAGGACCACCGACCCTGGCCATGTCGATGACGGGTTTGTCGGTCGCCGGCCCGGCGGCGCCTTTCCATGTCTCCGGCAACAGGGCGTTCGCCGCGAGCAGGAGCGCGGCGACCGCGATGGCACACCAAGCGGCGATGCGGACGATTTTCAGACCTATCATCGTGCCCGCTCCTTGCGCAGGCCTTGCCCTGCCAATTCCAATGTCAATTCCGTTCGCCTCGTTTGTTTTGGTGGATTCTCGGCCGCTTCCTCGAAGGCAAGGAGCGTATCGGCAACTTCGGTCCTGAACCAGGACGAAGCCGGATCCTGGTCGAGACGGGCCGACCAGACCATCGAGACGGCCGGCAACGCGAGGTCGAGGGGAGCCGGCCCCGCCGCCAGGCCGAAGCGCGGCCCGTAAAGCTGTGCCATGCGCGTCGGTATCGTCGTGATCGTCGGGGAGGCGGCCACCGTCGCCAGCACACTCAGAAATTCGGACGATGCCGACACCACGTTGAGCTTGGCGTCGATGGCATCGAGGGCGGCTTCAAGGCAACCTTGCAGGCTGTCGGTCAGTGTGACCAGCGCATGTGGCAGCGCCAGATAGTCGGCCAGGCCGATCGGCATGGCAATATCAAGCCGGCCAGGATTGAAGACGCAGCTCAAGGCCTGCTCGAACAGGAATTGCGCCTTGTGGCGCTGGGCAACGGCCTGGAAACAACCGACGGCCAGATCCAGGGTGCCTTCATCCAGCAGGCGATGAACCTCGTCGCTTCCCGCCTGTCGGCTGAGCAACCTCACGCCGGGGGCGGCTCTGCGCAGGCGGGCCGTGAGCCCGGGTATCAGCAACAGCTCCACCTCGCTGGAGAAGCCGAGGCGGAATGTACGTTCCTCCGTCGCCGGGTCGAAGGTGGAGGGCGCGTGGAGTGCGGCTTGAATCTGTGCCAGGGCCAGGCGAACCGGCTCGGCCAGGGCAAGCGCATGGGCGGTGGGCTGCATGACGGTGCCGACGCGGACGAAGAGTTCGTCCAGCAACAGCACGCGCAGGGTCGACAGGCTGTGGCTCATCGCCGGCTGCCCAACCTTGAGGCGGGTCGCTGCACGCGTGACGCTGCGCTCCTGCATCAAGGCGTCGAAAGCCACCAGGAGGTTGAGATCGAAGGAACGAAGATCGAAATGGTTGATGTGCGACATGAGCCGTATCGATTTCTAATATGATCTCGATAACGCTAAATCCTGCACCAGACAATGCCGTTCTTCGAGCCGGCAGATGTGGAGCAGGATATGAAACAGGACACGGAACAAGCCCTCGGATCCTATCGGGTCGGCGCAGCCACCATCACCAAGATTCCGGAATTGGCACTCGACGGGGTCGATGCCGCTCTCCTCTATCCCGATTGTGATCCCGGCGCGGCAGCCGAGGAAGCACGAAAACTGGGACGAGGATCGGTCGACGAACAGACGGGGCTGTTGCGCCAGAGCGTTCACGCCTGGCTGGTGACGACACCGGATCGGGTCATTCTCGTCGACACGGCTTCCGGCAACGACAAGGAGCGTCCCGGCCTGGCGGTGCTGCATCACCTCGACGAGCCGTTCCTAGAGCGGCTGAAGGCGGCGGGCGCCAGGCCTGATGACGTCGACCTAGTCCTGCTGACCCATATTCACGCTGATCACGTCGGATGGAATACGCGCAGGGTAGAAGGACGCTGGGTTCCAACCTTTCCGAATGCCCGCCATGTCTTTTCCGCCCGCGAACGCGCCTATAATGCGGCGCTCGCGGCAGCGACAGGCTCGGACGCCGCGATCCGGGCCGAAGCGGACCTGGGCGCCATGGCTCGCCTGCCGCTGCCTGGCGTGTTCGAAGACAGCATGAATCCCATCATCGAGGCGGGGCTGACCCGGGAAATCACGGCGGACGGCTCGGAAGCGGAGGAAGGCTTCTTCTTCTTTCCCAGTCCCGGCCACAGCATCGATCACGCCTCGATCGGTTTTCGTTCGGAAGGCGAATATGCCCTGTTCTGGGGAGATGTGCTGCATCATCCCCTCCAGATTGCCAGGCCGGACTGGAACTCGGCCTATTGCGAGTTCCCGCAGGCAGCCGCCGCGTCGCGCCTTTGGGCACTGAACCATGCGGCCGAGACCGGTGCCCTGGTGCTGACCACGCATTTCGCCGAGACCTCCGCCGGCCGCGTCCGTCGCGACGGCAAGACCTTCAGCTGGCAATTCGTCTGAACAAGGAGCCCGTCATGACTTTAGCCGACACCCTGTCGATGCCCCGCATCATTGCCCGGACCCGGCTGATTGCGAGCGACACGCCGGGCATCCAGTTGCAGCTCCTCAACAAGCGGCCGGACGGCATGAACACCTTCAGCCCCGAGCGGACCCTGGTGATGATGCATGGCGCGACGTTCTCCTCGGCGAGCCTGTTCGATGTGCCCGTGGGCGAGGGGTCGTTCATGGATGTGCTGGCACGTGCGGGCTACGATGTCTGGGCCCTCGATGTGCGCGGCTATGGTGGCTCCACCCGTCCGCCCGAGATGGAGGAGCCGCCCGAAGGCGGTGTTCCGCTGACGCCGGCCCTCACGGCGGCGCGGGATCTTGCCGCGGCGATCGACTTCATCCGCCGCGAGCGTGGCATCGCTCGGCTCGGTGTGCTCGGCATGTCATGGGGCGCGACAATTGCCGGCATCCTTGCCAGCCAACCCGACGCGCCGGTCGAGAAACTGGTACTGGTGACGCCTCTCTGGCTCTCGGAGAAGCCGTTGCGCATCGATGCGGGAGGGCCGCTCGGGGCCTATCGCCTGGTGAGCCCGCGGGCTTTCTCTGCGGCATGGCAAGCACCGGCGCCCGAAGAGGCGAGGGAAACCCTGATACCCAGGGGCTGGTTCGAGGCCTGGGAGAAGGCGACTCTGGCGACCGATATGGGTTCGCCCGTGCCGGGCACGATCAGGGCCCCTTCGGGTGCCGTCCAGGATGTGCGTGCGCATTGGACCGCCGGCAGGCCGCTCTATGATCCCGCCGCCATAGGCTGTCCGGTGCTCCTGGTCGGCGGTGAATGGGATGTCGATGTCCGGTTCGACATGGCACACGATCTGTTCACTCGCCTTACCAAAGTGCCCTACAAGCGGTTCGTCGAGATCGGGCAAGCAACGCATATGGTGCTCATGGAGAAGAACCGGGCGCAGGCTTTCGATACGGTAATCGGCTTCCTTAATGAAGGCTTCACGCGGGGCGACTAGGTGGCTCGATAGCAGGCGGGCTCGCGCATGCCGAGCTTTGATGGCTCTGGGTTACGGCGCGGGCCCTCGATATCGATGGAGCCAAGGAGAGGAAAGCATGAGGACACGCGCGATCGGTTGGCGCAGGACCGTGATGGCTCTCGCCATCGCCGCCGTACTCGCCGGGCTCGCCTTGTTTTTCTTCCTCGCACGCTTTCTCGATCCCGATGCCCTGTGGAAGATCGTCGACGGGCAATGCGTGCCGGAACAACAGCAGCAGGCCGAGCGCCGGCATTGCATCGAGGTCGACCTCGGCAAGGGTGTCGATCACGGGTTTGCCATCCTCAAGGACAATGCCCCGACAAAACCCTATAATTACCTGCTCATCCCGACGAAACGCATAACCGGCATCGAGGACGAGGCCCTGCTGGCGCCGGATGCGGAGAACTATTTCGAGCATGCCTGGGCCGCGCGCTTCCATCTCGGCGCGATCTTCAAGCGCAACCTGGATTGGAACATGGTTGCGCTGGCCGTGAACTCGGCAAAGGACCGATCCCAGAACCAGCTTCATATCCATGTCGGCTGCGTCAGGCCGGACATTCGCAATGCGCTGAAAAACAGCGAAGCGAAGCTTTCAGAAGGCTGGTCGCCCCTCGGGCTGCCGACCTCCGATCGTCCCTATCTCGCATTAAAGCTGAGGCAGGACAGCCTCTCCGGCTTCGACCCGTTCCGAAAGATCGCCGACGACATTCCCGGAGCCAGGGCCGCGATGGGTCTTCAGACCGTCGTCGTGGTCGGCGCGGTCTTCGGGGACGAGAGCAAGGGCTTCTATATCCTCAGCCGACGCCGGGAGGATGGCTCACCGGCTCATGGCGAGGACCTGATCGATCCGACCTGCCAATTGGCCAGGCAGTCGCAATAAGACTGGCTGGGACCGGAGCCTGGAGGCTGCTACGCTGACGGCCACGCAGCAGCGCGGTCTCGCGATGAGGCCGAGCAATGCGGCTGCACGGGGAGGGCGCCATGATCGATGAGACGATCGCGAGGGCAATCGTGGAGCAGATGGCGGAAGCGCTGATCTTTGCGACTGTCGACGGCAAGATTGCGCTGTGGAACAGGGGAGCGAGCCTGCTGTTCGGCTTCGAGCGGGATGAAGCGATCGGCCAATCGCTCGATCTCATCATTCCGCCGCATCTCCGGAACGCGCATTGGTCGGGGTTCGATGCGGCGATCGAGACCGGACGATTGAAGTTGAATGGCAAGCCGACCCTGACGAGGGCGCTGCACAAGACGGGGCGCAAGCTCTATGTCGAAATGAGTTTTGCCCTGATCGAGACCGACCAGGGCATCCTCGGTTCCGTCGCCGTGGCGCGTGACGTCACCGAGAAGGTCGAGCGGGAACGGGCTGGCGCGATCCGCTAAGGCGTTTTGCGATTTGACGGAATCGGCAAGAATCGCAAAGACGCGCCGAACCAAAGAGTTAGAGTAAGCAAGCGTTCACGCTTGAACGCGTTTTGCTCTAGGGAGTGCGTTCAATCGACAATGCCATCCTTGCCTTCGATGGCCATGAGCGTCGCGGTCAACAGGGCGATCAGCCGCTCCTTGCCGTCGCGCTCGGCAAAGACCTCGGCCTGGGCGAGCGTCAGTGTGCGCCCGGCCTTGATCACCTTGCCGCGCGCCATGATATGCTCGCCCGCTGCCGGGGCCAGGAGATTGATCTTGAATTCCGCCGTGAGGACACCCCTTTCGGGCGGCATCAGGCTGAGAGCGGCATACCCCGCCGCGCTGTCGGCAATGGCGCTCACGGCTCCGGCATGGACGAAGCCGTGCTGTTGCGACACTTCGTTTCTCGGCACGAGAGATATCTCGACTTGGCCCGGCAACACAGTGGCGAGCCTTGCCCCAAGCGTGCGCATGAGGCCCTGCTTTGCAAAGCTGGCCCGAATGCGGGCCTCGACCCGCGCAATGTCCGGTTCCGTCACAGGACCTCCATTTGGAAGATAATCAATGCAGCGTCATCCGTGACGCAAGACGCCGACACTTCGGCACACTGGCTAATAAGCCAGCGATGCCCCGATGGAAATCATGCGATGAAGACTGGCTCCGGCCGATCGCAAGTCCCGATCGGCAAACGTCTTGCGCTCTACGTCGAATGAACTGCTCAGCATAATAAGACGCATTGTAATCACTAGGTTTTCTTGAGATAATGCAGACAGTGCGAAGAACGCCCGGCTGAGGATGTTCTCAAGCAACGCACGGTGGTCCTCAAGGGCGTTTGAGCCAAGCTCATCGTAGCCTGAGAGGAGGCGCGTTATGGCAACGTTCAAAGTCATGGGGCCCTTGGGGCTCTTGCAGCACCGACGCTGGGAGGACATCGCCTCGATGATCCTCGGTGCCGCAATCATCATCTCTCCGCTATGGCTCGGCACCACCGAAACGCCGACCGTGATGCTGGTCACGGCCCTGGTCGGCGCGGCCGTCGTGGTGCTGGCCAGCCTGGAGGTGGTATTCCTGCGACGTTGGGAGGAAATCCTGGCGCTCGCCTGCGGCCTGTGGCTGGCAATCCAGCCATTCGTGTTCGCCTATGATCCACCGCTGCGCAACTGGCACATCGTGCTTGGCGCGCTGGTGGCGATCCTGGCGATCCTGGAACTCTGGCAGGACCGCAATCGCGACATGTCGGCGTAGTTTGCGCGACCGGACAGATATGGCCAGGCCTCTCGCCAGGCCTGGCCTGCTTGTCAGGCAGTCAGAAGCCGAACCTGATCTGATCCCTATCCAACAAGTCGAAGAGAGCGCTGTATGGCGCCAAGGCCGGCTCTGTCCTTGTTCCATGGAGACTGAAGAGTCGGGCGTGAGGTCGATGCCGGAAGAGACGCGCCGTGCTTGGTGAAAGCCCGCGAGCCGCCAGTTCGAGCACGCTTGGCGGCGGGTTCAATTGCTGTAGTGTCTCGGCTTTCGAATGCGAGTCGCGCCAGAAGGGAAGAGATGATGACTGCCTTGTTGCCGAATGTGGACCCCGAAGGTCTCCTCGAATATTCGGTGGTCTTTACCGATCGCGCGCTCAACCACATGTCGCAGGTCTTCCAGGGCGTCATGCGGGACATCTCGCAAACCTTGCGCCGCGTCTACAAGGCGGAAGAGGCCGGCGGCGTGGCCCTGGTGCCCGGCGGCGGCACCTATGCGATGGAGGCGGTGGCGCGTCAGCTCGCCCAGGGCAAGAAGGTGCTGGTCATCCGCAATGGCTGGTTCTCCTATCGCTGGACGCAGATATTCGAGATGGGCGCCATTCCCGCCGAGAGCATCGTGCTGAAGGCGCGCCAGACGCAATCGGAATCGGGCGTGCGCCAGCTGCCCTTCCAGCCCGTGCCGATCGAGGAGGCCGTGGCCACCATCGAAGCGGAGCGCCCGAATGTCGTCTTCGCGCCGCATGTGGAGACCGCCTCCGGCATCATGCTGCCGGACGGATACATGAAGGCAATCGCCGATGCGGCGCACAAGGTCGGCGCGCTCTTCGTCCTCGACTGCATCGCTTCGGGCTGCGTCTGGGTCGACATGAAGGAAGTCGGCGTCGACGTGCTGATCTCGGCGCCGCAGAAGGGATGGAGCGCTTCGCCCTGCAGCGGCATCGTCATGCTGAGCGAAGCCGCGAAAGCCGAGGTGAAGGCCACGACCAGCTCCTCCTTTGCCTGCGACCTGAAGAAGTGGCTCGAGATCATGGAGGCCTATGAGAAGGGCGGCCATGCCTATCATGCCACCTTGCCGACCGATGCCCTGCGCGGGTTCCGCGACGCCGTGCTGGAAACCGAGGCGAGGGGCTTCGAGAAGGTGAAGGCGGCACAGCTCGAGCTCGGGGCTCGCGTGCGCCAGCTCTTCGCCCAGCGGGGTTTTGCTAGCGTTGCCGCGCCGGGCTTCGGAGCCCCCGGCGTGGTCGTCTGCTATACAGACGATCCCGGCATCAAGTCCGGCGCCAAGTTCGTTGCCGTCGGCGTGCAGGCGGCTGCGGGCGTTCCGCTCATGTGCGACGAGCCTGCCGACTTCCAGACCTTCCGTATCGGCCTTTTCGGCCTCGACAAGCTCGCCGATATCGACCGCACCGTGGGCAGTCTCGAACGGGCTCTGGGAGAGGTCGTGGGTACCGCCAACATCAGGTAGCTGCGAAGCGGAGCGTATTGCCGGCCCTGTCCCCCGAAGGGATCACGAAGGCTGGTGAAGAGCGGCGGGCCGGCGCTGCAGATCAGACGTGTTCTGGTCGTGGCGCAGTTTCAAGAGATCGGCCGCATCCCGCACCACTTTCGAGATCTCGAGCAGTTGTTTGACCAGGGGACTTGTCTTGCGCCAGATCATGCCGATGGTGCGCGAGGGCTGGGGGTTTGCAAAGCGGGTGATGGAGACCTGTGCCGAGCGCGTTTCCATCGGCACGGCCATTTCAGGGATCAGAGTGACCCCGATGCCTGCGCCGACCATCTGGACGAGCGTCGAGAGGGAACTGCCGTCCAGCAATTCGCGTGTCCGCAGGGACGGGGCATTGCAGAAGGCCAGGGCCTGATCGCGGAAGCAATGACCCTCCTCCAGCAGGAGCAGCCGCATTTCGCTGAGCATCTCCCGGTCCGGCACGGGCTTTCCCTCGTCCTCGCTCGGGCGCACCAGCACGAAGCTTTCGGTGAACAGCGCGACCTCGTTGAAGGAAGGTTCCGATACCGGCAGGGCGACGATGGCCGTATCGAGACGCCCGTCGATGAGTTCCTGGATCAGCCTGGGGGTCACGGTTTCGCGCACATGGATATCCAGGCCTTCATGCGAGCGGGCGAGATTGGAGACGAGGGTCGGCAGCAGATAGGGGGCGACGGTCGGGATGACCCCGATGCGCAGCGGCCCGACCAACTGGTCCTGCCAGGCCTGGGCCAGGTCTCCCAGCGCCTCGACGGCGCGCAGAATGTCGC
The DNA here is from genome assembly GCF_040797145.1 of Labrys neptuniae. Lineage (NCBI taxonomy): Bacteria > Pseudomonadati > Pseudomonadota > Alphaproteobacteria > Hyphomicrobiales > Xanthobacteraceae > Labrys > Labrys neptuniae. The sequence continues at coordinate 1,677 of NZ_JBFNQD010000013.1, read as the reverse complement.
GGGCCCGCGTGGCGAACTCGGTGCCGAAACTCGTGAGCCTGATCTGGCGCGCACCTCTTTCGAACAGCGCCAGGCCCAAGCCTTCCTCCAGCTCCTTGATCTGCATCGACAGGGCCGGCTGGGAAATCGCGCACGCATCTGCCGCCCGGCCGAAATGGCTGTGCCGCACCAGAGCCTCGACATAGCGCAGCTGCCGCAACGTCAGATTTTTCATAACCTAGCCTTATCGCGACAATCGGAAAAGCTGAATTAAACTGATGGCCGGACTCTAGTAAAGCTCTAAACGGGGATGGTGATGCGAGTCGAAGGCGACTCGAATCCCACATGTGACCCCGCCAATGCCGCCTTGAGGGCGCACAGAATCCGGGTGGCCGCGATTAATGTCGTTTGCAAGGTGTTCCATTGCGGTAAGCGGCTGGCATGAAACCATGCCGCGCCCCGTGTGCCATTCGTCCCGGTGGCCGTGACACGCGCGTGTTGTTCTCAGACGCGATAGTGCCCGGCCAGGCAAATTTCATCACAAGAACCATTGGAGGCAATGATGGACGGAAGCGATACGCCGAACACCGGCAAGTGCCCGGTAGCGCATGGGGCGCGTCCCGGCTTTGAGGTTCGTTCGAACCGTGACTGGTGGCCGAACCAGCTGAACCTGAAGATCCTGCACCAGCATTCGAGCCTGTCCAATCCGATGGGCAAGGCGTTCGACTATGCGCAGGAATTCAAGAAGCTCGACCTGGCGGCGCTGAAGCGGGACCTGTTTGCGCTGATGACGGATTCGCAGGAATGGTGGCCGGCCGATTTCGGCCATTACGGCCCGCTGTTCATCCGCATGGCCTGGCACAGCGCCGGCACCTACCGCACCGGCGACGGGCGCGGCGGCGCGGGTGCGGGCCAGCAGCGCTTCGCTCCGCTCAATTCCTGGCCCGACAACGTCAATCTCGACAAGGCCCGCCGCCTGCTCTGGCCGATCAAGCGCAAATACGGCAACAAGATCTCCTGGGCCGATTTGATGATCCTGACCGGCAATTGCGCCCTGGAATCGATGGGCTTCAAGACCTTCGGCTTTGCCGGCGGCCGCGAGGATGTGTGGGAGCCCGAAGAGGACGTCTACTGGGGCAGCGAGAACGTCTGGCTCGACGACAAGCGCTACAGCGGCGACCGCAATCTGGAGAACCCGCTGGCCGCCGTGCAGATGGGCCTGATCTATGTCAATCCGGAAGGCCCCAACGGCAATCCCGATCCCCTGGCGGCGGCGCGCGACATCCGCGAGACCTTCGCCCGCATGGCGATGAACGACGAGGAGACGGTGGCGCTGATTGCCGGCGGCCACACCTTCGGCAAGACCCATGGTGCCGGCGATGCCGCCAATGTCGGGCCGGAGCCGGAGGCCTCCGGCATCGAGCTGCAGGGCCTTGGCTGGCACAACCAGTTCGGCAGCGGCAAGGGGGGCGACACCATCGGCTCGGGGCTCGAGGTGACCTGGACCTCGACGCCGACCAAATGGAGCAACAACTTCTTCTGGAACCTGTTCGGCTATGACTGGGAGCTGACCAAGAGCCCGGCCGGTGCCCATCAGTGGCAGCCCAAGCATGGGGCGGGTGCCGGCTCGGTGCCGGATGCGCATGACCGCTCCAAGCGCCATGCCCCCTCGATGCTGACCACGGACCTGGCGCTGCG
>NZ_JBFNQD010000012.1:0-177927 GCF_040797145.1 Labrys neptuniae | reverse complement strand
GTCATCGTCGCCATCAACAAGGACGAAGAGGCCCCGATCTTCCAGGTCGCCGACTACGGCCTGGTCGCCGATCTCTACACCGCCCTGCCGGAGCTCAAGGACGAACTCGCCAAGCTCGGTAAGTAGGGACAACGGGCGGCATCCGCCCGTCTTTATCGGATGATTTGAGTGTGCCGGCCCTCTCGGGCCGGCACATTTTCTTTGGAAACGTGGCCGAGGACGAAATGCATCTACCATGATGGGGATCGTCATTGTTTCGCTACGCTCGCAATGACGTTTGTATGCGGTGGCCACCGATACCCCCAACGCTGTTCCCTTCGCCCTTGCGTTCCCTGCCGGCCCATGGCGAATTGCGCTTCCTGTGCCGTCCTGGAAAGCCTGCTTGGTGTCGAAGTTCCTGATTGTCATCGCCGCCCTGGTTGCGGCGCTCTATCTGGCGGCCTTCGCCGCTTTGGCCTTTGCCCAGCGCTCCTTCGTCTTCCAGCCGGGCGGCGAGGTGCTGCCACCCGCCATAGCCGGCGCCGAGGTCGTCAAGCTGCGCACCGAAGATGGCGAGACACTGATCGCCTGGCATGTCGCGCCCGCGCCGGGCAGGCCCCTTCTGCTCTATTTCCACGGCAATGGCGGCAATCTCACCCTGCAGACCGAGCTGTTGCGCGCGTTGGTGGCCGGCGGCAACGGCCTGATGGCGGTGGAATATCGTGGCTATCCCGGCTCCACCGGCTCGCCCTCCGAGCAGGGCTTGCTGCTCGACGCCGAGGCTGCCTATGCCAAGGTGCTGGCTCTCGGAACGGCACCCGAGCGCATCGTGGTCGTCGGCCAGTCCCTGGGCTCGGGCGTGGCGGTCGCCCTGGCGGCCCGACACAGCGTGGGCGCGTTGGTGCTCGATTCGCCTTTCACCTCGGCTCTCGCCGTGGCTTCCCGCCTCTATGGCATGTTCCCGGTGCGCTGGGTGATGCTGGATCCCTTCCCCTCCGACGAGCGCATCGCCAAGGTGAAGGTCCCGCTGCTCGTCGTGCACGGCACTGCCGATGGTGTCATTCCTTTCGCGTTCGGCAAGAGCCTCTACGACCTCGCCAACCAGCCCAAGACCTTCATGCCCGTGGAGGGGGCCGGCCATCTCAGCCTCGGCTATGTCCTGCCCGAGGTGCGGGCGTGGATCGACGGCGCGATGGCGCGTTGATCGATTGCCTCGCCGGGCCGTGCGGGGCGCAGATGGGCGGGATTGGGGGAGGCGGTGTTGTGAAATATCAGCGAGACTCGAAGATGACGCGCTAGCCTGGGCTCATCGAAGTGCCAGACAGGGGAGAGATTATGGAACTGCGTCATCTGCGCTATTTCATCGCTGTCGCCGAGGAACTCAGCTTCCGGGCCGCCGCCGCTCGGCTTGGCGTTTCCCAGCCCCCTCTGAGCACGCAGATCCAGGACCTGGAATACGAACTCAAGACCCAGCTCTTCCTGCGAAACAAACGGCGTGTCGAATTGACCGCCGCCGGCCTCGCCTTTCGCGATCATGCGACTGCGATCCTTGCCCAGGTGGACGAAGCCGCCGAACAGACGCACGCCATTGGCCGGGGGCAGATCGGGACGCTCGACCTTGCCACCACCGGATCGGTGCTGATGGGGCCGCTGGCGGGTCTGATCGCCCGGTTTCGCCTGCGCGTGCCGGAAGTCCAGGTGCGTATCCGCGAGATGCCGCCGCTCGAGCAGGAGGCCGCCCTTCACGCACGCAAGATCGACATCAGTTTCCTGCGGGGGCCGGTCGGCGATCCCGATCTGGTCACCGAACTGGCGTGGGAGGAAAAAGTCGGTGTGGCCCTGCAGCAGTCGCATCCGCTGGCGGTCAATGAGAGGATCGAACTCTCCGAATTGAGGAACGAGCAGTTCGTTTTTCTGAGGGTGAAGAATTCCCGATTTGCCCGCTATCTCAAGGAATGCTGCATCGAGGCGGGATTTGACCCCAATATCACCCAGCAGGTCGTCGAATCCTATTCGCTGCTCAGCCTGGTTGCTGCAGGTCTCGGTGTCGCTCTCGTGCCGGAGGCCGCGAAGGAAATGCTGCGACCCGGTGTCGTCTACCGGGCGCTGGTTGAGCCGGCGCCGATTGCCGATGTCATCATGCTGTATCGCTCTGATCACAGCGCCGTGGTGAACCGGTTCCTGGATGAGACGCGTGCCTATTTTCTTGTTTCGCCTTAGGCAAGACCGGAATGCCTTTGGGTAATCTTCCGTCGGTGGCGCTACGATACCCGTTTCCATGATATGGAATCGCGCCTCCTGGCGCTGGGATTTTGTGCTCTAAGCGTTGCTGCATACGGCGCCATTGCGATCGGGAGTGTGGCGGACGACGTTTGGGAGAACGCACCGTTACCGGACCCCTTTGGGGAACTGACCGCTCCTTCGGCAAAATCAGAAACAATGACGGCGCCGACCGTGGAGGAAATATATGCTCAGATTCTTCAGATCCCTGTTCGGGCAGGTGGTCATAGCGCTTGTTCTGGGAATTGTGGTCGGCATTCTCTGGCCGGGCTTTGCCAGCCAGTTGAAGCCGCTCGGCGATGCCTTCATCAAGCTGATCAAGATGGTGATTGCGCCCCTGGTTTTCGGCGTCGTCGTCCATGGTGTCGTCGGGGCGGGGGATCTGAAAAAGGTCGGCCGGGTCGGCGTCAAGGCCATCGTCTATTTCGAGGTGGTGACGACGATCGCCCTGTGCCTGGGCCTGCTGATGGCCCATTTCTTCCAGCCGGGCGTCGGCATGAACATCGATCCCAAGACACTCGATGGCAGCGCGCTCGCCAATTACACCGATCATGTGCGCGAAGTCACTGGCGGGGTCGACTTTCTGCTGCGCGTCATTCCGACGACTGTCACGGATGCTTTCGCCAAGGGGGACATTCTCCAGGTCCTGCTGATTGCCATCCTGTTCGGCGCCGGGCTGTCTTTGCTCGGCGAACGTGGCCGGCCCGTGGCCGACTTCATCCATATCGCCACCGACGTTCTCTTCAAGATCATCGGCTTCATCGTCCGGCTCGCTCCGCTGGGCGTGTTCGGCGCCATCGCCTTCACGGTCGGCAAATACGGGGTCGGCTCCCTGCAGCAGCTCGGCTATCTCGTCCTCCTGTTCTATGTCAGCGTGATCTTCTTCGTGCTGGTGGTGCTCGGCATCATCATGCGGATGGCCGGTTTCAGCCTGATCAAGTTCCTGATCTATCTGCGCGAAGAACTGACGATCGTCCTGGGCACCGCCTCGTCCGACAGCGTGCTTCCGCAGATCATGCGCAAGCTTGAGAGGATGGGGATCAAGGATTCCACCGTCGGCTTGGTCATCCCGACGGGTTATTCCTTCAATCTCGATGCCTTCTCCATCTACCTCACCCTGGCTGCCGTGTTCATCGCGCAGGCCACCAATACGCCGCTCTCGGAAACCGATCTTCTGGTCGTGCTCGGCGTCGCCCTCCTCACCTCGAAAGGGGCGCATGGCGTACCGGGATCGGCCATCGTCGTTCTTGCCGCCACCCTGTCCGCGCTGCCTGTGATCCCGGTGATCGGTCTGGTCCTGGTGCTGTCGGTCGACTGGTTCATGGGAATGGCGCGGGCGCTCGGCAATCTCATCGGAAATTGTGTTGCCACCGTCGTCATTGCCGTTTGGGAAGGCGACATCGACAGAGCACAGGCCAACCGCGTTCTGAACGGCGAGCGTGCCGGCCCTTACGAAAAGACAGCGCAGGAGACCGCCTTGCCGGGCGAAGAGGCTTCATCGTCTCGCTGAGGCATGAAACGGCATCTCAGCTGAACGCATTCTACTTCTTCAGCCTCCCCCCGCGTCCTGCAGGGGGAGGTTTTTCGTTGGTGCTGCAGCACGGCCGGCATGGGCAATCCGACCCGTCCGAATGACCCTCTGCCATCGATCGATTCCGGCGATAATAAATATCTACAGGATATCACCCGATCCTAATGATATATTGGACGTATAAGAGGAACGGCAACATAAGGAGGGAGCGTCCGCAAAACAACGGGAGGGAGAACCGGTGTCTGCTTTGGAAGCAATCGAGCAACATCTCGGCGGCATCGCCGGTGACACGCGGGGACTGCCATTCGGCAATCCCAGCCAATTTCGCGAGGATCGCGATGGCCCCGTCGGTCATGGTTGCGTCCAAGCCGTGTTGCGAGCCCTATCGATCCTCAAATGCATTGCCCGGGACCCGCGCGGCATGACGCTTTCGGAAGTCGTTCGCGGCACCAGCCTGGCTCCATCGACGGCGCATCGCCTGCTCACGACGCTGCAGAGCGAAGGCTTCGTGCAATTCGAGGCTACGGCCTTGCGCTGGTTCGTCGGCCCCAGCGCCCATCTGGTGGGCATCGCCTGCCAGCCGCAAAGGCGGCAGGCGCTTTCGTAAGGGAGAGACCTGCCGAGGGATTGCGATGTTGCCTGATCGACCCGGGCACCGGTTCGAGTGAGGAGCTGGATGATCAGGTCGCCGTCACGCGCTTCGGCAGGACGAGGTCGCCGACGGTATAGGTGTGAAACTCGCTCCTGGAAACCTCATCGAGCTCGCGGAATTTTGCCGCGAATACCGGGTCGGAAAAGAACTCCTCGACATTGCCGGCGCCCCGGATCGCCTCGATGTTGACGACCGTCAGTCCGTCCGTGCTCTTGGCCAAGGTGCTCCACAGGAAGCCTTCCTTGCGCTCGGCCACATAGTGCACGACGTCTTGGATGACCGCGAAAGCCTCCTCCTGTTTGCCCGGATGGGCGTGAATGACGTTGACGACGAAGGTCGTCGGCGCAGGAGCGGCCGAGAAACCGGCGGGGGATTCGGTATCCATGAGTGTCTCCGATGAAAACGCGGCGGCTGGCCGCGGCCACATCTGGATATCGACGACAAAATAGCGGATAAATAGGCCGGTATTCATATCACATCGGAAATTTATTCCGTAATCGCTGCCCATGGACAAGCTCGGAACGCTCAGCATCTTCATCCAGGCCGCCGAAGCCGGAAGCTTCGTGGCTGCCGGGCAGCGCCTCGGCCTGTCCGGCTCAGCCGTCGGCAAGGCTATCGCGCGGCTTGAGGAGGAGATGGGAGCACGCCTGTTCCATCGCTCGACCCGGAGCATGGCGCTGACCGAGGAGGGCAGCTTCTTCCTCGACACTTGCCGGCGCATCCACTCCGAGTTCGAAACCGCGCAGGCGCAATTGTCGCGGTCGCAGGCAACTCCACGCGGGCAGTTGCGCGTGAGCCTGCCGCTAGCCGGCATGCTGCTGATGCCGACGATTGCGTCCTTCATGGCGGCTTATCCCGAGATCGATCTCGATCTCGACTTTACGGACCGGCTGGTCGACGTCATCGAGGAAGGTTTCGATGCGGTAATCCGGACCGGGGAAGTCAGGGACACGCGCCTGATGAGCCGCAAACTTGGAGCCTTCAAGCACAGGATCGTCGCGGCACCCGCCTATCTCGTCGCCAATGGCACGCCGGACGTGCCGGAGGATCTGCTGGCCCATCGCTGCCTGCATCATCGCTATGCCAATTCGGGCAAGCTCGAACCCTGGCCGTTAGTGCGGGATGGGCGTGAACTCAAGCTCGATCTGCCCCAGACCACGATTGCCAGCACGCTGGAGCCCTTGATCTATCTGGCCGAGCACGCCTTCGGCATCACCTGCCTGCCGCCCTTCGCCGTCGCTTCGGAACTGGCGCGGGGCAGCCTGACGTCGCTGCTGGAGGACCATCTTGCTGAAGCCGGCACCTTCCGCGTGCTGTGGCCGAGCAATCGCTACCTCTCCCCGAAAGTGCGGGTTTTCGTCGACTATATGGCCACCAGCCTGTTCGCTGCGTAATCGCCGCCATCGAAGAATGCCGCCGCAGGGCGGACAGGTCAGGCTGCATCCGGAATGCGGGCGATGACCTTGATCTCGAAGTCGAAGCCCGCCAGCCAGTTCACGCCGATTGCCGTCCAGTTCGGGTAGGGGAGGCGGTCGAAGATCCTGTTTTTCACCGCCATGATGGTCTCGAACTGGGCTTCGGGATCAGTATGGAAGCTGGTCACGTCGACGATGTCGTCGAAGCCGCAACCCGCCGCCTTCAGCGTTGCCCTCAGATTGTCGAAGGCCAACTGTACCTGGCGCTCGAAGTCGGGTTCCGGCGTGCCGTCCGCACGACTGCCGACCTGACCCGACACGAACAGGAGATTGCCCGACCGGATCGCCGCCGAATAGCCGTGCGCCTCGTAAAGCGCATGCCGGTCCGCCGGGAAAATTGCCTCACGCTGTGCCATGTCTTCAGTCCTCTTGTTCATGATCCGGCTACGTGCGGATCTCGCTCGACGCCACAAGGGCTTCACACGGCCCCATCGCATTTGATATACGTTGCGTATCTAGAATTATGAGCATGCGCGCCGCATGTCAATCCAGATACGACGCGTATATGAAAGGATCTGCGATGGCTGCCAGACGCCGGGCCGAGACGATGGAGGAGAATCGCGCCAAGTTGATCGCGGCCGCACGCAGGGCATTTGCAAGAACCGGCTATGCTGCGGCCTCGATGGATGAGTTGACGGCGGAAGCCGGCCTGACGCGGGGGGCGCTCTATCACAATTTCGGCGACAAGCGCGGGCTTCTGGCCGCCGTGGTCAACCAGATCGACGCCGAGATGGCGGAGCGCGCGCATCAGGCGGCCATCCACGCCCAGGACGAATGGGAAGGACTGCTGATCGAGGGCGTGGCCTATATCGAGATGGCTCTCGATCCGGAGGTGCAGCGCATCGTTCTGCTGGACGGGCCGGCGGTCCTCGGCGATCCCTCGCTATGGCCGAGCCAGAACAATTGCCTGCAGGTGACGAAGCGAACGGTCGAACGCCTGATCGGGCAAGGCATCATGAAACCGCTGGATGCCGAAGCCGCGGCCCGACTCTTGAGTGCGGCCGCACTCAATGCAGCCTTGTGGATCGCCGCGAGCGAGGATCCTCAGAAGGTTTTGCCCAAGGCCGTGGAGACTTTTCGCGCCTTGGCGACAGGGCTGCGCCAACCCTAAAGGGTTTTGTGATTTGGCGGCATCGACAAGAATCGCAAGGACGCGCTTTGCACCAGGCCTGTTTCCCTCGCCTTGCAATGTCGCCGGATTTGTTACTCCCACCTCCTCGGCTGCCAATGGCAGAGTTGAGATCGCCGGCTGAGACGAATCTCGGCCGAACGGGAGGCTTGTGGCGACGATTCCGGCCGGCAACGAGGGCAGGGTGGGGGGGGGCTGGCTAGGCCTGTCCTCGGTCACAACGCCATGTTTGCGTGCCGTGTATTTTCTGATAGCATTTTGCAACCAGAATAATTTTGCAATCGCATGTCGGATCGTCAGTTGCTCGTGCGTCCTTGAGGTATCGCCGCGACAGGCCTGGAGCAAAGGCGCTCGGACGTGAACGCTCGTTGCTCACACATCCTGTTTCGTCGCGTCCTTGCGCTTCCCGTCCTTCCCGACGGAGCGCGAGATGCGATGCAGCCCGCGGCACAGGAACGGGTGGACCATGATGGACAGGAATTCCTATCGTTGGGTGATCGTCGCCGCAGGCGGCTTGCTCGGATGTGTTGCCATCGGCGCGATGTTCTCGTTGCCGGTGTTCCTCAAACCCATGTCGGCAGCGACCGGTTGGTCGGTGACCGGCATTTCGACCGCCATGACCTTCGGCTTCCTGGCGATGGCGCTGGCCAGCATGGTCTGGGGTAATCTGTCCGACCGCTTCGGCCCGCGTCCGGTGGTGCTGGCCGGCGCCGTCCTGCTTGCCGCCAGCCTGGCCCTGGCCAGCCAGGCCGGATCGCTGGTCGAGTTCCAGCTCGTCTTCGGCGTGCTGGTGGGTGTGGCGGTCGCCGCCATGTTCGCGCCGATGATGGCCTGCGTCACCGGCTGGTTCGATACCCAGCGCAGCCTGGCTGTGTCGCTTGTCTCGGCCGGCATGGGCATGGCGCCGATGACCATGGCACCGCTCGCCGCCTGGCTGGTCACCATCCATGACTGGCGGACGTCGATGCTGATCATCGCAGCCATCGCTGCTGCCGTCATGATTCCGACCTCTCTGCTGCTGCGCCGGCCGCCTGCCCTGGAGCAGGGCAACGAAGCAGCTCTGGCCAACGAGCCGCAATCGGATATGACGCTGCGCCAGGCGGTGCGTTCGCCGCAGTTCATCGTGCTGATGCTGGCCAATTTCTTCTGCTGCGCCACGCATTCGGGGCCGATCTTCCATACGGTGAGCTATGCCGTGACTTGCGGCATCCCGATGATCGCCGCCGTCACCATCTACAGCGTCGAGGGCCTGGCAGGCATGTTCGGACGCATCGGTTTCGGCGTGATGGGCGACCGCTTCGGTGCCCAGCGCATGCTGGTGATCGGGCTGTTCGCCCAGGCCTTCGGCGTGCTGTTCTATGCCTTCGCCAGCCAGCTCGGCCAGTTCTATGCCGTAGCCGTGGTGGTGGGCTTCATCTATGCCGGCGTGATGCCGCTCTATGCCGTGATCGTGCGCGAGAATTTCCCGCTCAAGATGATGGGCACCATCATCGGCGGGACGGCGATGGCCGGCAGCCTGGGCATGTCACTCGGCCCGTTGCTGGGCGGCATGATCTACGACTACTTCAATACCTATATGTGGCTTTATGTCGGCTCCTGGGGCATGGGCATCGCGGCGACGCTGATCGCTCTGACCTTCCGGCCTTTCGCCAAGCCGCGGGAGCAACTGGCTCCGGCCGCGTGAGAGCCTTCGATACTGCACCGGCGTCGAGGGGAGCTCAGGCCCTTCAACGCCGGTGGCGCGAAAAGGATGTCCTTGATCCGGAGCGAAACAGCGTTACGAATCTGGCTGATTGAGAAAACCAGAACCGGAGGCCATCTTCATGCCGTCACTCAAGCGGTGGAGGACGCCCCTTCTCGCGACGGCAGCCGCGATCGCCTTCCTCGCCTCGTGGATCGCTCTCTCGCCCTACAGATCCTCCTGCACCACTGAGGTCGTGGCGGCGGAACAGGCCATGCGAGCTTCGGATCAAGAGCTGAGGGCCGTCAGTGCGACTGACCAGGCCGCCATCTGCCAAGTCTATCGGCGGCGTGTCGACGTGCTGAAAACGGCGGCTCCAATCATGCGGCGATGCGGGACGGCGCAGCTGAATCCCGATGCCGACTGGTCGGCGAGGGTGACCGAGCTCGGCTTCTATCAGGGGCTGCTCGCGCAGCAATGCGGCTGATCGCGACGGTATTCTCGATCAATATCGTGGGCTTTCGCTAACCCCTCTGCAGGGCGAGATGGACGCCCATGCCGACCAGGATCGCCCCGCCCACGCGGCGCATCAGTCGCTGCACGCCGGAGGAACGCTTGAGCCGGCCGATGATCACGGCGGCCAGCATCACGATCACCACATCGACGAAACCGAACAGGACATTGGCGACCGTGCCCAGGATGGCAAATTGCAGCCAGAGCGGAAACGCGGCGGCTCCGTCGACGAATTGCGGCAGGAAGGCCAGGAAAAACAGCGCGGTCTTCGGGTTGAGCACCTCGACGGTGACGCTTTGCGCGAAGGCCTGGCTGGCCGAGCGAGTGGCGCCGGTCGTCCCGGCATCCGTGCTTTGCCGCGCCCGGAACAGGGTGATGCCAAGCCAGATCAGGTAGAGGGCACCGGCGAGCTTGACGCCGGCATAGACGATGGGCACCGCATGGAACAGCACCGACAGGCCGGCGGCCGCTGCGGCGACATGGACATAGGCGCCCAGATGCAGGCCGAGCGCTGCCATCAGCCCGGCCTGGCGCCCACCCGCCATGGTTCTGGCCGCGGCATAGAGCATGGAGGGGCCCGGCAGTACGGAAAACAGGGCCGTCGTGACGATGAAGGCGAGCAACACGTCAAAGGAGGGCATATCGTCGGCTTCCATCTGCTTCGGGGTTGGGCGGCGACCATAGCACCCGAGATCGACGCTGTCGCAAGTGGCGGCCGGACCGCGACACATTCTCGCCTCTTGGCGGGACCGTTCGTCAGAGCTCCAGTTGCGCCTCGATCGCGGCCTTGTCGATTACAGACCATACCGTGACGATCTTCCCGGCCTTGAAAGTGTAGAACACATTCTCCGTGAACGAGACCCTGCGCCCGTCAAGCTTCAGGCCGAGGAAGCCGGACTTCGGCGTGCAATCGAAGGCGAGCCGGGCTGCCACAAGGGGCGGTTCGCAGACCAGGAGCTCGATGTGGAAGGCCAGGTCGGGAATGTCCTCGAAATCCTTGATGAGCATGCCGCGATAACCTGACAGCCCCAGCCGCCGGCCATTATGCTCGACAGCCTCATCGACATGATGCCCGAGTTCGCTCCAGTCCTGCCGGTTGAGGCAGGCGATGTAGGCCTGGTAGAGGCCTGCGAGAATGGTGGCGTCCATTGGGCTTGCTTCTCGCTTCCTCCGGGTGGCCTCACGCCGCCAGCGTGAGGACGAGGGGACCGGTGCGGGTTGCCACCACCGTATGCTCATATTGCACGGTCGGGGCGCGGGGTTCGCTGAACAATGTCCACGGATCGTCGCCATCCGCAGCCCATTCGGCGCCCAGGGAAAGGAACGGTTCCACCGTGAACACCAGGCCTTCCTGCATCTTCCGGCGTTCGGAGCGATCAGGCCAGGTCGCGAGCTCCTTGGGCTCCTCATGCAGGGATCGGCCGACGCCGTGGCTGGCGAGATTGCGCACCAGCGTATAGCGGTTCTTGCGGGCGAATTCGCCGATGGCGTTGCCGATATTGGCGAGCGGCAGGCCGGCGCCAACCTGGCGGATACCCGTCCACATCGCCCGCTTGCCGTCCCTGAGCAGGCGCTGGGTGGCCTTGGAGACCGGCTCCACCGCGAAGGAGGCGCCGGTATCGGAAAAAAAGCCATCCTTCTCGGCGGAGACGTCGATATTGACGAGGTCGCCGGGCTCGATCCGGCGCTGGCCCGGAATGCCGTGGGCGATCTCCTCGTTGACGCTGATGCAGGTCGCGCCGGGGAAATCGTAGCAAAGTTCGGGTGCGGAGCGGGCTCCCTCCCGTTCGAGCAGCCTGCGGCCGATCGCGTCGAGCTCGGCCGTGGTGATGCCCGGTTCGAGCGCAGCGCCCATCGCCGCCAGCGTGTTGGCGACGATGCGGCCGATCTCCTTGAGCTTGAGCAATTCGTCTTCGTTCGAAATCGTCATGATCGGTCGTGCGTTCTCAAATGAATTGGACAAGGTGGAAGGAGCGTGCCGTCCCAGCTCCCATGTGCCGGAAGGCGGGGCGCGCGGCCGAGGACCCGGCCTTGCTTGCGGGTTTCGCCGCCCGATCCGCCCGCATCGCCAATGCGAGACTTTGCCGCCTTAAATAGGGCACGCCAGGCTTCGGCTGCAAGGCCTTAGGCCGTGGTCAAGCCGATGGCGGCGCCATCTCCGCAAAGAGCCAGTCGCGAAAAGCTTTCACTTTGCGCTGTCGGATGGCGTCGGGGGGATAGACGACATAGAAGCTGGAGAGGGATTTGAGAGCGTGTCCGAAAGGGCGTACCAGCCGACCGGCAGCGAGATCGGCGGCGACCAGCATGGTCCGGCCGAGTACGACGCCTTCGCCCTGCGCCGCGGATTCGACGGCGAAGGAATAGGAATCGAAGGTGAGCCCGCTATGCGGATCCACACCCTCGACCCCGGCACTAGCGAGCCAGCTCGCCCAATTGATCGGAAAACCGTCATGGATCAGGGTGTGGTGCCTGAGATCCTCGGGCCGGCGCAGCGCATGAGCGCCCTCCAGCAGCTTCGGGCTGCAGACGGGAAAGACCTCTTCGCCCATGAGGAATTCCGAGGTGAGGCCCGGATAGGTGCCGCCGCCATAGCGTACGGCGATGTCGATGCCGTCGCCCAGGAAGTTGGTCAGCCTGCCGGTGGTCGAGACCCGCACGTCGATATCGCCGTTTGCGCGATGGAAACGATAGAGGCGTGGCACCAGCCAGCGTCCCGCAAAGCCGTCGGAGGTGCTGACGTTCAGGGTCGAGCTCGACTGGTGGGCCGTCGCCGCAGCGGTGGCGCCCCCCAATTGGTCGAGCACGTCGCGAACCGCCTGCGCATAGGGGGCGCCGACGGTAGTCAGGCGCACCGTACGGCTCGTGCGTTCGAACAGGAGGACGCCGAGGCGATCTTCGAGAGTCTTGATCGCCCGGCTGATGGCGCCATGGGTGACGTTGAGCTCCTGCGCCGCCCGGGAAAAACTCAGATGCCGGGCTGCGGCCTCGAAACTCGGCAGGGCATGAAGGGGTGGAAGTTTGCGAGCCATGATATCTGTGAGTTTGAATCACAGAAATATGCCGAATTTTGGTTTGTCTGTCGAGAATCTGCTGCCCACAATGCGCAGGATTTGTGATCAATCCTCACGAGGACAGCATGGCAACGATCCATCCCTTTCTCTGGTTCAACCTGAATGCCCGGGAGGCCCGGGACTTCTATCTATCGGTCTTCAAGAACGCCAAGGCGCTCGGGGATACCGAGTTCACCGATTGGATCTCCGGGACGAACAGGACGGTTCCGCATGCCACCTTCGACTTCGAACTCGAGGGGCTGCGCCTGACGGCGCTGAACGCCGGGTCGATGCCGCCCTTCAATGAAAGGCTCTCGCTCTATGTCGAGACGTCAGATCAGACCGAGACCGACTATTACTACCAGGCGCTTACGGCCGATGGCGGCTCCGAAAAGCCGTGCGGCTGGCTGACGGACAAATATGGCGTCTATTGGCAGGTCATCCCGGAGGTCACACTGCGGCTGATGGCCGATCCCGACCGCGAGAAGGCGGATCGGGTCAGACAGGCCCTATACAAGATGACCAAGATCATCGTCGCCGATCTCGAGGCGGCCTATGCGGGCCGGGCCTGACCCATCCCTGTGACAGCAGACAATCGGAGGTTTCCCATGGCCGCGTTCACGGGACAGAAGATCATCGTCGTCGGGGGGAGCTCCGGCATCGGCCTCGGTGTTGCCAGGGCGGCCCTGGAGAACGGTGCGGACGTGGTGATCGTCGGCCGCTCACCCGACAAGCTGCGGGCTGCGGAGCAGAGCCTCGATGCGGGCCTGCAGGTGCGATCCGTCGTTGCCGACATGACGGAAGAGGCCGATCTTGCCCGGCTCTTCCAAAATGCCGGCGCCTTCGATCATCTGGTGTCGACGGCCGGAACGCCACCGCCAGGCGATCCTATCGAACGCACCGACATGGCAATGGTGCGGCGCTTCGTCGACAACAAGCTGATCGGCGCCGTCATGCTGGCCAAGCACGCCGCCGCCACCTTGAGGCGGGACGGTTCGATGATCTTCACCTCCGGAATCAACAAGGACCGGCCGCCGATTCCCGGAGGCGCGGTCGTTTCGGCGATCGCCGGTTCCTTCGGCTTCTTCGCCCGCGCCCTGGCGCTGGAACTGGCGCCGCGGCGCGTGAACATCGTCTCGCCCGGCTGGGTGGATACGCCGATGTGGGACGAGATCGTCGGAGAGGCCAAATCCGGCTTCTTCGCGGGCATGGCGGGCCGCCTGCCGGCGGGCAGGATCGCGACCCCCGCAGATGTCGCCCCCGCCTATCTCTATTTGATGCAGAGTGCCTTCACCACGGGCGAGACCATCCATATCGATGGCGGGCATTGCCTGATCTAGGGAAATCACGGTTTCATCGAACTGCATTTTTCCAGGCAGCCCGTTTCGTGATATTCTTCCGGCAGGTCGGGCCGCATGGGACGCACTTCTCCCCGCGAGAGGCCGGCGTCAGAATGCGACCATTTCGACCGACAGGCCTGCAGGAAAGCTGCGACTGCGGTCTTCCCACGCGCCGATTGCCTCGATAAGATCGAGCAAATGGCAGGGAACTGGAAATGACGGTGGATATCAGGACGGTCGGGATTGTGGGCGCCGGGCAAATGGGCAGCGGCATCGCGCATGTCGCCGCTCTGGCCGGGTTGAACGTGGTGCTCAACGACGTGTCGGAAGATCGGGTCAACAATGGCCTGGCCACCGTCAACGGCAATCTCAAGCGCCAGGTCTCCAAGGGTTTCATCACGCAGGCCCAGAACGACGAAGCACTCTCCCGCATCAAGGCCGAGCCCAATGTGGAAGGTCTGGGTGCTTGCGATCTGGTGATCGAGGCGGCCACCGAGAACGAGGCCGTCAAGGTCAAGATCTACGGCAATGTCTGCCCGCATCTGAAGCCGGAGGCGATCCTCGCCACCAATACCTCTTCGATCTCGATCACGCGCTTGGCCGCGGCTACCGATAGGCCCGAGCGTTTCATCGGCATTCACTTCATGAATCCGGTGCCGGTGATGCAACTGGTCGAGATCATCCGCGGCATCGCCACGGATGACGGCACGTTTGAATCCGCCAAGGCCTTCATCACCAAGCTCGATCGCCAGGTTGCGGTGGCCGAGGACTTCCCGGCCTTCATCGTCAACCGCATCCTGCTGCCGATGATCAACGAGGCGATCTACACGCTCTATGAGGGCGTCGGTACGGTCGAATCCATCGATATGGCGATGCGGCTCGGTGCCAATCATCCCATGGGCCCGTTGCAGCTGGCTGATTTCATCGGCCTCGACACCTGCCTGTCGATCATGCAGGTGCTGCATGAGGGCTTGGCCGATTCCAAATACCGGCCTTGCCCGCTGCTGGTGAAATATGTCGAGGCCGGTTGGCTCGGCCGCAAGGTCAAGCGCGGCTTCTACGATTATCGCGGCGAAAAACCGGTGGCGACGCGCTGACCTCAAGCGCCATTTTTCCCAATCTCGAAAGGCGCGGCTGTCCTTCCTCGCAAGGGGGAGAAGGCAACCGCGCCTTTTCTATGCCCTGGCTGCGCGGGAGGGAGGGCGCTCCTGACCGGCATATCTTCTGTTAACCCTGCTCGGCTATGAAGAAGCTCTGCCCTTTTGAGGCCAAAACTTCGGATTAAGTTCGGAGCACATAGTGCTGATGTGGTTAATCGGACACGCCGTCCGACAATCGTGCGGCAAGACTGTGGCGGCCATACCGCGCGGCCCGGTCGCGTGATAGAGGGCTGCCTATGATCCCTTTTTGTGCCGGACCTTACGTTTCGGCAACCAGCGTGGAAGTTCCTGCTATGAAGCAGCCTACCCCTCTTGTTCTGGCCGCCGTTTCCGTTTTGGCCCTGGTTCTGGCCTCGCCGGCCTTGGCACAGGACAGCACCCCGCCAACGGCGGACATTCCGGTTGCCGCGCCTGCGGCTCCTGAGGCACCTGCTGCCCCGGCCGCTCCCGCTGCTGCCGCTGAGGCGCCCCAGCCCGCCAGCCCCGCTCCGGCGCCGGCCGCGCAGGCTGCTCCTGAACCGGCTGCTCCTGCACCGGCGGCGACGGTCTCGGCTCCCGATGCCTCGGCACCTGCCGCTCCCGTGGCTCCGACGGCTCCCGCGGCAGCCGACAATGCTGCCCCCGCGGCGCCTGCCGCCACGCCGGCCAAGCCCAAGGTGGCCAAGAAGCCGGTTCCAGCCGGTCCGTCCTACGCCGCCTCGACGCCGATCAAGATCCCGGCCACGCCCTGGTCCTCGATGCCGACATTCGATGCCGGCTCGCTCGACCGTCTCAACGGCCTGTCGCAATATTATGCCCAGATCGCCCGCAATGGCGGCTTCCCCGCTGCTCCGCCCGCCGGCTTGTCCCAGGGGGCCACGGGCAGTGCCGTGCTGGCGTTGCGCCAGCGCCTGGTGATGGAGAAGGACCTACCGGAATCCGAGCGCGACAATCCCAAATGGGATGCCAGGCTGACCACTGCCGTCAGCCGCTTCCAGCAGCGCTACGGCCTGCAGGCCACCGGCAAGATCGATGAACGCACCCGCGCCCAGATGGCCGTCTCGGTGCAGCACCGCCTGGTCCAGATCGGCCACAACATGGAGCGGGTCGGTGCCCGCTTCATCGATTTCAACCGCCGCTATGTGGTGGTGAACATCCCGAGCGCCCAGGTCGAGGCCATCGAGAATGGCGAGGTGGCGCGCCGCTACATCGCCGTGGTCGGCCGTCCGCAGAATCCCTCGCCCGAGGTGGACGCCACCATCAGCGCCATCAACTTCAATCCGACCTGGACGGTGCCGCAATCCATCATCAAGAAGGAAATCGGCCCGCATATGGTGCGCGATCCCTCCTATCTCTCGCGCCAGAGGATGTCGGTGATCGACGGTTCGGGCCGCACCATCGATCCCAAGACGATCGACTGGTCGAGCGGCAAGGCTGCCAACTACACTATTCGCCAGGCCTATGGCGCCGGCAATTCGCTCGGCCAGCTGCGTATCCAGATGCCGAACTCGGATTCGGTCTACATGCATGACACGCCGTCCAAGCGCCTGTTCGGCTCGGTCGACCGCTTCTTCTCGCATGGCTGCGTGCGCGTGCAGGGCGTGAACGATCTCGCCGCCTGGCTGCTCGGCTCCGGTTGGGACGCCAAGCGCGTCGGCCAGGAGATTGCGACCGGCGCCCGCAAGGACCAGGCCATTCCGGACCGCGTTCCGGTGCACTGGGTCTACATGACCGCCTATGTCACGCCGGACGGCACCGCCCATTTCCGTCCTGACATCTACAATCTCGACTTCGGCTCAGCTTCGCGCATCGCCGATGCGCAGGTGGTCAACCCCTACTGATCGGGTCGATCTTCGGATCCATGAAAAGGCCCAGCCCGTCGTCCCCCTCGTGGGCGAAGACGGGCTGGGCCTTTTTTCTTGCCTATTCATACTGGCGGCAGCGATATCTGCCTCTGTGTCATTGCAAGCGTAGGGAAGCAATCCAGGGGTGGAAAACGTGGCGGCCACAATTCCTGGATTGCTTCCCTACGCTCGCAATGACGGTGCTTGACCGGACAAGCACCAAGACCGCTGGTATCAGTTCTTGTCTTCGACGGCCGCGCTTTCCGCATCCGTTTCGGAGCGGTCGAGCAGGGCGAGCATCGCCTTGCGGGCACCGTCGGCATCGCCGGCGAGGATCGGCTCGGCTACCGCGCGGTGCATCGGCACCGTGTAGGGCAGCAACACATTGCCGGCACGCGAGACCTTGAAGGACACGGCGAGCGAAGCCTCGATCGCCGGCTGGAAGGCGGCCAGCAGCACATTGTTGGTGGCCCGCACGATGGCGCGGTGGAAGGCGAGATCCGCGTCGATGGAAAGCTGAATGTCCTCGGCATTGGCCATCGCCTCGAAGGTTTCGGCGATGGCGGCCCGCTGCTCCGGCGTGGCGCGCAGGGCGGCGAGGGCGGCCGCTTCCGGCTCGATCATGCGGCGCAGCTCGAACAGGTCCTTGACGAAGCTCTTGGTCGCGCCGCCCGAGGTCTGCCAGACCAGGACATCGACATCGAGCCGGTTCCAATTGGCATGGGGCTGCACGATGGTGCCGCGGCGCGGGGTGGAGGAGAGCAGGCCCTTGCCGGCCAGGAGCTTGATGGCCTCGCGCAGCGAGGCGCGGGAGACGTCGAGTTCGCGCGAGAGGTCGGCCTCCGTCGGCAGTGCCATGCCGACCGCCCATTCTCCGGCAACGATGCGCTGGCCGATCAGCGCCGCCGCCTGGCTGTGGCGGGTTTGTGCTGCACCGGAGCGAGAGCGGCTTGCGCTGCGTGCCATTGACGACCCCTTGTTTTATCCGAAACAGGCTTTTGCGCGATCCGTTGGTTTGATTGTCCGCTAAAGCCGACGTTTCATGTTCCCTGATCTATTTGTTGCATTCCTCCTACCATACCGCCAAGCCCTAAGATCGTCCCGATGAGCTTAGCCACAAGATAGAGTCGCAAAGAATAGAAGGGTTCAGATCTGGGCTGTGATCACGATTGCCATGCGCGAACACTCCCCTGAGCCATGTCGTGACGTTGTGTCCGGGGAGGTGACACCTATATGCTCGTCGCGCTTGTTTCATGTTGTTGTGAGGAGTCGTTCGTGCCCCGTTTCATCCCGGCCATTGCCGTTCTTGCCGCCCTGCTGGCATCGCCCGCGCGGGCCGACGACACCCTGGCCTCTCTCGATGCCGGCGGGCTCGTGCTCACCAAGACCGACAAGATCGCGCTCGTCTCCGAGGATCTCTATCTGTCGATCAAGGCGGTGAAGATCAGCTATCGTTTCCGCAACCTCACCAATGCCGACTATGAGGCCTTGGTAGCCTTTCCGATGCCCGACATCACCGGCGACGGGCCCGGCGGCATCACCGACATTCCCGATCCCACCAGCGACAATTTCCTGAAGTTCACCACCAAGGTCGACGGCAAGCCGGTGGAATCGCAGGTCGAGCAGCGCGCCTTCATGAAGGGCACGGACGGCAAGCCCGATGTCGAGATCACCGACAGGCTGAAAACTCTCAAGATTCCGATGCTGCCGACCATCGAGGCGACCGAGAAGGCCATCAATGCCCTCAGCGAAGCCGATCGCAAGGCCCTGGCCGATGCCGACATCGTCTATCAGGACAGCTACAACGCCGACGACAAGGGCGAACGCCAAGTCTATTACCCGCTCTGGACCCTGCGCTCGAAATTCTGGCGCAAGCAGGTGTTCCCGGCCGGCAAGGACGTGATCGTCCAGCAGGACTACGTGCCCAGCCATGGCGGCGTCTCGTCTCTCGTCTTCGGCTCGCCGGATCTCGATGCCAAGCAGCGCAAGTCCTACGAGAAGGATTTCTGCACCGATGCGGCCTTCACCAAGGCGGCGGCAGCCTTGCGCAAGCGCGCTTCGGCCGATGAAGGCAAGACCTTCGTCAGCTACGAACAATATCTGGCCTATGTCATCACCTCCGGCGGCAACTGGGCCGGCCCGATCGGCGATTTCCGCCTGGTGGTCGACAAGGGCGATCCCAAGACGCTGGTGTCCTTCTGCGGTGAAGGCGTGAAGAAGATCGGCCCGACCACGTTCGAGATGGTGGTGAAGAACTACGTGCCCAAGACGGACATCAAGGTGTTGCTTCTGGTGAGCGAGGAAAGGAAGTGAAGTGACCTGGCGGGACGGGCGCCAACTGGGGACGCCCTGCCGGCCCGGATCCGCCACCGCTGCTTCGTGTTTGCGCTTGTCGAACGGCGCTGGCCGCATTAGGCCGTGTTGACCGGTACGGTTGCCTTGCCACCGCGCCTCCCACCACGCTTCAGCTCCGTCCCGCCATGCCCGAACTCAGTTCCTTCCGTCGTATCGTCGTCAAGATCGGCTCCTCCCTGCTGGTCGACCAGGCCAAGGGCAAGCTGCGCCGCGAATGGCTGGCTTCCCTGGTGGCCGATCTCGCCCGTCACACCCAGCGCGGCGCCGAGGTGATCGTGGTCTCCTCCGGCGCCATCGCCTTGGGGCGCACGCTCCTGCAACTGCCCAAGGGCCCGCTGGCGCTGGAATCGAGCCAGGCGGCGGCGGCCGTTGGCCAGGTCGGGCTGGCGCAGGCCTGGGCCGAGACCCTCAGCGCGCAGGGGCTGACGGCGGCCCAGATCCTTGTGACGCTCGGCGATACCGAGGAGCGCAAGCGCTATCTCAATGCCCGCCGCACCATCGACAAGCTTCTCGAGCTCAATTGCGTTCCGGTGGTGAACGAGAACGATACCGTCGCCACCACCGAGATCCGCTATGGCGACAATGACCGGCTCGCCGCACGCGTCGCCACCATGGCCGGGGCGGACTGCCTGGTGCTGCTCTCCGACATTGACGGCCTTTATACCGCGCCGCCGCATCTCGACCCTGCGGCCACCCTGATCCCGGTGGTGCAGCGCATCACCGCCGCGATCGAGGGCGTGGCCGGCGATGCCGGCTCCGAGCTCTCGCGCGGGGGCATGCGCACCAAGGTCGAGGCGGCCAAGATCGCAGTGGGCGGCGGCACCACCATGGTGATCGCCTCGGGCAAGGTGGAGCAGCCCCTGCTGCGCATCGAGGAAGGCGGACCCTGTACCTGGTTCCTCACCCCCTCCAATCCCGTCACTGCCCGCAAGAAATGGATCGTCGGCCATCTTGAACCGCGCGGCACGCTGCATGTGGACGCCGGCGCCGCCAAGGCCCTGCGCGGCGGTGCCAGCCTGCTGCCGGCCGGGGTGAAGCGGGTGGAGGGCACCTTCTCGCAGGGTGACGCGGTGATCATCCGCGATCCCTCCGGTGCCGAGATCGGCCGCGGCCTGGTGGCCTACGACATCGGCGAGGCGGCCCAGATCGCCGGCAAGAAGAGCCGCAGCATCGAGGACGTGCTCGGCTGGGCCGGCCCCAGCGAGATGATCCACCGCGACGATCTGGCTCTGTTCAGCCGCTTCGAGGACCTCAGCACCGTAACGGTGGAGTAGGTCTTTGATCTCGCACACCTTCCTCGGCGTCGGCGATTTCGACAGGGCCTTTCATTTCCATAGCGTTTTGCGATTTGACGAAGTCGTCTGGAATCGCAAGGACGCGTCGAACCAAGGAGTTAGAGAAAAAAGCGTTGAGCCATCAACGCGCTTTGCTCTAGGAGGCCGTGCTGACGGAGCTGGGGCTGGTGCTGCGCTTTCGCGAGGATGAGCGGCCCAATCAGCGTCCCTGGGCGGGTTGGGTCAGGCCGGACGTCTCGCGCCCGATCTTCCTGATCGGCCGGCCCTTCGACGGGCAGGTACCAGCACCCGGCAACGGTCCGATGGTCGCCCTTCTGGCGCCGGACCGGCCCGCCGTGGCTCGGGCCTGGCAAGCGGCCCTTAACCATGGCGGCACGGATGAGGGTGCGCCCGAACTGCGGCCCGAGTATCATGCCGACTATTACGGCGCCTATTTCCGCGACCTCGATGGCAACAAGCTCTGCGTGTGCTGCCACGATGCGGTCGCGGGACAATAGGCCTCCCACTCGCTCAAGGACCCCCGATGTTCCGTCTGTGCACACTTTTCGCCCCGCTCGCCATGCTGGGCGCCTGTTCCACCACGCCGCCGAAGGTGGAGACGGTGACGCGCGGGTTGGAGCGGCCCATCGTGGCTTGCCGCACCCAGCAGCATGTCGGCACGCTGCATGCTTCAGGGGAGCAATTCCAGCGCGAGTTCGACAACCACATGGCCGATGGGCGCTGCCGCCGCTTCACGGCCGGGCAGAAGGTGCGCGACCGTACCAAGACCAGCTTCGTCGACCCCGGCAACGGCGTGCGCTACTATATCTACCAGGGCGGCTGATGCATGCCATCCGGGGCGAAACGGCCTGGCGGTAGGGACCCCGCAGACCTGGTCGTCAGCCTTTACGAAGCCCATGCCGATGCCTGGGACGAAATACGGCGTCGGCATTTCCTCGAGGAGGCCTGGTTCGACCGGTTCCTGGCGCTTCTGCCGGCAGTGCAGGCTTCTATCCTCGATATCGGCTGCGGTGCTGGCGAGCCGGTCGCCCGCCATTGCATCGAACGGGGGCATCGGGTGACCGGCCTGGATGCTGCTCCCGCCCTGGTCGGGCTCTGCCAGGCGCGCTTCCCGGGCCATGACTGGCTGGCCGGCGACATGCGAACCTTGGCGCTTGGCCGGACTTTCGACGGCATCATCGCCTGGAACAGCCTCTTCCATCTCCCGCCGGCGGACCAGAGGGGGATGTTCCCGATCTTTCGCCGGCATGCGAATCCGAAGGCGGCGCTGATCTTCACCAGCGGTACCGGGCATGGCGAGGCAGTCGGCACATTTCAGGGCGAGCCGCTCTATCACGGCAGCCTGGATGTGCGGGAATACCGCCACCTGCTGGAGAGCAACGGCTTTGATGTCATCTCCCACGTGATGGAAGATCCCGATTGCGGCGGGGCGACGATTTGGGTCGCCCGACTTGCCTGAAAGGGGGGCTGCCTTTGGAGGCAGCGTGCCTTGGGGTGTCGTGCTGTCTTGATGCGAGGCGAAGAGGGTGAGCAAAAGCGATATCTCCAGGGGCGATCTGGCCTTGGGCCGGACGATCCGTTCGTGGTCCGGTATCGGCAGTGCGGCGGAGGTGGTGCAGCACGCCTCGCTGCTGTGCCGCAGGCTCGCTTCCGATGGCCCCGGCCTGGTGCTGGTCGAGAGGGGCCGCAAGATCATCCGCAGCGATGGCGTCGAGCTGACGGCCTCGGCCGGCCAGATCGTGCTGGTGCCGGACGGCTGCGATTTCGACGTGATCAACCAGCCGGCATCCGACGGCCCCTATCGCGCCGTCGCCCTGAATTTCGCGCCTGCTCTCTTTCGGGACCTGCGGGTCGCCAATGTTCCGCCCCTGCGCAGGATCGAGGTCCTTGTCGATCCATCCGCAGCGTTCCGGCACGCTTGCGATGTCGCGGCGCGGGCCATCGCGGAACGGGAGACCTTGCCTGAGGCGGTGGCCGCGGCGCGTGTGCGCGAGATCCTGCTTTGGCTGGATGGGTTCGGCTATGGTTTCGAACTGCGCGGCGGCAACGATCTCGTGGCGCGCCTGCGCCGGATGCTGGTGGCCGAGCCAGCTCGTTCCTGGCGTGCCGCCCCGGTCGCAGCCTCGATCGGCATGAGCGAGCCGAGCCTGCGCCGCCATCTTGCCGAACGCGGCACCAGCTTCACCGGACTGCTCATCGATGTCCGCATGACGGCTGCGCTCTATCTGCTGCAATCGACCGACCAGCCGGTTACACGGATTGCCCTCGATGTCGGCTATGACTCCGCCTCCCGTTTTTCTGTGCGGTTCCGCAGTCGCTTTGGTTTTGCACCCAGCGAAATCAGAGGTCATCATCGTGAGTTTGATCGGAACGGCACGGAATTCGAGCTGGATGGCGCTGCCGCGATGCCAACGGGATGACAGGATCGCTTCCCTGAACGAAGGAAGCTCAATCATGAAATACATCCTGGCCAGCGCCGTGGCGCTGGGATTTGCCGCCACCCAGCCCGCCCCGGCCTTTGAACTGGCGAGTGCCGATATTGGCGAGGGAGCTGTACTCGCCAAGGCACAGGTGTCCAACGTCTTCGGCTGTTCGGGCGGAAACGTCTCGCCCGCTTTGAACTGGAAGAACCCGCCCGAAGGCACCAGGAGCTATGCGGTGACGCTCTACGATCCCGATGCGCCGACGGGTTCGGGCTGGTGGCACTGGATCGTGTACGACATTCCGGCCTCGGCGACATCCCTGCCGTCCGGGGCGGGGGACGGCAAGGCGCTGCCAGCGGGAACGGTCCAGGGGCGCAACGATGCCGGCATGCCCGCTTTCATGGGCGCCTGCCCGCCACCCGGCCCAGCCCATCGCTATGTCCTGACGATCACCGCGCTGAAGGTGCCCAAGCTGGATCTGCCTGCCACGGCCAGCGGCGCGATGATCGGTTTCATGATCCGCGCCAATGCCCTGGCCTCGGCCACGATTACTGCGACCTACGGCCAGTAAGGTAGGGGAGTGCGCGGACTCTATGCCCGCGCCGCAGCCTCGGCTAGTTCCGCCATTGCCTGTGTTGCCGACCGAAGGCGTTCATTGCCCATATGGCGAGACAGTTTGGTCTTGGCCGATTTCCATACGGGAAATGCCTGTGTGAGGAGGCCGCGCCCGGACTCGGTCAATTCCAGCCGCTTTCCTGCGCGGCCACGGCCACCTTCGGCGCGGACCAGACCTCGTGCCTCCAGGTTCTGAACGTTTCGGCTGAGTGTCGTCGCATCGACTCCGGCGCTGATTGCAAGGTCAACGAGTGTCGCTGCTTCGGACGCTCCAATTCCAACCAGGAGGCTGAATTGCTCGGCCGTCAGCCCGAGCGGCTTGAAGCAGGCGTTGTAATAACGCGTGACCGCCCGGGCGGTCGCGCGAGCCCGAAAGCCCGGACATTCCGCGGCAATGTCCTTGAGAGATTCTGGATCAAGCCTGCTCATGTTGGCACTCTCGACAACCGGATGGGACCGTAATACTGTATATACATTATTTGGAGATTTTGCCATGGCCGCATATGTGCATGTCAATCTGCGGGTGACAGACCCAGCCAAGCAGGCAGCACTCGCCCCTCGCTTTCAGGCGGCTCTGCAGGAGGCTGGCGGACGGATTCTGCATTTCGGCCGTGTCGCACAGGTGCTTGAGGGCGATGAGACGCCTCTTCCCATGGCCGGCGTGTTCGAGTTTCCGACCCTGGCCCAGGCGCTGGCCTTCTACAATTCCGAAAAGTATGCGCCGATCAAGGCCGAACGCCGAAAAGCCCAGCAAGCGAGGATGTTCGTCGTCGAAGCCGGTTGAAGTGTCTGCGCCCCGGCAGAGGCGGGCAGTTTCGCCGGCTTCCGATTTGATGTGCCGCGAGGAAGCTATCCCTTGTTGGCGACCGCCACGCCGAGTGCCGCGATGGCGAGGCCGGCGATCTGGATGGGGGTGAGGGCTTCGCCGAACATGCCCCAGGCCATCAGGGCGGAGACACCGGGCACCAAATAGAGCAGCGCCGCCACCTGGGCCACCGCGCCGCGCTTGATCAGCACCATCAGGAGCAGGATGGCGCCGATCGACATGCCGAAGACGGACCAGGCGAGGCCCGTCCAGGCGGCGACGGAGGCCCAGTCGAAATGGCCGCTCTCGGTCGCGAGGCCGCCGATGACGATCGGCACCATGGCGCCGGCATATTGCACGGCGGTGTTGGTGGCGAGATCGGCGCCGCGCCCGCGCCGCTTCTGCCAGATGGTGCCGAGCGTGATCGCCACCATGCCCGCCAGGCAGACCAGGAGAGGCACAAGCGGGATGCCGCCATCCCCGCTCGCGCCGAGCTTGGGAATAAGGGTCAACCCGGCGCCGGCCGCGCCGATGACGATGCCGAGCGCACGCCGGCGCGAGACCTCTTCGCCGAGCAGCGGCTTGGAGAGGAGACCGGTGAGCAGCGGCTGCAGGCCGGCGATGAGCGCCGATATGCCCGAAGGCAGGCCGTGTGAAACGGCCCAGAACACGCCGCCGAGATAGAGGCCATGGATCAGCAGGCCGGCCACGAGCGCATCCAGCCAGGCCCGGCCGTTTTGGGGCCAGGAGGCGCCGCTCCACAACGCATAGACGCCGAGCAGCAACCCCGCCGCCACGAAGCGCAGGCCGAGAAAGGTCAGCGGCTCGGCATGGGGGGCTACCAACCGCGCCGTGACGAAGCCCGTCGACCACAAGGGCACGAACAGGGCCGCCAGCACGGAGGACGGCAGGGCGGGACGGTGAACGGCGGAATCGGCGCTGGACATGGGAGCTCAAAAGCGTTTTCCAGAAAAGCCGATAGACTTTTCGATCAAGAAAACGCGTTGAAATAAAGAGTTAGAGAAGAAGTGCGATTCGGAGAAATTGCACCTTGCTCGAAAAACAAAAGCCGCCGTCCGGTTGCCCGAACGGCGGCTTTCAAACGTCAAAACCTCAGGCCGCCTTCTTCTTGGCCGGAAGCAGCTTGCGGTTGATCAGCACCTCGGCGATCTGGATCGCGTTGAGCGCGGCGCCCTTGCGCAGATTGTCGGAGACAACCCACATGTCCAGGCCGTTCTCCACCGTGATGTCCTCGCGGATGCGGGAGATGTAGGTGGCATCCTCGCCCGAGGCCTCGTAGGGCGTGATGTAGCCGCCGGGCTCGCGCTTGTCGATCACCAGGCAGCCCGGCGCCGAACGCAGGATCTCGCGGGCTTCGTCCGCCGTCACCGGCTTCTCGAATTCGATGTTCACGGCTTCCGAATGGGAGATGAACACCGGCACGCGCACGCAGGTCGCGGTCAGCTTGATCTTGGGGTCGAGGATCTTCTTGGTCTCGGCCACCATCTTCCATTCTTCCTTCGTGTACCCGTCTTCCATGAAGACATCGATATGCGGGATCACGTTGAAAGCGATGCGCTTGGGAAACTTCTTCGGCTCGACCGCGTCGTTGACATAGATGGCCTTGGTCTGGGCGAAGAGTTCGTCGAGGCCTTCCTTGCCCGCGCCGGAGACCGACTGGTAGGTGGCGACGACGACGCGCTTGATGCCGAAGCGATCATGCAGCGGCTTCAGCGCCACCACGAGCTGGGCGGTGGAGCAGTTGGGGTTGGCGATGATGTTCTTCTTCGAGAAGCCGGCGACCGCATCGGCGTTCACTTCCGGAACGATCAGCGGTACGTCGGCGTCGTAGCGCCAGGCCGAGGAATTGTCGATGACGACGCAGCCCTGCGCGCCGATCTTCGGCGACCATTCCTTGGATACGTCACCGCCGGCCGACATCAGCGCGATGTCGGTGTCGGAGAAGTCATAAGTGGCCAAGTCCCGCGTTTTCAGCGTTTTGTCGCCATACGAAACTTCCGTGCCCAGGCTGCGGCGCGAAGCCAGAGCAACCACTTCATCGGCGGGGAACGCCCGCTCGGCCAGAATGTTCAGCATCTCGCGGCCCACATTGCCTGTGGCGCCCACGACGGCGACCTTGTAACCCACTGTCTTAAGTCCTTCTCCGTGAATTGTCGGATGTACAACCGTCTCCCATATGGGAGCGGCGCGCTGGAATATCATTGTGCGCCGCCGCATGCAATTGAACGTTTAGTGTTGCGGCTTGGTGGTTCGCAGCAAGATTGCGCCGAATATGGCCGAAAGGATGGAGCCCAGCAGCACGCCGATCTTGGTCTCGTCGAGCAGGTTCGGGGCATTGGCATAGGCAAGGCCGCCGATGAACAGGCTCATGGTGAAGCCGATGCCGCAGAGCAGCGCCACGCCATAGAGATGGCGCCAGCTGGCATTGGCTGGCAGTTCGGCCCAGTTGGCCCGGATGGCGAGGGCCGCGAAGGCAAAGACGCCGATCTGCTTGCCGACGAACAGGCCGAGCGTCACCCCGAGCGTGACGGGATCGACGAAATTGCCGAGCGACAGGCCACCGAGGGCGACGCCGGCATTGGCGAAACCGAAGATCGGCACGATCAGATAGGTCACGTAAGGGTGCAGCCCGTGCTCGAGCTTATGCAACGGTGTGTGATCATGCTCGTGCCCGCCCTTGCGGCGCAGCGGGATGGTGAAGGCGAGCGCCACGCCGGCCAGCGTGGCATGTACGCCCGACAGATAGGTCAGGACCCACAACACCGCGCCGAGCGCCAGATAGGCCGGCAGGAAGGTGACGCCGCGCCGGTTCATCACGGAAAGCACCACCAGAACGAGGAAGGCGCCGTTGAGCATCCAGATATTCAGCGAGGCGGTATAGAACAGGGCGATGATCACCACCGCGCCGAGATCGTCGATGATGGCGAGCGCCGTGAGGAAGACTTTCAGCGAGGCCGGCACGCGCGGGCCGAGCAAAGCGAGCACGCCCAGGGCGAAGGCGATGTCGGTGGCCGAGGGAATGGCCCAGCCCTGCAGCGTGCCCTCGGCCCGCCAGTTGACCGCCACGAAGATCAGGGCCGGCACCACCATGCCGCCGACTGCGGCGATGCCCGGCAGGGCCCGGCGCGGCCAGCTCGACAACTGCCCGTCAAGCACCTCGCGCTTGATCTCCAGGCCCACCAGCAGGAAGAACAGCGCCATCAGCCCGTCATTGATCCAGTGCAGCAGGCTGAGGCCGCCGACATAGAGGTGGAGCGTATGGAAATAGGCTTCGCCGAGCGGGGAATTGGCCACGATCAGGGCGAGCGCTGCCACCGCCATCAGGATGATGCCGCCGGCCGCCTCGGTGGCGAGGAAGCTCCTGAGAAAGGATGGGCGGCCGGTCTGAGACATGAATCGGGGTCCTTGCGGTTGGGGAAACCCGTCTCAGGCTGCGCATTTCCCAGGGATCGTCGGGGTGTCCTGGAAGGGTAGAAAAAACCCGCTGCAATTGACAGCGTTTTCGGGAGGTGGCTAAGCGAGCTCGGGCGTGGTGTGCCGGTCTTCAGACCGGCAATTTCCGCTCTGCCTATCTGCGCAGGAGCGCTTGCCGGCGGGGACAATGCCGGCATGAAGACCGGCACACCGCGTGTCCTGCGCCGTCCTGCAAGGTCGGGCGTCCGGGATGGCGCTGGGCCGATCCCTAAAGCGTTTTGTGATTTGGTGGAATCACCAAGAATCGCAAAGACGCGTCGAACCAAAGAGTGAGAGCAAAAAAGCGTTCACGCCTGAACGCGCTTTGCTCTAGGGAACAGCACCCCCGCCGCGTCATTTTTGCAACAAAATCCAGCCATTTTGGCAGGGCCCAATTCCCGTAACGTAAAATTGCGGCCGTGAATGCCTTCGCTGGTGTTCCGGCCTTGAAATGGGAATGCTTTGACATGGATCTGACCAGACGTGCCGCCCTGCAACTGGCCGGAACGGCCTGTGCGAGCCTGGCGACCGGATGGGGCGGTGCCCTTGCCGCCACGGATGCCTTCGGTCCGGAGATGGTGATCGCGAAGGCGAGGGAGTTGGCGGCCAAGCCCTATGTCGGCCCCGGGGATGCCCTGCCCGAAAGCCTGAGCCAGCTCAGCTATGACGATTTCCGTCGTATCAACTTCCGCACCGACCGTACCTTGCTGCGTGACGGCGGCTCGAATTTCGGCCTGCAGCTCTTCCATCGCGGCAGCATCTTCAAGCATCAGGCCAAGGTGAATCTGGTGGCCGATGGCACCGTCAAGCCGCTGTTCTATTCGCCCGATCTGTTCGATTTCGGCGACAGGGGGCCGCCGCAAGGCCTGCCGACCTCGCTGGGTTTTGCCGGCATACGCCTGCTCTATCCGCTCAATCACAGCGGCAAGATGGACGAGCTCGCCGCCTTCCTGGGCGCCAGCTATTTCCGCTTCCTCGGCAAGGGGCAGCACTACGGCCTCTCCGCGCGCGGGCTTTCGCTCGGCTCGGGCGGGCCGGGCGAGGAGTTTCCCGATTTCGTCGAATTCTGGGTCGAGACGCCGCAGGCCGGCCAGGGCAGCATCGCCGTGCATGCCCTGCTCGACGGCCCCTCCGTCACCGGCGCTTATCGTTTTACTTTCGAGCCCGGCACCGGTGACGATGTCGCGGTGCAGGCCACCCTCTTCGCGCGCAAGGACCTCAAGGAGATGGGCCTGGCACCGCTGACCTCGATGTTCCTCTATGGCGAGAATACCCTCAACCGCCCGCGGGACTTCCGCCCCGAAGTGCATGATTCCGACGGGCTGGCCATCCAGTCCGAGAGCGGGGAATGGCTATGGCGTCCGCTGCGCAACCCCACGCGCAATTCCGTCGCCAATTTCTTTTCCAAGGACATCAAGGGCTTCGGTCTCCTCCAGCGCGACCGTGCCTTCGGCAGTTACCAGGATCTGGAGGCTCTCTACGACAAGCGCCCCGGCTATTGGGTCGAGATGAAGAGCCGGCTCGGGCAGGGGCGCGTGGTGCTGGTGGAACTGCATTCGAATGCCGAGACCGACGACAATGTCGTTGCCACCTGGGTGCCTGACATCCAGCCCAAGGCCGGCAGCGAGACCCAGATTTCCTATGTCATCCATGCCGTTGCCGGTCCGCTGCATCAGGGCGGCCAGGCCTATGCCACGTTCGAAACCCACAATGCCGCCGCCACCACCGCCGGCAAGCCCAGCGTCACCCGCTTCCTGATCGATTTCGTCGGCGACCGTCTGAAGGACGTCGCCCTCGACGTCAGCAAGATCGAGCTGGTGATCTGGGGCTCGAACGGCACGGTCTCGGGCCCTTCCGTGGTGGCCAATCCCGCCATCAACGGGGTGAGGGCGAGCTTCGACGCCGAGCCGCCGCCCGGCGAGGACATCGATTTGCGGGCCTTCCTGCGCCTGGGCTCGGAGACGCTGACGGAGACCTGGACCTACCGGCTCGACTCGGCCAAGCCGGTGTGAGGGATATCGGAGCGCGGACATCACAGCGACATGCTTGCATGTCGCGATGTCCGCTCTTCCCATCCTGCAACCGCTGCGATTCCAAGAGCGGACTGGAAGTCCGCGCTCCGGATCGCGCCAAATTTACGCCGCATAAACCATCCCGGTAACTTCCGATGAAGCCGAGGCCCATTCCCGGGTGCGCGGACATCTTGTCCGCCTCCAGGAAACGCCCCGCAGGGCCGGAAAACCGCTGAAAATACGGTCAAGCAGCCGGAAATTGGCTGTCCCCTGCCATATACCGGCCCTTAACCCGCCTTGCCTAGCGTGAGCCTGAGCTATTGGTGTTGCGTTCCCGTCAGATTTCCGAAAGGACGTCTCGATCCGATCCGGATTGCCGCACCTTGCAACTTTGAGGTTTACGGCAATGCGGACCATGCGACGCGGCTTTGCACAAAGCTACGCTCTTCCCGACGAACTGAAGAGCATGCTGACGCGCAGGCTGAACGAATTGCTCGGCATGGCGCTGATCGGCTTCACGGGCCTGGCCGCCATCGCGCTGGCGACCTGGTCGGTGCAGGATGCCAGCTACAACCATGTCGGCGGCGCCCTGCCGATCCGCAACTGGCTCGGCTTTTCCGGTGCCGTCACCGCCGATTTCCTCACCCAGATGTTCGGCATCGCCTCGATTGCGCTGCTGGCGCCGCTCGCCTTCCTGGGCTGGCGCCTGCTCGCCCACAAGGCCTTCGATTCGCAGCGCATGCGCCTGATCTGCCTCGTCGTGGGCGTTCTCCTGGCGGCGGGCTGCCTGTCGGGCTTGCCGGTCACCGCGCATTGGCCGCTGCCCACGGGCCTGGGTGGCGCGGTCGGCGACTGGGTCTTCTATCTGTTCACGCCGCTGTTCTTCGCCGGCAAGTCGGTGATCGGCCAGGCCGTGCTGACGCTGGCACTTGGTTTCGGTGCCTTTTTCACCCTGGCCATCGCCTCCGGCTTCTTCTTCCAATATCGCGAGGAGGAGCGCCCGGCGCCTGAGATGCCGATGCGCATCCGCGGCCAGCCGCGCCGGATGAGCGAGGAGGAGGATGAGGAGGACGAGCGTTCCGCCGTGCTCGGCGCCCTGATGCATTGGGGGCTGATGGCCAAGAGCGCGCTGTTCCGCAAGCGCGTCAAGGTCACGCCGAGCCGGATCGAACGCCAGCGCTATGAGCGCGACGGTCGCGAGCCGCCGATGTACCGGCCCGGCGGTATTTCCGATCTCTTTGCCCGCGTCAAGGCGGCCGCCCACCTCATCGCTCGCCCCGTCTCGGCGCAGGCCGAGCCCGGGCCGGCCCGCCGCGAGCCGGCCTTCACGCCGCGCACCGCTCCGCGCGCAGATGCCCGGCGTCCGCATGAGGCCGTGTCACTCGACGGCCAGGAACTGGACGATCGACTGCCCGAGGCGATCGATCAATATTCCGGCAGCCAGCCGGGCTATCAGCCTTATGACGACGAGGACGAGCTGCCGCCGATGCCGCCGCCGCGCCGGCCGCTGATCAGCGCCGAGGAGGCTGCGCGCCGGGTCGAGCCCGCCATCACGACGACACGGGTGGCCCAGCCGAGCGCGGCGCCGAAGCCGGGCAAGCGTCTCCAGCGCGAGAGCGAGCCGGACTTCCCCTTCGAGCATCGCTACGAGCTGCCGCCGCTTTCGCTGCTGGCGGAACCCCGCAAGCAGAGCGGTGTCGGCGTCTCCCAGGAGGCGCTGGAACAGAATGCCCGCCTGCTCGAAGGGGTGCTGGAGGATTTCGGCGTGCGCGGCGAGATCATCAATGTCCGCCCCGGCCCGGTGGTGACGCTCTATGAACTGGAGCCTGCTGCCGGCATCAAGGCCGCGCGCGTCATCGGCCTTGCCGACGACATCGCCCGCTCGATGTCGGCGCTGTCGGCCCGCGTCGCCGTGGTGCCCGGCCGTAACGTCATCGGCATCGAGCTGCCCAATTCCAAGCGCGAAATGGTGTATTTCCGCGAGCTTCTGGCCTCGGAGGATTTCGAGAAGTCGAAGTTCAAGCTGGCGCTCGCCCTGGGCAAGACCATCGGCGGCGAGCCGGTGATGGCCCAGCTCGAGAAGATGCCGCATCTGCTCGTCGCCGGCACCACCGGCTCGGGCAAGTCGGTCGCCATCAACACCATGATCCTGTCGCTGCTCTACCGGCTGAAGCCGGAGGAGTGCCGCATGATCATGGTCGACCCCAAAATGCTCGAGCTCTCCATCTATGACGGCATCCCGCATCTGCTGGCGCCCGTCGTCACCGACATGAAGAAGGTGGTGCTCGCGCTCAAATGGGCCGTGCGCGAGATGGAAGAGCGCTACAAGAAGATGGCCAAGCTCGGCGTGCGCAATATCGACGGCTACAACCAGCGTGCCGCCGAGGCGATGGCCAAGGGCGAGACGGTGTTGCGCACCGTGCAGACCGGCTTCGACAAGGAAACCGGCCAGGCCCTGTACGAGCAGGAGGAGATGGATCTCTCGCCGGTGCCCTATATCGTCATCATCGTCGACGAAATGGCCGACCTGATGATCCAGGAGGGCAAGAACGTCGAGGGGCCGATCCAGCGCCTGGCCCAGATGGCGCGTGCCGCCGGCATCCATCTGATCATGGCGACGCAGCGTCCCTCGGTCGACGTCATCACCGGCACGATCAAGGCCAACTTCCCCACCCGCATCTCCTTCCAGCTCACCACCAAGATCGACAGCCGCACCATCCTGGGCGAGCAGGGCGCCGAGCAGCTCCTCGGCCAGGGCGACATGCTGCACATGGCCGGCGGCGGGCGCATCTCGCGCGTGCATGGGCCCTTCGTCTCCGACGAGGAGGTGGAGAAGGTGGTCACCCATCTCAAGGCCCAGGGCCGGCCCGACTATCTCGACGCCATCACCGCCGACGAGGACGAGGGCGGCGACGACGAGGCCGCCGACGGCGCGGTGTTCGACAAGACCGCGATGGGCTCCGAAGACGGCGGCGACCTCTACGACCAGGCGCTCAAGGTGGTGATGCGCGACAAGAAGTGCTCGACTTCCTACATCCAGCGCCGCCTGCAGATCGGCTACAACCGCGCCGCCTCGCTGGTGGAGCGCATGGAAAAGGAAGGCATCGTCGGCCCGGCCAACCACGCCGGCAAGCGCGAGATCCTGGTCTACAGCCGCGACGTGCGGAACGGCGAGGAGGAGAGCCAGGAGGACGAGGAGTAGGGGAGGGGCGCACGGGCATCCTGCCCCTTCTTGGAAGCGGCGCATTGGGGATAATGGAAGAACGGGCAGGATGCCCGTGCGCCCGGCGCCGCCGCCAGCTCGGCTCTTGATGGCGATAAGCCTGCCCCGGATAATCCATGCGCGCCTGTATCCCCGGAAACCTCCACACAGTACTGCCGCCTGATCCAGCTTGACCTCGGCCCATAGTCCTGCTGCCGTAGCGGTATGAGGCGGGCCATGGCGGCATGTGCAGGGGGAGGCGGCATTGGGCATTCTTTCGCGGATTTTCGGGCGGGGCGCGGCAAAGCCTGCCGTCGAAGCGCAAAGGGGCGAGGTGGAGGGGGACGATGAATCCTGGCTCGTCAACGCCTATGCCACCTTGCGGGAAGTGCCGCCGCTCGACTTCCCGCACCGGCTGATCAACCGGCGCGATCTGACGGATCCCGAGATGGCGGGGCATCTCGAAGGCTTTGCCGGCTATGTCATGGGCCGGGGTGATGGCCGGATGACCGCGCAGCGTTATCATCTGTGGCGCCACATCCAGCGCGTGCGCAACCAGGCGAGCTTTACCGTCGCCGACGAGGATTTGCCTGCGATGGGGGCCTGGGCACGCCGGGCCAATGCCGTGCTGTTCTTTCCGGACGGTTCGGTGCGCGATGCCGACATGAATGCCTTGATCACCGCGGACGGCAGCACGGATACCGCCGCCGCCTTGCCCTATCCGCCGGACGCCTTGGAGCGGCGGACGCGCACGCTTGCAGCGCTGGAAGGTTTCACTCCGAAGCAGCCGGCCAGCATGCCCCCGTCGCTCGGCATCGGGGAAGTCGAGCTGCGGCCGGCGGGCGAGGTGCTGGCTCGGGCGCTCGGCCTGATCTGCGTGGCGACTCAGGGCGAGTCGATGGGCAAGGGAGACGGCAGCCTCCTGACGAAATTGCGCGAGCGCAATCCGGCCGGCATTGCCGCGCTGACCCCCAGAGAGCAGGCTTTCATGCTGGCCGAAGCGCCGGACAACCAGACCACCGTTGCCATGGGCTGGCGTTACGAGGCAGTCAATATTCTGGCTTGGGCGCTTTCGATCGACGGCATCGAACCCGGGCCGGCGGACAGGATCGTTGACGCCGGAACCCTTACTTTGGCCATGCTGAAGAGCGCCCAGGACAAGGACCTGCCCGCACGTGTCAGCCTGCGGCCGGCTGCCGAGATTCTCGATGCCCTCGATCTTGCCTGGCGCCAGCACTGGATTGTCAGGCAGGCTCGGCAGAATGGCACCGAGCCGGTGGGCCTCGACGGCGGCGTGGTGATGGAGCGCCATTTCGCCCTCAACTGGCTGACCGGCTTCCACAACCCGCCCGGCACGCTTTGGGACGATACGGATACGCCGAGCTGAAAGTGATGATGCCCGTGCCTTCTCGAAAACGCCGTCACCCCATCCTGTCGATATCCCGCCGCAGCACGATGGCGGTGGTGAGGTCGTCGACATCCTCGAGCAGGGCGACGCTGTCGCGGATGGTGTTGAGGCGGCCGATCGAGGGGGCCTCGACCTCGACCACGAGGTCGAGCTGGCCGCCGATCGAGGAGACCCGCCGCACTTCGGGATAGGCGGCAAGCTGGTCCAGCACGCGGGGCGCGGGCGTGCGCACCAGATTGATCATCAGGAAGGCGCCGACCGCGCCGTCTTCGAGCGTGCCGACATCGGCGCGGTAGCCGCGGATGATGCCGGCTTTTTCCAGCATCAGTACGCGCTCGCTGGTGGCGCTGCGCGACAATCCGATGCGGCCCGCCAGAGTTTTCAGCGGAATCTTGGCATCGCGCGTCAGGATGCTGAGAATGGCGCGGTCTTTGTCGTCGAGATCCTTCATCGCCGCCCTTCTTAGCCGCCGACCGATTGCCGGTCAAAGCCGGCAAACGTCCGGCCGAACCGGCCGATAAACGGATGCCCCGGCGCGCGGTCCGGGTGAAGCTCGGCACCATCGTAGCCTAGAGCAAAGTGCGGTTACACGTAATCGCTGCTTTGCTCTGACTCATTGTTCCGACGCGTCTTTGCGATTCTTGGTGATTCCAAGAAATCGCAAAACGCTTTGCCGAAAAGCTTTTCCATGACCGATCTCACTCATCCCTCGCCCTCCCTGTCGCTCGCCGAGGCGCAAGCGATTGCGCGGGATTTCTTTGGTGTCGAAGGCGGCATCAGCCCCCTCGCCAGCGAGCGCGACCAGAATTTCCGTATCGAGGTTCCCGGCGAACCGGGCTTCGTGCTCAAGATCGTCAATGCCAGCGAGCCCCAGGAGCAGAGCGATTTCCAGACCGCCTTGCTCGATCATCTCGCGGCGCATGCACCCAGTCTGTCGGTGCCGCGGCTCAAGCGCAGCCGGGATGGCAAGGCCCTCGCCGAGGTGCAGGCGGAAGGCGGGCCGTTCCGGGCGCGCATGGTCGAATGGCAGCTCGGCGAGCCGCTGGCCAAGGCCGAGCGTACGCTCGAAACCCTCGGCGATCTCGGTCGCGTGCTCGGCGACCTCGACCGTGCCATGCAGGGTTTCATCCATCCTGGTGCGCTCCGCAGCTTCGAATGGGATATCCGCACGGCCGGAGAGGCGCGCCAGCGCCTCGGCTTCGTCACCGATCCGGAAAAGCGAGCCCTGCTGACCCGCTTCCTCGACCGTTTCGATGCGAAGGTGGCGCCGCGCCTGCCCGGGCTGCGCGCTGCCGTCATCCACAACGACGCCAATGACTGGAACGTGCTCGTCGATGCCGACGGCTCGGGCCGCGTCGCCGGGCTGATCGATTTCGGCGATGCCCTGCATTCGTTGCTGATCGCGGAAGTCGCCGTCGCCTGTGCCTATTCGATCCTCGATCTCGACGATCCGATCGGGGCCGCCGCCGCCATCGTCGCCGGCTTCCATGGCGCCTATCCGCTGCAGGAACAGGAGATCGACGTTCTCTTCGACCTGATCGCCATGCGCCTGGTGATCAGCGTGACGATGTCAGCCCAGCGTCACGACAAGATCGCAGACAATCCCTATCTCTCCGTCAGCGAAGCGCCGGCCTGGGCGTTGCTGCAGCGGCTCGATGCCATCAATCCCGTCTTCGCCACCGCGATCCTGCGCCAGGCCTGCGGTTTCGACGCCGCGCCCGGTTCCCGGGCTGCGATCGGCTGGATCCGGGCGGAGGCCAAGGGCTTGCACTCCGTGCTGTCGCAGCATCCGGCTCGCATGCGCAAGGGGCTGGTGCCCTATGGCGATCCGGCCAATCCGATGACCGTGGCCTCCGCCACCGAGGAGCCGGAAAAGGCGACGGCCTGGTGGGATGAACATTGCGCGCGGGAGGGCATCGATCTCGGCATCGGCCCCTGGGGCGAGGAGCGCACCGTCTATACCAGCCCGATGTTCGAATCCCGCCTGGTGGCGGGCACGCGGCGCACGCGCCATCTCGGCCTCGACCTGTTCCTGCCGGCCGGCACCAAATTGTTCACGCCTTTGGCGGCGAGCGTGAAGGAAGTGGTGATCGAGACCGAGGCGCTCGGCTATGGCTGCCTGATCAAGCTCGAACACGCCCCGGAGGGCTGCCCGCCCTTCGTCAGCCTGTGGGGGCATCTGGCGCATGAGGCGGTCGGGCGCCTCAAGCCAGGCGACCGCCTAGAGGCCGGCGATCTCGTCGGCGAAATGGGTGCGCCGGCCGAGAATGGCGGCTGGGCGCCGCATCTGCACCTGCAGCTGTCAACCGCGACCGGCCTTACGGCCACGGAGATACTCGGTGTCGGCGAAGCCCCCTATCTGCCTGTTTGGGCCGAGCTCTTCCCCGATCCGGCCGATTTCGCCGGCGTGCCGCCCGAGACCTTCCACCAGACCGGCCGCAGCCGTGAGGCGATCGTGGCCGAGCGCAAGCGCGGGCTGCTGCCCAACCTCTCGATCTCCTACCAGGAGCCGATCAAGTTCGTGCGCGGCGAGGGCGTCTGGCTGATCGACGATCGCGGCCGGGCCTATCTCGATTGCTTCAACAATGTCTGCCATCTCGGCCACGCCCATCCTCATGTCGTGGAGGCGCTGGCGCGCCAGGCGGGCATCCTCAATACCAATACGCGCTATCTGCACGACAATATCGTCGAGTATGCCGAAAGGCTCACCGCCACGCTGCCCGACGATCTGACGGTGGCAAGTTTTGCCTGCACCGGCAGCGAGGCCAACAGCCTGATGCTGCGCATGGCCCGCACCCATACCGGCCGGGACGAGGCGATCGTGCTGGACTGGGCCTATCACGGCACCACCCAGGCCCTGATCGACCTCAGCCCCTACAAGTACAAGCGCAAGGGCGGCGAGGGTCGCAAGGCGCATGTCTTCGAGGCCGCCATCCCCGACAGCTATCGCGCCCCGGCGGATTGGCCGGTGGCGGAGATCGCCAGCCGCTATGCTGAGAGCGTGGCCGACGAGATCGCTGAAATGAAACGGCAGGGCCGGGCGCCCGGCCTGTTCATGGCCGAATCCATTCCCAGCGTCGCCGGCCAGGTCTTCCTGCCGGAAGGCTATCTGAAGGAAGTCTACGCCATGGTGCGCGCGGCCGGGGGTCTGTGCGTCGCCGACGAGGTGCAGGTCGGCTTCGGGCGCGTCGGCAGCCATTGGTGGGCCTTCGAGTTGCAGGACGTGGTGCCCGACATCGTCACCATGGGCAAGCCGATCGGCAACGGCCATCCGATGGCCGCGGTGGTGACCACCAAGGAGGTTGCCGCTTCCTTCAACAACGGCATGGAATATTTCAACACCTTCGGCGGCAATCCGGTCTCCTGCGCCGTCGGCCTCGCCGTGCTCGACGTGATCGAGCGCGACGGCCTGCGCGCCAATGCGCTCGCCATGGGTGATTATCTCCTGGCGCGCTTCCGCAAGCTGCAGGAGCGGCACGAGATCATCGGCGACGTGCGCGGGCAGGGGCTCTTCCTCGGCATCGAGCTCGTCACCGACCGCAAGACCAAGGCGCCGGCTAACGAATTCGCCCGGGCCGTCAACAACGGCGCGCGCCGGCGTGGTGTGCTGATGGGCACCGAGGGGCCGCATGACAATGTCCTCAAGCTGCGCCCGCCGATGATCTTCGCCAAGGCCGACGCCGATCTCCTCATGGAAGTCCTGGAAGAGACCTTCGATGAGGTGGCGGCGCGGCAATAGGCTGTGAGGAGGCCGGGAAGAACGCGACTGCCTTCTCCCTCAAGGGGAGACGGCTTTTGGGCGTGCCATCCGACATCAAACCACCCGGATGCCTCGAATGCATTCGGCAAAAACCAGAGAGGAACCTGCCATGAAGACCAAGAAACTGATGATGCTGCTCGCCGGCGCGGCCATGATCACCGCCACCGCTGCGGCCCAGGCCGATCAGGTGAAGGTCGGCATCGCCGCCGAACCCTATCCGCCGATCGCCTACAAGAATGCCTCGGGCGAGTGGGAAGGCTTCGCGCTCGACTACGCCAAGGCCGTGTGCAAGACCGCCAAGCTTGACTGCGTGATCACGCCGATGGCCTGGGATGGCATGATGCCGGCGCTGAAATCGGGCAAGATCGACGTGATCTGGGGCTCGATGTCGATCACGCCGGAGCGTCAGAAGCAGATCGCTTTCACCCTTCCGATCTACAACACGCCGTCCGTATTCATCGGCAACAAGGACGACAAGTTCGACTTCGGCTCCGGTGGCCTCGCCGGCAAGAGCATCGGCGCGCAGGTGAGCACCATCCACGCCGCCTATATCGAGAAGGCTCATCCGGAGGCGACGCTGAAGGTTTACAGCCAGCAGGATACCGCCAATTCGGACCTGGCGGCCGGGCGCATCGACCTGATCATCGGCGATGCCGTGGGCATGCAGGGCTTTCTGACCAGTTCGGACGGGGCCTGCTGCGAGGTCAAGGATTTCCCCAAGGATCCGAGCTTCGACACCGGCATCGGCGGCGGCATGCGCAAGGACGACACCAAGCTGAAGGCCGCTTTCGACGACGCCATCCGCACCATCTACAAGAGCGGCGAGTTCGAGCCGATGGCCAAGAAATACTTCAAATTCGAGGTCGGCACGCCGCCGAAGTGAGATAGGCAGAGTGGCCTTCCCGTGTGCACGGACGAGACATCCGCGCACACGGGAATCTGCTTGCCCTCATCCCCGCGCCGCCTTGAAGATGGCGGCCTGCTGCCGCAGGCAGGGTGAGCCGGGCGTATGGCGCGAGGGCAGCATCCAGGAACCGCCGACGGCGACGATGTTGCGCACCGCGCCATAGGCCGGCAGCAGTGCTGTCTCGATGCCGCCGGTGGTGACGAAGCCCACGCCCTCGAAGATGTTGGCGTAATCGGCCAACACCACAGGGCCGTTTGAGGCTTCCGAGGGATAGTATTTCATCAGCGTATAGCCATATTC
Source organism: Labrys neptuniae (assembly GCF_040797145.1). NCBI lineage: Bacteria > Pseudomonadati > Pseudomonadota > Alphaproteobacteria > Hyphomicrobiales > Xanthobacteraceae > Labrys > Labrys neptuniae. The sequence goes on along the minus strand of NZ_JBFNQD010000012.1, from coordinate 138,758 downwards.
ACAGGCCTGCATGGTCTCCGAGGCCGTCTGCACCCCGGGGATATGCGGCAGGCCGCTGGCGGCGACCAGCGCCTGCAGGGCTGGCGTGAGGCCGGGGCTGACGGTGAAGTCCGCACCGGCGTCGAGGGCCAGGCGCACATGGTTTGCCAGCAGCATGGTGCCGGCACCGAACAGGCAATGAGGATGGCGCGCCTTGGCCGCCTTGAGCGCTGCCGGTGCCTCAGGCGTGCGAAAAAGGATTTCGATCACCGGCGCACCCGCCGCTACCAGGCCATCGATGTCGGCGAGGCTCTCATCCAGATCCTTGATCGCCATGACCGGCAGGATCGGGGTTTCGGCGAGACAGGCCCGCAATTCGGCAATGGTCGTCATCTTTCCTCCAGACCTGTTCTTTCCAAACTATAGCGTTTTGCGATTTGACGGAGTCACCTCGAATCGCAAAGACGCGTCGGAACAAAGAGTTAGAGCAAATAGGCGTTCACGCCTGAACGCGTTTTGCTCTAGACAGCATCGCCTCCACCTCGGTCCGGTCGGGCGTGCCCAGCCGCCCGCCGAAGCTGCGGCATTTCAGGGCGGCAGCGACATTGGCGAAGGCGATGGCCTGCGGGATGGGCGCCCCTTCGGCGATGGCGAGGGTGAAGGCGCCGTGGAAGACGTCGCCCGCCGCCAGCGTATCGACCGCCTCGACTGCCGGCGGGCGCAACTGCTCGACCTGGTTCTTGTCACGGTCGAGCCAAAAGCAGCCTTCCGGTCCGGCGGTGACGGCAAGAAAGCCAGTGAAACGTCCGGCCAGCGCATGCAGGGCCGCGCTGGGGCTCGATGCGCCGCTCAGCGCCAGCGCGGCCGGTTCCGAGAAGACGATGTGGGTTGCCAGCGCCGCAAGTTCCGCCGTTACGCCGGCGGGTCCGGTGTCGGCATCGAGCACGGCGGGGCGGCCGGCAGCGCGCGCGGCCTTGAGCACGGCGGCTGCACCCTCGGGCCAGCGTATGTCGACCAGCGCGGCGTCGGCACGGGCGACCAGTTCGAGCGGCAGCCAGGACGGATCCTGGCCGAGCGCCGGATCGTAATAGGGCACCACCAGCCGCTCGCCATGGCGGTCGATCAGCACGGTCGAGATCGGCGAGCGTGCGCCCTGGGCCCTGCGGATGAAGCGACAGTCGATGCCAGCTGCCGTCAGGTCGGCGACGATACGCTCACCGATGGCATCGTCGCCGACGCGCGAGAGCAGGGCGCTGCGCCCGCCCAGCTTGGCGATCGCGGCGGCGGCGCTGGCGGCCATGCCATGGGCCACCTCGGTTACCCGGCTGGGCAGGACCTTGCCAGGGCCGCTCGGCAGGCTATCGAGCTGGAAGATCGAATCGAAGGAAGAGGCGCCGCAGCACACCACATGCACGATCTTGCCGGCCGATTCGGGCACCGCTCTCTCCCTGTGCGATGAAAATGACGTCATCGAACGAAGGGGGCCGCGGCGCGGTATTCGAGCGGATGATCGCATTTGTCATAGCATTGCCCGGGCCAGCGGTGGAAGGGCGACATCGCCGCCGGTGGCCGCGACTTTTTCGACCGGATGCCATATCGGCCTCGACGCCGGCTAAGCGAAGGCATAGAACCGGCGAATGGCCAAGTTCTTCTATATTCTCGTGCCCTTCGCCATCCTGGCGGTTGCCATCGTGCTCGGCATGGGCCTGCACAACATGCTCAAGGGTGGCGATGGCTGGCGCTCCCAGCGGCTGATGCAGATGCGCGTCCTGCTGCAAGCCGTGGCGATCATCATCATCATGGCGGCGATCTATTTCGCTCACAAATAAGTGAAGAACGTTTTTCAAGACCCACGATATCTTGAATATAGGCTTCATCTTGCATTCACATTTCGCAACGTAACCTTGGTTCTCTTATTAACCGAGGAACGATTCATGTCGAATTTTTTCAAGATTGCCTTAGCTTCATTGGTGATTGCTGCTCCATTGGCGAGCGCTCAAGCGCAAAATTTCTTTCCGCGCCAACAACACCAGCGAGACTGGAGAGAACATCGTCCCGGCACCTGGGGTGGACAGCACCGCGGACCCGACCGCTATCCCAGGGGATGGGGACCAAATCGCCGGCCGGATGGTGCCGGCTATTACCACGGCTATCGCGGCTATCGCGATTACCGGCCGGGCTATCGTCGCCACCGTGACGGCATGTGGTACCCCGTGGCAGCGTTTGCGCTTGGTGCCCTTCTCGGCGGTGCCCTGAGCCAGTGATCCCATGAGGGGCTCGCGGCGGCTTGGTGAGCCGCCGCATGGCCTATCCCGGTCAATGGCATCGCGCCATGGGTGCCATAAACCTTCCTGCGTTTACCTTTGAGTTACATCCGGCCCCTAGGGTCCGCCCGTCCGGTGCCTGTTGGGGATAACGTGGTGCCGGCACAAGGCCCGGCCGGATGCTCTCCTGGCCGGGCCACTAGAGGCATTTCAGCCTCTCCGCTTCCCGGCCCCTGGATTGCGTCGCTGCTCCGGCAATGACAATGATCCCTGAAAGCCAAACAAACTCGGGCAAGCGCAATGGTTCGTCTCAACAAGATCTACACCCGTACCGGCGACGACGGTTCCACCGGGCTCGGCACCGGCGAGCGCCGTTCCAAGGCCGATCTGAGGGTCGAGGCCTATGGCACGGTCGACGAGGCGAATGCCGTGATCGGCCTCGCCCGCCAGCACAGCGCCCGCGAGGACGCCGATGTCGACGCCATGCTCGCCCGCATCCAGAACGATCTGTTCGATCTCGGCGCCGATCTGTGCACGCCCGAGGGCGGCGAGAAGGCAATCACCTGGACGCCGTTGCGCATCGTACAGGCCCAGGTCGACCGGCTGGAGCAGGAAATAGACGCCATGAATGCCGACCTCGCGCCACTGAAGAGTTTCGTGCTGCCGGGCGGCACACCCTGCGCCAGCCATCTGCACATGGCGCGTACCGTCAGCAGGCGAGCAGAACGCGTGATGGTGGCGCTGTCGCAATCGGTGGGCGAACTGGTCTCCGCCGAGGCGCTGGCCTATGTCAACCGCCTCTCCGACCATCTGTTCGTGGCCAGCCGCTACCTCAACCACAAGGCCAGCGGCGACGTGCTCTGGGTGCCTGGTGCGAACAGGTGAGCTCCCCGCCCCCGAGAGGGGCGAAGGCATTTGCGTGATCTCCCGTCACGTCCACGCAATCATTGCGCGTAATTAATCCGAACCCACCCCATTTCGGCCGGTTTGGCCATCTTTCATTTACCTTGATGAATCATGATCATGGCCATGAAAAAGACAGTCGTGTCCGCCCTTGCGCTGCTCGCCCTCTCCGCTTTGCCGGCGTCGGCCGCCTCCTTCCAACAGTGCCTTTCCGCCATCGGCGCGCGCGCCGGCGCGGCGGGAGTGTCGTCATCGGTTATCAACCGGCAGTTCAGCGGCCTGCAGCCGGACATGACCGTGATCGACGCGATGAACAAGCAGCCCGAGTTCAAGACACCGATCTGGGACTACATGGCCTCGCTGGTCGACGCGCAACGCGTGGCCGACGGCAAGCAGATGCTGTCCAGATATGGCTCGGTGCTCTCGGGCGTGCAGCGGCGCTACGGCGTCGACCCGGCGGTAGTGGTCGCGGTCTGGGGCGTCGAGTCCAATTATGGCGAGAGCAAGGGCACGCGCCCGCTGGTGCAGTCGCTGGCCACGCTCTCCTGCTATGCGGGCCGCCGGCAGGGCTATTTCCAGGGTGAGCTCATCGCCACGCTGAAGATCATCCAGCGCGGCGACGTCAATCCCGATCATCTCGTCGGTTCCTGGGCCGGCGCCTTCGGCAACACCCAGTTCATGCCCTCGACCTTCCTGCGCCTGGCCGTGGATGGTGACGGCGATGGTCGCCGCGACGTGGTCGATTCCGTGCCTGATGCGCTCGCCTCCACCGCCAACTACCTGGCCCGTTCCGGCTGGACCTCCGGCACGCGCTGGGGCTATGAGGTGCGCCTGCCGCCCGGCTTCAAGGCGGGACTGGCCGGCCGCACCAAGAAGCGCCCGCTCGGTTCCTGGGCCGCGATGGGGGTGACCCGCATCGACGGTGCGCCGCTGCAGGGCGGCAATGCCCGGGCTGCGATCCTGTTGCCGGCCGGGCCGCAGGGGCCGGCCTTCGTGGTCTTCCGCAATTTCGATGCGATCTATTCCTACAATGCTGCCGAGTCCTATGCGCTGGCGATCGCCCATCTGTCGGACCGCATCCGGGGCGGCAGCCCCTTCGCGACGCCCTGGCCGACCGACGATCCTGGCCTGTCGCGGGCGCAGCGCAAGGAATTGCAGGCCCTGCTGGCCCGCAAGGGCTATGATATCGGCACGCCCGACGGCTCGATCGGCAACAAGACCATCCAGGCCATCCGCGACGTGCAGCGCCGGCTCGGCCTGCCGGTCACCGGCCACCCTGGGTTGAAGGTGCTGACCGCCCTGAAGCGCGGATGATCGCCAAAAAGCGCCATTTTTCCAGGGGCTAGTTGGCATCAGCCATTATGATGATTGCGTCTGCGGCATCACTTGCCCTAGAATGTCGCCGAGAAAAGTTGTAGAACCGCATCATGTCAGCGACCACAGTCATTCACTTCGATCGTTCCGCCAAGGCGGCCACGCCGGATGCATCGCCCTCGCGCGAGCTTCCCTCCCGCGACCACCAGCGCACGGGCTGCCCGTTCCATGACGTGCGTTCGATGCTGCGCGACGTCGGCTTGAGGCCCACCCGCCAGCGCCTGGCGCTGGGCTGGCTGCTGTTCCAGAAGGGCGATCGGCACATCACCGCCGAGATGCTGCATGACGAGGCCTCCAAGGCCCGAGTGCCGGTCTCGCTCGCCACCGTCTACAACACGCTGCACCAGTTCACCGAAGTCGGCCTGCTGCGCGAATTCGCCGTGGACGGGTCGAAGACCTATTTCGACACCAATGTGCACGAGCACCATCATTATTTCGTCGAAGGCGACAATGAGGTGCTCGACATCCCCGGCGAGGTCAACATGGCCGAGATGCCGCAGGTGCCGGCAGGCTATGAAGTTGCGCGCGTCGACGTGATCGTGCGTCTGCGCCGCAAGGACTGAGGCACCCTCCATCGAGTTTGATGAAACGGCGCGGCTCGACCGCGCCGTTTTCTTTTGCACATCTTCGTTCCAAGCAATCGAGCCCACTGTGGTCTATTGTCGGGCGATCGAACCGAGGGGTGCCGGCGGTGGGCGCATGAATCGCTATCCGATGTTCAATCCGCAGCTGCTGAACAGCTTCGTGTCGGTATGCGACACCATGAGCTTTACCCGTGCGGCGGAGCGCGTATCCCTGTCGCAGTCCACCGTCAGCCAGCAGATCCGTCGGTTGGAGGAGATGCTCGGCAAACCGCTGTTCGAACGTTCCTCGCATCAGGTGCAGCTCACCGAGGAGGGGGTGAAGCTGCTGGGCTATGCCCGGCGCATCATCGCCCTCAACGAGGAGGCGCATGATGCCCTGACGGGCCTGTGGCGCGACGGCGTACTGCGGCTGGGCATGCCCGAGGATTATACCGTGCCCACCGCCGACCTGCTCGCTGTCTTCAGCCGGGAGCACCCGCATCTGCGGCTTGATGTCACCAGCGGCCTGAGCGCGGATCTGCATGCCGCCTATGGCCGCGAGGAACTCGACCTCATCCTGGTCAAGCAGCGCCGCAGCCAGCCGCCACGCGCTGCCCGGCCCGAACCCCTGCTATGGCTGGACAGCCTGGCCCATCCGGCCATCGAGCAGGCGCCGGTGCCGCTGGCGGTGTTCCCGCCCAATGGGCTCTATCGCGAGGAACTATGCCAGGCCCTCGATGATCTCGGCCGACGCTGGCGGGTCGGCTACAGCAGTGCCAGCCTCGGAGCGCTCATGGCGGCGTCGGCCGCCGGCCTCGGCATCACCCTGCTGCCTGCCGGCTGCCGGCTGCCCAGCCATCGCATATTGGGGGAGGCCGAGGGATTGCAGCCGGTGACCGATTTCGAGCTGGCGCTGTATTTCCGCGATGGTGCTGTCGATGCCGTCGTCACCCTGGCAGAGCGGCTGATCACCTTCTGCGGGCTGGAGGCCTAGGGTGCGGAAATCGCCGCTCCCTTCTGCATGAAGGTTGGCTATTCATTTGCGCTTCGTGGAGAGCCTCCATCATTGTCGAATCGAATGGTCAGCATTGGCAAATCTCGCTGCCATCGAGATTGGCTCTCCCGTAAATTGGGAGCCCAGACAACCGATCGAAGGCAGGAAACCACCGTGGAAAACCACCAGCAGCCAAGCCTCAGGGCGGTTCTCAGCCACAGCGGAAACCGCAGCGCCGCCTCGGCAGTCATGGACATGGCCGGTGGCAGCGCCGTGGCTGCGATGGCCGGCACCGGCCGCCCGGGCGGCGAATCCGGTGCCACCACGCTGCGGGATCGCCATTATTATCTCCGCGACGTGCGGCTCGAAGAAGGCTTCGAGTATGACGGCGAGACGGTGATCGGCACCCGCACCGCGCTCTACACGCTGGAGATCAAGGACGGCAAGATCGCAGCCCTGCTTGCGGCCAACGCCGGGCTGGCCGACGGCCTGCCTCGTTACGGGGCGCATGGCCAGCTCCTGCTGCCGGCGATGCGCGACATGCACATCCATCTCGACAAGACTTTCTATGGCGGCCCCTGGCAGGCGCCGCGCCCGCGCCAAGGCAAGACCATCATGGACATGATCGCTCGGGAGCAGACATTGCTGCCCACGCTGTTGCCCGTCGCGCAGCAGCGTGCCGAGGGGCTGATCGCCCTGTTGCAGTCCAAGGGCAGCACGGTGGCGCGTGGCCATTGCAACATCGACCCGATCAGCGGCTTGAAGGCCCTGGAGCATGTGCAGCGGGCGCTGGAGAACCACCGCGAGGACTTCTCCTGCGAGATCGTCGCCTTCCCCCAGCACGGCCTGTTGCATTCCAGGGTCGAGGGGCTGTTGCGCGAGGCGATGGCCATGGGTGCCGCCTATGTCGGAGGGCTCGACCCGACCAATGTCGATGGCGCCATGGAAAAATCCCTCGACGCCATGTTCCAGATCGCTCTCGATACCGGCAAGGGCGTGGACATCCACCTGCATGAGACCAGTCCGGCCGGCGTGGCGGCGATCGAGTACATGGTCGAAACGGTGGAGAAGAACGCAGCGCTCAAGGGCAAGGTCACCATCAGCCACGCCTTCGCGCTTAGCACGCTCTCGCCGCAGGCACTGTCCGAACTCGCCACCCGCTTTGCCGCGCAGGGTATCGCCGTCGCCTCGACGGTGCCGATCGGCAGCTTTGTGATGCCGCTGCCTGAGCTCAGCGAGAAGGGCGTCTTCGTGATGACCGGCACGGACAGCGTGATCGATCATTGGTCGCCCTTCGGCAGCGGCGACATGCTGGAAAAGGCCAATCTCTACGCCCAGCTCTATGACGGCTCGGACGAGTTCCACCTCTCTCGCGCCCTGTCGATCGCCACCGGCGGCGTGCTGCCGCTGGACGGCAGCGGCAAGCGCGCCTGGCCGAAGGCCGGCGACGAGGCGGGTTTCACCCTGGTTCCCGCCAGTTGCTCGGCCGAGGCGGTGGCCCGCATGCCTGCGCGTACGGCCACCTTCCACCAGGGCCGCATGGTCTATGGCAGCGTCGGCCAGGCCTGAGGGCCTGAGCCGAAAGCAGCGTTCCTGCCCGACGGGGCCCCGATTTCGTCCCTCATCTTCCGGCAGGAAACACACGCCTGCCGCCGACCCAGGTCTCCGCGACTTTGGTCTTCCAGATCAACTGGGGATCGACGGCAAAGATGTCCTGGTCGACCAGGATGAAATCGGCCCATTTGCCCGGTTCGAGGCTGCCGAGGCTCTTCTCCTGATGTGCGGCGTAGGCGGCATCCAGGGTGAAGGCGCGGAACGCTTCAACCCGCGTCATCGCCTGCTCGGCGTGCCAGCCGGCGACGGGCTTGCCTTCGTGATCGGTGCGGTTGATAGCCGCGTGCAGGCCGAAGAACGGATTGGCCGATTCCACCGGAAAGTCCGAACCGCCGGCAATCACCGTGCCCTGGTTGAGCACGGTTCGCCAGGCATAGGCGCCGCGGATGCGCTCATGGCCGACCCTGTCTTCCGCCATGTTCATGTCGGAAGTGGCGTGGGTGGGTTGCATCGAGGCGACGAGGCCGAGGCTCTCGAGGCGGGGCAGGTCGGTGAGCGCCAGCACCTGGGCGTGCTCGATGCGGTTGCGCAGATCGCGCCCGCCCACCTTGGCGAAGGCGCCCTCGAAGGCGTCGAGCACTTCGCGATTGCCGGCATCGCCGATGGCGTGAACATTGACCTGGAAGCCGGCCTTCAGTGCCGTCTCGATATCGGCCTGCATCGCCTCGGGTTTCTTGAAAAGCAGGCCGCGATTGCCGGGATCGTCGCTATAGGGCTCGATCAGCGCAGCGCCGCGGCTGCCCAGCGCGCCGTCGGCATAGAGCTTGACACTGCGTACCGTCAACCGGTCCTGGCCATAGCCGAGCAGCGGGCCTCCAGCCGAGACTTTCTTGAAATCCTCGCCGACGCCGCCAACCATGGCGTAGATCCGGGCGGTGAGGCGGCCCTCGTCGGCGAACTTTCTGTAGACATCGATGTCGGCGGCCTCGACGCCGGCGTCATGCGCCCCTGTCAGGCCAAGCCTGGCCATATGAGCGAGGGCGGCGGTGAGATTGGCGGAGCGATCGGCCTCGGTCTTGGCCGGCAGCATCTTGACGACGAGGTCCATGGCCTTGTCGACCAGTACCCCGGTGGGATTGCCCTGCGCATCGCGTTCGAGGCGCCCGCCATCGGGATCCTTGGTGTCCCTGGTGATGCCGGCCAAGGCGAGCGTCTTCGAGTTGGCCCAGCCGGCATGGCCGTCGACCCGCTCGAGCCAGACCGGCCTGTCCTTCAGCACGGCGTCGAGCTCGGCGGCGTTCGGAAAGCGCCCGAGCTTCCAGATCACCTGGTTCCAGCCGCTGCCACGAATCCAGGCCGCCTTGGGATTGGCCGCAGCATAGGCACTCACTTGCTTGAGGGCGGCCTTGAGACTGGTGGTCGATGACAGATCGATCGTCGTCAGCGTTTCGCCGAGGCCGCCGACATGGCCATGCGCATCGATCAGGCCTGGCAGCATCACCTTGCCACGGCCGTCGCGTTTGACGGCACCTGCATGGGCCTTGACCAGTTCCTTGTGCGTGCCGGTGGCGATGACTTTGCCGTCTTCGCCGAAGACCAGAGCGTCGAAGCGGACGAGCTCGCCGTTGCGGATGGTATAGCCCTTGACGTTCTCGATCAGGACCGGCTCAGCCAGCACGGGCGTGGCCACCATGGTGGCGGCCGCAACGAGGGTCGCGAATCCGACCTTCCTCATACCCAGTTCCCCCTGTACGATTCCCCTCGCGGGCATCATCGGCATGCAGCGGTGGGAGGTAAAGCTCCGGATGGGAAAGGATATGGCCGTGCCCGGCCGGTTCCCGATGCCACGGCGCTCAGCCTTGCCTGCCTTCGTTGCCAGGACGGCCAATGCCGTTGGCGACGAGATCGATCGCCAAAGCGAGGATCATCGCGGCCGCGCCGATCACGAAGAGCAGGCGGTAATTGCCGCCGCTCTGGGCGAAGAGGAAGGACAGGGCATAGGCGGCACCGGCCTGGAACAGGGCGAACCAAACCGTCGCCAGGCTCCAGGCCCGTTTTTGCTGGGCAGGGTGGTGCGGCAGGAGTTCGTGGATGCGGCCGATGATCAGCGGCACTGTGCCGGTGACGAAGGCACCCACGATCAGGCTCGAGCCGATCAGCCATGCCTGCCCGGCCATACCGGCAGGCAGCGCTACCGCGACGGCCTCGAGCAGGAAGGCCATGCGCAAGGCCGCGCCGAAGCCGATGCGATCGGCAAGGTGACCGGCCAGCAGAGGGCCGATGGTGGCGCCGATGCCGAAGATGATCCAATAGAGGGCGCCGACCTCGACGCCTTCACCCAATCCCCGCGCGACGAAATCGACCAGGAAGATCATGTGCGGCACCCAGCCGGCGGCATTGAGGGCGTATTCGGCATAAAGGGCACGCAGGCTTGCCGTTCGCGGGGCATGGCCGGACGCGGCGGGCCGGGCCGTGGCATTCTCGCCGCGCGGCCAACCGCTCCAGGCGGCGGCCATCAGCAGCAGCGAGAGTGCACCGAGGCCAAGCCAGGCCTGCCGCAGTCCCTGCTGCAGGAGCAATGGCACCAGCGTGCCGGATGCGGCAATGCCCGCCCCGATCCCCATGAAGATGGCGCCGCCGGCAAGCCCCCGTCTTGCCGGTGCGATATGGGTGAGGACGGTTGGAGCTGCCAGGACCATCAGCACGCCACCCGCCAGCCCGGCGGCAAAGCGCCAGGCGAAGAACCAGGCAAAGCCGAACGGATAAGAGCAGGCGAAAAAGGTGAGGGTGGCCAGGGCCATCATGGCCCTGAGAGTGGCCACTGTCGAGAAACGCCCGGCCATCGGCCGGCCCATGAGGGCGCCGGCAAGATAGCCAGCCAGGTTGGCGGCGCCGAGATAGGCGGCCGTCGAGGCCTCGAACCAGCGCGCATCGACGATCGCGGGCAGCAGCGGCGTGTAGGCGAAGCGGGCAAGGCCGATGCCGATCAGGCTGGCACAGAAGGCGGACAGGATGGCCCTCCACAGATTGAGGCTGCCCTCGTGGGAATTCCCGCCACGGTCCAAGATGGTGGTGCCGGCCATTCGTCGACCCTCGATTGTCACGCTTGACGACCATACGAGCCTGTATCAATCTATAAAAACGAATATAAAAGATATAAGTTATCTCTTTTTAAGATTAGCCAATTGGTGGCGGATGCGACCGGCATGGACATATCCGATCTGAAGGTTTTCGAGGCCGTATCCCGGCTCGGCAGCATGAACCGGGCCGCCCAGGAGCTGAACACCGTCCAATCCAATGTGACGGCTCGCATCCGTACACTCGAACAGGACCTTGGCGTCAGCCTGTTCCAGCGCCATGCGCGCGGTGTCTCCACCACGCCGGCGGGGCAGCGGGTGTTGCCCTTTGTCAGCCGCATCGCCAGGCTGCTCGCGGATGCGCGAATGGCCGCGCAGGACGAGGGCGTGCCGAGTGGCGCCCTGTCGCTCGGCAGCCTGGAAACGACGGCGGCCCTGCGGCTGTCCGGCCTGCTCAGCCGGTTTGCCAAGGCCTACCCCGCCGTCCGGCTCGTCCTCGCCACCGGCACCACGCGCAAGCTCGTGGACGAGGTGCTGGCATGCCGCCTCGAAGGTGCCTTCGTTGCCGGCCCCATCAGCCATCCGGAACTGAGCTGGCAGGTAGTTTTCCGGGAAGAGCTCGTCCTCGTCACCGCGCGCAACCATCGCAGCATCGACGAACTGGCTGCGGTCGCGGATCTGAAGACGATCGTGTTCCAGATCGGTTGCTCCTATCGCCAGCGGCTCGAAGCCTTGCTGGCCGAGAGAGGAATCGTGACCGCAAGGCCGCTGGAATTCGGCTCGCTGGAAGCGATCATCAGCTGTGTCTCGGCCGGCGTCGGCGTCACCTTGCTGCCGAGAAGCGTCGTGGCTGGCACCTGGCAGGAGGGCAGGATCGCCATCCATGACCTCCCGCCCGAGCGATCCGAGGTCGATACGCTGTTCGTGCGCCGGGCGGATGGCTATGTTTCGAGCGCCCTGTCGGCCTTTCTCGACATGGCGCAAGCGAGCTTCGGCGCGAGCGGCACCTGAAGGCGCTGAGCCATGGACAATGTCGTAACGACCGTGAATACGGCAACGCTTCGACCGTCGTCCTCCGTTCCTAGAGCTTCAGCCAGTCGAGCGTGCCCAGGGAGACCAGGGTCGCAACCAGGATGGTGCCGGCATAGATCAGGCTGTGGCGCCAGCTCTGCAGCGGTGAGCGTTGGCGGAGCAAGGCGGGGCGCGCCAGGACGAAGGCGGCGATCAGCAACGCCACCACCAGGCCGCCATGCTGAATGCCGGTGGCCAGGTCATGCAGGATCACCATCGAGCAGATCAGCAGGGTCGGGAACCAGGCATGCCGGAACTCGGTGCGAAGCTTGGCGAGCAAGGGGGCAAATGGCTGCATGATATCCTCAAGAGCAAACGTTCGGCCGCGTTCTGAAAGCTGAAGCTGGCGGAGTAGATGCCGATTGCGGCGCGAGCGTGCCGTGTCGATGGTCACACCGCGGAAATAGAGAGGAAACGCGGTGTTCTGCTCCGGAATCGGCCGACAGCCTTAACAAAGCGTAAAAATCCGATCGATTTTTCTGCCGCTCCCGCCTCCTACCCGTCCGGTGGCAGACCCCGCGATCCGGGCATGGCAGACGTCGCCAAATAGGCAGTAGCGGCCTGACTGGAATCCTTCTATAAACGCACCATCCCGCGCCGCACAAATCGCCTCGCGAGCGCGAATTCCGCTGACCTATCATAGGCTTGGGGACGCTCCCCGGCCTTTTTCAGGGAACCTGCCATGGCCTCTCTCGACAGCTTCAAAGCCCGCAAGACACTTCAGGTGGGCTCGAAGACCTATACCTATTATTCCTTGAAGGCAGCGGAAGCGAACGGTCTTCCCGGCATTTCCGCCTTGCCGGTCTCCATGAAGGTCCTGCTCGAGAACCTCCTGCGCTTCGAGGATGGCCGCAGCGTTTCCAAGGGCGACATCGAAGCCATCGCCGCCTTCCTGACCAATCGCGGCAAGGCCGAGCGCGAGATCGCCTTCCGCCCCGCCCGCGTGCTGATGCAGGACTTCACCGGCGTGCCGGCCGTGGTCGACCTTGCCGCCATGCGTGACGCCATGAAGGCGCTGGGCGGCGATCCCACCCGCATCAACCCGCTGGTGCCGGTGGACCTGGTCATCGACCACTCCGTCGTCGTCGACTATTTCGGCAACAACGACGCCTTCAAGAACAATGTCGCCCGCGAATATGAACAGAACCAGGAGCGCTACCGCTTCCTGAAATGGGGCCAATCGGCCTTCGACAATTTCCGCGTGGTGCCGCCGGGCACCGGCATCTGCCACCAGGTCAACCTGGAATATCTGGCTCAGACGGTGTGGACCAAGGAAGAGGACGGTGTCACCGTCGCCTATCCCGACACGCTGGTGGGCACCGACAGCCACACCACCATGGTCAACGGCCTGGGCGTGCTCGGCTGGGGCGTCGGCGGCATCGAGGCCGAGGCCTCCATGCTCGGTCAGCCCAATTCGATGCTGATCCCCGAAGTGATCGGCTTCCGCCTTACCGGCAAGCTGCCGGCCGGCGTCACCGCCACCGACCTCGTGCTCACCGTCACCCAGATGCTGCGCAAGAAGGGCGTGGTCGGCAAGTTCGTGGAGTTCTTCGGCCAGGGCCTCGACGCCATGACGCTGGAGGACAAGGCCACCATCGCCAACATGGCGCCGGAATATGGCGCGACCTGCGGCTTCTTCCCTGTCGATGCCGAGACGCTGCGCTATCTCGACAAGTCCGGCCGTGATGCCGACCGCATCGCGCTGGTCGAGGCCTATTCCAAGGAACAGGGCATGTTCCGCACCGCGGCGAGCTTCGATCCGGTGTTCACCGACATCCTCGAGCTCGATCTCGCCACCGTGCTGCCTTCGCTGGCCGGTCCCAAGCGCCCGCAGGACCGCGTCCTGCTCTCCGATGCCAAGGCCGGCTTCCTCGCCGCGCTGGAAGGCGAGTTCAAGAAGCCAGACGAGGCCGGCAAGACCCAGGCCGTCGCCGGCACCGACTATGGCATCGGCCACGGCGCGGTGACGATCGCTGCCATCACCTCCTGCACCAACACCTCCAATCCCTCCGTGCTGGTCGCGGCCGGCCTGCTCGCCCGCAAGGCGGCGGCCAAGGGCCTGAAGTCCAAGCCCTGGGTCAAGACTTCGCTCGCCCCGGGATCGCAGGTGGTGGAAGCCTATCTCAGCCAGTCCGGCCTGCAGAAGGACCTCGATGCCCTCGGCTTCAACCTGGTGGGCTTCGGCTGCACCACCTGCATCGGCAATTCGGGCCCGTTGCCCGAGCCGATCTCGGAGGCCGTCAACAAGGGTGACATCGTCGCCGCCGCGGTGCTCTCGGGCAACCGCAACTTCGAGGGCCGCGTCAATCCGGACGTCAAGGCCAACTATTTGGCCTCGCCCCCGCTGGTGGTCGCCTATGCGCTGGCCGGCTCCCTGCAGGTCGATCTCACGCTGGAGCCGCTCGGCACCGGCAGCGACGGCAAGCCCGTCTTCCTCGCCGATATCTGGCCCGATGGTGCCGAGATTCAGGCGGTGATCGACGAATTCGTCACCCAGGCGATGTTCAAGTCCAAATATGCGGACGTCTTCAAGGGCGACGAGAACTGGCAGAAGATCTCGGCCCCGGCCGGGCAGACCTATGCCTGGGACGAGCGTTCGACCTATGTGCAGAACCCACCCTATTTCGATGGTATGACCAAGACGCCGGTGCCGCCGACCGACGTGCACAAGGCCCGCGTCCTTGGCCTCTTCCTCGACTCGATCACCACCGACCACATCTCCCCGGCCGGTTCGATCAAGGCGGCGAGCCCGGCGGGCGAATATCTGCGCGACCATCAGGTCCGCCCGGTGGACTTCAACCAGTACGGCACCCGCCGCGGCAACCATCAGGTGATGATGCGCGGTACCTTCGCCAATATCCGCATCAAGAACCAGATGCTGCCGGGCATCGAAGGCGGCCTGTCCATCCATTATCCCGATGGCGTGGAAGCCCCGATCTATGACGTGGCCATGCGTTACAAGGCCGAGGGCGTGCCCCTGGTCGTGTTCGCCGGCAAGGAATACGGCACCGGTTCCTCGCGTGACTGGGCGGCCAAGGGCACCAAGCTGCTCGGCGTGCGCGCCGTGATCGCCCAGAGCTTCGAGCGTATCCACCGCTCCAACTTGGTCGGCATGGGCGTGGTGCCCTTCACCTTCGCCGAAGGCACCTCCTGGCAGACGCTGGGCCTGAAGGGCGACGAGACGGTGACGATCGAGGGTATCGAGACGATCAAGCCGCGCGCCACCATCGAGGCCGAGATCACCTTCGCCGACGGCAAGGTCGTCAAGGTGCCGCTGCTCTGCCGCATCGACACACTGGATGAGCTCGACTACTTCAAGAACGGCGGCATCCTGCAGTTCGTGCTGCGCAACCTGGCGGCATGATCCCGGGAGGGCGGGCCTCTCGACGACATGTTTGCATGTCGCGGTATCCGCCCTCTTCCGGTATCCATGCATGGCGGTGTCTCCTGAGATCACCGCCTCGCTCTCTTCTCGACCGTTGTCGTTTCAAGAGCGGACAGGATGTCCGCGCTCCGAGGAGATCCCATGTTCCCCGACAGTCTCATCGCCGGCTACAAGTCTTTCCTCGGTGATCGCTTCTCCCGGGAAAGCCAGCGCTACGAGACCTTGGGAACCACGGGGCAGAGCCCTGAAGTGCTCGTGATCGGCTGTTGTGATTCGCGGGTCTCGCCCGAAGTGATTTTCGACGCCGGGCCCGGCGAGCTGTTCGTGGTGCGCAACGTCGCCAATATCGTGCCGCCCTATGAAGCGGGCGGCCAATTCCACGGCACCAGCGCCGCGCTGGAATTCGCGGTCGAGGCGCTCAAGGTCAAGCATATCGTGATCATGGGCCATGCCAGCTGCGGCGGCATCCGCTCCTTCGCGGAGAAGCGGGCGCCGCTGTCCTCCGGTGACTTCATCGGCAAGTGGATGTCGATCATCGCCCCGGCAGTGGATACGCTCGAGGATCCCGGCGAGACGCCGTCCGAAGACTACATCACCCGCCTCGCTCTGGCCGCCGTGGAACAGAGCCTTGCCAATCTGATGACCTTCGGCAGCGTGCGCCGCCGCGTCGATGCCGGCGAATTGCAGCTCCACGGCGCCTATTTCGGCATCGCTTCCGGCCATCTCCTGGTCCGCGATCCCGAAACCCGCCGCTTCGAGGCAGTGGTCGCCGACATCGGCACGCCGCCCTCCCTGCTGCGCTGCGACTGAGGTGAGGACGTTGCAGGCGCGACGCCTGCGACCCCGGGATATTGCACCGCCTGCCTAAAGCAGGGCCGGCGTCCTTATATCCTGCTTACGCGTTATGCTCCAAATAATACACAATATTTATTTGTGTAATGGGCATGCCATTTCATAAAATGCCTTCGATGTCAGCCCGCCGAACAATTGCGGCAGGGCAGGATAACGTCCTTATCTTTCCCTCGTCCGACCGAATGCTTTCGCGGGCCGGCGTGAGAACAAGGCATTTTCAGAACCGCTTCCGCCATGTCGCATTCAGTCCCGAAAAAACTGGACATCGTGTCCAGGGTAACCATTCACGTCTTTGCTGCCGAAGTCCTCTTCGCCGCCCTGCTGGCGGCCTGTGGATCGAAGGCTTTTGCGGCGACCTTCGCCGCGCTGCTCGCCCTGTTTGCCGTGCTGCAGGCGATGGCGGCGTTCGGGGCTCGTCGCCGGGCGCCATCCTCCTCGCTGACGGAATGGGACGGCATCGCCTGGCTGCTGCTGGTGGCGACGGGGCCCCTGCTGTTCCTGCGCTGATCTCGTCTCGGCGAAGCGCGCCCTCACAGCGGCGGCAGGCGGCGCTTCACCGGCTGCGACTTGACGATGGCGGTGTTGGTCTCGGCCTTGTCGATGAGGCGGTCGAGGATCTCGTCGAGCTGTTCGATCGAGCGCAGGTGCAGCCGGGCGACGAAGCAGTCGTCGCCGGTGACCTTGTCGCATTCGGAGAATTCCGGGATTTCCTCGATCAGCCTCTGCACCCGGGGCAATTGGCCGGGCAGGGGGCGGATGCGCACGATCGCCTGCAGCGTATAGCCGAGGGCCTGCGGATCGACGTCCACGGTGAAGGCGCGGATCACGCCGCGCTCCTCCAAGCGTCTGAGACGTTCCGAGGTCGAGGGGGAGGACAGGTTCACCCGGCCCGCCAGTTCCTTCAGCGAGATGCGGGCATTCTCGACCAGAATGTCGACGATGCGTTTGTCCACTTCATCAAGCATGATGCCAATCCACGATTTTTCCTTCGTGATTTAGGAGGATGTCATATCTTGCCTAATCCTATCCATATAAAACTGCACGGTGCCCGAATAGAATTCAGCCTCCTTTGAGAGGTGCATGCCATGGACAAGCTCCGCGGAACGGCCGAGATGACGGCGGCCATGATCATATCCGGCACGATCGGCTGGTTCGTCATCCTGTCCGGCCAGCCGGTCATCGACGTGGTGTTCTGGCGCTGCCTGTTCGGGGCGGGCACGCTCGCCTTGATCTGCCTGGGGCTCGGCCTTTTCAGGCGCGACGTCATCACGGTGCGGCAGATCGGCCTCGCCGTGGTCGGCGGCGTCGCCATCGTGGCGAACTGGCTCATGCTGTTTGCCGCCTATCCGCGCGCCTCGATCTCGATCGCCACCGCCGTCTACAACACCCAGCCCTTCATGCTGGTGGGTTTCGGCGTGCTGTTCTTTTCGGAGAAGTTGACGGCGTCAAAGCTGTTCTGGCTCGGCCTCGCCTTTGCCGGCATGCTCGGCATCGTGCAGGCCAAAAGCGGGGCTGCGGGGACCGATTATCTGGTCGGCATCGGCCTGGCGCTCGGCGCCGCCTTCTTCTATGCCATCGCCGCTCTGGTCGCCAAGAAGCTCAAGGGCGTGCCGCCGCACCTGATCGCGTTGATCCAGGTGATCGTGGGCACCCTGATGCTGGCCCCGCTCGCCAGCCTATCCCATCCACCCGTCGGCGAACAGACCTGGGCCATCCTGGGCACGCTCGGCATCGTCCATACCGGACTGATGTATATCCTGCTCTACGGCGCCATCCAGAAGTTGCCGACCAGCCTCACCGGCGCGCTCTCCTTCATCTATCCGGTGGTGGCGATCCTGGTCGACCTCGTCGCCTTCGGCCACCGCCTGGACTGGCTGCAGATGGTTGGTGCCGGCGCCATCCTGGTCGCGGCGGCCGGCATGACGCTCGGCTGGTCGCCCTTGCGCCGGAACGAGGCAGCGGTGCCGGGGACGCCGGCTAGCCCCCGATCCTGAGCAGGAGGACGCCGAGAAGGGCGGTGGCAATGCCGAACCATTGCAGCGCCGACAGCCTTTCGCCGCGCAGCACCACGCCGAGGGCGGCGGTGACAGCGCCGGACAGCGTGCTCAGCACGGTGACCACCGCGACGGCCCCGGTGAGCGCGCCCAGGGCCAGCGTGCCGAAGCCGCACAGGCTGAGCAGGCCGATCGCGGTGATGAGGAGCCAGAGCGATGAAGGCGGTGGCTGGAACTCTGCCGGCCGCACCGCGAGCATGCCGGCAAGACAGATCAGATTGGTGGCATAGAGCAGCCACAGCGTCGCCGTGGTGCCGAGCCCGGGCAGGGCCAGGTGTCCCTGCAGCCAGAAGCCGATACCGAAGAACAGAGCCGCCGCCAGTGCCAGGCGCAGAGAAGTCCTCGAACCCGCCGAGGCGCTGTCGTCATCCGGCGCGTAGACCGTGCAGGGTACCCCGATGAAACAGAGCGCCAGGCCCGCCAGGGCCCACCAGCCCAGTATCTCGCCGGTTGCCAGTGACAGCAAGGTGGTGATCACACCATAGGTAGCGGTGAGGGGGGCGACCAGGGCGGCCTTGCCGCGAGCCAGGGCGGACAGCAGGGCCAGCATGCCCAGGAAATTGCAGAGGGCGGCGGCAAGGCCCCACAGCCAGGCCTCCGGCGGGGCCGACGCCATCTGGCCGCGGATGCCAGGCAGGACCAGGACCAGCAGCGACAGGCCGGCAAAGCCGATGGCCTGGCTGAAGAACAGGGACTGGCGCACCCCGAGCGCCCGCGCCGCCGCGCCGCCGAGGAAATCCGTGCCGCCCCAGCACAGGGCTGCCGCCAGGCCGAGAAGAATTGCCATGTTTGCGTCCGCTGTTCGGCCGTGGAAGGAACGTACTTCTTTGAGGCTTCGTCCCTCTTAGCTGCAGCCCTTGCCTCCTCGGAACGCAGAGCCATGCCAAAGCGCGGCAATATCCAGCCAAAACGCGCAAGGGCGCCGTCAGCTCCCGGAACGCAGCCGCCGATGGGCTTCGGCGTGCAGGTCGTCGAGCCCCATGGTGATGCGATGGCTGACCGCGTCGATCTCTGCTGCGTCGGCATCGCTGGCTACGGTGAGGGCCTCCGACCACAATACACAGCCGCGCCCGAAGGGCAGGACCAGGCTGGCCTTGTCCCAGTTGTCGAGGTCTATGCGGGCGCTGGTCACCGCCGCGAACAGGAAGATCGGCCGTCCGGTCGCCCGCGCCAGCTGCACCGCGCCCTTGCCGGCGACACGCGCGACCTTGGGCACGTCGGCCGTCATCAGCACATTGGTGCCGGTTTCCAGCGCCTGGCGCATCGCCAGGAAGGCGGGGATGCCGCATTTGCCCCGGATCTTGGCCCGGGTCTGGGTGCCCGAGCCGCGGATGGTGCCGTAGCCGGCCCGCGCCAGTGCCGTGGCGATCACCGAGCCGTCGAAATGCAGCGAGACCAGCACGCTGGTGCGCGGTGCCCCGCGCAGGGCTGCGACGCTCAGCATTTGCTGGCCATGCCAGGTCAGTGCGATGAAGGAACCGTCCGTCCTCTCCCAGGGCCGCTGCTCGCCCGGCAGAGGGGCGAAGCGCGTGGTGCGCATCACGCCACTGATATAGGCATGCAGCCCATAGCCGGCTGCCCTGGCAGCCCATTGCTTCCTGCGGATCATCGTCCAGCTCCCGAATGCGGGCGCAACCTAGGGTGGGCGGATTGCACGGGCATTGCGGGCAGGCGGACGCCGCCCAGGAGAGCCGGATATTGAACTTAATCCCGCGGCAGCGGGATTTCCGGCCAATCCTCGGTGGCCAGGGGCTGGATTGCCCGTTCCAGATAGGTGGAGAGCACCACATAGCTCTTGGTGCCCCTGACGCCCGGCAGGACATAGAGCTGGGAGAGGAAATGCTCCATGGCCCGCGCGTGTCGGGTGCGGACCTTCATGACCACGCCGGTATCGCCGGCTACCGAATGCATCTCTTCCACCTCGGGAAAGCGGCGCAGTGTCATCATGCGTTCGCTCTTGCCCCAGCCCTCGGTGTCGACATGCACGAAGGCGAGGAAGGGCTTGCCGATGGCCTGGGCGTCGAGAACGGCCGTCGTACCCTTGAGCACGCCGGATTCGCGCAGCCGCTTGACGCGTTCATGCACGGCCGGAGCGGAAAGTCCCACATTCTGGCCGATCTCGGCATAGGTCTAGCGCGCATCCGCGCTCAGCGCACTTAAGATCTTTCGGTCGAAATCGTCGAGGATACGGTCTGGCCTTTCATTCGGCTGAAGATCCTTCGTTTTTGATTTCATTCGGCAAAAATCACTTTTTATCGAAGATTTTTCTGCTCAGAATAGCCCAACCAAGGAGCTCTGATCATGCAGATGATAGTGCGAAATCCTGCTGAAGGCATCTATGAAGCGACACCGGACTACGTCCACGCCATGGAAGTGGTGAGGCCGCAGCGCCTGCTTTTCTTCAGCGGTACCATGGGCCTCGATCTGGCGGGGAGGGCGCCCGCCGGTCTGGCGGAGCAACTCGACTGCGTATGGTCCAATATCCGGCGCATCCTTGCCGAGGCCGGCATGGGCGTGGACAATCTGGTGCGCGTCACCAGCTATTTGCGCGATGCCGCCTATGTCGAAGCCAATCAGGCGGCGCGGCTCGAGGCTCTTGGCAGCCGCCGCATCCCGACCACGGCCATCGTGGTTGAAACGCTCGAACCGGGCTGGCTGGTGGAGCTGGAGGCGATTGCCGCGGGATGAGGATGGCCGCAGTCCGCAACACCCTCTCCCGGCCCGGGAGAGGGAGACTTCGGTGTTGCGATCAAGTCGGGGCTGGCATCGTCTCGCTCGGCACCAGTCATTGCCTCCCCCCGGCGGGGAGAGGAGAAGGGTGAGGCAGTAAAGCCGCTGCCTGCAGCGCTGTCAGCCTCACTCCATTCCTTCGAGCTCTATGATCATGCTCTCGATCAGGTTGAGGCCGATCTGCCAGAAGGCAGGATCGCGCGCGTCGAGGCCGAAGGGGGCGAGCAGTTCGGAATGATGCTTGGTGCCGCCGGCCGCCAGCATGGCGAGATAGCGTTCGGCAAAGCCGTCATGCGCCTTTTCGTAGACGGCATAGAGCGAATTCACCAGGCAGTCGCCGAAGGCGTAGGCATAGACGTAGAAGGGCGAGTGGATGAAGTGCGGGATGTAAGTCCAGAAGGTCTCGTAGCCCGGCCCGATCTTGATGGCCGGCCCGAGGCTTTCCTCTTGAACGGACAGCCAGATCTCGCCGAGGCGGTCGGCGGTCAACTCGCCCTGGCGGCGCTCGACATGTACCTTGCGCTCGAAGGAATAGAAGGCGATCTGGCGCACCACCGTGTTGATCATGTCCTCCACCTTGGCGGCGAGCATGGCCTTCTTCTGCGCCGGGCTGGCCGCCCCTGCCAGCAAGGCGCGGAAGGTCAGCATCTCGCCGAACACCGAGGCGGTCTCGGCCAGGGTCAGCGGCGTCGGCGCCATCAGCGCGCCGTTGTGGCCTGCCAGTACCTGGTGGACGCCGTGGCCGAGCTCATGGGCCAGCGTCATCACGTCGCGCGTCTTGCCCTGGTAGTTGAGCAGCACATAGGGATGGGCCGAAGGCACGGTCGGGTGGGCGAAGGCGCCGGGCGCCTTGCCGGGGCGGACGGGCGCATCGATCCAGTTCTCGTCGAAGAAGCGCTGGGCGATGCCGGCCATGCGCGGCGAGAAACCGGCATAGGCCTCCAGCACGGTGCCGCGCGCATCTTCCCACTTAATCGGCGTGCTCTCGACCTTGGGCAGCGGCGCATTGCGGTCCCAGTGGTTGAGCTGGTCGAGCCCGAACCACTTGGCCTTGAGGCGATAGTAGCGATGCGACAGGCGCGGATAGGCTTCCTGCACCGCCGAGACCAGCGCATCGACCACCTCGCGCTCGACCCGGTTCGACAGATGGCGCGAATCGGCGACATCCTCGAAGCCGCGCCAGCGGTCGGAGATCTCCTTGTCCTTGGCCAGCGTGTTGGTGATCAGGGTGAACAGCCTGAGATTATCCTTGAAGGTGCGGGCGAGGGCATGGGCCGCCTTCTCGCGCTTGGCCGGGGAGGGATCCTGCAGCAGGTTCAGGGTCGGCTCCAGCGTCAGTTCCTGACTGTCCTCCACCCGGAAACGCAGGCCCGAGATCGTTTCGTCGAACAGGCGGTTCCAGGCTCCGCGACCGGTGACCGACTTGTCGTGGAACAGTTGCTCGACGCGATCCTCGAGCTGATAGGGCTTCTCGATGCGGATGTCGTCGAGCCAGGGCTTCCAATGGGCGAGCGCCAAGTCTTCGTCGGTCTGCTGCTCGACCGCCTCGGCCAAGGCCGCATCGTCGATGCGGTTGAGCTCCAGCGTGAAGAACAGGAGGTGGGAGGAGGCGGTGGTCAGCTTGTCCTGCACGTCGCCATAGAATTTGGCGCGGACGGGATCGGTGGTGTCGCCGGCATAGACGAGGCCAGCGAAGGAGGCGATGCGCCCGAGCCTGTCCTCGAGGCCCTCATAGGTCTTGATGATGGTGGCGAGACGGCGGGCGCCCTCCTTGCCGGCCAGAATCTCGGCGAGCTTGCCCTTATGGGCCTCCTCGAAGGCAAGACAGTCGGCCAGGCCCCTGTCGAGATCGGCGGCAATCTCGGGCGAATCGAGGCCCGGGTAGAGATCGGAGAGATTCCATTCAGGTAATCGGCCGAGTTCGCTGCCCTTCCGGTCGGCCCTGGTCTCCGGCGAATCAGCCTTGGATGCCTCGGATGAAGAGGAACCGGAGGATGCGGAAAAAGATTGGCCGGCCATGAAAACTCCTTGAGACCGCTTGGCAACTACGATTGCGGTTATCGTTCGAACGGCATTCCTGAATGCCAGCCGGAGGCTGACACTCCGTGTTTGCAACAAAGCCGGGCCGGCGATACGGCCCCGTGATGGTCCCACATATCGCCGTTCGCGGCCGCGGTTTCAACCATCTCCGCGGAATGTGACTTTGATGAAACGTCGTTAAGCAGTCCTTCACGCTTCTCCTCCTAGATGATCCGAAACGGCACACGGGGCGCTTCGCCCGGGTGAAATCGTGGCGCCTCTCCGGAGGGTGGCCTCGTGCTGGCGCGGTGATGCCGGGTTCCGCAGGGATCGGCATCCGATCGCTGCGCCGGATGAAATGGGACGGGGGATTGATGGGCTCGACTGTTCTGATCGCCGACGACGATCCGGTGCAATGCCGACTTCTCGAGGCCATGGTGAGGCGTTTTGGCTATCATGCCTGCCTTGTCGACAGTGGCGAAGCGGCGCTGCGTGAACTCGAAGGCGGCAAGATCGATCTTCTCGTCCTGGACCTGGTGATGCCTGACCTCGACGGCATGGGCGTGCTCGGCCGCATGCGGGCCCGCGGCCTGCAGGTTCCGGTGATCGTGCAGACGGCCCACGGCTCGATCGATGCCGTAATCTCGGCGATGAAGGCGGGTGCGGCCGATTTCGTGGTCAAGCCCGTGGGGGCGGAGCGTCTGCAGGCCTCGATCCGCAATGCTCTCAAGCACCGCGCGCTGGAACGCGAAGTGGCCGTGCTCGCCAAGCGCGTCACGGGTCAGCTCGGCCTCAAGGATCTGGTTGCCCGCGGTCCGGAGATGGAGCGGGTGGTGCGCCTGGCCGAGAAAGCGGCGGGGTCGACCATTCCCGTGCTGATCGAGGGCGAAGCGGGCACCGGCAAGCAGATGGTGGCGCAGGCGATCCATGGCGGCGGCGAACGCCGCGGCCGGCCGTTCGTGGCCGTCAATTGCGGCACCCTGCCGGAGGCCGAGGCCGAACGCATCCTGTTCGGCCAGGACAAGAACCCGGCCGGTGCCGTCGACAAGCAGGCCGGCAAGCTGGCGGAGGCCCATGGCGGCACGCTCTTTCTCGACAATGTCGGCGAATTGTCGCCCGCTCTGCAGGTCAAGCTGCTCGACGCGCTGCGCAGTGGCGAGATCGAACCGCTCGGCGCTCGGCGGGCTGTGCGTACGGATTTCCGCCTGATCTCCTCGACCAGCCGCAACCTGATCGATCTGGTCAAGGCGGGGCTGTTCCGCGAAGACCTCTATTATCGCCTCCATGTCTTCCCGATCATGCTGCCGGCGCTGCGGGTGCGGCGTGAGGATATCGCCGACCTTGCCTGGCATTTTCTCGCACGCTTCGGGGCCGAGGAAGGCAAGGCCGTACGCAGCATTAGCGCCGAGGCCCAGGCGCTGCTCACGGCCTATGACTGGCCCGGCAATGTGCGCCAACTCGAAAATGCGATGTATCGTGCCGTGATTCTCGCTGAAGGCGACGAGATCGGCGTGCCGGACCTGCCGCAGATCGCCGCCCGCGTGGATGGGTTCGACGTGCGCATCCCTTCTGCGCCGCTGCTGCCGCCCAAGCCGGTGCACATCGGTCCGGCCATGATCACCGGGACACCGCTGCGCGAGATCATCACGGTGCGCGAACCCCACACCATGACCATGCTCGATGCGCGAGGGGACGTCCGCACGCTGGAATCGCTGGAAACGGACATGCTGAAATTTGCCATCCGCCATCATCGCGGGCAGATGACCGAAGTCGCGCGCAAGCTCGGCATCGGACGATCCACGCTTTATCGCAAGCTCAAGGAACTTGGGCTTGACGAAGCGTCGATCGGCGTGAGAGCCGGAGAAACGGGCGAGTCTCACCAGGCGGCGTGAACGGTTATGTGATCGTTTGCACACCAGAATTTGTCTTGAATCTGGCATGGTACTTGTCACTATCGACACAATTGCAGGCGGCGTTGGGACATTGGGCGCCGGAGATTGAGGAATCTTATGAGTTACCGCGCTAATTTGTTGAGTTCGGTCGCTCTGGCTTTGAGCTTGAGCGCCACATTGCTCCCGGCCTATGCCCAAGACAGCGGTACGCCCACCAGCCATAAGCCCGATGCTGCCGCGCCGTCGGTTCCCGGCCTGAGTGCCGGCGAAAAGCAGAGCGCCTTCGCCCCGGCCGTGCCGCAGACCGCGCCGGCCGCCGCTTCGCCGCAGGAGCGGGTGAGCGTGCAGCATGTCAAGCCGGACGCCGCACCGGCTTCGACCGCGACCCTTGCACCTGCACCGGTCGGCCCCGTTCCGGTGCCGGCTCCCGTCGAAATGGCACCGAAGCCGGCCGAGACGGCCGTTGCCCCGGACACGCCGTCCTCGATCTCTGCAACGGCCCCCAAGGGCGAGGCCGCCCCGACGGGCTCCCAGTCCGTGGCAACCGCTTCGCCGGCCGGGCAACCCGCGCCCAGCATGGCACCGACCCCGGAAATCCCCGCTGCCGTTCCGGCCGAGACGCAGGCACCCAAGGTCGAGCCCAAGGCTGAGCCCGTGCCGCCCGCTGAGGCCAGCACGCCTGCTCCCGCGCCATCGGTTGCTCCTGCCGCCGTCACCATGAATCTCGCCGCCAGGCTTGCCGATTACGTCGCCAAGCGTGGCGCCGACGCGCAGGCCATCAGCGATTTCTACGCGCTCCGCGGCGCGACGCCGCTCTGGATCGACAATGGTGCGCTCACGCCCGCGGCCAAGGCCTTGGTCGATCGCATGAACCGCGCAGGCGAGGATGGCCTTGACGCCTCGGCCTTCCGCGTTGCCGGGCTCGACGCCCTGAGCGGCGCGAGCGCCGATGCCCAGGCGGATGCCGAGATCGCGCTGAGCGCGGCTGTCCTTACCTATGTCCGCCAGGCTTCCTCGGGCCGGGTCGACACCCGGCAGATCAGCCGCGACATCGCCAAGGCTCCCAACATGCCCGACCCGGTGGCGGCGCTCGCTTCGGTGGCGATCGCCTCCGATCCTGTCACGGTGCTTGACGGCTACAATCCGGCCTCGCCGCAATACCTGGCGCTGAAGCAGAAGCTGGCCGACGTCAGGGCCGCCAATGCCGCCGCCGCCGAAGCTACTCTGCCGGAAGTTCCTGCCGGTCCCACGCTGAAGGTGGGCATGACGGACACCCGGGTTGCGGTGCTGCGCACGCGCCTCGGCCTGACGGCCAGCGATGCCGACAACGATGTCTATGACGAGGCATTGCAGGCGGCGGTGCGCGACTTCCAGGCCACCCGCAATCTCAAGGCCAGCGGCACGCTGGGTCCCGCCACGGTGGTCGCCCTCAATGCGGCCCTGCGCCAGCCGCGCGTCAATACCGAGAGCGAGATCATCGCCAATATGGAGCGCTGGCGCTGGTTGCCCCATGACATGGGCCTGACCAATGTCTTCGTGAACGTGCCCGAGTACAAGGTCTGGTTCACCAAGGACGGCGTGCTGAGCTATGAGGCGCGGGTGGTGGTCGGCAAGGCCAATACGCCGACGCCGATCTTCTCCGATCAGATGAGCTTCGTGGTGGTCAATCCGTCCTGGAACGTACCGCAGTCGATCATCAAGAAGGAATATATGCCCAAGCTCGCCCAGGATCCCGGCTATCTCGAGCGCCGGGGCTATGAAGTGAGCTATGTCGGCGGCCAGATGCAGGTGCGCCAGCCGCCGGGTGAGCGCAATGCGCTCGGCTTCATCAAGTTCATGTTCCCGAACAATTTCTCGGTCTATCTGCACGACACGCCGCAGCGCAACCTGTTCTCGCGTGACGAACGGGCCTTCAGCCATGGCTGCGTGCGTGTGGATAACCCCTATAAATTTGCCGAGCTCGTGATGGGCAATGGCTGGACCGAGGACAGCGTCCGCGGCCTGCAGGGCGGGGAAGAGCAGCGCATTGATTTGGAGAGGAAAATTCCGGTCCACATCGCTTATTTCACCGCCTATGTGGACGGTGACGGCGAATTGCAGCGCCTCAACGACATCTACGGATATGACCGGAAGGTGATTTCGGCGCTTGGCCTTCCCGGCTGAAATCTGTTATGCAACGATTTACCATGTTTGGTAAGGGTTGGCGTTCGCCAACCCGCGTTCGTCTTTTTGCCACGTTTCCCAAGCAAAAGGCCACTCCCAAGGCCGGTTTCAACGGCTAGATATTAGGGGTCGAACGGTGCATCAACGGTGCTTTAACCAATCTCGGCAAGACTCCGGCAATCCGGACCTGGCGCCGAGCGTCCCATTTGTGGAAATACGCTCGGCTCTGGTTCCCTCGCCTATTTGCCGAGAGTGCTAATCGTGCAGAACCCACTCAGCCTTTTGCCCCGGATCAAAGTTTCGCGTACCGGTCGCATTCTGGCCATTTCCCTCGCATCCACCGTGATGACGACGGTTCTGGTCGGGCCGACGCAGGACGCGATTGCCAATGGCGATACCCGCTCGCTCTATATGCGCCACCTGCATACGGGCGAGACCATCAACATCACCTACAAGCGTAACGGCTCCTATGATTCCGCCGCGCTGAAGAAGATCGACTGGTTCATGCGCGACTGGCGCCAGAACCAGGCCGTGCGCATGGATCCGCGCACGCTCGATACGCTGTGGCTGGTCTATCGCCAGGTTGGCGCCTCCCAGCCGATCAACATCGTCTGCGGCTATCGCTCGCCCGGCACCAACGGCATGCTGCGCCGGCGTTCGCGCGGCGTCGCCAAATTCAGCCAGCACACGCTCGGCAAGGCGATCGATTATTTCATTCCCGGCGTGTCGCTGTCGAAGCTGCGGGTCGCCGGTCTTCGCCTGCAGCGTGGCGGCGTGGGTTACTACCCTTCGTCCGGCTCGCCCTTCGTCCATATGGATTCCGGCGGCGTACGCATGTGGCCGCGCATGTCGCGCAGCGAACTCGCTTCCGTCTTCCCCGACGGCAAGACGGTGCTGGTGCCTTCGGACGGACGTCCGATGCCCGGCTACCAGCTGGCGATGAACGAAATTCGCCGCAATGGCGGCTCGGCTGGCGGTGGTGCCGGCGAGGATGACGTCGCCGAGACCAGCGGCGGCGGCTTCTTCGCAGCCCTGTTCGGTTCGCGCAGCAATACGACCACCAGCGCCCCGCCGGTCGAAGTGGCCCAGGCCTATGCGCCGACCACGCGCAGCAGTGCCCGCATACCGGCCGTGGCGCCGCAGCCGGCGGCTCAAGTGGCTCCTCCGGCGATGCAGCAGATGGCGATGGCCGATGAATTGGCGACCTCGCCGCGTCGCATGGCGCCTGTGCCGCTGCCCGAGCGCCGTCCCAATGATATCGACGCCGCACAGGCTGCCGATGCTGCGACAGCACAGCTCGCCTCCGCCGATACCGGTCCGCGCATGATCTGGCAGACCGGGGCGAATGGCGCAGGTGGCGAGGTGGCTGCCAATGTGCCGTTGCCGCCGCTGCGTCCGGGTACGGCAGCCGAGGAGAGCCAGGCGGCCCCCGTGCAGCTCGCTTCCCTGGATGCTCCGCCGGCGGTGCCGGCGACGCGGCCGGTGCTCGATCCCAAGCCTCCGGTCTTCGCAGACCTTTCCCAGGGCAGCGAAGGCTTCATGAAGCGTAGCGCCAACCGTCAGTCGCAGCGCGCCCTCGGCTTCGCCGATCCGGCGCCCGTGACCAACACGGCCCGGCCGCCACGGCCGGCTTTGATCGCGACGCGCTTCGAGAAGCAGAACTTCGCTTCGCTGTCGGCACCGGTTTCCGCTGCCCGCAACAAGCAGCAGGCGACCCTGGTCAAGCCGGACCTGCGCACCACGGCTTCGCTGATCGCGGCGCCGTCCAAGACGGTAGTGGTGCGCTTCGGCGTGGCGGCCTATCAGGACCTGCGGGCCGACAAGTTCACCGGCGCCGCGGTGAAGCCCCTGCGCGTCGCCAGCTTCGCGCCGATGCCGGATATCTTCACCGGCTCGATCGCCTCCAACTAAGCCAGAGTTTTTACCAGCGCACCGGTTCGCCCGGTGCGCTGGCTTCGATCGCCAGGGCATGAACGCCGCGCGCAAAGGCAGGCTTCAGGGCTTCGTTGACCAGGCGATGGCGCTCGACGCGGCTGCGTCCGCTGAAATGCGGCGAGACGATCCTCACCCGGAAATGGCTTTCGCCGCCCTCGCGATGACCGGCGTGGCCGGCATGGGCAGCCGATTCGTCCAGTACCACCAGGCGTTCGGGCGCAAGCGCCGCTTCCAGGCTGGTTTCGATCAGATCTTGCATGGATGACGTCACGTTCGCAGGTTTCCTATTGCCCTGACTTTGGCCCAATTCTCCGCGATAGAGGGCCCTCGTCTCGAATCACGTTATTCCTGCGCTAAAACAAGGCTGATTCAAGAGGCCGAAATATCTATCCGCGACCTGGCCAATCCTAGAGCAAAACGCGTTCGTGACCGAACGCTTATTTTCTCTAACTCCCTGTTTCAACGCGTCTTTGCGATTCGTGGTGATCCCGTCAAATCGCAAGACGCTCTAGCGAGACCCTTTCGTGCCGACTGACCTGATCAATCCCGCGCCGCGCCGTTCTTCCCGCCGCATCTATCTGCCGACCATCCTGTTCGCCCTGATCGCGATCGCCTGGTCGGGCTTCTGGTGGTACGCCTCCACTCGGCTCGAGGCCGAATGGGCGCGCTTCCTGGCCAAGCAGGCCGAGCTCGGACGCCAGATCAAATGCGGCGAGCAGACCATCGGCGGCTATCCCTTCCGCTTGGAAATGCATTGCGGCCAGGCGACGGTGGAGAGCGTCAGAGCCAATAGGCCCTTCAGTGCCGCACTCGCCGAGGTGAATGCGGTGGCCCAGGTCTACCAGCCCAACAAGGTGCTGCTCCAGGCCAAGGGACCGGTAACGCTGGTCGACAAGAGCGATGCCGGAGCGACGCTGACCGCCGATTGGAAGAGCGCCGAGGCCAGCATGTCGATCTGGACTTCCGGGCCGCAGAATGCCGCGGTGGTGATCAAGGGCCTCAGCGGTACCGTCAAGCGCGGTGACCAGGCCGTCAATCTGGTCGAGGAGGGCAATGTCGAGGTCCATATCCGCCTGGCCGAGGGCACCAATGCCGCGCCGGGCGCCTATGATCTTGCCGCCGATGTCGACGCCAAGGCGATCGCGCCGCTCGACGATTTCCTCGGCGCTCCTTCCCTGATGAAAGGGACTTTCCGCGGGGTGATCACCAAGATCGACCTCAGGCCCATGCCGATGCCCGAGCGCCTGCGCGATTGGGCCGCCGCCGGTGGCACGCTGACCATCACGCAGGCCCAGGTCGAGCGTGGCCCGAGCGTCGTCAAGGCAACCGGCACAGTCGGGCTGGAAACCAGCGGCTTTCCCTCCGGCGACGTGACGGTGGCCCTCGCCGGCGTGCCGGAACTCGCCCAGACGCTCAAGCAATCGGGCCGGGTGCCAGATATGGTGGCGACGACCCTCACCGTCGGCCTGCCCGTGCTGGGCAAGCCCACCAACATCGATGGCAAGGCAGCGGTCGAAGTGCCCCTGACCATCGCCGACGGCAAGATCCGCGCCGGTGCCTTCCTGCCTGGCCTCAAGCTGCCGCGCCTGTTCGTGCCCGAATAGGGGCGAGGGCGCGCGCTGACAACGGATCCTCCTCATGGGTTGAACGAGGGGCTCGCAGCTTTATGCTGCCCGCAACAAACCATTTGGGGGAATCACATGCTTCGTTTGCTTGTCGTCTGTCTCGGCCTGCTTTGCCTTGCGCCCGCCGCGATCGCACGGGAGGCGCCGTCGGCACCGGGGCTCGACGCCGTGCTGGCATCCGGCGTGCTCAAGGTAGGATCCACCGGCGACTACCGCCCCTTCAGCTACAAGGATCCGGCGAGCGGCGAGTTCTCCGGTTTCGACATCGATCAGGCCAAGAGCCTCGCCGAGACACTCGGCGTGAAGCTCGAGATCGTGCCGACGACCTGGTCCAATCTGTCGGCGGATTTCGAAGCCGGCAAATTCGACGTCGCCATGGGCGGCGTGTCGGTGACCTTCGATCGCCAGAAGAAGGGCCTGTTCTCCACCCCCTATATGCGCGAGGGCAAGACGCCGATCGCCCGCTGCGCCGACAAGGGCAAGTTCGAGACACTTCAGGATATCGACAAGCCAGGGGTGACGGTCGTTGCCAATCCGGGCGGCACCAACGAGAAATTCGCCCGCGCCAGCCTGAAGCAGGCCAAGATCGTGATCTTTCCCGACAACACCAAGATCTTCGACGAGGTGGCGGCGGGGCGGGCCGACCTGATGATGACAGACGCCTCCGAGACCCTCTATCAGGAAAAGCTGCATCCGGGCGTGCTGTGCGCCGTGCATCCCGACAAGCCCTTCAATTTTGCCGAGAAAGCCTATTGGGTGCAGCGCGACATCGGCCTCAAGGGCTTCGTCGACCAATGGCTGCACCAGTCGATCGAGACGGGCGCCTACCAGAAGATCTACGACAAGTGGTTCAAGTAAGCCGGTAGACCTGATCGGCTTACCGCGCCAGGAGCGGCGCCAGGGCATCGAGAAGCGGGTCGGGGGAGAAGGCTTCCCCTCCCGGTTCCCAGGCATATTGAAACTCGGCGATCTCGATGCCCACGAAGGCCTGCTCGGCGATCACCTCGCAGCAAGCGCGGAGATCGGCGAGCGACAGGCCGCCTTCGCAGGCATAGTCGGTCGGAACGACGCCCGGATTCAGCACGTCGCAATCCAGGTGCACATAGACCGGACGGCCGGCAATCGCCTTGCGCAATTCGGCGGCCAGGTCGCCGCGTGGCTCGACCAGCGGAATGCCGTGCCTGTCGATCAAATCCTGCTCGAATGGGTCGAGATCGCGCTGGCCCACGAGAACGAGCCGGTCGAGGCTCAAGCCTGCTCCCAGACCCGAGTCCCAAAGTCCGGCGGGACCGGAAATGGCGAGACCGCCAAGAAAGCCCGAAGCCGAGGCCTCCGGCGTATTGAGATCGCCATGGGCGTCGAACCAGACGATGCAGGCATCGGGACGATGCCTGGCAACGGCCGGCAGTGTCGCGAGCGAGACCGCGCAGCGGCTGGTGGCTGCAATGGAGACGTCTCCCTTCGCCAGCACGTCGTCGAAGCGGGCCTGCACCTGTTTGAGCGCCGGCAGCGCGACGTCCAGTTCCTCGCGCCAGCCGGTATTCAGCGCAGGTTCCGGCGTGCCGACCACGAAAGGCGCGATGCCCGTCCGCCGTGCCAAGGCTTCGCCGATCGCCCGGGCTCCCGGCATGGCCAGATCGTTGTGATCGCCAGCCCGGCCCTGAAATACCGTATATGCAAACTGCCTGGTCAATGCTGTCGCCTCAGATTTGGCCACGGTCACCCCGGGGGCGACAGACGGCTCGATAGCACCCCCTGATGGTATCGGCAGTACTCGCCCGGTTTCAAGGTTGATCGTCCTGCCGGCCGCTTCTCGCCTTGCCCGGCTTCAAACCTCCACGACAAGGCTCGGATCGTGGTTCGGGTTCTCCACTTCGATGATGGATTGCTTGCCCTTTCGATAGGCATAGATGTTGCCGCGCGGATTGCTGACGATGCGGGTGTCATGCACGCGATAGTCGCGGCTGGCATGAATGTGACCATGTATCCAAAGGTGCGGCCGATATTCGGCAATCAGGGAGGTCAGATCGCTGGCATAGGCCGCATCGATCGGCTCGCTGACGGCATTCTGCCAGAGCGAATGGGGGTGCGGGGCGTGATGGCTGATCACCACGCTGGGGCCGTTGAACGGCCGGGCAAGGGTGTTTGCGATTGCCGACCGGTGCCGGCCATGGCTGAGCAGAGCGTCCCTGGTTTGCCAGCGCCGATAGTTGGGCCCGGTCCGGATCAGCTTGTGGTCGTTCATCTGCATGCCTGCGGCGACCTGCCCCTGAAAGGGGCTGCCCGCCACGGCGTAGTCGGTCCACAGCGTGGCGCCGATGAAGCGCACCCCGCCGGCGGTGAGAGTCTCCCCCTCGGCGAGCAGGTGGATGCCTTCCAGCCGCGCCCGATCGCGGGCTTTGCGCAGTTCCGTTTCCACGTTCTCCCGATAGAAGTCGTGGTTGCCGGGAACATAGATCAGCGGCAGGCCGCGGGGCAGGACATGCTGCGCGAGCCAAGGCAGAGCCCGGTCATGCAGGCGGTTGCAGACATCGCCGGCAATGACGACGGCATCGGCCCCGGCAGGTGTTGGAGCAAGCGTATAGGGGCTGTTATCGACGTGGAGATCCGACAAGACCCAAAGACGCATGATCGACCTAGGTCTTGCTTTGCTCGGTAGCGTCAGGGCTGTCCGGCTTCACCTCGTATTTCATCAGGATCGGCACCTGGGTGGCGGCGAAGATCAGGGTGATCGGCATGGTGCCGAAGACCTTGAAATTGGTCCAGAAATCATCCGAGAAGTTGCGCCAGACGATTTCGTTGAGCACTGCCAGGAACAGGAAGAACAGGCCCCAGTTCAGGGTGAGCTTGCGCCAGCCCTCGGGCTTGAGGTCGAAGGCAGCATCGAGGACGATGCGGATCAGGGGCTTGCCGAAGGCGAGGCCTCCCAGCAGGATCAGGCCGAACAGCGTGTTGACGATGGTCGGCTTGAGCTTGATGAAGGTCTTGTCCTGCAGCCAGAGCGTCAGCACGCCGAAGACCAGCACGAAGATGCCCGAGACCAGCGGCATCACCGGAATGTGCCGGGTGAGCACGAGGCCGGCGATGAGCGCGATCACTGTGGCCGGGATGAACACGGCGGTGGCCGTGAAGATGTTGCCGCTCGGCCCCTCGAACAGGGCCGGCGCCATGAAGCGCTCGACCAGGGGCTTGAACAATTCCGGCTTGTAATTGGCGAGGAAGAACAGGACCAGCGGCCCCATTTCCAGCACGAGCTTGAGGACGGGATTGACCTTCTGGCGCGGAGCGCCTGCGGTTTCAGCGGTCATGGCTCACTCCATCCCGGCAATGGCGCGGGAGAAGTCCCGGGCAGAGAAGGGTTCGAGGTCATCGATGCCCTCGCCGACGCCGATGTAATGCACGGGCAGGCCGAATTTGGCGGCCAAGGCCACCAAGATGCCGCCGCGCGCCGTGCCATCGAGCTTGGTCATCACCAGGCCGGTGACGCCAGCGGTCTTGCCGAAGATCTCGGTCTGCGAGATGGCGTTCTGGCCGACGGTAGCGTCGAGCACCAGCAGCACCGCGTGGGGCGCGCTCGCGTCGATCTTCCTGATCACGCGCACCACCTTGGCGAGCTCGTCCATCAACTGGGCCTTGTTCTGCAGCCGCCCGGCGGTGTCGATCAGCAGCACGTCGGAACCGTTTTCCTGCGCGGCCTTGAGGGCGTCGAAGGCGAGACCCGCGGAATCGGCACCCTGCTCGCGAGCCACGATGGGCGAGCGGGTGCGCTCGGCCCAGACCTTGAGCTGCTCGATGGCGGCGGCGCGGAAGGTGTCGCCGGCCGCTAGCGTCACCTTGAGGCCGTCGGCGCTGAACTTGGCGGCGAGCTTGCCGATGGTGGTGGTCTTGCCCGAGCCGTTGACGCCGACCATCAGGAGAACGAAGGGCTTGTGGGACCGGTCGATCTCCAGGGGCTTGGCCACCGGGGTGAGGATGGCCTCGACCTCGCTGGCCAGGACCTGGTGAACCTCCTCTGGCGAGATCTGGCGATCGAAGCGCCCCTTGCCGATCGCGGCGGCGATACGGGTGGAGACGTCGACGCCGAGATCGGCCTGGATCAGGACGTCCTCCAGCTCCTCGAGCGTGGTGGCATCGAGCTTGCGCTTGAGCACGATGTCGGTGATGCCGCGGCTGATGGCGTTGGACGAACGCGACAGGCCGTCGCGCAGGCGGCGCCACCAGGATTTCTTCTCGGCGGGCGCGGGCGGCGGGGCCGGCTCGCTGGTGCGCGGAGCTGGAGACGGCTCCGGTGCGGGAGGCGGTGCCGGCGCAGGAGCTGGCGGCGCAGGAGTTGGTGGTGCAGGCGACCCGGGCTCCAGGGGAACGATCAATTCGGCCGCGGCCAGGGGCACGGGTTCGATCAGGGCCTCGAGCGGCGCCTGTGCCGGTTCTGGCGCCGTGCCGGATTCCTCGACGGGAGCCGGCGTCGCCTGCTCAGCGGCTGGCTCGGGCCTGGTCTCGGTTTCCGGCGTCGTGGCGCCTCGCCCGAACAGCCGTGAAAAGAAGCCGGGCTTTTGCTTGTCGCTCTCAGTCATCGAAACGGTCTGAATCCCAAAAGCGTTTTGCGATCAGGCGGAATCGCCGAGAATCGCAAAGACGCGTCAAAACAAGAAGTTAG
Organism: Labrys neptuniae; assembly: GCF_040797145.1. Taxonomy (NCBI): domain Bacteria; kingdom Pseudomonadati; phylum Pseudomonadota; class Alphaproteobacteria; order Hyphomicrobiales; family Xanthobacteraceae; genus Labrys; species Labrys neptuniae. The sequence goes on along the minus strand of NZ_JBFNQD010000012.1, from coordinate 103,667 downwards.
AGCAAAATGCGCTCGGTCGTCGACGCGTTTTGCTCTTGGGTGGCCAACCTGCCACCGAAAAATGGTCTCATGTTGAAGGAACCTCTAGCCGACAATGCCCGATCACGATAGCGCTAAGCGATGATATCGCTCGATTTGACCACGCGGCTCATTCACCGCGACGCCCTGATCCTGATCCTCGACAAGCCTGCCGGCCTGCCCGTGCATGCGGGGCCGAAAGGCGGGCCCAATCTCACGGCCATGCTGGAGCAACTGCGCTTCGGCCTGCCTCGCAATCCGGAGCTGGCGCATCGGCTCGACAAGGATACGTCCGGCTGCCTGGTGCTCGGGCGGCATGCCAGGCCCCTGCGCACTCTCAACGATCTCTTCGCCAAGGGCGGCGTCGAGAAGACCTATTGGGCGGTGGTCGAGGGCGGCCCGACCGAGGACAGTGGCCTGATCGACATGCCGATCGCCCGGCGGTCGCCCGAGCGCGGCTGGTGGATGAAGCCGGCCGAGGACGGCTTGCCGGCACAGACTGATTTCCGTGTGCTGGGTCGGGCCGGGGAACATACCTGGCTGGAGCTGAAGCCGCGCACCGGCCGTACCCATCAGCTGCGCCTGCATTGCGCCGCCTCCGGCTTTCCGATCGTCGGCGATCCGATCTATGGCAGCGCGCCGCGCGAGGGCGGCCCGGTGCTGCATCTGCATGCCCGAGGCGTGAGCGTGCCGATCCTGCCCAAGAAGCCGGCCGTCACGGCGGAAGCAGCGCCGCCGGACCATATGGGCGAGCACCTTGCGGCTCTCGGCTATCGGGGACCTCTCAGCCCGACGCCGCCGGAACTGGTGCAGCCGGCGCCCGAGCCGGTCCGCCGCCGCGGGCTCAGGCCGAAATAGGCGTGAGAACCTTCCGCCTTGCGGGCTATCGGATTCACACATCTCGACGTGGCAAGAAAAGGCGCAAGAAATCCTTCCCCGAAGCCGGGGAAGGATTACCCGCGCTCAATACTGCCAATATTGAGATGTGTGCAGCCGATAGCCTGCAAGGGGGAGGCCTAGCGTTCTACCCCGCTGTATCAGCCAGCTCCGCCAGGATCCAGTCGCGGAAAGTGCGGATCTTGGGCTGGTTGCGGCGCATTTCGGGATAGACGAGGTAAAAGGCCCGATCGCTCGGCAGTACCAGCTCGAAAGGCTGGATCAGCCGGCCCTCGGCGAGGTCGTCGTCGTAAAGGGCGGTCGAGAGGATGGCAGCTCCCTGTCCAGCCTTGGCCGCCGCGTTGATCACCGCCTGGCTGCTGAGATTGTAGACGAGCTTGGGCATTTCATAGCTGACGCCGGCTGCTTCGAACCATTCGCGCCACCAGTAATCGCCGGGATCGAGAAGGGGGATGCGCAAAAGATCGGCCGGCGTGTAATGCGGGCCGAGACGAGCGACGAGGTTGCGGCTGAGCATGGGCGTGTAGTCCCCCGGGAGCAGGCGGTGGGCCTGCAGGCCGGGCCAGTCCCCGGTGCCAAAGAAGATGGCAACATCGGTTTCTTCACGGGTGAAGTCGATGGCACGGTCGGTCGCCTCGATACGGACTGCCAAAGTGGGGTGGGCGAGCTGGAAGGCGCCGATATGGCGGGCAAGCCAGCTGGTGGCGAAACTCACCTTGGCGCAGACGGTCAGCACACCCTCGACGCCGCCGCGGGCCGCCGCATAGGCCTCCGCCATCAGGGCGAAGGCGTCGGTGATCGCCGGCGCCAGGCGCTGGCCGGCTGCGCTGAGCTCGATCTGGCGCGGCTTGCGCAGGAAGAGCGGCCCGCCGAAACGTTCCTCCAGGAGCTTGATCTGGTAGGAGACGGCAGCCTGGGTCATGCCGAGCTCGGCGGCCGCACGGGTGAAGCTCAGATGCCGCGCCACGGCCTCGAAGACCCGGATAGCGGCCAGCGGCGGCAGCAAAGTGCTCACGATGCATCAGCTCTCTTTATGGGTACTGCTTGAGCTTCAATTCGTCAGAACCCGAAATTCATGGAAAATCTCCGGATGAAACGGCCAAAAGCAGGGCCGATCTGGAGATTTAGCCATGATAGTGGCGCGGATAGAACGTATAGGGCAAGCTTATTCATATAGGGCCGATACGGGGCATGGCGAAACGCAGCCGGTCCATCGGCCAGCCTTATTGAGGGAGGCGCTGCGTGAGCTCTCCGATCACCTGTTGTGCGACATCGGTGTTATCGATGGCCATGCGAAGAACGATCGGCCTGAGCCTGACGCCAGCGCCCGCGCTCTGATCGATCGCTATCGATAGAGAGGGGGGCGGAAGGAAAGCGGCTTCTTGATCGTCTTAAGACGCCATGGCCTCTTCACCCCGGTTGCCGAGGCTGGCGGTCCTGCCGACCTCCTCCAGGATCCAGTCGCGGAAGACGCGAATCTTCGGCAGGTTGCGGCGGGCTTCGGGATAGACCAGGTAGAAGGAATGTTCGCCGGCGACTTGATGAAAGGGCTGGATCAGCCGCCCTTCCGCCAGATCCTGGGCCCAGAGGGCGCAGGAGAGGATGGCGACGCCCTGGCCGTCGAGTGCGGCGGTTCCGACGAAGGCCTGTGAGCCGATGCAGGGAATCTCCACGGGCCCGCGATGGACACCGCCGAAGCGATCCTGCCCGCGCGTGATTGGCGGTGCGGACTGCACTTCGCTGCGCGAAGGGCCCCCGGGGCGGCGGGCGACTTTGACGAGGTCGAACCAATCGTCCCACCACGTGTCGCCGGGATCGAGCAGTGGCAGGCGCAGGAGATCGGCTGGCTGCTTCACGCCGCCGATGGTGGCGGCGAGCTTCGGGCTGAGCATGGGGGAGTATTCACCCGATAGTAGGCGATGGCTGCACAGGCCCGGCCAGTTGCCGTCGCCATGGCGGATGGCGAGATCGATGTCGCTGCGTGCAAAGTCGACTGCTTGGTTGATGGCGTCGATCCGCACGGCCAGGGAAGGGTAGCGGATCTGGAAGGCGCCGACATGGCGGGCCAGCCAGGTCGTGGCGAAGGTGATCGAGGCCGTGACCGTGAGCACCCCCTCCGCATCGCCGCGCGCCGAGGCATAGGCCTGGGCGAGCAGGGAGAAGGCTTCGCTCACCGCCGGTGCCAGGCGCTGGCCGGCTTCCGTAAGCTCGACCTGTTTCGGGCGACGCAAGAAAAGCGGTGCGCCGAAGCGCTCTTCCAGCAGCTTGATTTGATAGGAGACGGCGGCCTGGGTCATGCCGAGTTCGTTGGCGGCACGCGTGAAGCTCTGGTGCCGAGCCACGGCCTCGAACACCCGGATGGCGGTGAGGGGCGGAAGCGGAAGGGTCATTTACGATAAGCCTGTTTTATGGCTCCAAATCGAGCTTCAATTAGCCACATCCCGCGCGGAATGGGAATATCCCTGTCAGATATCTCTAATTGCCGCACAGGAGACTTGGCCATGACGGCCGTTCAATTCAATCGCATAGGGCAGTCTTATTGCGGTCATGCGGATAGCGAACGCGTGGCCAAGCCGAATGAGACATTCATCAGGCCCCGCTTCATCGGTCCCTATGATCTTTCGGATCATTTGCTGCGGGATATCGGCGTGCTCGACGGCAATACCGGGCGAGGCAAAGGAAACAACGGCGCTTTCTCGGCGTGGGATCTGATCGACCGATACCGGTAAGCCTGGGAACAGTTCCCGGCAATTACTCCGCCGCCGGCCTGACGCCATAGCGGTTCTCGATATAATCGATCACCATCTGCTTGAATTCGTCGGCGATGCTGGGGCCGCGCAGGGTTGCGGCCTTCTGGCCGTCGATGAACACCGGTGCGGTCGGCGTCTCGCCGGTGCCGGGCAGGGAAATGCCGATATCGGCATGCTTGCTCTCGCCGGGGCCGTTGACGATGCAGCCCATCACCGCGACCTTCAGCGTCTCGACGCCCGGATAGCGTGTCTTCCAGTCCGGCATGGACTCGACGATGAAGCCCTGGATGCTCTGGGCGAGTTCCTGGAACACGGTCGAGGTGGTGCGGCCGCAGCCGGGGCAGGCGGCCACCAGCGGCACGAAGGTGCGGATGCCCATCACCTGCAGGATCTCCTGGGAGACCTTGACTTCCTGGGTGCGATCGCCGCCGGGCTCGGGCGTGAGCGAGACGCGGATGGTGTCGCCGATGCCGGCCTGCAGCAGCGGCGAGAGGGCGGCGGCCGAGGCGACGATGCCTTTCGAGCCCATGCCGGCCTCGGTGAGGCCGAGATGCAGGGCATAGTCGGAACGGCTGGCCATCTCGTTGTAGACCGCGATGAGATCCTGCACCGCCGAGACCTTGGCCGAGATGATGATGCGGGATTTGGGCAGGCCCATCTCCACCGCACGATCGGCCGAGAGCAGGGCCGACTGTACCAGCGCCTCCCAGGTCACTGTGCGGGCGTCGACCGGCGCCTCGCTCCTGGCGTTCTCGTCCATCAGATGGGTGAGCAGCTCCTGGTCGAGCGAGCCCCAGTTCGCGCCGATGCGCACCGGCTTGTCGTGGCGCATCGCCATCTCGATGATGGCGCCGAACTGGCGGTCGCGCTTGTCCTTGAAGCCGACATTGCCGGGATTGATGCGGTATTTGTCGAGCGCCTGCGCACAGGCGGGATGGTCGGCCAGGAGCTTGTGGCCGATATAGTGGAAATCCCCGATGATCGGCGTGGTCACGCCGATGCGCATCAGCCTTTCCTTGATGCGCGGCACCGCGGCGGCGGCCTCGTCGCGATCGACCGTGATGCGCACCATTTCAGAGCCGGCACGGGCCAATGCCGCGACCTGCCGTACCGTGCCGTCGATATCGGCCGTGTCGGTGTTGGTCATCGATTGCACCACGATGGGCGCGCCGCCGCCGACCAGGACGCCGCCGACATCGACGGGAACGGTAGGGCGACGGGACATCAGGCCAAAGCGCGCATAGGACGGGATCATCGGGCACCGCTGGTTTCGTTTGGGGATGACATGGACCTCACCGGCTGGCACGTCAAGGTCTTGGGGGGCCGGTCTTCGGACCGGCCTGGAACCACGCCGCCAGCAGAGCCGAGACGGCGGGTCTGAAGACCCGCCCCCCACGATCAGAGAGCCGGCCCTTGCGCTCCGCTCGAACCTTTCTACCATCGCATCTTGCAAAGGATGTGATGGGTTGATGATGATCGGCGCTGGTGCCACGGCTCGCCTGTTCAAATGGTTCGCGGCCAAGCGCATGGAACTGGCCCTGGCCGTGCGCGTCACGGTGGCGGCAGGCCTGACTTTCGTTGCGGTCAAGCTGGTGGACCTTTCCCAGTCGAGCTGGGCGGTGATCACCTCCATCATCGTCATGCAGGCAAGCCTCGGCGGCTCGGTCAAGGCGGCGATGGACCGGATGGCCGGGACGCTGCTGGGGGCCCTGTGGGGCGCGGTGGTGTCGGTGGTGCTGCCGCACCATGAGGGCAATGTCGCGCTGGGCCTTGCGGTACTGACCGCCGTGGCGCCGATGGCGGTGGCCTCGGCGCTCAGGCCGAGCTTCCGGGTGGCACCCATCACGGCGCTGATCGTGTTGATCCCGGCGGGCGGCACGCTGCTGCCGCCCTATGCCTATGCCGCCGAGCGCGTGGCGGAGATTGCGCTCGGCATCATCGTCGGCGTCGGCGTCGCCCTGTTCGTTTTACCGGCGCGGGCGCAGGGCGCGCTTGCCGCCGCGGCCGCACGCGTGGCCGATCTCAATGCCGAGCTCCTGCTTGCCCTGACCGGCAGCCTCCTCGACGGCAAGGGCCGGCCGGAGCTTGCCGGCATCAACAAGCGCATCCGTGCGAGCCTGCGCCAGATCGATGCCGCCGTCGAGGAGACGGTGCGCGAGCGCAGCGCCCATCTCAGCCATGCCATCGATCCCGAGCCGATGGCCCGCACGCTCTACCGTGTCCGGCACGATCTCGTCATCATCGCCCGCGTCTGCGTGCGCGCTTTGCCGGAGCGGGTGGCGCCGACCCTCACGGAGCCTCTGGAGGCGATGCGGGACGCGACCGTCGGCCTGCTGCGCGGCATCGCCGAAGCCCTGCGGCGCGGCTATCTCGGGCCGGATGCCGCGGGTTTCGATGCCAGCCTTTCCGCCTATGTCGCCGCCATGGACAAGCTGCGCGGCGCCGGCGTGCTGCGGGACCTGCAAAGCGAGGAGGTCGGCCGCCTCTACGCCCTGCGCTTCGGCTTCGAGCAGCTCGGCCAGGACATCAAGGACCTGGTCGAGCGCAGCTCCGACCTTGCTCGGGAGTAATCGGAGCGCGGACATCCTGTCCGCGCTCCGAAGCGTGATTTCCGACGGATCGGGAGGCGCCGTCAGCTCTGTTGCTCGATCGCCGAGCGGGCGATGGCCGCGTCTTGCTCCGGGCTGCCGCCCGAACCCCCCAGGCCACCGATCAGGGCTCCCTCAACGTCGAACAAGGGCTCGCCGCCCCCCACCAGCAGCAGGCCGCCATGGTGGATATGGTCGAAATGCAGGAGCGGTTCCCCGATTTTCAACGGTGTGCTCAGGGCAGCGGTTGGAGCCTGGAACATCACCGAGGTCCGGGCCTTGGCGATGGCAAGCTCATTCGCTGCCAGCCAGGCGCCGTCCATGCGGGAGAAGGCCACCAGGTTGGCGCCCTTGTCGAGCACGGCGAAGACCGCCTTCATGCCAGTCTTCTCCGCGGCGGTGCGCGCCTTGGCGACGACGCCATGCGCGTCTTCGAGCGTGATCTCAGGCATTCTGGCTCCACTCGGTTTCCTGCCATTGCCTGGCGGCCTTGATGGTGTCGAGGGGGCGCATGGTGCGATAGAGATGCTCCTCGGCCGGAATGATCTCGACCATGGCATCGATCATCTCCTGCGGATCGTTCTGGTCCGCGAGGGCGCTGGCGAAGTCCGGCATGGGCACGACCACGCTGCCGGCGTCGTACCACTGGGTATGGCTCTCCGCACCGGTGTCGTTGAAGCCGGTGCCGAACACGCCCGGGTTCACGGTCGCGACCTTGACGCCATAGGGCGCCAGCTCGGCCCTCATCGAGCCGGCGATGGCCTCGATGGCATGCTTGGTGGCGCAATAGGCGCCGACGAAGGGGATGACGAGGATGCCGCCCATCGAGGAGGTCCACACCACCTTGCCGGCCTTGCGCGCCACCATCTTCGGGACGATGCCCTGCGCCAGCCTGATATGGCCAAAGACGTTGATTTCGAACGATTCACGCACGCGTTGCATCGGGATGTCGATGACGGAGCCGCTTTCCATCACGCCGGCATTGAGCACGAGGATGTCGGGATCATAACCCGCGGCATGCGCGATATCGATGTCGTCGAGGAGGTTGAGCTTGATGACCTCGAGCTTGACGCCCGCGGCCGCGGCGTCGGCGCGCAGGCTGCGCACCAGGGGCCAGGATTCGGCGGTCGCGACGACTTGGTGCCCCTGGCGGGCCAGCTCGATCGCAGCGCCGCGGCCGAAACCGGAACTGGCGCCGATGATCAGGATTTTCTTCGACATGGTCTTCCTCCGTTCTCGATGATCGAGATCCGGGAACCACCCTAAGGAAGCTTGACTGCTGCAACAATCTCGCCAATTCTTGATGTTGAGATGAGAGATATTCATCAATTAAAGAGCGGCGATCTCTTCGCACTCGCCGTGTTCCTCTCGGTTGCCGCCCATCGCAGTTTCCGAGCGGCGGCGATCGAGCTCGACGTCACGCCCTCGGCGGTCAGCCATTCGGTCAAGAGTCTCGAACAGCGCCTCGACGTTCGCCTGTTCAACCGCACGACCCGCAGCGTCTCCCTCACCGATGCGGGGGAACGTCTCGCCGCCAAGCTCAGGCCGGCGGTGTCCTCGATCGCCGAGGCGCTGCAGGTGGTCGACGATTTTCGCGAGGCGCCCAGCGGGACGGTGCGGATCAATTCCAGCGAGGGCGCGATCCGCCTCGTGCTGCTGCCGGTGCTGGCACGCTTTGCCAGGGACTATCCGCAGGTCCATCTCGATATCGTCAGCGACGGCCGGCTAAGCGACGTCGTGGCCGATGGCTTCGATGCCGGTATCAGGCTGGCTGAGGCGGTGCCGCAGGACATGATTGCGGTCCGCCTCACCGAGACGGCACGCTTTGCCGCGGTAGCGTCGCCGGGCTATTTCGCGGCCCATGGCCGGCCGGCAGTGCCGCAGGACCTGCATCGCCACGCCTGCATCCGCTTTCGCTTCGACAGTGGCGCGATCTATCGCTGGGAATTCGAGCGTCACGGCATGACGGAGACGATCAACGTCACGGGGCCGCTCACGCTGACCGACCAACCCCTGATGGTCGAGGCGGCGATCCAGGGCATCGGCATCGCCTTCGTGCCCGATCATCTGGTGGTGGGCGCCCTGGCGGACGGGCGCCTCGAACGCATTCTCGACGACTGGTGCCCGGCTTTTCCGGGGCTATGCCTCTATTATCCCGGGCACCGCCACGTCTCGGCCGGGCTGCGCGCCCTGATCGCCGCCATCCGCGCGGGATGACGGCGTGTCTAATACCCACCCCTTTCAAGGTGTTTGGAACGAACCGCGAAAAGGCTGGGATAGGGCACTACGACCCCTCATCCGCCTGCCGGCACCTTCTCCCGCAAGGGGAGAAGGGATCATTTCGTCAGCCGCAACGCCAGCCGATCGCCTTCTCCCCCTGCGGGAGAAGGTGCCCCGAAGGGGCGGATGAGGGGTTTCGCCGCTCGTCCGAACTTCACACATCAACACCCTGAAAGGGGGGTGTCTAATACCAGGCCTCATAAAGCTTGACCTGTCATCCCCGGCCGAGCTTCGCGAGGGTATCGTCACAAGTCTTGCTTGTGACTGGGATCCAGGGGCAGTAAATCGCGCTCGCTGGCCACTGGATCCCCTTCCCGGGGTCTTCGACCCCGCCGGGGATGACAGGTCACGAATTTTGCACGCTGGTATAATTCACAACCGGCGCGACAGGGCCTCGACGATCCAGCCCCATTCGCTGGCCGCCAACTGGCCGGGCGGATCGCCGCGCAGGATCGCCATCAGCTCCAGATAGCGCCGCGAGCGGGCATGGTGCTTGCGATATTGCTCGAGCTGCCAGTCGAGAAAGGCCGCATCCGGCTCTTTCTTCATGGCCCGGGCCGAGCTCTCCAGCCATGCCTCGGCGATGGCACGGCCGGTATCCGAATCCGGCGCTATGCCCTTGTCCATGGCGGCTCGAACCTGCGCGAAGGTCTGGTCCGAGGCCTGGCGGTAGGCGGCGGGGTCGAAGCCGTCATGCCATAATTCGCGCATGCTGGCCTGCATCTCGTCCCTATAGTGCCTGTCGGTGAGCATGCCCATCAGTTCGGTCCAGGCATCGAACTGGGCCGTCGTGGGATCGTCGGGCAGGTCGGGCGTGGCGGCGGCGATCATCTTGTCGCGCCAGGCCGGGTCCATGCGGGCATCGGAGCCGGCTTCGGCATAGAACGCTTCGATGGCGGTGCGGAACTGGGTCTGGGAAAGGGCGGTCACGGTCCAAAGTCTCCTCAGATCTTGCGGGGTGGGATCGGCGAGCCTCAGCGTGGCGCGCAAGGCCGCGGCGATGCGGCGCTTGGCGGCGATCTCGACCTCGATGGCGTCGAGGCGCAGGGCCAGGACGTCTGTGAGGCCGAGGCGGCGGGCGATGAGGCGCGCGATGTCGCCGAGCTTCACGCCGGCATCGCGCAGAGCGAGGATGAGATCGAGCCGGGCCCGGTCCGCTTCCGAATAGACGCGGTAGCCGCTCCCGGCGCGTGCGGTCGGCGGCAGGAGGCCCTTGTCGGAATAGAAGCGGATGCGCCGGACGGCGATGCCGCTCAGCCTGGAGAGTTCGCCGATGGTGTAGGTTTTCTCGCTCATGCGGCGGGTTCTACGGGCTCCACCAAGTGGAGAGTCAAGCGGCTGCGTCCGCCTTTTCCTTTGTCTGACCCTGGCGCTTCCAAGAGCAGCTATCGCGACAATCGGCAAAGCCGATTGCGCGGCTACGTCCGCGCACCCGGAAAGAAGCTGCGCTAGGCCTGCGTCTTTTCACGGCAGTGGCGGCAGATGCCGGCGAGCTCGATGACCTGGCCGCGGGGGGTGAACCCGATGGCACCGGCAGCGGTGGCCAGGGCCTTGCCGACGGTGTCCGACTCCGCCTCGCCCACCGTGCCACAGCTCTCGCAGATCAGGAACATCACCACGCTGCCGTCCTTGTGGTCGTGCGCACAGGCGATGAAGGCGTTGCGGCTCTCGATGCGATGGGCAAAGCCCTGTTCGAGCAGGAAGTCGAGGGCGCGATAGATGGTGATCGGCGCCGGGCGCTTGCCCTCGCCATCCTCCAGCTTTTCGATCAGCTCATAGGCACCGATCGGCTGGTGGGTGGCGGCGAGAGCCTCCAGCACCTGGCGGCGGATCTGGGTCAGCCGGACGCCGCGTTCGGCCGAAAGGCTTTCCGCCCGCGCCAGCACGGATGAGCTGCAATGGCTGTGATCATGGCCTGGTTCGGCGAAGACCGGTGCTGGCTCGTGATCGTGGGCGTGGCGGTGGGCCATGGAAACCTCTCGCCCCCTATGTAGCAATGGCGCGGCGCCATTGCCAGTTCCCTGGGATCGCCGGCTTCCAGCCGGCTCTTGGATACACAACGCTGGCGGGAAGGGCCGGCTGGAGCCGGCGGTCCCAGCAAGATTAAGGCCTGACCGTACCCTGGCCCTTCACGCGATATTTGAACGAGCAGAGCTGCTCGGCGCCGACAGGCCCGCGCGCATGCATGCGGCCGGTGGCGATGCCGATCTCGCCGCCGAAGCCGAATTCGCCACCGTCGGCGAACTGGGTGGAGGCGTTGTGCAGTACGATGGCCGAATCGACCTCGGCCAGGAAACGCGCTGCCGCAGCCTCGTCGTCGGTGACGATGGCGTCGGTATGGTGCGAGCCGTAGCGTTCGATATGGGCGAGCGCCGCGTCGAGGCCCGAGACCACCTTCACCGAGATGATGGCGTCGAGATATTCGGTGGCCCAGTCGGTGTCGTCGGCCGGCTTCACATGCGGATCGACCGAAAGGGTGCGCGAATCGCCGCGGACCTCGCAGCCCGCCTCCAGCAGGGCCTTGACCAGTGGCTTGAGGAAGACCGGCGCCACGGCCTGGTCGACCAGCAGCGTCTCGGTGGCGCCGCACACGCCGGTGCGACGCATCTTGGCGTTGAGCACGACGGCGACGGCCATGTCGAGCGCGGCGCCGGCATGGACATAGGTATGGTTGACGCCTTCCAGATGGGCGAAGACCGGCACGCGGGCCTCCGCCTGCACCCGGGAGACGAGATTCTTGCCGCCGCGCGGCACCAAGACGTCGAGATTGCCGTCGAGCCCGGCCAGCATGGCGCCGACGGCGGAGCGGTCGGGCGTGGGCACCATCTGGATGGCGGCCTCCGGCAGGCCGGCGGCTTGCAGGCCGGCGCGCAAGGCCTTGGCGATCTCGCTGCAGGTGCGGAAGCTCTCCGAGCCGCCGCGCAGGATCGCGGCATTGCCGGCCTTGAGGCAGAGGGCACCTGCATCGGCCAGCACGTTGGGGCGACTTTCGAAGATCACGCCGATGACGCCGAGCGGGGTGGAGACGCGCTCGAATTCCAGGCCGTTCGGCCGCGTCCAGCTCGCCAGCACCCGGCCGACCGGATCGGGCTGGGCGGCGACTTCGCGGATGGCCTGGGCGATGCCGGCGACGCGCTTCTCGTCGAGAGTGAGGCGGTCGACATAGGAAGCGATCTGGCCGCGCGCCAGAGCATCGGCGACATCCTGCGCATTGGCGGCGAGGATGGCGGCTTCACTGGCGAGGATGGCCTTGGCCATCGCCTCGAGCGCGGCATTCTTGGCTGGGGCCGGGGCGAGCGCCAGGATCCGCGCGGCCGAACGGGCCGCCTGTCCTACTTTGCGCATGACGGCAATGACATTGCCGTCTTCCATTCCCCGGTTTTCGTCGGGCATGGTTCACCCTGTCGGTTTTTCAAAAGATCAGGCTGACGTGGTTAGGCCGGATCGACAGTGGTTGCAAGGCTGTTTGGAGCGCGGACATCCTGGCCGTTCTTTGTTTTTAAGAGCGGACAGGATGTCCGCTCTCCGGGCTTCAATGCCCGCCACCCCCGCCGCCGCCCGCCATCTGCGGCTTCTTCAGCATGAAGATGGAGAAGCTGAGCAGGCCGAACAGCAGTGTCAGCAGCAGGAACACGTCGGAGAACGCCATCACAAGTGCCTCGCGCCGCATCAGCCCGACCAGCCTGGAGACGGTCATCTGGTCGGCTGCCGCCCCGAAAGCCACGAAACCGGCCTTCATGTTCTCATAGGTCTGCATGACATTGTCGCGGCTCCAGTTCACCGCCTCGCCCAGGCGCGACAGATGCAGGTCCTGGCGCTTGTTGAGGGCGGTGTTGATGATGGCAAGGCCGACCGCGCCGCCGAGATTGCGCATCAAATTGAACAGGCCGGAAGCGTTCTTGATGCGGGCAGGGGGCAGGGTGCCCAGCGCGATGTTGGAGATCGGCACCATGCAGATCATCAAGGAGACGCCGCGCAGGATCTGCGGCAGCAGAATCTCGTAGAAATCCCAGTCATGCGTGATGCCGGTCATGATCCAGGTGCCGGCCGCAAAGCCGATGAAACCGCCGGCGATCATCAGGCGCGGATCGACGAAGCGGGTGAGGTTGCCTGCGATCGGCGCGGTGAAGAACATGCACAGGCCGGTGACGAACATGGTCTCGCCGATCATGCGGGAATCATAGCCGCGCACGCCGGCAAGATAGACCGGGAAAAGATAGGTCAGGCCGTAGAGGCCGACGCCCAGCACGAAGGAGAGCAGCGAGCCGGTGGCGAAGTTCCCGTCCTTGAAGGCATAGAGATCGACGATGGGCTGTTTGGCCAGCAGCACGCGGGCGAAGAACACTACAGCACCGACGGCCGCGAGCACGGACATCACCAGGACCGGCGTTTCGGCGAACCAGTCATGCCCCGGCCCTTCCTCCAGCGCATATTCGAGGCCGCCGAGGAACACCGCCATCGAGATCAGGCCGGTCCAGTCGAAATTGCTGAGCAGAGACAGGTCCGGCTCGTCGAAGTCGACCATGGAGAAGGTCATCAGCGTGACGATGACACCAGGCACCACATTGATGAAGAACAGCCAGTGCCAGGAGATCGCATCGGTGAGGATGCCGCCGACCGTCGGGCCGATGGTGGGGGCGAGCGTCGCCACCAGGCCGATCATCGGCGAGACGATGGCCTGCTTGGAGCGCGGGAAGATGGTGAAGGCGGCCGCGAACACGGTGGGGATCATACCGCCGCCGATGAAGCCCTGCAGCGCGCGGTAGATGATCATCTCGTTGATGTTCGTCGCGGTGCCGCACATGAAGCTCATGACGGTGAAGCCCGCGCAGGAGACCGCGAAGGTCCAGCGCGTCGAAAAGGCGCGGGAGAGGAAGCCCGAGAGCGGGATCATCACCACTTCGGCCACCAGATAGGCCGTCTGCACCCAGGGAATCTCGTCGCCGGAGGCGCCGAGGCCGGCCTGGATCTGAGGCAGGGAGGCGGAGACGACCTGAATGTCCAGGATCGCCATGAACATGCCGAACACCATCGCCAGGAAGGCGATCAGCTTGCGCTTGTCGATGGTTTCTTCGGCGGGCACCGGTATGGCGGTTGCTGTTGCGGTGGCCATGGCGGCCTCCTTGGAAGCAGATAGCCTTCTCCCCATGCGGGAGAAGGTGGCACGAAGTGCCGGATGAGGGGTCTCGCATCCTTGCCGGAGAGAGCGCGGCGCGACCCCTCATCCGGCCCGGCTTCGCCGGTCCACCTTCTCCCGCAAGGGGAGAAGGCTCTTGTCTTGCCTTACCTTACCCCTTCGGGCCGGTGCGGCTGTCGACCGTCACCACCACCGACAGGCCGGGACGCAGCTTGCCGCTGAGAGCGATGTCGGCGGGAACCTCGATACGCACCGGCACGCGCTGGGTGATCTTGGTGAAGTTGCCGGTGGCGTTCTCGGGCGGCAGCAGGCTGAAGACAGAGCCGGAGGCCGGCGAGAACTTGCCGACGACGCCTTCGAAGGTGTCGCCGTCCATGGAGTCGACCGAGACTTCCACCTTCTGGCCGGGAACCAGCGGGGCGAGCTGGGTTTCCTTGAAGTTGGCGGCGACATAGATGCTCTTGAGCGGCACCAGGGCGATCAGGCGCGAGCCGGGCGAGACATACTGGCCTGGCTGGGCGGCGCGGTTGCCGACCACGCCGTCGGTGGGTGCGCGCACCACGGTGGCGTCGAGGTCGTTCTGCGCCTTGGTAATGGCGACGTCGAGTTCCTTGGCGCCCTGCTCGGCCTCGTCCTTCTGGGCCTGCGTCACGGCGAGATTGGCCTTGGCCGCGATCACATTGGCCTCGGCGCTGTTCAGGCTCGCCTGGGCATTGGTGAGGGTGGCATTGGCGCTGGCAAGGCCGGCATTGGCCTTGTCACGGTCAGCGGTGGCTTGGTCGAGCGTGGCCTTGGAACCGAAATCCCGGGCAGCCAGCGCGTCGGCGCGATCGAAGGCGGCATTGGCGCGCACGATTTCGGCCTTGGCGGAGGCGACGCCGGCCTGGGCCGACTCGATGCCCGCCTTGGCCGAGGCGACGCCGGCATTGGCGGTTTCGATCGCCGCCTGCTGGGCCACGACCTGCTGGTCGATGCGGGCAATGGTGGCGTTCTGCGTGGCGCGCTTGGCCTTGGCGGATTCGAGCGCGGTGCGATAGTCGGTGTCGTCGAGCTTGACGATGACGTCGCCAGCCTTGACGCTGTCGCCGTTCTGCACCGGCACGCTGTCGACATAGCCCGAGACCTTCACGCCCAGGGTCGACACATCGGCCTGCACATAGGCGTCATCGGTCTCGACCATGAAGCGGCCATTGGTCCACCAGTCATAGCCATACCAGCCGCCAGCCGCGAGGGCGACGACCAGCAGGATCGGCAGAACGGTGCGGGCCTTGGATTTCTTCTTGCCGGCCGTCGCGGCGGGCTTGGATTGCACCGGAGCCGCGGGAGCCTCGGCCTTCTGGGCCTCTGCCTTCCCCGTCTCGGGCGCTGCCGGCGCGTCGGTACGCTGGCGCTCCAAGGTCACGACATTGTCGGTGGCATCGGCCGGGCCGGTGGCGCCCTGGCCACCCGGCACGGCATTGTGGTCGCGAGCTGCGTCCATCGTGGTCTCCCAACCGGAAGGTGAGACGCCCCTGGACAACTCGAAAAAGTTGCCTGCAAAACCAGACCGTGTTGATCTTGCCCCGGAGCATTCTACGATTTGGGTGGCTATGCCGAGGATCGCAAATATGCATTAGAACAAAGGCTTGGAGTAAAATGCGCTTCCGTGGAAACGCGCTTTGCTCCGGTCGACAAGATCAATACCGTCTGGCTGGGACTGTCAGGATCGAACCGAACGGTTCAGTCAGTTTCCGTTGACTATCATGTTGCGCTGCGATACGCAATAAAAATCGAACCGAACGGTTCAGTCAATTTTTGGAGGGATTTCAGTCATGCTCGCCGAAAGCCCGGCACCTGCGAAAGAGCCGGCTACCGACCCACCGGCCGCCGACAATGCCAAATGCCGCCAGATCGTCGATGGCGCTCGTCGTGTCTTCCTGGCCCATGGTTTCGAAGGCGCCAGCATGAACGATATCGCCAAGGAGGCAGGCGTCTCCAAGGGCACTCTCTATGTCTATTTCGAGAACAAGGAGCGGTTGTTCGCGGCGATCGTCGACGAGGAACGCTCTTCCCATGTCGAGCGCATCTTCGAATTCGACTATAATTCGCCCGACGTCGAAGGCACGCTGCTGGAGCTTTCCGCCGCCATCACCGCTTTCATCTGCCAGCCGCGCATCATCTCGGCGATGCGGGCCGTGATGGGTATCACCGAGCGCATGCCCGATATCGGGGCGCATTTCTACAATGCCGGCCCCGGCCATTCCCGCAAGCAACTGGCGAAATATCTCGATCTGCGCGTGGCCGCCGGCCAGCTCGACATCGACGATACGGAGCTGGCCGCTGCCCAGTTCCTGGAAATGTCGCACGGCCCCTTGCTGAAGCCGATGTTCTTCATGGCCAACAACACGCCGCCGACCAAGGCGCGCATCCGCGAGGTGGCGCAGTCGGCCGTGCGGGTGTTCATGGCCGCCTATGGCGTGAAGAAATAGAGGCGCAACGAGCTCCCTGATGTCGGGGAGGGGGACCGCTAACGCCGGCTCCGCGTGGGGGCGCCATCTGACCACGTCCCCGCCCCCCATCGGTGCTCATCCTCCGCCGATGCGTATCCGCAGAAAATCACCCTTGATGGTGATGGCCGGCTTGATGCCCGGCCTGTTCGGCAGGGCGCTGTCGACCAGCGAGGCATGGCCGCTCACCGCGTAGTTCACTGCCTCCGCGCCGGCGAAGCGCAATTCGGCGTCGATGGCGTTGCCGCCGAGGTCGATGCTCTCGTCCTTGTCGATGCGGGCATAGGAGAGGCGGGCACGGATGGCATTGCCCTCGATCGAGACGTTGCGTGCATGCCCGTCCAGCGCGATGTCGCCGGCCCGGCTGTTGACGTCGAGCGAGGCGAAGCTGCCCGACAGGCGGCTCGAAGTGGCGTCCTGCACGATGGAGACGGCGACGTTTTCGGGCAGGGTGGCGGTGAGTTCGAGCCGGCAATCGGAGGCACCGAACCAGGCACCATTGCCGGTGTCGACCTGCAATTGCGTACCGACCAGCCGGATCGAGCCGGCATTGGTGCAGCCGGCGCCACTCCAGCTCGAGCTCCAGAAGCCGAACCAGCCGTCCGGGCGGCCGCGGAGTTCGGCGCGATAGGGACCCGTGCGGCTGGCCGTCAGCCGGACCAGGCTGGAAGGGCCGCTGACCGTCACCGAGGTCACCGAGGCGACGTCAAGTTCGCCGAGGCTCGTGTGCGCCCTGCCTGGGGCCATCCCGGCGACGGCGAACAGGACGATGAGGATCAAAGGCCTTCGCATGGCTGTCTTCCCTTTTTGAACCTTGGGAAGACGACGCCGGAATCCGGTGCATTCGGCGACCTCGATCGCGATCGGGGACGAATCCGAGCGTGATCGAGGACATGAATGGTGTAGATTCGTCCCGTTCCGGAAGCATCCCCATGATCTTCGTACCCCTGCCCTTCGTCAGCGCGCTGCTCTTTGCCATCCTGCTGGTGCAGATGGTGCGGCAGGGCGATCGTCCCTGGCGGGACAATGCTTTTTTCCTGCTGCTGCTCGGCTTCACCGCGCTCTCGGTGCTGCTTGGCCTGCGCTGGGGGTACGGGGTCAGGATTTTCATCCCGCTTCAGGCCACGCTGGCTGCCTTGACGCCGGCACTGGCGTGGCTCGCCTTTCGCGGTCTCACTGCCGAAGGCCCGGCGCTGCGCTGGGCCACGGTGTGGCCTCATCTCGTGCCTGCCGGCCTTGTCGGGCCACTTTTCGTGACTTCGTCGGTGGCGGTCGATCTTCTCGTCATCCTGTCGTTCCTCGGCTACGGCCTTGCTTTGACACGCCTGGCGCTGGCCGGCCCCGACATGCTGATCACGCCCCGGCTGGACGGCGTGCTGCGATCCTACCGCGCGCTGCAGATCACGGCCGGGGCCTGCCTGGTCGGCGGGGTGACGGACGTCATCATCGGTCTCGACATGCGCTGGATGGGAGGCGTCATTTCCGAAGCCATGGTGTCCGGCGGCAATGTCGTGCTGCTGCTGGTGCTGGGCGTGGCGGCCGCCTCGGCGGGATCGGCGGCACCGACCGAGGAGGCCGAGCCATCGGCGGTCGAACCGCCAGCCCGGCCTGGCAGCGACGAGGACAAGGCGGTGGCGCTGGCCCTCGATGCCCTGATGGCGGATCGTTCGCTCTACAAGGATGTCGATCTCAATCTCGGACGGCTCGCCCGGCGGCTGAACCTGCCGGCGCGGCGCGTTTCCTCGGCCGTCAACCGCATCCACGGCATGAGCGTGTCGCACTATGTCAACAAATACCGGATCGAGGAGGCCTGCCGCCTGCTGGCGACCACCGATACGTCCGTCATCCAGGTGATGATGGAGGCCGGCTTTCTCAGCAAATCCAATTTCAACCGCGAGTTTCTGCGCCTTACCGGCGTCAGCCCCATCGCCTGGCGGCGGGGGCAGCGTTCTGCGCCGGCCGGGAGTGCGGAGAATGGCAAGCAAAAGGCCCCGCCGTGGCGGGGCCCCAAAACGCAACTCGACATTACGCAACGCGACTTGACGCAACTCGAACGCAACGCAACTCAGTAGCAGACCCGCACGCGGGCCCAGTGGCCGCCATAGTAGTCTTCGACCCAGCGCTTCTGGATGTAGCAGCGGCGGTACTGGCGGTAATAGACGGGGCGGTATTCGTCGTAATAGCCGCCACCGTAATAGCCGTTGTTGTAGGCGGAGCCGGCGAGGAGGCCGCCCAGCAGGCCGATGCCGGCGCCGGCGGCGAAGGCGCCACCACGGCCATAGCGGGCTTCGGCGGTGCCGGTGGTGGCGATCGCGGTACCGGCCAGCGTGGCGGCAACCAGGGCTCCGGTCAGGATCTTCTTGAACATCGTCTCGTTCCCATCTCTCGTCTTGCGCGGGCTGCGCTTGCTCTGATGGGGTGAGGATGTCACCGCGGCCCCGTTATTTCCGTGCGATTCGACACCGGGAAACACGGCATGCCAGCGCTCCTGAACCAGGGTCACGCTGCTGTTTCCTTTCGTCGCCAGGATGACGTAACGTCTGGCGGTTGCGGAGGAATGGCATGCGGTCGGGGTGGCGAGTTGGCGTCTGGTTGGTTCTGGGCTCTTTCGGTCTGGGCCTGGCCTTCGTGTCGCCGCCGCCGGCCGTCGCTGCGCCCTGTCCAGGTGAGCCGACGGCCTGTGCGACGATGGGCAGGACTCCACTGGGCCTGTCCTATCAGACGGCACTCGCCATCCTCCAGGATATGGACGAAAAGGATCGGCAGGCTCGTATCGAGCCCCTGCGCAAGACGCTCGAGGCCAATCCCGCGGATGACCTTGCCAGGTTCGAGCTGATCATGCTGGGCGCGGACAACCGCAAGCAGGCCGCGATCGCCGCCTCTCTGGCCGATCTCCTCGCCAAGGCCGGCAAGGTAGCCGATCCCGTGGTCGCGGCCCTGGCGCGCCTGCTCAGCATTCCCACCATAGATGCCGAGGGAGAAGAGGCCGATACCAGGATCACGACACTCGTCGAGGCGGCGCTCGCCGATATCAAAGCTGTGCGCAGCGGTGCCGCGCGCGGCGGACAGGCCGGGCCGACCAGGGATGATGCCGATCTGCTGGCCGGCCTGATCGCCAGGCGGGCGGTTTTCGATCTCGACGAGGCGATCGAGGACTATGACCGTGATGTCGGCAAGGCCCAGGCCGCTTTGCTGCAGGCGTCGATCGAGGCTTTCTCGGCCCGGCTCGAGCGGGCACCGCGCGACCCGGCCCGCTTCCCGCTTCTGGTCGAGGTGTTGCGCGACAATTACTACGACGCAGGCAGGTATGACCGCCTCGTCGAGATCTGCCGCCGCTGGGCCGGTGTCGCGCCTGCCGATCCGAAGGCGCGCAGATCCCTGGTGAGTGCGTTGGCGGCGCGGGCCGACGAACGCAATCTCGCCGACAAGGCGGCCTTGGCCCTCGCCGACGCCGAGGCCCTGGCTGTCCTGGCCAGGCCGGCGGCAGGTTCGGCCCGCCTCGATGCGATTGAGAGCGAGGCGCTCGTCGCCAGCCATCGCGTCAGGGCGGTGGCGCAGGGTAAGACCGAGCCGGTCCGTGCCGCCTCCACCCTCGCCGAAGGGCTGCAACAGTTGCATGCGGGGACGCAGGGCGATCCTGCCCAGGGCAGCGGCGACGACCTGATCCTGGCTGCCGCGATGCTGGCGGGCGAGCGCATCGACAAGCAGGACGCCGCCACGGCCGAAGCCATCGAGACGAAGCTGCTCTCCGTTCTGGCTGAACCAGAGCGCCGGGCGCAATTGCGCGACATGATTGCCGCCCGCTACCAGACGAAAGGCAAGGTGGAGGCGGCGATGCGGCGCTATCGCCAGTCCATGGCGGAACTCGCGGGGGTGCCGCTTGACGGAGAGAAGAGCTGGCGCTTCTTCGCGGCGGCGCGAAACCTGTTCGAACTCGGCCGGCGGGATGCTCGCCGCTTCGATACCGACGCCCATGCGCGCGCGCTGATCGACTATGTCGCCGAGCCTCGCTTGCGCACGCTCGAGGGGCTGGACGGCAAGGAGAGGGCACGCCTGCTCCTGCAGATCGCCGCTGCTCTGCATACCCTGGCCAAACGCCTGGAGGAGGCCGGCATCGAGGCGCCGCGCATCGGGTTGCTGGAGCGCGAGGTCGCCCTGCGCGAGCCGCTGGCGCGCGATCCCGCCGAGCGGGCCGATCGGCTGGATGGCCTCGCAAACGCCTATCGCGACCTCTCCGACGCCTTCGATGCGGCGAACCGGGAGAAGGAGGCGCTGGATCAGGCCCGCAAGCGCGTGGCGATCCGGCGCGAGCTGAAGGAGAAGAATCCCTTGGGCTTCGACGAACTCAGCGACACTGTCTGGGCCCTGCGCGATCTCGGCGACGAGCAGCGCCATGTCGGAGACGACAAGGGCGCGCAGGCCAGCTACCAGGAAGGAGCGCAGGTCGGCGCGACCTTGCTCGAGCGCTTCCCGGACAGGGGTGGCTCCTATGAAGCGATGTCGGCGATCCAGGTCGCGATGGGCCACGCGGCCCGCTCCACCATGATGAAGCTCATCCACTACAAGCGGGCGCAGGCGACCAATCTCGCCCATCTCGACAAGCTCGGCGACAAGAAGTTCGACCAGGACTTCCTGGCGGTATCGAGCATCAATATCGGCGATACCTATCTGGAAGCCGGCAAATACCAGGCGGCGCTGACCCATCTCGGCCAGGCGCTCGAGGCGAGCGACAAGAGTCTGGCTGAGGATCCGGAGAACAACAGTCTCCTGCGCCGCCGGGCCCGCATTCTCGACAAGATCGCCAGGGCCGAGCAAGGGCTGGACCGTACCGAACCGGCCATCGCCACGCGCCGCCGCCAGATCGAGCTTCTGGAAAAGCTGGCGCGCCTGCGCGGCGCCGCGGTCGAAAACCAGGCCGACGCCTATGAGGCGTTGATCGACCTGCTCTCCCGCAGCGGCGACCATGCCGACGAGATTGCCGAGATCCGGCGCAAGGTGGCGGCGCTATGAGGCGGCACGGCCGTGTCATTGCGCTTCGCTCGCAATGACGGTCAAGCAACAGAATTACGGCTGTACTGCTAGCCGCCGATGGTCCCGATCTTGGCGAGGAGCTCGGCCACTAGCGCGTTGTCGAGGCCTTCGTCCGTCTGCCAGACGACCTCGCAACGCCGGCTGATCAGGAAAGTCTGCGGGATCGAACGCAAGGACAGCATGGTGATGAGCTCTCGCTTGTTGTCGATGCCGACGAGGCCGTAGGGATTGCCCGCCTTTTCCAGATAATGCAGCACCGCTTCGTCCTGGTCCTGGACGGCGACGCCGGCTATGCGGACACCCTTGCGCTGGAGGGCAACGAGGTAGCGATGCTCTTCCCGGCACGCCTGGCACCATGAGGCCCAGAAATTCAGGACGGTGACCTGGTCCTGCAGCGCTTCGAGCGTGGGGGCGGGAATATCGGCAAGGCCCGCGAGGGGCTCGACCTGGAAGGGCCCGAGCACGGTGCCGTTCGAATCAGGCGGACCCGCCTCCTTGGCATGGACCGATGTCGTCAGGCTGGCGGCGAGACTCGCCAGGAACGCCCTGCGGCCCATCATGGCGCTTCTCCCTTGCGACACCTTGCTTACCATAGGTTGCGAGATGGCTTTCGCAACTGGGCGCAGGCGATTGCGAACAGGCTTGAAATATCGGCGCATCGGGCAGAGCCCATGCTCGTCGAGCAGATATAGCCATACTCGCGCCCTGTGATATAATGCTCGTGACGTCCCCCAGAACCGCTGCGGTGCTTCTTGTCGGATGCCGGTGAAGCCAGAACGACCTTGAAGTCCCCTCAAGCCGAGGGGCAGGCGGCTTTCACCCGGCTTTGGGCCCGGCTCGAAGCCTATGAGTTCGACAAGCCCGACGATCTTATCCCCTTCACGGCAAAGCTGGCGGCCGAATGCGGTTGGAGCCGCGACAAGGCCCGCCGGGTCGCTTTCGAATATAAGCGCTTCGTCGCCATTGCCCTCTCGAGCGGGCATGGCGCCTGTCCCTCGCGAGCGGTGGACGAAGCCTGGCATCTGCATCTGCTCGACACCAGGCGCTATTGGGGCGAGTTCTGTAGTGAGGTGTTGCAGCGCAAGTTTCACCATGAGCCGAGCCGCGGCGGCATCGCGGAGGATTTGCGCTTCGACCGCCTCTACCGGCAGACGCTCGCTAACTATCGCCAGTTCTTCGGCGAGGAACCGCCGGCCGAGATCTGGCCGGACCCGGATGCGCCGGGTCTCGCCGTTTCGGCATCGTCGGGCAGGCAAGCCTTGATGGCGCGCCTGCGAGCGCTCTTGAAGCGTGCCGTCAAGCCCCTGGCTTTCCTGGCCCTGCTGCCGGCGTTGCCGGGCTGCGCCGCCATCTACAACTCGTCGAGCCCCGGTGCCCTGCAAGGGCCGGGCTTCCTGGCGCTTTATGTGGTGCTTCTGGCTGGCGCCTTCGTGCTCAGCCGCGCTTTGCAGGACAGGGTGAACGGGCCAGCCATGCCTGGGGATGCTGGCGTTCTGCTCGGCCCGTATCATTTCGCCTATCTGGCCGGCGGTGCCAATCGAGTGCTCGAGACGGCGCTGACGCAGCTCTATCTCGACGGGACTATCGCCATGCATTCGGACGAGGCAGTGCTGCTTCGCCCGGTCCCACAGCGAGCTCCTGCCGTGGAGCGCCTGATCGGTGACAAGCTGGCCGAGGGGCCGCTGCGAATCGGGCACACCAGCATCGACATAGCTGTCGAACCGATCCGGCGGGACCTGCTTGCCGCCGGCCTGGTGCCCGGGCCGGACGAATTGGCCCGGACACAGGAGATCCCTTTCCTGCTGTTCGGCCCGCTGCTTCTGCTCGCCCTCCTTCGCTTTTTCTTTGGCATCGCCAATGAGCGCCCGATCGCCCTGCTGGCCTTCTGCCTGGTGGCGACGCCATTCCTGATTGCAATCGCGGCGATGAGGCAGCCGCCGCGCACACCGGCCGGCGGAACGCTGCTTCGGCAGGCCGAGGGGCGGCTCCAGGCGCGCGGCAAGCCGGCAGCCAATAGTCCGAGATTGACCGAATGGGTTGCCCTGCACGGCCATGCCGGGCTGGCCGGCCTCGGCCTCACGGCATTTTCGCTCTTCCTCGCCAACCAGCCGGCCTCGGCCGCTAAGGCTGGCGGAGGCGGCTCCTGCGGGGGCGGTTGCGGTGGCGGTGGAGGGGGCGGTTGCGGTGGTGGTGGAGGCTGCGGCGGCTGAAGCGTCTTGCGAGTTGCTGGCATCACTTCGAATTGCGAAGACGCGTCGAAGCCTGGAAGTAAAGAAAAAGTGCGGTTCGGAGAAACCGCACTTTGCCGTGGGGGAACGAAAGCCGGGTCGGTGCGCTCGCATCCCTCTCCCGGCCGGGAGAGGGATGGAGCAGGCACACTCTCAGTAGTTCGCGTCGGGAACGGCAGCCTTCTTGCGCTCGATGAACTCGCGCAGGGCCTCGTCCTTGCCGGGATCGATGGCGGGTGCCTCGTAATCGGCCAGCGTCTTCTTCCAGATCTTGTTGGCGCGCTGGGCGGCGTCCTGCTTGCCCTCGGCTTCCCACTGCTCCACCGAATTGTTGTCGGAAATGTTGGAGCGGTAGAAGGCGGTCTCGAAATTGGCCTGGGTGTGGGCGCAGCCGAGGAAGTGGCCGCCCGGCTCGACCTGGCGGAAGGCGTCCATGGCCTGGCCGTTCTCGGACATGTCGACGCCCTTGGCCAACACATGCATGGCGCCGAGCTGGTCGAAATCCATCACGAACTTCTCGTAGGAAGCCGAGAGGCCACCTTCGAGCCAGCCGGCCGAGTGCAGCATGAAGTTCACGCCGCCGAACATCGCCGGGATCAGCGTGTTGGCGCTCTCATAGGCGGCCTGGGCGTCAGGGATCTTGGAGGCGCAGAGCGAGCCGCCGGAGCGGAAGGGCAGCTTCATGCGGCGGGCGAGCTGGCCGGCGCCATAGATGGCGAGCGCCGCTTCCGGCGTGCCGAAGGTCGGCGCGCCCGACTGCATCGAGAGGGTGGAGACGAAGGTGCCGAAGATGGCCGGCGCGCCGGGGCGGACCAGCTGCAGGAAGGAGACGCCGGCCAGTACCTCGGCCAGCACCTGGGTCAGCGTGCCGGCCACCGTCACCGGGCTCATGGCGCCGGAGAGGATGAAGGGCGTGATGATGCAGGCCTGGTTGTTCTGGGCGTAGACGTCGGCCGCGCCGAGCATGGTGTTGTCCCACACCATCGGCGAGTTGGCGTTGATCAGGCTGGTGCACACCGTGTTCTGCTGGATGAACTCCTCGCCGAACAGGATCTTGGCCATATCGACCGTGTCCTGGGCGCGCTCGGGCGCGGTGACCGAGCCCATGAACGGCTTGTCCGAGAGGCGCATATGCGCATAGATCATCTCGAGATGGCGCTTGTTCACCGGCAGGTCGACCGGCTCGCACACCGTGCCGCCCGAATGGTGCACATAGGGATTGGCATAGGCCAGCTTCACGAAATTGCGGAAGTCCTCGATCGTGCCGTAGCGCCGGCCCTTGTCGAGGTCATGCACGAAGGGCGAGCCGTAATTGGGGGCGAACACCGTGTTGTTGCCGCCGATGACGACGTTGCGCTCGGAATTCCGGGCATGCTGGGTGTATTGCGAAGGCGCCGTCTGGATCAGCTTGCGGGCGAGGCCGCGGGGAAAGCGCACCCGCTCGCCCTTGATGTCGCAACCGGCGGCCTTGAGCAGTTCGAGCGCGCGCGGATATTCGCGGAACTCGATGCCGACCTCTTCCAGCAGCGTCTCGGCATTGTGCTCGATGATCTGCATCGCTTCTTCCGAGAGCACCTCGGTGAGCGGGATGTTGCGGCTGATATAGGGCACCGAGGTGCCGCCGCGCTGCACGCGGGCGGCCCGGCGGGCGTCGCGCCCGCGGCGCGAGGCGGACGGAGCTTCGGTATGCGTGGCGTTGTCGGCTGCGTCCGTCATGGCGTTCTCCCGAGAATTCTGGACCTGAGACTTGAATAGGGGAATGCGCCGCCCGCCTGCGGCTCAAGCGCGCCGCCGAATTGCCGGAAAGCGACGTGTGCGGCGGAGGCAGGATATTGAAGATGGCTGCGCGAGGGCCGGCGACCGCCGAGGACAGGCTGAAGCGTCATCGAAACCATATTGTTGCTGAAAGCTCGAATCCGGCAGCGGCAATGCTATGTTGCTCATCGTTCTTCAACGGCAAAGGGGGAGACGACGATGGAAGTTCTGCAGCGGTCCTGGCCCTGGTTCGTCATTCTCGGCGTGATCGCGGTGATCGGCGGTATTCTTGCGCTGATCCATCCGGGCTTCGCTTCGCTGGTGGTGGTGGTCTGGGCAGCCTGGGCCTTCATCGTGCTGGGCGTGGGGCAATTGGTGCATGCCACGGTGATCCGGGCCTGGGGCGGCTTCCTGATGACGGCGCTCATGGGCATTCTGGCGCTGTTGCTCGGGGCGTCCCTGCTGCTCAATCCCCTGGCCGGTGTGGTCTCCCTGACGGCTCTGCTGGGCGCGATGTTCCTGGTCTACGGGATTGCCAAGGTGGTCGTCGCCTTCAACATCCGCTCCTCCACCAACTGGACCTGGTTACTGCTGTCGGGCCTGATTTCGATTCTGCTGGCGGTCCTGATCTTCTCGGATTTCCAGCAATCGGCCTCCTCGCTGCTCGGTATCCTCCTTGGCGTCGAGCTGCTGTTCTACGGCTTCGCCTCGTTGATGACCGGCATGGCGCTACGCAGCAGGGTGGGCGGAAACCGCTGAGATTGCCAGGCGTGTCGTGACGGATCAGGTAACCGACAGTCTGGTCATCCTGCTGCATGGCGTGGCCGCCTTCGGCTACGATCTCGACCCATTGGCAAGCGTGCTGCGGCGCTCGCTGGCCAAAACGGCCGTGGTCGCTCCCGATGCGCCCTTTGCCTATGAGCAGGGGCCGGGCCGGCAATGGTACAGCCTGGAGGGCGTCACGCCGGAAAACCGGCTGGCCCGCATCGCGGCGGTGCGGCCGGCCTTCGATGCGCTGATCGGCTCGCTCGTTGCCGCACACGGATTGGCTGGCCGGCTGGACCGCGTCGCCCTGGTCGGCTTCTCGCAGGGCGCGACCCTGGCCTTCGATGCCGTGGCCCGCGGACGCTGGCCCGTGGGGGCCTTGGTGCTGCTTTCAGGCCGCTTCGTCACGCCTGCTCCTTTTCTACCGGCCCATACCACGCCGGTGTTGCTGGTGCATGGCAGCGCGGACGGGGCCGTGCCGCCCGAGGAAACCCGGCGGGCGGCCGGGATGCTTCAGGGAGCAGGCATGATGGTGCAGAGTCACATCCTGCGCGGCGTCGGCCACACCATCTCGCCGACAGGGATGAAGCTGACCCGTCGCTTCCTGCGGGAAAGGCTGTATGAGGCAGCAATGCAGTTCACTTGAGCGTCTTCGAGTTTGCTCGACCTTTGTCATTGCCGGGCTTGACCCGGCAATCCAGCCTCGATCTCTGCATTGCGCGGGCGGCTGCTGGATAGCCGGGTCAAGCCCGGCAATGACAATTCGGAATGCTTCCTTCTTAAATGAACCGCATTAGAACGGAGCGGTCACAAGAAGACTGTCAACACATGCAAGCGCCGATAAAACTGGCCTGGATGTCACAAACTCGAATCCCGGATCGTCATGGCCTCGGTACCAACAAGGAGACCGACCATGACCGCCAAGCTCAATCCCCTCGCCGCCGCTCCCGCCCTGATGAAGGAGTGGCAGCGCGTTTCCTCCATCATTGCCGCCAATATCGATCCAGGCCTGTGCGAACTCGTCGAGATTCGCGCCTCCCAGATCAATGGCTGCGCCAATTGCCTTAACATGCACACCGTGTTCGCCCGCGAAAACGGGGAGACGGAGCAGCGCGTCTATTTGCTGCCAGCCTGGCGCGACGCGCCCTGCTACACCGATCGCGAGCGGGCCGCTCTCGGCTGGACCGAAGCCCTGACAAGGCTTTGCGAGGGGCATGCGCATGAAGCGGCCTATGAGGCCCTGAAGGTGCATTTCAGCGAGGAGGAGCGCGTCAAGCTCACCTTGCTGATCAATGTCATCAATGGCTGGAACCGCATCGCGGTCGGCTTCGGTGGCTGGGTCGATCCGGCCGTGGTGAAATCCGCCAGGGCGGCCGCCTAGCTGCGGAGGCAACGAGATGGGCGCGGCGAGCGTTTCGGTTCGTTGCGTCCTAAACCGCAATCGACCTCCGCAGCATTTGAGAAGCCTGCCGCACCGGTCGTTCACGACATGCCTCTACAGCGTCAGACCCGATTTCGGATTCGGGTCTGACGCTGTAGGCTGTTGTTGCCGCATTGTTTTTATCTAAGATCGGCGCTCACTTTTCGCTGCGATGCCCCAGGATGTTGATGCAGGCGGCAAATCCCATGATGAAAGCGGCTATCCGGCGAGGTGCCTTCCTGCCTTCGGCAAAGCTGCGATATCCCGGCCTGGAGCGCTGGCGACCGCTCTTGGCGAAAACCACCCTGTTGGCGATCGTCGGAGCATGCTGGGTTCAATCGGTCTGCGCCGATCAGCCGCCGCAGAGGACCATGATCTGTCGCGAGGGTGACAATGCCATGGAGTTCGTCCTTGATGGCAAAGGCACCGCAAAGCTGAAAAAAACCACAGGCCTCGCCCTTCTGCTCTTTCCGGATCTGCGCGAAGAGGATTGGACGGTCAAGGTCGTGCTGGAGCAAGGTGTATATGGGCTGCAAGTCGCCAATTCCCGCGGTGCACTGCTTTCGATCCCCTCCATCGCAGCGAAGACGATTGGGCGGATGACGTGGAACCACCCCGAGAACTCGAAGGTGGACCTTCTCTGCGATATCAACGTCAGACGGTGATCGGCCCGATAGCGGTGCTGCCGGAAGCATATTCCGGGTATGGCTAGGTTCCATTCGCGGGAACTTGCCCCGAATCCGCTGTCTTTCTACAAGAAGGCCTCTCTCCCACGGTTTTGGACATGCCAGAGCTTTCTTTTTCGCGCGCAGGCGCCTTCCGTCACGGCGGTTTCGCGCGCTATTGGCTGGCGCGCTTCCTCGGTAGTTTTTCGGCCCAGATCATCGGCGTTTCCGTCGGCTGGCAGGTCTATGACCTCACGCGCGATCCCTTCGATCTCGGCATCGTCGGCCTGGTACAGTTCCTGCCAGCCTTCCTCCTGGTGCTGGTCACCGGCGCGGTGGCCGATCGCTTCAACCGCGTCAGGATCATGGCGCTCTGCCTCGCAGGCGAGGCATTGTGCGCCCTGGCCTTGATGCTGTTCGGCCTGTGGGGCAACCAGACGGCCGTGCCGATCTTCGTCACATTGGTGGTGTTCGGCACGCTCAGGGCCTTCTTCGGCCCGGCCCAGCAGTCGCTGATGCCCAATCTGGTGCCGGCGGAGGATTTGGCCAGCGCCATCGCCTGGAGCACCTCGTCCTGGCAGATCGCTACCGTGATCGGCCCGGTCGCGGGTGGCCTGCTCTACGGCCTGTCGGCCAATATCGCCTATGGCACGGCGCTAGTGCTGCTCGGCTTCGCTGCCCTGCTCACCATCACCATCGCGCCACCGCCCCAATTGAAAACGGTGAAGGAAAAGCCGAGCTTCGAAACGCTGGTGGCGGGCTTCCGCTATATCTGGCACGAGAAGATCGTGCTCGGCGCCATCTCCTTCGATCTGTTCGCCGTTCTGCTCGGTGGCGCTTCGGCGCTGCTACCGGTTTATGCCCGCGACATCCTCGATGTCGGGCCCTGGGGTCTCGGCATGCTCAGGGCGGCGCCCGGCGTCGGTGCCATCGTGGTGGCGGCCCTGCTGTTGCGCCACCCGATCAAGGACCACGCCGGCGTGGTGATGTTCGTCTGCGTAGCGCTGTTCGGGCTGTTTACCGCTGTGTTCGGCGCCTCCACCGTGGTCTGGCTTTCCATCCTCGCCATGGCGCTGATGGGGGGCTTTGACATGGTGAGCGTCTATGTGCGCGAGACCCTGATCCAGCTCTGGACCCCCGATGCGGTGCGCGGCCGGGTGAACGCTGTCAACCAGGTCTTCGTCGGTGCCTCCAACGAACTGGGCGAATTCCGCGCCGGCATCTCTGCCGGACTGATCGGTGCGGTGCCCGCCGTGATTTTCGGCGGCGTCGCCACCATCGCCGTGGCCGGCCTGTGGTGGCACTGGTTCCCAGAACTGCGCAAGGCGCGGCATCTGAGCGGACGGGTGTGATCGGGGGGAGGTCCGAAGACCAGCCCCTACAGCACTGCCTCGATCAATCTCGGCCCGCGCTGTCCCATCGCCGCCTTGAAGGCGGCGGCGAGGGCGGCATGGCTTTCCGCCCGTACCGCCTCCACGCCCATGCCCTCGGCAAGCTTCACCCAATCGAGATCGGGATTGCCGATGTCGAACATCGATTGACCCCTGGGACCGACACTGCCGAGGCCGACGCCCGCCACCTCATCCATCAGCACCTTGTAGGCCCGGTTGGCGTAGATCACCGTGGTGACGTCGAGCTTTTCGCGCGCCTGTGTCCATAGGGACTGCAGCGTGTACATGGCGCTGCCATCGGCCTGCAGCGACACCACCTTGCGGTCGGGGCAGGCGATGGCGGCGCCGGTGGCCACCGGCATGCCGTCGCCGATCGCCCCGCCCGAGAGTTGCAGGCTGTCATGCGGCGCGGCCGTCTCGTTGAGCGGGTAGAAGGGAAAGCCAGAGGAGATCGTCTCGTCGGAAATGATGGCGTTTTCGGGCAGGAAATGGCCGGCGATGCGCATGATACCCTCCGCCGTGATAGGACCATCGGCAGGCAAGGCAGGCGGGGCGTGCGCGGAGGCCTTGCCGGGCGCGGTAGCGCCGATCGCCTCGGCCAGAGCCTCCAGCGCCCCGGTGCCGTCCTCGTGCGGAAAGGCGAGGACGAGAGGTCGGCATCCGGGCGGTGTCAGTTCGCTCGGCTGCCCCGGGTAGGCGAAGAAGGCGATCGGCGCCTGTGCCCCGACCAGGATCAGGGTCTGGGTGCCCTCGAGGAATTCGAGGGCGGGGCCGGGGCGGTAGGGCAGCCTTTCCACGCGAATGCGCCCCGCGCCGCGTTCGACGCGCGGCACGAAGGTGTCGCAGATCAGCCGCGCTCCGGTCTTGGCGGCGATACGGCCGGCGGCTGCGAGTGCACGGCCGCGCAGGGCCTCGCCGCGCAGCAGGAAGGCGACGGGGCCGCCAGCCTTGAGGGCCGCCACCGATTGCGCCACGGCGCTGTCGGAGACGGGCGCGGGACCGAGGACGGGCAGCGGCGCGGCCGGCCTGTCGGCAGCGAGCCAGGCGGTGTCGGCCGGCAGGATCAGGCTGGCGATCTGGCCGGGCGCGTTGCGGGCGGCCTGCACGGCACGGGCAGCATCGGCGGCGACGCTGCGGGCGTTGGGCGAGGAATGCACCCAATGCGAGACCGGGCGGGCAAAGGCGGCGACATCCGAGGTCAGCGGCGCATCGAACCCCTGATGCGCCGAGGCATGGTCGCCGATGATGTTGACCATCGGCACCGGCACCTTGCGGGCATTGTGGAGATTGGCCAGGCCATTGGCGAGGCCTGGTCCGAGATGCAGCAATGTCGCGGCCGGCTTGCCGGTCATGCGGGCATAGCCATCCGCCGCGCCGGTGACCACGCCCTCGAACAGGCCGAGCACCGGCCGCATGCCCTCGATACGGTCGAGCGCGCCGACGAAGTGCATTTCCGACGTGCCGGGATTGGCAAAGCAGACCTCGACGCCGCTATCGACCAGCGTGCGCACCAGGCTTTCGGCGCCGTTCATGCTGTTGGTGGCGGGGAGGGGCTGATGCATCGCTGATAACCGCAGGCTGAGGTGGGCTGGAACCGTTCACCCTTAGGCGCAAACGGTGCGAGACCTCAAGTACGATGGTGTCGTACTGCCTTGGGGCTCACCCGCAATCCTCGGCGATCAGCGGCGAGAAGGCCCAGCCATGGACGCCCTTGCTGAAGCCATCCTGTTCCAGGCGCGAATCGCCGCGCCACCAGGTGACCTCGACCCATTTGCCTTGCCGGCCCTGGCCATATTGCACTTCGTCCTCAGGCTTCATGCGGGCGATCAGGCGATGCTGCGGGCCGGGGCCGGCCCGCAAGGCGACGAAGCCATCCGGCGTCTTGCGCAGATGGCACAGTTCCATGGCGGAGCCTGCGGCCGGCCAGAGACAAGCGAGGCAGACGGCGAGCAGCGGGGGACGAAGGGAGCGATTCATGGCGGGGTCCGGTGCGTGACTATGGCGTAAGAGCCACAGGCAGCGGGATACCGCCGTGACGGCGCGCACAAGGCGGGATCTTTCCTTCTCCCCTTGCGGGAGAAGGTGCCGGCAGGCGGATGAGGGGTTTCGCAACCTATCTAGGTCGTGCTTGCGAGTGAGCATCAGAAAAGTCAGGTCGTAAGACCCCTCATCTGGCGCTTCGCGCCACCTTCTCCCGCAAGGGGAGAAGGGAATAGCTCGGCTGGCGATCAGCCTCGGCGACAGGATTTCTCATGACGTCGTTTTCTGGCCATGTCCCGGCCCATATGCGACATCGTTCTGACGCGTCTTCTATAGAGCTAGTCGGCAACGGGATGGCATCGGTGCCGCGTCCTGCGGTGATGGTCGCACGGGTTTGCGAGATGGTCGCACCCAGGCAGCAACCGCGGCGGCGAAGGCGCTAAGGTCCCCCGCAACGCATCCGGAGTCGCAGGCAAATGGCAGTGTTTCCAAAAAAGGCGAGGGTCGTCATCGTCGGGTTGGGCGGGATCGTCGGCGCTTCGATCGCCCATCATTTGATCGAGCGGGGCTGGGACGACATCGTCGGCATCGACAAGTCGGGCATCCCGACCGATATCGGCTCCACCGCCCACGCCTCCGACTTCTGCTATGCCACCAGCCATGACTTCCTGTCTTGCTGGACCACGCTCTATTCCATCGATTTCTACGAGAAGATGGGTCACTACGCCCGCGTCGGCGGCCTTGAAGTGGCGCGTGTGGGCGACGATGCCCGCATGGACGAGATCAAGCGCAAGGTCGCCTCCGGCAAGGCCTTCGGCACCCGTGCCCGCCTGATCGAGCCGGCCGAGATCAAGGAAAAGTTCCCGCTGATCGAGGAGCATCTGGTGCAGGGCGGTCTGTGGGATCCGGATGCCGGCCTGGTCATCCCGCGCTCGCAGACGGTTGCAGGCAAGCTCGTCGACCAGGCCGAGGCCGCCGGCAAGCTCCAGGTCTTCGCCAACACGCCGGCCACCTCGCTCGTCATCGAGAACGGCCGCATCAAGGGCGTGGTCACCAGCCGCGGCACCATCGAGGCCGATCATGTCGTGGTCTGCGCCGGCCTGTGGGGCCGCCTGATCGCCGAGATGGCCGGTGAGGACCTGCCGGTGATGCCGGTCGACCATCCGCTCACCTTCTTCGGGCCCTATAACGAGTTCGCCGGCACCGGCAAGGAGATCGGCTGGCCGCTGATGCGCGACCAGGGCAACTCCGCCTATATGCGCGACACCGGCGATCCGACCACTGCCGAGGGCGGCCAGATCGAGTGGGGCTATTACGAGGAAACCAATCCGCGCTTGTGCCATCCGCGCGAGCTTCTCGAAAAGCACGAGGCGCGCCTGTCGCCTTCGCAGCGCGACCTCGACATGGAGCAGATCATAGGGCCGCTCGAACGCGCCATGGAGCTGACGCCGATCCTCGGCGAACTCGGCTACAATGAGGGTCATTCCTTCAACGGCCTCTTGCAGGTCACCACCGATGGCGGCCCCTCGATGGGCGAAAGCCAGAAGGTGCGGGGCCTGTGGTATGCCGTCGCCATCTGGGTCAAGGACGGCCCCGGCATGGGCAAGCTGATTGCCGACTGGATGACCGACGGTCGCACGCCGATCGACCACAACAAGATCGACTATGCCCGCTTCTCCCCGCATATGCTGGAGGAAGGCTTCATCGAGGGGCGTTGCGGCGAGGCGGCCCGCAAGATCTACAATCCGGCCGTGCATCCGCGCGAGCCCTATGACACCGGCCGCAACATCCGGCGCTCGCCCTTCTACGAGCGTGAGAAGGAGCTCGGCGGCTATTTCATGGAGCTCGGCGGCTGGGAACGCGCCCATGGCTACGCCGCCAACGAGCATCTGCTCGAAAAATACGGCAACCGCGTGCCGGTGCGCGAGAACGAGTGGGACAATCGCCATTTCTGGCGTGTCTCCAATGCCGAACAGCTCGCCATGAGCGAGGATTGCGGCATCATCAACCTCTCGCACTTCGCCATGATCGACGTCGAGGGCCCCGACCATGTCGCGTTGATGGAATGGGTCTGCGCCGCCAAGATCGGCGGTGACGCCAATGTCGGCAAGGGCATCTACACCCATTTCCTCGACGAGGACGGCATGGTGCGCGCCGACCTCACCGTGTTCCGCATGGCCGACCGTTGCCGCGTGGTCGACGGCGCCGATGCCGGCCCGCGCGATCTCAACTATCTGCGCCGCGTCGCCCAGGACAAGGGCTTCGACGTCACCGTCACCGATACATCCGAGAAATACGTCACCATCGGCATCTGGGGCCCGAATGCCCGCGTCAACCTCAAGAAGGTGGTGGAGAATCCGGCCGGGCTCGATCCCGAGAACTTCCCCTTCGCCGCCATCAAGCCGCTCCGCATCGGCGGCAAAGACGTTTCCGCCTTCCGCATTTCCTATGTCGGCGAGCAGGGCTGGGAACTGCATATGCGCTATGAGGACGGCCTCGCCGTCTGGGACGCGCTGCGCTCCACCGGCGTGATGGCGGTCGGCGTCGAGACCTACGCCAATTCCCGCCGCATGGAAAAGAGCCTGCGCCTGCAGAATGCCGAGCTCAACACCGAGTACAATCTGATCGAAACCGACCTCCAGCGCCCGAAGGTCAAGGAGGCCGATTTCTGCGGCAAGGCCAAGCATCTGGAGCACCGCGCCCGCGCCCACCAGCCGGCCATGCTCTGCACGCTGGTGATCACCGACAATGTCGATGCCAAGGGTGTCGCACGCTATCCCGTCGGCATCCTGCCGGTGATGGATCCGGAGACGGGCGAGACGCTGGTCGACGAACTCGGTCGCCGATCCTACACCTATTCGATCGCCTATGGTCCGACCATCGGCAAGAACATCGCGCTCGCCTATCTGCCGCATGCTTATGCTGAGGAGGGCCGCAAGTTCCAGGTCGAGTATTTTGGCGAGACCTATCCGGTCGAGGTGGCCGGCGTCGGCTACAAGCCGCTCTACGACCCCGAGAACACCAAGCCGCGGAGCTGAGGGTACGGCTTAGTCTGGGCAGATTGAAACGCGACCAGCCCTTCCCAGCTCCGCTGGAGAGGGCTGGTCGCGCTTTCTCCTGCCCAGTTATGATATCGCCACGTTCCCGCCTCCATGGAACTGTGCCGAGTTCTCCACGTCACAATTGCTCCCTCTTGTTGACGTTTGGGGCCGGCACGCGGAAGTAAGGGATCTCAATCCCCAACCCTCTCCCGGTGTGGGAGAGGGAGCCTGCAATGCCCAAGAAACCGATAGCCAAACCCGTCGCCAAGAAGAAGATCGAGCGCTTTCCCGAGCCGCCCAGCATGCCGCCCGAGACCTCCGTCATCGCCATCGGCGATATCCACGGGCGGCTCGATTTGCTGGAGCCGCTGCTCGTGCGCATCGAGAGGCGTGCCTCGCTGCTTCCGGGCCTCAGGCATATCGTGGTCAGCGTCGGCGATCTCATCGACCGGGGCCCCGATTCCGCCGGAGTGATCGAGCGGCTGATGAATGGCGTGCGGGGCTGCGAACTCATTGTGCTGCTCGGCAATCACGAGGACGCCCTGCTCGGCTTTCTGGACGATAAGCCGATCGGCGACGCCTGGCGCAGCTTCTTCGGCGCCGACGCCTTCCTGCAGAGCTACGGCATTGCCAGCCGGCAGAACTACAAGGTCGAGAAGACGCCAGACCGCCTGCGTCAGGACATGTTGGCCGCCATACCGCAGGCCCATCTCGATTTCCTGCGTGCCCTGCCCACCTCCTACTCGATTGGCGACTATTTCTTCGCCCATGCCGGCGTGCGCCCCGGCGTGCCGCTGGCCGAGCAGGATGACCGCGACCTCGTCTGGATCCGCGAGGAATTCCTGCATTCCAAGCAGCGTTTCGAGAAGAAGATCGTCCACGGCCACACCCCTGTGCGCAAGCCGGACTTCAACCGCAACCGCATCAATCTGGACACCAAGGCCTATGCCTCGGGCATCCTGACGGCCGTGCGGTTCGAGGGCATCGAGGCCGTGGTGTTCTGACCTCCTTGGAGCGCGGACTTCCAGTCCGCTTCTTCTTATTTGCTAGCGCTGTGTTTCCAAGAGCGGACAAGATGTCCGCGCTCCCGGCCTCTTGCAGCCCGGCCCGCGCCCCCCTTATTGTGTCGCATGGAGGGAGCGCATCATGGGGCCATTCCATCTGCCCGCTATCCCCGACGATGTCAGCGTCATCGCCTTCGGCGACGTGCATGGCTGTTACGACAAGCTGGAGATTCTGCTCGAGCAGATCGAGGAACGCCTGGCCTCCATGCCCGAGCGGCGGCACATCGTCGTCTCCGTCGGCGATCTCGTCGATCGCGGCCCGGATTCGGCCCGTGTGATCGAACGGCTGGCGGCCGGCTTGCCGGGCTGCGAACTCGTGGTGCTCAAGGGCAACCACGAGGCCATGATGCTGGAATTCATCCGCGGCGGCGAGGACGCCGAGGCCTGGCTGCACAATGGCGGCCTGCGCACACTGGCGAGCTATGGCATCGATCTGGAGCGGACCCTGGCCGAGGGCCCGACGCTTCATGGCCTGCGCCGCGCCTTTCTCGACGCGATACCGGAACATCATCTCGCCTTCCTGGCAAAGATGCCGCTCAGCTATGCCTGCGGCGATTATTTCTTCGTGCATGCCGGCGTTCGCCCGGGCCGTCCGCCCGACCGGCAGGACGAGGAGGACCTCTTGTGGATCCGCAACGAGTTTCTCGACTGGGACGGTGATTTCGGCAAGCGCATCGTGCACGGCCATACGCCGGTCGATATCGCCACCTTTCGGCACAACCGCATCAATCTCGACACCGGCGCTTGTTTTGGCGGCCCGCTGACCGCGGTGCTGCTGGAAGGGACGGAGGCGACGATTTTCTGAGGCGCCTCCGTCGCTTCGCCTGTTGAAACCTCTGGTCAAAAGCTGCCGATTGCTTGCCCCAGCCGGGCGCAACTGCGAGTCTCCGCACCAGATAGCAGCTTTGCCACCAGGAGAAACCGATCGTGCCGCCAGAGACCGGCAACCTCGTCACCGCCGACCTGATCGCCGTGCTCGTGGCGGTCACCGCGGGGCGGCCGCGGGTGATGACGGTGCGCGAGGGCAGGGGGCTGCCTTCGGGGCCTTTCGAAGCCGGACATCGCTCGCTGCAAACGGGGCTGCGCGCCTGGGTCGAGGGGCAGACCGGCCATCCGCTCGGCTATGTCGAGCAGCTCTATACCTTCGCCGACAAGGACCGCGACGCGGAGGGCCTGCAGCGGGCGATCTCGATCTCCTATCTCGGCCTGACGCGGGAAAATGCCGCCGGAAGCGAAGAGACCGGTTGGCGCGACTGGTACGAGTTTTTCCCCTGGGAGGACCATCGTTCCGGCCTGCCGGCCTTCTTCCAGGCCGGGATCGTCGCTCCTCTCAGCGCCTGGGCCGGGGGGGGCGAGACTGCGGGCCTGCGTGAGATCCGGTCACAGCGGGTCGCCATCACCTTCGGGCTGGCGGGCTTTGCCTGGAACGAGGAACTCGTGCTGCAGCGCTACGAGTTGCTCTACGAGGCCGGGCTGGTGCCGGAAGCGACGGCGGGGGATGCCCAGGCGGTGCCGGGGCGCCCGATGCTCGCCGATCATCGCCGCATCCTCGCCACCGGCATTGCGCGACTGAGAGCCAAGATCAAATATCGTCCCGTGGTGTTCGAGTTGCTGCCGGCCACCTTCACCCTGCTGCAACTCCAGCGCAGTGTCGAGGCCCTGGCCGGGCGGCTGGTGCACAAGCAGAATTTTCGCCGCCTGATCGAGCAGCAGGAACTGGTGGAGGAAACCGGCGAAATCGCCGCCGAGACTCTCGGCCGTCCGGCCAAGCTGTTCCGCTTCCGCCAGGCCGTGCTCGCCGAACGTGTTGCCGCCGGCACCAAACTCCCACTGGCGCGGGGGTAGGGGCTCGCCTCCCCGAGTTTGGCACGGT
The DNA here is from genome assembly GCF_040797145.1 of Labrys neptuniae. Lineage (NCBI taxonomy): Bacteria > Pseudomonadati > Pseudomonadota > Alphaproteobacteria > Hyphomicrobiales > Xanthobacteraceae > Labrys > Labrys neptuniae. The sequence continues at coordinate 66,298 of NZ_JBFNQD010000012.1, read as the reverse complement.
TCCCTTCTCCCCCTGCGGGTGTCGTCAACTCCCTTGAGTTGACTAGAGGTGCCCCGCAGGGGCGGATGAGGGGTCTCGCACTCCGTCCAGAAACGACGCTTCGAGCGAGCGCCAAGGCTGGCAAGGTCGAGAGACCCCTCATCCGGCGTTTCACGCCACCTTCTCCCGCAAGGGGAGAAGGGAGTCGCGGTGTGCACTCTCGATTTTGCTCCGACCTCTTATGCTCCAAGTGAACATAATTCGCTTGACATTGCATATGCTCAGATTAAGCATATGACCGATATATGCTCAATGGGAGTATAAATATGGGCCCCGATACTGCCGTCCTCACCCGCACCGCGCCGCTCTATGAGCGGGTCAGGCGTGTCATTCCGGCGATGGAATGGCCTGTCTTCGCCGACGACGTCGACGCCATCCTGGCGCTGAAGCGCGAGCGCAACGCCGTCATCCTGGCGCACAACTACCAGACGCCGGAGATCTTCCACTGCGTCGCCGACGTGGTGGGCGACAGCCTGGCGCTCGCCAGCAAGGCTGTCGCTACCGACGCCGACATCATCGTGCTGGCGGGCGTGCATTTCATGGCCGAGACCGCCAAGCTGCTCAATCCCGACAAGACGGTGCTGATCCCCGATCTCGGCGCCGGCTGCTCGCTGGCCGATTCGATCACGCCGGAAGATGTGCGCCTGATGCGGGCGAGCTATCCGGGCGTGCCCATCGTCACCTATGTCAACACCTCGGCAGCCGTGAAGGCCGAATCCGACGTCTGCTGCACCTCGGGCAATGCCAGGCGCATCGTCGAAAAGCTCGGCGTGCCCCGGGTGATCATGCTTCCCGACGAATATCTTGCCCGCAACATCGCCGCCGAGACCGATGTCGAGATCATCGCCTGGAAGGGCCATTGCGAGGTGCATGAGCGCTTTTCGCCGGCCGAAGTGCGCCAGCTCCGGGAAGACCATCCGGGCGTTGTCGTGCTCGCCCATCCCGAATGCCCGCCGGAAGTGGTGGCAGAAGCCGATTTCTCCGGCTCGACCGCGCTGATGTCCGACTATGTCGCCGAGCACAGGCCCGCCCGCGTGGTGCTGCTGACCGAATGCTCGATGAGCGACAATGTGGCCGTGCAGCACCCCACCGTCGATTTCGTGCGCCCCTGCAATCTCTGCCCGCATATGAAGCGCATCACGCTCGCCAATATTCGCAAGGCGCTGGAGACCGGCCAGCACGAAGTCACCATCGATCCCGCCGTGGCGGCTCCCGCACGCCGGGCTGTCGAAAGGATGCTCGAGCTATGACCGATCATCCCCAGCTCTATCGCGACCGGCCGGTGGTGGTCGGGGCCGGCCTCGCCGGACTGATGACGGCGCTTTCGCTTGCGCCCGAGCCGGTGGTGCTGCTCTCCCATGCACCGCTCGGTGCGGAGACTTCGACCGGCTGGGCGCAGGGCGGACTTGCCGCGAGCCTGGCCGATGACGACACGCCCAGCCTCCACCTCGACGACACGCTGGCCGCCGGCGCCGGCCTGGTGGATGCGGCCGCTGCCCGCGCCATCCTGGAGGCGGCCCCCGAGGCGGTGCGCCGGCTCGCCGCACTCGGTGTCGTTTTCGACAGGAACGGCGAAGGCTTCCAGCTTGGCCTCGAAGCCGCCCATGGCCGCCGCCGCATCGTGCATGCCCATGGCGACGCCACCGGGCGGGAGATCGTACGGGCCCTGGCTGCCGCCGTGCGCGCCACGCCCTCGATCGCCGTGCTGGAGGGCGTCGAGGCACGGCGCCTGATCGTCGAGGACGGCGCCGTTGCCGGCATCGTCTGCGTCGGCCCGAACGGCGAGGCGATGACGATTCCGACCGCCCGCGTGGTGCTGGCCACCGGGGGCATCGGTGGCCTCTTCTGCGACAGTACAAATCCTCGGGGCAGCCAGGGGCAGGGGCTCGCTTTGGCCGCTCGCGCCGGCGCCTTGCTCGCCAACCTCGAATTCGTGCAATTCCATCCGACGGCGCTCGATACCGCGGCGCGGCCGATGGCGCTGGTCAGCGAGGCCGTACGGGGCGAGGGCGCCGTGCTGATCGACGAGACCGGCGAACGCTTCCTTCGCCACCTGCCGGGCGCCGAGCTCGCCCCGCGCGACGAAGTCGCCCGCGGCATCTGGCAGCATCTGGTTGCGGGCCACCGCGTCTATCTCGATGCCCGCCATCAACCCGGCGCGGGGTTCGCGCGCCGTTTCCCCGGTATCGATCGGCTCTGCCGGGACGCGGGCTTCGATCCTGCCTTGCAGCCGCTGCCAGTGCGCCCGGCCCAGCACTACCACATGGGCGGCATTGCGGTGGACGGACAAGGCAGGAGTTCCGTAGCAGGGCTGTGGGCCTGCGGCGAGGTGGCCTGTACCGGGCTGCATGGCGCCAATCGCCTGGCCAGCAATTCCCTGGCCGAGGCCGCGGTCTGTGCCGCCTGGGTCGCCGACAGCGTGGGGAATGCGCCGGCAACGAGCCGCCTTCTCGCAGGAGCGCCCGTCGCCGCGAAGGTCGCCGACCTGCGCACCGGGGACGCCGAGCAAACGCGTCCGATCTTGTCGCGCGCGCTCGGCTTGGTCCGGGATCGTGCCGCGCTGGAGGTGGCGGTCGCGCAGCTCCTGCCGCTGGCCACCAGCGCGCGGCCTGCTGCGGGACCGGCTTTGGTCGGCCTGATGCTGGCCGTCTCCGCCCTCAACCGGCAGGAAAGCCGGGGCGCGCATTGGCGGGCGGATTTCCCGTCCAGCCGTTCCGAGGCGGTGCCCTCGCTGCTCTCGCTCGACCAGACCCTTGCCATCGCCCGCGAGGTCGCCCTCTCCCTTTGTTTCGCGGAAAGTGCCTGACATGTCCCTTTCTCCTCTCTCTCCCCTGTTGTTCGAGCCCATCGTCCGCGCGGCCCTGGTCGAGGATCTCGGCCGGGCCGGCGATCTCACCACCGATGCCATCGTGCCCGCCGATCTCAAGGCGACCACCGTGCTGGCGGCGCGCCAGGACGGCGTGGTCGCCGGCCTCGACATCGCCGCAGCCACTTTCCGCCTGCTCGACCCCTCCGCCGTGATCGCGGTGGAGCGTGGCGACGGAGCCAGAGTGTCGTCGGGGTCAACCATCGCCACCGTCACCGGCTCGGCCCGGGCCCTGCTGACGGGCGAGCGCACGGCTCTCAACATCCTCTGCCGCCTCAGCGGCATTGCCAGCGCGACGGCCTCGGTGGTGGAGGCGGTGAAGGGGCACAGGGCCACCATCGTGTGCACCCGCAAGACCACGCCCGGTCTGCGCGCCCTGGAGAAATATGCGGTGCGGGCCGGCGGTGGCGGCAATCACCGCTTCGGGCTCGACGATGCCATCCTGATCAAGGACAACCATGTCGCCATCGCCGGCGGCATCCGCCCGGCGCTCGAGCGGGCCAAGGCCGCGGCAGGGCACATGGTCAAGATCGAGCTGGAGGTCGATACGCTGGCCCAGCTCGAGGAGGCGCTGGCCGTCGGCGTGGATGCCGTGCTGCTCGACAATATGAGCCCGGACCAGCTGCGCGAGGCGGTGGCCATGGTCGGCGGGCGGGCGCTTACCGAGGCCTCTGGTCGGGTCACGGCGGCAACGGCGCCGGCGATCGCGGCCACGGGTGTCGACCTGATCTCGATCGGCTGGCTCACCCACAGCGCGCCGATCCTCGACATCGGCCTGGACTATCGGGCCTGAGCCGCCCAATGCGGCTTTCTTAGGCAGGCAATATCCCGAATTGTCATAGCCGGGCTTGACCCGGCTATCCAGGATCGGCGCGAAGGGGCTGGATTTCCGGGTCGAGCCCGGCAATGACAAGGGGCGTGCAAACTCGAAGTCGGCTAAGCAGAATATCTCGATACTGCCCACGAATGGGCAATATCGAGATATTCTGCAAGTGTTTGAAATCTTGCAAGTTCCCCTTGATCGAGCCTTTGGCTCGATCAAGGGGAACTTGCATTGGTGAACTGCATTCGGGCCTGAGCGGCATTGCCGCATCCCCTTGCTGGCGCAAGCGTGGCTGTTATGCTGATGACATGCAGAATCGTACGGTACCCTTTCCAATCCCGCCGCGCGCGCCGGCGGGGACGACCATCATTGCCTTCGGCGACGTCCACGGCCATCTCTCCTTGATGGAGGAGATCCTGGCCGAGGCGCAAGCCCGGGCCCGGGCCAAGCCGGACCGGCGCCACATCGTCATCAGCCTCGGCGATCTCGTCGATCGCGGCCCGGACTCCCGCGGTGTCGTGGCCCGGCTGATGGGGGACCTGCCGGGTTGCGAGCTCCATGTGCTCAGGGGCAATCACGAAACCTTGCTGATGTCCTTCCTGGCCGGGGACCCCGACGCCGATGTCTGGCTCAAATGGGGCGGCATGGCGACTGTCGGCAGCTATGGCGTCGACATCGAGGGAGCCGACCCGCATTCGAAGCGGGATGTCGAGCGTATCAGGGCCGAGTTCCGCGCCAGGATGCTGCCCGACCATTTCGACTTCATGCGTACGCGACCTTTGAGTCTCACCTTCGGTGACTATTTTTTCGTGCATGCCGGCGTGCGGCCGGACGTGCCGCTGGCCAGGCAGAAGGAATATGATCTGATCTGGATCCGCGACGAATTCCTGCCCTCCGGCCAGCTCTTCGAGAAGAAGATCGTGCACGGCCACACCTCGGTGGAGGAGCCGGATTTCCGCACCAACCGCATCAATCTCGACACCGGCGCCTGCTATGGCGGCAAGCTGACGGCGGCAATCTTCGAGGATGACGTAGCCGAGGTGTTCGCCTCCATCCCCGCGCCGCCCGGTACGCATTTTCCCTGAGCGGGTCGGGGAGCTGACGGGCAGCGCGACTTCGACGATCAGACCTGACGCGACAGCGTCAAACACCCTGAAAGGTGCGCCATGCAGAGCCTTCCGCCCTCAATGCGTGACCAGCCACTCCATCGGGTGGTCTTCGTTGCGGGGGGCGTAGAGTGGCGGCACCGGGTTAGGGATCTCTTCGAAGCGCGGCTTGACGCCGAGCAGCGGCCCGACACGTTCCAGGATCTTGCCGGTGGTGACGCCGGCATTCCAGGCGGCCGATGAATAGCCATAGGTCTCGGGCAGGCCCTTGGGCTCGTCATAGAGCACGAGCACCAGATATTTCGGCTTGTCGAAGGGAAACACCGCCATGAAGGTGGTGAAGTTGAGCTTCTTCGAATAGCGCCCGTTGATGACCTTTTCGGCCGTACCGGTCTTGGCGCCGACGCCGAGGCCGGGAACATTGGCCTTTTTGCCGGAGCCGTCGGTGGCGTTGAGGCGCATGATGTAGCGCATCACGTCCGAGGTGTGTTTCTTCAGGACCAGCTTGGATCCCGCCAGGGCATCGCTTTCGCTGCGCGCCAGGAATGTCGGCCTCATCAGATGGCCGCCATTCATCATCGCTCCCACCGCCATCATCGCCTGCAGCGGCGCCACGGCCATGCCGTGGCCGAAGGCGATGGTGATGGTGTTGATCTCGCTCCAGCGCCTGGGCAGGATCGGCATGGCATTCTCGGGCAATTCCGTGATCAGCCGCGTGGTCTGGCCCATCATCTTGAGAAAGGCCTTGTGGGCATCGACGCCGAGGGCGAGGGCCATTTTGGCCGAGCCGATATTGGACGAATAGGTGAACACCTCCGGCAGGCTCAGCATGCGCCGGCGGGCATGGTCGTCGTGGATGGTGAAACGGCCATATTTGAGCGTGGTACGGGCATCGAGCATGGAGGCGGTGGTGAACTTGCCCGATTCGATGGCCATGGCGGAGGTCAGGGCCTTGAAGGTCGAACCCATCTCGAACACGCCGACATTGATGCGGTTGATCCGGTTGGGATCGAGCGCTTCGGCGGGGTTGTTGGGATCGAAATCGGGCAGGGACACCAGCGAGATCATCTCGCCGGTATTGACGTCCATGATGGCGCCGGCCGCCGCCTTGGCCTGGTAGTGCTCCATCCCGGCGACGAGTTCATCGCGCATCACCGCCTGGGCCCTCAGATCGATCGACAGGCGGACCGGCTTGAGGTCATGCGGGTCCGAGGCGTAGCCGAGCGCCTGCAATTCGGAGAGGCCGCGCTTTCTGTCGATATAGCGCTCGATGCCGGCGATGCCCTGATTGTCGATGTTCACGGCCCCGAGCACATGGCTCACCGTCGGCCCGTTGGGGTAGATGCGCTTGGCCTCGTTGAGGAAGCCGATGCCCGGCAGGCCGAGCGCGTAGATGCGGTTGCGTTGCTCGGGCGTGATCTCTCGCTTGAGCCAGATGAAGCCCTTGCCCGAGGAGAGTTTCGCTCTCAGGTCGCGCGCGTCGAATTCGGGCATCTGGGCGGTGAGCAGTTCGGTCGCCTCGTCGACATCGATGATCTTCCTGGGCTCGGCATAGAGCGAGGGCACCTGCACGTCGGTCGCCAGGATCTTTCCGTTGCGGTCGAGAATGTCAGGGCGGGATGCCGCCAACTGGTCGGCCGCCGAGCGGCGCGCGTCATATTGCTCGTCCGGCGCGATGCCGAACTGCACCAGCCGGGCCAGGATCGCCACATAGATGCAGACGAACCCTACCACGATGAGCGTAATGCGCCCGGCGCTCTTCTGCAGCTTGGTGGGGGCTATCGGTCGCCGCCTGCGCCTTTCGGCCGGCATGGTGGGCTCGCTCGCCCGGGTGTCACGAGGCGGACTATCGATCGCAAGGGACGGATGGCCCGCTATTGCCTCTTGGTCCTGATCTGCCTCGTCGACGGTGGGCGTCTGCATCGCCGCTTTCCCCCAATGCCTTGCAGGCAGCCGCGATCCGTCCGGGCCAGGACCCGACGGTTCGTGCTGCATCTCGATCTGACGTTGACGACACGGGGCGCCCGTGGGTTTCGCCCGCTATCCAAAATGGAGTTGGTGTCTAAAAATGGTTCGCTCTATTCATGGAATAGCAATAAAGCCGCTGAAAATGCGGGTAAAGAGTATCACTTCATTAACAATTCGTACGGTTATCGAGGTCTTAACGTAGAGGTAAAAGCTGGCGCCAGCCTGTGTTTAGTGGGGGTAAGTATCAGACATCGGCCAAGCGGTTCTCGTATTGCCGTGCCTGGGCTTGACCTGCTCATTCGCCGTTCAGGTATTTTCCGCTCGCGAAGGGCCGGCGGGCCCGGCAATGACCAGGTCGCGCCGGCTCAGGCGGCCTGGCCTGGATGGCTTTCCACGGGGTGCAACAGGTCGCGGATCATGCCGCGGGCGATTTCCTCTTCGCCCATCAGGATCACGTCGGCCCCGAGCCCCTTGAGATAGTCGACGGCCTCTTCGCTGTGAGCCCGGGCGAGAATGCGGATGGACGGGTTGAGCTTGCGGGCCTGTTCCACCAGATGGCCGGCTTCGAAGGCGTCGGGAATGGCGACGACCAGCCATTTCGCGCCGGCCAGATTCTGCAGTTCCAGCGTCTCGTAGTCGCCGGCCGGCCCGGAATAAACCTCGATGCCCGCGGCTTTGAGCTTTTCGACCTCGTTCTGCGATTCTTCGATCACCACCAACGGTATACCGGCCTCATGCAGGGCCTTGGCCACCCGGCTGCCGACGCGGCCATGGCCGACCAGGATGGCGTGCTCGCTGAGCTTGGTCGGCTGGACGACCTCGATGTCGTCCTCCTCAGGCAAAGGTGCGGGAGCGGCTTCCGCCACGGGCGCGCCCGGCTGGGCCTCGGGCTGAGCCGGCGCCTCGGGCTCGGCCTCCGGTCTGGTCTCAGCTTTAGGTGCCGCAGCCGGCTGGCGTTCGGGGCGCAAGACGAAACGGTCCAGCGCCATGAACAGGATCGGGTTGATCACGATGGAGATGAGCGCGCCCGCCACCACCAGATCGCGTGCCGTACCCGGGATGATCTGCAGCTTGACGCCGAGCACCGCCAGGATGAACGAGAACTCGCCGATCTGGGCCAGGCTCGCGGAGATGGTCAGGGCCACGCCCTTGGAATAGCCGAAGCCGCGCACGATCAGGAAGGCGGCGATCGACTTGCCGACCACGATGATCAGGAAGGTGGCGAGCACGGCAAGCGGATGCTGGAGCAGGATCGCCGGGTTGAACAGCATGCCCACCGAGACGAAGAACAGCACCGCGAAGGCGTCGCGCAGCGGCAGCGTCTCATTGGCGGCCTGCTTGCTGAGCGGCGATTCGGCCAGCACCATGCCGGCGAAGAAGGCGCCCAGCGCGAAGGAAACGCCGAACAGCACGGCGGCGCCATAGGCGACCCCCAGCGAAATCGCCAGCACGGCCAGGCGGAAGAGCTCACGCGAGCCGGTATGGGCGACGAAATGCAGGACCCAGGGGATGACCTTGCGCCCGACCACCAGCATCAGCGCCACGAAGGCGGCGACCTTGACGGCGGTGACCATCAGGGTGGCTGCGATCGAATTGAGGCCGAGATTGGCGGCAAGGCCGGAGGGGGCGACCTCACCCGGTGCATGGCCGCCGAGTAGGCCTGCCAGAGGAGGAATCAGCACCAGGGTGATCACCATCACCAGATCTTCGACGATCAGCCAGCCGACGGCGATGCGCCCGCGTTCGGTCTCGATCAGCTTGCGTTCCTGCATGGCGCGCAGCAGCACCACGGTACTGGCGACCGAGAGGGCGAGGCCGAAGACCAGGCCCGTGCCGAGCCCCCAGCCCATGATCCAGGCAAAGCCCATGCCGAGCAGTGTCGCCACCGCGATCTGGCCCAGCGCCCCGGGAATGGCGATGGCGCGGACGGAAAGCAGGTCCTTCAGCGAAAAATGCAGGCCGACGCCGAACATCAGCAGGATGACGCCGAGTTCGGCCAGCTCGTTGGCGAGATTCTGGTCGGCCACGAAGCCGGGCGTGAAGGGGCCGATCACCACACCGCCGAGCAGATAGGCCACGATCGGCGACAGCCGCAATCGCTGCGCGGCGAGCGCGAAGATGAATGCCAGTCCCAAACCCGCCACGATCGTTGCAATCAACGGTGTCTCGTGCGGCATGGAACCTCCCTTCGCGGTCGTAACGAGCCTTCGACGTGCTTACAGCACCCCAGATCTGTTTGATGATTGCCTTGCGGCCGCTTCACTATAGGAGAGTTCCGTAGTGAGCGCTCGTTAACAATCGGAAAGGTCGCCATCAAACCACGCCGAAAGCGCGGAATGAAGCTGTCGCAACGCGTAAAGCATGCCCCGGTGGATGAAGCCGATCAAGGCTCCAGTTCGGTATCCCAATAGAGATAGTCGAGCCAGCTTTCATGCAGATAGTTCGGCGGGAAATGCCGGCCGTTCTGGTGCAGGTCGCTGAGGGAAGGGGCGTAGGGCTTCTGGTTGGGATGCATGCCGGCCTCGGCGGGCATGGCGCCGCCCTTTTTCAGATTGCAGGGCGAGCAAGCAGCGACGACGTTTTCCCAGGTGGTCTGTCCGCCCCGGGAACGGGGGATGACGTGGTCGAAGGTCAGATCCGAGCGCGTGCCGCAATATTGGCAGGTGAAACAGTCGCGCAGGAAGACGTTGAAGCGGGTGAAGGCTGGGTTCCGGCTGGGTTTGACGTAGGTCTTGAGACACACCACCGAGGGTAATCGGAACTCGAAGGTGGGACTTCGCACCACCTTGTCATATTCGGAGATGATGTTGACCCTGTCGAGGAAGACCGCCTTCACCGTATCCTGCCAGGACCATAGCGACAGCGGATAATAGGACAGCGGCCGGTAATCGGCGTTCAGCACGAGGGCGGGGCACGCCTCGGGCGAGACCGGCGGATGAAACACAGCAGGCGAAACATGCGCTGTCACGAAGCGCTCCCGTCACCATCAGTCCAGCCGAAAAGGCCGATTCGGCTGTTCGTCCAACACAATGTAGGATTAACGTGTCGGTCTTGTGAAGGGGGTAGGTCCACCGGCCGGCCTCCCATGCCGCCGCATCATCCCCGCAACTGGTGCGAGAGCCAGGCCAGCGTACGGTCGGGGATGCCGAGTTCGTCGAGGTGGTCGTGGGTGGCCAGCACGTAGTCGGGATTGGCGCCTGAAAGTCCGACGCCGCCGCGCACCACCTCCAGAAGCTGGCGATCCGGCAGCTTGCCGCAATATTGATGATGTGCCCGGTCGGCCCGGTAGGCCAGTGCCCGGACATGGCGCCCGTCCTCGAGCCGGGCCTCGTGCAAAATCTCGATATAGACGCTGGTGGCCTGCTCGCGACGACGCAGATAATCCACCGTCGTATCCCAATTTTCGGAGGCAACGCGGAAGGCAACGCCCCGGCAGGAACCGCCCCGGTCGAGGCCGAGCACCAGGCCGGGCTTTTCGGGCGTGCCGCGATGAACATGCGACCAGATGCACAAGGCCCGGTGCAGGCCGCGAATCAACGCGTTCTGCCGTTCCTCATAGGCAAAACCGGGATTCCACATCAGGGATCCGTAACCGAAAACCCAATTGGCTTCAGGGGCGGGCAGAACGGGCTGGTTCACTCGGCGGCCAGATGGAATGCATCGAGATAGTGGAAGGGCAGGCCAGCGAGCGTGTCGCGCAGCACGGTGAGGTCCTGCTTCAGGCGATCGAAGGCCGGCAGCAGGGAGAAGGTCTGCTCGTTCATATAGATCGAGCGATTGATCTCGATCTGGATGACATGGAAGCCAGCGCCGGGATTGCCATAGTGCTCGGTGATGTAGCCGCCAGCATAGGGTTTGTTGCGTGCGACCGAATAGCCGAGATTGCGCAGCGCCTCATCGGCGCAATCCATGATCAGATGCGAGCAGCTGGTGCCGTAGCGGTCGCCCAGCACGATGTCGGCCCGAGGCCTGTCCTCGCGTGCCAGGCCGCAGGACGGCATGGAATGGCAGTCGACCAGCAGGGCCACGCCGAATTCGCGGTGGATCTGGCCGAGGAGACGGCGCAGCGTGCGATGATAGGGCTTGTAGAGCTCCTCGATTCGGCGCAGCGCCTCATCCACCGGCAGGCGGTGGGCATAGATTTCCTGATTCTCGCTGACCACCCGCGCCAGCGTGCCCAGGCCGCCGGCCACCCGCAGGGAGCGTGTATTGGCATAGTTCGGCAGCCGGCCGTCGAACATGCGGGGGTCGAGCTCGTAGGGCTCGCGGTTGACGTCGAGAAAGGCGCGCGGAAAGCGCGCGCTCATCACCGCCGAGCCGGTGGCGGCGACATCGGCGAGCAGGAGGTCGACGAAGGCATCCTCGGAACGGCGCAGCGAAAGCGGATCGAGGCGGGAAGCCTCCAGGAAGGAGCGCGGATAGACCCGGCCGGAATGAGGCGAGTTGAACAGAAGGGGCGCCGAATAGGCAGCCGGCTCGACCACGTCGAAGGGAGGGCTGAGCTCGATTTCCATGCCGTCCACGGACTCCAGCGGCGGTTGCTTTCACCTTCGCGACACGTCCCCGAGGGGACGTGGGCAAGCCAGGCGATACCGACATATCTCGACAAAATCATGCGCAGGCAAGCATCACAAGTCCCACCGCATGATTTTCTCCATCGCGAACAGAAGCAACCCCAGGGTCTGTCATCAGTTAGGGAGGCGATTTGACGGGTGCGGCCGGAGGCGGTGAAGTCGAACCATACCTGATGACAGGCTCTAGCAGCATCACGAATTCGGGATTAACTCTATTGCGATGTAAACGGGGCGTTTACCCTGACGACGGTTTATAGAGTTCGAACAAGCTCCGGCCCTGCCGGGGATTCGGGACGCCATCATGAACAAGATTCTCCTTGCCGAAGACGACAATGATATGCGCCGCTTTCTGGTGCGCGCCCTGCAGAATGCCGGACATGAGGTGATGTCCTATGACAACGGCCTGTCGGCCTATCACCGGCTGCGGGAAGAGCCGTTCGAATTGCTGCTCACCGATATCGTCATGCCGGAAATGGACGGCATCGAGCTGGCCCGCCGGGCCACCGAGCTCGATCCCGACATCAAGGTGATGTTCATCACCGGTTTTGCGGCCGTGGCGCTCAATCCGGATTCGCAGGCGCCGCGCGACGCCAAGGTGCTGTCCAAGCCCTTCCATCTCAAGGATCTGGTCAACGAAGTCGACAAGCTTTTGAAGGCCGCCTGAACTTTCCTCAAAAATAGCGGGAGAATGGCTTGCATGGCCTGATTCAACCTGCTATCAGGCCGGCCTCCGCAAGCGATGGGCGCGTAGCTCAGCGGGAGAGCACTACGTTGACATCGTAGGGGTCACAGGTTCAATCCCTGTCGCGCCCACCATCGCTTCTTCGAACGACGAAAAGACCCAGGGCATCGCAAGCGCGGTGCCTTTTGCGTTTTCGCAGCCCTCGCTGGCTTGGTGTTCTGCCGCTTCTGGCGCATCACACAGGATCTGCCGGCCACATTGACGAAACGCCCTTCAAGCCCCGAGCATATGCGGTGCTCTCGGACGGGCATTTGGGCGGCTTGAGGTTTCCAAAGGCGGGGCTCGCACAAGGTCAAGGATCCGATGCTCGCCAGCGACGGAAACATGGTGATTTGAGCGGTCTGGCGCGCGCGACTGAAGAGATTGGAAGATTTGCTTCAAATCATATTTGAATAAATCGAATTGTGTTGCAAATTTAGCACGGTAAAAATCGTGCGTTTAGTCGAGTTAATATGTAAAAACTGTTGCTGTAAAAGCACATACTCGTGAGGGATGGCGTGGTAGAAAAGTTCGTCACTCGGCAAGATCTGGGTTTGCGGACATGAAGTTACGGATTTCGATAGCCGCCTTCTTGCTTGCCACGGCCGGTGCTTCGGCTGCCGATCTGGCGCCTGCCGCAGTCGAGCCTGTCATTCCCGCAACTGCCTATGACTGGACGGGCTTCTACGCCGGTATCAATGGTGGCTATGCCTTCGGATCCAGCCACGACGTAACGATGTCGGAGCTGTTTCCGGCCACTGGCCCCCTCGTGGACGGGTATGGCAGCCTTTCACCCAAGGGGGGCTTCGGCGGCGTGCAGGCTGGCTATAATCGGCAGGCGGGCAATTTTGTTCTCGGCCTGGAAGGCGATATCCAGGGCGGCGGCATCAGCGACAAGGCCGGACGCATCGGCACCGCCACGGGTTACTTCCTGAGCACGAAGAGCCAGGTCAACTGGTTCGGCACGGTTCGTCCGCGAATCGGCTATGCCTTTGACAACATCCTGATTTATGCGACCGGCGGTCTGGCTGTCGGCGGGGTCAAATACACCCAGAACTATGCCAATGGCGATTTCCTCGCTCACCCTCGTACCAGCAAGACCAGAGTCGGTTTCGCGGTTGGCGGCGGCGCGGAATACGCTTTCAACGAGCATTGGACCGCCAAGCTCGAATATCAATATATCGATCTTGGCCGGTCGAAAATCAGCGCGACCGAAATCAATGGTGGCGAGCCGACGGATTACTCCATCCACACCAGGCTGCGCACGGATTTCCATACCGTTCGTCTGGGCGCGAACTACAAGTTCTGATCATTCGATCGCGGCAGGCGCAGGGCTTGGCAAAGGTCGGGCAGCGCGTCACGGCGAATTCACACCAGGTGTCCAATTCTACATCCGCGGCTGATCACGACTCCGGAAGAGACCGGCCGCCAGAGATCCCCGAGCGACCTAACCCCGCCGACGAGGCGGGGTTTTCCTTGCGGTCAGAGTGCAGGTTATGGCCAGAAAACACTTGCGCCTGCCATTGCCAATGTTGCAGCTTGGCACTCGTGATCATTCATGCCCGGTCTTTGGTAAGCTGACTGTTCATAGCCGGCAAAGACGGGTGCTGTCCCTGATTTAACCGAACCACCTACTGATGTGGCGTCCATTATTGCTTGGCCGCTGTCCCGGGGTGGGTCGTTTTGTGTTCCGATGGGGAGGGATACATGGGCGCGGATCTGTTTGGGAAGACTCTCGCGGGGATGCCGCGACAAGGACGGTTCGTGCAGGCGAGCATTCTCCTCGGCTGCGCCGCCTTGCTGGCTGGCTGCGGCGCCTCCTCGGCACCGACGCCGGTGGTGGCGACACCGACGGTTGCGGTGACCTCCGAAGAACTCGTCGGCAAATGGGGCCTGGCCTCCTATCGCGAAGAAACCGACAAGGTTCGTACCGAGGTCGCCGCCAAGGCAGCCTGCTCCAATCCCTATGTGATCGGCAAGGGTGCCCAGGGCGGGGTGACCATGCATCTGGCCGACCAGGCGACGCCGCAGGAAGTCTATCTCAAGACCGCCTCCGATGGCGGGGTCTATATCGGGCCGCAGGGCAAGCCCGGGGAGCGGGCGGACCGCCAGATCCTGTCCTATGACAAGGGTGTGCTGGTGACGCGTTGGGTGGATCCCGGCGTTGCCAAGCGCTACGGCACGATGATGTTCGTGCGCTGCGCCACGGCATGAGAGGAGAGCTTGCCATGACGAGGCGCTCCTGGATCACCCGGCTCGGTGTCGGCTGCATCGCACTTGCCCTGGGACTGGCCGGCTCGATGCCGCAGGCTTTGGCCCAGCCGCGCCCTCTCGATCCCAGCAAGGATCTGGAAAAGCCCGGCTTCGTGCCGGATGCCGCCGAGGAGCAGCTCCTGCCCGAATACCGGCCGCAGCCGGTCTATTATCGCTCCAACGAGCCGCCCGGCACCATCGTGATCCAGACCGAGGAACGCTTCCTCTATCTCATCCAGGACAACAAGACCGCCATGCGCTACGGCATCGGTGTCGGGCGCGAGGGTTTCCAATGGTCTGGCCTGTTGAAGATCTCGCGCAAGCAGGAATGGCCCGATTGGCGGCCGCCGCCGGAGATGATCAAGCGCCAGCCCTATCTGCCACGCTTCATGGCGGGCGGCCCCGGCAATCCGATGGGGGCCCGCGCCCTCTATCTCGGCAGCACCAGCTACCGCATCCACGGCACCAACCAGCCCGAGACCATCGGCTATGCCGTGTCCTCGGGCTGTATCCGCCTGGTCAATCCGGACGTGATCAATCTCTATGACCGCGTTCCCGTCGGCACCCGCGTGGTGGTGCGCCAGGCACCCAAGCTCTAGTCGAGATCAGCCCGCCTCGCCCTTTCGGCGAGGCGCTTTCGTTTGTCCATCATCGAGCAAGGCACGGGGGGATAGCCATGCATCGGATCATTGTGGGGATCGTGGCGGTCCTGGCGCTGCAACTCGGGTTGGCGAGCGGCCCGCAGGCGCAGACCCTGGAGGCTGTCAAGGCGCGCGGCCAGCTCCTGTGCGGGGTCAATGAGTGGCTGGTGGGCTTTGCCAGCAGATCGGCCTCCGGCGAATGGTCGGGCTTCGACGTCGATTTCTGCCGCGCCGTCTCGGCCGCCGTCCTCGGGGATGCCGCCAAGGTGGCGTTCGTGCCGCTGTCGGCGAGCGACCGTTTCGAAGCCCTGCGCTCGGGCAAGATCGACATCCTCTCGCGCAACTCGACCTGGACCTTGTCGCGCGAGCTCGACTATGGGCTGAGCTTTGCCGCCATCACCTATTTCGATGGCCAGGGTTTCATGGTGCCGCGCAGCGCCAAGGTGAATTCGGCCCTGGAACTTGGCGGCAGCAAGGTCTGCGTGCTCAAGGACACCACCACCCAGCACAATTTGGCCGATTATTTCGAGGCCAATTCCATGAAGTTCGAAGCGGTGCTGGTCGGATCGGCGGCCGAGGCGCTGGAGCGCTACAAGAAAAAGGATTGCCTGGTTCTCACCTCCGACGTCTCCCAGCTCTATGCCCAACGCCTGGACCTCGCCGATGCCGGCGAGCACCTGATCCTGCCCGATGTCATCTCCAAGGAGCCGCTCGGCCCGGCCGTGCGCCTGGACGATCCGAAATGGCGCAATCTGGTGCAATGGGTGCATTTCGCCATGGTCGACGCCGAGGAGCTGGGTGTCTCCAAGGCGACGCTCGATCAGGCCAAGGACTCGACGCGGCCGGCGATCAGGCGCCTGCTCGGCACGGAGGGCAAGCTGGGCTCCGGGCTCGGGCTGGCCAATGATTGGGCGGCCAAGGTGGTAGGACAGGTCGGCAATTACGGCGAGGTGTTCGAACGCAATCTCGGTGACGCCACCAAGCTCGGCATACCGCGTGGCCTCAACCAGCTGTGGAGCCTGGGCGGCGTCCAATATGCGCCGCCGGTCGAATAGGGCCGGGCACTCAGGTCGAGGATGACGGCGGACCGGCTTCGCGCAGCTTGACCAGTGTCCACAGCGCCTGGTTCAGCGGCGCCTCGAGGCCACGTGCGGTGGCCCGGCGCAGGATGGCGCCGTTCAGATCGTCGATTTCCGTGCGCCGGCCCCTGGCGAGGTCCTGGGCGGTGGAGGAATATTGCTCCGCCATGCTGGTGCCGAGCCCAAACACGGTGTCCTCCAGCGTCGGAGGCAAGGTGACGCCGTAGGCCTCGGCTACGACACGGCACTCGGCCAGGATCCCCTTCAACAGCACATCCACGCCCTCGCGGCCGACCAGCCGGCCATAGGGCAGGGCGGCGAGCGCCGAGAGGGCATTGAGCGCGCAATTGACCGCCAGCTTGGTCCACAGCGTGCCGACGACATCCGGCGTGACACGAGCCGCAATGCCGGCGGCCGCGAACAGGCCCGCGAATTCCTCGCTTCGGGGCGAGGGGCCGATTACCATCTTGCCACCGCCCTTGTGGCGGACATAGCCGGCGGCGGGCGCTTCGAGCGCGGCATAGACGGCGACGGGTACGGCCGGCCTGTCGAGGATATGGGCGAGCCTGTCGGCATTGTCGATGCCGTTCTGCAGGCTCCAGACCGAGCAATCGGCGCCAATATGGGGAGCGATGGCGGCGGCTGCCGCCTCGGTGTCGAAGGATTTCACGCAGAACAGCACCAGTTCGGCCCCGGCGACGGCCTCTGGTCTGGTATCGGCGAAAACGGCGACGTGCCAGCGTTCGCCATTGTGCTCGAGCAGCAATCCTCCATCCCTGACGGCCTCGACCAAGGCCGGGCGCCCGATCAGGGTGACGTCATGGCCGGCCTGGGCGAGCAGGGCGCCGAAGAAGCAGCCGACAGCGCCGGCACCCATCACCGCAATCTTCATGATGATGTTTCCTCGGCAAATATGGACCGGGCCGCCGCAACCCACGGTCCCGGCTTATCGCGCAAAGCTCGTGACGGCCGCTTCGAATCGGCTTGGGACCTGAGAGAGAGGAGCGGCATGCTCATGATCTTACCGATAGGCGAGGCCTCTATCCATGCCGATCATGGCCGGCGGTCGGACCGCCGCCAAGGATAGACGGGTTCTCCCGATCGGCAAGGCCGGCGATAGGCGGGCCAGGATGCGATCGCGACGCCCGCGCCTGGAGGCTGTCATGGCAAGGTGCGCGCCAAGGCCAGGGCCTCCCGGGCGAGCGTATCGACGTCGATACTGGCACGGGCCCGATTCACCAGAAGGGTGGGCAGATCGAACCAGGCTGCTTCCAGGGCATCGTCGGCGGCGACGGCCTCGCCGGATTGCCAGCGGCAGAGCACGCCGACCAGCACATAATGGTGACCGCCTTCATCGATTGGACGGGCATCGATGGAATCGAGGGCCGCGAAGGCCTTCACGGCGTGGGCCGTGACGCCGGTTTCCTCCTGGAGCTCGCGCAGGGCCGCCTGCAGAACGCCTTCGCCGGGCTCGATCTTGCCGCCCGGAAAGCCCCACAGGCCCTGGTCGGGCGGATTGGCTCGGCGAACCAGCAGGAATTCCTCGCCGCGCAGCACCACGGCGAGCACGGCGGCGACCGGACGGGGCAGATTGTCACTTTCGGCCGGATCCGAGGCCATTGTCTGTTTCTCCGGAACTGCCTGCGGGTTGAAGGCTCAGCTATAGGCGCTGCCACGGTGCCATGCCAATCCCGCGGGGCGGTAATTGCGACCTCGCTCGTCTGCCGCATCACACGGGCTTGCCGGCGGTCGGCAGCCCTGCGAAAAGCCTGCTCTCAACCCGCATGAAGAGGCCCAGGACCATGAAGCTCGGTATCGAAGGAAAATCCGCCATCGTCTGTGCCTCCAGCCGAGGGCTCGGCAGGGCTTGCGCGCTGGCTCTGGCGCGTGAGGGCGTGAATGTGGTGATCAACGGTGTCACGCCCGCCACGCTGGAACGCACTGCGGCCGAGATCCGCGCCACGACGAGGGCAACGGTCACGCCGGTGGTAGCGGACGTTGCCAGCGAGGAGGGACGGCGCAAGCTGCTGGAAGCCTGCCCGCAGCCCGACATCCTGGTCAACAATGCCGGCGGCCCGCCACCCGGGGATTTCCGCCAGTTCGGCCGCGAGCAATGGCTGGCCGCGCTCGATGCCAACATGCTGGCGCCGATCGAACTGATCAAGGCGACGCTCGACGGCATGATCGCTCGCCGCTTCGGGCGCATCATCAACATCACCTCCGTGACGGTGAAGGCGCCGATCTCCTATCTCGGCCTGTCGAATGGTGCCCGTACCGGCTTGACCGGCTTCGTCGCCGGCCTCGCCCGCGACATTGCCCGCCATAATGTGACGATCAACAATATCCTGCCGGGTTCCTTCGGCACCGATAGGCTGCGGGACAATGCGGCTGCCTCGGCCAAGCCGGGGCAATCGCCCGAAGCCGTCCTGGCGGAATGGCAGGACGGCGAGGCTTCCGGACGTTTCGGCGATCCGGACGAACTCGGTTCGGTCTGTGCCTTTCTCGCCGGTGCGCAGGCCGGCTACATCACCCGCCAGAACATCCTGATGGATGGCGGCAACTTTGCCGGATCGTTCTGAGGGGCTTGTTGCAATTGCGGGGCGATCGGACTGAAACGCCGGCTTCTCCGGTGCTCCCCGCCTCCTCCAAGGAAAAGGGCTGGCCTTGAAGGCCAGCCCCTTGTCGTTCTGCGCAGTCCGGTTCCCTTCGTGGAACGGATTCAGAGCTTGGCCAGGATCTGGCACAGCTTGATGAGCTGCGCGTCATAGTCGTCGCTGGCCCCGAGGATCAACTTGCAGCGTTTCTTGAGGGCGATGCGCTGGGCGCTGCTCATCGAAGCGAGCTGGCTGGAGACATTGCCTATATTCACGCCCGTGCCGGGAACGCCCGGGGTACCAGGAGTTCCTGGACTGCCGGGTGTGCCGGGCGTTCCGGTGTCGGAACCGGGGACATTGACGCCCACGCCGACGTTCACGCCTGTGTTGTTGTTGAGCGAGGCGCTCACATCCGCATCGGCGAGCGAGGAATTGACGCCGACATTGGCCTTGACGCCGGTGCTGGGTGTCGCCGATGCACTGACATTGGCCGTGGCGGCGTTGCCGACCGAGGCCGTCGTATTGGAGTTCAATCCGCCGCTGTTGAGGCTGGTGTTGCTGTTGGCGCTGACCGGGCCCACTTTGGCGCTGACGCCGACATTCGCACCGCCAACGGCACCACCGACCGCGCCCACGGCACCGCCTACGGCGTTGCCGACGCCACCAACAGCATTGCCGACGCTGCCGCTCAGAGCGGCCTGCGGGGCGACAAGAAGCAAAGTAGTCGCCAGTCCAGCGAACATTGCAACCTTGCGCCAGTCCTTCCGATAGTGCTCAGACATGTCGACCTCCACCTGGAAAACTCGAACATTCGGCCGGAACTCCGGGGAAGGGAGCCTTGGGTGCTTTCTCGATCGACCGGAAGCTGAATGTCGATAGAAAAATATGCCAAATTACAGTAAATCGCAATGTTGAATTATTAAAAATAAATCGATTTATTCCAACTACTTGAGTTGTACTATATTTTGTACAATTAGTATCTTAAAATATACTTACATAATCCGGTGCATTGCGGGCTCATTCAAAGCAGCTTAGGCCCATTTATGCTTTCGTTTTTCTGCTGTTCCTGTGGGGTGCAGGTGGATTTCGTCATAGATGAATTGCGTCTGGAATGTGACGCTTGTGGGGCGAAATTGGGTAGCAGGCTGCTGTCGCCACTATGATACTGAAGTATTAGATCGTGTCGGAGAGGTATGACTGTAGCCCCAAATAGGTATTGCTTTATTTGGTATTATAATACCTAATATCCGATGTAAAAAAGCCGCCCTTCATCGTGAAGGGCGGCTTTCGCCTCGTCGCTTCCGCTCAGAATGGCGAGTCGGGGTAATAGAAATCCTTGGCGTTGTCCTTGGTCACCAACGTGGCATCGAGAATATAGGAACCGCGCACGGGCAGCTTGTCGTAGAGGCCGGCGGCGGTGAGATCCATCGCCACGGCCACCATGGCCGGCGGATAGAGCACGTCGGCCGGAATGGTGGCGTCGCCGTCCATGACCTTCTTGACCATGTCCTTCATGCCGGCGCCGCCGAGCACGAATTTGATGTCGCTGCGGCCTGCCTGCTTGATCGCCTCCAGCACGCCCACTGCCATGTCGTCATCCTGGCACCAGACCGCGTCGATCTTGGGGTGCTTGGTCAGGAAGTCCTGCATCACCTTGAAGGCGTCGTCGCGGCTCCAATTGCCGAACTGGCTGTCGATCACCTTGACCTCGGAGCCCTTGAGGCCCTCGTTGAAGGCATTGACGCGCTGCTCGTCGATGACGATGGGCAGGCCGCGGATCACCACGACGTCGCCCTTGCCGCCGAGCTTTTCCTTGACATAGGCGGCCGAGACGGTGCCCAGACCCGGATTGTTGCCGGCGACGTAGAGATCCTGGATCGGATCGCGCAAAGCGCGGTCGACCACGGTGATGAAGACGTTCTTCCCTTTGACCTGGCGGATCGGGTCGGTCAGCTCGTCGGAATTATGCGGCAGCACCACGAGGGCGTTGATGCCCTGCGTGGTCAGGTCCTCCAGGGCGTTGGCCTGCGCGGCGCCATCCGGCGAGGTCTTCACGATGACCTTGAGGCCGGGATAGCGCGCTTCGAGCGCCTTGGCCTCCTGCTGGGCGTGATAGACCACGCCGCCCGTCCAGCCATGGTCGGCGGCCGGGATCGAGACGGCGATGGTCTTGCTGTCGGCAGCGTGTGCCGCTGCCCCGGCGAGTGCGAAGAGACCGGCCGCCATCAGGCCGGTCAGCATTTTGCGCATGATATCCTCCCTAGCGCTTTTCATTCTGTCGGGGCGGGTTCATCCCGCCCGCTGCATATGGACCGGCGGGCTCAGCTCCTCCGGGCGAGCGAGCGCTGCACCAGCATGGCGATGATGATGATGGCGCCCTGCACGGCACCGACCAGATATTCGGAGACGAAGTTCGACAGCACCATGATGTTGGAGATCACCTCCAGGATCAGCGCGCCGCAGATGGTGCCCCAGATGCGCCCGACGCCGCCGCGCAGTGCCGTGCCGCCGACCACCACCGCGGTGATCGCCTGCAATTCCCAGCCAAGGCCGGTGGTGGAGGTGGTGGAGCCGAGCCTGGGCACATAGACCAGCACGGCGATGGCGACGCACAGGCCCTGGATGATGTAGGTGAGCATGCGCACGCGCCCGACCGAGATGCCGGAATAGCGCGCGACATCCTCGTTGGAACCGACGGCCATGACATGCCGTCCGAACGTGGTGCGGTAGAGCAGGAAGGCACCGATGACGGCCACCGCGATGATCACCCACACCGGGAAGGGCAGGCCGAGAATGGTGCCGAAATAGACCGGGCGATAGTCGGCCCTGAGCTCCATCGACTTCATGGCGATCGAGCCGCCATCGGCCAGCCAGATCAGGAGCGAGCGGAAGATCGCCATGGTGCCGAGTGTGACGATGAAGGGTTCGAGCCGCCCCGCGGTGACGCCCAGGCCGTTGGCGGCGCCGCACAGGGCGCCGAGCAGCAGGGCCAGGACCATGCCAATGGCGAGCAGCATATAGCCATCGCCGATCATGGCCTTGTTGAGGAAGAGGATCATCACGCCCGAAACCAGCGCCGCCATCGAGCCGACCGAGAGGTCGAGGCCGCCGGCGGTGATCACGAAAGTGGCACCGACGGCGATGGTGGCGATGAAGGCGCTGCGGGCCAGGACGTTGGTGATATTGTCGAGGTCGATGAAGCGGGCGTTGACGAAGTAGCCCAGGACCATCAGCACGGCGAGCGCCGCGAAGGGCGCGACAGCGCGCAGGTCGAAATCCTGGAACCGGCTTGTGGTCTTGGTCGGGGCGAGTTGCTCGCTCATACCTGTGCTCTCGCTTCTTGCCTGGAAACGCCGGTGGCGTGCACCACGATTTCGGCCTCCGTCATCGCCTCGCCGCTGACTTCTCCGGCGATCTGCCCACCCCGCATCACCAGGATGCGATGGCATACGCCGATCAGCTCCTGCATTTCAGAGGAGATCACGATCACGCCTTTTCCCCGGGCGGCCAGCGCCGCAATGAAACGGTAGATCTGCTCCTTGGTGCCGATGTCGATGCCGCGGGTGGGTTCGTCGATGATGACGATCCTCGGCTCCAGCAGCATCATCTTGGCGAGCAGCAATTTCTGCTGGTTGCCGCCGGAAAGCTGGCCGGCGAGCAGGGTCTTGGAACGGGCCCTGATGTCGAAATCCTGGAAGGCCTGGTTGAGGGCGCTCCATTCGCGCGCCTTGTCGATGAAGGGCCCCGAGGTGAAGTGATCCAGCGCGGCCAAGGTGAGATTGGTGCGCAGATCCTGCGCCAGCAACAAGCCCTTGCCCTTGCGATCCTCCGAAAGATAGACGATGCCGGCTTCCATGGCCTGGCGGGGTTCGCGAAAATGCACCGGCCGGCCGTCGAGCCTGAGGCTGCCGCTGCCGGAGCGCAGGCCCAGCAGGCCCTCGAACAATTCGGTTCGTCCTGC
Organism: Labrys neptuniae; assembly: GCF_040797145.1. Lineage (NCBI taxonomy): Bacteria > Pseudomonadati > Pseudomonadota > Alphaproteobacteria > Hyphomicrobiales > Xanthobacteraceae > Labrys > Labrys neptuniae. The sequence continues at coordinate 43,673 of NZ_JBFNQD010000012.1, read as the reverse complement.
CCCGACCAGGCCGGCAAAGCCGAGGATCTCGCCGGCCTCGAGGCCGAAACTGACATCGGTGGCAAAGCCGGGCACGTTGAAATGCTCGACGGCGAGCAGCGGCTCTTCGGCTGCTGCTGCGTTCGCCTCCGCCGAAGCCTTGGCCGGGTAGAGATTGGCCATGTCGCGCCCCACCATCAGCTGCGCCATGTCGATGGGCTGGAGTTCGGCGGCGGGCCTGGTGGCGATCCATTTGCCGTCGCGCAGCACGGTGACGCGGTCGGCGATGGCCTTCACCTCGTTGAGGCGATGCGAGATGTAGAGCACCGCCGTGCCCTTGGCGCGGATGGCGCCGATCACCTTGAGGAGCGCGTCCGTCTCCACCGGGGTGAGGGAGGCCGTGGGTTCGTCGAAGATCACCACGCGGTGCGGCACTGCCAGGGCGCGTGCGATCTGGACCAATTGGCGCTGGGCGATGGAGAGGCGCTCGACCACCCGGGTCGGCGCAATCTCTGCCCCGAGTTCGCGGACTGCCCGAGCGGCCTCCCGGTTCATGGCCCGGTCGTCGACCATGGGACCACGGCGGATTTCGCGGCCGAGGAAGATGTTCTGTGCCACGGTGAGATGGGGGGCGAGCAGGATCTCCTGATGGACCAGCACAATGCCGCGATGCTCGGCGTCGACGGGGCCGGTAAAATGCACCGGCTCGCCGTCAATGGCCAGGCTGCCCTTGCTCGGCTGGAGATGGCCGGCCAGGATCTTCATCAAAGTGGACTTGCCGGCGCCGTTTTCGCCGATGATGGCGTGAACTTCGCCTGGCTTGAGGTCGAGCGCGATGTTGCTCAGCACCTCGATGGTGCCGAAGCTCTTGGACAGGCCACTGGCGGCCAGCACCGGCACGGTCTGGTTCTGCGCGGCAGCCCCGTTCGCTTCCCTTTCGGACAAATCCGGTTCCTGGTTTCCGTTTCCCGCCAACGTTCTCTTCGCCATCTGCCCGGGCGAATGAGTTACGTACCTCGCAATTGTCAGATTAACGGGACGGCAGGTTCTGTCAATCACGCTTTCCAGATCGGGGCAGCATGAAACGCTCCGCCAATATCATCGCCTGCCAGAAAATCGTTCGCGATAGGATTGCGGAGTTGTCGCCAGATGCCGGGCGAAGCCACGCCGCATGGTCTCCTCGCAGCCGAAGCCGCAGCGAGCGGCGATCTGCTTGAGGGGTTGGACGGTGTCGGCGAGCAGCGTACGCGCCTGTTCGACACGCAGCCTTTCGACGGCGCGGGCCGGCGGCATGCCGGTCGCCTCCCGGTAGCGGCGCTGAAAGCTGCGTTCGCTCATGCCGGCCCGCGCAGCAAGGGCAGGGACCGACAGGTCGGCTGCAAGGTTTTCCCGCATCCAGCCATGCAGGGTTTCGAAGCGGGAGGCGCCATGCTGGAGCGCCAGGGCAGCGCTGTATTGCGACTGTCCGCCCGGACGCTTGAGGAAGACCACCAGCTCGCGCGCCACCGCCAGCGCCATGGCGCGGCCAAGGTCGTGTTCGACCAAAGCGAGAGTGAGGTCGATGCCGGCGGTCACGCCGGCCGAGGTCCATAGATTGCCGTCCTCGATGAAGATCGGATCGGCTTCCACCTGCGCTGCCGGGAAGCGCTCGGCCAGCAGGGCGCAGGAATCCCAATGGGTCACGGCGCGCCTGCCGTCGAGCAGGCCGGCGGCACCGGCAAGGAACGCACCTGTGCAGACCGCCGCAACCCTTCGCGCGGTCGTCGCCCTGGCCGCGACCCAGGCAACGAGCACGGCATCCTCGGCGGCCTGATGCACGGCACGCCCGCCGGCGATAACCAGCGTATCACAGGTGTCGCCCGCATCCGGCAGGGGCTCGGCTTGCAGGGTCAGTCCGGCCCAAGCCGCGACCTGGGCCTGCCGGGCGACGATGCGCAGGCGATAGGCCGGAGGCAGCCCGTCATCCTCCAGGAGGCGATTGGCGGAGGCGAACACCTGCATGGGGCCGGCGATGTCGAGGAGTTGAAAGCCCGGGAAAGCCAGCAGGTCGACGGCGCGGGGTGGCCTGCCGGTCCACGGCCCGTCGATTGGGTTTGGCGTAAAGTGTGGGTCAAACGACATTTGCGCCAGAAGCTGCCGCGCTAGAGTGGCCCTGTCAACCTCAAGATTTGGAACGGAGCACCCACATGATCCTGCAGATCGGCTTTCTGGTTTTTCCCAAGGTGCAACTGCTCGACCTGGCCGGGCCTTTCGATGCCTTTGCCGCCATGCCGGGCGTCGTACAGCACCTGATCTGGAAGGATCTCGATCCTGTGATGGCGACCTCGGGCTGGCCTGTCCAGCCCACGACGACACTGCAGGACTGCCCGGTTCTCGATGTGCTGTGCGTGCCGGGCGGGGCTGGCGTCAATCCGCTGATGGAGGACGAGGTCGTCCTCGACTTCCTGCGCCGCCAGGCCTGGAGCGCCCGCTTTGTCACCTCCGTTTGCACGGGCTCGCTCGTGCTGGGGGCAGCGGGGCTTTTGGAAGGAAAACGGGCGACGACGCATTGGGGCTCGCATCATCTGCTCGAACCGCTCGGCGCGGTGCCGGTGGCCGAGCGCATTGTCGCTGATGACCGGCTGGTTAGCGGCGGTGGTGTCACGGCGGGTATCGACTTCGCACTCGATATCATCGCCCGGTTGCGAGGCCGCGAGGAGGCCGAGGCCGTGCAACTCAAGCTCGAATATGCCCCGGCGCCGCCCTTCGATGCCGGGTCTCCGGCAACGGCACCGGCCGGCGCGATCGAGGTGGCGAGGGCTTCCGCCTCGAGCTATGTCGAGGAGCGCGAGCGCATCGTTGCCAGGCTGCGAGAGAGGAAGGCCATCGCCGCCGTCTAAAGTAAAACGCCATGGGGATCGTTCGAGAATGAGCGCTCCGTCTTCTCCAGCCTTGCCGGGGACGACGGAGCGTCGTTTTTCAACGGCGCCTCAGTACCCGGGCAGCCTGCTCGCCCTATCTCGGGGGGGGGCGGGGCCGAAGTGTTGCAGGCCATGCTGAATCAAGGCTCGAGGGCCTCACCCAAAAAAGAGGTTTGTGACCGAAGGGGTAGAGACGCATAGTCAGGACGCTTTCTCGAACTTTTTGACTTGAGTGCGGTGTCTCACGTGGTGGCTGACCCCAAAGAGGGGCCCTCATGCGGAACTTGCTGCTTTTCCTGGTCGCGGCGACGATGCCGTGGGCACCGCCCTCGTCTGCGGGGCAACTCGCCGTCGATCTCGAGTTGGTTCTTGCTGCGGACATTTCCTTTTCGATGTCAGACGAGAATCTGGCCGTTCAGACCGATGGCTATGCGCAGGCCTTTCGCGATCCCGAGGTCGTTGCGGCCCTCTCCACCGGGCCCTTGGGCCAGATTGCAGTCAGTTATGTCGAATGGTCGGACGGGCAGCGCGTCGTGGTGCCATGGACCTTGCTCCGGAACAGGGTGGATGCCGAGCGCTTTGCATCCCGCATCATGGCCGGCTCGGCGAAACGCTCGGCTGGCACCACCTATATCACCGGCGTGATCCGGTTCGGGACAAGGATGATCGAGGAGAATGATTTCGCTGCCCTGCGTCGGGTGATCGATATTTCGGGCAATGGCGAGAACAACAGGGGCGAAGCGCCTGACCGTGCTCGCGACCTCGCAATTTTGCGGGGCATTGCCATCAACGGCCTGCCTATGCCGACCTGGGTCGACCCCCGCCGGCTCGGCGAGGTGCCGGCGGATATCTATTACCGCGATCACGTCATCGGTGGCCCGGGGGCCTTTCTCCTGAAAGTGGACGACAGGGCCAATGTACTGAGATCGATCAAGTCAAAATTGCTGCGCGAGATCGCGGCCAATTGAATGTCCTTGCTCGACCGTGCCGCCCCGGGCAGTTCCGGCCAAGCGCTGCGTTTTACCCAGCTGGGCCGGCGAACAGGATCAGGTTGCCGTCGGGATCCAGGACGATGAAGGTCCTGGCGCCCCAGGGCTCTTTCCTGAGCGGCTGGTGGAAGACCACGTCTGTGGCTTGGAAATTCAGGAAAAGCTGCTTGATCTCGGCGGCGCTGTCGACCGTGATGGCGGCAGAGAGTAGATGTTCGCGCTGCCTGACATCGCCGACATAGACCGGCTCGCACACCAATCTGAGGGCCAGCAGGGCCCTGTCGCGGCTGACCTGCCCGTAGAAGGGCGGATTGCCATAGACGAAGTCGATGCTGAAGCCGAGCCTGGTGGTGAAGAAGTCGCAGGAGGTCTTGATGTCGGTGACGAAGAGCTGGGCCGCGGCCGAGCTCAAAAAGGGTTCCGGCAGGGTCGGTGCGGAGATATCCGTCATGGTCGAAGCTCCCGTCTTGAGCGCCTCCCATCCCACGAAGCCTGATTGGCGGGCGACGAGCTCCAGAGCGTCGGCAAGCTGGAAATTCGCCTCCAATATCTGATGATCGTCGAGGCCGTGGAACCGCGGCAAGGCAGCCCTGATCTCGGCGGCGACCGGGTGATAGTGCTCGCGATGCCAACGCAGATATTGCTTGGCCTGCTTCCTGAGGTTTTCGAGGTTCGGCATGGGCGCAATCGTGTTTTCGATTGTAGGCGGGCATTGCCCTTCCGGCGGTCCGCCGGTGCGCCCTACGCAGCGCCGAAAGAGTGCTGCAGGGGGCCTTCGCTGTCAATCGTCACAGCGTTGCGAGCCAGAACACGCTGCCCATGCGCCACAATGGCCCTTGTCTCACCTGTGTCTTCCATCATGTCCGCCGTGGCAGCAGAAATTTGAGAAAGGCTCTTGCGTAATCTATCTTTCGATATATCTTAAGACCTATCTTAAAGATAGAACGAAAGGTATATCGTATGTTTGGACGACATCATGAGGGCCGCGGACGCGGCGAGTTCTGGGGCCGCGGCGGTTTTCGTGGCTGGGGCCGCGAGGGGCAGCAGGAATGTGCGCCGGGTCGCGGCGGGCGCTGGGGGCGCGGCGGTTTCGAAGGCGATGGTCCGGGCGATTTCTTCGGCAGGGGCTTTGGTGGCCGTGGCCGCGTCTTCGGCCATGGCGACCTGCGCCTGGTCATCCTGGCGCTGATCGCCGAGAAGCCGCGCCATGGCTATGAGCTGATCCGTGCCATCGAGGAAAAGTTCGGCGGCGCCTATGCGCCGAGCCCCGGCGCGGTCTATCCGACGCTGACCCTCCTGGAAGAGCAGGACCATATCCGCAGCGAGGCGTCGGAGGGCACCAAGAAGCTCTACACCATTACCCCCGAAGGCGAGGCCTTCCTTGCCGAGAACCGCGACGCGGTCGATGGCGTCATGGCCCGCATGGATCTTGCTGCCAGCGCCTTCTCCGCCCGTTCCACGCCGGAGATGGTGCGCGAGGCCCTGCACACGTTCCGGCACGCTCTGCAGATGCATCGCGGTCCCTGGACGCAGGCCGAGGCCGAGCGGGTCCGCGCCATCATCGAAAAGGCTGCCCGCGACATCGTCGGCGGACAGGGCTGACGGTCAGCCGGGTGAAGGCCACCCTTATCCAGGAAACTTTGCAGGATCACGGATCCTGTTGGTTTTAATGCTAGGATAAAGCTGGCACTTCCCCGGCGATCCACGAAGCGTAGAAGCAGGGTGCCGTTGCGGCGCCCTGTTTGTCGTTTCAGGTAATTTTTTCAATTCATTGTCTTTAGAGGCTGCTACCGTCGGCCCTTGTCGGTTGTGAGTATTTGATGAACGCCGCCGCCATGGATGGCTTGCCCATTCCCCAACGCTTCCTGGCCTTCCTGACCATCGCCATGGCGCTGACCATGGCAGTGCTCGACAGTGCCATCGTCAATGTCGCCTTGCCTTCGATTGCGGGCGAACTCGCGGTCTCCCCCGCGGAATCGATCTGGGTGGTTACCGCCTATCAGCTCGCGGTCACCATCTCGCTGCTGCCTCTGTCCTCGCTCGGCGACATCATCGGCTACAAGCGCGTCTACTGGGCGGGGTTGGCCGTGTTCACCGCGGCCTCCTTTGCCTGTGCCCAGGCCTCGTCCCTGCCGGTGCTGGCGCTGGCGCGGGCGGTGCAGGGGCTTGGTGGGGCCGGCATTATGAGCGTCAACATGGCCCTGGTGCGCTATATCTTTCCCAAGGCCTCCCTGGGTTCGGGCGTCGGCTACACGGCGCTGGTGGTGGCGGTGTCCTCGGCGGCCGGGCCCAGCGTGGCCTCGGCCATCCTGACCGTGGCGAACTGGCAATGGCTGTTCCTGGTCAATGTCCCCATCGGCCTCATCGCCCTCTTCGTCGCAGCCCGGGCCTTGCCGCAAACGCCGGCATCCGGCCATCGCTTCGACTGGGTCAGTGCCGTCCTCAATGCTTTTGCCTTCGGCCTGCTGATCGCCGGCCTCGATGGCCTCGGCGATACCGCAACCATGCCTGTGGCCCTTGCCATGATCGGCGGGGCCGCGGTGGCGGCCCTCGTCTTGGTGCGGCGCTCGGTGAAACTGCCGGTGCCCATGCTGCCGGTCGACCTCCTGCGGCGGCCGGTCTTCTCGCTGTCGATGGCGACCTCGATCTGCTCCTTCGCGTCGCAGAGCATGGCCTATGTGGCGCTGCCTTTTTTCCTGCAGCGCACGCTCGGCCATTCCGAGGCGGCGACGGGATTCCTGATGACGCCTTGGCCGCTGATGACCGCGCTGATAGCGCCCATCTCGGGCCGGCTGTCCGATCGGATCTCGCCCGAGAAACTCGGCATTGCCGGGCTCTGCCTGCTGGCCGCGGGGCTGGCGGCGGTCGCCAGCATGGGCGAGCGGCCCGACAGCTTCGACATCGCCTGGCGGCTTGCCCTGTGCGGCTTCGGCTTCGGCCTGTTCCAGTCGCCCAACAACCGCATCATCATCACCAGCGCGCCGCGCGAGCGCAGCGGCGGGGCGAGCGGTCTGCAATCGACCGGCCGGCTGCTCGGCCAGTCGATGGGCGCCGCCGTCGCGGCCGTCATCTTCAGCCTGGTTGCGCAGGGACAGACGGAAATGATCGCCTGGATCGGCGCAGGCCTTGCGCTGATCGGGGCGGTGTCGAGCGGACTGCGCAAGCCGGGCTAAAGCGCGCTCCGGAAAAGGCAATCGACTGTTCGATCAGCAAAGTGCGGTTCGAGGCAATCGCACTTTGCCCTGAGGACGATGGCAGCAGCGGCCCCTGTCAGCTCGCCTCGGTACCGCCGTGGGAAGGCCGCACCACCACCCGCACGCCCACCGGGGTGTTGTGATAGAGGGCCATGATGTCCTGGTTGAGCAGGCGGATGCAGCCCGACGACATCGACTTGCCGATCGAGGTCGGATCGTTGGTGCCATGCAGGCGATAGAGGGTGTCGCGGTCGCCCTGATAGAGATACATGGCGCGGGCACCGAGCGGGTTTTCGACACCGCCCTCCATGCCGCCTGCAAATTTGGCGGCCAGCGGGTCGCGCTTGACCATCTTCGGCGGCGGCGTCCAGCGCGGCCATTCCGCCTTGCGCCGAATGGTGGCCTTGCCGCTCCAGCCAAAACCTTCGCGGCCGACACCGACGCCATAGCGCGTGGCGGTGCCGTCGTCATGGACATGGTAGAGAAAACGATTGTCGGGATCGACGATGATGCTGCCGGGCGCCTCACCGGCGGGGGCGACCACGACGCGCCGCAAATATTTGGGATCGATCGCCTTCAGATTGATGGGCGGATAGTCATGGCCGTTCTCCGTGCCGCCGGCATAGATCTCGCGATAGTTGAAGCCGCTGTCGCTCGATCTATCGAACAGGGAGCCGATGGTGGCACGCGAGGAGGCGCAGCCGGCGAGCAGCAACGGAGCACCGAGAACAAAGACACGACGAGATAAACCGGGCATCACAACCTTTTCCGAACAGCCATCAGTATCGAAGTCACGCCAAAGGCCGGCGCCACGACATTCCGTTAGGTAGGCCTACTATTTCATGCAACGTTCACGCAAGCCAATACCGACGTCAGGCGCCAACGTTTTGCCGAAGCGATCTGCGAATAGCCGGACTCGGCGGGAATCGCAAAGGCTCGGGAGCGGCAGGCTGTGGGGCAAATGAGCGCCCTTGCGAAAGGTGCCGGACCACAAGCTCGGACGAGCGGGCCGGGCCAATAGCGGGCTCGATCTGCGGGAACCCGATTGCGGATAAGATCGGCCACCCAATCGGGTTTCAGCTGCCTGGCAGCCATCGCTCTTTTGAGCCGTTGTCGCAGATTGAATATACGATGTCCCCGGTGCGACAGCGCAAGGCGCCCCTGTCAGGCTACCTCGCATTAAGAAGCGTTCTATAGTAATCCGTGCTTCACCCAGTGCAGGAACAGCAAGTCATGTCCGACGGCGATCTCGATCTCAACTCACTCCCCGATGACGAGCTCGTCGAGCAGATGCACGACGACCTCTATGACGGCCTGGCCGACGAGATCGTCGAGGGCGTCAATATCCTGCTCAAGCGCGGCTGGACGCCCTATGACGTGCTGACCAAGGCGCTGGTCGAGGGCATGCGCATCGTCGGCGTCGACTTCCGCGACGGTATTCTGTTCGTGCCGGAAGTGCTGATGTCCGCCAATTCGATGAAGGCCGGCATGAACGTGCTGCGCCCGTTGTTGGCTGAGACCGGTGCCCCCAAGGTCGGCAAGATGGTGATCGGCACCGTCAAGGGCGACATTCACGACATCGGCAAGAACCTCGTCACCATGATGATGGAAGGCGCCGGCTTCGAGGTGATCGACCTCGGCATCAACAACCCGGTCGAGAACTATCTCGAGGCGCTGGAGAAGCACCAGCCCGAGATTCTCGGCATGTCGGCTTTGCTCACCACCACCATGCCCTATATGAAGGTTGTGATCGACACGATGAAGGAGAAGGGCATCCGCTCCGACTATATCGTGCTGGTCGGCGGCGCGCCGCTGAACGAAGCCTTCTCGGAAGCCGTGGGCGCCGATGCCTATTGCCGCGATGCCGCCATTGCGGTGGAGATGGCCAAGTCGCTGATCGGCAAGCGCCAGGGCATGGCGGGCTAAGCTCGGTCGCAGACCTGTGCGGAGCGGTCGATGCCGTTCCGCCCTTGGAGCGGCGGCCGATCTCGGGGAGTGGGCGATGACCAGTCCTTCGAAACAAACAGATGGGCCCCGCTCGACGCTGGTGATCGCCTGCGGGGCGCTGGCGCGTGAATTTCTGGCGGTGAAGACGGCCAATGGCTGGGACCATATGGAGGTCACCTGCCTGCCGGCGATCTGGCACAACTACCCCCAGAAGATTCCGGACGGCATCAGGCGCAAGATCCGCGCCAATCGCGCCAAATATGACGAGATCCTGGTGCTCTACGGCGATTGCGGCACCGGCGGCCTGCTCGACGCAGTCCTCGCCGAGGAGGGCGTCGAGCGCATCGACGGACCGCATTGCTATTCCTTCTTCGCCGGCGCGGACGTTTTCGATCGCATGCAGGAGGAGGAGATCGGCACCTTCTACCTCACCGACTTCCTGGTCCGGCATTTCGACCGCTTCGTGATCAAGGGCCTGAAGCTCGATGTCCATCCGCAATTGCTGCCGATGTATTTCGGCCATTACAAGCGGGTGATGTTCCTGGTGCAATTCCCCGACCCGGTGCTCGAGAGCAAGGCGAAGGCCGCCGCCGAGCGGCTGGGGCTGCCCCTCGAGGTGCATTACACCGGACTGACCGGGGTGGAGCGCTTCCTGGAAACGGGCCAGGCCCGGACATAGGGCGCGTCGCGGCCAAGACGGCTCGCGGACCGGTCCGGCTGTACCTTACCGATATGTCATTTGCTCCTCTAGCGACTGTAGAAGCTAGGCTTTCTTCTCATCCCTGAAGAGGAGAGCAGGACGATGGGGCACTTTTTCGATCGATTGTTGTCGGGTGGCAGGCATGGCGCCGGCGGCCATCACGGTGGCCACGGATCTCAGGATCGCCATCAGGGCGGATGGGGCCGGTCTCCTGCCCAGGATGGACTTTCACCGAATGTTGCGCAACGCGTCATGGCGTGCGGCAAATGCGGTGGCGACAATCCGGCCGATGCGCACTTTTGTGCCCAGTGCGGTGGCCGGGTGCTGCCCAGGGCGAAATTCTGCACCGCCTGCGGAAAGGCTGCCGCGTAAACGCAAAAAAGCGGTCATGCCGGCCCTGGGAAGCACAATTGCGATGGAGAGGCTACACGGGAAGCTGTTTTTGCTGTATGGCAGCGCCCCAGAAAATCTCCTCCTTCGCGTAGGTATGCCGTGACCGCCAATCCCCTGTTCAACTCTTTCGCCGGCTTGCGCTGGCGCTACGTGCTCGCCCACGCCGTGATCGTGGCAGCCGCCAACTGGGGCGTGCAGTATGTCGTGCCGGGCACTTCCGATTTCCTGACCTGGGGCGCCTTCATCTTCCCGGTCGCCTTCTTCATCACGGATCTGTGCAATCGGCGTCATGGCGTGGAAATGACGCGCAAGGTGGTGATGGCCTCCTTCGTGATCGCGGTGATCGTCTCCTTCGTGGCGGCGGACCCGCGCATCGCCATCGCCAGCGGTGTCGCCTTCATTTCCGGCCAGATGGTGGATGCGCAGGTCTTCAACCGCTTCCGCCAGCATGCCTGGTGGGTGCCGCCCTCCATCTCCAACATCCTGGCCTCGACGGTCGACAGCGTGCTGTTCTGGGTGATCGCCTTTGTCGGGACGGACGTGCCCTGGGTCAGCCTCGGCTTTGCCGACTATGCCATCAAGATCGCCATGGTTTTCGTGGTGATGCCGGTTTACGGCTATCTCGTCTTCCGCGACAGGCTCGCTGCCAAGACGGTGTAGTTTTGGAGCGCGGACATCCTGTCCGCTCTTGGAAATAGAGACCTACAAGAAATGGGCGCGGCTTGATCTGGCTGCGCCCTTTTTGCGAGTGCTATGCTTCAAGAGCGGACAGGATGTCCGCGCTCCAAATCTTACGGGCAGCCCTTGGTGATGGCGTCGAGGGCCTGCGGCAGGCCGTCGAGCGAATAGCGGTCGGTGGTCTTGTTGCCGCGCTTGGAAGCGCCGGTGAAGACCGCCTCGCGGCTCTTGCGCATGGTATTGACCACGGTGCCTTCCTCGGCGGCGTTCTTCACCCAGGCATTGCTGCCCTTGGTGTAGAGCGTATAGGAGGAGCGGCCGATCTTCAGCGTGGCGTCGCCGCCATCCTTCATGCCGAAGCCGGTGATCATGCTCAGCTCGTTCTTCACACCTTCGCCAGGGCGGCGGGTGATGAAGAGCGTGGCCGGATCGCGTTTCAGCCGCGCAGGCTTGCGGTCCTTCGGGCTGGTGATGGCAAAGCAGGACTTGCCCTTGGCCGTGCCGTTCTGGAAGGCCTGCCAATCGCCGAACTGGCCGAGCGGCGTCGGCTGGGCGCCGGCTGCGGCGGCCGGCGCCGGCGCTTCGGCCTTGGGTTTGCGAGGTGCTGCCAGAGCCGAACCGGTGAATGCGACGACGGCGGTGGCGATGAGCGCGATGCGAAGGGTTGAGGACATCATGCTGGCTCGATCGATCCCGAAGTAAGAGGGCAGAAAGCGGTGGCGCCGATCATCGTGAATCGGAGCGCCTCGCGCAACTGCGACGAAAGACAGGGATTCCGGCGAAAGTTCGACCGGAACGGCTCGCAGCCTACGCGGACGCGATGAGCAAATGGTTAAATCGGGCCAAAAGAACCATGGCGTGCAATTCCGGCTCCGCTCAACCCGCCGCGTTGCGGCCGGCCACCAGCCAATAGACCGTGCCGGCGACGATGCCGATGGCGGTGAGACCGAGCAAGGCACGGTAGAGCAGCACGATGGCGAGTATGTTCAGGCTCATCACCATCGGCGCCACCGCAAAGGCGAGCGCCATCCCGACGGCATAGAACATCCAGCTTGCCTTGCCCATGGTTTCGCCGATCACAGCCACCAGGGCGATCGGGGCGAGCCAGATCGCCAAGGCAGCGGTTGCGGCTTGCCGGATCATCGCACCGATGTCTTCCACGGGGGTTCCGTCGATCAGCGTCGCCAGGGTCTTGAAGCCCAATAATTCGGCGGTGCCGGTGAGCTCTTGCCCGAAATCGTGATTGGCCAGGCCCATCACGCCGACCACAAGCGCGGCGATCGCGGCAAGGACGGCGGCGAAGGCCACCAGCACCAGACGATCGACGAAGCCGATGACGCCACGCGGGCTATTGGGGGAGGGAGGAGAGGACATCGAACTCCTGGGACCGCAGGCTTCTCGGCAACAACCATCAGCGAAGATTGTTGCGACACCTGCTCGTGGCAATGCCCATAGGGGGAGAAGAGATGCAGGCTGGAAGCCTGCGGTCCCGGCGGGTACTATTCCCCGTCCGCCCCGTGGGCGTAGAAAGCCTCAACCGCCAGCTTCTTCATGGCGTCGGCCTCGATGGCGAGGCGCTCGCGGGCCCGCATCTTCTGGCTTTCACTCTTGAGCTGGCCGCAGGCGGCGAGGATGTCGCGCCCGCGCGGCGTGCGGATGGGCGAGGCGTAGCCGGCATTGAAGACGATGTCGGAGAAGGCCTCGATCGTCTCCCAGTCCGAGCATTCGTAGAAGGTGCCGGGCCAGGGGTTGAAGGGAATCAAATTGATCTTGGCCGGGATGCCCCTAAGCAGCTTGACCAAAGCGCGCGCCTCGGCCGGGCTGTCATTCACGCCCTTGAGCATGACATATTCGAAGGTGATGCGGCGGGCATTGGACAGGCCCGCATAGTTGCGGCAGGCATCCAGGAGCTCGGCGATCGGATATTTCTTGTTCAGCGGTACCAGCTCGTTGCGCAGATTGTCGTTGGTGGCATGCAGCGAGATGGCGAGTGCCGGATTGACGTCGTCGCCCAGCGGGCCGAGCATCGGCACCACGCCCGAGGTCGACAGGGTGATGCGCCGGCGCGACAGGCACAGGCCGTCCTGGTCGGACATCACTTTCAGGGCGGTCGTGACGTTGTCGTAGTTGTAGAGCGGTTCGCCCATGCCCATCATCACGACATTGGAGACGTAGCGCCCGCCGTCACGCGGCACGATCGCCCCTTCCGGCGCTTCCTGGCCCGGCCAGTCGCCGAGACGGTCGCGCGCCACTAGGAGCTGGGCCACGATCTCGGCGGCGGTGAGGTTACGCACCAGCTTCTGCGTGCCGGTATGGCAGAAGGAGCAGTTGAGCGTGCAGCCGACCTGGGAGGAGACGCACAGCGTGCCGCGGCTCTCGTCGGGGATGTAGACGGTCTCGATCTCGGCGCCCTTGTCGGCGGGGCCGGTGGAGGGCATGCGCATCAGCCATTTGCGCGTACCGTCGGCCGAGATCTGCTCGGCGATGATCTCCGGGCGGTCGAGCGTGTAGGACTGCTCCAAGAGGGCCCGCAGATGCTTGGACACGTTGGTCATGGCATCGAAACGGCTGGCGCCGCGAACATAGAGCCAGTGCGAAAGCTGGTTGACGCGCATCTTCACCTCGCCGGCGGGTACGCCCACGGCAGTGAGAGCTTCGGTCAGCGCCGCGCGATCCATCCCGGCGAGGGAGGGCTTGGCGGCGGGAATAGTGGTTTCAGCAGCGGCAACGGGCGCAGTGCTCGCTGCCTGTTCGAGCGGGAGGGCCGACATGCAAAATTCCTGATGTTGGCCGGCGCTATAGCACAGCCAGCCCAAAAGGGCGACCGGCAAAGATGCATGGTGGGCGCGCGCTCCCGCGATCCCCGGACGCAGCATGCGAAACGGCGCGGATCGCAAGATCCGCGCCGTTTCGTCGGAAACCGTTCGGGCTCAGGCCGCGGCCTTCACCGCGGTCGAGACGGAAGCGATGGTCTTGAGCACCTGGGAGGCGATCTCGTAGGGATCGGCCTGGGAGTTGGGACGGCGGTCTTCCAGGTAGCCCTTGTAGTCGTTGCGCACGAAGGAGTGCGGCACGCGGATCGAGGCGCCACGGTCGGCCACACCCCAGGAGAAGGTGTCGATCGAGGCGGTCTCATGCTTGCCGGTGAGACGCAGATGGTTGTCCGGGCCGTAGACGGCGATATGGGCTTCCTTGTTGGCGGCGAACGCTGCCATCAGGGCCTCGAAATAGGCCTTGCCGCCGACTTCGCGCAGATGGGTGGTCGAGAAGTTGCAATGCATGCCCGAGCCGTTCCAGTCGGTGTCGCCGAGCGGCTTGCAGTGCCATTCGATGTCGATCGAGTATTGCTCGGTCAGGCGGAGCAGGAAGTAGCGGGCGAGCCACATCTCGTCGGCAGCGGCGCGAGAGCCCTTGCCGAAGATCTGGAATTCCCACTGGCCCTTGGCGACCTCGGCATTGATGCCTTCATGGTTGAGGCCGGCGGCCAGGCAGATGTCGAGATGCTTTTCGACGATCTCACGGGCGATGTTGCCGACATTCTTGTAGCCGACGCCGGTGTAGTAGGGACCCTGCGGGGCGGGGAAGCCATGTTCGGGGAAGCCGAGCGGGCGGCCATCCTTGTAGAAGAAATATTCCTGCTCGAAGCCGAACCAGGCGCCGTCATCGTCGAGGATGGTGGCGCGGGTGTTGGAGGCGTGCGGGGTGACGCCGTCGGGCATCATCACTTCGCACAGCACCACGGCGCCGTTCAGGCGCTCCGGATCGGGGACGACACGGATCGGCTTGAGTACGCAATCCGAGCTCGATCCCTCGGCCTGCTTGGTCGAGGAGCCGTCGAAACCCCAGAGAGGCAGTTGCTCGAGCGTGGGGAAGGCGTCAAATTCGCGGACCATGGTCTTGCCGCGCAGGTTGGCGGTCGGCCGGTAACCGTCGAGCCAGACATACTCGAGCTTGTACTTCGTCATTCTTAGGATACTCGCTGGTGTGAATGGGATGGACGGCAGCCGGTTCGCCGGACTGCCGCCGGTTGCAGTGCAATAAGCAGGAAGCGTGCCAGAGCGCATGGTGCGGCGCTTTTGTCGCAGATGATGGCCCTCCCGTCGGCGCAGACGCGGCGAAATCCGCGTCTTTCCGCGCCATCGACGGAAGAAAGAGGCACGAGCTGTCATTGCCGGGAGTGCTGCCTTCATGCGCAGTGTCCCGATATAGCCCAGAATGCACATAGTTTAGGCAAACACTGCCTGCAAAGCAGGCAAATGATAGGAAGGGGAGGATCGCTGTGCTAAGACTCGATCCTGGTTTGGTTGCGCCCCAGGGCGCGCCAGGCAAGGGAGACGAGCATGACTGCGAGTACCCGGCAAGAGACCGCCAAGATCTACCTCTTCCCTGCGCGGCCGCGTATGGGGTCCAGCCTCGGGCGTGACGAGACCCGGCTTTCCTCGCGCGAGACCCAGCCCTTGCCGCCCGTCGACGTCGACGGCGCCTGGTATCACCAGGCCGCCATTCGCGATGCGGCCGATCCGCGCAAGCGCTGACGATACGGGCAGACAGGACAGGTCCGATCCACCCCCGCCATATCCGTTGGCTGTATCAGGGGCGGAAGGCGTCCGGCGCCGATTTCTCGCTTCCGCGCGAAAGCTTTTCACCGCGCAGCCCCTTGCTTCACCTTCCTTCCATGCCGATACTCGCGCCGACTCGAAACACGAGCATTTCGTGATTTGGCGCGATCGCCGTGAATCGCAGAGACGCTCTCGCCAATCCGTCGGATTGGCTTGGAAACAATGAGCTAGAGCGAAGGAGCGTTTTCGTCTAAACGCGCTGTGTTCTAGGCAACCGCGGAGGCTGGGCGCGCCGCGCACCGGCCCGCAACAGGGAGACCAGCATGGCAGACGCCAAGATGATGTCACAGATAACCGGCAAGGATGGCTTCATCGCCGCCCTCGATCAGAGCGGTGGTTCCACCCCCGGCGCCCTGCGTCTCTATGGCATCGCCGAATCCAGCTATAGTGGCGACGAAGAGATGTATCGCCTGGTGCATGAAATGCGCGTGCGCATCATGACGTCGCCCGCTTTCTCCGGCGACAAGGTGATCGGCGCCATCCTGTTCGAGAAGACCATGGACGGCGATGCCAAGGGCAAGCCGGTGCCGACCTATCTGTGGGAAGATCGCGGCGTGGTGCCTTTCCTCAAGGTCGACAAGGGCCTGGCGGCAGAAGAGAACGGCGCCCAGGTGATGAAGCCGATGCCCGAACTCGATGCCCTGCTCGCGCGCGCGGCGAAGAAGGGTATCTTCGGCACCAAGATGCGCTCGGTGATCGCCAATGCCGACAAGACCGGCATTGCCGCCGTCGTCAAGCAGCAGTTCGAAGTCGGCAAGCAGATCCTCGGCCATGGCCTCGTGCCGATCATCGAGCCGGAAGTCTCGATCAAGAGCCCGACCAAGCAGGAAGCCGAGGCCATCCTGCGCGATGAGATCGCCCGGGAACTCGACGCGCTGCCGGCGGGCGAGCAGGTGATGCTCAAGCTCACCATCCCGACCGTCGCCGATTTCTACAAGCCGTTGGTCGACCACAAAGCCGTGGCTCGTCTGGTGGCCCTCTCGGGTGGCTACACCTGTCCGGATGCCTGCGAGAAGCTCAGCCACAATCATGGCATGATTGCTTCCTTCTCGCGCGCTCTCGCCGAAGACCTGCGCGTCTCGATGAGCGATGCCGAATTCAACGATACGCTGGGCAAGGCAATCGATCAGATCTACAAGGCGAGCGTCGTCAAGGTCTGATCGCGAGAGCGTTTTGCGATTTGGTGGCATCGCCAGGAATCGCAAGGACGCGTCGAACCGAAGAGCTGGAGCAAAACAGCGTTTCCGTCTGATCGCGCTTTGCTCCAGGGCCGTTCGAGATCACTGGCCGCGAGCGGGGCAGGGTGCCCGGCTCGCGGCCGGATTCGTTTGGGGAACGCAATCTTGATGGCAATCGGGGAGTTCGGGGCGTGACGATCGGCATTGCTGCCTTCGGGGCCGAAGCGGGCCGGGCGGTCTGGGCCGCCTGGGCCGAGGCTGAGAGGCTGGGCAAGGGCGACCTGCATGGCTTTGCGGTGTTCTACGCCCTGGCGCCGGATGGTGAGCCGGTCAGCCTGGAGTGCCAGCGCGGCGGGCTCGAGACCATTCGCGCCCAATGGTCCACCCGACCTGATCTTGCCTGGATGATGGCCTCGCCGCTGGCGGCGGTGATCACCAGCGGACCTGATCGCCCCGAGCCGCTTGCCCAGTTTCTCGCCGCAAGCCGCAGGGGCTTCGTCACCGGCCACCGGTTGCCGAACAGGGTAGGCGCTTCCGGCTTTCCTGTGAACAGGGAGGCGCTGTCGCTGATCGAAAGGGGCGTCCGTCCCGATGAAGCCGTGCGTATGGTGCTCCAAGCCAATCCGCGCGTCGATGCTGGCCTGATCGCCGTGACGCCCCATGCCATCGGCGTGGAGGACAGCGAGTTGGTGCGCGAGCGCGCCGATCGCGGCCAGGCCCATGTTCTTGCCACCGATGGGCGTTACGGCCTGGCCCTCTTGCACAACTCCATCGAGCCGGCAGCGGGCCTCGCCGACAGCGCCGCGCGACGGGGCGCCGCAGTGCTGGCCGGGCACGAATCATAAGGCCGGGCTATAGCGAAGTAGAGGCCGGCATACCGGTCCGGAACGACCCAGGGACCTCATCATGACTGCCACCTGCGACCTGATCTTCCGGCAGGCGAAGATCTTCGACGGCACGGGCGCCACGCCGCATCTCGCCGATGTCGCCGTCACCGGCGAGCGCGTCGTCGCCCTCGGCGAGAAGCTGCCACACCAGGCCAGGACCGAGATCGACGCCGCCGGGCTTGCCCTCGCGCCCGGCTTCATCGACGTGCACACCCATGACGACCGCGCGGTGATCGCCACCGACATGGCGGCCAAGCTCAGCCAGGGCGTGACCACGGTGGTGGTCGGCAATTGCGGCATCAGCCTCGCTCCGCTGCGGGCGAAGGGCGAGGTCGTGCCACCGCTCGACCTGATCGCCAAAGGCGAGCATGAATTGTTCGAGCGTTTCGCCGATTATTTCGAGGCGGTGGAAGCGGCGGGAACCACGGTGAACGTCACCTGCCTGGTCGGCCACACCACGCTCCGGCTCGCCACCATGGACCGGCTCGACCGTCCGGCCACCAGGGCCGAATGCGCCCGCATGCGCGATTTGCTCGACCAGGCGCTGGCGGATGGGGCCATCGGCCTTTCGACCGGGCTCTATTACCAGCCGGCCAATGCCGCCTCGACGGCGGAGGTGATCGCCGTCGCCGAGCCGCTGGCGAAATATTCGGCCATCTACACCACCCATCTGCGCGACGAGGCCGATCACCTGCTGGAAGCGATGGAAGAGGCCTTCGCCATCGGGCGCGAGGCCGATGCGCCGGTGGTGCTGTCGCATCACAAGGCGACCGACCCGCAGAACCATGGCCGCACCCGCGTGTCCCTGCCGATCATCGAGAAGCGGGCGCGCGAGCAGCCCGTCACGCTCGACGTCTATCCCTATGCGGCGTCCTCCACCGTGCTGGAGGCCAAGCGTGCCGGCCAGGTCGAGCGCATCCTGATCACCTGGTCGAAGGCGCGGCCCGATCTCGCCGGCAAGACGCTCGACGTCATCGCCCGCGAGCTCGGTGTCTCCCGGGAGGAGGCGGTGGCGAAGCTGCAGCCGGCCGGCGCCGTCTATTTCACCATGGATGAGGAAGACGTGCGGCGCGTGCTGCAGTTCCCGCTGACCATGGTGGGCTCGGACGGGTTGCCGCACGACGTGCGCCCGCATCCTCGGCTCTGGGGCACCTTTCCCCGCGTGCTCGGTCATTATGCCCGTGATATCGGCCTGTTCGGCATGGAGGAGGCGGTTCGCCGCATGACGGCATTGCCCGCCGCCCGCTTCGGCCTCGCCCAGCGCGGCGTGATCAGGCAGGGCGCCTATGCCGACCTCGTGCTGTTCGATCCCGAGACCATCCAGGACAAGGCGACCTTCGACGATCCCACCCAGCTCTCGGCCGGCATTCGTTCGGTCTATGTCAATGGGAGCCTGGCCTGGAGCGAGGGCAAGGCGGCCGGCCCCCGCGCCGGCAAGGTGCTGCGCAACCGCGATCTGGTGGCGAAGAATTTCACCGCCGCATTTGCGTGAGGCAGACGCAGTTGCCTTCTCCCCTTGCGGGAGAAGGTGCCGTAGCGTGGTCCCTTAAGGACCACGCGTTCAAGTAAAGAACGTGGGGGCGGATGAGGGGAGATACGCAACCATTCCAGGCATGCGCCGACACCCCTCATCCCCCTGCCGGGACCCAAGGCACTTCCAAAAGAAGTGCCCGGTCCCGTAAGGGGAGAAGGCTATCTCACCTCACTTGGGCGGCATGCCGATATCGTATTTGAAGTATTTCCCGGCGATCTGCTTGAATTCGCCGCTGGCATAGACGGCCTTAATGCCGGCATCGAGCTTGGCTTTCAGCTCGGTGTCCTCCTTGCGCAGGCCGCCGCCGATGCCACCCTCGAACAAGGGATCCTTGGGGAAGCCCTTGGAATCGCAGCAGGCGCCGTCCTTGCCTTCCAGGAACGGCCCGACGGAATCGGCGTCGCCCAGCACCAGTTCGATGCGCCCGGCGGCCAGGTCAGCCATGGCGGCATCGAGCGTGGCATAGTTGCGGATCTCGGCCTCCGGATAGGCCTTCTGCACATATTGGGCGTGGATGGTGCTGGTCTGCACGCCGACCGCCTTGCCCTTGAGGCCGCCTGGCACGAATTCGAACTTGTCGTCCTTGTTGCCGATGAACTCAACCGGCGTATTGTAGATCGGGATGGTGAAGGCGATCTGCTTCTGCCGCTCCGGCGTGATCGACATGCCCGCCCAGATCACGTCGATCTTCTTGGCGAGGAGGGCCGGCATGATGCCGTCCCAGGCGGTGGCCACCACCACGCAATCGAGCTTGGCCTCCTTGCACACCGCCTTGGCATAGTCGGGCAGGAAGCCCTGCCAATTGCCCTGGCCGTCCAGCGAGAAGAAGGGCGGGATCGGCTCGGCCGAGACGCTGATCTTGACGGGATCGGCGTGCGCCACGGCTATTCCCATCAGAAGGGCCGCGCCCGCCAGCAAACTCGTCTTGAAACTCTTCATGAACCCAATGTCCTCCCTTTGCTCCCGCTCTGTCGGCGTTTTTGATTGGGCCGAGAGGAAAAAGCCTCCGGCGCGTGGCAGCAGAACGTATTCGTCAGACAAGGTCAATCGGCCCGATGACGGCCAAAGCCGGCAGTTTGCCGGTGGCGGAGCGGTTCGCGACGATGCCGGTGGAGGGCCGATGCCTATTCCTTCCCGGCCGGTTTACGCCACACTCGCTCGAAGGGCAGGCGCCAGGCGTTGGGGGCGATGAGCTGGTGGATCGACTTCGGGCCCCAGCTGCCCTGGTCGTAGAGGCGCACGGGCGGCGGATTCTCGAGCAAAGGCTGGGAGACTTCCCAGAGCCGCTCGATGCCCTCGGCCGTGGTGAACAAAGTGTGGTCGCCGCGCATGGCGTCGAGGATCAGGCGCTCATAGGCCTCCAGCACGTCGCCGATCAGGCCGGTTTCGCTGAGGGCGAACTGCAGCGAGAGCTTATCGAGCCGGAAGCCCGGGCCGGGGCGCTTGCCGTAGAAGGAGAGCGAGACCTTGGAGGCGTCGGCGAGGTCGAAGGTGAGGTGGTCGGGACCCTGCGCACCCACGCCGGAGCCCGCCGGGAACATGCTCTTGGGCGGCTCGCGGAAGGCGATCGAGATGATGCGCTGGCCTTCGGCGAGGCGCTTGCCAGTGCGCAGGTAGAAGGGCACGCCGGCCCAGCGCCAATTGTCGATGGCGCATTTGAGGGCGATGAAGGTCTCGGTGTCGCTTTCAGGGTCGACGCCCGGCTCCTCGCGATAGCCGATATACTGTCCGCGCACCACCTCGCGCGGATCGAGCGGCACCATGGAGCGGAACACCTTGTTCTTCTCCTCCGAGATCGGCTGGGGCTCCAGCGCGGTCGGCGGCTCCATCGCCATGAAGGCGAGGATCTGGAACAGGTGCGTCACCACCATGTCGCGATAGGCGCCGGTGGATTCGTAGAAGGCGGCGCGGGTGCCCAGGCCCAGCGTTTCCGGCACGTCGATCTGGACGTGGTCGATGAAATTGCGATTCCAGATCGGCTCGAACAGGCCATTGGCGAAGCGGAAGGCCAGGATGTTCTGGGCCGGCTCCTTGCCGAGGAAGTGGTCGATGCGGAAGATCTGGCTCTCGTGGAAGACCTCGTGCAGGCGGGCGTTAAGGGCGACGGCACTGGCCAGATCCGTGCCGAAGGGCTTTTCCATGATGATGCGGCAGCGGTCGACGAGGCCCGCCTCCGACAGCATCTGCACGGCCGAGAGTGCGGCGTTGGGTGGCACGGACAGATAATGCACGCGGCGGGCTTCGGGGCCGAGTTCGGCTTCGGCCCGCGCCACAGCTTCCTTGACCGGGCCGGCACCGGCCGAGATCGGCACATAGTCGAGGCTGGCGGCAAAGGCTTCCCAATCGGCCTGGGAGACCTTGCGGGTGGAGAATTTGTCGAGCGCGTCGCGTGCGATGGCGCGGAAGCCGTCGGCATCGATGTCATCGAGCGAGACGCCGATGATGCGGCAGCCTGGGATGAAGCCGGCACTGGCCAGGTGGAAGAGGCCGGGGATCAGCTTGCGGCGGGAGAGGTCGCCCGTGGCGCCCACCAGCACCACGACCTGCGGCTTGCCCGGGCCGACGCGCGAGGAATTCTTGATCAAGGCTCTCGTTCCCATTGGTTTTGCACTGCGCCGGCGCGCCACGCCGCGGGCCGATCCAGGCCCGTCCTTGCCTGAAGCCGCCATCGCCGAGCCCCATACCGGTTCGAGGCAGGAATAGGGGCATAGACGGGAGGGATGATCAAGGGCGGCAAGAAAAAATGGGCGGCGCAGAATTAATTGGCCTGGCGCGGTCGATGTCATATCGTCGCCGCAGTCTTGCGCAGATTAGAATTAATCCAATCTGGAGTTCGAACATGCCCTCCGCGTCCTACCGCCCCGTTCAAAAAGCCCTGCACTGGGCGATCTTCCTGCTGGTGCTGGCCTGTTATGGCCTCACCTATAATGAAGTGTTCTTCGCCAAGGGGGACCCGATCCGGGACCTGTCCTGGTGGAGCCATATCTCGCTGGGCCTCCTGCTTACGGCCTTGATCGCCGCCCGTCTCCTCGCCCGCCTGGCGCTCGGCACCCCGCCCTTGCCCTCGACCATGTCGGGCATGGAGGTCGCGGCGGCGAAGGGAGCCCATTTCCTCCTCTATGCCCTGATGATCGGGATCGTCGGCCTCGGCATCACTCTCACCTGGCTGCGTGGAGATGCCCTGACCTTCTTTGGCCTGTTCACCATACCCGCCCCCGTGGCTCCCGACCGCGATTTGGCGCATCAAGTCAAGGAACTACATGAGTTGTGCGCGGATGGGATTCTGGTCGTGGCCGGCCTCCATGCCGTTGCAGCGCTCTGGCACCATTATGTCCGGGGCGACGATGTGCTGACACGCATGCTTCCCCGCCGTTCGGCGCGGTAGTGCGGGCAGGCGATAGACACCATTTGGCTTCTTGTTTGATCTGGCTCAGACTCTTGTTTCGATACCCCTTGTAGCTTCGTTCCGGCACCCCACATCATTCTCAGCGAATGCCTGCGGGGTTCGCAAATCTGTATGGCGCCTGGACGATGCTACGGGTCCCCGGGCGTGCTGGAAGGGACATAGAATGAATTTTGAACGCTATACCGAACGGGCCAGAGGCTTCGTGCAGTCGGCGCAGTCGCTCGCTTTGCGCGAGGGGCATCAGCAGTTCGCTCCCGAGCATCTCCTGAAAGTCCTGCTCGACGATCCCGAGGGATTGGCGGCAGGCCTCATCGATCGTTCCGGTGGCAATTCGCGCCAGGCGCTGAATGCCGTCGAGGCCGCGATCAAGAAGCTGCCCAAGGTGCAGGGCACGGGTGCCGGCCAGGTCTATCTGACGCCGGGACTCGCACGTGTGTTCGAGGCGGCCGAGAAGGCGGCCGACAAGGCTTCCGACAGTTTCGTCACGGTCGAGCGGCTGTTGCTGGCGCTCGCCGTCGAGAAGGATACCGAGGCCGGCAAGGCGCTGGCGGCTGCCGGCGTGACGCCCCAGAACCTCAACAAGGCGATCGAGGCCCTGCGCAAGGGCCGCACCGCCGATAGCGCCACGGCGGAGAACGCCTATGACGCCCTGAAGAAATATGCCCGCGACCTCACCGCCGATGCCCGCGAGGGCAAGCTCGACCCGGTGATCGGCCGCGACGAGGAGATCCGCCGCACCATCCAGGTGCTGTCGCGGCGCACCAAGAACAACCCCGTGCTGATCGGCGAGCCCGGCGTCGGCAAGACGGCGATCGTCGAGGGCCTGGCGCTGCGCATCGTCAATGGCGACGTGCCCGAGAGCCTCAAGGACAAGGCTTTGCTGGCGCTCGATATGGGCGCGCTGATCGCCGGCGCCAAATATCGCGGCGAGTTCGAGGAGCGCCTGAAGGCCGTCCTGAACGAGGTGACATCCGCCGACGGCGAGATCATCCTGTTCATCGACGAGATGCACACGCTGGTCGGCGCAGGCAAAGGCGAGGGGGCGATGGACGCGTCCAACCTCTTGAAGCCTGCTTTGGCACGCGGTGAGCTGCATTGCGTCGGTGCCACCACGCTCGACGAATATCGCAAGCATGTCGAGAAGGATCCGGCCCTGGCGCGGCGCTTCCAGCCCGTCTTCGTCGAGGAACCCACGGTGGAGGACACCATCTCCATCCTGCGCGGCCTGAAGGAGAAGTATGAGCAGCACCACAAGGTGCGCATCACCGACAGCGCGATCGTGGCGGCGGCGACCTTGTCGAACCGCTACATCACCGACCGCTTCCTGCCGGACAAGGCGATCGACCTCGTCGACGAGGCCGGCTCGCGGCTGCGCATGCAGGTGGATTCCAAGCCCGAGGAGCTCGACGAGCTCGACCGGCGCATCGTCCAGCTCAAGATCGAGCAGGAAGCCCTCAAGCGCGAGAACGACGACGCCTCCAAGGATCGCCTCGCCAAGCTCGAAAAGGAGCTGGCCGATCTGGAGGAGCGTTCGTCCGAACTCACCCAGCGCTGGAAGTCGGAGAAGGATAAGCTCGGCCGCGCCGCCGATCTCAAGGGCCAGCTCGACAAGGCCAAGAACGAACTGGCCGAGGCCCAGCGCCGCGGCGAGTACCAGCGCGCGGGCGAATTGACCTATGGCATCATTCCCAAGCTCGAAAAGGAGCTGGCGGAGGTCGAGGCGTCCGAAGGCAAGGTCGGCATGGTGGAAGAGGCCGTGACGGCGGATCATGTCGCGCAGGTGGTCTCGCGCTGGACGGGCGTGCCCGTCGACAAGATGCTGGAAGGCGAGAAGGACAAGCTCCTGCGCATGGAGGACGTGCTGGCGACCCGCGTGGTCGGTCAGGGCGAGGCCGTGCAGGCGGTTTCGACCGCGGTTCGGCGCGCCCGCGCCGGCCTGCAGGATCCCAACCGGCCGATCGGTTCCTTCATCTTCCTGGGCCCCACGGGCGTAGGCAAGACGGAGCTGGTGAAGGCGCTTGCCGCCTTCATGTTCGACGACGACACGGCGATGACCCGCATCGACATGTCCGAATATATGGAGAAGCATTCGGTGAGCAGGCTCATCGGCGCGCCTCCGGGCTATGTCGGCTATGACGAAGGCGGTGCGCTGACCGAAGCCGTGCGGCGCCGGCCCTACCAGGTCGTGCTGTTCGACGAGATCGAGAAGGCCCATCCCGACGTCTTCAACGTCCTCCTGCAGGTGCTGGACGACGGCCGCCTGACGGACGGGCAGGGCCGCACCGTCGACTTCCGCAACACCCTGATCATCATGACCTCCAATCTGGGGGCCGAATATCTGGTCAACCAGAAGGAAGGCGAGGATTCGGACAAGGTGCGCGAAGAGGTGATGGCGGTGGTGCGCAGCCACTTCCGGCCGGAGTTCCTCAACCGGGTCGACGAGATCATCCTGTTCCACCGCCTGAAGAAGGCGCAGATGGGCGCGATCGTCGATATCCAGATGACCCGGCTGCAGAAGCTGCTCGACGAGCGCAAGATCACGCTGCATCTCGACGATGCCGCGAGAACCTACCTTGCCGACAAGGGCTACGACCCGGCCTATGGCGCACGTCCGCTCAAGCGCACCATCCAGCGCCTGGTCCAGGATCCGCTGGCCGAGATGATCCTCTCCGGCAAGGTGAAGGACGGCTCGACCATCGAGATCGGAGCGACCGGTTCGGGCCTGGTCATCGGCGGCCAGGCAGTGAATGCCAGGGCGGCGTAAGGAAATATCAGCCGAAAAACGAGAAAGCGGGCCTTCGGGCCCGCTTTTTTTTATGGCAGCTGAAGCTGAAACAGCCACCACATGAATCGCGGCAACTATGCGCTAGAGCAAAACGCGTTCAAGTGTGAACGCTTATTTTCTCAAACTTTTTGTCCCGACGCGTCTTTGCGATTCTTGGCGACTCGGTCAAATCGCAAAACGCTATAGGCTCAAAAATGGAACCCGATTGTCGGGTCCGTGCGTTGAGAAACGTCCTTGGAGCGTAGCGCCATCGACGACAATCGAGGAGAAACGCATGACCGCGACCATGAGCGGGCTGAAACCCGCCACCGAACTGGCAGCCTTGAACGAGGCCCGGATCCCGAATGAGAACGAGGAGTATCGCCGCGCCCGAACCGCGCTGCTTGCGGAGGAAATCGAACTTCGCCGCCATATCGAACGCGTGGCAGAAATGCGCCGCGCGCTGCCGCCGGGAGCACCCGTGACAAAGGATTATGTCTTCGAGGGGGAGAACGGGCCTGTTCGTTTCGCAGACTTGTTCGGCAGGCATGAGAGCTTGATCGTCTACAACTACATGTTTGGTCCCGAGCGCAAACGCCCGTGTCCGATGTGCACCGCGCTCCTCGGCGCGCTGGCGGGTAACGCGCAGGATATCCAGCAGCGCGCGGCGCTTGCCGTCGTCGCGCGCGCGCCGATCGGGCGGCTCACCGATTTCAAGCAGGAGCGGGGCTGGCGGCATTTGCCGCTCTACAGCGACACCAGCGCCGAATTCGGCCGTGATTTCGGGACCTGGCGCCCGGACGGGGATTATCCGGGCTACAATGTCTTTACCCGGCGCGACGGCTCCATCCGTCATTTCTGGGGCGGCGAGATGGGCGGCATGACCGCCGATCCCGGGCAGGACCCGCGCGGCGCACCCGACTTCACGCCGCTCTGGAACGTGCTCGACACCACGCCGGAGGGGCGCAATCCGCATTGGTATCCGAAGGTGGACTATGATTGACCGATAGCGACAGTGCTGCGAGGCAGCACGGCTGCGCCGGGGCCGGCATGGCCGGGCCGGTCCGGCGCAGGTGATGTCAGCGCTCGATGGTCTTGTTCCAGCGATTGTTCCATTCGGGGCGCTTGGCGTTGATGGCGTCCCAATCGAGCGTGATGACGGTCTTCATATAGCCGTTGAAGGCATCGAGCTTGGATTGGGCGACGGGATTGGAGGCCTTGGTGCTGGGATTGGAGGGAATGATGTTGCCGGCATTCAGGGCCTTTGCCTGCGCTGCCGCCGACATCAGATAGGCGGCCAGCTTCTGCGACAGCTCCGGCTCCGAATTCTTGGCGGTGACGCACTGGGCGATCATCAGCAGCACCGAGCCTTCCTTGGGCTGGACATATTCGACCGGCAGGCCCTTGTCCTTCAGATTGCCGATCGCCGTCGGCGTCAGCGGGAAGATCGCGGCTTCGCCCGTCTGCACCATTTCCGACAATTTGGCCGAGCTTGGAATGAACTCCAATACGTTGGGGGCAATGTCCTGCTTGATCTTGGTAAAGCCCGGCTCGACATTGCCCTCGCTGCCTCCTTCGATGCGGTTGACCATCAGCAAGGCATGCAGGCCATAGGTCGAGGTGGCGGCGGATTGGAAGACGAGCTTGTCCTTGAATTTCGGGTCGGCCAGGTCGAGCCAGGAGGTCGGCGCCGGCCAGCCATTCTCGTCGAAGATCTTCTTGTTGTAGCCGATGCCGGTCATGCCCATGTCGATCCCGGCTGCCATGTCGCCCTTGATGCGGGCGCTGGCCGCGATTTCGTTCAGTTCGGGCGAGGGCTGCAGCTTTTCGCACAGGCCCGAGGAGATCGCACGCATCATCACACCGTCATCGAGGAAGATGAGATGCATTTGCGGGTTGTCCTTGGACGCCGTCGCCTTGGCGAGGATGTCGGTCGAGGTGCCGGGCACGACGACGATCTTCACCCCATTGGCTTTCTCGAAATCCGGGAAGACGGCTTCGGTGAAGGTCTTTTCGTAGGGACCGCCATTCATGCCGACATAGAGCGTCTTGTCTTGGGCCAGTGCCGCAGATGATGCGCTGATGGCCACGGCGAACGATGCGGCGGCTCCTGCCAGAAATTTCAGGTTCATTCCAATCCCTCTCGTGATGTGCAGGCCCATGTCGGTTTTCGGTTGTCGGCCTGGCGCGGACCTGCACCCCGCGTGGGCCATTTTCCGGAAGGTTCTTACCCTTTGCCGATCAGCACCCTGTCGAGCCCGAAGGCACGGTCGAGGATCAGCATGGCGCAGGCCGTCAGGGCGATCATCAAGGCCGAGACCGCCGCCATCATCGGATCGATCGACTCCGTCGCGTACATGTACATGCGCACCGGCAGCGTGACGGTCGATGGAGCAGTGACGAAGATCGACATCGTCAGTTCGTCGAAGCTGTTGATGAAGGCGAGCAGCCAGCCGCCGGTGATGCCCGGCAGGATCAGTGGGGCGGTGATACGGCGGAAGACCGTCCACTGCGAGGCTCCGAGCGTTCTTGCCGCATGCTCGGCACTGCGATCGAAGCCGGTGAGCGCCGACAGCACCAGCCGCAAGACATAGGGCGTGATGATGACGGCATGGCTCAGCACCAGCCAGGCGAAGCTGCCCTGCACGCCGATGAGGGCGAACAGGCGCAGCAGGGCGACGCCGAGCACCAGGCTGGGAATGATCAGCGGCGAGAGGAACAGCGCATTGAGGGCGTCGCGCCCGGGGAACTCGAAGCGGTCGATGGCCAGGCCCGCCGGTACCGAGAATACCACGGCGATCGAGGCCGAGAGTGTCGCGACCCAGATGCTGTTCCAGAACGAGGCGACGAAGTCGGGATGGGCGAACACCGCCTTGAACCAGCGCAGGGATAGGCTGGTGGCCGGCAGGGTCAGGGTGTTTTCGGGGGTGAAGGCGACGATGCAGATGACCACCAGCGGCGCGAGAACGAAAGCCACCACGAGCGTGTGGAAGATGAGGGCGAGGGGGCCATTCTTCTGCATCGATCTACCCCAAAGCCTTTCTCGCCCGCGACTCGACGATGCGGTTGTAGGTCACCATGATCGCGAGATTGGCGACCAGCACGACGATGGCGATGGTGGCTCCCAGCGGCCAGTTCAGCTCCTGGAGATATTCGTCATAGACCAGTGTCGCCGCCATCTTGAGGCGGCGCCCGCCGAGCAGGCCGGGGATGGCGAAGGCGCTGGCCGACAGGCCGAAGACGATCAGGCTGCCCGAGAGAATGCCGATCGTCGCCTGCGGCATGACGATGCGGCGGAAGCTGGTGAAGCGCGAGGCGCCGAGGGTACGGGCAGCCGCCTCGACCATGGGATCGAGTTTCTGCAGTGCGGTCCAGACCGGGATCACCATGAAGGGCAGCATCACATGGACCAGCGCGATGACGATCG
Source organism: Labrys neptuniae (assembly GCF_040797145.1). NCBI lineage: Bacteria > Pseudomonadati > Pseudomonadota > Alphaproteobacteria > Hyphomicrobiales > Xanthobacteraceae > Labrys > Labrys neptuniae. Next base: position 15,078 of record NZ_JBFNQD010000012.1, on the reverse strand, counting down.
CCGTTTCCGTGTAGAGCAGCCGTACCGGCCCGAGCCCCATCAGTTGCAGGGCGGCGTTCACTAGGCCGGTCGGGCCGAGCAGCATGCTCCAGCCAAAGGCACGCACCACCACCGATACCAGCAACGGCCCGATGATGACGAGGAGGAAGACGGAGCGCCAGGGTTCGCGCATGCGCGAGAGGATGTAAGCCTCCGGCATGCCGATCAGCGCGCAGATTGCCGTCGTGATCGCGGCTATCTTCAGCGTTCGCCAGAAGATCCCGAGATAATAGGGGTCGGTGATCACCTTGACGTAGTTGTCGAGGGTGACGGCATCACCAATGCCGGTCGAATAGTCGTAGACGCGGAAGGAAAGCGTGACCGTAAGGATCAACGGGACGATCACCATCACGGTGAACAGCAAGAGGTTCGGGCCCGCCAGCAACCAGGGGATGGCTCCCTTGCGGCCGGTCATGACGCGGCACCCGGCAGGGGTAATTCCAGGCGGGCGCTGGCGGCATCCCAGCGCAGGGACACCGCGTCATGAGGGCCAGCCGGCTCCTGTCCGTCGTTGGGAGCGGAAACGGTCAGGGGCCCGGCTGGTGTGTCGACGTTGAAGAGCCAGTAGCTGCCGAGGAAGAAGCGCGAGGCGATGCGCCCGTCGACCACGCCCTCTCCCGGCCTGCCCAGCAGGATGCGTTCCGGACGAATTGTCAGGGTGATGGCCGCCCCGTTCTCGGCATGGTCGGCCTGTGCCGGCAATTGGCTTCCGCCTGCCAGCGCGACGCCGAGAGCGCCGTCGGTATGCCAGATCGCCTCGAGCCGGTTCATCTTGCCCACGAAGCCTGAAATGAATGGCGTGGCCGGACGCTCATAGAGGCGATAGGGCGGGTCGACCTGCGTCATCCGGCCGGCTTCCATCACGACCACGCGATCGCTGATCGACAGGGCCTCGGCCTGGTCGTGAGTCACCATGATGGTCGTGGTTCCCACGCTTTGCTGGATGCGCCGCAACTCGAACTGCATCTCCTCGCGCAGCTTGGCGTCGAGATTGGACAGAGGTTCGTCCAGCAGCAGCACTGGAGGGCGGATGACCAGGGCACGCGCGATGGCGACGCGTTGGCGTTGTCCACCGGACATCTGGCGCGGATAGCGGTCCGCAAATCCACCGAGTTGGACGAGATCGAGGGCTTCGGCGACGCGCTTGTCGCGCTCCGGTCGCGATACGCCCCGCATCTCCAGCCCGAATGCTACGTTCTGGGCGGCCGTCATGTGCGGGAAGAGGGCGTAGTTCTGGAATACGATGCCAAGACCGCGTTTCTCGGGCGCAAGGCCCGTAATGTCCTGGCCATCCAGCACGATGCGCCCGTTGGTGGGTTCCACCAGCCCCGCGATCATTTGCAGCGTGGTGGTCTTCCCGCAGCCCGAGGGACCGAGCAGCGAGATGAACTCGCCCTTGTGAATCGCGAGGTCGACGTCGCTCACCACAGTCAGGGCGCCGTATCGCTTCGACAGCGATTCCAAGGCCAGGAAACTCATCTCACCTCACAGAGAACGTTTGGGGCCTTCAGCCTTGGCGGAAGCGAGGCGATGGAAACGCATTGGGGACTAGGCAGTCAACATTAAATTCCGTAGAATAGAATTCTGAGTGATTTAATTCTGATATATAGAAAAATTATACATATAATGACTAAAATTTTCTGAAGTAAGGAATGCCATTGAGATGGTCGCTTCCGATGACATGGCGATTTCCACCGTAAGGCGGGCTCTGGAGCTCTTGCGCATCCTGGCTGGCGGTCCGCCGGAAGGAATGCGCCTGAAGGATATTGGCGAGGTGGTGGGCTATGGGCAGTCGATGGTCCACCGGCTCTTGCAGGATCTGATCCTGGAAGGCGTCGTCGAACAGGTATCCGGGAGCAAGCGTTACCGGCCGGCCCTGGAATTTTTCGTCCTGGCGGCGCGGATCGGGGAATCGAGCGGGCTGCGCAGATTGGCCGGGCCGACCTTGCTGCGGCTCTCGGCGACGCTGAGCGAGTCCATTTTTCTGCTGGTGCGTACCGGCTTTGACGCCGTCTGCCTCGACCTTGTCGAGGGGCCCTATCCCATCCGCTCGTTCACCGGTGATATTGGCGGCAAGGTGCCGCTCGGCCTGGGACAAGGGAGCCTGGCCATTCTCTCTCACCTTCCCGAGGCGGAGCAGGAAGCCGTGATCCGCTTCAACATGCCCCGGCTGATCGACAAGGGCTTCCTGGATGAGGCCACCTTGAGGGTGGCGATCGCCAAGGCCCGCGAACAGGGCTGGGCCGATCTCAACTCGGGCTTGATTCCCGGCATGGCGGGCGTCGGTGTTCCCGTCTTTGACGCGCATGGCCTGGCGGTCGCCTCGCTCAGCGTGGGCACGCTTGCCGAACGGCTGACGGAGAGCCGGCTCGCCGGCGTCGTCAAGGTGATGAAAGCCGAGGCCGAGGAACTCAGCCAGCGCCTCAATCCCTTTGACATGACGCTGCGTCACCCCATGCGCAGCCTGGCATTCGCCAAGCCCGTCTCCTCCGGGCGGAGCTAGAGGCTGCCATGGGCCATGGATAGCGTGCCGATGAACACTTGCGGGAGTGCCTGATGGCGCGTCTGACTTATCCGAACTATTCCAGCCATTGCGGATGGAATGCGATGCTGCCGGCGCGGGAGGCCCGTGCCGCGCTGGAGGGCGACATCCGGGTTCGCTATGCCGTCATCGGCGCCGGATATACCGGCGTGGCGGCGGCGTGGCGCCTCGCCGAGCTCGACCCCACCGCCGAGATCGTGCTGCTCGAATCCGGCAGTGTGGGTGAGGGCTCCTCGGCCCGCAACTCCGGTTTCCTCGGCCGAAGGGTGATGCCAAAGGACGCTTCCGACGACATGGCGGCGAAGGCGCAAATCCTGTCGCGCTATCAGGCGGAAGGGTTCGACTGGCTCAAGGATCGGATCGACGCCCACGGCATCGATTGCCAACTCAAGCGCACCGGCTATATCCGGACGGCCGCCACCGAACGCGGCAGGGCGGTCGTGGAGGCTGCCCGCGACATTGCCCGCAAGAACGCCATCCCCCATGAGGTCCTGTCACGGCTCGATCTGGAGCGGCGGATTGGCACGGCCTATTACACCATCGGCCTTCATCTGGAGGACAACTACCTGCTGCAGCCCGCCGCATTGATCCGTGGCCTCGCCGATGCGCTGCCATCCCAGGTGACGCTGCACGAGAACACGCCCGTGCTCGCCATGCGCCATGACGACAAATGGCGTCTGGAAACACCGAATGGTGTGGTTACCGCCGATAAGGTCGTGCTCGCCACCAATGGCTTCATTACCAAATTCGGCTATCTGAAATCGCGCCTGGTGACGATCTACACCTATGCAGCGGTCACCGCGGCGATGCCGGATGCCGACAGTCGCTGGGCCGGCGCCGATGCCGATTGGGGCGTCCTGCCCTCGCATCGCTTGGGCACGACGCTGCGCCGCATCGGCGACAACCGGCTGATGGTTCGCAGCCTCTATTCCTATGAAGATGAACTGGACGAGCCACGCGTCATCCGTGCCTTGAGGACACGTTTCGAGCGGCGTTGGCCGGCGCTGCGCCATGTGCCGTTCGAATATGTCTGGGGCGGGACGACGGCCTTGACCATGAACGGCTCGCCCTGGTGGGGCAGGGTGGATGAAGACCTCTATGCCTCCGGAGGATGCAATGGCGGCGGCATCGTCAAGGGAACGCTGCTCGGCAAGCATATGGCGGAAATGATGACGGGGCACGGCGACCAGAGCGAATTGTTCGCCTCGCTGGGACTGGCCAACTGGATCGCACCCGAACCGTTCCGCGCGATGGGATTCCGGGTGATTTCAGCCTATGAACGGCACCGCGCCGGCCTCGAAATGTAGAGGCCGGCAAAGCCGCAATACCGATCAGTCCTTTGAATCGCTGGTGCCCTTGCGGATGCCTTCGAGGTTGATCCACAGTGCAATCAGCGTGCAGACCGCGCCCGAGAGCAAGTAGACGCCGGAGGAGGCGAGGCCGAACCAGGAGGCCAGCGCCAGGGCGACGAAGGGGGCAAAGCCCGCGCCGAACAGCCAGGCGAGGTCCGAAGTCAGGGCCGCGCCGGTATAGCGGTAGTGGATCGGGAAATTCATGTTCACCGCACCCGAAGCCTGGCCGAAGGTCAGGCCGAGCAGGATGAAGCCGCCGATCATGTAGATGAGCTCGCCCGTCTGGCCGCCATTCAGCAATTGCGGCGCATAGCCTGAATAGATGGCGATCGCCATGGCACAGACCGCGATCAGGTTGCGTCGGCCGAAGCGGTCGGCGATCGGGCCGGAGGCGACGATGGCGGCGAGCCCGAACAGGGCGCTGAAGATCTCGATGATCAGGAACTGCACCACGCTCTCATTGGTCTCCAGCACCACCCAGGCAAGCGGGAACACCGTGACCATGTGGAAGAGGGCGAAGCTCGCCAGCGGCGCGAAGGAGCCGATGATGATGGTGCGGCCCTGGGCAGCCACCGTCTCCGCGATCGGCTTGGGCTGCAGTTCCTGGCTCTGAAACATCTCGGCATATTCGGGCGTGGCGATGATGCGCAGGCGCGAGAACAGCGCCACCACATTGATGGCGAAGGCCACGAAGAAGGGATAGCGCCAGCCCCAGTCGAGGAAGTCGCCCGGGCTGAGTTCGGTGTAGAAGAAGGCGAACAGGCCGCTGGAGACGATCAGGCCGAGCGGGGCGCCGAGCTGCGGGATCATTGCCCACCAGCCGCGCTGGCCTTCCGGGGCGTTCAGGCTGAGCAGGGCCGGCAGGCCGTCCCAGCTGCCGCCGAGCGCGATGCCCTGGCCGATGCGCAGCAGCGCCAGCAGGACGCCGGCCCAGGCGCCGATGGTGCCGTGATTGGGCAGGAAGGCGATCGCGGCGGTGGAGCCGCCGAGCAGGAAGAGCGCGATGGTCAGCTTGACCTCGCGGCCATAATGCCGGTCGAACAAGGTGAACAGCGCCGAGCCGAAGGGACGTGCGAGGAAGGCGAGGGCGAAGATCGCGAAGGAATAGAGCATGCCCGTCAGCGCATCGAGATGCGGGAAGGCAAGCTTGGGGAACACCAGCACGGAAGCGATGGCATAGACGAAGAAGTCGAAATATTCCGACGTCCGGCCGATGATCACGCCGATGGCGATCTCGCTGGGCGTGATGGTGTGGCGCTTGGCGCCGTGCTGGCCCGCGGCCCCGGCCGGATGCATGGAAGTCGTGGTGCTCATCGTCCCTCGGCTTTCTCCAAAGCCCCTAGCCCGCTCGACGGAAGCCGTGCAGTATGGGGGTCCCTTGCGTACCTATTGCCGTCTTCATGATGATATTGTCATTGGACAAAATGTCCAATGGGCAGCCTGAAACCGGAGGCGTATCGGCACGACATGCGAATGCTATCCCGAATGCCGTCCCTTAGCTCCGTCCGCTTGCGCAAGCTTGCCCGCCTGGCCATGGCACTGCCCCTGGCGGGCCTGCTGGCGGGCTGCAATGCCGTGGTGCTCAGTCCCTCCGGCGACATCGCCGCCCAGCAGCGCGACCTCCTGGTGTTCTCCACCGTGCTGATGCTGGTGATCATCATCCCGGTGATGGCGCTGACGGTGCTGTTCGCCTGGCGTTATCGCCAGTCCAACAAGGCGGCGCGCTACGAGCCGGATTGGGACCATTCGACCCAGCTCGAACTCGTGATCTGGGCGGCCCCGCTCTTGATCATCATCATCCTCGGCGCGATCACCTGGACGGGAACCCACCTGCTCGATCCCTACCGGCCGCTCGAACGCGTGGCCGCGGGCAGGCCGGTGACCAAGGAGGTCAAGCCGCTCGAGGTCCAGGTCGTGGCGCTCGACTGGAAATGGCTGTTCATCTATCCCGAATATGGCGTGGCCAGCGTCAACGAGATGGCGGCTCCCGTCGACCGGCCGATCAATTTCAAGATCACCGCCTCGGCCGTAATGAATTCCTTCTATGTGCCGGCACTGGCGGGCATGATCTATGCCATGCCGGGCATGGAGACCAAGCTGCATGCGGTGATCAACGCGCCGGGCGAGTATGAAGGCATTTCGTCCAATTACAGCGGCGCCGGCTTCTCGGGCATGCGCTTCCGCTTCCACGGGCTCGACCAGGCCGGCTTCGACCAGTGGGTCGCCAAGGTCCGTGCCGGCGATGCCGGAACGCTCGACCGCCCGGCCTATCTCGCACTGGAGAAGCCGAGCCAGAACGTGCCCGTACGCTATTACAATGCGGTTGCCGATGATCTCTATCACGCCATCCTGAACATGTGCGTCGACGCCAACAAGATGTGCATGGACAAGATGATGGCGGTGGATGCAAAGGGCGGGCTCGGCAAGGAGGGCATCAACAATGTCCGGCCGCTGCTCTACGACAAATATGCCCGTCGTGGTGCGGTGTTCGGCCCTGAGCCCTATTTCGTCTCCTCATTTTGCGAGGTGCCGCGGTCCGGCGCGCTCGATACCTGGAAGCGCAGCGTTCCGGCGCTGAGCCCCAAGCCCGCCGGCCTCACCGGGGCCAGCCTGTCGATCCCGCCCGCCTCCCGCCAGTTGCCGCAGCTCTCCGCTGCGCAGCCCGGCTAAGTGCAACCTCATTCACGAGCGGTTTTTGCCATGTCTTCTGAAACGGTTGCGGTGAGCCCGATCTTCGGTCGGTTTACGCTTGAAGCCATCCCCTATCACGAGCCGATCCTGGTCGCGACCTTCGCGGCGGTGGCCATCGGCGGCATCGGCCTCCTCGGTGTGCTGACCTATTTCCGCGTCTGGGGCTATCTGTGGCGCGAATGGTTCACCAGCGTCGACCACAAGCGCATCGGCGTGATGTATATCGTGCTGGCGCTGGTCATGCTGCTGCGAGGCTTTGCCGATGCCATCATGATGCGCCTGCAGCAGGCGATCGCCTTCGGCGGGTCCGAGGGCTACCTGCCGCCCCATCACTACGACCAGATCTTCACGGCGCATGGCGTCATCATGATCTTCTTCGTGGCGATGCCCTTCGTCACCGGCTTCATGAACTTCGTGGTGCCGCTGCAGATCGGTGCGCGCGACGTTTCCTTCCCCTTCCTCAACAACTTCTCGTTCTGGATGACGGCGGCCGGCGCGGCCATCGTGATGATGTCGCTCTTCGTCGGCGAATTCGCCAAGACGGGCTGGCTCGCTTATCCGCCGCTCTCGGGTATCGCCTACAGTCCGGATGTCGGGGTCGACTATTACATATGGGGCCTGCAGGTCGCCGGCGTGGGCACGCTGTTATCGGGCGTCAACCTGATCGCGACCATCGTCAAGCTGCGCGCGCCCGGCATGACGATGATGCGCATGCCCGTCTTCACCTGGACGGCGCTGTGCACCAACGTGCTCATCGTCGCCGCCTTCCCGGTGCTGACGGCGGTGCTCGCCTTGCTGTCGCTCGACCGCTATGTCGGCACCAACTTCTTCACCAACGACCTTGGCGGCAATCCGATGATGTATGTCAACCTCATCTGGATCTGGGGCCATCCGGAGGTCTACATCCTCATCCTGCCGGCCTTCGGCATCTTCTCGGAAGTGACGGCCGCCTTCTGCGGCAAGCGCCTGTTTGGCTATACCTCGATGGTCTACGCCACGGTGGTGATCACCATCCTGTCCTATCTGGTCTGGCTGCATCACTTCTTCACCATGGGCTCGGGCGCCAGCGTCAACTCCTTCTTCGGCATCACCACCATGGTGATCTCGATCCCGACCGGCGCGAAGATCTTCAACTGGCTGTTCACCATGTATCGCGGCCGCATCCGCTTCGAGCTGCCGATGATGTGGACGCTCGCCTTCATGCTCACCTTCGTGATCGGCGGCATGACGGGCGTGCTGCTGGCCGTGCCGCCGGCCGACTTCGTGCTGCACAATTCGCTGTTCCTGATCGCCCATTTCCACAATGTGATCATCGGCGGCGTGCTGTTCGGCATGTTCGCCGGCGTCAACTACTGGTTCCCCAAGGTCTTCGGCTTCCGGCTCGATCCGTTCTGGGGCAAGATCTCGTTCTGGTGCTGGGTCGTCGGCTTCTGGGTCGCCTTCATGCCGCTCTACATCCTCGGCCTGATGGGCGTGACCCGGCGCGTCAGCCATTTCGAGGATCCGTCCCTGCAGATCTGGTTCGTGATCGCCGCCTGCGGCGCCGCGATCATCGCCGTCGGCATCGCCGCGATGCTGATGCAGTTCTTCGTGAGCTTCCGCAAGCGCGAAGAGCTCAAGGACGTCACGGGCGATCCCTGGGATGCCCGTACGCTGGAATGGTCGACCTCCTCGCCGCCGCCGGCCTACAACTTCGCCTTCACGCCGGTGGTGCATGATCTCGATGCCTGGGCGGACATGAAGCGTCGCGGCTACAAGCGCCCGCTGGAGGGCTACAAGCCCATCCACATGCCCAAGAACACCGGGGCCGGCATCATCCTGGCCGGCTTGAGCGCGGTCTGCGCGGTCGCGCTGATCTGGTATGTCTGGTGGCTCGCAATCGCCAGCTTCGTCACCCTGCTGGCTGCGATCATCATCCATACCTTCAATTATAACCGCGACTTCCACATCCCTGCCGAGGAGGTGGCTACCGCCGAGAATGCCCGCACGCGCCTGCTGGCGGCGGCAGGAGAACGCTGATGTCGCAGACCATCCTGATGCCGCAGACCGAGGCCGCAGACAGCCGGGCGCCGGTCTTCCACCTGCCGGAAGAACCGCATCATCCGGAAGGGTCGAGCACCATGCTCGGCTTCTGGATCTATCTGATGAGCGACTGCCTCATCTTTGCGATCTTGTTCGCCACCTATGGTGTGCTCGGCGGCAATTACGCTGCCGGTCCCTCGCCCAAGGATCTGTTCGACCTGAAACTGGTGGCCTTGAACACCACCATGCTGCTGCTCTCCTCCATCACCTATGGCTTTGCCATGATCTCGATGCAGGAAAGCAAGGTCGGCTCGACCCAGGCCTGGCTCCTCGTCACCGCTTTGTTCGGCATGGCCTTCGTCGGCATCGAACTCTACGAGTTCTCGCACATGATCCATGAGGGCGCGACGCCGCAGCGCAGCGGCTTCCTCTCCGCCTTCTACACGCTGGTCTCCACCCACGGCCTGCACGTTTCCACCGGCATCCTCTGGCTGTTCACCTTGATGGTGCAGGTCGCCCGCTACGGCCTGACCTCGGCGAACCGCCGGCGCCTCATGTGCCTGAGCCTGTTCTGGCACTTCCTTGACGTCATCTGGATCGGCGTCTTCACCTATGTCTATCTGATGGGGATGCTGCGATGAGCGCCCACACCCACCAAGACTCCCACCACGGCGCCCATCACGACGAGCATGGCTCTTCGCATGGTTCGCGCAAGAGCTACCTGATCGGCTTCGGCCTTTCGGTGGTGCTGACCTTCATCCCGTTCTGGCTGGTGATGACGGGCGCGCTTGAGTCCAAGGTCGCGACCTCATTGATCGTGATCTCGCTGGCCGTGATCCAGATCATCGTGCACATGATCTATTTCCTGCATATGGACGCCAAGTCCGAAGGCGGCTGGAACCTGATGGCCCTGATCTTCACCATCGTGCTGGTGGTGATCACGCTGACGGGCTCGCTGTGGGTGATGTACCACCTCGTCAACAACATGATGCCGATCTCGGCGCATGACATGCGCAACATGCCGTGAGCCTGATGCGATGACGACGCCGGGTGGCCGGCCGGACCGGCCACCACGTTCTCGACGTGGTTTCACCGTCTTGGTGGCGGCTCTCGTCGTCGCCTTTGCCGGCTTTTGTGCCCTGGGCGTGTGGCAGGTCCAGCGCCTGGGCTGGAAACTCGACCTGATCGCCCGCATCGATGCCCGTATCCATGCCGAGCCAACGCCGCCGCCGGGCCCGGCAGCATGGCCCGCAATCGCTGCGGACAAGGACGCTTACCGCCGCATCCGCCTGGCGGGTGAATTCCTCGATCGCCCGCCCGCCTTCGTGCAGGCGACCACGGCGCGGGGAGGCGGCTTCTGGACGCTGTCGCCGCTGAAGACGGAGCAGGGCTTCGTGGTGCTGGTCAATCGCGGCTTCGTGCTGCCGGAAGAGCGTGCCAAGGCGGGCAATGCTGCCGGGCCGGCCGAAGTGATTGGGCTGCTGCGGCTCAGCGAGCCCAAGGGCGCTTTCCTGCGCAGCAACGATCCCGGGGCCGATCGCTGGTATTCGCGCGACGTGGCTGAAATCGCCGCCGCCCGCGGCCTCGGTGCCGTCGCTCCCTATTTCATCGATGCCGAGCGGCGGCAGGCCGGCGAAATTCCAGCCGGCGGCATGACGGTGGTCGATCTGCCCAACAACCATCTGGTCTACGCACTGACCTGGTTTGCCCTCGCCCTGATGACGCTTGGCGGGCTGGTCTATACCGTGCGCGAGCGAAGAGCGGGTTAATCCCTCATTTCAGCCGCCGCTTCTCCAGCTTGCGCGCCAGGGTGCGCCGGTGCATGCCGAGACGGCGTGCGGTTTCGGAAATATTGAATTCCGTCTCCACCAGCGTCTCGTGGATGCGTTCCCATTCGAGATTCTTGATCGAGGTCGGGGTCTGCGTGGTCGGCACGCTGGTGTCGCCGTCGCTGCGCTGGAAGGCCGCCTCGATATCGTCGGTATTGGAAGGCTTGGCCAGGTAATGGCAGGCTCCCAGCTTGATCGCCTCGACGGCGGTGGCGATCGAGGCAAAGCCCGTCAGCACCACGATCTTCATGACGGGGTCATGGCCATGCAGGGCCTTCACGCATTCCAGCCCCGAGCCGCCGGCAAGCTTGAGGTCGACCACGGCAAAGCCCGGTGCATGGCTTGCGAGCAAAGCCTGCATCGGTTCGAGGCCGGCCGCGACCTCCACGGCATAGCCGCGGCGCTCGAAGGATTTGCGCAGGGTTCGGGCGAAGGTCGCATCGTCCTCGACGATGATGAGGCGGCGTTCAGCCGGGGAGGGGGGCATCGGTTACTCCTTCGGGCGACAGCGTCGCCATCGGCAGGGTCAGTTCGACCAGGGCGCCGCCATTCAAGAGGTTCTTGGCCGTGACGGTGCCGCCGAGCTTGCGGGCGACATTGACGACCAGGAACAGGCCGAGCCCGCCGCCCGGCCGATTCTTGCTGGAATTATAGGGTTTGCCGAGCTGATCCAGTATGTCCTTGCCGAAACCCGGCCCTGCGTCGGTGACAGAGAGCGTGAGGCGGTCGCCGCGCCGCTCCAGGGCGATGCCCACCCAATTGGGCGAGGCTTCGAGCGCATTGTCGAAGATGTTGAACACCACCTGCTTGAGGGCGTTGTCCGAGACGATGGAGACATCCGTGCCGAAGGTGTTGTTGTAGTCGAGGCGGGCGGGGGAACGGCTGGCGCGCCATTCCTCCACGAGCTCGTTGAAGAAGCTGATCACGCTGGTGCGCCGGGTGCCTTCGCCACGCACCTCGCCCGATGACATCAGGATGCCGGTGACGATCGTCTTGCAGCGGTCGAGCTGGCCGCGCATTTCGGTGAGTTCGGCGGCGATCTCCTCGTCTTCCCGGAACATCGCCATGCGCTGCCAGTCGCTCAGGATCACCGAGAGCGTCGCCAGCGGCGTGCCGAGCTCATGGGCAGCGCCGGAGGCGAGCAGGCCCATGCGGACGATATGGTCCTCTTCGGCCGATTGCTGGCGCAGGCTTGCCAGATGGGCATCGCGGGCGCGCAGGTTGCGGTTGATGCGGGTGACGAAGAACACCAGCAGGATCGCTGCCAGCACGAAGCAGATGAAGGTGCCCTGGACATGCAGGTCGGCCAGGTCCGTGCCGCTCTGCACCGGGATCGGCAAGGGGCGGTTGAAGGTCGCCAGGCCGACGAAGCAGGCGCTGGTGGCCGCCAGCAGCGTCCAGGTCGACCATGCTTCCAGCAGGACGCCGCCGATGATGACCTGCAGGAGGTAGAGATAGATGAAGGGATTGGAAGCGCCGCCGCTCAGATAGAGCTGTACGGTGAGGGCGGCGACATCGAGCATGAGCTCGAGGAAGAGCTCGGTGTTACCCACCAGACCCTGGCTGCGCAGCCGGACCAGGCCGACGACGTTGAGCGCGACCAGGAAGCCGATCACCACGGCCATCTCGAACAGCGGCAGGGGAATGCCGAGCACGAGGTCAACGAACAGGATGGTGATCACCTGCCCGATCACGGCGAGCCAGCGCAGCTGGATCAGCAGGGCAAGGTTTTTCTGGTCGGTGGTGTCACGAATGGTGGTCATGACAACTTACTAGAGCGTTTTCCAGAAAAGTTGATAGCAGAACGGTTGGCGAAAATGCCGCGGGGGCGGGCCGTCGTCGAGCCATTGCCGGCGGTTACCCGGCCTCAGCTCCTCAGCTCTTGTTGGTGCCGGTCGTAATCTCGGCGACGGGGGCTTTGCTCATCAAAGCGTTGATGCGGTCGCGCTCGGCCTTGAAGGAGGCGAGCAGCTCGCCATTGAGCTCGCGGCCCTGCGGCAGCTTGATGCGCATCGGATCGACGAAACTGCCGTTGATCTTCACTTCGTAATGGATATGCGGGCCCGTCGCCAGGCCCGACTGGCCGAGATAGCCGATGACCTGACCCATCTTGACCTTGGCGCCGACGCCTGTGCCCGAGGCGAAGCTGTTCATATGCGAATAGGTCGAGAGATAGCCGTTGGCGTGCTGGATCTCGATGTGGCGGCCATAGCCGTTGGTCCAGCCGGATTTGACGATGGTGCCGTTGCCGGTGGCCAGGATCGGCGTGCCGACCCGGTCGGCCCAGTCGACACCGGTATGCATCTTGTAATAGCCGAGGATCGGATGGCGCCGCATGCCGAAGGTGGAGCGCATCTCGCCGCCATTGATCGGCTTGCGGGTCAGGAATTTGCGCGCCGATTTGCCGTCCTCGTCGTAATAGTCGACCTGGCCGTCATCGGGACTGGCGAAATGATAGTAGCGCTTCAACTCGCCATTGACGGTCAGCGCCGTATAGAGAATGTCGCCGACCGGGTTGCCGGCGTCGTCCTGCTCGTAGAACAGCTCGAAATTGTCGCCCGGCCGGGTGTGGCGGGTGAGGTCGACGTCATAGGCATAGACGCGCAGCAGGCGCTCGATCATTTCCTTGGGCACCTGCTGCTTCAGGGCCGTCTCGTAGATGGAATAATAGAGGCGGATACCGGTGCCGCTGTCGCCTTCATCCTCGTCGTCGCCGCCCTGATTGTCCTGGGCGTTGGCGGCGATGTCGGTCGAGCTCGGATCCTGTACGGAAACATAGCCGCCGGTATCGGCAAGCACCACGGTGCCCAGATGCTTGTCGGCATTGTAGACCGACAGGCGTACGGGCCTGGAATGGGGGTCGTCCTCCTCGCCCGGAGCGACCAGAACTCGTAGGCGGAGCCCGCCATGCAGCTTGCCGGCATCGCCGAGCGCCTTGGCGATCTCCTGGACTTCCTGCGGTGTTGCGCCGAGGCGCCCCAGAATGCCGGCGAGCGTGTCCTTGTCCTCCACCGTGATGGTCTGCTCGCGGGAGGAGACTTCGGGCGCCGTCTTGGCGATGTTGGTGAAGTTCTCGGGCACGATGGTGATCTTGAGCGCCGAGTCGGGGTCGGTCTGCACGTCGGTCTCGCGCAGGGCCGTCAAATCGGCGCTCTCGGCGCGATCGTCGTCGGCGGCGAGCGCCACGAATTGCGGTGGGATGATCGCGGCGGAGGGATCGTTACCTTGGGTCTGTGCCCGCACCAGCGCGAGCACCTGCTCGTCGGGCAGCAGGGGGCCGGAGGTCGGCTGGAAGTTCACACCGACGAGGTCGCGGTTGGCCACGGTGACCTCGCCGTCGTCGGGCGCCTGCTCGACATGGGCGGTGGCGGGCGCCAGGGCCGCGTCCGGATCGGCGGAAAGAGCCTGGGGATTATAGGGAGGCACCTGGGAGGCGAGGGGGCCGGAAGCAATCTGCAGGCTGGCGAGCACGCGCGCGAAGGGCTTGACCTTGATGACGTCCTTGTCGCCCACCTTGGTGGTGGTGGAGACGCGAATGACCTGATGCGCTTCCATCGTATCGGTCTGGATCAGGATACGATCGGTCTTCTGGGTAGAAGTCTGGGCCTCGCTCTCGCGCACGACGGTGGGGGCGATCTGCGGTGCATGGCCCACGCTGTATTCGCCGTCCAGAGCGGCATAGACGGCTCCGCCCATGAGGCCGGCACCGCACAGGCCCGTGAGGACCGTTCCCGTCAGCCAGCGGATCGAGACCTTGCGCCGATCGGGCGCTCGCCCGCCATCTGCCGAAAGCGGCGCCTGCGTTCCGGGATCCACGATCCCGTACCGATCCTGCCGCCTGTCTCTATAGGTCGTCCGTGGTGACAAATTCGATCGTTCCGCCAGAAATACGCTGAACCCAAAACGCCGAGGCGTGAGGCGGGCGCATGGTTGGTAGGAAGTTGCCCTTTTCTTGGGGGCGGACCGTGCCCTAGCTGGGCGCGCCGGTCAATTCCAGATCCATCTTAACCCCTGATCAATTGGGCCGATTTGGGGCGATGCATGACGATTCCATGAAATTCGGGGTGGAATTGATGATCGGGCGGCTGCCCATATGGAGCGGGGATAGGATCCGAGGGGCTAGCTTATGAAACCCGCGCGCGCTGCGCGCGCGCGAGGGCGAGGGCCGTGCTTTGAAAGGAGGGCCGGGACGGTTGCGTGTCGAGGTCCCGAACAGGGAGACGGCGTCCAGGGCTTGAAATACCTGTGTCGAATATCCATGTAGTGACAAGCGGTTAGCGGGGGACGCCGGGTAGCTTTCCACAGGCCCTCCAAAAAAAGCGTCATGCAACCGTCAAAAAAATGAAATCGACTGTTGACGGGCGGAAAGAGCCCCTCTATACAGCACCCATCGACGGACGGCGCTGCCGCGAATGAGCGGCGGGGCTGATTTGTTGCCTCTTCTGCTTAAGATCGCAAGGTTCTGAACCTGGTGAGAGCTGGGTCGAAGAGGCGTCTGGAAGATTGAACGGGTTCGGCTCGTTCCAGCTATTTGACAATTGCATCGGAAGAAAGAGAAGCGTAGGCGACGATGTCCTTGCGGATGCTGATTGAGAGATTGGCA
>NZ_JBFNQD010000011.1:0-188144 GCF_040797145.1 Labrys neptuniae | reverse complement strand
AGCCAGGAGCAGACGGATGTGGAATCCTTCGCCGTGCTCGAGCCGGTGGCGGACGGCTTCCGCAACTATCTGAAGACGACCTACAGCGTGCCGGCCGAGGGACTGCTGGTCGACAGGGCCCAGCTCCTGGGCCTGACGGCGCCGGAACTGACGGTGCTGGTCGGCGGCCTTCGGGTGCTCGGCGCCAATGCCGGCGGCAGCCAGCACGGCGTGCTGACCGACCGGCCGGGGGTGTTGACCACCGACTTCTTCGTCAACCTGCTCGACATGGGCACGGCCTGGAAGGCGACCTCGGCGGCCGAGGACGTGTTCGAGGGCCGCGACCGCGCCACGGGCGAGGTGAAGTGGACCGGCACCCGCGCCGACCTGGTGTTCGGCTCCAACTCCCAGCTGCGGGCGCTGGCCGAGGTCTATGCCAGCGACGATGCCAAGGCCCGCTTCGTCGCCGACTTCGTCGCTGCCTGGACCAAGGTCATGAACGCCGATCGCTTCGATCTCGTCTGATCCCGACAGGGAGCGGCGCACATCGGCATGTCGCCGCGCCGTTCCCTCCCCCGCAGGCCAGACAACCTCAGTAGAATTCAGATGAAACCGCGGCGGATGCCATATTGGTCGAGCTTGCGGTAAAGCGTGGGACGGGAGACGCCGAGCCGGCGCGCCGCCCGGCTCAGATTGCCATCCTCGGCCGCCAGGACCTGGCGGATCGCCTGGCGTTCCGCGTCCTCCAGCGTTCCCATCCCCGTTGCGGGCAAGGAAGCCGGAGCGTGAGCGTCGCCCTCGCCCCGGATGATCTCCCCCGGCAGGTCGGCAAGGCCGACGCTGCCGCCATGGCTGAGCACATGCAGCTTCTCGACCAGATTGCGCAGCTCGCGCACATTGCCGGGCCAGTGATAGGCCATGAGATGGTCCAGCGCCTGCGGCGTGAACACCAGCGGCTCCATCTGCATGCGGGTAGCGATCTTCTGGTTGAAGTGATCGAGCAGCAGCACGATGTCCTCCCCGCGCTCGCGCAGGGGCGGCACGCGGATCGATACCGTGCTGATGCGATAATAGAGATCCCGGCGGAAGCGCCCGGCCTCCACCTCCTGCTTGAGCTCACGATTGGTCGAGGCCACCAGCCGCACGTCGACCGGCCGGCGCCGGCTGTCGCCGATACGGGTCACCACGCGGTCCTCGAGCACGCGCAACAGGAAGGGCTGGATATCGAGCGGCATTTCGCCGATCTCGTCGAGGCTGAGCACACCGCCATTCGCGAGCTCGAACACACCCGGCTTGCCCTCGCGGCTGGCACCGGTGAAGGCGCCGGGTGCATGGCCGAACAGCTCGCTGCCGAAGAGCTCACGGGTGATCGCCCCGCAATTGAGGGCAATGAATGGCGCGCTCGTGCCCGAGCGGCTGCCTTGCTGGAGGAGCCTGGCGAACAGCTCCTTGCCGACGCCGGTCTCCCCTTCGATCAGCAGGGATGTGACGTCACTGGATTGGGACACCCGGCAGGCGACGTCGACGGCTGCCCGCAAGGCAGGGCTTTCGCCGACGATGGCGGCCCGGGCCTCGTTGAGACGCGTGGATGCCGGATTGACGGCTGGCACGAGGCTCGGCGCCGCAACGGGCGGAAACACCAGCGCCGCTCCCCGCAGATCTCCATCCAGCTCCAGCCGGTTGACATGGCAGGTCTGGAATTCCTGCGGCAGCTGGCTGACCAGCCCCTCCAGGCTGTCGGCCCCCGTCAGTTCGACCAGCCTGCGGGCCGGGGCGCCCGAGAAGGAGGCGAGGAAGCCCCCCTCGATCGGCCTGGGCAGGTTGGCCTTGTAGATCACTCGGCCATGGCGGTCGACGATCATCAAACCGTCGGAACGGCGATAGCGCGGCGCCGAGGTGATGAAGGCTTCGAGCAGGCGCGTGCGCTCCTCGCTCTGCTGGTCGGCCAGGGCTTTCTCGATTTCGCGCGCGGCCGCCGCGACCAGAGCGGTGTTGTGGGGCCTGAAGATGTCGGGATGGCCCGAGAGGTCGACCACGCCGATGATGCGCCCATCGAAGGGATCACGCACCGGGGCACCGGCGCAGGTCCACGCCTTGATGCCCGCGCAGAAATGCTCGGCCGCATGCACGAAGACGGGTTCACCGGCCCACAGCGCCGTACCGATGCCGTTGGTGCCCACGACATCCTCGGTCCATTTGCCGCCAATCGCCAGATGGATATCCATGCCGTCGCGCAAAGTGCGTTCGTCGCCGACCGTATCGATGAGGGTGCCCTCGCCATCGGCGAGAACCAGCATGGCGCCGGTGCCTTCGAGCAACCGGCCGATCGTGAAGAA
Organism: Labrys neptuniae; assembly: GCF_040797145.1. Lineage (NCBI taxonomy): Bacteria > Pseudomonadati > Pseudomonadota > Alphaproteobacteria > Hyphomicrobiales > Xanthobacteraceae > Labrys > Labrys neptuniae. Next base: position 185,829 of record NZ_JBFNQD010000011.1, on the reverse strand, counting down.
GGACCGGCGTGCCGCTTCCAGGAGCTCGCGGTTGAGGTAAGCCAGGTGCTCGACCTCGTCCCGCCCGCCCCTGAGGGGGGCTTCGTTCTGCTGTGCATCGATGCCGCCGCTCGCACAGCGGTGCCAGGAATCGCGGATGAGGGAGCGGACCGGCGAACGCGCACGATCCCTGTCCGAAGCGCCGGAGAGCAGATTCTCCCAGGCCCGCATGGTCCGTCGTTCGTCATAGTCGAGGTTTGCCACGGACAGGCTCTGCGTCTGCCGGCCGGGCGGGGCAACACTGGTGCGGATGTCGTCCAGATCGATATCGCGTGTCATGCGTGCTTCACATCGCTTTCTCGAGTAGCACCTCTAGTTCACGGGAGTTCCAATCGGGCGGCAGCGATAGTGCGAGGCACGGAATGCCAGCGCCATGCTGCAGGTCGTAAGAGCATCAGGAATGCACCGTCCTCGCAAGGTCCGTGGACACGGCGAGAACGGAGCTCCAGATTCATTCCAGATCCAGCCGGCGGCCGATCTCGGCAACAAGCCACTCTTCAGTGTGGTCGCCGGACAAGGTCTGGTTGTCGAGACCGGCGAGCAGGGTTGCGATCGGCTCATCCAGGGGAGCGAAAAAGCCATTCTCGCTGGTTGCCAGCACGAAGACCTCGCCGCCGTCCCGAGTCGTGATCTGGCCGAGATGGTGCAGCTGGCGACTGGTGTTTTCATCCACCATGATGACGCGGCCGTTGAGGCTGACGCGTATGCGGGCAAGTGGCTCCTCAGAGGGAGCGCCTGCGCTCATGTCATGGAAGATCAGCCCCTTGGGCTGCGGTTTCGGCTTGGCGACCTTGCTGGCGGAATAGGCACCGGCGCTGAACTGATCGGCAAGACGCGTGATGGTCGTGCGGTTCTCCGACAGAAGCCTGCGCAACGCGGCATCCTCCCGGCGCGGGCCATCCCGCTTGGAAATGATCTCGACCACGAACTCCTCCCAGATTTCATTGGCCAGAACGGCGGCATTTCATGCTCTGCTGCGAGCATATTCTTTTTCCGGCCACCTCACCAGCATGACCTTATAGGCCCGATTTTCTGGCTTGGGGTAGTAGAGGAGTACGACAAAGACCGGCAGGTTCGTGCTGCGACACCCAATGCGGGCCCGCTTCCGACCCAGACAATTTCGGCAAGCCGGCCACATTGGAGGAGGCCCCGACATGCGGAGCGCTCACATCTTCAAAGGCTGCTTTCGTCAAAGACCACACGCCGGGCCAGAAGCCGGGAACGTCAAGAGGGCGAGCCACTCTCAATCCCGTTTTGAAGAAGCTCGGCCGCCGCAATACGCCTGCGGTAATGTTCCGTCCCCTGGACGATCTTGTCCATAAGCGCATCCAACGCCCAGAATCGCTCGCGAATATCGAAAGTCACGGTCCGGCTGTCGGTGCAGGAGAAAGTGCCAATGCGCTGATGATAAAGCTTTGCCAGTTTCGGATACCCCATCGGCTCGGCCATTGCGGAGAGTGCGAGATAGACCGAGAGCTCATCGGCGAGGGCCGGATTGTCCGAGCTCTTGATCAGCAGCCATTTGTAGAGATCGGGATGGAAATTGGTAAAAACCCCGGTGAAACCGCGCGAGCCCGCCTTGATCGCGTCGAAAGCAATCGCTGCATTGGCATTGATGATGGAAAGCGGCGTATCCTTGGTGAGCTCGATGCGCCGCCTGACCGTATCGAGGTCGCACGACACGTCCTTCAAGATGACAAATCTGCCGCTATGGGCGCAGAAGGCCAGCTCATCATCCGTCAACAGACGGCGATAGGGAGCAGGACATTCGTAAAGACCCAATGGCATGTCCTTCGGCAGCCGCAGCAACAGCCAATTGAGATCGTCGATGAATTTCGTGCCGCCCTCTTTCTTGGCATCCAGACGGTTGGTGACGAGAACGATGCCGTCTACCCCTGTTGCCGCGATCGCGGTGAGTTCGGCGAGCTGATCATCGAGATCTTCGCTCACATGGCCCGATGCGATGACGGGGATCCGGCCTGAAGCCGCCTTCTTCACGAAGGCTGCGAGCTCGACACGCTCCTCCAGGCTCAGGAACTGCATTTCGCTGGATTGGCAAACGGCAAACAAGGCATCCGAGCCGTTTGCGACATACCATTCCACCAGATTGGCCACGCCCGCATAGTCGATCTTCCCGCTCGGCGTGAACGGGGTGATCATCACGGGAATGATGCCCTCGATTTTCTTGGTCATTTTGTGTTCGGCCTGGGTGTTTGTCTTGGACTCAACAAGGTTGGATCGTCAGTTTTAAACAGCTCGACATCGGCGACATTCGGGGAGGCTGATCCTACCCGCAGGACGCCGACATCATGCTGGGCTCCCCTGTTCAGGTCCGAACAGAGGAGATCGTCGCGCTGAGCGGCTGGCTGTCCGAAACCCTTTTGATGAAGAGCACCAGGACGAATGCAAGAAACGCGGCTGCAGCGATCGCATAGAGACCATAGGCCTCGATGCCGGACCAGGTGATGGCTCCGGTACGGACGTTCGGAGCGACGAAGCCGCCCAGGGCGCCCAGGGAATTGATCACCGCAAAGCCGCCGGCCGCCGCCGCGCCGCCCAGATATTGCGTCGGGAAGGTCCAGAAGATCGGCTGCGCCGTCATGATGCCCATGGTGACGAAGCAGAGCGCCGCAATCGCCAGCGCCGGGCTGGCATGCGCAGAGGCCACCAGGCCGAGCGCGATCGCAGCCAGCGAAAACAGCAGGCAGATTTGACGCCGGCCCGAGCGCACCGCCCAGTCCGGATAGAAGAAGCCCGCGATCAGGGCACAAATCCACGGAATGGCCGAAATGCAGCCCACCAGCAGGCCGACCTTGACCCCGAGCAGGGCCGCGACCTGTGTCGGCAGATAGAAGGCCACGCCAAGGCCGGTGATCTGGATCAGGAAATAGATGGCGGCAAAATAGAACAGGCGCGGATTGCGAACGGCACGAGCAAAATCGATCTCCCCGCTATGGGCCTTTTCGGACTGCTCCGCGGCAAGCGCGGCCGTCAGGGCCTGGCGTTCGTCGGCAGGCATCCATTTGGCTTCGGCCGGCGTGTCGGTCAGATAGAAATAGGCCCAGATACCGACCAGAACGGTGATGCCTCCCTCGATCAGGAACATCAATTGCCAGCCATGGAGGCCGAACAGGCCGTCCATGTCGAGGAACAGGCCGGATATCGGACCGCCGAAGATCAAAGCGAGCGGACTGCCGAAATAGAAGATCGCCAGGATTTTTCCGCGGACTTCCTTTGGAAACCAGAGCGTCAGATACAGGATTGCGCCGGGGAAAAGGCCGGCCTCGGCAGCGCCCAGGACAACGCGGATCAGCGAGAATGTCGTGTCGTTGTAGGCGAACATCATCAGCCCGGAAATGATGCCCCAAGTCACCATGATGCGGGCCAACCAACGGCGGGCTCCGACCTTGTGCAGCATGAGGTTGCTCGGCAATTCGAAGAGGGCGTAGGTGAGGAAGAAGACACCTGCGCCAAAGGCGAAAGCCGCTTCGGTCACACCCGTGGTCGCCTGATAGGATTGCTTGGCGAAGCCGATATTGACCCGATCGAGATAGGCCAGCAGATACATCAGGATCAAGAACGGCAGGATGCGCCATTTCGCCCGAGATATGGCGCGGTCGAGCGATGCCCGATCGGACCTGTCGCGGCCGGCCAGGTGGGCCTGGCCATTGTTCATAGTCATCATAGTCTCCGTCCCATTGGCCTTTCCCATGTGGCCGGTTCTGTTTTAAGTCGGGTAATCTTCCGAAAGGTCCGTTTGGGGGCTGCCAGGATGCGCGGTCTGGCCCTGCCCTCGAGCCAGACGCCTATCTCCGGCTGCACCGGCTTGCGCGGCGCAGTTCGCTTCGGCCGCAGGCTCGGAGTGCCGACGAGGCAAGTGCGCAATGGCAACCGTCGTGGCTGCGCCACGGCCCGGCTCCGCCAGGCCTCAGACAACCTTTCCAGGGTTCAGCAAACCGCGAGGATCGAGAGCGGCCTTGATCGAGCGCATGAGCTCGAGCTCGGCCGGCGAGCGCGTGTAAGGCAGGAACTTCTTCTTTTTCAGCCCAATGCCGTGCTCGGCCGAAATGGTGCCGCCATGGCTGCGCACGAGGTCATAGACGATGTCGTCGATCGCCTCGTAAGGCTGCTGCGCCGCGCCGGGAACGCAGGCGATGATGTGCATGTTGCCATCGGCAATGTGGCCGTAGAAGTAGCTCTCGCACCCCGGCAGCTCACGCGCCAATCGTGCGCGGCAGGCCCCAGCATAGATATCCATGTCGGCAACCGGAAGGCCGATATCGAAGGAACTGTGCGGTCCCAGCACCTGCCTGAATTCCGCCGCCGCGTCTCGCGCGCCCCAGAATGCCTTCACGTCGCTCAGTGATTGCGCCACTGCCGCATCCTCGATGATGCCAGCTTCCATCTGGTTCTCGAGCAGGGCATCGAAGCGGGCCTTTTCGTCCTCATGGGTGCCCATGCCCTCGACGAGCACGTAGAAGGCATGTTCGCCGGAAACCGGACGGCGGATGTTGGGAACGCGCTGGGTCGCCACCTGCCAATAGTCGGGCCACATCACCTCGAAGGCCGACAGGGTCGGCCCCAGCCAGCGGCGGGTGCTGCCGAGAAACGAGAGAACCTTGTCGTAGCTGCCAAGGCCGCACACGGCCGCCATCACGCAATTGGGCTTGGGATGCAGGCGCAGCACGGCCCGCGTCACGATGCCGAGAGTGCCTTCCGACCCAATGAAGAGCTGTTTGAGATCGAAGCCGGCATTGTTCTTGATCATCTTGTTGAGGCTGGTCATCAGCGTGCCGTCCGGCAGCACGACCTCGAGCCCGAGCACCATGTCGCGAGTCATGCCGTAGCGGATGACGCGGTTGCCGCCGGCATTGGTACCGATATTGCCGCCGATGGCGCAGGACCCGCGGGCCCCGAGATCCAGGGCAAAGAAGAAACCGGCATCGTCGGCCGCCCGCTGGATGGCCTCCAGCGTGGTACCGGCTTTCACGGTCACGGTCGCCGCCGCCGCATCGATCTCCTCGATGCCCACCAGCCGTTCGAGCGACAGGGCGATGGCGCCTTCGATAGGGCGGCTACCGCCGGCCAGGCCCGTCAGCCCACCCTGCGGCACGACAGCGATACCGTGACGCGAGGCAATCCGCATCGCCGTCGCAACGCCCTGGGCATCGGACGGCCGGACCACGGCCAGCGGACGGACGGGTCCGAGCGTGCTCCAGTCCTGGAGATTGCGTTCGGGAATATCGGCACCCGAAAGCACCACGGCAGGCCCAAGCGCCTCCTCCAGCGCACGGATGGCCTCGGCGGAGGCATTTGTCGACATCTTAGTAAGCATGAGCCCTGTCCATCGGCAGGGCGGAGTGAACCGCCACGCCCGTCCGCTCCTCGCGGAATTTCACCTGTTCGCGCACCACCGCCAGAGCGGCGTCGCGCATGAGACCGACATCGCTTGCCACCGGGACCAGGCGATAGCCGGCCTCGATGAGGGACTGCCAATTTGCACCGGCGCTCGGGACGGTGCCCATCGGCTTGCCGCTGGCAAGCAGCGCCTTTTCCGCTTCGCTCACCAGGACACGCACTTCCGGCCTGTCGAGCTGCTCCAGCATGCCGATCGAACCGGCCATGTCGTTGACCCCGAGAAACGGCACGTCGACGCCCTCGACGGCACAGATCTCGGCGGCACGATGCACGGCATCGGCAGATTCGAGCTGGATGACGATCAGGAGTTCCTCATTCGCCCGCGCCATGTAGTCGGCGACCTTGCCGAAGGTCGAGGCACGCACCAGCGGCGCCGCATAGCCGCGCCGTCCCTGCGGCGGGTAACGGCAGGCGGCGACAGCTGCCCTGGCCTCCTCGGCCGTCTCGACCGATGGGATCATCAGGCTGTTGGCGCCGGCGTCGAGCAAGCGCTTGAGGATAATCGGATCGTTCCACGGTACACGCACGATGCAGGGCGTGCCGCCTTCGGCCGCTCGAAGCATGTCGACGGCATCGCGCAGCTCGCCCAGGCCATGTTCAAGATCGAGGATGAGGAAGTCGAAACCCTGATGCGCCAGAATTTCGACATTGGTGGCGCTGCCAGTCTCCACCCAGGCGCCGAACAGGGCATCCCCCGCCGCAAGGCGTCGCTTCAGCTGATTTGGCTTGAACACTTTCCTCTCCCGTCGGGTGGCACGAGGCCTGTTGATGGCCGGCTTCCCGGATGCTGAGCCAACCAAGGCTGCCCGTAACTTAGACGCCTCCCCATCTGAAGTACAGTACCTCAGTAATTTTTGTTGCTAGCGCCTGCATCTCGGAGAATTTCACTCCCCATTGCCGGTGCGGGCTGTATCTTGCATACTGGAAAGCTGGAATCTGGGAGAACCGCCCATCGTGTCGCTCGCTTCATCCGCAGCCCTGTCGATCGACCGACCGCGCTCGCTGACGACCACCGTGGCCGAAAGGTTGCGCCAAGCCATCATCGATTCTGAATTGCCGCTCGGCAGCGAGCTTTCCGAACTCGGTCTGGCCGCCAAGCTCGGCGTCAGCCGCACACCGGTGCGCGAGGCCCTCTCGATGCTGCAATTGCAGGGAATGGTGAACATCGTGCCGCAGAAAGGCAGCTATGTTTTCTTCCCCACGGAGCAGGACCTGGTGGACCTTTGCGAATATCGCATCCTGCTCGAATGCCGGGCCGTCAGTTTCGCGCTGGCCCGCCGCCGTGCCGAGACGATCGAGATGCTGAATGGCGCCAAGGCGGCCATGGACGAGGCCAGGGCCAAGGCCGATCCTGTGGCTTATTCGCGGGCCGACACCGTGTTCCACGAGGCCTTCATCCGCAATTGCCGCAATCGCTTCATCGAAGACGGTTACGCCCTCGTCTCCGGCCCCATTGCGACGTTGCGCACCCATCTTTCGGTACCGCTCGCCGGCGTACAGGACCGCTCCTATATCGAGCATCAACAGATGATGTCGGCCTTCGAGAGAGGCGACCTCGTCGAGCTCGATTCGATCCTGGTCAATCATATCCTCAACACGCGGCACTCCTATGTCCGCGCCTTGCAGGAAGGCCTGATCGGCACTAGCGCCCGACACGACTAGGGCGCCGGCCACCTAGAACGTCTTGGCGCCGTTGACCGGCAGGCGGACGCCGTAGAGCGACGTCGTCCCGCAGATATAGAGGTAATTGCGCTTCAGCCCGCCGAAACAGACATTGGCGACCACCTCCGGCACAAGGATCTTGCCGATGAGGCTTCCGTCGGGATCGTAGCAATGCACGCCGTCGCCGGCGCTGGTCCAGATGCGGCCCTGTGTGTCGACGCGCAGGCCATCGAAGAAGCCGGCCGTGCAGTCGGCAAACAGCCCCTCGTCGACGAGCGCGCCGTTTTCGCCCACGGCGAAACGGCGGATATGGGCCGGACCATCCGGCACGTGGCTGCGGCCGGTGTCGACGACATAGAGCAGCTTTTCGTCCGGAGAGAAGGCGAGACCGTTGGGCTGGACGAAATCGTCCGCCACCACGCTCAGCTTGCCCGACGCATCGAGACGGTAGACGCGATTGGCACCCTGCTCGCTGTCGGCCTGGTGGCCTTCATAGTCGGAATCGATGCCGTAAGTGGGATCGCTGAACCAGATATCGCCATTGGACTGCACGACCACGTCGTTGGGGCTGTTGAGGCGCTTGCCGTCATGGCGGTCTGCCAGCGTGATCACGCGACCATCGATATCGGTGCGCGAAACGCGGCGCCCGCCATGCTCGCAGGTCACCAGCCGGCCCTGCCGATCCACCGTGTTGCCGTTGGAATGGCCGGCAGGATGGCGGAATACCGAGACCGAGCCGCTGCATTCGTCGAGGCGCAGCATGCGATCATTGGGGATGTCGGACCAGACCAGCGAACGGGCTGCCGGGAAATAGGCCGGCCCTTCGGCCCAACGGCAGCCCGTATACAACCGATCGAGCTGTGCAGTGCCGACGAACAGGCGCCGGAAGCGGTCGTCGAGAATTTCGAAACAGGACATCGTCACCGTCACCTCCGCAAGGGCGCCGCTATCGCGTTGTGGTCGGGCGCTTGACCACGTGACATATTGTACCTTAGGTTCATCGGCAAGCAGCCTGCGTTGGCAGGCAAGAAAAACATCAGAGCACTGAACCGGAGGACTCCCATGAATTCGAAGCTGGCCTTTGTCGTCGCGCCGATGCTGGCGCTCCTGCTGGGAGGTCCCGCGCTTGCCGACACGTCGGGCAAAAAGATCGCTCTTTCCAACAACTATGCCGGCAATTCCTGGCGCCAGGCCATGCTGCAGAGCTGGGACAAGGTCGGCAAGCAGGCCGTCGCCGACAAGGTGATCGCCGCAGCCGATGCCTTCACCACGGCCGACAAGGAAGCTCCGACCCAGGCCGCCCAGATCCAGAACCTCATCCTGCAGGGCTATGATGCCATCGTCATCGATGCCGCCTCCCCCGAGGCCCTGAACGGCGCGGTCAAGCAGGCCTGCGATGCCGGCATCGTGGTCGTGGCCTTCGACGGCCTCGTCACCGAACCGTGCGCCTACAAGGTAACGGTGGACCTCGCCGAGACCTATGGCGCCGAACAGGTCCGCCAGGTTGCCAAGCGCCTGCCCAATGGCGGCAATGTGCTCTATGTGCGCGGCCTGGCCGGTACGAGCATCGACGCCGAAATCACCAAGGGCGTGGAAGCCGAAATCAAGAAACATCCGAACCTGAAGATCGTTTCCGAGGTCAACGGCAACTGGGACCAGACCACGGCGCAGAAGGCGGTGACGACGGTCCTGCCCTCGCTGCCGCAGATCGCCGCGGTGATCGACCAGGGCGGCGATGGCTACGGCACGGCGCAGGCCTTCAAGGCCGCCGGCCGGCCCCTGCCGCTGATCATGCTCGGCAACCGCCAGGACGAGCTTGCCTGGTGGAAGGAGCAGGGAGGCGCCAGCGGCTACGACACCTGGTCGGCCTCCGAAGCGCCGGGCATGGTGACCTTCGCCTTCTGGGTGGCCCAGCAGGTCCTCGACGGCAAGAAGGTTCCCAACGAGGTGCCGATGGGTATCCTGACGATCGGGGCGAGCGAACTCGACAAATATCTCGCCGATACGCCGGCCGGGGGCGTGGCCAATCGCGAATACGGCCAGGACGAAGTCGCCAAGGCCATCGAGGCGGCCGCGAAGTAAGCGGCCGGGATGCAAGGCGGAGATTCATCGGTGACGCAAAAGCCTTCCGATATCGTTCGCCTCGACGGCGTGACCATGCAGTTCGGCACTGTCTGTGCGCTCGCCGGGGTCGATTTCACTGTCACCCCCGGCGAATGTATCGGGCTCGTCGGCCATAACGGCGCCGGCAAGTCGACGCTGATGAACGTGCTGGCGGGTACCCTGCCGCCTACCTCGGGCAGCATCCGGATCTCGGGCCAGCAGCAAATCGGCTATACGGTGACGGCAGCCAATGCCCTCGGCATACGCTGCGTGTTCCAGGAATTGTCGCTCTGCGCCAATCTCACCGTGGCCGAGAACACCCGCGTCAATCACGGCGCGCTGCGTGGCTTGGGTTGGCGACGCCGGGCCGGCGCCCTGATCACGGCCAAGCTCGACGAGATCTTTCCCGGCCATGGCATCGCCGCCGGCGACGTGGTGGAGGATCTCTCGATCGGCCGCCGGCAGATGGTCGAAGTGGCCCGCGCCTTCACGGTGACGGACGCACCGCTCCATCTCATCATTCTCGACGAGCCGACCTCCTCGCTCGACAGCCATACGGCGGGCCAGCTCCTCGCCTATATGCGCGCCGCGGTGGCAAAAGGCCTGAGCTGCATCCTGATCTCCCACATGCTCGGCGAGATCCTCGACAATGCCGACCGCATCGTGGTCATGCGCGATGGCGCCGTAGTCGCCAACGGGCCTGCGCGTGAGTTCGATCGCGACAGGCTCGTGAGCGCCATGGGCGCCGAACATCGGCAAGGCAGCACCAGCATTCAGGCGCCATCGGCGCATGGTGAGGTCTGCGTGCGCGTGCGGCCTGCCGGTGACGGATCGGCCATCGAGCTGCTGGCGCGCCGGGGCGAGATCGTCGGACTGGCCGGCCTGGCCGGCCACGGCCAGACCCGGATGCTGATCGACATCTTCGCGGCGAAGGGCGGACACAGCTCCGGCATCGAGGTCACCGTGTCCACGGCCCTGATCGCCGGCGACCGTCAGCGCGACGGTATCTTCCCCCTCTCCTCGATTGCCCGCAACATCGCCATCGGCTCGATGCGCGCCCTCCGGCGCGGCTTCCTGATCTCCCGCAAGCACGAAGACGAACTCGGCGAGACCTGGCGCAAACGTATGCGCATTCGCACTCCGGCCATGACCGATAACATCCTCACCCTTTCGGGAGGCAATCAGCAGAAAGCCCTGTTCGCGCGGGCGCTCGCCTCGGATGCACGGATCGTATTGATGGACGACCCCATGCGCGGCGTCGACATTGCCACCAAGCTCGAGGTCTACGATCTCCTGCGCGAGGAGGCTCGCAAGGGGCGTACCTTCCTATGGTACACCACCGAAACGGAGGAATTGGAGAACTGCGACCGGGTCTATGTTTTCCGGAACGGCAGCATCGTCGCCGAACTCGCCAGCCACGAGATTACTGAAGAGAAGGTCATCCAGTCTTCCTTTACGGAGGCCGCATGAGCCTTGCTTCCCCTGTCCCCGCTTCGGCCCGCACCGCCACCTGGCGTCCGCTCCTGCGGGCGGTGTTGCCTGCGATCTCCCTCTTCCTCGTGCTCGGCGCGATCGGCTGGCTGAACCCGCGCGCCATCAGCTATCTCGGCTTTAACCTGATGCTGAACCTCGCCGTGCCGCTGGTGCTGGTCACCATCGGGCAGATGTTCGTGATCACCGTCAATGATCTCGACCTGTCGCTTGGCTTCTTCGTCAGCTTCATCGGCTGTGTCACCGCCACCTGGCTGGTGCAGGCGCCCCTGCTGGGCACCGCGGTGATCATCGGCGCCGTCGTCGTCTATGGATTGATCGGAGCTCTCATCCATCTGCGCAACCTGCCATCCATCGTGGTGACGCTCGGCATGAGCTTCTTCTGGCAGGGTGCAGCCATCCTGCTGCTTCCCACGCCGGGCGGCAAGGCGCCGGACTGGCTTCACATGGTGATGACCATCAAGACGCCCTACGTACCGATGCCGATCCTCGCCGCTGTCGTCATCGCAGCGCTGGTGCATTGCGGACTGAAGCGCACGGCTTACGGCGCCATACTGCGCGGGGCCGGCGGCAATGCCGCTGCCATCCGGCAGGCGGGCTGGTCGCTGCTGAAAATCAAGATCGTGGCATTCATGCTGGCGGGCATGTTCGGTGTCCTGTCGGGCTTGGCCCTTACAGGCCTGTCGACGGCGGGCGATGCCAATATCGGCAATGGCTACACGCTGCTCTCCATCGCCGGCGTCATCCTCGGCGGCGGCGAATTCGTGGGCGGGCGCGTGTCGCCCGTCGGCGCAGTGATCGGCGCCCTGACGCTCTCTCTCGCCTCCTCCTCACTGCTCAGCTTCATGCATGTCCCGCCCGATTGGCAGGTCGGCGCCAACGGCGCCATCCTGATCGTCATTCTGGCGGCGCGTGCGCTCATCGCGAAACGAGAGGCCTGAGCGATGGATTTGACCCGCAAGCTCTTCGCCCTTCCCTGGATCTGGTCCTTCATCGGCGCCGGCCTCGTCTATGCCGCGACCATCCTCGCTACTGGCGGCGGTGGCGCGGCCGGCATGCTCGACGCAGCCTTCTCGCTGGCGGTATTCACCATCGTGGTCGGGATCGGACAGATGTTCGTCATCACGCTTGGTCCCGGCAATGTCGACCTGTCGCTGCCGGCCAATATCGGCCTGGCCAGCGCCGTTGCGATGAAAGTGATGGGGGGCTCGGATGCCATGATCCCGCTCGGCCTGTGCGCCGCGCTCGCCTGCGGCACCGCCATCGGCGCGATCAACTATCTCCTGATCGCAGCCTTGCGCATCCCCCCGATCATCTCCACCCTCTCGGCCAGCTTCGTCATCCAATCCGTCGACATCAGCTATGGCCGCGGCCTGCAGATCAAGCCGCCGCCCGCCTTCGCCGCCTTCACGGATCTGCGCCTCGCCGGCCTGCCCCTCTTCGTGCTTGTCGCGATGCTCGCCAGCATCGGCATCGCCGTGCTGCTGCACCGCTCGATCTTCGGCTACAGCGTCACCGCCATCGGCCAGAACCAGCGGGCCGCCTGGCTCGCGGGCATACCGGTCGCCACCATCCGCTGTCTCACCTACATGCTCTGCGGCGGCCTGGGCGGCCTCAACGGTGCCTTGCTGGCCGGTTATTTTCGCGGTTCCTCGGTCGACATCGGCAACGAGTATCTGCTTGCCTCCATCGCGGTAGTGGTGATCGGCGGCACCGCCGTGGGCGGCGGCCAGGCGAGCGTCGCAGGCGTATGGGGGGCATCATTGTTCCTGGTGTTTCTGCAGATCATGCTCAACACGCTTGGCGCCGATGCGGGGATGCGTCTGATGGTGACCGGGCTCGTCATCGTCGCCGTGATCGCTGTTGCCGGCGGTCAGGCCAGCACCGGTCCACGGCGCTGAAGAGACATGTGCGCTCCCAGCACCTTATCGCGTTGTCCACCGTTGGCCCGCGGCGCCCTCTGGTCAGGAACGGGTGTCCTGGCTTCGACCACCGCGAGGAAGGGTTCCGAATTGTCGAGCGGCACGAAGCCGAGCTGGCTGGTTCTGCAGTTGTCGACGATCTTGACTGTATTGTCGGAAATGCCGGACCAGATGACGTGACCGGCGCGCGGCGTAGCCCCCCGGACACTCCTACCGAAAAGCTGGCGAGGCAATCGCTTGGCTCACCACGCCGCCGGCGCGGCGAAAAGGCCTGCCGTCCACGCGTTGCACCGGCACCAGCGTCACGGATTTCTCGGCCGCGCGTAGAGGCGCCAGGGCTTCGGCGCCAACCGCGTCATCGGTGATGATCTCGTCGATCTCCGAGACTTCGCAAAGGGTGCAGAAGCTCGGTGAGGTAAATTTGGAGCTGTCGACAAGCAGGATCTTGCGTCCTGCCGAGGCAATCATGGCTCGCTTCAACGAGGCCACTTCCAGCGACGCCTCGGTCAAGAGGGTGCCGGTAACGGCCGATGCCCCCATGAGACAAAGATCGGCGTGCAGCGTGCGAATGAAGCTCTCCCCCGGCTCTCCGGCAAGGTGCCTGTAGCCGGCACGGATGCTCCCACCGGGCATGATCGTCCGCCAGGACCGGATGTCGGCGGCAAAATCGGCGATCTCAAGACTATTTGTCACGATCGTCAGGGGAAGGTCGCGCTCGGCCGCCGCCCGCACAGCCTCCATCACCGTCGAGGAACTGTCCAGGATGACGCTGTGTCCGGCGCTCAGCCGTGATGCAGCCTCCCGCCCGATTGCCAATTTCTCGGCGCGCTGCAGCTGGGCATTGAGCGAATTCTCGCGCTCGAAGGTTGCGCGCGCCGGCTGAACCAGGTGGGCGCCGCCATGGGTTCTCTCAAGGTACCCCTTTTCCATCAAATATTCGAGATCGCGCCGTGCGGTGGATTGGGATCCACCCGTCGCATCAGCCAATTCCTGTACGCTGGCTGCACCATTCGCCCGCAGATGCTCCAGGATGATCGCCCTGCGCTTTGCAGGAACCATGTCCACTCGTTTGCTCGCTGATTCCATGGCTCCACCTTGGTTATCCCTGCTGCCTTCCGACAAGCGCGCAAGCCTGCAGGCTTTCCGCTGCCACCATCAGATCGCGTACCCGCAATCTGCGATCAGATCGGATCCGGTCATCGTACCTGATCCTTCAATTTCTATCATTATCGGTCAACCGAGCAATCGAGCCCCCGCCAACGATATCGCCGTCTTTAGTGGAAACGCAATAATCTGGATCATTTGATCTGCCTTGCGTGTTTTTATCGCCATTTGATCATAATTTTCCGAAGATGGGCAAAACACACAATCAAGAACGGAAATCGCCGCAAATCCGAGCTGCCTCCTGAGAGAAGGAAATGTCGGCGAATTTTGCTCCAAACCATTGAAAGAAATTGAAGGATACGGTCGCCCTCAAGAGCTCCAACGCGACGCTCACTCAATCTCTCTGCGCTAATTAGATAGAGATTGACAGAATTTGGAATTTTGCTTTTATGGCGAGCAAGCCAGAGCTATGCCCTCCAACGAGGTTCATCCGGTGTCAACCAGACTTGATCAGAAACTGGCAAATCGTCGCGCTGACTGCGACAAGAGCAGTGATGTCGGCACGGCTGCATATGACACTGGCCTTGACCGACGCTACGAGCCGCGACGCCGATGGATCGGCCAGCCACCGACACTGCAACGCCTTCGTTCCCTTGTCTTGATGCGACCATAGCGAGGGAGGTTTACGCGCAAATACAGCGCAGCGCGTGCGCACCATAAATATAAAAATATCCAGGAGGAGGAGACGTTATGCGACGCAGAGCATTTCTTGGCACAAGCATGCTTGTGCTTGCCTTGTCGACCGTGTCGGCGTTTGCGCAACAAAAGGAAGTCACGGTGTGGTCCTGGTTCATCCAGAGCACCATGCAAAAGTCCATCGACGCCTTCGAGAAGGCGCATCCGGGCGTCAAGGTAACCTATACCTACTATAATTACTCGCCGGAATACATAACGGCGCTCAAGGCGGCGGCTGCCTCCAACAGCCTGCCTGACGTCATTGGCCTGCAGCCGGGTTCCCTGACCCAGCAATATCGCGACAATCTTGCCCCGGTCGACGAGCTCGCGGCAAAGACGTGGGGCAAGGACTGGAAGGACAAGGTCTTCGCCGTCAATCGCAAGCAGATGCAGATGGGCAATCCGGCGGGAGACAGCAATACCTATATTGTCCCTCAGGAATCACAGGTTCTTTGCGTTTGGTACAACAGAAAGCTCTTTGAAAAGCTGAAGATCGCTGTGCCCAAGACCTATGCCGATCTGAAGGCAGCTTCGAAGGCTCTCACCGATGGCGGCTACATCCCGATGTTCCAGGGGGCTGCCGATGGTTGGCAGAACGAGAACGTCTTTCTGATGCTTGCCAACCAATTCTCGCCAGGGATCGTCGACAAGGCCCAGGCCGGCCAGGCCCCCTGGTCGGCACCGGAACTGGTCTCTGCGATGAAGGCCTGGAAGGGCTTGTTCGATGACGGCATCTTCCAGCAGGGCGCCCTGGGGGCGCATGCCTATCCCACCGGTGCCCAGCTATTCGCGCAGGGTCGCGTCGGCATGATGGCACTGGGTTCGTGGTGGATGCAGGAAAGCAAGTTTCCGCCGCCGCTTTCCGAATATGTCCAGAACATGGATGGCTTCGACTATTTCTATCTCCCGCCTGTCAAGGATGGCGGCTCCGCAAGCCCGCCGATCGGCGGCATCGACATCGGCTATGGCCTGACAAAGAACGGCGCGAAGAATCCCGAGGCCTGGACCTTCCTCTCCGAGCTGACCAATGGCGTCGGCCTGCAGCAGGCGTTGAACGACCTCAACGACCTGCCGGCTTTCGAGGGGCACGAACCCAAGGGCGACATCACCGATCACGTCAAGCAGATGTCGGCTCGGTTTATGGCCGATCTGCCAAAGGCCGAGAACCAGCGTTTCGCTTCGCCCGCCGTCGCCGAGGCGTTGGACAATGCGCTCGCTGGCGTTGCGGATGGCAGCGTGCAGCCGGAGGCGGCATTGGCCTCCGTGCAGGCTGCGACGGACAAGGCGCTCGGCAAGTAACCCGGCACGTGAGAAGCCCAGAGGACCGGGTGCGGTGCACCCGGTCCTTCCCGGAGAAGAAGACATGGCAGTAGGAACCGGGATGGCTGGACATGCGATCGCGACGACGAAATCTTCCTCCTCGAGGAAGGCTCTGGGTCGCTACGGCTTCGTGATCCCGGCAGTGGCGTTGTTCGTCGTCTTCATCGCCTATCCGATCCTCTGGGTTCTGGGCCAGAGTTTCTATACCAAGGATGCGGCTGGCGTGCCTTCGCTGAGCCTGTCGGCGAACTACATCGGCGTCCTGCGCGACCCGACATTCTGGGTGGTCGTCCGCAACATGACGCTCTGGGCCGTGATCACCATCCCGGTGCAGATGCTGATCGGCGGCCTGCTCGCCTATTTCATCGAACGCCATACAAATCGATTGCGCGGCTTTTTCCGCACGATGTTCTTCCTGCCCGTGGTGACGTCGGTTTCCGTCGTCAGCCTCGTCTGGGTCCAGATCTATGCGCCTTACTATGGCATCGCCCAGGAATATCTGAAGCATGTCGGGATCGTGATGTCGACCTCGCCCATCGGCGATGCCAAGACCGCGATCTATGCCCTCATCATCGTGAATATCTGGCAGTGGACCGGGTTTTCGATGCTGATGTACATCGCCGGCATTGCGAACATGCCGAGCGAAATCCTCGATGCGGCCCGTATCGACGGCGCCAGCGGCTGGCGCCTGGCCGTGAATGTCGTGATACCGATGCTCGCGCCGGCGACCAAGTCGCTGTTGTTGCTCGGCATCATCGGTACGCTGCAAACCTTCCCGATCGTCCATCTGATGACCGGCGGCGGGCCCAACCACGCCAGCGAAGTCTTCGGCACCTACATCTTCAAGCAGAGCTTCGTCCTCAACGACAGCGGAGGCGGAGCGGCGCTCTCGGTTATCGTCCTGCTGCTCGCTCTGGTGCTTTCCCTGATCCAGATCGTCCTCCTCGGCGCCCGCCTCACGCCTGCGCAGAAGGAGGGATGATGAACAGCCTCACGCGCAACCAGGTCCGCTCGTTTGTCATCCACCTCGTACTGTTCATCGTACTGGCGCTCTGGATGGTTCCACAGATCTACATGCTCTCGATCGGGCTGCGGACGCCTGCCCAGGCCTTCGACCCCTCTCTCGTCACCTGGCCCGTCACCTTCGACAATTTCGTGACGGTGATCCGGGACAATCCTCTCAGCAGGATCTTCCTGAACAGCCTCATCGTCACGGTTGCGACCGTGGCGATCGTGGTGGCGATCTCTTCGCTTTTTGCGTTCGCCTGCGCGGTACTGCGCCTGAGAGGGACTATCTTCATCTATACTGCCCTTTTGACCACGCTGATGGTGCCCCTCGCCTCGCTGGTTCTGCCCCTTGCAATCCTTTTGAAGAATTTCGGCTGGATCAACACCTATATCGGCCTGATCATGCCCTATGCCGCGCTTGGCGTGCCCTTTGCCATGGTGATCCTCAAGGCCTTCATGGAGGACTCGCCGCAGGAACTCTTCGAAGCGGCGCGCGTCGACGGGTGCACCCCCTGGCAGACCTATTGGCACGTGGCCCTGCCACTGGTGCGCCCGGCCCTGGTCTTCGTGACCATCTGGCAATTCATCGTGACCTGGAACGAATTCTTCCTGGCCCTGATCGTCCTGACCAAGGCCGAGATGAAAACGCTCACCATCGTTCCGATGCAGTATTCCGGCCTCTACATGGCCAATCCGGGCGCCTTGTTCGCGATCCTCACCTTGATCGCGCTCCCCCTGATCTTCCTCTACGTGCTGGTACAGCGAGCCTTTGTCCGAGGTCTGCTGGCTGGCGCGGTGAAAGGCTGAGGCATGGCCACGCTATCGATCGACAACATCACCAAGCGGTTCGGAAACTACTCGGTCATACCGGAACTTTCGCTAACCATACCCGATGGGGAGTTCTGCGTGCTGGTCGGGCCCTCGGGTTGCGGGAAATCAACCCTGTTGCGGATCATCGCCGGGCTCGAGCCGATCTCCTCGGGCCGGATCCTCATCGACGGCGCCGACATGAGTGCGGCCGAGCCGACGGAGCGCGGCGTGGCGATGGTCTTCCAGTCCTATGCGCTCTACCCGCACATGGATGTCAGCCGGAACATCGGCTTCGGGTTGGAAATCGCCCGCACGCCGCGCAGCGAGATCTCGGACCGGGTCGCGACGGTGGCGGATAAACTGCGCCTGTCCACCTATCTTCGCCGCAGGCCACGGGAGCTCTCGGGCGGCCAACGCCAGCGCGTGGCGATAGGGCGCGCAATTACGCGCAAGCCCAAGCTCTTCCTCCTGGACGAGCCTCTGTCGAACCTCGATGCGGCGTTGCGTGTCGGCATGCGGCTCGAGATCGCCCGGCTCAAGGCCGAACTCGCATCCACCATGATCTACGTCACCCATGACCAGGTCGAGGCCATGACTTTGGCCGACCGCATCGTGGTGATGAATGCCGGCCGCATCGAACAGGTGGGCCCACCGCTGGAGCTCTATGAGAAGCCAGCCAATCTCTTCGTCGCCGGTTTCATCGGCTCACCTGCCATGAACCTGCTGAAAGGCAGGGTCGAAACCCTCGACGGCGGACACATATCCATTGGGTTGGAAATCGGGGGCCATGTGCGCGTCTCCCCGGCCACGGGCTTGAAGCCCGGAGACCAGGTAACCTTGGGCATCAGGCCGGAGCATGTGACCTATTCCCTCGACGGGGGGCCTGCCGATTACGTCGGCCAGGCCCACATGGTCGAGATGTTGGGCAGCGACACCTTCATTCATCTGCGCTGCAACGACGAATCCCTGGTGATCCGCGACAGTGCCGGCCGCCGCGCCCGGGCGGGGGATCAGGTTGCTTTGTCCTTCCCCAGGCAGGCCTGCCATTTGTTCAACGCGGAAGGCCTGCGCGTTTCGCAGGCGAACTGACGAACCGGCTTCGGGCTGCCTATGACACCGCGCAGACACCTCGGACACCACAAAGACTTGCAAAGGAGACGACAAATGACCGACTTCAACGGGCGCACCATTCTGGTCACGGGCGGCAGCGGTGGCATCGGAGGCGCCACTGTACGCCATCTCGTCAAGGCCAATGCCAAGGTCATCGCGAGCGGACGATCGCAAAGTGCGCTGGACGCCATCGCGGAGGAAACAGGCTGCCGCACCCTGGCGTTCGATCTTGCATCCGAAGAGGAGATCCGAAACGCGCTGGAAGGGCTCGACCTGTGGGGCGTCGTGAATTGCGGCGGCTTCGGCGGGGAGATCGCCACCCCGATGGACACCGATATCGCTATTTTCGACAAGGTGATCAGCATCAACGCCCGTGGGGCCCTGATCGTCACCAAATATGCCACCCAGTCGATGGTTCGGCTCGGCAAAGGCGGCGCGATCGTCAACGTTTCCAGCCAGGCGGCCCTGGTGGCTCTCGACGGTCACATCTCCTATGGCTCATCCAAAGCAGCGCTCGACAACATCACACGTGTCTCGGCGCTCGAGCTCGGCAAATACAATATTCGCGTCAACAGCGTGAACCCGACCGTGGTCATGACGCCGATATCATCGGGACATTGGAGCCAGCCCCACGTCGCCGAGCCCTTCCTGAAGAACATGCCGCTGGGGCGTTGGGCGACGGAGGATGAGATTGCCGCCCCCATCGTGTTCCTGCTGAGCGATGCGGCATCGATGATCACCGGCGTCTCGCTTCCCATCGACGGCGGCTACACCTGCAGATAGGCTGGAAGAGATCGTACAAATGAGCGCGAGGGCCAGCCACGCTGTTGCCACGTCAAAGTCTTGCCAACGTGACACTGCCCCCGCACTCATCGAATTCCACCACCGGCTCTGCCGGATGGTGCCGTCAGCAGGTCCGGGCCACCGCAATCTGCACGGAACCGGAATAACCCTGGCCGATGGAACCCGTGTAGCAGACCGGCGAGGTCAGGGTGTAGTTGCCAGCCTCGATCTGGCCATCGGCCCAGACGTCGCCGACAACGATCCCGCCAGGATGCTGATGCGTCGAAAACTGGGCGATCAGATCGTCTGCGGTCGGGCCGGCGGACGGGTCATAGAGCGTGAAGGTGATCGCCTGCCCCTTGATATTGCTAAGGCACTGTCCCAGCAGCAACACGGTACTGTAAGGCGCCAGTACGGTGTTGGCCGGCGAGAGCAGCGAGCCTTCCGTGCAGTCCGCCACGATCGTCAGCATGTTGGGCGTGAGATTGGTGATCGCGACCGCCAGAATGTCGAAAGGAGGAGCACCGGCCGGTTCATAGACGGCCTTAGGTAGCCCCCAGCCATTATTGCCGGCGAAGAAGTCATTTTGCGGAACGCCTGCGCCCCAGATGACATCCATGGCCTGGCTGGACGGATAGGTGCCATAGTCGTTCGCGTCGGCAATCCAATAGCAAACACTGCTTCCATCGGGCTGGGACGATGCGTATTTGCCGTAGCTCGGAGCATCGCCATATTGGCCGGCAAAGCCCGATCCGCTCCCATTGCTGGTTGAGTATTGATAGATGCGGAATTTGGCCTGCAACAGCATCTGCATCACCGAGGCGACGTAGCTCGGCTTGGCCTGCTTGACGAGTTCCGCGGTGGTGAGAGGCGGCCACGCCAGCCCATTGGGGGCAAACGATATGCCCAATTTGGCTGCCGCCTGGAGCTTGGTCCAATCGGTGAGGATCGTCGTTGCCATATCCCCGACGGTCGTCAGAAGGGCCTCAAGGGAATCGCTGAGCTGGCCCGCAAGTTGGGCGGCAGTGACCTGGAACGGACTTGCGGTAATGCTTTGCGTACTGACATCGCTCGCGGCCACGGCAACATTCACCGCGCTTTGGATGATATTGGCCGCCACCGCGGTCGCCGGGTCCGCCGAAAGTACGGTGTACACGATCGAGGAGAGGATGTTGATGATGACGCCCCAGACCCCCGTGGTCTGATCGTCCCCTGTCTCGAAACCGGCCAGGGCAATGAGTTCGGACAGCAGGTCGCTCTGGTCCGCGAAGAGGGCGTTGTGGAAGGTGCTATAATTGTTGAACAGGTTGTGCACGACAATGACGGCGGTCATCTCACGATTGAGCTGCTCGACGACGGGCTTCCAGACGTCAGGCTGGAAGGAGTCGAATTTCATCCCGAGTACGCTGGTTTGATAGCTGCCGATGGCAGCATTCAAATTGGTGTACTGCTCGCGCAAGGTCGAAGGCGCGAGGTTCAGCCGCTGGTTGATCTCGGCATAGACTTGTTGCTGCTCCGTCGTGAAAACCGGAAAGGACGGGTTTGCCGGGGGCAGCGCGATGATCGCCTGTAGTGGATTGGCCGGCATCACGAACCATTGCTGCGCCTGCGCACCGGTGAGCGATTGCGGTTGCACGGAGATGCCGTCGCTGGCGACACCGAGGGCCAGAGCCGCATCCAAGGCGGTGATGGCCACGGCCTCCAGCGCGCTGCTGAGGACCCAGATCTGCGCACCCGCCGGGGGCATGGTCTGGATGGCGAGGGCCAGGCTGGCCGTGCCGTCGCCGGCTGTCTGCAAGGTCAGCACCTGGCCTCCCAGCAGGCCGCTGAGCAAGCGGCCGTCCGGGGTGAGCTGCCACATCTGCGAAGGCGCTGCCGTCTGCGGCGGGGTGAGCGTCAGGCCGCCGCTGCCTGCGGTGAGGACCAGGGGCGCCTGCCCTTGCTCGGACAGGCTGTACTGGATGTAGCTCCAGTTCGACTTGGGCCAGACCTGGCTGTCATTCGTATAGGTTGCCCATAGCACCGCGAGCTGGGCGGAGTAGAGCACCAGGTTGCCGTCATTCTGCACGGTCAAATTGGCCGCCGGCTGGCCGACCGTGCCGGAAGACCAGACGGGGGACCCGTTGCCGTCATAGACGACCAGGTTGCCGTCCGTCTGGACGGAAAAGGTCTTGCCGCCATTGGCATCGGTGCCGGTCCACCACAGCGCGAAGCCGGTAAAGCTCCCGCCACTCTCGGGAGGTGTGCCGATCACCTGGTACAGCACGAGATTGCCGTCCGTCTGCATGGTCAGCAGATAGGTATTGGCTGTGCTGATGACCCATTGACCTGCGGTCAGGGTGGTCCCGACCGGAATATTGCCGCCGGAGACCTCGACCTGGTCGCCGACTGTCACAGGAACGTAGCCCATTTCTTGCTCCTTATGGCCGGGAGGGAGGTTGAGTGGGCGAAAATTTGCCGCACCGCACCGTCCAACGGAGTCACCTCAATGCCCCCGGCGGCTGTCGACTGATTATTGGAAGGTCAGGACCGGGCATGGTTGTGCCGACCGCTGACAAATTCCACACGCTGCGTCGCGGTGGATGAACAACAACATCCCCAATAAATCTTCAGATGACTATTACCCAAAGGGGTATGATTGCATCGAAATTCAGATTTACCGTTGCAAATTACTAAAGATAATAAGTTCTTCAATCGGTGAAATGACGCGAAAACTGGGATCGTACCCCAGATTTTTCCGCAAGATCCCATAGGCAAGGACAGGGACGGCAAGCTCGATACCGATGCCCGACACATCCAAGAAGCGGAGCCAGGTCTGCAGACACTTCCCCCGCTCATCGACCCATGTTCTGATATGTCTGCTGTCAGGATGACAGCTATTCCGATCGTCCCGACCGACATGAGGGTGCAAACCGGCCATCACCGTTCAGGCAAGATGGTCAAGCGTAAACATGCTTTCGTTGTCACCTCGACTTCTCGAAATGCGGCGTTGCGGCGTTCGCCGGGCCGGCACGCCTTTGACAGCCTCTCAATCTGCCAGCATGTAGTCCGCCACGCTGTAGCAATGGCTCGCCTGGTAGGCGTTCCGACCTCGGTTCATATGCGTCAGGTTGAAGGTCCGAATGGCACGCAAGATGCGGCCGTTCGCGAGGAACTGGCGTACCGAGACGGAGCCGCGCACATTGATGCCGAACATGTCCGCACCGCGCGGGAAGAAATAACTGACGTCCTCCGGCGCCGCGACGCTTTGCTCGAGAAAGGGCTCGTCGACCTGGCTCGGCGTGGCGGAACGATCTTTGGTGAAATCCGAAAGATACACGATGAACCTGGCGCGGACATCCTCACCCTGGGCATAGAGTGTAAAAAGCTCCATCCAGCTCGCATTGACGCGTATCAGCGGTTTATCGGAGGTCGACGGCAGACAGGAAACCGACCAGTAGTAACGCTCGGTCTGGCGCAGGATCGGAATACAGTTTGGGCCGTATAGCTTTAGAATCTCCAGCACTTCCTTTGCCTGGGGACGGCAAAGCAGCTTTGCAAATCGAGCGGCATATTTGAACCGATGCTCCAGGGACTCCGAGCGATCGGCTATGTCCGGTAAATCGATCTTGCCCTTTATCCATTCGCGCTGCTGCTCAAGCTCGAGGAATTGCCGCAAGCCAGTGGTTCGCGGGCGAGGCGTCATGCCCATGTCAAGCGCCCTGTGACATTCGCATGCTCGGCATCAACCGGCTCCTATGTTTCCGCCAGGGCGGTTTCAAGTCCAAGCACCGCACCTGATTCACCCCCGAATGATACGTCGCAGACGAAGAATTGAGAACATCTCCGCCGCGACGAGGAGAAACCGCATCATCATGCCCCGGCAGGGGCACTGAAATGCCATGGGAAGTCCTAGCGACTTCCCATGGCTCGCTGAAAGCAAAAGGGCTTCACTCGATGTCATCGGTGCTTGGAGCGCCTATCCTTCGGAAGACAGGAAAGCTCGCGTCGAAACAGCCGATACTTTCTGCCGCAACTTCACCTTGTTGCCCTCGACGGTGGAGACTTGAGACATGTCGAGAAAGGGCTTCCGGGGATCCAGCATGTCATGGCTGCTCAACTTGATCCGGGTGCCTTCCACTTTTTCGACGATACCGACATGTTGGTCATTGGCATCGACGACTTCCATATTTTCTCGGATATCCATCATGGGGTGCCGCTCGCGTTGAAAACGAGCACCTAACCACCAGGCAGATGCGAAGTTCCTCGAGCATCGCGCAGAGGCGACATCGACTGGCCCGTCGAAACCCAGACCAACTGGCTTCCGCCGGCTGCCGGGCCGCAGCATGAAACAATCCTTGTCCAGGCTCGTTCTCCTTCAGAAGAGGTTTTTCGCATGCGTCCCGAACGCACGCCATCCCGCCGCCACGACTCCCCCTCTCCCCGCGGGACTGCGCCGGCAGCGGCGGAAGGGCCAATATGGAGGATGGCATGGGCTGGATAGGCAAATGGAAAAATCAGTATGGCTCGATCCTCACCGTGACCGAAGATGCAGAAGGCCGGATCATCGGTACTTTCAAGACGGCACTCCTCGATAGCGGTTTCTACGGCACCGAAATCGCGGTCTGCGGCATTCATCTGGGACAGTGCATCAGCTTTGCCTTTACGGCGTCGACCGCTGGCGGGGACCTTTTGTGTTCCTATAGCGGATTGTTGCGGGACGACCGCCTCCACACGGTCTGGCACGTCATCTCCGCCGGCCGGCTCGATCCGGACGCCCGCATCACCGAGCGCCCCTGGCCGCATGCGGTGACGACGAATGCCGACACCTTCGTTCGGGAGGCCGGATGAACCCGAGGTGAAGACCGGTCGCGACAGAGTGCAAAAAAAGGCGCCCTGGCATGAAAGTGCCCGCCTCCAGGAGAAAACCCCATGGCTTCTCGTCCGTTCTGGAAAGGTTACCTCAAGCTCTCGCTGGTCACCTGCCCTGTGGCGCTGACACCGGCGACCTCGGAAAGCGAGAAGGTCCGTTTCCATACGCTCAACCGGGCAACCGGCAATCGCATCGTCAGCCAATATGTCGATGCGGTCACCGGCAAGCGCGTCGACGAGGAGGACGAGATCAAGGGCTATCAGCGCGGCGAGGACGATTATGTCATGCTCGAGGAGGACGAGATCGAAGCCGTCGCCCTGGAGAGCACCCGCACCATCGACATCGATCTGTTCACCCCGCATGACGACATCGAATGGATCTGGCTCGACAAGCCGCATTATCTCACGCCCGACGATCCCGTCGGCGAGGAGGCTTTCGCGGTCATTCGCGACGCCATGACCACCACGAAGACGGTCGGCATCGCCCGCCTGGTGATGTATCGGCGCGAACGCGCGGTGATGCTGGAGCCCCGCGGCAAGGGCATTGTCGTATGGACCCTGCGTTTCGGCGACGAGGTCCGTGACCCCCGCGCCTATTTCGGTGATCTCGGCGATCTCAGCCCTGATCGCCCCACGATGCAGCTCATGCAAAAACTGATCGACGGGCGTACCAAACACTGGAACCGGGACATGGTTCGCGACCCGGTGCAGGAGCGCCTTCTCGAGATTATCGCCGCCAAGAAGAAAGGACGGCGTCGGTCGGCGGCCCCGCGCAAGAGCGAGCAGCCCGGCAAGGTCGTCAGTATCATGGATGCCCTGCGCAAGAGCCTGGCGCGCGAGGCGCGGCGCTGATTCCAGCAGGTACGGCGCTCGCCTGCTCAGGCAGCCTTGCGCGCCGCGCGGGCCTCGAGTGGCACGGCCGCCTCGCGGAAACGCGCCCAGGGATCGGCAGCAAGTGCCGATAGCCGAGTCGGCGTGTTCGTCACCGTGAAATAGGCAGGGCCTATCGCCGGCGCCAGTTCCTCCCAGGCAATCGGCATGGAGACGGCGGCACCGGGCCGCGCCCGCGTCGAATAGGGCGCAACCGCCGTGGAGCCACGCTGGTTGCGCAGATAATCGATCAGGATCTTGCCATGGCGTTTGGCCTTAGTGATGGTCGAGACGAAACGATCCGGACTGTCGGCGGCCATGGCGTCGGCAAGGACCTTGGCAAAGGCCTTGACCTTCGGCCAGCCGGCTTTCGGCTTCAGGGGAGCGACCACATGCAGCCCCTTACCGCCCGATGTCTTCACGAAGGCGGCAAGCCCGGCTTGTTTCAGGCGTTCCTTCACCTGTTCGGCCGCCGCGATCACCTCGCTCCAGGCGACATCATCACCCGGATCGAGATCCATGGTGATCATGTCGGGTCGCTCCCAGTCGGCGAGCGTCGATCCCCAGGGGTGGATCTCCAGGACGGCCGCCTGGACCAGGCCGACCAGGCCATCGAGATCTTCGATTGCGATCAGGGGCTCGCCATTCCGGTCCTTGGGATCGCTCACTTGAAGGATATGTTCGTTCACCCCCTTCCAGGCATGCTTCTGGAAGAAGCGCGGCCCTTCGATGCCATCGGGGCAGCGCAGCAAGGCAAGCGGCCGGCCGACGACGAAGGGCGCCATGACGCGCCACACCTCGGCGTAATAATCGGCAAGTCCTTCCTTGGTCACGCCTTGCTGGGGCCAATAGAGCCGGTCCGGATGGGTGAGCTTCACGGTACGGCGCGGTGCTGCAGCCATGGTTCCTGCCTTTTTTCTGGTCTCCCTGACGACCTCCCTCGCCGGCTTGTCCTCACGAAGACCGCGAAAGGCAGCATGGCGCAGATGACGATCAGCCGTCCAGGCCCGGAATTCCACCTCGGCCACCAAGTCCGGACGCGTGAAGCGTACCTGCCGGCCTTCCTCGGCCGTGAGCGGCCGGCCGAACGGGCTTTGCTTGATACGCATGCCCTCCAGCCGCCGGAACAGGTCTTCGGCAACCGAACGGGTGAAACCGGTGCCGACGCGGCCGACCGGCTCCAGCTCGTCGTCCTGATAGACGCCAAGGACGAGCGATCCGATGGCCGTTCGGGACGTGGTGGACGGCACGTAGCCGCCGACCACGAATTCCTGGCGCGCCGAGCATTTGGACTTCACCCAGCTCCGACCTCGCCCAGACTGGTAGGGGGCGGAGCGAAGCTTGGAGACGACGCCTTCGAGGCTCAGCCGGCAGGCATGGCGCAGGACCATGGCACCGCTTTCCTCGAAATGATCGGAAAAGCGGAGTTCCTTTGCGGACTGAGCCAGCAATTGCTGCAGGAGCGCCTTGCGCCAGACGAGCGGCAGGGCCCTGAGATCATAGCCGTCGAGATAGAGGAGATCGAAGCCGTAATAGACAAAGCGGTCGGAACGGCCTTCGCTCAGATCCGCCTGAAGGGTGGAAAAATCCGAAGCGCCCGTACCCGCCTCGACCACCAGCTCGCCGTCGAGGAGTGCCGAGCTTGCCGGCAAGGCCTGCAACGCCGCCCGTACCGGCTCGCCGAACCTTTCGGTCCAATCGAGCCCGCTGCGGGTCAGCAGCTTCACTCGCTTTGCCTCGATGCGCGCCTGGAGGCGGTAGCCATCGAATTTGATCTCGTGGATCCAATCGGAACCTGCCGGCGCCTTGGCGACCAGCGTCGCGAGCGTCGGCTCGACGAAATCCGGCATCGGCGCCTTCCTGGCACCCTTGATCGAAGCTGGATCGGAGACGGCGCCAGGCTCCTGTCGCTCCTCCAATGGCTGAGCTCGCCTGCGTTTGGGCGCGATCCTGCCGGTCCTCGACGACCAGCCCGGCTCTTCGCCAGCGACCTCTGCAACCTGGCGGCCCGTCTTTACCGATTCCGGCCGCTCCTCGAGGATGTCGGGAGCGTCCGGCGGGCGAGCGGCCTCGTCATCGCCCTTGATCAACAGCCAGTTCTCGCGCTTTTCGCGCGGCCTGCCGCGCATGCGGATCAGATGCCAGCGGCCGGCAAGTTTCTCGCCCTTCAGCTCGAATTCGAGATGCCCCTTGTCATAGCCCCGATGCGCATCCCCGATCGGCTGCCAGGTCCCGCGATCCCAGACGATCACCGTGCCGCCGCCATATTCCCCCTTGGGGATGGTTCCCTCGAAATCTCCATAGTCGAGCGGATGGTCCTCGACATGCACGGCAAGGCGCTTTTCGCCGGGGTCAAGGCTGGGACCCCGGGTTACCGCCCAGCTCTTGAGCACGCCGTCCATTTCGAGCCGGAAATCATAATGCAGCCGCCTGGCATCGTGCTTCTGGATCACGAAGCTGTTGCCGCGCCTACGTCCGGCGCGCCCCTTCGGCTCGGGCGTGACCTTGAAATCGCGTTTCTGGTGATAGGGTTCGAGTGCACTCATGTCAGCTCGCCTTGCGCCGGGCGGTACGGATCTTGCCCGCACGCGTCTTGCGCGCGGCTGTCTTGCGTACAGCCTTGGCCGGCGGCGAGGAGCGCTGCGCCGCTTTACCTCCAGCCAGCCCGGCGCTCTCCCGCAACACGGCCATCAGATCGACCACCTTCTCGCGCACGGGCTCCTTGCGGATCGGAACCGGTTTTCCCTCGATCTTGGCCTTGACCAGGTCGGCGAGAGCCTCTTCATAGCGATCCTCGAATTTCGATGGATCGAACCGGCCGGACTTGGTTCGGATGATATGCTCGGCCAGATCCAGCATCTCGCCTTTGATGGCGAGGTCCGGCACCTCGTCGAAGACCTCTTCGGCCGCACGCACCTCATAGTCGAAATTGAGCGTGGTCGCGGTCAGGCCTGGTCCCTGCGCCCGGATCAACACCGTCCGAACCCGCCGAAACAACACGGTTCGGGCCAGCGCCGCGACCTGGCTGTCCCTCATGCCGTCGTGGATCACGGCATAGACTTCCGCAGCCTCGCTATTGGCGGGCGCAAGATAATAGGGATTGTCGAAATAGACATCATCGATCTCCCGGCATCGGATGAAGGCCTCGACGGCGAGCGTCTTGTCGCTTTCCGGGACGGCCGAGGCGACTTCCTCGGGCTCCAGCACGACATAGTCCCCAGGCGCGGTCTCATAGCCCTTGACCTGTTCCTCCCGGGGCACGGTCTTGCCGGTCTCGCCATCGATGAAGATGCGATGGACGCGATGGCCGGTTGCACGGTTGAGCGTGTGGAACACGATGCGATCGGAAGCCGATGCGGCCGTATAGAGCGCAACCGGACACGTGACCTCGGCGATTTTCAAGAACCCCTTCCAATTCGCTCGTGGTGCCATGGATCCGCCTCCGGGCTCGACGCTGAACGTCGCGAGAAGCTCTGAGCCGGTGCCCGCGACCGTTTCTCAAACCGGGCGTCGGCGCTATTGTTCCGGCAGGCCATCGATGTCGGCATCATCGCCAAAGGCAACCCCTGCGACAAGCCAAGGGACCTGCCTATCGGACATATGTCCAGATCATGTAGGCAACGAAACAGGCCAGTGCCGCACCGCCCATTCCCAGGATCAGGACGTAGAGAACCCGCCATCCCGCAGGCCCCTGCCGGACGGTATCGGTCGTGATGTTCTGCGTTTCCCGCCCATCGGGCGGTGCCGGCTGGACATTGTCCTTTTCGACCGTGGGGGTCATGTCAGCCTCCTTCTTTCGATCTCCCTGCGCTCCCAACTTCTTTCCTGGCGATACGTTCCTGTTCCGGCCATGCCGGAACCATCCGATCCCGCTCGGGTTGTTGAGCAGGAGATATGATATGGACACCCAGCCCTGGAGCCGCCCGGTTCAGTTTGGAACCGAGGGAGGAGCGGTCAGAATCCTGACGTCGACTGAAGAGGCCTCCTACTATCTGCAGAACGACTGGCCTGCCGATATCGGGCCGAAGTTCATCGAAGCACAGCGTACCTGCCTGGATGTTCTGGCAGGCATCGGAGGCCCCGACGATGCAAGGGCCGCCTTCCTCGAGGCTTGCAAGGAAGCCGAAATCGACGTCGTGCCTTGAGGGGAGGCCTCATTCGCGGCCTCCTCGCCTCTCGTCAGGAACAGCGCCCCCGCTCGGCAAGCAATATCGTGGCAGGCGCCGCTAGCTCGCCTGCCTGTAGTCATCCTCGCCCATTTCACAGCTCAGGCGGGCCCTCGCCCGGTTGAGCCTGCTCTTGACCGTGCCTACGGCACAGCCGCAGATCCCGGCCGCGCTTTCGTAGGATTCCCCCAGAACCACGATCAGGGCGATGATCTCCTTGTATTTGTCGGGCAGGCTCTGGAACGCCCGGCCGACCTCGCCGATCCTGACATTCCATTCCTGTTCGCCCGGCACCGCCGCACTGTCGAACAGCGTGTCGTCACCACGCAGCACTTCGCGGCTCCGCTTCTTGGCCTTCGTGCAATAGCTGTTGCGCATGATCGTGAAGAGCCAGGACTTCAAACGGGTACCCGGTTCGAACTGGTCGATATTGGCAAGAGCCTTGAGAAGTGTTTCCTGGACCAGATCGTCGGCATCGGCGGGTTCCTGACAGAAGGTGCGCGCAAAGGCCCGCAAGGCTGGGATCAGCTTTACGATGTCGGCCCGCTCAGCATTCTCGGTCACGTGATTATCCTGCAAAGGAAATCCCCTTCGTTTGACGGCTGAAATGATGGGATGTCCTGGATCAACGCGAAGATAACGGTGGTTGTTCCGTCGCCGGGTCGAACTTCGTGATGAATCTCCCCTCTTCGTCGGCAGTCTGGAACAGCATGGGCCAATGCAGGTTTGGTCGACACCAGCTGTGTCCATCAATGGAGGCTGCATGCGTCACGCAGATATTCGCATCGGCATATCGGGCTGGGTCTACCCGCCCTGGCGCGGCGACTTCTATCCGGAAGGACTGCCGCACAGAGACGAACTTGCCTACGCCAGCACCATGTTCCGGACGATCGAGGTCAACAGTACCTTCTATCGTCTGCAGAGCCCGGCAACCTTCGGGCAATGGTTCGACCAGACCCCCGAGGATTTCACCTTCGCCGTCAAGGGTCCCCGCTTCATCACCCATGTCAAGCGACTGCGCGATAGTTCGGCGCCGCTCGCCAACTTCTTCGCGTCCGGGGTCTTGCGGCTGGGGCACAAGCTGGGGCCGATCCTGTGGCAATTGCCGCCCAATTTCCGGTTCGATGCGGATCTGCTCGCTGACTTCCTGAGACGGCTACCCCGGAACACCACCTCTGCCTTGCGTATCGCCAGGCAGCATGACGACAAACTTCGCACCGAACCCTGGCTGAAGACCGCCGGCGAACAGCCGATGCGGCACGCTCTCGAAATCAGGCATCAAAGCTTCCTCGTCGGCGATTTCATCGCCCTGTTGCGCGAGGCCGACGTGGCGCTGGTCTGCGCCGACAGTGTTGATTGGCCGCTCGTCATGGACGCTACGTCGGACTTCACCTATTGCCGGCTGCACGGATCGAAGGAACTCTATCGCAGTGCCTACGGCGCCAAGGCGATCGATCTCTGGGCAAAGCGGGCCAAGGCATGGGCCCAGGGCAGGAAGCCAGTCGAAAGCCGGTTCATCGGGCCGGCCAGGGACATATCAAGACGGCGCGATGTCTTCGTCTTCTTCGACAATACCGACAAGTTGCAGGCACCCCATGACGCCCAGGGCTTGATGGAGCGGCTGGGGCAGCCGGTCAGGCGCCTCACTTCCGCGGCTTGAGGCCTCCAGCCAGGCCGTGTCCACCCGAAAGGAACAGGTCATGACATTTCATATCGTACAACTGGGCCCCGGCTCGAACGAACGGATCGTGCATGAAAAAAGCTATGCAACGCTTCAGGAAGCCCGCGGACGTGCCAGCAGGGAAATCGAGGCTTTCGAAGGCGAGCATGGCTACGATACGCTGCGCGGCTATTGGTGGTGTCGGGATCGACGGGGGCGGACGCGCTTCGTCTTTGTCGTGGATTGATGCGTTCTCTACGCATGGCGCCGGCCTTCCCCCCCGCCCCGGGACATGGAACGCCCCGGCTCACATGAAGGTGAGCCGGGGCGATGGTTCTACTGCCACTTCTGGCTGGCGTACCAGGAGTCGATCTCTGAGCGAACCCTGTCCTTGGTGAGCCCATAACGCTCCTGGAGCTTGCCTTCGAGCTGCTCGCGCCGACCGGCGATGACATCCAGATCATCGTCGGTAAGCTTGCCCCACTGCTCCTTCACCTGCCCCTTGAGCTGCTTCCAGTTTCCTTCCACGCGGTTCCAGTCCATGTCGTCCTCCTGTTTCGAGACGGCCCCCAAACTCTCCAGGAGCCGAAATGTTCTGTCGCCCGGCTATGTCGTGCTGCGGGCATTGAAGGCTGGAGGGTCGCTGGCGGGAAAGGATTCATCCGCCGCCTCATCAACCTCATCCCAATGCCGGGGAGGATAGCGCATCGCCTCGGTTCCGGCATGGCGCTCCCCACCCAATCCGCGCCTGGCTTTCTCATCTAGGGTCAGTTCCCGAGCAATGCGGGCCCCCGGTTCCGCCCGCAAGCGGCGATTTTCGTCCAGCAACTTGGCGATGGTGAACGCAGCTGCAAGCGACGCCAGAAGACGAAGACCGGACATGACATCCTCCTCAAATAGGAAAATCACTGGCTGAGCTGAGCCGATATCGACCTAGGGCAAGATCGACCTAGGGCAAGCCTTGCCAGCTGTCAGTTGCCGGCATTCGCCAACCCTCACCAGAAGCGGCCGAGATTCTCCAATATTTTCGATCAAAAATTCAGAAAGATATCAGTAACCAACAAATTCATGGAACCGATTTCGGTACACACGAGTTACATGACACCAATAGAAAGGAGATTTCCATGCTATACACAATTCTCCTCGTTATACTTATACTTGCTTTGCTTGGCGCGCTGCCAACCTGGCCTTATTCCGCCGGCTGGGGATATTGGCCCAGCGGCGGCCTCGGCCTTGTCGTCGTCATTGTGCTTCTGCTCGTCCTGCTCGGCCGATTATGAAGCTATCGAGGGCGGGAAGAGGGCGGCGCCCGCTTGCGTCTCATGCCGCCTTCTTCTGCATCCCCCGGTCTGGAAGCCGATCTGTCGGCAGCCTCGGCCGCCCGCGCCGGCGTGACGCCACGCCGGATGGAATCCGCCAACCCCTCGGCATTTCCCCGTCCGCCGGGGCCAAGGGTGCGGATTTCACGCCGGGATTCGGCTGCATAGGGGGCCATGCCGGTTCCGTCCTGTTTGGACCTCATGGAATCGCTCCTCCGGGCCTTACGATCTGAGCCGCGCCATGGCGCGACGTTCCTCTCCGAACCTTCGATGCCCGCAGGGGTTCCCGGCGCGGCAGGTGGTTTGATCCGTTCCCAACCTTCGGAACCCGTTTGTTTTTCTGCCGTTGCCCTGCTGCGGGGAGGAACCCATGCCACGATTGAAGATCGTCTCGCCCGACCAACTCGATCTGCGCCGGCGCCGTTGCGGGCGCGGATTTTCATATGTCGACGCGGCGGGTCATCGCATCACCGACAAAGCAGCCCTGGCACGGTTTCGCGCCCTGGCCATTCCGCCGGCCTATGCGCAGGTGCGCATTGCATCGGACGAACGGGCCCATATCCAGGCGATCGGCCGGGACGAAGCCGGCCGGCTGCAATATCGCTATCATCCCGAATGGGAACGCAGGCGAGAAAACCGCAAAACCCTGAACATGATGAAGCTCGTGCGGACGCTTCCCAGGATCCGGGCCGCCATCCGCCGTGACCTTGCCTCCCCGAAGCTGGACCGGAACAAGGCGATCGCCTGTGCCGTCGCCCTGATCGACAGCACGCATATCCGGGTCGGCGGCGCAGCCTATGCGCGGGACAATGGCAGCCATGGCGCCGCCACCCTGCTCAAGCGGCACGTCACCATCACGGCAAGCCGGGTGGAACTGCGTTTCCGCGGCAAGGGCGGCAAGCCCATCCGTCGCAGGGCGGAGGATGCCGCCCTCGCCCGTGCTCTCGCCCGCTTGCGCACCCTGTCCGGTCCCAGGCTGTTCCAGTTCGTGGATGCGGAAGGCGCCCGCCATGCGATCGAGGCTGACGACATCAATGCCTATCTGCGCAGCATTTCCGGCATCGACGTCACGGCTAAGGATCTGCGCCTGCTGGGCGCCAGCAAATGGGCCGTCCAGGAACTGGCCGCCCTGACTCCGGCCCGCAGCATGGCCGGCCGGAAACGCCAGATTGCTGCCGTCATGCGGCAGGTTTCGTATCACCTCGTCAACACGCCGGCCGTCGTCCGCAAGAGCTATGTGCCGGCGCTGATCATCGACTCCTTCAAGACGGGCCGGCTGCACACAGCCTTCATGAAGGCCCGCTCGAGCAGCCATCGCCGCCGCGCCGAGGCGGCGCTGGGTCTTCTGGCAGCGAAGGAGCAGACGGTCTGATCAGATCCCCCGCGCCCGCTTGTGCGGGCCTTCTCGGATTTCCTCGACGATCTTCGCTACGAAGGCCGGAATGTCCTGCGGTCCCCGACTTGTGACGATGCCGTTGTCGGCGACGACGGCCCGATCGATCCATTGGCCGCCGGCATTTTCGACATCCCTTCGGATGGATTGATAGGACGTCACGTCGCGTCCCCGAATGGCATCGGCCTGGACCAGAAGCCAGGGGGCATGGCAAATGGCGCCGACGACCTTGCCGGTGTCGATGAAATTGCGGACGGTCTCGATGGTCGCATCATCCGTCCTGAGCTTGTCCGGGTTCATCACGCCGCCGGGCAGGACGAGAGCATCATAGTCATCCGGCCGGGCCTCTCCTATCTTGAGATCCGCTTCGATCGTTTCCCCCCAGTCGGTCCTGTTCCACCCACGGATGGGCAGGCCGTCGGGCGTAGCAAGGTCGACCTCGGCCCCGATGCTGCGCAGCTGATTGCGCGGTTCGATCAGTTCCGATTGTTCGAAGCCGTGCGTGGCGATCATGAGTATCCTGGCGTGCCTGATATCGGGCATGGAAACCTCCTGTCGGCGGGCTTGTCATGCTCTTCGAACCCCCGATGCCGGTACCGGTTCCTCCTTCCCTCGCATCGACGGCAAGCCGCCATGGCGGCCGTCACGCCGAGGAGGCGCGGGAACCTGGGGCGGCCGTGCCGGTTAGGAAGGCCAGCACAAAGGAGGCCCGTCATGCCCCGTGGAGACAAGTCGAAATACACCGACAAGCAGGAACGCAAGGCCGATCATATCGCCGAAGGCTATGAGGCACGTGGCGTATCCGAGAAAGAGGCCGAAAGGCGCGCCTGGGCCACCGTCAACAAGGACGATGGCGGCGGCAAGAAAAGCGGCGGTTCCGGACGTGGCAAATCCACGAGCCATCCGGCATCCCACAAGGGCGGCAAGCTCGGTGGTAAGGCTTCCGCCTCGCGCCCAGCAGCCGCGCGCTCCGCTTCGGCCAAGAAGGCAGCCGCCACGCGCAAACGCCACGAAGCCCACAATGCCTGAGGCGATGTCTGCAGCATGAGGGAGGATATCATGGCCCGGCAGCCAAAACGGACGGACAGGGAGCGCGACCAGCCCTACACCACCGAGCGGGAAGAATATCGGTTCGACAAGGTGAAACCGCCGACCGATCCGGAGGAAAGGCAAGCCCACAGCAAGCCCGGCGGCGGCATCAAGCGCCCACCGGACAAAGGACCTCCTCCGCGCCGATCGGACGGCCCGGAGCGATGACGGCCCGGCAAGCTCGAACGGGTGCCGACACCCATCCTCCGACCGAGGCGGAAACCTCGGCTTCGGATCGCGAGGAGATCGCCACGCTCGCCGATATCCGGCGACTGGCGGGCGGCTGCCGGCGCTGTGATCTTTACGAGCACGCCACCCAGGTCGTGACGGGAGAAGGCAGCGAGCACGCCCGCCTGGCTCTGGTCGGTGAGCAGCCGGGCGATCAGGAGGATCTGCAGGGGCGCCCCTTTGTCGGGCCGGCCGGCCGATTGCTGGATCGATGTCTCCAGGAAGCGGAATTGGACCGCGACGAGTGCTATGTCACCAACGCGGTCAAGCATTTCAAATTCGAACGCCGCGGCAAGCGCCGGATCCACGAAAGGCCTAATGCCGGCGAGGTGCAGGCCTGCAAATGGTGGCTCGACAGGGAACTGAAAATCCTCAAGCCCCGCTTGGTGGTAGCCCTGGGAGCAACGGCCGTCCAGGCCCTGCTCGGGCGCGCCGTCGGCGTGATGAAGCAGCGCGGCCAGGTTCTGCCCGGCCCGGACGGGCTCCAGGTTCTCGTAACCGTTCATCCCAGCTATCTGCTGCGTATCCCGGACTCGGGTGCCGCCGAACGCGCGCGCTCCGCCTTCATCGAGGATCTGCGCAAGATCCACACGGTCCTCGGGAAATAGCTATCGACGCGAAGCCGGACCGGCCAGACCTGCCTTGCCTCAAGACCATCTCGCATTGTGAAGGGGAACAAGTCTGCCGTAGCCGGCTTAGGAATGCGGCTGGCAGCCGACGTCGTGGGCTGCGGGCCCCTGCCCTCACCCGATGGAGCCTTGCGTCCAGCCAGGCCTTGCGTCCGGGATCGCGATCCGTCGCAAGTGAGGGCATCGCCCCGGCTTCAGTCATCGATGACGGAGGTTCAAATGATACAACCGGAGAGAAAATCCCTCGACTTCGCCGAGCATCGCCAGGCTTATGACGGCTTCATACGCCTGACACTGATCGTTATCTTCCTGCTGCTCTCCCATCTTGTCGCGCTTGCCTTGGGGGGAGTGGCCCATTTGTGGGTTCTGGCCTGCCTCGAACTGGGGCTGTCGATCCTGGCCGCCGTGATCGGGGCTGCGGTCCCCGGCCTGGATTGGAAACCCGGAGCCGCAGTGCTGGCCTTTTGCCTTCTCACTCTGGCGATTGCCACCGGCTGAGCCTGCTCGCCGGGGCTACGAGGAACAGATGGGCAAGGTCAAGGCTGCTCTCGACGAATCCCGCACGCTGATGCTCGGGGCTCAGATCCTGCTCGGCTTTCAATTGCAGGCTCCTTTCCAGAACGCCTTCGAGCATCTCACCCCCGGTGAAAAGACCATCGAGATCGTCGTGCTCTGCATCATGGTGCTGGTTCTGGGCCTGCTCGTCTGTCCCAGTGCACACCACCGCATCGTCCACCGGGGACATGCAGCCCCGAGTGTTGAAGGGACAGTCAAATGGGCTATGGCTGCGACCCTGCTGCCCTTCGCGGTGGCGCTGGGGCTGGACCTCTACATCGCCGGAAACCGCGTCGCCGGCTTCACGGCCGCCGTGATGGCGGCGGCGGCTGGAACCACCCTTGCATTGGGCTTCTGGTACGGCCTGCCGCTCCTTCACCACCGGCAACAGCGAGAACAAGCCATGCCGATCGCCAAGGAGACCCCTATCGGTACCAAGGTGGAGCACGTCCTCACGGAGGCGCGCGTGGTCCTGCCCGGTGCGCAGGCGCTGCTGGGTTTTCAGCTGGCCATCATCCTGACCGACGGCTTTGAGCATCTCCCGCCATCCGCCAAGCTCGTGCACGGCTTGGCGCTTGGCCTGGTGGCGCTCTCCACCGTCCTACTGATCGCGCCGGCGGCCTATCACCGGCTGGGCTACCAGGGGCAGGACACCGAAGGGTTTCATGCGATGGCGAGCCGGCTCGTCCTGGCCGCGACCGTCCTTCTCGCTCTCGGCCTCTGCGCGGACATCCATGTCGTCGTGCAGAAGATCACCCTGAGCGGCGGGCTCGCCAACCTGCTTGCCGGCCTCTCGGCCATGTTGCTGCTGGGACTGTGGTATGTCCTGCCTCTCTGGCATCGCCACAGGCAGCTGGACAAGGCGCAACCAGAGGGTATCCAGGCACGCGACCAAGGCCCGCGGGTTGGACCTGGCTCTCACAACCTTCCGATGTGAATGACGCAGGTGTGGAGCAGGATTTCCCGTGCGATCTGCGGCCAGTCATTGGGATGCAGGTCGTGCCCACCGTCCTCGATGGCGACCAGGCGGGCGCCCTTCACGGCCGCCGCCATGGCGTCGGCATGCGCGATCGGAAATACCGGGTCGGCCGTGCCATGCAGGATCAAGGTGGGAACCTGGATATCGGCGGCCTTGGCCTGAACAGGCGATGGCGCCGCCACCGCCAAATGATTCCGCAGGCTGGAAAAGGACGGCGAGAGGGCCAGATCCCTGTCGATCAGCTGCCGGGCCGCATCGGCATCGTGCGGGTGGCGCCTGCCGGCAACCGCTTCGGCATCGCGGACCAGAAAATCAGCCACCTGGTTTTTGTCGTTCCAATCGAGATGGTGGAGCATGGCCATGTGCTGCCTGTAATCCTCGCGAGGCGGCGGCAACCACTCGACGCCGAGCGGCGTGGAGCTGACGACAGTCAACGTCTTGACCCGATGCGGCCGGATGAGGGCCGCCAATTGCGCGATGACGCCTCCCATCGACATGCCGACCAGATGACCTGCCTGGAGGTTGTAACCGCTGAGCACGGCCATGGCGTCCTTGGCCATATCTCCAAGCGTATACTTAGCCGTTCCGGGCGCGTAGGCCGTGGACGCACCGGTATCCCGGCTGTCGTAGCGGATGACATAGCGCCCGCCAGAGGAAAGCAATTCCACGAAGTCTTCCGGCCACCAGACCATCGAGGCGAATGCACCCGCGATCAGGAGGATCGGGGGATCGTCGAGATTGCCGAAAGCCTGCGTCCGGATCCTCACGCCGTCGCCATCGATGATCCGCTCTTCCATCGCGCCAATGTCCTCGTTGGTGAGGCTCTCGTGCCGAGCAATTCCCCAAGCGGGAAATCGCGGACGGTGGCACCCGCCCGGGTGGGTCAAGCACAGGTCCTCAACCGTGGCTTCGCCGGCGCATCTATCCTATCGCGTGGCGCCGGACATCGGATCGAGATGCAGTTCGACCTTGGCCTTGTCGGTGGTCATATAGGTGACCTCATAATAGCCACTCTGGCTCCATTCGATCTCCGAGATATAGGCAAAGCCATCGCGGGCTTCGACCTTGGCGATGATCTGCGACAATTTCAGGCTGCCCTGCGGAGGTAGAGCGGTGCTGGTCGTCTGGGCGCTGGCCACGCCAGCGAGCAGCAGAAGGCCGGCAAGGGCCCCGACTATTCTTCCCATTGCGCATCCCTCATGTTCCGAATGCGCAACAAGAACCCAACAGAAGGCTTTAGGTTCCCAAAGAGGCCATAGCCGGGATCAGGCAGCGACGCGACTCAGATCCATTCTCAGTTCGATGACAAGCCCTTCCGGACGCCATTGGCGTGAAAATCCGCCGAATTGGCTCGCGGCGAGCCGCACGAGACGGCTGCCGAAACCTTCCGCGTCCGATGGCTGCACCTCTGGCCCGCCGATCTCACGCCAGATGATCACGGCATCGCCGTCCCGCCGCCGGCATTCGATCGTCAATCGGCCTGTCGACGTCGAAAAGCAGCCATATTTGGCAGCGTTCGTTGCGAACTCATGCAGGAGAAGCGCAACGGGCGTCACCACATTCTCAGCGAGCTCGATATCGAGGCCTTCAATCGTGAACCGCCTGCGCTCTCCCTGCGCCCCTTCCACATAGGGAGCCAGGATCGCTTCGATCAGCGCGTGCAGCGTCGCCGTTTTCCTGAAGCCGGTATCGGCCGTTCCGGAAGCCAGGGTCAGGGCATGTGCCCTCGATAGCGCCCCCAATCGATCGGCGACGATCGAGGCAAGCATCGCCGGCGTCTCGGCGGAAGCCACACTCAGATTGACGATGCTGGTGGCAAGGGCAAACAGGTTCTTCACCCGGTGGTTCATCTCATGCAGCAGGAGCTGCTGCTGCTCGTGGGCCCGGCGCCGCTCGGTGATGTCGCGCGCGATCTTGGAAGCCCCGATGGTCACGCCCTCGGCATCCTTGATCGGAGAGACACTCAGCGAGATATCGACAAGGCTGCCATCCTTGCGCCGGCGGATGGTCTCGTAATGGTCGATCCGTTCACCCGCCCGGATCCGCGCCAATATAGCCGGTTCCTCATTATGCCGGTCGGGCGGGATCAGCATCATTACGGATCGGCCGATCGCCTCGGAGGCAGTATAGCCGAAAAGCTGCTCGGCCCCGGCATTCCAGCTGGTGATGATCCCCTCGAGATTCTTGGAGATGATGGCATCGCCGGAAGATTCCACCAGCGCCGCGAGGCGGCGGGCAGTCTGGTCGCTGTGCTGCCGCTCGATCGCAAAGCCCAGCTGGCGGGCGACGATCAATATCGTTTCACGCTCCTCATCGGTGAAAGGACGGGGCGTGTCGTAACAGAGCACGAACTCGCCGGCCACGCCGTGGCTGACCATGATCGGAATGAAGGCGAGTGCGCCGATGCCCTCGTGCCGGATCAGGGTTGCAAGGTCGGGCGGCAGATCGGCCTGGCCGATATCACCCATATAGATCGCCGCCGGTTCCTGGTCATCCGGCCGCCATGGCGAATGCCCCTCGGCGCCGGCGCGATATTGTTCGGTAAGTCGCCGCCAGGCCGCAAAGCGCAGAACACCCTTGCCATCGAACCGCAGGATCGCTGCCCGCGTGCAGCCCAGCATGTCGTGGATGACGTCCAGGGCCACGTCGTAGATCTGATCGAGAGTGCGCGCGCGATA
The DNA here is from genome assembly GCF_040797145.1 of Labrys neptuniae. NCBI lineage: Bacteria > Pseudomonadati > Pseudomonadota > Alphaproteobacteria > Hyphomicrobiales > Xanthobacteraceae > Labrys > Labrys neptuniae. The sequence goes on along the minus strand of NZ_JBFNQD010000011.1, from coordinate 145,907 downwards.
AAGAAGATCGGTGAAGTGGAACAGCGCATTTTGCTGGCGCATCGGATGCGCGAGCGGCGCCTGTTCATCCTGCTCCGGATCCGTCACGCCGGAGACGAGCGCCGGCCTACCGCTCGGCTCCTTCTTGGTTTTCAACGCCGACACAGCCCTGATTGCTTCAAAGACCCGGACCTATTGCCTGATATCCGCTCCCAGACCAAGCGGCAGATGAAATGCGCCGCGCGCCCGAAGCATGGAGAATATCACGATCACAATAGCCAAGCCGTTCGGATAAAGACAATCCAAAACTCGGCCGGCCCGATCTTCGGCCGCTTCGGCAAAGGCCGAGACTGCGTTCATCCATATCACAACCGAAGCGAGGGAGGACTTCTATCCGGGTCCGGCCTGTTCACGACGTGGTCTCGCCGGCATTGCTGCGGTTCCTGCCTTTGGGCGCACCGGTCTGATCCTTCGGCGTTTCGCCATGTTTAAGCTTCTCCGCCTCTTCGTTCCGTCCATTGTCGTTGGGGCGTCCCGGAGGCTCCTTCGTCCTGGTCTTTTTCTCGGGCATCGTACTCCACTCCGTTGAGGTAGGGACTTCCTGAACGGTTCGGCGACAATTCGGTTCCAATACCAGACACCAGCCTGCCAGCATCACCGCGCCGAGGCCTTGCCCTCTTCCTTCTTCCTGTTGGTAAAGCGCGCATTGCCCAGCCCCGTGCCGATGGTCAATATGCCCCAGCGCTTGACGTCGCCCATGCGAGGCACCTCCGACAGGCCCTGGACCACCGCATCATTATGCAGAACGATGTGGGTTGCCTGCCCGCCAATCTTGGGCACGAATTTGAGCAAGGCCGCCGGCAGGTTGAAATTGGCGCCTTCCCAGTTGGAACCCGGAAGATTCTGACCTCCACGCGCGATGGAACCGTCGGATCTGATGGCTCCCGGACAGCCCACGCCGATCACCGGGGTAAGCCTGATCTTGTTCTTCTCGGCGCGCGAGCGCAGGTCCTGCAGCATCTCGCCGAGGCGACCGATCGCCGCCGTCCGCGCCGGCTCGTCATCGGCATGACGCCAGATCGCGAGTTTTTCCACTTTGGCCCGGCCGAGATCGGCTTGCTTGTCCACCTGGCTCAGCACGATCCCGGCGCGGATGTTGCGTCCACCGATATCCACCGCCAGCATGCCGTCGTGATTGGCCAGCACATAGGGTGGCAGCAAATGCAGGCTGCCGATCAACCCCGCCTCGTCGGGGTGATTGGCGATCGGCACCACTTCCACCGAGACCCCCTCTCCGCTGAGCAGCGCCTGGGTCCGTGCGATCGCCAGCCGCCCTACGCGGCTTTCCCGAAAACCTCCGCCGATGACGATCCGCTCGGTGCGCCGCCAAGAGGCAGTTCGCAGGAAGCGGCGGATGACCCCGGAAAGAGACCGCGCGAACTCCTCCAACGCTCCGTGCACCAGCGCGGCGCTGTTCAGATCGTCGCCAGTCAGCATCTCGTCGATTTGCTTGCGCTTGATTTCCTCGGTGGCTTCCTCGCCCAGGGGATCCTCGCCAGCCTTGCGGTAGAGCAGGCGCAATTCCTCCAGCTTTTCGAGAAAGGCCCCCGTATTGGCCCTGTCGCCGACAAAACCCTCCTTGTCGCGCAGGCCGATATTATAGCCATCCACGCGGACGGATGGCAGCACCTCGCCGCCGTGATTGAGAAATTGCCAGCCCGCCTGCTCGTTCATCCCCGAACCCGTCGATCCCCTCCGAACCCTGCTGCTGGCGACAACCATTCGCGCCCGCGAAGGTTCCCACCACGCCCTGCTGTAAGACCCGCCGGCATTTCAGCCGTCCGCAAAAATGGCCCATGCCTGGTGGAACCCTCCTCGGCGGGGGTCGTTCGGTAGACGAACAGGCATCGAAACGAGCCATAAGCCTTGGAAACCGGCGCGTTGGGCCCGCGGTTCGCCTGTTTGCAACCGATCCGACAGGGAGACCGACGATGCCTCAAGCATCCTATCGCATCACTGGCAGTGCCGATGGCTGGGTCATCGAGCATGATGGCAAGCTCGGCGGCGGATATGAGCTTCCGGAAGCGGCTTTCGAAACCGCGGTCGCCGCGGCCTCCCTGGATCTCAAGGAACGCCGGGACGTCACCATATCCGTGCAATTCCCCGAAGGCCCCGAAGATACCGAAGCCCTGGCGAGCGGATCCGAACCTGCGCTTCAGCGTGCCGAATTCGACAGCCCGCTCGGCAAGGCGAAGTGACGCCGTCAGGCGCTCAAAGGCAAAAGGAGGATGTGATGAATATCAGGCAGGCCATGACGACTGAAGTTTGTGTCGCCACGCCGGACGAGACGATCCAGAAGGCGGCCCAGCTCATGCTGGGCCTCGATATCGGCATGATTCCCGTTGCTCACGAAGACCGGCTGGTGGGCATGATCACGGATCGCGATATCGCCGTGCGCGGCGTCGCCGCAGGCCGGGGCGCCGATACGCCGGTTCGAGACGTGATGACAGAGGATGTCAAATATTGCTTCGATGACGAGGATATAGAAGACGTTCTTGATAATCTGGGTGAGATCCAGGTCCGCAGACTCCCCGTTGTCAATCGCGACAAGCGTCTGGTCGGCATCGTCTCGCTGAGCGATCTCGCCCGCTCCAAAGCGCCCGACAAGGCAGGAGTCGCCCTCGGCGAAATTGCCCGGCCAGGTGGCGAGCACAGCCAGGCGACGTTCTAGATTTTCCTTCTCGCCTCCCTGCCGTCGGCTTTCCCGAGCCGGCGGCGCATCAGGAGATCCCCACACGCGCTCCGTCCAGGCCGCTGCACCACTTTCGAATTGTCTTCTTCGTCGGGGCACAGGAACCTGAGCGAATCCCTGCTGGCCACGCGGAAGGAAAGTGCCATGACCAGAACCGAGATTCCCGCCGACGCCATTCTCCAGGGCCAAACGATCCTGGTCGCCGACGACGAAATCATCATCGCTCTCGACATCGAAGACATGCTGATATCAGCCGGAGCCCGGGTTGCCGGCCCTTGCCTGACCCTGGCCTCCGCATTGGAGACCGCCAGCCAGCAACCCATCACAGCGGCTGTTCTGGATATCAGCCTCGGCAAGGACACGAGCGAGCCTGTCGTCGACCTGCTCGCGGTGCGTAGCATTCCCATCGCCTTCTGCACGGGCAAAGTGCTTCCCGAGACCTTGCGGCAGAAGGTTCCCGACGCGCCGGTTCTGGTCAAACCCGTTCTGCATCAGATCCTGCTTGAAACCCTTGTGCGCCTGACCAAGGAGTAGCGATCCGCCCTATCGCCACCCAGACATCGCAAACCGTCCCAATTGCTGCAGGGAACATGTGCAAGTTTGCATCGTTACACAGAAGCACCGGGTGAGATGAAAGCGGAGTGATAGCCCGTTCCAGCGCGAAGATTCACCGGGACGGAAGATACAGCATCCGCATTCGAGCGAACCGGCTCAAAACGAGTGACGATCCATGCAGCAACTCCAGGGCATGCGTCTCCTGATCGTCGAGGACGAGATATTGCTCGCAGGCGATCTGGCTGACTATTTCGAAGAGAGGGGGGCGGTAATCCTCGGACCGGCATCGACGATCGAGGCTGCGCAATGTCATGTGAGTTCAGCCAATGCAGCCATTCTCGACGTCAACATCAATGGCAAGATGGTCTTTCCGATCGCAGACCGCCTGCTCGCCCTGGGCATCCCTTTCGTCTTCTTCAGCAGCTACGACGAAGACGTCATTCCCACCCATCTCAGGCATGTCGACAATGTTCGCAAGTCGGGTGGCCGTCACGCCCTGCTTGAAACCCTGTTCGTGGCGCGCCGCAGGACGCAGGACGAAATCAACGGCATTGACGGGGACCCGAGCGCTGACATCGCCGGGCTTCTCCCCGAACTCAGGCTGAGGGCCCGCCACTATCTTGACGGCAGGGCCGCTGCCGACCGACTGGTCGAGCAAACGCTGCTCGCCGCCATCGATCTGGCAGACCGCAAGCCGCCGGACCGCGATACGCTGCCATGGCTTTGCGACCTCATGGACAGGACCTTCAGGGCCGTCGGCCATCAGCTGCTCGACTGAACGGTGCGCCCGAGTTTCTTCTGCTATTTTTCCATCCGAGCCCGCCGGCCGCGAACACGGCGGAACCGGAGCGGACGACGACGCGTTGATGTTTCATGGTCAATTGCATCGGAAGAAGATATGAGCCGCAACATCGTCTTATTGCTGATTGTCGCAATCGTCGCGGTAGCCGGCATTGGTGCCTATATCTACCATGAGCAGAATAAGAATACTGTGCAGATTACCATCGGAAACCAGGGCGTAAAAATCAAAGGGCCGTCCGACTGAGCCGCGGTGCCAGGCGCCTCAGCGCTGGTCTTCCGTCTGCCCTCGATGCGGACTGCTCCCCTGGAACACCGCTTCTCCTGGAACATTGTCGTGCAAGGATGGTTAGCAAGGCCATAGCAATTCCCCGCCCCCGCCGCATGCGTGGGCAACACATGCGACAGGACCTTTGCAAGTGACTTCCCGGCACAAACCTCCTAGTCTGTCGGCAGGCGAGCGAGGAAACTGCGTCTTGATCTTCCCTGGCTCGTGCAAGTTGCCCCCGACCAACGGCGAGACGAGCAGTTCAGTGGACAACGATCAGAAAAGCGACAAGGCCAGATCCGCAGACAAGGAAGTGGCGCGCATTCTGGCCCGAGTCGAGCGCGAACCCATTCCACAGCGTCTGCTCGAACTTGCCTTCAAGCTCCAAAAGGCCCTGAGGGACGCCAAGAAGGCAGACTGACCAGGAAGTGCGCTCGCTCTCCTCTCCTCATGAAACGCGGAGTTCAAGCCTCGATCATCCTGTCTATCGCTTGGCTAGAATCGTCCGACGAGCCCCCTTCATGCAATGGCCTTCCAGCAGCCAGAATGTGGTCGGATTGATATGGCAGGATAATTGGACAGCTTGTGAGCCCGGCCCAGGGAATGGGATTTGGCCCCGATGGGGTGGCAACGGCGTTTTGACTTTCCCAGGTCGTCGGCAGACATCCGATTGGTCGCCTTTACGGTGGCTACAGATGGGAGTTCTTCCAATGAAGCTGTCGCCCACGCACGTCACACAAACACTGAATCAGATCAGGGCTGAACCCGTCGCCGAAAACCATCCCGTATACAGCCAGTTCGCCCGGTTGTTCGGGGAGCATACGTTCTTTGTCGACGACGAGGGGCTCAACATTGTCGAGCCGATGGCATCGGATAAGGACAGCGCCCAGAAGATGGAAGTGGCCCGGTTGGTAAGGCTGGCCCATTGGTGCGACGAATATCATTCCAGCCTGGTGCCGCAGGTACCGCAAAAGACCGATACCGTGGTCATGCTGAGCAAGGCAGCCTGACGCCCAAGCGTCCCGGCCGCGAGCCGGCGGGATAGGCGCGGCGCGGATTTCGCAATAGGCCGGCGTAGCAGGCCGACATCATCCGCACCGCTGTTTACACTCGCTTACTTGCGAGGCGTAGCCTTCGCATCTCCGGGAAGAGGTATGCAATGTATGGCAAAGTTTCCCTGTTACTGAGCGGCATCGCAATGGGCGCGGCAACCGCATTCGCCGTCACGCATTCCGACCTGCTCGGCCACGCCAACGCCTCCGCCAGCGATGCCTATCGCGAGCTCAATCGCTTTGGTGACGTCTATGAGCAGGTGCGCGCGAGCTATGTGACCGAGCCCGACGACGCCAAGCTCGTCGCCGGTGCCATCAGCGGCATGGTCTCCGGCCTCGATCCGCACTCGCGCTATGTCGATGCCGCCGGTTTCCAGGACATGCAGGCCCAGACTTCCGGAGCATTTTCGGGAGTTGGCCTCGAGGTCACCATGGAGGGTGATCGGCTCAAGGTCGTTTCCGCCATCGACGATACGCCCGCCGCAAAGGCTGGCCTTCTTTCCGGCGACATGATCACGGCCATCGACGGCAAGTCCACGCAGGGCATGCCCCTGCAGCAGGCCAGCCAGAAGATGCGCGGGCCGGAGAACAGCACGGTCACGCTCACGGTGCGGCGTGGGGACGATGCACAGCCTGTGGACGTCAAGCTTGTCCGCGATACCATCAAGCTGTCTTCCGTGCGGACCAGGAAGATCGGCGGCGATATCGCCTATATCCGTATTGCCCAATTCAGTGGGAATACGTTCGACGACTTCCTCAAGGCCATGATGGAAGCCGGGGCGGACAAGGGAGGCCGGAACCTTGCCGGTTTCGTCATCGACCTGCGCAACAATCCTGGCGGCCTGCTCAGCCAGGCCGTCGAGGTGGCGGGTGCCCTGATCGGGCGGGGCGAAATCGTCTCCACGCGCGGACGTGGGCCCGACGATTCTCTGCGTTATAGCGCCACGGGAGGCGGCCTCGTTCATACCAAGCCGATCATCGTGCTCGTCAATGGAGGCTCGGCCTCCGCCGCCGAGATCGTAGCAGGCGCGTGGCAGGACCATCGCCGTGCGACGATTCTGGGCACGCGTTCCTTCGGCAAGGGATCGGTTCAGACCGTCTTTCCGCTTGGCGACAACGGCGCCCTGGTGCTGACGACTGCCCGCTACTACACGCCGTCGGGCCGATCGATCCAGGCCAAGGGCATCGATCCGGAAATCGTGGTGAAGCAGGCCATCCCAGCCAATCTGAACCAGCAGGATGCCGCCGGCGGTGAAGCCGGCCTCAAGGGACATCTCGACAGCCAAGGCGACACCGAGCAGGGCGGCTCGTCTGCCTATGTCCCTGACAACGAGAAGGACGACATGCAGCTCAATGCCGCGGTCGAATTGCTTCATGGCGTTCGCAAGAACCCATCCTTTCCAGCCGGCGGAGCGGCACGCCGCTGAGCATTCGGGACAGGTGTCGATCCCACAAAATTGCCATTCGAGCGGCAAACGATCGAACCCTTTCCGTGCGAGGCTTGTCCGTGATGATCCCTGACCACAGAGCGGAAAGGAGACATCATGTACAAGCTCACGTCCGCAACATTCGCCACGATCGTCCTGGCTTCGGGCATTGCCACCGGCCTGGCCCAACCCGCCACCAATCCGGCGGACACACCCAATGACGGCGTTATCGAGCGTGCTCCCGGGAAAATCAGGGCCGTCACGGTCTCAACTCTCGACGAACTCTCGATTCCGCAGCGTATCGCGGCCAATCAGCAGATCGCCGAAACAGGCCCGAGCGAACTGCAACATTTGAGACAGGTCATCGCCGATACGCCCCGCCTGCAAGCCGCACTCGAAGATTATGGCTCGGCGCCGTCCTCGGTGATCGCGATGACGTTCGATGACACGGACGAGGTAACGCTGGTCATCGCCTCGTAAACCGCCTCGGCCCCTTCCCCTGGCAAGGTGCCCTCAAGATCCTGCGGCTCCCTCGGACGGCAGGATCTTGAGATTGCCCGCCTTCGACTTGCCGGTCTTGGCATCGACCACCAGCTCATAGCCCATTCTTTGGCCCTCGCGCACCGTACTGATGCCGTTGCGTTCGAGCTCCCTGATATGCACGAAAGCGTCGATGCTGCCGTCATCGGGCGCGATGAAGCCATAGCCCTTGTCGTAATTGAACCATTTCAGGCTGCCGGTGATCATTTCCAATCCCTCCATGGCAGAACGCCACATCGAATTCGAACGCAAGCCGAAGGCATTCGTTCCGATTTGCACGTGGATGGACGGTCGATCGATCGGTGGACAAACGAGCGATGCCGGGGAAGCACCGCATGGAACGATCCGGCCCAAACCAGGTTGGGAAGATGCGAAGCACGGAACGCCAGGCGTTCCAGGCTTCGTTCGACCGACGCAAGCGTTGGTCGTGGCGGCTCGGCCCCTACAGATCGACCCGAGATCCCCGGGGTCGGGCCGTTCGGCCATCGTCCATGTGGCTCGGTATCCGCGCCTGGGATCGGCCGATGAATCGAAATCTTCGATATGAGGGAGAATTCGAACGATGATCCGAAAATTGAAATCAGGAGAGTATCGCATCTATTCGCGAAAGGTGGATCCCAAGACGGGCAAAAGGCGCAATCTCGGCACGTTTCAATCGAAGGAAGCTGCCCAAAAGCACGAACGCGAGATCCAGTATTTCAAGCGGCACTGAGGCTGGACGACAGACCGGAAGCCAATCGCGCCGGCCTGATCCTCCGGCAGTGCCCGATGGCCAGATGCGCCGCCTCCTCGCTCGTTCACGCCCACTACGCTCAAATCGACCGGACCGCCGCCTGAGCAGAACCTTCGCTGCCTCGTCGGCATCGGCAGTGCGATCATCGCCCGTAACGGCGAGGGCGAACCCCTCGCCCTCCCCCCGTTGATCCTGCCGACGCCCATGGACCATGTCGGGCCTAGGCAACGGTGAGGACACCCAACAGCACCAGCAGGAATACGATCAGGGCGATCCCGATCAAGACCCGGGCTCCCGTCGCGGCCGCTCCCGCAAGCGCGGGCATACCCAACAAGCTGGCTGCGGCAGCAACGATCAACAGAATGAGGATCCAGTGAAGCATGGTAGCACCTCCTTGATGTGGCGCTATCGAACCTCGACGGCCGGCCTTTGTTCCCGCCCCCGCCACCGAGACTGCACCAATCCTGACAGCTGACTTGGGTTCAACCGATCGAATGCTGGCAGGGGCTGTGTATCCGAGTATTTCAGCTCGGAAATACTCTCCACCCCTAGTAGGGCGCTCCGATTTGCCTGCTCGTCTCGATCAGGAACCATGCCTGACATTCTCTGGACGCGGAGACCTCGCAAATTCGAAAGCGGAACGATCCCCCGGCTGCGCAGTTTTTGCATTGTTGCAACCAGGGATAACGATCATGGCTGATTTGCTTAGAATATTTGCGGCGGCCGGCATGGCCATCTCCGTCGCAGCCTGCGCGAGCGACAATCCGGGTGATCGCGCCGCCGGCGGCGCGGTTATCGGCGGCGTCGGTGGCGCAGCTGTGGGTGCTGCCGTCTCGAACCGGCATCCCGGCCGCGGTGCGCTCATTGGCGGCGCCATCGGTGCCGTCGGAGGGGCTGCCGTAGGTGCCGCGACGACACCGCCCAGCAGCGGCCGGTCATGCGCACGGATCGGATATGATGAGTATGGCAACCGTGTATGCACCGCCTATTACTGATGCTGTGGTCCGGAGCTGTTCCCAGCTCCGGACCGCGACGCGTGCAGCCACCGCGCGCCGTGCTCCTTCCTCCGACCGGGATTGGAAGGTCTCGATTACCAGCCATTTCCTGGGTGCGCGCCGGCAGATCGTCTGGCCTTGATGCCGATCGACAGCGCGCATTCCGGTAACGTTGAAAGATGCAACAGTCTGGGTCGCAAAGCATTGCTTCGACGATTCTTGGCATTGATCTGCAGGCGAGTTACGGCACAGGCCGGCCCGCATGAGAGCCCGCATACCTCCCCGAATGCTCAAATGCCACCGACCCTGGTCGGATTCATCATTTGGGTCTCGGGCCGGCACCAGATCTGGATCGGCCTATGCGCCATTTTGCTGTTCGTTGCGGATACGGTGCCGCTCGAGGTGCAGCGGCGCCTGGTCAACGCCGCCGTGAAGGGCGGAGATGTCTATAACGTGCTGATACTGGCGATGATGTTCGCCGCCCTGACCTTTCTGCAGGGCCTGATCAAGATCGGCCTCAATCTCTATCGCAATTGGATCGGCGAGTCGGCCGTGCGGTGGCTCCGAAACGAGATCTCACATGTTGCGCAGCGTCCCGACTCCAAACTGCCTTCGGGTAAGGCCGGCGGCGTCGAAATCGCCATGGTCGTCGCCGAAGTCGATCCGATCGGCGGCTTTGTCGGCGCGAGCCTTTCCGACCCGATCCTCCAGATCGGCATCTTGCTGTCGGTGTTCGGCTATCTCATCTATCTCCAGCCGTTGATGGCCCTCGTCGGCGTCCTCGTGTTTCTGCCGCAGTGTTTCCTGGTGCCGCTGATGCAGGGGGCGATTAACCGCCGAGTGGGGGCTCGCATCTGGGTGCTGCGCAAGATCAGCGTGATGCTGGTCGACACGCTGCAACGCGACGAGACGACCAATCATTCTCAATCGAGACGCGTCGACCAGGTATTCCGCCTGAACATGAGCATCTTCAGGCTCAAATTCGTGCTCAGCTTCACGATGAACTGGCTCAACTCTCTGGGGACGGCGGTCATCCTGGGAATTGGCGGCTATTTCGTCGTTCAGGGCCGGACGGAGATCGGAACCGTCGTCGCCTTCGTCGCCGGGCTCGCAAAGATCAACGATCCCTGGAGCGATCTGGTGAACTGGTATCGCGATTATCGGGTGATCCAGGCCCGCTATCACCTGGTTTCCAGTGCCTTGCGCAATGCCGGTACGAAGGCAGACGGTCGCGAGCGGCCAAGCTCTCTTTCGCCACCGCGGGAGTGATGGCCGCGCATCCGAATGATGGGACCGGCCTTCCTGGCCAACGGGCCATTCGACGGCCCGCGCCGGAACCATCGCCCTCCCCTCGTGTTTCTCGCAAGGAGGTAGGAGATGACATCTTCAATGTTCACCCAGCCGATCAATATCGACGGCATCACCATCGGCGACGCAAACGAGGCCGCGGATTATCTGCTCAACAACTGGCCCGCCGACAGCGGCGAGCGCTATGACTTCGCCAAGCGCGTCTGTCTCGAGGCGATCGAAGGCAAGCGTGATCCCGAAGACGCCAGGGCGGCTTTCCTGCTCGCCGCGGAGGAAGCCGGGGTGATCCTCACATGATCACGCCCTTCCATCGGAACGAAATGTCCCCACCGCAGTTCGATTAACCGGAGGGTTGACATGTATAACCGCGCTTGGCTGCGCCCGGTCGAGCTCCAGACCTATATCGGTGATTACCGCATAGTTGGCTCGACGGACGAAGCCGTCATCTTTCTGCTCAAGCACTGGCCCATCGATTCCGATGGCGAACCGGCTGCAGGGCGTCAGGGATTCCTGGAGGCCCTTGAAGGAGCGGAGGCCGGAGATGCCCGGGCCGTGTTCATCGAGGCCTGCCTGCAACTCGAAATGCATGTGATCGGATGATCGGAGAGGAAAAGCCCGAGGCCATGGCTGCAGGAACCGGCATGCACCGACAACGTTTGAGTTTAGGAGGTGTGCCATGGCCATGAAAATCTGGAGCAGCCCCGTGAAATTCGAGATCGGCGCAGGTCAGTTCCGAGTGGTTGTCTCATGCGAGGAAGCCTCTGACTTCCTGCTGAATCATTGGCCAACCGAAGGCGGAGACAAACATCTGCTTGCCAGACGCGCTTGTCTCGATGCCTTGGCCGGATCGCTCCCCGCCGATCACGCCCGCAGGGCCTTTATCGAAGCCTGTGAAGAATCCGGCATGCATGTCACGCAATGAGGGAGAGTACGATGCCCGATCCGAAAGAACCGAAGCCCGCGACTCCAGCGCCGACGGAAAGCCCTCCGCCCATGCCGGAGCCAAACCCGAAACCCCCGAATGAAGTGCCCATCGTGCCGCCGCCGCCGGGAAACACGCCGATCGCGCCGGATGTGCCCAACCCGCCGGAGATGCCCCCTTTGGTCGATCCCAACCAGATATGACCGAAAGCGCACCTGACGATGCCTTCCAAATAAGCTCGGACATCATTTGCTTTCATGCTACGCTGCGGGCGTAGCATGACGCTTCGCTTTTGAAGGGAAGACAACGGCAAGCCGAGCCGACATCCTTCCCGAAAAGCTCACCACGGTTGGCGTGGAGCGCTGGCGGAAGGCCAGCATGCCGTAACCTCATACGATATGTCGGAGCCTTCGGCCCGTTTCCGGCCTGATGGACGAGAGGAACACTATGGATACCCTGCCCTGGAGTCGACCGGTCCGATTTGAGACCGATGTCGGGCGATACCGCATTCTCGTCTCGACGGAAGAAGCATCGCATTTTCTGCTCAATGACTGGCCCCAAGTCACTGGACCGCGGCTTATCGACGCTCGCCGTATCTGCCTCGACGTCATGGCGGGCACGGACGAACCCGACAATGCCAGAACCGCGTTCGTCGCGGCCTGCAAGGAAGCCGATATACGCGTAATGCCGTGAAGGAGGTTCGGATGGCCGCTTCGAAGCATCGGAAACCACTCGACGGTCCTTTCCGCGGGACCAGGAACAAGGGGCCTGGCGTCGAAGAGATTTCACCGGACGAAACACCGATCATACGGCCAAAGGTCGACTATCCTGCCCAGGCGGACGATAAACCTGTCCTGGAGCCCTATCCGCAGCCCGCCAAGAGAAGGAAAGGCGGAACTGATCGGATGCATGTACTCTGACAGCGCTCCGACGCTGGTACCCGGCCATCCCGCTCGCCGTCATTGCAAAGACGACGAATGGCTTCTGCCCCCCGCCCGCCATCGAGGGTAGCGAGCCAGAGAAGGCCTTGCGCATTTTTCGCAAGAGGGGAACACCCGGATGGAAGCACCGGGTCTGAGCGGCTCGGCCGCCGAGGTCGGTGTGATCGGCATTGGCCGAGCCGCCTCGGCTGATCTCACCATCAGCCGAACGATACGCCGAATGCTTTCGCATCGATCGTGTCGCACCTTCCAAACAGGTATCTCGATTCTTTGTTCCCTACTCATGCAACGGCCCGGCTCTCGGACCTGGGGGAAAGGTCGGCAACGAGGAACCGGACCGCCGGACTCTACACTGCGAGGCCGGTCATTGGGCGACACAAGGCATCCACGACCTCACCCTTTCCGAACCATGACGGACCAAGACTGTTCCCGCTAAAATGCGTGAAACACATGGCTCGGCGAAGCTTTCTCTGGGAGGAACGCTGGCCAGGCCGCCTCGTCGGCACCCCCCATTGCCGAGCAGCACGACTGGCTCCGGAGCCGATGGCCTCAGCCTAGCGGCATTGTCGATCGAACCGTCCACGCTCCCTTATAGTCGAGACTGCCATGCTCATCCAACGTCGCCGCGACAGGGGTCAGCACCAGCTGCGCACCAGCCGCGGCAACCGCCACTTCTTCTGCGGTATGGGCGAGAATACGGCCGATCAGTGGTTCTCCGACCCCTGGCACCAGCGTTATCGGAGCACCCTCGTAAAAGTCAGGCTGACTATGGCCAGGGGCGGGGGAGAATGTGACGATGCTCCCCACCGCAAGAGGCTCGGGAATGTCGGAAACCATGGGTGCTCTTCCTTCAGGTGCCGCGAAAGTCTTCAAGCGATATCGCTGCGGGTAGTATGGCTGCTGCTGCATTGCGCTCAGGCCGAGCCCTCAAATTCGGGTCGCGTCATCAACGCGTCGAAGTGTTCGACTTCGAAGATCTGAGGTGTCTTGCCGGGATCCCGAACAGCCGAAAAATCCGTGAACTGGTCTGGGTGGGCCCTGGCCTGCCGATACTGCATCACGGCTTCCTTCAGGCTGATGTCATGGCCTTCGAAACTGACGATTTCTTCGGGATCGTAATCAAACATCGAGGTCATTGCGCTGCCCTCCCCAGCATCGAACCCGCGAACGGTACGAAAGATCCCGTTGCGACATTTATCTGCAGCAATGCCACGCGAAACTTTCAGCCTCGCCGCTGGTTCCAGGAAACGACGCGATCGGGAAAGTTCCATGCCAGAAGCCGATTGCCCGCCGCCGCGGGCGACCTATCGTTTGCAGCTGAACGCCCGCTTCAATTTTGCGGCGGTCGAAGCCATAGCCGCCTATCTCGCCCAATTGGGAGTGAGCCACGTCTATGCCTCCCCGTTCCTGAAAGCGAGGCCGGGCAGCAGCCATGGTTACGACATCGTCGATCACTCGGCCCTCAATCCCGACCTCGGCACCAAGGAAGATTTCGATCTGATGATGCAGGCCCTACGCGCCAACGGCCTGGGCCTGATCCTCGATTTCGTCCCCAACCATATGGGCGTGAACGGTGCCGACAATCCCTATTGGCTCGACGTGCTCGAATGGGGCCAGGAGTCGGCCTATGCCGGCTGGTTCGACATCGACTGGCAGCCCGAACCTTCGCATCTCAGGGGCAAGGTCCTGGTCCCCGTTCTCGGCGACCAGTACGGCGCAGTGCTTGCCGGTGGTGGCCTCGAGCTATGTTTCGATGCCAGGGCCGGGGAGATCGCCATCTGGGCTCACGGCGCCCACAAGCTCCCCATCCATCCCGGACATTATGGCCGTGTCCTTGGGAGCGACCATGCCGCGCTCGAAAAACTGAGCGATGCCTTCTCCCACCTCGAAGGGTTCCACCCGCATGAACAGCGCAGGGCCGGACAACTCAAGGCCGATCTTGCCGCTTTGGTCGCAGCCGAACCGACGGTGACGGAGGCCGTCGCGGAGCGTCTGGGGCGTTTCGCCGGCATGGCCGGCGAGCTGGAGAGCTGGAAACGGCTCGACCGGCTGATCGCCGACCAGCATTGGCGCGTGGCTCATTTCCGTGTGGCCGCCGACGATATCAACTACCGCCGCTTCTTCAATATCAGCGATCTTGCCGGCTTGCGCATCGAACATGAGGAGTTGTTCGACCACGCCCATCGCTTTGTCTTCGAGTTGATCGCCGAGGGTGTGCTGGACGGGTTGCGCATCGACCATATCGATGGCCTGCTGGATCCCAAGACATACTGCCGCCGCTTGCGCGAGAAAGCGCCGCGGCCAATCTACCTGGTCGTCGAGAAGATCCTCGGAGAAAACGAGGAACTGCGGGAGGATTGGCATGCCGACGGCACGACCGGCTACGAATTCGCCAACCTCCTTACCAATCTGCTGATCGACCCGAGCGGCCAGGCACAGCTCGATGAGCTTTATCGCCGCTTCACCGGCGAGCGGCGCAGCTTCAAGGCCATCAGCCGCGAGGGCAAGCTGGCCATCATGGCAGACGAAATGGCCGGCGAACTCGACGGGCTGGCTCGCGAGGCTGCCCGCATCGCGCGTTCCAATCCGCGCACTGCCGATTTTACCCGCAATGTCCTGCAGCGTGCACTCAGGGAAATCGTCGCCGGGTTTCGTGTCTATCGGACCTATGTCGATGCGGAGGGTGCCAGCGCTGCCGACCTTCAGGAACTCGAAAGTGCCTTCACCCAGGCGCGGCGCTCGGGGCGTGGCATAGACCATTCGGTGTTCGACTTCCTGTTCTCACTACTCGGCGGCGAGGCCGTTGCAAAGCCCGGCAGCGGTTTCAGCCGGCAGGACGTCATGCGTTTTGCCATGCGGTTCCAGCAATATACCGGGCCGATCATGGCCAAGGGGGTCGAGGATACCGCCTTCTACCGCTACAACCGCTTCATTGCCGCCAATGAGGTTGGCGGCCACCCCGGCCATCTCGGCGCCAGCGTCGAGACTTTCCATACCGCCAATCTCGCCCGCCATGCGGGCGCCATGCTCGCGACGTCGACGCATGACACCAAACGTGGCGAGGACTGCCGGGCACGCCTTGCCGTTCTCAGCGAGATCCCGGTGGATTTTACCGAAGCCACCGCCCGCTGGCGGTCCATGCTCGACGGGAACGAGACCAGGCCTGATGGCAACGACATCTTCCTGCTCTTTCAGTTGCTCGTGGGTGCCTGGCCCGTGGAGCTCGTCTCCACCGATATCGGGGCGTTGGAGCGGTTCCAGGAGCGCCTGCAGCTGGCCATGCTCAAATCGGCGCGCGAGGCCAAGGTTCACACCAACTGGGCAGCGCCCGACGAGATTTATGAAAAGTCCCTGCACGACTATGTTGCGGCCGCTTTCGCGAACCAGGATTTTCTTGCCGATTTCATCGGCTTCGAAAAACGCGTCATCGAACTCGGTGCTGCCAATAGTCTCACGCAGACCGTGTTGAAGTTCACCGTGCCCGGCGTTCCCGATATCTATCAGGGGGCGGAGGCCTACGATTTCAGCCTGGTCGATCCGGACAATCGCCGCCCGGTCGACTGGGTCTGGCGCCGAGAGAGCCTGGGAAACATTCGGCCGGTCGCGCGAGACAACCTTCTCGACGGAAGCGCCAAATTGGCCACCATCGCCAAGCTGCTCGAGTTGCGCCGCCGGCATGAAGCCTTGTTTGCCGCAGGAGACTATCGGCCCATCGAGATGGCAGGCGATCGCGTCATCGCCTTCTCGCGACAGCATGGCGACTGCGCCCTCGTCGTCGTGGCCGCGCGGTTCCCCGGTCGTGGCGCCATCGACGGCTTTCTGCCCCTCGCCCATCATTGCCCCGTCTATGGCGATCTCCTCTCTGGACGCCAGATCACCCCCGGCAAGGAAGGCATCGATCTTGCTATGCTGCTGGCAGAGCTGCCCGCCGCCGTGCTGGTGCCGCAGACACCGCCGGCAATCCGGCACTCGCAGCCATGATCATGCCGCCAGGCCACTACGAACCGCGCTTCGGCCCCGTCCTGCGCGACGGCAAGGTTCTGTTTCGCCTTTGGGCGCCCAGGCAATGCCGGGTCGGCCTGCAATTGGGACAGACGACATATCCGATGCACAACCATGGCGGCTGGCATTGCCTGCCGGTGGCCGCCGACTTTGGTGCCCGATATCGCTTCGTGTTGGAAGACGGCATGACCGTGCCGGATCCGGCCAGCCGCTTCCAGCCCGAGGACGTCCATGGTCCGAGCGAGCTGGTCGACCCGGCGGCCTATCGCTGGCGCAATACGGACTGGCAGGGACGCGCCTGGCACGAAACGGTGCTTTACGAGCTTCATATCGGAACTTTCACGCCGGAAGGGACTTTCGCCAGCGCGGCGCAACGGCTCGACTCTCTCAGTGAACTGGGGGTGACCACCATCCAGCTCATGCCGGTGGCCGATTTTCCGGGGAAACGCAACTGGGGCTATGACGGCGTCCTTCCCTTCGCGCCGGACGCAGCCTATGGCCGGCCGGAGCAACTGAAAGCCTTCATCGACGAAGCGCATGGCCTCGGCCTCTCGGTGCTGCTCGACGTCGTCTACAATCACTACGGAGCCGAGGGGAACTATCTGCCGCTCTATGCTCCCGTCTTCACCGAACGCCACCAGACCCCTTGGGGCCCCGCCGTCAACTATGACGACGAAGGGTCTGCCGAGATCCGGGCCTTCACCATCGAAAACGTGCTCTATTGGCTGGAAGAGTTCCGCCTCGACGGATTGCGTTTCGATGCCGTGCACGAGATACGCGATGCCGGGGACCGTCATCTCCTTGCCGAGATCCGCGCCGCGGTCGGCGCCCTCATCGGCAATCGTCCTGTCCATCTCGTGCTGGAGAATGAGGAAAACAACGCCGAATGGCTCGCCCGGCAATCGGAAGGAACACCGGCCTTCACCGCGCAATGGAATGACGACGTCCATCACGCCCTGCATGTGGCCGTGACCGGCGAAAACGCAGGCTATTACGGGGACTATGCCCATCGGCCCGAATTGCTCGGCCGCGCCTTGGCACAGGGCTTTGCCTTCCAGGGCGAAACGATGGCCTATCGCGGCAGTCGTCGCGGGCAACCCTCGGCCCATCTGCCGCCGGATGCCTTCGTCGCCTTCCTGCAGAATCACGACCAGATCGGCAATCGCGCCTTTGGCGACCGCATCCACCACCATCATCCGCTCCGAGCCGTGAAGGCCGCCGCGGCGGCCTGTCTCCTGGCACCGCAGATCCCCATGCTGTTTCAAGGCGAGGAGTGGGCCGCCTCTACGCCTTTCACGTTCTTCTGCGACGTCGAGGGTGAACTGGCCGATGCGGTGCGCGAGGGGCGGCGCAACGAGTTTTCGCGCTTTCCCGACTATGCCGATCCGCAAGCGCGCGAAGCCATTCCCGATCCCGTCAGCGAACAGACCTTCCGCTCAGCCAAATTGCTGTGGCCGGAACGGGAGAGGCCCCTGCATGCGGACATGCTGAATTGGTACCGGCGCATCCTGTCGGTTCGAGCCACGAAGATCGTACCGCTCATACCGACCTTCCTGCAGGCCGGTATGTACACAGTCGACGAGAACGGGGTCGTCTGCGTCGATTGGCGCAGCACCAGCGAAACGGTGCTCCGCCTCGTTCTCAATCTCAGCGACACGCCGAAACCGATGGAGACGGCCATCCAGGGCCAGCCCATCTGGACAGAAGGTCAACGGGAGGGCGCAACGCTCGGCGCCTGGACCGCAATTTGGACGCTTGAAACACCGGAGAGGCCGCCGGCGTAATGTGTCTCGACGACGCCGGCAGCCCCACCAGCGCAGCCAGGAGGCAATTTCTCCCGCATCGTCCCGATCTCATGTAGAATGCGTGTCTCAGACATAGCGAGGCTGCGTCCCGAGGGCTTGAATCGGCGCTCATATGCCAGGACGGCACTGCTTAGATGGCAAAGCTATCCCCTGCCCAGATCCGTGCATTGACCGCGCTCGAGGCGGGCGTCGAAGTCAGGATGACGCCCGGTGGCGTGCCGATCGGGCACATGCCCGACGGCGTTCGATCACATCGGACCTTTTGGCGTCTGCGTATCCTGGGCTTCGTTGCCATCAAGCCCCGGCCATCGGCCAATTACTGGGAAATTACAGAGGCTGGCAGAACCGCGCTGCAGGCAGAGAAGTAGCGCAACAGGCAGGCCCGATCGGTCCCCCGGATCGCCTTCGACCGTCAACGCCGGCCATTTTAGGGCATGACCAATAACGGAACCAAAGCCTAAAAATCTGCTCCAGAAGGCAGCAGGACTTTTGGGGGATGCAGCAGGCATGCCCGAGCCAGGGCGACGACCGGTGAGACGGACGTGAGGAACTATCGCGCCGCTCATCGGTTGAGTCCTTGTCGACTTTAGACAGCCCAACTCGCCCGCTGCCTGACAGGCCAGCGGGCTGTTCTTTTCCAAGAGGAGAAGGCGTAGAGGGCGCTCGCGAACGCGAGAAGCGACACGCAGTGGGCATCATGCCCACGGTCCTAGTACAGGGCCTGCTAACCCCAAAGGAGCAGGACCGGTGAAACCGATTTTCTGTATTTTCGAACGCAGCTTCGACCGCCATCCGATCGAGGTGAACGTGAATCTCATCCTCTATCTGGAGGGCAATGACGACGGCACGACGACCATGTATTTCAGGAGAGACGAATTCGTGGTCGTCAGGGGCACCCTCGCGGACACCCGCAGGCATATCGAAACCTGCACGTCGATGACCCCGCCAGCGGACGTCGCAGCCTGAAAACAAGGAGCAAATTGCCGCCGGCAGGAAACCCGCATTGCTCCCTTCCCCTGCTTGCCCGCTCGCTGCCCCCAAGCGCGGCGGGCAATTTTTTTAACCATGGGATTTCAGGCGGTCTTGATCCCGAAAACGCCATTGCTAGATTTCCGCACTGGAAGAGCCATCATTGCGCTCGCGTTTGTGTGGGATGGTAGGAATGGACGAAGCGCAGGAGACGACGGGTCGTTCTGAAGAGACAGAGACCAAAATCCCGATATTCTGCACATTCGAACGGAGTTTCGACCGACATCCGATCGAAGTGAACGTGACTCGCATCTGCTATATCGAGGGCAATGAGCCCGACAGCTCGACCCTGTATTTCGACAGGGAGCACTTCGTGGTCGTTCATGGCAAGGCCGAGCAGATCCGGGCACGGATCGAAACCCGGGTTTGGCAGTCGCAGATCCTGCTCCGATAGCCCCGCTCCCGCGCAACAAGCGGTCCGGCTGCGAAGCCCTGCGCTCGGCGAAAAGCAGCGTTGCCGGGCCATCTCGGCTTGCGCCACGGGCTCGATCAGCCCGCCATATGGTTCATCATCGACCCCACGCTAAGAGCACCGCAGGGCTCGAGTGGGGGCGCGAATGCCGGTGACCGGGTCTACGGTGCTACCTCAACGGCAACTGCAGTCCGGTCAGGAGGATTGAGAGATCCGGTGAAATTGGTCTGTAATGCGAGGCTATCGGTACCCGTAAAGCCCGGATTCGGCCGATACGTGACTGCAGTCATCGGTATCATCCTGGCATTGCATTTGTAGAGATGGCTTGTCGTCGGGTAGGCGGGATGGTCTTTCACGTGAACAACCGTGGCAATGCCATTGCGCGGAGGCGTGATAATCTTGACGGAAGGTGGCAGGTCATACATGACGCAATCGTTGGCGACCTGATACGCGCTGTACACCGTGACGGACTGATCTTTTTTCGTATGGCGAGTAACGGATGGGCCAACCCTCAACCCCTTCTCGAGTGGTTTATTGTCGGCACAAGCTCCCAAGACACATGCTACCCCTAACGGCAATAAGATATAGACCTGCCTCATGACTTGCATACCTTTCCCTGAAACTTCGACTAATCAACGACGAAGGGGATCTGAATGCAAGTTTAAATTTATCCGAACTACATACACGCGCCAACTACAATAATTCGAATAATTATCTTCATATAAATTCTTATTTTAGTGGAGGTTATAATGTGTTTTTAAATTTAATTTCGTATTATTATAGTTTACGAGCCTAAATTTATCTATAAATTCAAAATATTTATTATTATAATCTTAGTTTTTATATAAAATTACGTCGTCTCATGCTTTTTCATGCCCTCGACGCCTGAATTAACTGATACGGCCACCAGGATAAGCATTGGCGACCTTTGTGACGGCGCCGAGAAGGCGCCCGGCGATCTAATTGTCGATCTCGGTTCGCCCCCTGTCTCAGAGGCCGGCATATTCTAAGTCGGACAGGAAGGAGCCACACGGATCGGAGAAGCGTGCATTTGCAGGCACGGCTGGCGTCAGATGATGCCATGCTCTTTTAGAAGTGCCTGCTCGTCGCCTGATACCCAACCAAATATCTTCGCCTCGGAATCCAGTATCTGAACGAAATAGTGGACATCAAAATCGATCACTTTGTGCCCTCGACCCTTCTGGGCATAGGTGGCGGTCCAAGCGACATGGGCTAGGCAATGACATTCGTCTATGGAGGAAAGGCGGACATTGCGTATGCGCATCTCTGTCGTCCCGATTGCCCGATAATGTGCATATCCCTGCACGATCGCCTGTTTGAACTGATCGTCGTTCTTTCCAGTCATGACGCCGGCGGGTGCGGCGCCGATAAATTCGGGCGCGTACAGTGAGGCGACCTCGTCCATGTCCGCATGGCCACCGAGAGACTGATTGCAGAAGTTCTCGTATCGCTCGAATAGCTTCCTTACAGCCGCCTCCATCATAGCGTTCTCCTGGAAACTCGGTACTGGACAGCCAGAACTGCGGTGCTTCCCATCCGTTCCAAGCACAATTCCGCCACCGTACGCTATCGCCATTCCGCCGGGCGGTTCGAGCATTCCTCGGGAACCGAATGCCACCGAGCGAGTTCGTAAGCTCGCATAGCAGACGAGAGGGCGCCACATCGATCCTGCGCACAGATTGATTTGCAGCTTTCGATGTCGGCGCCAGAGCAACAACAAGAACATCTTGCAGCAAGGCGGAACAATGAGCGGGACTGAGGGGGACCTCGATCCAAGAACGGAGCGCAGCCCGGCTGTCGAGCCAAGCAA
Organism: Labrys neptuniae; assembly: GCF_040797145.1. Lineage (NCBI taxonomy): Bacteria > Pseudomonadati > Pseudomonadota > Alphaproteobacteria > Hyphomicrobiales > Xanthobacteraceae > Labrys > Labrys neptuniae. Next base: position 124,558 of record NZ_JBFNQD010000011.1, on the reverse strand, counting down.
GCCACGTATACTCAAAGTTCTCGGCCCGGGCTTAATCACCGGCGCTTCGGACGACGATCCCAGCGGAATTGCGACTTATTCCCAGGTGGGTGCGCAATATGCCTATGGCGCGAGCTGGACCCTGTTGTTTTCCTACCCCCTCATGAGCGCCATCCAGATGATCAGCGCCCGTCTCGGACGAACCACGGGACGAGGCATAGCCGGCAACCTGCGCAGATATTATCCCAATTGGCTGGTCTATACGGGCGTCTGCCTGCTGGTGATCGCCAACATCATCAATATCGGGGCCGATATCGGCGCAATGGGCGACGCCGTCAAACTCATCATCGGCGGCCCGGCCCTGGTCTATGTCGTGCTTTTCGGAGCCGGATGCGCAATCGCACAGGTATTCCTGCAATACAAGAAATACGTTCGCATTCTCAAATGGCTCAGCCTGGCCTTGCTGAGCTATGTCGCGACGCTTTTCATCGTAAAGATCGACTGGGCGGCTCTGGCGACGGGATTCTTTACGCCGCATATCGAGTTTTCCTCCGACTATCTCATGGCAATTGTCGCAATCTTTGGCACCACCATCAGCCCGTATCTCTTCTTTTGGCAGGCCTCGCAGGAAGTGGAGGACCTCAAGGAAAAGCCCAAGCGCCACCCTTTGAAGGATAGTCCGGAACAAGCCAAGGAGGCCGATCAAAGGATTGAACTGGATACGCTCGCCGGCATGGGCATTTCCAACTTCATTGCGCTGTCCATCATGGTCACGGCGGCCGCGACGCTCAATGTGCACCACATCACCGACATTGGCAGTTCAGCGCAGGCGGCTGAAGCGCTGGAGCCCGTTGCAGGCAAATTTGCCGAGCTTTTGTTTGTCATCGGCATCGTGGGAACAGGGCTCCTGGCCGTGCCGGTGCTGGCCGGATCGGCCGCTTACGGGCTCGGAGAAGCGCTGCGCTGGCCCACCGGACTGGCCCGCAAGCCCAAGGACGCCAAGGCCTTCTATGCCACGATAGCGATCGCAACCATGCTCGGCGTGGCCTTGAATTTCGCCCCCGTCAATCCGATCCAGGCCCTTTTCTGGAGCGCTGTGGTGAATGGCGTCGTCGCTGTGCCGATCATGGTCATCATGATGCTGATGTCGACCGACAAAAGAATCATGGGCGAGCAGGTGATCGGCGGCTGGCTGCTTGGCCTGGGCTGGCTCTCCACGGGTGTCATGGCGCTATGCGCCGTAGGGATGGGCGCGTCTGCCGTCTTGAACTAGCCGTATCGACGAAAAGCCGCTGCCTCGGCCAGGGAGCCTATTGCACTTCCATCTCCCGCACCGACAACGGCCCCGTTCGTAGCATCGGCGGCCATCGTTGCATCGACAAACGCCGCGGCAATCCAACAGGCAGCACCTGCCCCACACCGGGCGCTGAGTTCCGGCCGATCAAAACACCGACAACAGCGAGGCAACATGTCCCGGCGAAGATCGCAGTAAGGCCCGCCCCCGATCGACACCGGCAACGGGACCCGTAGTTGCGAAATCGGCCGGGCGCTCAAGCAGGAGGAGGACACGCGGGGCGCCATGCCCCTATCCTACTTCGCCTCGATCGCCAGGTTGACGAAACAACATTTAACAAGATCAAGCTTCATCCCGTGACCCGGCCGACCTACCCTCTTCCTTGCTTCCATCGCGCCCGGCGGAAGCAATCGCCAGCAGTATTCACAGTCTGTTGGCGAGGCCCGGCCGCCTCTCCATTCGATCGAGCGGCCGGGCTCCTTCAGGCCGTTTGATTGCCGTGGAATGTCGAGATGATCTGCGGCAGATGGTCGGCGAGGAACTGGCTCGCCTGGGCCGGATCAACGCCGAACTTCTCCGCCAGCGAGGTGACCATAGGCGAACCCAGGGCCTGGGAAATCTGGTCGGCCGTGACCGCCTGATTTTCTCCGTTGCCGATCCACGACGAAACTGCTTCGCCCAGTCCGCTTTGCGACAACTGGGTCGTCAGCCCCTGCAGGCCATCAATACCGTGTTGCCCGAGGAGATCGGGCAAGTGCTGTGACACCAAATCGGAAATCGAGCTTCCAGTCTGCCCTTGCAATGCACCAAGAATGTTGTCGAGCAATCCCATGACATCCTCCAGAAATGATAGCTGGCTTGCCTGCATAGGCTAGCAACTCGTAAACAGCCCCCGCCCCACAGGGTAACGCTAGGTAACATTATGATGCAAGGCCCGGTCGCCCTTTCATTGAACGATCGGCCAGGCTCCGTTGGCCGCGGACGCCGGAAACAACTCTTAACAACATCCCGCTTCGTTCCGGGACGCTGCCGATTTAGCCTTCAAGCGCTCCTGACCACTCGGGGGAGCCGCCGGCTGTCCCGCAACGACATGGCCGGCAGGCCCGGCCGCATGCCGCCGACTGATCCTCGCGGCCGGGCCACCCCAAACCGGGCCGAAGCCCTCCGTGTGCCCTCCCCCGTTTCACCGGACAGTCGACCCGGGGTCGAGATAGCCCTGATGCGCTGGCGAGGGAAGCTATCCCAGGGCGGGATGGACTGCTCCAGGCAGTTCAAGCCCAAGATCACGTCAGTCTCGCGATGAGGCGACCGGGTATTTCTGGCTCAAAAGACATCGTAACTGGTTGCGGGCTATGGCACCTTTGATTTGAACCTGCGATCGCAAACGCCTGCTTCTATTCACACGAGAATGAAGCGCCAAAAGCAAACCCCGCCAAGTCATTGCTTGAACGAGAATTCGTAAATCATCCCCCATAGGCGGCGACAGCCGGCCCGAACATGCCTGGTTCCAGCTTGGCGCCAAGACCGGAACGTTGCGGAACGGTATCCGTTGCAATGCAATCCCAACGGACTGGAACAATTCGGGGCCCAGCGAGATCTATCTGGAAAGCATAGCCGGCAGGTCGCGAATCCGACGCGAACTCCTGGTCATGTATCCGGCAGGCCGGCTGGGAGAGCCGCGCGACATCGGCAATCTCGCGGTATCGCTTGCCTCCAATGAGAGGCGATTTGCGACCGGGCATGTTTTTGTGATGGACGGAGGCCGCACCAAGAAGCTGCCGCATCAGACGGGCTCGCCTGGAGGGCACCCAACTTCCGTTTCACGGCGAAATTCAGCGTGGTGTAGCAATAGTGCAGTGGGCACGAGTGACAACGACAGTCGGATGAACCAACCCCTTATACAATACTAATTATTTGAAGCAGGCATTAAACTGTAGAAACTTGAGAGGTGTTTTGACAGCTTTGGCAAGCCCATGCCAATTCTCAGCATCAAAAAACAGGCTATCTCCTGTTTCCAATTTATGACTATTCAAGCCATGGCGATATATCATCTCACCTTCCAGCATGAAAATCAAAACATACCCCTTTCCTTGGGATGATATGTTCGAATATTCATTATCATAAATCACCACCAAAGAGGGGTTGGTGTTAAGAAGATCGTTATAAGAATCGACAGAGCCAAGATCTAAGTTATAGACACCTCTCTGGACAGGGAATACACTCGATCCAATCACATCGGCTTGCCTGACAAAGATAACTTTACGACGCCTCTCTGTTCGTTTTATCAGCGTAGACAATGAAACGCCCAGAATTCTTGCCAAGGACTGTATGATCGTCAGGGAGGCGGTGATGGTGCCTCGTTCAATCTTCGACAGGGTACCACCTGAAATTTGAGCCGCGCGTGCAAGATCGACGGCAGAGATCCCTTCACGCTCCCTGCAGACCCGTAGCTCTCGACCGATCGCGACCGGAAGGCGTTCCTTCTTTCTTCTTACCGACAATCGCGCCCTCCCACCGCCAAATTGCTCAATGGCATTGTGCCGCCTTAAGCCGATGCATGCGCTCCAGCAGGGAAGGAGACGCCGGCTCGAACGCCGACGTAGTCCGGCTGACCTGCTCTCCATCGATGATGCCCGCTTGTGCCCTCGCGGAAAGATCGCCACGAGCGCATGCCTTTGCCCTGCCGTTGGAGCAGGATGTCCGCGCCGGCCTTTCAGGCAAGCCCCCCGAGGAAAGCCGCACCGGTAATCGCAATAACGGCTCCGGCCGAACGGACGAGAAGTTCTCCGCGGCCGTTTCGCGATCTGCCGATTGCCAGGCCGGCTCCCACGCCGATGGCATGCAGCATGGCGGTTCCGAGCATGAAGCCCACGCCATAGGTGAAGCCGCCGATATTCTCTGGCATCTCGGCGCCATGCGCATAGCCATGGAAGATCGCGAAAAACCCGACGAGAGCCATTGCCACAGGTACGGCCGCGCGCAACCGAAAGGCAACGGCGGCGCCCAGCACGAGCACGGAAAGGCCGATGCCCAGTTCGACAAACGGCAGCGTTACGCCGGCCAGTCCCAGTACGCCGCCGAAAGCCATGACGACCACAAAGCTCAACGGGACGAGCCAGATCGCCCGCCCGCCCAACTGGGCAGCAAACAATCCGACGGCGACCATGGCAAGGATATGGTCCGGTCCACCGACGGGGTGAAGGAAACCATGCGCGAGCCCGCTGGTATCGCCGATGCCCGTATGAGCATTGGCAGCGGCTGTCATGGCGCCGACAAGGATCGCAGCAAGCAATGGAACGGTGCAGCGGGATTTCATGGGCTATCTCCTTTCGAAATCAGTCAGAGGCCCCCGAGATCTCATTTTCTCCGGGGCATGGGCGAATGGCCGAACGCGGCTTGGCAACACAGCGAGAACAGCCGATCGGTGGCTTTGCGAGCCGCGATCGCATCTGCAGCAAGACAGCGAATGCCCAAGCCGACCGCGTTGGGGAGGACGCTCACACCAATGATGGAACGGCCCTCGACCTGCGAGCACTGCAGGTCAGCCTGGGAAGGAAGACGGGCAGGAGGAGCGAGGACGAGATAGCTCGCCATGACCTGCCAGCGCCCCATCGGTGAAGTTTGGCTGCACAGCGCATCGCCGCCGAGCCGGAAACTATCGCGGACGACCAGCCTCCCGCTCGAATTGCGGATCACGACATCCGAACTGAGCTGGTCGAAGCGGCGTCCTTCAGCCCGGGGATCATGCGTGGTGAATGCATCGCAAAGGAACATGACCGCGTCATCCGCCAGGCGCGCCTCCAGGCTGGCAGCAAAGGACGCACCTGGAAAGAGCACGAGCGGGTCGGGCGCATAGGCCAGAAAAGCCCCGCCCTCGACCTCGATGACAGTCCTCTGTTGAGCGGGCCGGCCCTGGCAATCATGAACGATCGTGGCGGCCTGGGTCGTTATGTGGGCGGCAGCGCCCGCCCCCACTCGAAATCGGCATGAGAGCCGTTCCCCTCGATAGAGACCTCCGGATGACGATTGCTGATAGAGCGTAAGCAAGGAAGGAATGGCCGGATCCAGCCGGAAAGGCCGCGTCAGATGAAACGGGTAGGAGACGAACTGGCGCGCGAGCGTCGTTCGCGCACCATGCCGGATGAAGTCCAATTCGAAACGGCCCCGATGTTCGGCCATGATGTGCACGGCCGGATCACCAGGTGACGATGGTGGCTGCCAATGCTGCGTCATCGGAACAACACGTCAGCCAGGATGCGGTCCACGATTGCGCCGATGCCCTCGGCCTTGCGGCAATTGGTCAGCACCAGCGGACGACCGTGGCGGGCCGCGCCGGCCTCGCTTGTCATGCGGTCGAGATCGACGCCGACATGGGGCGCCAGATCGCTCTTGTTGATGACAAGTAGATCGCATTTGAGCACGCCCGGGCCATTCTTGCGGGGAATGTCGTCGCCTCCTGCCACATCGATGACGAACATCCACCAATCGACGAGGTCGAGCGAGAAGGTGGAGGCCAGATTGTCGCCGCCGCTCTCGATCAGGATCAGTTCGGCATCGGGAAAACGCTGCTCCAACTCGTCGGCAGCGGCGATGTTGAGGGTGGGATCTTCCCGAATGACGGTATGGGGACAGGCGCCAGCCTCGACAGCCGCAACCCTCGCCGGATCGATCAGGCCGGAACGCCGCAGACGCTCGGCATCTTCCGCCGTCACGAGATCGTTGGTGACGACCGCCAGCGAGACACCTCGTGCCGCAAAAGCCGGGATCAGTCGTTCGATGAGCGCCGTCTTGCCCGAACCGACCGGCCCGCCAATGCCAACCCTGGCAGCGCCCACGCGGGTCGATGGCCGATCCTTCAACAGATACGTCGCGTCCATGGCGTCACCTCAGCATATAGCGTTGTGCCAGCGGCAGCTCCCGCGCCGGCTCACATGTGGCAAGCTCGCCATCGACAAAGACGTCGAAGGTCTGGGGATCGACGCGTATCTGGGGGCAGACGTCGTTATGGAGCATGTCCTTCTTGGATAGCCCCCTCGATCCCCGGGAGGGCAGCAGCGCCTTCTTCAAATCGAGCGTGGAGGCCAGCCCTCGGTCGATGGCGGCCGGATTGACGAAGCAGGCCGACAGCGCCTGCCTGGCCCGCCCGAACGCTCCCCATTGCGGACGCAACAAGAGGGGTTCGCAGGTCATCAGCGAGGCTGCGCTGTCCCCCATCGCGCCCCAGGCTATGAAACCGCCCTTGATGACCAGTTCGGGCTTGATGCCAAAGAAGGCCGGGCGCCAAATCACGATATCCGCGATCTTGCCGTCCTCGAGCGAGCCGACATGGTCGGCAATGCCGAAGGTGCGTGCCGCATTGATGGTGTATTTCGCGACATAGCGTTTGATCCGCTCATTGTCGCCAAGACGCGTCTTCTCCTCAGGCAGGCGCCCTCTTTGCTGCTTCATCTTGTCGGCGAGCTGCCAGGTCCTGCAGATGACCTCGTTGATGCGGCCCATGCCCTGGCTGTCCGACCCCAGCATCGAGATCGCGCCGATATCGTGCAGGACGTCTTCGGCGGCGATGGTCTGCGCCCGGATGCGGCTTTCGGCAAAGGCCACGTCTTCGGGTATGGAGGGGTTGAGGTGATGGCACACCATCGTCATATCGAGATGTTCGTCGAAGGTATTGATGGTATAGGGATTGGTGGGATTGGTGGAGGACGGCAGGCACCATGGCACGCCGGCAACACGGATGATGTCGGGCGCATGACCGCCTCCCGCACCTTCGGTGTGGTACATGTGGATGGTGCGTTCCTTGATGGCCGCCAGCGTATCTTCCAGGAAACCGGACTCGTTCAGCGTGTCGGTGTGAATCTGGACTGGAAAGTCCATATCGTCGGCAACCGACAGGCAGGTGTCGATGGAAGCGGGCATCGTGCCCCAGTCCTCATGCAATTTGAGGCCGAGGCAGCCCGTTTCGATCTGTTCGACCAGCGAGGCTGGCTTGTGCGAGTTGCCTCGCCCGAGGAAACCGAAATTGATCGGCCATTGCTCGGCGGCCTGCAGCATCTTGCCGACATTGAAAGCGCCGCCGCAATCGATGCCGACGGTGATGGGCCCAAGCGAACCGCCCAGCATCGTGGTGATGCCCGAGGCGATCGCGTGCTCGCAAAGCTGGGCGCTGTCGAAGTGGACATGGACATCCAACGCACCGGCAGTGGCAATGAGGCCCTCGCAATCACGCACCGTCGTCGCCGCCGAGACGATCAGGCGAGGGTCGACATTGTCCATGATCGCTGGATTGCCGGCCTTGCCAATGCCGACAATACGCCCGTCCTTGATGCCAAGATCGCCCTTGACGATCCCGAGCACGGCATCGATCACCGTGACGTTGCACAAGAGAAAGTCCAGTGCCCCTTCGGCGCTGGTCACGCCCGCGGCTAGGCCCGCGCCATCACGCAGTGTCTTTCCGCCGCCGTGAAGACATTCGTCGCCATAGGTCGCGTAGTCCTTCTCGACCACCGCGATGAGCGAGGTGTCGCCGAGCCGGAAGCCGTCACCCGTGGTTGGTCCATACATCGCGGCATAGTCGCGCCGGGAGAGCGATGCCATCTGTCTTCTCCTTTCAAGCGCCACGAAAACCGGCGGCACGAGCACGCTCGAGGGCCGCTGCCTTGGCGTTGGGATCCCGGGCCGAGCCGTCCGACAACGCATTCAGTCCCGAAAGCATCTGCTGCCCGCCGAATGTGGTGAGCTCCACTTCTCTCTCCTGCCCCGGCTCGAACCGCACCGCCGTACCGGCGGCGATATCGAGGCGCATGCCGAAGGCGGCGGCGCGGTCGAACTCCAGAGCCCGGTTGACCTCGAAGAAATGGTAGTGGGAGCCGATCTGCACGGGACGGTCGCCGGTATTGACCACCCGAACAGCCCGTTTCTCCCTGCCGGCATTGAGTTCGATTTCGCCTTCCTCGCTGACGATCTCTCCCGGCTCGAAACTGTCGTGAGGGCCGTCGGGGGCAGGACGCAAGGGATCGTGAACCGTGACCAGCTTGGTGCCGTCCTTGAATGTCGCCTCCACCTGCAACATGGGAAGCATGGCGGCGACACCGGACATGACGTCGTCCTGCGTGAGAATCTGCGATCCCAACGCCATCATTTCCGCCACGGAGCGTCCCTCGCGTGCCCCTTCGAGGATCTCGTCGGAAATCAGTGCCACGGCTTCGGGGTAATTGAGCTTCAGGCCCTTGGCACGTCTTTTGCGGGCCAGCTCGGCTGCAGTGAAGATGGTCAGGCGTTCCAATTCAGTGGGCGTCAGCAGCATGAATGTGCTTCCCTCTTTGACCGGGCTAATTGGAAAACAGCCGCTGACCGCCGCCGCGATGAAAAGAGACGGCGATTTCAGTCAGCGGATTGAACGAGCGGATCGGTTCGTCGTCGGCCACCGGCTCGCGACAAATTCCGGCAATGACCGGCAGGGCCACGGTGAGGATGGCCTGCGCTTCGATGGCACCGATCAGACCCAGTCTGATCGCGGCGGTAGCCAGCGATGCGGCGGCCTGATAGCCGCCGATCGAGGCAGCCGCGGTTTCATCGAGCCCGACCGACCGCCAAAGCAGGCCCTGCATGACGGCCAGATGTCCGCAGGCGGAGCCCTCACGCACCAATGCCCGGTAATCCGACGCTTTGGGCGTACCGATGCGGGCGTGGGTCGTCAGCAGCGCCATGCCGTTCCGGCGCGAGCCGGCCCTGAGACCATCCACGAAGGTCGACGCTTCGACCTCGCGGTCCAGCTCCGCCACCCCTGCCAGTTCGCTTCCGCAGCGATGAGCCCTGATCAAGGCGACGCGATCGGCCCCGGCCCAGCGATGGCCGAGCTGCGTGAGGATGAAATCGGCAAGGTCCCAGCCACCCAGCGTCTCCTTCAGGAGCGCTGACGCTTCCAGCCCCTGGGAGAACGCAAAGCCTCCGGATGGAAACTGGCTGTCGGCATGCTGCAGCGCCACCAGCAAAGGGCTCGGATCGAGCGTGCTCATTGGTGCTCTTCGGCCGCCAGAACAGCTCCGCTCCTGACCAGCGGGTCTATGCGCGCAATATAGTCGGCGGCCGGGCCATCCAGCGAGACCAGCAGGTCCTTGCCCTCGAAACGCACGCGCCAATGCAGATTGCCGGCATGATAGCCCAGCTCCAGCGCTTCCTCGGCCCCACGCGGTGAAAGCCTGAGCCAGCGCTGTTCGCCGGCTTTGACGACGATGGCCCTGCTGGCCTCCATGAGCAGCACCGCCCCGTCGAACAGCTTCTGGTTGCGCGGAAGCGTGATGGCGAGCTCTTCGCCACGTTCGGTCCGGGCGAGCAGGCGGCGACGATCGAGATCCCCGACAGCGATCTTGACCACCTCCAGATCACCGTGATGTTCGAGATGGTGAAGATGCTCATGCAGGCCGGGATCGGTGCTGGCCCCGACAAGGCTCTCGATGCGAAGCATGCTGGGTTCCTCCCATTGTCTGGTTGCGGCGCCTGTCCTCGCAGCGCGCTACAGGCTCATATGCCGGTGGACGAGTTCGTGAGTGAGTTCGCTGGTCGGTCCGGCCGCCGCGACGCGCCCCTTTTCGAGAATGGCGAAGCGGTGTGCCGCTGTTCGAGCAAAGCGGATCTTCTGTTCGACCAGGATGATCGTGAGGCCGTGATCACGGTTGAGCGCGATGATTGCCCGCTCGATATCCTCGACGATGTTGGGCTGGATGCCTTCGGTGGGCTCATCCAGGATGAGGAGGCTTGGATCGGTGGCGAGAGCGCGGGCGATGGCCAATTGCTGCTGCTGGCCGCCCGAGAGGTTCGTTCCCCGCCGTCCAAGGTGGTCCTTCAGGAATGGAAAGAGGCTCCAGACAAGCGGTGGCACGTCGGTCTTGCGATCGGTGCGCGCATTGCAGCCAAGCAGGATGTTGTCGAGCACGCTCATGCCCGGAACGATTTCCCGCCCCTGGGGCACATAGCCGATGCCACGCCGGGCGCGATCATGGGTCAGGGCCCTGTCGATCTCGTGGCCCTGGAATTCGATGCTCCCCGTGGTGCGCACCCCGATGCCGAGAAGGCTGCGCAGCAATGTGGTCTTGCCCACGCCATTGCGTCCCAGGACGCAGAACGTCTCGCCCTTGCGTATCTCCAGATCGAGGTCGTGGATGATATGGCTGGTACCATAGAAGGCATTGACATGGCTGATCTTAAGCATGGCTGAGCGTCGCAGAACCGAGATAGGCTTCGATGACAGCGGGGTTCTTCTCGATGTCATCCGCCGTTCCCTCCGCCAGGACCGAACCTTGGTGGAGAACGGTTATGGTGCGGCAGATCCTGCGCACGAACGCCATGTCATGCTCGATGACGAGCACGGTGTGTTCACCGGCCAGCGCCAGCAGGAGCTCGGCGGTCTTGTCGGTTTCGGCAGCCGTCATTCCGGCGGCTGGTTCGTCGAGAAGAATGACCTTGGGATCCTGGCTGAGGACCATGGCCAGCTCCAGCCATTGCAATTGGCCGTGGGACAATTCCCCGGCCTTGCGCTTCATGAAGGATGACAGCCCCGTCCGTTCGGCGACCGCCAATTCCCGGTCGGTCGGCCCCCGCGAGAAGCGCCGGAACAGATTGTCGCGAACCTTGACGTAGCGGTTGCTTGCGATCTGCAAATTCTCGAGCACCGTCATCTCCTTGAAGACGGCAGGTGTCTGGAACTTCCGGCCGACGCCGCCACGCGCAATCGCCGCCTCGCCGATGCCGGTGATGTTGCGGTCGCGCAGCCAGATCTCGCCTTCCGACGGCAGCACCTTTCCGCACAGCAGATCGAGCAGCGTCGATTTGCCGGCACCGTTCGCACCGATGATGACCCTGAGTTCACCATCTTCGATCGACAGGTCGACATTGCTCACGGCCGGAAAGTCGTCGAAGCGGACGGTGAGATTGCGGGTCGTCAGAATGGGCGGAGTCGCTGCCTGCGGTCGTGCGGCCTCTATCCTGGTCACGGCGTTCATGGGTAGGCCTCCCGTCGTGAGGAATTGTCACGCGGGGTGCGTTCGAACCACGCTTTGATGAGGCCCACGATGCCGTTGGGCATCACCAGCACCACGAAAACGAACAGCCCGCCCAGGATGATCGGCCAAACCGGCTGGAGGACGGCATTCTCGCTGGCATAGGAGCCGACGAAATTCACCAGCAAAGCCCCGATACAGGCGCCCAGCAGGGACGCCCGCCCGCCGGTCGCAGCCCAGATCACCATGGAGATGCTGAACGACGTCGCCATCAGGGAGGGTGAGGCGAACTCCGCCGTCAGGGTGAACAACATGCCTGCCAGCCCTGCTATGGTGGCCGAGAGGCAGAACACGAATAATTTGTAGCTCTCGACGTCATAGCCCAGATAGCGGGCCCGGGCCTCGTCCTCGCGGATCGCCTTGAGAACCTGTCCGATGCGAGCGGAAAGAAGCAGGCGAAGCCCGAGCACGACGAGAAACAGAATGCCGGCAACGGCGTAATAGACGCTGGGTCCGTAAGGGTCGAATTCAAAACCGGCAATCGTCAGCGGGGCAAAGCTGGCAAGGCCGTTGAAGCCGCCGGTCAAGGGCTGATTGTTGATCACGAGCAGTTGCCCGATCAGCGCGAACGCCAGGGTGATGATGCTGACATAGACGCCCGTCGTGCGCCGCTTGAACATGACATAGCCAAGTCCCGCGGCCAGGGCACAGGGCACCAGCAATCCCGCGATCATGCCGACCGCGACCCATCTGAAGGGAATCCACAGGAAGGAGCCCGGGGTGACGCAGCAAAGATCGCGCACGGCGTCCGGCTGCATATTGAGCAGCATCAGATCCGGCACCGGGTTGTTTTCGGGCACCGCCAGCGTGAGCGACATGGCAAGCATATAGGCGCCCATTCCAAAGAACAGGCCCTGGCCCAGGCTGAGTATTCCCGTATAGCCCCAGGCCAGACTTATCCCGACGGCACAGATTGCATAGACGAGATAGGTCGCAACCCGGTTGGTCCAGAAGCTGTTGAGGAAGAACGGGAGGGCGAACACCACCGCAAAGAACACTATGTAGGCGGCAATGGAAGTGCTTCGATATGTCATACGCTCATCCATGTCTTTGGGAGTGTCAGCGGCTCTTGGTCACGAACAGGCCTTGCGGCTTGAACAGCAGGATGAGGATGACCACGGCAAACAGAACGGTGCGGCCATACACATCATTGAGCCAGGTGGCGACGAAGCTCTGAACCTCGCCAAGTATTCCGGCAGCGGCGAAGGTGCCCAGCAGCTGGCCCACGCCTCCGGCGACCACCACGAGAAAGGCGTCGACGACATAGGAAGTTCCCATGTCCGGCGACACTGTCTTGAACCCGGAGACGAGAACACCTGCTACACCCGCAAGACCGCAGCCATAGGCGAAGGCAAGGGCATTGACCTTCTTGTCGTTCACGCCGCAAGCGGCAGCCGTGTTCCTGGCCACCGATACGGCTCTTAGCTGGCTACCAAAGCGCGTGCGGTAAAGGAGCCACCAGGTCGCAGCCCCAAGCAGGACGGCGATCCCGAAGACAAATGCCCGATAGACCGGAATGTTCGCTCCCAGCAGATGCCAGGTCTGTTGCAGCTCGACCGGTACCGGGACGTTTTGCAGGTCCGCTCCGAGCCCATCGATCTTGATACCGAACAGGGCCAACCCGAAATGGATGCGGACGAGCTGCTGCAGAATGAGGGCAATGCCCCAGGTCGCCAGCAAGGTGTCGAGCAAACGTCCGTAGAGACGGCTGACGACCGAGCGTTCGATCGCCAGGCCGAACATCGCCGTGACCAGGAACGCCAAGGGCAGGCACAGATAGATATTCAAGCCCAGATGACGGGTCGCCAGCACGGTGACGTAGGCACCGATCATCACCATCTCGCCATGGGCGAGATTGATGACTTTCATGGTCCCGTAAATGATCGCAAGACCGAGTGCGACCATGAACAGGATCGATCCGATACTCAGCCCGATGACGAAGGTTTCCATCTCAAACCCGATCGCAAGTGGCCGGTGGCCGTGCAGTGCCTGCAGCGGCCTGGAGTCCGACCGATGACGCGTTAGAGCGAAGCGCCGCTCGTGGTGCAGAGGCGTTTCTCCGCGCTTTCCCCGACGCTGGAATAGGGCAGCGGCAGCAGCGGCTCGGGATATTGGTCGACGATGTCGAGCAATCCATCGGCCCGTGTCTTGCCGATGCGGGGCGTCAGGTAGCTGTGGAGGTTCTGCGGGTCGATCGTGACCTTGCCTTGCGGGGCGTCGAAGGACATTCCGCCGACGGCCGAAACCACCCCCTTGGCCGTGAATTCACCCGCCTTCTCGGCCGCCATCGCCCACATGTGAACGCCGATATAGACCGCCTCCATTGCGGCATGGGTTACGGCATCGGCGCCGGCATAGGCCTTGAACGCCTTCACGAAAGCCTGGTTCTGCGGCGTTTCGACGGTCTGGAAATAGGGCAGGGATACGTAGCTGCCGAGGGCATATTCCGGCCCCATGGCCTTGATCTCGACCTCTGTCGTGGTCGACGAGCACAAGGGCAGCTTGTCGAAACTATAGCCCTGGTTGCGCAGCTCGCGATAGAAGGCGACGATCGAATCCCCGACGACATTGGAAAAGATCACATCCGCGCCGCTCGCCCCGATCTTGGACACCATCGATGCCCATTCGGTGTGGCCGAGCGGCAGATATTCGTCGCCGACGACCTCCATGCCGATCTTCTGGCAGATTGTTTTCGAAGTCTTGGCCATGCCCCGCGGAAAGGCATAGTCGGAACCGACGATGAACAGCTTGCTACGTCCAAGCTTCTTCTTCAGCCAGGGCAGCGAATTCTCGAGTTGCTGATTTGGGACCGCCGATCCGGCATAGAGTACGTTCTTGGAGCACTCTTCTCCCTCGTACCAGGTCGGCCATACCAGCAGGCTTTTGCGGCGCTCGACCACGGGCAGCACCGCCTTGCGGCTGGCGGTGGTGTAGCAGCCGAAAATGACCGGCACCTGGTCTTCCATCACCAATTTGCGCGCTTTTTCACTATAGGTGCGCGGCTCGGAAGCAGGATCTTCGATCACGGGGCGCAATTGCTTGCCGAGCACGCCTCCTTTGGCATTGATCTCGGCAATTGCCATCTGGGCACATTGATTCATCGATTTCTCGACGATCGCCGTCGTGCCGGTGAGCGAATACATGATGCCGACCGGCACCTCTTCGGCTGCCCAGGCGCGATCGCCCAGACGCAGGATGGCTGGTGCTGCCAATCCCATGGCCGCGAATCCGCTTGCCTGGAGAAAGGCACGCCTTGTCTTGTCGTTCATTACCCCTCCTCTGCGCCTCGATGGGCGCGTCCTTGTCTTCGAGCCGCCCCTCGCGGCCGTGCAGGATCATTCGGAAGTCTCGCGAGCGCGCCGAGCACGCCCTGACCGTTGCGGTCCAGCCTCACCAGCTCAGCAGGAGGGCTGCAGTCGAAAGATGATGAACCGGGCTCCTTCTTTTCGATGTGGGTCCTGCCGCATGGGCGCGCACGAGCCCCAGGCGACAAGGTCTGGACAAAGGTTTTCGGATAGAGAGTAAAAGCATTGCCTCGCACGCGCCGGCTCGCGCATGCTCAGTGTCGCCGATACTGCAAGACAGGGAGGCCAACAGCCTTGTCGGCCTAACCAAAACAAAAAACCCGCCAACTCCGAACAGGAGTTTGCGGGCTGCACAGCCAAATGGCGAAGACTACACTGTCGATCGCCGAGAGTGACGCCGTTTCACCGGACGTCAACTAAGTTTCATACTAGGCACGACTTTCCTTGAACGTCAAGAGCTCATAAGCATTGATAATTGCGGTGGCGACATCGTCCATCGCCACACGTTTGCCCATCGCCTGTTTGCGTATGCTTTCATAGGCTTCCGGTTCGCTGAGCCCCTGTGTTTCCATAAGAATGGTCTTGGCTCTCAGGATCCGGTTGTTGCCGGCGAGTTTGCGTTCGAGCTTGCGGATCCGCTTGGCCGCGCTTTGGCGCTCCATCCACAGCGAACGGGCGATGATCAGGTTGGTGAGCAATCCAAAGGGACGAATGGGCCGCTCGATCACGGCCAGTGCACCGCATTCGAGCACCACCTGGAGCGTGCTCGGATCTTCGAACGACACGACGGCCAAGACAGCAGGGTCCGAGGGTTCGACAGGCCTGAAAAGGCGCAGAATCTTGTCCCGGTTTTCTTGTTCGATGGAGACCAACACGACGACTGCGGTCGCGCTGACGGCCTGAGGCAGCGGCCATGTCGTTTCACAGCTGCAGCCGATGCGGCGCAGATGTTCGACCAGCGCCACGCCCTGGGCATCGGGTGGATGTATGACCTGCACGCGCAGGCCCTTGAGATCCTTGAGCAGATGGGCTGTCATCGCCTGCTCCCATCAGGCCTTGCGACGCGCGGGGGTCAGACCGCTGGCCCAGCCGTCATGCGCTGCGGTAACGAAATAAGGGTCCGGCCTTACCCGTGCCTCCGACTCCCAGATGACGTCGAATTTGCCTTGCGGATTGAGCCTGCCGATACGCGCCCACAGTTCTGTATGATGGTTGTCGGGGTCGATACGAATCCGCCCCTGTGGCGCGTCGAATTCCAAGCCCGCCAGATGGCGCACAAGGGCGTCGGGATTGTCGGTCCCGGCCCGTTCAAGCGCCGCTGCATAGAGATATGTCTGAAAATACGCGGCTTCCGCGCTGGCAGTCACCGGCGCATCCTCGCCGAAACGCTGTTTGAAGGCCGTGACGAAGCGCCTGGCGGCCGGCGTGTCCAAAGTCTCGAAAAACGACGCTGCCGTCAGGTGCCCTGCGGCCAATCCCGACGGCATCAGGGCCACCTCCGCCTCTGTGGTCGCCAGGCTGGCAATGGGCATCGCACTGGGGTCGAAACCCGCTTCCCGATAGGCCTGATACAGAAGCACCGCCCCCGTGCCGACGACGTTGGACACCAGCACGTCCGGCTTGAGCTCCTTTATACGTTTGATGACCTTGTCGAAATCCTTTCGAACCGCTTCAACCGGAACATAGATCTCATCTAGAATCGTTCCGTCTGCCAAGGTAACCAGGTCGCTTACGACACGATTATATTCATATGGAAAAACATAGTTTGAACCAACCAGCAGAAATCTCTTGCCGTAATTCTCGATCAGATATTGCGCCAATTGGACAGCATTCTGATTTGACGATGAACCCGTGTAGAAGCAATTGTTGGAATATTCAAATCCTTCATAAAATGTAGGATAGAATAATAATCCGCGATAGGCCTCGATCTCCGGAAGAACGGCCTTTCGTGCCGTCGACATATAGCAACCGAAGATGACCCGGATCCGATCTTCGGTCAGGAGCCGAACAGCCAGTTCGCGATATCGACGCGCCGAACATTCAGGATCGTAGAATGTCGGCGCAATTCTTCGCCCAAGCACACCTCCCGCAGCGTTGATTTCTTCGGTGGCCAGGAGCGTCGCATTTGCTTCGGCTATTTCCGCGGCAGCTGTTACGCCGCTCTTGGAAAATAGAACGCCGATTTTCCAATCGTCATTGGTCACAACTATCACCTGAGAACGGAGCACAGACAGGAATACGCCTGTCGGGCCGGTCGACACAGGCGAGAGCGGGAAACGCCACTGTTTCTCCGGCTATAGGAGTATACTTGCAAGGTTGCGAGTGCAATGCGTCAGCAGCGCGTGGCGGCATGGAGGGGCGCCAAAGTGGCGATGCCGAGCGTCTTGTGCCGAGGCCTTGTCGCAGATCGATCGTCAACCTTGGCCGCAGCCTGAGGGTTCCTCCATTTCAGAGGAGCGTGTTTATGCTCTCAGGCAGCGCCTTTGTGAGCGTCGGCGATCTTTTCCGCCATCATGATCGTCGGGAGGTTCGTGTTCGCACAGGGAATCGTGGGCATCAGCGATGCATCGCAGACGAACAATCCTTGCAACCCACGCACCTGTCCCGTGGCATCCGTCACCGCCATCCTGTCCCCGTCGGGACCCATGCGGCACGTGCCGGACGGATGCCAGACGCCGCCGACGGTTTCGGCGATATAGGCCTCGAGCTCGCCACGGTTGCCGACCAGCCTGAGGGGATCGTCGTAGTTCGACAGCATATGGGGAAACACCTTCTCGCGCAGCCGGCCGATCAGATCGAGGCCCACCGCTCCGATCCCAGTGATGACGGCGCCGCGCGCGCTCGGTTTGGAAAAACGCTTGCCGATCTCCGACATGCCGCCGGCATAAACACCGGAGACCACCGAATTCACCGCCGGGTCGAGCGCCAGGCTCACGGCGCGCTCGAAGGCATCGGCCAGGCGTACGAGGTCGCGCCGGTCGGAAAGCATGCGGAAATCGATGCGCGGCGGACCGTCCGGGGATGCGGGATCGAGCAGGAGCTGGCCACGCGAATAGGACTTGTTCACCCAGAAGAAGACGGAACCGAGCTGGCGGCCCACGGCATGCCAGGCTGCGCGGGTGACGAAGTTCATATGCATGTCGCCCGGCGGACATCCCTCCAGGCCGGAGGAGAAGCGATAGCCGATGGGAATGTGGTAGTCGGGCACGCCCCGCTGGCGTGCGGCCGGCCTGAGAAAGGGCACGATACCGGCCGAGGGATGCTCCATCAGGTTCTGGCCGACGCCGGGCAGGTGATGCAGGGCCTCAATGCCGCAATCGCCCAGATGGGGGGCCGGACCGATGCCCGAGCGCATGAGGACGGCGGGCGAGGACAGCGCGCCGGCGCTCAGCACCACCCGGTTCGCCTGCACGATCTGGCTGGCGCCTCCCCGCACGGCGATCACACCAACGGCCTTGCCATCGGCCAGGACGATGCGGGAGGCGGTGGTGTGGGTACGGAT
The DNA here is from genome assembly GCF_040797145.1 of Labrys neptuniae. Taxonomy (NCBI): domain Bacteria; kingdom Pseudomonadati; phylum Pseudomonadota; class Alphaproteobacteria; order Hyphomicrobiales; family Xanthobacteraceae; genus Labrys; species Labrys neptuniae. The sequence goes on along the minus strand of NZ_JBFNQD010000011.1, from coordinate 106,423 downwards.
TTCCAGATTGGGGCGCGCCCTGACCTGCGGCGTCAGATAGGCCCAGGCCGTGCTGACGCGACGGCGCTGCTCGTCCATGTTGACGGCCATTTCAAAAGTGCCCTCCTCCCAAGCGCCGTTCTGGTCCGGCAGGAAGGCAATGCCGCGCGCCTTGCAGACCGCCAGCATGGCACGGGTGAAGGGCGTCCAGATCTCCTCGCCGCGCCGACGGATTGGAAACGGACCGCTCCTGCCGTGAAAATGATTGTCGAAATCGAGGTCCCGCTCGAGCTTCTTGAAATAGGGAAAGCAGGCCTGCCACGACCATCCTTCCAGGCCCATGTCCCGCCATTCGTCATAATCGAACGGGGCGCCGCGATTGGCGCCGATGCCGTTGATGGCCGACCCGCCACCCAGGACCCGGGCCTGTTCATAGCGGGTGCTCTTGCTTTCCGGCCGGTTGGAACCGCCATAGGGCAAGGATGCCTTGAGGCCGTCCCAGGTGTAGCGCGGATTGCAGTAGGCAATGCCGGGATAGGGCGAGGCAAGATCGGGAAAGTCCTCCGGGCGCGCCGCATCCATGCCCGCCTCCAGAAGGATCACGCGGACGGCCGGATCCTCGGTCAGCCTGGCGGCAAGCACGCAACCCGCCGACCCGCCGCCGACAATGACATAGTCCACCCTGTCCGGCTCGGCGGCGGTCATGGCGATGCTCCTGTTGCAGATCCTGGCTGAGGTTCTATTGGGCGAGGTCGATCGTCATCGTCTTGAGGTCGCACATCTCCATGAGCGTGTGCCGCCCGCCGGTCCGGCCCAGGCCGCTTTGCGTTCCCGCCGCGCCGCCCGCCGGGATATGGGGTTCCCAGTAGCAGCTCTTCTCGTTGACGTTGACGATGCCGACCCTGAGGCTTTCGGTATAGAAGAACGCCTTGGCGATGGTGCTGGTGAAGACGGCGGCCGAGAGCCCGAACGGGCTGGAGGCGGCAAGCTCCAGCGCCTCCTCGTCGGTGTCGAAGGCCAGCACCGGCGCCACCGGACCGAAGGATTCCTCGATATTGAGCAGGCTTTCGCGCCCCAGCCCGGTAACCACCGTCGGCTCGAAATAGAGATTTGTCGGCATGCCGGCAGCGATCCTGCCGCCGGTCACCACCTGGGCCTTGCGCGCCAGGGCATCATCCATATGACTCAGCATCTTATCGAGGCCTGCGGCATTGTTCAGAGGCCCCATGGTGGTCGCGGGATGGAAGGGGTCGCCCATGCGCACGGCCGCCGCCGCCTTGACCAGGCCGTCGATGAAGCGGTCATGCACGGATCGATGCACGAGGATCCGTTCGGTCGCGGTGCAGATCTGCCCGGCATTGGCAAAACAGCCGGCCCCGACCCTGGCGGCCGCCCTGTCGATATCGGCATCGGGCAAGACGATGGTGGGGCCATTGCCGCCCATTTCCAACAGCAGCGGCTTTCCCGCGCCGCGGCTTGCGATCCGCGCGCCCGTGGCCGAACTGCCGGTGAAGCCAACAGCGTGGGTGCCGGGATGGATCACGGCCTCGTCGCCGACTTCGGCGCCATCGCCCAGCACAAGATTGACCGCCCCATCCGGCAGGCCAGCCTCGATCAGGCACTCCATCAAAGCCACCGCGATCAGCGAGGTGGTGGGAGCGGGCACCCAGACCACCGTATTACCGGTGGCGATCGCGGGACCGAGATAATAGAGGCAGGGCAGTGCGAGAGGAAAATTCCAGGGCGTTATGATGGCGAAGACGCCCTTGGGCTGCAGGAAGCTGAAGGCGCGTTTGTGGGGATCGGCGACGGGAAAGGCCGACGTCTCCAGCCATTTCATCTGCTCGGCGGCGTTGCGAAAGCCGAGGGCAGCACCCGCGACCTCCGCCTTGGCCTCGGTATGGTAGGGCTTGCCCTGTTCGAGGCAGAGCAGGCGCGCCAGCTCATCGCCCCGCCGCTCGATTTCCTCGGCAATCTTCAGGCAGAGAGCCGCCCGGGCGAAGACGCCCATCCGGCGCATGGCTTCGCGCGCGCCGTCCGCCGCCTGCACGGCCCGGGAGACATCCTGGCGGGTGGAGAGTGCCAGATAGCCCAGCGCTTCGCCGGTTGCCGGACTGTCGATCTTCAGGAACCGGCCGGAACTGCCGGCTGTCCAGGTCGATCCGATACGATTTGTACCCAGTCGTAGACCTTGTTCGGGTTCGCTCACGATGGCCATGCCGCGCAGATGAGGCCCCTCGAGGGAAGATCTGAACTGAACGGTCACCATGAACTCCTTTGACCATAGTTGGACTGGATGGCGAGAACGGCCTCGCGGCTGCGGCTGACGGCGGCCTCGAACAGACGCGCGCCGGCCGAGGGCGAGGCCTGCGACGGCGTGCCGATCACGCCATTGTCCCGGATGGCCTCGAAGGGGCGCCATACGGTGATGGCGGGGGCCGCGAAAAGATGCGGGTCGGGCCAGCTCGGCGGTGTCGTCCCGGCGGGGATAAGATCCTCGCGCACGGTTTGCGGCAGCACATGCATCATCAGCGAGGTTTCGAGTGCGCAGGCATGGCCCGTTCCGCCGGCGGCGTCGGACAACACCTCCGTGGCAATGTCGGCAATCAGATCGAAATAGGAAAAGCCAGCGGACACCACGCCGTGCTGACCCAGCGTGGTCACCGCGACCTGGATGGCGGCCCTGTTGCCGCCATGCCCATTGAGGATGACGGGCAGGAAGCCATCGTTCCACAGGCATTCGCCGAGATCGGCCAGGACCGCGATGAAGGTCTGCGGACTGAGGCTCATCGTGCCGGGAAAGGCGCGGTGGTGCTGGGACGAGCCATAGGCGAAGGGCTCGCAAACCCGCATGCCCGCTTGCCCTTCGGCGACAGCCCGCGCCACCGCGCTCGCCAGCCAGATGTCGACGCCGAGCGGCAGATGCGGGCCGTGCTGTTCGACGGCGCCGGTCGGCAGCAGCGCGACGGGGCGCGAAGACTGCGAGGCTGCCAGCGCCCGCACATCGGGGCTGGTCATGGCGGCAAAGGCGGATGACCCCGGGCCATCCTGTCCGGGAAGAGGTATCGTCATCGGGCAATCTCCATGAGGCGGGCCTTGGCGTGGGTCATGGCCGCGTCGGCCAGCAGCGCCAGCATGATGATCGCGCCCTTGTAGAGCTCCAGGCTGGACGGGTCGGTCCCGAAAATACGTAAGGCAGTGGTGAGGAGGCTGACGATCAGCGCCCCGACGACCGCGCCCCAGACCGTGCCGCGGCCACCGAATATGCTCGTCCCGCCGAGGACAGCCGCAGCGATCGCATCCAGCAGCAGCGAGGTGCCGCCGATATTGGGCGTGACCACCGGCACGCGGCTGATCATGATGACGGCCGTGAGGAACGCGAACAGGCCCGAGGCGGCGTAGACCAGGATGGTGTGCCGCGCGACCGGGATGCCTGCCAGTTCGGCCGCGGCCGGATCGGAACCGAGCGCATAGGTGCGCAGGCCGAAGCGGCTGCGGCGCATCAGCACCATGGCCAGAAGCACGATGATCACCGTGGCGAAGATGACGTGGGGCAGGCCGAAGGAGCGTTCGACGCCGACGAATTTGAGCACGGGCTCTCGAACCACCAGCACGCCCTTGGAGGCGACGGCCAGCGTGGCGCCCTGCAGGGCCACCATGGAGGCCAGCGTCGTCACGAAGGGCGGTATGCGCAGAAGCGCGATCACCAGGCCGTTCGCCAGCCCCACCAGGAGCATGGCGCACAGCCCGATCGCCAAGGAGCCCGCCAGCCCCGTTCCCATGTCGATGAGGCTCGCGACCAGCACGGCGCAAAAGGCGACGCCGATGCCGGCCGACAGATCGATGCCGCCCGTCAGCAGCACGATCATCGCGCCGAGTGCCAGCACGGCCACGGGCGTGGCTTGCGATACGATGTTGATCAGGCTCTGGCCGGACACCACCCTGGGATCCAGCGAGCCGAAGACGATGGTCAATCCCGCCAGCAGGATCAGCGGGGAAAGATCGAGAATGCGCGGCAACATGCCTTTCCTCATCGCGATCGTCATGTGCCGCTCCTATCGCTGCCGGATGTTTGCCAGGGGACCGGCCGGTTTGGCCGTCGCACGATCGCCGAATGCCAGCGCCATGACCTGTTCTTCGCTCGCCCCGCGCGCGAGTTCGCCGACCGAATGGCCTTGGCGCATGACCACGATGCGATCGGCGACGCCCAGCACCTCCGGCAGTTCGCTCGACACCATCAGGATGGCAGCGCCCTCTTGCTTGAGCCTGGCGATGAGGCGGTGCAGCTCGGATTTGGCACCGACGTCGACGCCGCGCGTCGGTTCGTCGAGCAGGATGATCCTGGGTTTGGTCGCCAGCCATTTGCCGATCACGACTTTCTGCTGGTTGCCGCCGGAAAGCTCGATCGTCGCCTTCCCAGGCTGTGCCGGGCGCACGCCCAGCGAGCCGATCAGCTCGCGCGTCAGCGCGGCGATCCGCGCCGGGGAGAGAATGCCGAGGCGGCTATGGCCCCGGATCCAGGCCAGCGAAAGGTTGTCGCTGACCGACATGGTGCCGACGAACCCTTCCAGATGGCGGTCCTCGGGAATGTAGACGATGCCCGCGCGATTGGCGGCCTTGAGGTCCCCTCCCCGCTGGGGCTTGCCGAAGATGGTGATCGCCCCGGTTTGCGGCGCGCCCATGCCCGCGATCAGGCGCAGCACTTCCGAGCGGCCGCTGCCCATCAGGCCGGCCAGTGCGACGATCTCGCCGCGATGCACGTTGAGTGAAGCGGATTTGAGCCGCTTGCCGTCGGATAGCGCCTCGACCTCGATGGCCCTTTCGCCGATATCGGCCTGGCGATGGAGGAAGACGTCGCCAACGTCGCGTCCCACCATCATCGCGACGATCTCGGCCTCGCTCGTTTCGGCGGTGCGGCGCTCGCCGATGAACTTGCCGTCGCGCAGCACCAGGACACGGCTGCACAGATTGAAGATCTCCTCCATCTTATGGGAGATGTAGAGGATGCCGGCGCCGCGGGCCTTGAGCCTGTCGATCAGCCCATAGAGCTGGTCGCGCTCGCGGTTGGAGAGCGCGCTGGTCGGCTCGTCCATCACCATGAACCAGGCATCGGACAAGACTGCGCGCGCGATCTCCACCATTTGCTGCCGACCCACGGACAGCGTGCGAAGTTCGGCGTCGACCGCAATGTCGAGCGAGAACTCGTCCATGACGGCCTGGGCTTCGCGGCGCATCCGTGCCCGGTCGAGCAGGCCCAGGCGCGTGCGCGGCTCGCGGCCGACGAACAGGTTCTCCTCCACCGTCAGGTCGGGCGACAGGCTGAAATGCTGATGGATGACACTGATGTCGCGCGCCTCGTTGGAGGAATGAAAGTCGACCGTCTTGCCGTCGATGACGATCTCGCCCTCGTCGGGGCGATAGATCCCGGAGATGCACCTCACCAGGGTGGACTTGCCGGCCCCGTTCTCGCCGGCGAGCGCGACCACCTCGCCGGACGAGACAGTAAAGGACACGCCGTCGAGCGCCTTGACGCCCGGAAACAGCTTGCCGATCCCGCGCAGGACAATGCTGTGGGCACTGCCCCCGCCGGCGGGCGACGTGGCGAGTGCGCCATCGGTCCTCTTCGGTGCCGTGCGCCGTAAGTTGGAAAACAGGGAGGTCACGCTCTCGGGCTGGCTGGCCAGCACAGCCGCCAGGATCAGCGCCGCGGTGATGTAGTAGATGACGATCTGCGGCACCTGCAGGAAGGACAGGCCGGTATTGATCACCCCGAGCAGCATGGCGCCGAGCGCCGTTCCCCAGATCGAGCCTTTGCCACCCGACAGTTTCGTGCCGCCGATGATGGCGGCGGTGATCGCGGTGAATTCCAGGCCCGTGCCCGCCAGAGGCTGGGCGGAGCCGAGGCGGCCAATGGTGAGGATGGCGCCGAGCCCCGCCGTCGCGCCGGCGATGAGATAGACGGAGATGCGGACCGGGCCGACCGGCACCATCGAGGCACGGGCGGCCTCGGCATTGCCGCCAACCGCATAGATCCAGCGCCCGTAGACGGTGCGCTTGAGCACGAACCACCAGGCCAGCAGAACGACCAGGGCGATGACGACGGACACCGGCAGCAACCCGAACGTCTCCCGTCCGGCATAGAGCACGACAGGATCGGCGATGGTGATGCTCGATGCCCTGGACAGGCTGAGCGAAAGGCCACGGGCGAAAGCCATGGTGGCAAGCGTGGCCATGAACGGCGAAATACCGGCGAACCCGATCAGGATGCCGTTGAGGAGACCGATGAGTGCGCCGCTTGCGATCGCCGTCGCCAGCGTCAGCACGGCCGATCCGGAAGCGGCATGGACGAGGCCGGCGGCCACGCCGGCAAAAGCCAGCGTGCTGCCCACCGAAATATCGATGCCGCGTGCGATGATGACGGCGGTCATCGCGAAGGCGATCAGGGCAATCACCGAACTCTGCTGAGCGATGCTGACGAAATTGCCAGCCGTCAGGAAACGCGGATCGATCCAGCCGAACACGACGACCGCGAGCACGAAAACGAGGATCAATACCGGCTCGTTCCGCCTGAAAAGGCTCGATAATCTCAGCTGGGACATGATTTCCCCCAATAGGGACTGGGCCGGTCGTCATCTGCGGCGCGGCGAGGCGCGCTACCGCACACAGGCAGGCGGCTGCCGGCACGGATCGGCCGTGCCGGCAGGTGGCGTTCGGCCTATTTTCCGACCGTCATGGCCGAGACCGGCACCTTGGGACCGAGTTGCTCGGTGTAGTTCTTGGCCTCGATGGCCTGCTTGTCGGTGTTGATATGCTCGAAGTTCAACCCGGCTGCCTTGAGCTTCTTCGCGGTTTCGTCGGAGGTGACGAAATAGGTCGGCATATAGAGATCCTTCGGCAGCTTCTCGCCATTGGCCAGACGGGTCGCGACCGCGATGTTCCAGTAGCCGACGCGATTGGCGCCGGTGAGGACATCGAGCACCATCTTGCCGCTGTCGATCAGCTCCTTCATCTCGGCATCGCCGTCATAGCCGCCATAGATCAGGTTCGAACCCATCGAACTGGCGACCGAATCCGCCGCCAGGCACAGGCTGTCGGAGATGCAGGCGATCGCCTTGAGGTCGGGATAGGTCGTCAGCCAGGTCTGCGCAGCGTTCGTCGCCTTGGCGGCATCCCAATTGGTCGGCTCGACGCCGACGATCTTGATCTTGGGATATTCCTTGGCCAGGGTTTCGACGAAGCCCTTTTCGCGGGTGTCGGACACGAAATTGCCGCGCGAGCCGACGAGCAGGGCGATCTCGCCCTCCCCGCCGAGCGAGACACCGATGGCACGGGCCACCATCGCCATGTTCTCATAGTCGGGATAGAGAGTGGAATAGTTGCCGTCCGCCTCCACCTTGTTGCCCATGGTGACAACGGGGATACCGGCTGCGAGCGCCTTCTTGATCACCGGTACCAGGGCGTTCTTGTCGAGCGGGTCGACCAGAATGGCGCTGACGCCCTGGTTGATGAAGTTCTCGATGATGGCCACTTCCTTCTCGAGGCTTCCTTCCGCGCTCTGCCAGGTGGAGCGCACGCCATAATCCTTGGCAGCGACGTCGCCCGCCTCCTTCATGCGCACATAGAAGGAGTTTTGCAGGTCGATGGCGGCGACGCCGAGGACCTTGTCCTTGGCCTGCGCCAAAGACGGCATGGCAAGCGCGAACGCGAGCAGCGCCGCCGATGTCTTGAAGATGCTACGCATATGAACTCCTCCTTTGCCTGGATGGCCTTTGGTCTGGACTTTTACGTGCTTCTTGTTTGGACGTACTTCTTGTTTGAACGTGCTTCTTGTTTGCCTTGGCCGTGCGCCGCCTTCCTGCGAGGCGTTCCCGGCGGCATGAGATGCGGCGCAGCATTGCGCCGGTCGTGCAAAATCCTCCCTCAGGCGGAAAGCCCGTCCACGCCCGCGCCGCAGACCAACCCGGCGACGCGTTCGCCGGGTTTGGGCCTGACAGCACCGGCCATCAGCGCCGCCAGCGAGGCCGCGCCGCTTAGATCCGCGGCGATGCCGAACTCGAACCAGAGAAGCTCGGCAGCGCGTTGCATCGCCTCGTCGCTGACCAGGACGATGTCATCGACATGGCGCCGTGCGATCTCGTAGATGCTCTCATCCGTGCGGCCGCAGGCCATGGTGGCGACGCGCGTGGTCACTTGCGGCAGACGCACGACATGGCCGGCAGCGAAACAGGCATGGAGGGTCGGCGAACCCACCGGCTCCACGCCGACGATGCGGGCCTTCGGCTTCATCGCCTTGACGACCTGCGACACCCCGGCGATGAGGCCGCCACCACCGATGGCGATGATGTAGAGATCGGCGTCCGGAATCTGCTCCAGCATTTCGACGCCGATGGTGCCCTGCCCCGAAACGATGGCATCGTCGGCGAAGGGGTGCATGTAGAAGGCGCCGCTCTCCCGGGCATGGGCCGTCGCGGCCTGGTGGGCCTCGTCCCATACGGCGCCGGCATAGCGCACCTCGGCGCCCAGTTTGCGCAGCTTCTGCTCCTTGAGCGGGCTGGCATTGGTCGGCAGGAAGATGGTGGCCGGCACGCCGCTCTGGCGGGCCATATAGGCGGTGGCCAGGCCATGATTGCCGCCGGAGGCCGCGACAAGACCCTTGGCGATCGCATGGGCGGACAGCGATTTGACCCGATTGACGGCGCCGCGGATCTTGAACGAGCCGCTGACTTGCAGGCACTCGAGCTTGAGATGGGTGCCGCTCGGAATGGTGGCGTCGGAGCAATGCTCGAGCCTGAGAACGGGCGTCCTGCGGATATGGGGCCTGACGCGCTCGACGGCGGCCTTGATCGCCTCAACGCTCATCGGCTCGCCCCTTCATTGCAAGCGCCTCGGGATATTCGTCGGCGATGACGAAGCAGCAATTGCCCGGCCTGACCCGGCCCGGCTGGCGCTTGGCGAAGACAACGCCGTCAATGGCGTAGCGAAGCTCGACAGGCTCGCGGGCCGGCGAGCGCGGGAAATGGATGCGGCCGGCAAGCTCGCCTTTCCTGGCAATCGTACCCAATTGGCCGATCGGCTCGAACACACCGTCATCGTCGGCCAGGATATAACCCCGGCTGCCGGGCACCTTGAGCACGCGCTTATTGGCCCCTTGGGGCAGTTCGGGCGGCCCCTTCAGGACGCCGGCATGTTTGAGGACATTGCGAATGCCGCGCCGGCAGATGGCAAGGGCGTCCTGGCTGACCAGGCCTCCGCCGGCCATTTCGGTGCCGATGACGACGAGGCCCTGCAGATTGGCGGCGGCGGTCGCCGTGCGCGTCTCGCCCAGATTGTCGACCATGACCACGGTGGGAGCGCCGAAGGCGAGCGTCGCCTCGATGTTGAGCCGGTGTCCCTCGGGCGTCGGCGACGGCTCGATGATGGCGCTCGGCAGGATCATCAGCGAGGACCCGCCCGAATGCAGGTCGAGGAAGTAGTCGGCGAGCGGCATCAGGCAATCATGGACATAGGCCGCGATCTGCCTGGTGAGGGTACCGTCGAAATCGCCGGGAAAGCAGCGATTGAAGTTCAGCCCGTCAACTGGCGAGGTGCGCGTTCCAGCTTCGACGGCACGGATATTGATCGCGGGTATGGCGATGATGCGACCCGAGACTTCCGAGGGTTCGATGTCGCGCAGCAATTCGCCGAGCGCCAGGGGACCTTCATATTCGTCGCCGTGATTGCCCGCCTCGATGAGCACCGTCGGCCCGCTGCCATTCTTGATGACGGCCAGCGGCACCTGGACTGCGCCCCAGGCGTCGTCGTGGGGAGACTGGGGCACGCAGAAATAGCCGATCTGCTTGCCGGGCTGTTCCAGGTCGACGGTCGTGAACACACTGTTTCTGCGCGGGCTCACCGGCTTTCGGCGGGTCGGCTCCGAAGTCCCGGCCATCAAATCCGTCATGGGCTTCTCCCTTTCGCCCAGATGATGATGGTTTTATATATGATGTCAAGTTTGAATATAAAACCATAGGCGCAAGCCGAGAGAATTCTCTATGGTCTGCGCCCATTGAGGGAATCGCGCATGAGCAGCATCGAAGACCGGGAAAAGCCCGCCTATTCCGCACCGGCACTGACCAAGGGACTCGAGGTTCTGGAACTTCTGGCGGAGGCTGGGGTGCCCTTGACGATGAAGGAGATCGCGGATGGGCTCGGCCGGTCGAAAAACGAGATCTTTCGCATGCTGGTGGCCCTCCAGGAGCGCGGCTATATCGAGCGCGACCCGGAAACCGATGCCTTCTACCTGACCGATCGTCTGTTCAAGCTGGGGCTGCATACGCCGCGCCAGCAGGACCTCTTGACGGCAGCCATGCCGGAACTGGCGGCCATTGCGCTGGAATGCCAGCAATCGCCTCATCTGGTGGTCGTCAATCACGGCCTGACCGTCGTCATCGCCGCGGTGCCCGGCGGCGACGACATGTCCTTCACGCTGCGCCTTGGTTATGGACGCCTTGCGACGGATTCGACCTCCGGCCAGGTCGTGCTCGCCTTTCAGCCACCTGCCGTCGCCAGGAAGGTCATCGAGGAAAGCCAGGGGCGCAGTGCCGTCCCGATCGATCGTGCCGCATTGGAAGCCAATCTTGCCGCCATTCGTGCCCGAGGGCACGAACTGCGCTCAAGCCGGGATTTCGTCGGCATCACGGATATATGCTGCCCAATTTTCGGTGCCGACGGCTTCGCCGCCGCGTCCATCATCATCGCCTATGTCAACCGGCACGCCCACGACAACCAGGCTCGGCACGAAACCACGCTTGGGGTATTGCAGGCCTCCTGCAGTCGCATCTCGGCAAAACTCTCGCCCCGGCTGCGTGTTCAGCATCCTGTCTGATGCCGTCCTCCTCGCTCGCCGGTTCTCGATTCGTCGCTTGCAGAAGCGCTTTTCGCTGGCTCGGCCCGCGCGTGAGCCCGTGGAACAAACGGAAGGGCATATTCCGCCCTCCGGGTCAACGAGAAGCCGCGCCATGATGGGGTCTTCCATCCAACTGGTTGCGAAAGCCCCGCCCTCATACCATCGTGATCCGGCCGAACGCGACCAACCCGGTCGCATCGGGCCTACCCGCCGGGAGCGGCCAATCGCCCCCTCCCGGCGAGCGAGGTGGCTCACTTGGTCGCGGCGCTGATCCAGCGGTCGAACTCGCCCTGATTGGCAGCAATCCATTCGCCGGCGATCTTCTTCATGTCCGCATTTGTCTTGGCACCCTTGCCCAGGGCCCCCTCCCACTCGCTCCATGTATTCAGCGGCCACTTTGCCTGCGCAACGAACTTTCCGACTGCCGGATTGGCGGCCAGGAATTCCTTGTTGGCAAGGGTGCGCCAGTTCCATGGGCCGACAGCCATCCGGCACGGGTTCTGACCGCCGGCGCAGCCTGCGACATCCGGCACCTCATGCGTTTTCGGCTTGTTCACGCCCGGCGGCAGGGCGTCGTAGGGTATCGGCAGCCAGACCACGTCCTTGGCCGGCTTCAAACGGTAGACGATCCAGGACGGGCTCCAGGTGTAGAGCAGGATCGGTTCGCCCCGGTCGGCTCTGGCGAATGCCTCGGCAATCAGCGGTTCATACTTTGCACGGATCGAGCGCACAGTATCGCTCAGGCCGAATTCCTTGACCTGGAAATCGACGACGTCGCCACATTTCCAGGCCGGGTCGCAATTGATCAGATTGGCCTTGCCATCGCCGTCGCTGTCGAACAGCGCCGCGATTTTCGGGTCCTTCAATTGGGAGACATTGGTGATGTTGTGGGCTTCAGCGGTCTTCTTGTCGATCATATAGCCATTGATGCCGCCCCCGATGATCGTGCCGTCACTGATCAGTTCGGCAGCGTCGGCGACCTTCTCGATGGCCGGCTGGGCCTGCGGCCAGTTGATGTCGCCGGTCATGTCGAGGTCGCCTTGCGAAATGGCCTGCAGGATCGCCGACATGTTCATCGTGGACAGTTTGACCTCATAGCCGAGCTTTTCGAGGCCGGCGATCAGGATCTGATCCTGAACATAGTTCGCGCCGAGGCTGTCGGAGGACACGAAGCGAATGGTCTTGCCTTCGCCAGGGCTGCCCTGAGCCAATGCCGGTCCGGCGATCAAGGCCGAGAACAATGCCGCAGCGCAGGCAACGCCTTTCCATGTGGTGCGCAACACGATCATACGGTTTCCTCTTCTGGAGATGCTGCCGGCCTTTTTTGAGACAGAACCGGTTTGTCTGGTCGATGAGCTGGATGCGGGCGGGCCCGCGACGGCGTGATGGGGCGCAACAGCCGCGACAGCGTCGCCCGCAGGCTTCCACCCTCAGTCGCCCTGTCTTGACGGGCGAGGCCCTGTGTCATGCGGTCGAGCACCATGGCAAGCAGCACGATGGCGATACCGCCGACGGCCGCCATGCCGACATCGAGGCGGCCAAGCCCCTGCAGCACCACCAGTCCCAGCCCTTCGGCACCGATCATCGCCACGATCACCGACATCACCATCGCCGTCAGCACCGTCTGGTTCAGGCCCCCCAGGATCGTCGGCATCGCCAGGGGCAGCTGGACCTCCCACAGAAGTTGGCGATCGGTGGCGCCGAACGCCCGGCCGGCCTCGACCATCTCGGCATCGACCATGCGGATTCCCAGATTGGTGAAGCGGATCAACGGTGGCACCGCTGCCACGATCACGGCGACACCGCCTGCAATTGTGCCGACACCGAACAGCATGACCACAGGCACGAGATAGACGAAGCTCGGAGTCGTCTGCATCACGTCCAGAATTGGACGAACCACCGCCCAGGTGCGATCGCTGCGCGCGCACAGAACCCCGAACGGAATGCCGATGATCACACAGATCACGATCGCGGTGGCGATCAGGGACAGCGTCGTCATGGCATCGGACCACAAACCGATGAAGGCGATGAACACGAACGAAACGAGCGTGAAGATACCGACGCCACGCGAAGCGACGCGCCACGCAACCAAAGCAAACAGTACGGACAGGATCGGAAACGGGATCAGATGCAGCAGTCCATTGATCGCGTTGAGCAGCGTCTCGACCGGCCATTTGATCGTCTGGAACAAGGGACGGAAGTGCAGTGCCAGCCAGCGGACGCCGTCCTGGATCCACTGATCGAGCGGGATGACGTAGAGGTTTTGGACATCGAACATGGGGTCAGCCTCCCGTCATCCGGGACTGCGCGGGCGCAGCGGCAGGCGTTGCGATGCGTCCGAGAATCCGCACCGGGTCGACCCGGCCGAGGAACTGGCCATCGTCATCCACGACGGCAATGGGCCGATCGGCCCGGTAGATGCCGGCAATGTCGGCCAGGCGGGCAGTATGGCGAACCGCTTCGTAATCCTGCGTCAGCAATTTCCTTACATCCATGCCACGACGCAAATCGCCGATACGGGTACCGTCGATCACGCCGGCGATGCGATGGCGCTCGTCGACAACGAATGTGGTGCCGCTCTGGCCAGCCATGTCCGCTGTTTCATGGCATCCGTTCAGGGCCAGGGGCTGGCAAGGCTCCATGACGGAGGCGGCGTCGAACAGCCGGGCCCGGTCGATATCGCGGGTGAAGGCCGCAACATAAGGATGTCTTGGATCGAGCACGATCTCCTGCGGCGTTCCTTCGCGCATCACCATGCCATCGGCCATGATCGCGACGCGGCTGCCCAATTTGAGAGCTTCCTGGAAATCATGGGTGATGAAGAGGATCGTTTTTTTGAGCGTGCGTTGCAGACGCAGCAATTCGTCCTGCATCTCGCTGCGGATGAGGGGATCAAGGGCGCTGAAGGCCTCGTCCATGATCAGCACGTCGGCCTCCGTGGCCAGCGCTCGCGCGAGACCGACGCGCTGGCGCATGCCGCCGCTGAGCGCCTTGGGCAAGTGATTGGCCCAGGCCGACAACCCGACGACATCCAGGACCTCGAGCGCCTTCCTGCGGCGCTCGCCTGCGCCAACTCCACGCAATTTGAGGCCAAACTCGGCATTCTCGATGACGGTGCGGTTGGGCAGCAGCGCGAAGTGCTGGAACACCATGGAAACCCGGGTTCTGCGGATTTCACGCAGACGGGCCTCGCTCGTCCCGGTGACCGGCTCGCCATCGATCGTGATCGTGCCCGCATCCGGCTCGATCAGTCGGTTGATGCATCGCGCGAGCGTCGACTTGCCGGAACCGGACAGACCCATGATCATGTAGATCGATCCGACAGGCACCGAGATCGACACGTCACACAGCCCCACGACCTGCCCTGTTCTGGCCAGCACCGTTTCCTTGGTCTCACCCGACTTCAAAAGGTCCAGGGCACGATCCGGCGCGTTGCCGAAAATCTTGTACAGATTTCTGATCGCTATGCGGTCCGTCACGTCGTTCTCCGTTCCCCTGCAGGCCTTGCGCAAAGTTTTGGCCAATGCTGCATGCCGCCATTCCAGCCAGTAAAAGGCCCGCACCGAGGATCGTCTTCCATCGCGTCGGAGGAGCAGCTTGCCTGTGTATCCTAGGAAAGGCAGCATGCGCGGTTGCGCGGTACCATCGTAATTAGTTTTGGGACATCGTCGGGAGGAAATACGTGCTCGCGTCACTGACCAATCCAGCCCTTGTGGTCGTGGACATGCAAAACGACTTCGTTCGCATGGGAGCTCCCATGGAAGTGCCTGCTGCCCGCGGCACGATTGCGCCGATCCGAGCCTTGCTGGCTGGCTTCCGCAACCGCGGTCGCCCGGTGGTCTTCACCCGCTATGTCGCCGACATGCGTTACAGGCCGCTCGCAGCCAAGCTCGATTGGCTTGGCCTGCTCGATGCGCCGACCAGGGCCTGTGTGCCAGGCTTCCAGCGTAGCTATGGCGATGTGGACGGCACGCGCGACGCAGCCGCCGTCATCGATGAACTGCCGCCCCACGCCGGTGAGCCGGTTATCGACAAGGTCTATTTCAGCGCCTTCCACGAAACCGATCTGGACGCTCGGCTGCGTGAACGCGGCATCGACGGTCTGGTCTTTACGGGAACTGTGACCGAGATGTGCGTCGAGGATAGTGCCCGACACGCGGTGCACCATGGATACCCCACGATCCTGGTCAGCGATGCGGTGTCGTCAAATCACCCGCCGAGCCACCAAGCGACACTCGATGCTTTTGCCCGCAACTATGGCTGGGTCATGAACAGCGCTGAAGTCCTGGAAACGTTCGGAATGCAGGCAACGACGTAACCTCTCGAACATCCAGGCTAGCGCAGCGGTGAGAAACCCGTCGGTATCAGAATACGGTTTTCCAACGTGTCGATCGTCTCCGTCAACTTCGCCGTAAAAGCCTGCCAGGCGGGATCGGCGGCCAGCCGGCGACGCCGCTCGGCTCGGTCGTTCAAGTCCTGATAGCCCCACAGATGCACGACGTGATTCAACGGCCCGATCTCGGTCTGGAAATAGCCGATGAGGTTGCCGAGGATCGGCTGCTGAATGGCAAGGCCTTCCTCCCGCACCAGTTGGAGATAGCGCGAGAGCTTGCCCGGCTTGATCTTGTAGATACGCTCTTCGACGATCATGTTTCTTCCGGTGCCTCCCCGGCCTCCGCTGCCATCTCCTGACGTACGGTGCGGGCAACGCGGAAGGCTTCCACGCCCGCCGGCACGCCGCAGTAAACGGCGATCTGGATCAGTGCGGCCCGCAATTCCTTGTCGGTCAAACCGTTGCGGATCGCGCCGCGGAAATGCACCTTGAATTCATGCATCCTGCCCAACGCCGCCAGCATGCCCAGGTTCAGCAAGCTGCGCTGGGACAACGACAGACTGTCGTCGGTCCAGCACTGGCCCCAGCAATATTCGTTGAGGACATCCTGGAATGGCGCAGAAAATTCATCGGCATTCGCGCGTGCCGCATCCACATAGCCGTCGCCAAGAACGGTCCGGCGCACCTTTTCGCCCTGCGCCCGAAGATCCTTGTCCATGTCCAACTCCCGACCCATCAAGAAAGGAAACTTCGCATCAGCCGAGCGACCTCGGCCGGTGCCTCGATCAGGATCGAATGACGCTTGCCGGACAGGATGTCCAGCCGTGCGTTGGCAATGCGCTCATGCATGAGCCTGGCCATGCGCGGATTGGAGCCCTGGTCCTCCTCCCCCGTCGCAATCAGCGTGGGGCAGGCAATTGCACCGATTTCGTCGCCGAAATCGCTTTCAGCGAGCACTCGATAAGCCGCCGCATAGCAATCGGGATCATTGGCCGCATTGCGCTGGCGCAGCCTCGCCATCAGGTCCGGATTGGCGTGCTGGAATGCCTCGCTGAACCAGCGGCCGACAGAATTGTCATAATGCGAGCCCGGTTCCTTGGTCTGAAGCAAGCGCAGGCGGTTGAGCACACGTTCCTTCTCATCCTCGTTGCGACCGGCAACGGTGGCGAGCAGCATGAGGCTCTCGATACGTCCAGGATGATCAAGTGCTGCACGCTGGGCGATCAGGCCACCCAGCGAAAAACCGGCGAGCGCGAACCTGCCGAAGCCGGCATTGTCGGCCAAAGCGAGCAGCTCGCGCACGAAATCATCAATCTCGTAGCGCCCCTTTACCCGCGCCGAGCCACCGTGGCCGCGCAGGTCGAAGCGCAGGATGCGAAAATGCGGCGCAAGGCGCTCCACAACGCCGTCCCAGGCCTCGAGATAGGAACCAACCCCGTGCACGAGGACGAGGGGCCGCGTTCCCTCCCCCTCGAGCCGGTAGCGAATAGCGACGCCATCGATGTCGAGTGTGGTGTCGATCGTCGTGGATGCCAGCTTCATCATCATGCAATTGCCCGTGCCCGCTGCTTCGCGGCGTCGCGTTCGCGCGCCGCAAAAACCGGCATGACCTCGCGGGTGAACAGGTCCAGCGACTTCTTCTGCACCTCGATCGGCAGGTTGAAGGCCAGGCCGAGGCAGAACTGGTCAACGCCGGCGGCCTCATAGACCAACAGCTTCTCGATCACCTCGTCAGGCGTGCCGAACAGGAGGTTGTCGCGGATCGCCTGCGGATCGTATTCGCTGCGATTGGCAACCGTCTCATAGGGCACCGCCTTGGGGAAGCCGTTGGTCACCGTGCCGATATTCTGGAACAGGTTTTCGAAGGCGCGGCCATAGTCGATGCTGGCACGCACCGGCACTTCCCACTCCTCCGGGCGAGCGTAAACACAGCTCCGGCGCAACATCATGAAACGGGGACGCGCCACATTCGAATGGTCGGAGACGGCCTTGTTGAACTTGTCGGCCAGGATACCAACCTCGGCCATCGGCCGCGACAGCGGCGTCGACAGGATGTTATAGCCGTTGCGCACGGCCCAGTCGAAGGTGCCGGGGTCGCGCGCAGCCACCCAGATCGGGGGAGACGGCTGCTGCAAAGGCTTGGGCACGGAGGTCGCAAGCGGGAACTTGTAGTACTTGCCCTCATGGGCATAGTCGCCCGCCCATAGCTTTTGTACCGCCGGCAAGAGCTCCTGCATGTAGGCAACCCCTTCCTGCTGGGGAATGCCACCGGCCATGCGGTCGAACTCATACTGATAGGCGCCGCGGGCAATGCCGAATTCCAGCCTGCCTCCCGTGAGGTGATCGCAGAGCGCCGCCTCGCCGGCCAGGCGCAGAGGGTTCCAATATGGCGCCACCACAGTAGCCGTTCCCAGGCGAATCCGCTCGGTATGGGCGCCCCACCAGGTCAGGATCTGGAATGGATTGGGAGCAATCGTGAACTCGATCGTGTGATGCTCGGCGGACCAGACCGTCTCGAAGCCCCCGGCATCGGCCATGCGCACGAGCTCGAGTGTCTCGTTGACCACTTGCTGCATGGGCTTGTCGGGGCTGAACCGCTCCATGGCCAGGGCGATGGAAAACTTCATGACGAATACCTCTTCAGATAATGCGGCCGCGTCGATGCGCGAAGGCCGTCAGCGCAGGCGGATGACAAACGGGTCCTGGGTGGCGCCGGAATAATCGAGGACGACGTTCTTCAGGCGGGAGAACTCGCGCATGACCTCGAAGCCGCCGCGCTTGCCGTAGCCGCTTTCCTTGAAGCCGCCGGAGGGCGACATGTAAGCAGCGGAGCGATAGGTATTGATCCACACCGTGCCGGCATCGACATTGCGGGCAAAGCGCATGGCTCGATCGATATCGCGCGTCCAGATGCCCGCTGCGAGGCCGTAATTGGTGTCGTTGGCGAGCGCGAGCAGTTCGGCCTCGTCGCGGAACGGCACGACGCCGACGACCGGGCCGAAGATTTCGTCGCGCATGAAGC
The DNA here is from genome assembly GCF_040797145.1 of Labrys neptuniae. NCBI lineage: Bacteria > Pseudomonadati > Pseudomonadota > Alphaproteobacteria > Hyphomicrobiales > Xanthobacteraceae > Labrys > Labrys neptuniae. Next base: position 88,204 of record NZ_JBFNQD010000011.1, on the reverse strand, counting down.
GCATGTCGTTGCGGGCCTCTGCCAGCACCGTGGGTTCGTAGTACCAGCCCTTGGCAAGTGCTTCGTCCTGAGGACGACGACCGCCGATCGCCAGGCGGGCCCCATCCGCGACGCCATAGCCGACATATTGCTCGACCTTGGCAAGCTGGGCCTCCAGCGCCAAGGGCCCGAGTTCGGTGTCCTCCACGGCCGGGTTGCCGATGCGGATGCGCGACGTCCGCTCGACAAGCCGCTCGAGGAACTCATCATAGATAGCTGCCTCCACGAAGCAGCGCGATCCGGCGATGCAGGTCTGGCCCGCCGCGGCAAAGACGCCGGCGACCACGCCGTTGACGGTCCGGTCGAGATCGACGTCGCCGAACACGACATGGGGTGATTTGCCGCCGAGTTCCATCTGGGTGGAGACAAGCCGGCCTGCGGCATTGGCGGCGATGCGCCGTCCCGTCGCGGTGCTTCCGGTGAAGGTGATCTTGGCGACGTCGGGATGCAGGGTCAGGGCCTCGCCCGCGGTGGCACCACCGCCTGTCACCACGTTGAAGACACCGGGGGGAAAGCCGGCGCGGTCGATCAGTTCGGCCAGCGCCAATGTCGAAGCCGACGTATGCTCGGAAGGCTTGGCGACGATGGTGTTGCCGATCGCCAGGCACGGCGCCAAAGTACCGCTCAGCAGCATGAGCGGCGAGTTCCAGGGCGAGATCATGCCAATCACGCCGATCGGCTCGCGCAGCGTGAAATTCAGCATGTCGAGCTTGTTGACGGGAATTGTCTCGCCATGCAGCTTGTCGGCCATGCCGGCAAAGTAGAGATAAGTGTCGGGTGCTGCGCGCATCTGGGCGCGCATTTCCTTGAGCAGCTTGCCATTGTCGCGCATCTCGATCGCCGCCAGTTCGTCGGCGTTCTCGGCGATGAGGTCTGCAAGCCTGCGCAGCATCCTGCCACGCTCGGTTTGGGTGATGCGGCGCCAGGCCGGATCCCTGAAGGCCTTCTTCGCGGCCTGGACTGCGGCGTCGACATCCTCGGCGTTACCGTCGGCTGCCATGTACCAGGGCTCGGCCGTGGTCGGATCATAGCTTGGTAGGTAGCGGCCCGAACTCGGTGCCACACGCTCGCCTGCGATATACAGGTCCTGGCGCGACCCTTCGATCGCCTTCAGCGTCAGTTCCATCGTATCAGCCTTTCGTGATCAGGGTATCGGCGGTCACGCCGTTCGGCGCACGCCAGGGGCGCGGCGCGCCGTCGATCATCGCCACGCGGCCTCCGGCGCTGGAGTCGACATAGATGCCGAAGCGGGCCTCGCTGCGCTCCTGCAGATAGCGGCGCAGCATGGCCCTGATCTGCCGCACCGGGATCCGATCCCAGGGAAGATCTTCCGCGGCGAAGAACGTCAGCGACTGCGGCAGTTCGGGCAGCGTCCGCAGGGTGGCGGCCAATTCACCCCGGTAGACGATGTAGCCCGGCTCACGGTCGGCGACATCGAACACCGAATAGAGGAATGCCTCCTCGGTCAGGAGGGCGACGGCCCCCTTGTCGTCAAGGGCGACTTCGTTGCCCGGCTTGCGGTACCTGGCCGTTGGGAGTTCCCAGCCGCCCCTGCCGTCATCGCGCAGCAGGATGCGCCCCTCATGCTCGACGAGATAGCCGATCATCATGCGATGCGAGGGTGTCCAGCCCTGGGGCATCGGGTGCTCGACGGTGACATAGCTGCCCCGGCAGAAACCAAGCGGCGCGACCGGGCTGGTGCCGAAGGCGCGCACATGTCCGATCAGGATCATGTGATCGCCGGCATCGACGCGATCGTGAACGGTGCAGTCGAACCAGGTGAGACTGTCGGTGAGGACCGGCGTACCGGTATGGACTGTATCGTGGTTGATCGCGTCGAATTTGGTCGCCGACTTCGAAGCGAAAACGCTCGCGACATCCTTCTGGTGCTCGTGCAGGACGTTGACCGCGAAATGCTCGGCGTCGCTGAAGACGGGAAAGCTGCTCGCTTTCTTTCCTATGCATACGAGCAAGAGCGGCGGATCGAGCGACACCGAGGTGAAGGAGTTGGCGGTCATGCCGCGCGGCGTTCCATCCGCCTCGCGCGTCGTCACGACCGTCACACCGGTCACGAAGGTGCCGAATGCCCTGCGCAATTCGACGGGATCGATCGGGCTTTGCTCTTGTTCAGTCGTGGTCACCATGCGCCCTGCCTTTCCAGCTTCCGGAAAGGATAGGGACGGCGGGCGAGGGCTTCTTCCTGCGTTCCGCAGGAGAGAGTTCCCTCATCCTCCTAGGTGAAGAAGCAGCGGGTCACATGAGCGCATCCTGCGACAGGGTCTCGTTCAGCCGCAGGGCCAGTTCCAGCGCAAATCGCCGCTCGGGTGTGTCGATTTCGATTCCGAACAGTTCCTGGATGCGGCCGAGGCGATAGCGCAGCGTGGTCACGTGAAGGCCCATCGCATCGGCGCATGCCTGGCTGCGACAGCCGCTCTCCAGATAGGCAGCCAGGGTCGGGATGTATCCGGTGCCATGCTCGGCATCATGACGGGATACGGCACCGATGGTGACATTGAGAAACGCGCGAACCTCGTCGGTGTCGGCGGCCGAGAGCAACAACGGGAAGGGACCAAAGTCCTGGGAAGCCAACAAACCGGTGCGGTTGAATCGTATCCCGAGCCGGATCATGCGCGCGCATTCCTGCCAGATCTGCCGATGTTCCTGCAGGCCGCTGCAGGTCCTGCCGATCACCACGATCGGCTTGCAGCCCAGCAGCCACTGGGTTTCATCGATGATTTTGCGCACCAGCAACTTGGCAGTGTTCTCACTGTCGCGGGCTCCGCCCGGCACGCGGCACAGGATAATGCCGTCGAGATTGGCCACCGTGGCGGTTTGGCCCTGTTGCGCTGCCAGCCTGGCAATGGAGCGATGCAGTTCCTCCAGCGCGCCGTCGTCCATGCCGGCCTGGCGAGGCAGGCCGATGGCGATGAGCCTGGCCGGCGCCGCCATGTCGATGTCGAGGCGGCGGGCACGAGCAACCAGATCATCCGGATTGCGCCAGTCGCCGGAGACGATCTCGGCGAACAGTTCGCTGGCCGTCTTCGACTCCGTCTGGAAGCGCAGATGGCTGCGCATCATCTGCACGCTCAAGGCTGATTTAGCGCTCTCGAGCAGCAGATGATCGAGATCGCCGAAATCGGCACCGCGAGAAAAGACGACCAAGGCGCCAACCATTCTCTCATCGACCCTGAGCGGTTCGACCATGGCCGGCAGGTTGAGATGCTGCCCGCAGACATTGAGATAGAGCTTGGCATGTTCGGAGCGCGTGTTACCGGCGACTTCGCGGGCAATGCGCAGGAGCTGGCGATTGACCCCGGCATTCACCTCCTCGCGCCACCGTTCGTCGTCGAATGTCTCGGGCTTGGGCGAACGTCCCGTGACGACGAGATTTGCCGTCAGGTCGACCACGACCGTGGGATGGTGCATGAAGGTCTCGACCAGAGCAGCCGCCGAAGCAACCGATCCGTCCGACAGGACCTTCTGCATCAGGGCAGAATGGGCGGCGAGCACATTCTGCAGACGTTCAGCGGCGCGGCGCTCGGCCTGCAGCCGGTTGGATCGATCGACGGCGATGGCACCGAGATGGGCAATCGTCTCCAGAAAGGCGAGGTCTGCATCCGAGGGCTCGACGATGCTGCGCGACTTGACCGACAGGACCATGGCCCGCCCCTCCATGTCGCGGCAGCCGAGCGGCAGCACCACGACGGTATGGTAGCCACGCTCAATGGCCTCCTCCTGATATCCCGGAAACTCCGATGCCACCTGCGCATCACGGATGATCACGGGCTCGTTGGTGGTCAGTGCGATGAGGGAGGGGCTGGTGGCGAGGGTCCAGCGGTCGCGATACAGCGTGCCGAGCCGATTGGGATCGTGCCGGGCTAGGACAACGGCGTCACCACTGCCTTCGTCGACACTCATGACACCGCCCATGGACCAGACGGTATTGTAGCAGCCCGCCTTGACGAGATGCAGCAGCGTGGTGCCGAGATCACCACCGGAATTGATCAGGCTGGCGATATCCCTGAGCGTGCGCGACAGCGGCCGATCGATGACGTTCATCAGACCCTCCCGAGTTCCGTTGAGGCTCAACTAGCGGACCCCATCATCACTGTCGAAGGATTTCAATGCGGCAATCTCCTCCGCTTCATAGGAGGAGAGCTCTTGAACAAGCCTGTAGCGTCCTGTGCCATGCCGGAGGCGGCTGCCGTGATGCAAAGCCCTCCGGCCAGAGCCGAGTGACGAAGGAATATCATGAGTCTGGAAATCCGAAAGATCGTTCGCCACGCCGAAGAGGTGTTCATCGAAGGTGGCAAGGCCGGCCCCAGGCCGATATTGGCGAGCGCAGTGGCAGCCATCATCAAGAACCCCTGGGAAGGACTTGAATTCGTGGAGGATCTGCGCCCGGTGGTCCTCGACGTGGCACCGAAGCTGGCGGGTGCGCTGGTTCCTCGCCTGCTCGAATTGTGCCCCAAAGACCGGATCGAGGCTTATGGCAAGTCGGCCATCGTCGGCCTGGCCGGTGAGATCGAGCATGGCTCGGCCCTGATCCATACGCTGCGCTTCGGCAACGTCTTCCGTGAAGCGGCCGGCGGGACCAGCTATCTGAGCTTCACCAACACGCGTGGACCGGCCGGCGCCCAGGTGTCCCTGCCCATGACCCATAAGACAACGGTGGGCCAGCGTTCGCACTTCATCACCCTGAATTTCTCGGTCAGCGACGCGCCGGACCGCGGCGAGATCCTGATTGCGATCGGCGCCGCCGATGGCGGCCGCATGCATCCACGGATCGGCGACCGCTTCAAGGACATGGAGGAGATGGGGGTCACGCCGCCGAAATCGTAAGGATGGGATGTCGCGGAATTCGGGCCCATGGCTCGATCCGGCAACAAGTCACCGCTCGAGCTCGTTGAGACATCCGCCCAATGCCGTGGCGGCACAGCGAGCCGTCGGCAACGCTTGAAGCAGCAATTCAGCGTCTAATCGCTGCCTCAAGAGCCAAGAAGCCGGTTTGAAGGTGTGCTTCCATGTCGTGGAAGAGCCACCCTCCATTGATCCAAGGCAGCCTTGGATACCCAAAGCGTTTTCCAGAAAAGTTGACAGACTTTTCGATTAAGAACACGCGACGGAACAAAGAGTTAGAGTAAAATGGCGCTTCGAAGAAAAGCCCTTTTACTCTAGGCATCAACGTTTGTCGGCAACACTATCATGTCATGAATTGTGACGTTGCGGGGGCGGCTGAGTATATAGACAACCGCCTCTGCCACTTCGGAAGGCTCGATCAACGCACCGGCGTCTTTTGCGGCCTGCAGCCGATCCGGCTCCCAATCCGACAGCAATGCCGAGATCACCGGTCCTGGCGAAACCTGCGATACTCGAATGCCGTGCTTGTTGACCTGTCGCCGCACGGTCTGGGTAAAGCATGTGATTGCCCATTTGGAGGCCGAATAGACCGGCTCGTGCTTGATCGCGGAGTGCCCTGCTAGCGACGACGTCACGATGATATCGCCACCGCCCTGTTCGATCATATGCGGCAGGACAGCATGAACGTTCTTCATCACGGCATTCACGTTGAGATTGAGCATTCTGTCGATGGTCAATGCATCGGTGTCCACCAGATCGCCGCCGATATAAGTACCTGCATTGCAATAGAGGATGTCGATCCTGCCAACTTTGGCGATGACTTCCGGAATCATCGCGGCACAACTGGCGGCGTCCAGAAGATCTGTTACCTGGGCAATGGCCTTTCCATTCGAACTTGCCACCAACTTATCCAGCGCTGCGGCGTTGCGATCGACCATGACCACTGTGACGCCCGCCTTCATCAGAGCTTCGCATGTCGCCAGCCCGATGCCCGAAGCAGCACCCGTGACGACAGCCGTCTTTCCTTGCAGTTCAATAGACAATGTTACCTCCTGGAGAGCGGATAGTTTATTTTTAGAAAAGTGCTGGGCGCTTGCTCGATGCGGCTCACCACCTCTTGAAGATCAGGCCCATCGACGGCATTACGAATGTTTTCAGGACAGGATCAAAGGAAGATATTCGAAATCTTTCCGATCAAGACATAAATCTTCATACTCTACATTGACTCCACTTGCGATTAACACGGTTCCAGCGAAGAAAAATTGCCCTTTATCCAGGTCCTTCATAATTGAAACTCCCAGCTACGTGACGGACCCATTCGATCCGGCGATCCGCATCGGGACGGGTCCTGCACGACAATCAAGAGGGCTCCCAAAGTCCAAATAGTCTATGAAATTTTTTTCAGCAACACATTACACAGATCGCCTGCGCCTGGGAAGCACGGGCATGCTTGGAGCGTTGATTTAGACCGGCTGCCGTCCTGACCGCTGACTGGGCAAGCGCCAGCCCGACACCAGGAAACATCGGCCCGCTCGGCTGGCTTCTCTGAAGAGACAGATGGCGGGCCAGAGCCAGGTCGTCAGGCCGGCGCCATCGGAGGCGATCTTATGAATCTTGCTCGTTGCAATTTATTTCGGAAATATGTTACATATCCTGCGTTCGCAACGACTGCTCAACTGCGAACGCAGTGCAAGCCGTGATGTCCCCAAAAGGGGCCATCACGCTCGGACGTGATCGTAGCGGTGCGACCGACGCCGACCGAGAGGCCCGACGCGCGCTACACGACAACAACAATCAAACAGATTGTCGCCAATGGAGGAACCCATGAGATTCTTGGCCAAGATCGGCCTGTCGCTAACAGCGCTCTTGCTGGCGGGTGTTGCCGCGCGGGCTGAAACCATCACGGTTGCAACCGTCAATAATGACGACATGATCATCATGCAAAAACTGTCGTCTGAGTGGGAGAAGGCCACAGGCAACAAGGTCAACTGGGTTGTGCTGGAAGAAAACGTGCTGCGCCAGCGCGTGACCACGGACATCGCCACCAAGGCAGGCCAATTCGATATCGTCACCATCGGTGCCTATGAGACGCCGATCTGGGGCAAGGCCGGCTGGCTCGCATCATTGAACGATCTTGGCGACGACTATGACTACAAGGACGTGTTCGAGCCGTTGCGCAATGGCTTGTCGGTCGATGGCAAGCTTTACGCCCTGCCCTTCTATGCGGAGAGTTCTTTCACACTCTACCGCAAGGACCTGTTCGAAAAAGCCGGGCTGACGATGCCCGAGCAGCCGACCTGGGACCAGATCGCACAATTCGCCGACAAGCTCACCGACAAGTCGAAAGAGCAGTATGGTATTTGCCTTCGCGGCAAGCCCGGCTGGGGCGAGAATATGGGCCTGATCACGACCATCGTGAACACCTTCGGCGGTCGCTGGTTCGACATGGAGTGGAAGCCGCAGCTGACATCCGATCCATGGAAGAAGGCGATCGGCTTCTATGTGGATCTTCTGAAGCGCGACGGCCCGCCCGGCGCGACATCCAATGGATTCAACGAAAACCAGGCCCTGTTCGCAAGCGGAAAATGCGCAATCTGGGTCGATGCGACGTCGGCGGCCGGACGACTCTACAACAAGGCGACATCCAAGGTCGGGGATGTCCTGGCCTTCGCCCAGCCGCCCGTCAACGTATCGCCAAAAGGCAATGGCTGGTTCTGGGCCTGGTCGTTGGCCGTTCCTTCTTCCACCAAGAACCTCGACACGGCCAAATCCTTCGTGAAATGGGCGACGTCCAAGGAGTATGTGAAGCGGGTCGGCGAGACCGCCGGCTGGGTTGCCGCACCGCCCGGCACCCGCCAGTCGACCTACGACAATCCGGAGTACAAGAAGGCTGCGCCCTTCGCCGGCATGGTCCTCAAGGCGATCCTGACCGCCGATCCCACGAATGCCACCAAGGAACCGGTTCCGTACAAGGGAATCCAGTTCGTTGCGATCCCTGAGTTCCAGGCCATCGGCACCTCGGTCGGCCAGGCCATCGCGTCCATCCTCGCCGGACAGCAGACGGAAGATGCTGCCCTGGGTGCAGCACAGGACGAGGTCACTCAAACCATGCAACAGGCCGGCTACATCCAGTAACCGCCTGTCCTGCCAGGGCTCCGGGCGCTCTCCCCGCCCGGAGCCCTTCTATCCGCATGCCTTCAACCAAAGCCACGAGGGCCCATGTTCCAGACATCCACAAGCCGGCGGGCTGTGCGCACCGGCCCTCTCCTGGCTCCGGCAGTCAGTGTCCTGCTGCTCTGGATGATCGTCCCGCTGGTGATGACGCTGTGGTTTTCCTTCCAGCGCTACAACCTGCAAAACCCGCTGATCACAGGCTTTGCCGGCATCAACAACTACAAGTTCCTGCTGCTGAACAAGACGCTTTGGATCTCGATCGTCAACACGATCATCCTGGTCGGCTCGGTGCTGGCGGCGACCGTGATCTTCGGCGTGCTTTTCGCCGTCGTCTATGATGTCGAGTTCCCGGGACGCAATATCGCCCGCCTCCTGGTCATCGCTCCCTTTTTCGTCATGCCAACCGTGGCGGCACTGATCTGGAAAAACCTGCTGATGCATCCCGTCAACGGGTTGTTCGCCTGGATCACGCGATCACTCGGGCTTGGCGTGATGGACTGGTTCAGCCAGGTTCCGATGCTGTCCGTCATCATGATTGTAGCCTGGCAATGGATTCCCTTTGCCACCCTCATCCTCATCACGGCCATGCAGTCGCTCGACCGCGAACAGATGGAAGCAGCGCGGATGGACGGGGCCAAGGGCCCCACCATGTTCTGGTTCATCGTCCTGCCGCACCTTTTGAGACCGATCTCGGTGGTGGTGATGATCGAGACGATCTTCCTGCTGTCCGTCTTTGCCGAGATTTTGGTCACCACCTCGGGCGGGCCGGGCAATGCGACCACCAATCTGACCTACTTCATCTATCTCAAGGCCTTGCTGCAATGGGATGTGGGCGGTGCCTCCGCCGGTGGCGTCATCGCCATCGTGCTCGCCAACATCGTCGCCGCCTTCCTGGTGCGCACCGTCGCCCGCAACCTGGAGACCTGAGCATGGCAATGCGTGGATCAAGAAGGCGGGTGGTGCTGGCCGGCATCGTCGGCTGGCTCGGGGCACTCGTGATGTTCTTCCCGATCTTCTGGATGCTGCTGGCGGCCTTCAAGACGGAGATCGACGCCGTCGGCCCACCCGAATTGTTCTTCCGGCCGACGCTCGAGAATTTCGTCGAGGTCAATGCACGCGCGAACTACTTCGCCTACGCGCTCAACAGCATCCTGGAATCACTCGGCGCTACGGCAATCTCTCTCGCGCTGGCCGTGCCGGCAGCCTATGCAGCCGCCTTTTTTCCAACCAGTCGGACCAAGGACCTCCTGCTCTGGATGCTGTCGACGAAAATGATGCCCGCAGTCGGCGTGCTGGTGCCGATGTATCTGCTCTTTCGCGACACCGGCCTGCTCGACACCCGCATAGGCCTCGTCATCCTCTTCACCCTGTCGAACCTGCCCATCGTGGTGTGGATGCTCTATTCCTTCTTCAAGGACGTGCCGCATGAGATCCTGGAAGCGGGCCGCATGGACGGCGCTCGTGTCGGCGCGCAGATCCGCCATCTCCTTCTACCGCTGACCCTGCCCGGCATTGCTTCCACCGCTCTTCTCTCGATCATCCTGTGCTGGAACGAGGCATTCTGGAGCCTCAATCTCACCGCCTCGCAGGCGGGGCCGCTGACCGCCTTCATCGCCTCCTTCTCCAGCCCCGAAGGCCTGTTCTGGGCCAAGCTATCGGCAGCCTCGACCCTGGCGGTGGCGCCAATTCTGATCTTCGGCTGGATGACGCAGCGCCAGCTTGTTCGCGGCCTCACCTTCGGCGCCGTGAAATGACCCCCAATTTCCCTTTGTGAGGACACGACATGGCAGAACTCCGCCTCAAGGGCATCCGGAAGTCCTTCGGCGCCGTCGACGTCATCAAGGGCGTCGACCTTCATATCGCCGACAAGGAATTCTGCGTGTTCGTCGGGCCGTCCGGGTGCGGCAAGTCAACCCTGCTCCGCCTGATTGCCGGGCTGGAGGAGATTTCCGCCGGCGACCTGTCCATCGATGGAGCACGCGTCAACGATGTGCCGCCGGATGAGCGCGGTCTCGCCATGGTCTTCCAGACCTACGCCCTTTATCCGCACATGAATGTTCGCGAGAACATGGATTTTGCGCTGCGCCTGGCCGGCGTTGCCAAGACCGAGCGGGATGCCAAGGTCCTTGCCGTGGCTCGCCTCCTGCATCTCGACCACCTTCTCGACCGCAAGCCGCGCCAGCTCTCCGGCGGTCAGCGCCAACGGGTCGCCATCGGCCGCGCCATGGTGCGCCAGCCCAAGGTCTTCCTGTTCGACGAGCCACTTTCGAACCTCGACGCAGCCCTTCGGGTACAGATGCGCATCGAATTGGCGCGCCTGCATGAAGACCTCGGCGTCACCATGATCTATGTGACCCATGACCAGGTAGAGGCCATGACTTTGGCCGACAAGATCGTCGTGTTGCGTGACGGTGTGATCGAGCAGGTAGGCACGCCGCTGGAACTCTACCATCACCCACATAATCGCTTCGTGGCCGGTTTCATCGGTTCGCCCACGATGAATTTCATCGAGGTAGCGGTCGACGGCGTCTCGGCAGACGGCGTCAAAGTGGCGTTGCCGGGCGGCGCGGCCCTCACCGTGCCCGCCTCGGGCGGCAGTGTTGCCAGCGGCGAGACGCTAACGCTCGGTATCAGACCCGAACATCTAACAAGATCGGAGGGCGGACAGCTCTCTGGTGAGGTGATGGTTGTCGAGCGTCTGGGCGGCCAAACCTTCCTCTACGTTCAGGTCACACCCGACAACCTCTTCATCGTTCAAGCCGATGGTGCCGATACCTCGAGGGTACATGACCGCGTTGCAATCACTTTTAAGCCTGCCACGGCCCATCTTTTTCGGCAGGACGGCACCGCGCTGCCTTCACTGCGCAGAAATCCCCTCGCCGCATAGGGTGGGGTGATGATCCCCATGCTCTCAGGAATGCACTGATGTACCTTGATAAATACGGCCTCGAAGGCCGGACCGCTTTCATCACCGGCGGCGGCCGCGGCATTGGCCTGGCGTCGGCCGAAGCCTTGCTGGAAGCCGGAGCGACGGTGGTGATCTCCGATTACAATGCAGAGCTGCTGGCCAGTGCTCGCGCCCATCTCGACGAAGCCGGACACAAGGTTGACTGCGTGGTCTTGGACGTCACCAAGCCTGGCGAGGTCGCCCAAGCAGCAGCCCAAGCCAACAGCAAGCATGGCGGTGTCGACATTCTCATCGCCAATGCAGGCATTGCCTGGCCTGACACGCCCGGCGAAGCCATTCCGGACGAGATCTGGAACCGGATCATCGACGTCGATCTCAATGGCGTCTACTGGTCATGCCGGGAATTCGCCAAGCCGATGCTCGAGCGGGGCTTTGGCTCGATCGTCACGCTGGGCTCGATGTCGGGCCTGATCTCCAACAAGCCCCAGCGGCAGGCCCATTACAACGCAGCCAAAGCGGCCGTGCATCATCTATCCAAGTCCCTTGGCGGTGAATGGGCCGAGCGGGGCGTACGCGTGAATTCCGTTGCACCAACTTATGTCGACACGCCGATGTCGAACACCAGCTTCACTGACCCCGAGCGCTTTCCGACCTGGATGGAAATGACGCCGATGAAGCGCGTGGCAAGACCGGACGAAATCGCCTCGGCCATCCTGTTTCTTGCTTCGGACGCCTCCAGTGCCATCACGGGAACGACCCTCGTGGTGGATTGTGGCTACACGATCTGGTGATGCTTCACCCGACGACTTCGTCAATCCAGCCAAGCAGCCGTTCGTGATCGAGCGGTTGCGTGGTATCGACGTCGAAGATCGGGCCGCGCTGCAATGGCTCCGCCCGCCTGGCAAGCGCATCAAGTTCGGGCAGGAAGGCTTCGCCCGGATGTCCAGCATGGCGCATATCGAGCCGTTGGCGATAGCGTTCGACGAGGATTTCCGGCGGTGCATGGCACCATACTTCCGCCGTGCTGCCGACCCCTGCGCGAACAAGATGGGCCTCCAGCACATCGCGGGGCTGAAAACCGAACCAGGCATCGACGATGAAGATCATGCCATCGGGAGCATCTCTCACGATCGACCATATCGCCTGATAGCTCGCTCGTCCCAACTTGCGATTGAACTCGCGATCCCCGACGCCGAGATGGTCGAAAAAAGGCTCCTTCACGCTATCCAGCGCAAGGATTGGCCATCCGCGTGCGTCCGCTACAAAGCGGGCAACGCTACTCTTGCCGGTCGCCGGCACGCCATTGACCAAGATAGCCTTCTTCATGGCGAAAACAGATCATCCTTCATTCCAGCCAATGCTGCACCAATGACACCGGCGTCATCGCCCAAAACGGCAGGCCTGACCGGGCATTGATACCATGGCGACAGGGCCGGGGCCCATTCCAATGCCGCGCATGCCGTTGCGCCCAACCCGCCGCCGAGCAGGAAGAGTTCGGGATCCACGCTGGCGACAATGCTGTCGATCGCAGCCCTGAGCGGCACCGCCCAAGCCTCGATCACCCCTGTTGCCCTCGCGTCTCCGCTGCGCGCGAGAGCAAGAACCTCGTCCGCGCTCGTTCCAACCGCGAGTCCGGCGGCGGCGATATGGCGGCCGAGAGCCGTGCCGGAACTGGTGGTCTCGACGCAACCGATCCGGCCACAATTGCAGACGGTGCCGCCAAGATCGACTGTCACATGGCCAAGTTGGCCGGCGCTGCGCTGCCCCCGCATCACGGTCCCGTCCAGCACCACTGCGCCGCCGATACCGGTGCCAATCGTCAGCATCGCCACATGGCGACAGTCGCGGGCGGCGCCCGCGGCAATCTCGCCGACAAGCGCCATGTTGCAATCATTGTCGATGAAGGCGCTTTTGCCGGTCTCGCGCTCGATCGCTTCGGCAAGCGGTATGGTGGACAGGTCGACATATCCGCCCGAGAGCACCTGATTGCGGCGCGCATCGACTCGCCCGGGAACACCGATGCCAACCGCTGTAATGCCAGGCCTGTCGAGGGCCCTAATCAGGGCAATGAGGCGGGAGGTCAGCGCCGTCGGATCTCGCAATGTCCTTTCAACGAGGCGCTCCAGGATCTGTCCGGATGCATCGATGCAAGCAGCCCGCACATTGGTTCCGCCAATATCGATGCCGATCGCCAAAGGGGGCTTATGCATGACAGGCTGGCCCGTCAGGCAGCTTGCGCGGCTTTGCCGGCGTAGCGGGCGACCACAGCCTGAATTTCGCGCAGGCGCGGGACCGCAATTGTCGAGAGACGGTCGGCCGTCTCCTTGCGGTCGAGCGAGATGCAGTCCTTCCACAGGGCACGACCGGCAATGACTCCCGAAGCCCCGTTTCTCATGGCCGTCTCGACTTGACCAAGGAAGGTCGAGTGATCGACGCCTGCCGACAAAACCGCCCATGGTACCGCACCGGCGAGACGAGTGACGCCGGCACAAGCTTCCGCCGTGCCCGGATAGGGCAGCTTCAAGACCTTCGAGCCGCAGTCCAGACAGATCCTGGTTCCCTCCAGAACCAGTTCGGGCACCTTGGCGACATAGTCCTCGCGGCTTTCACCCGGCAGTTCATAGGTCAGGAATTCGACCACCAGCAGGAGATCTTCACGCGCGAAGTCCTCAATGCAACGGCGCAGAATGTCGATGTTATGGATATTGGCCTCGGGCCGATCCGCACGAAGATACACCATGATCTTGCCGCCCGTGCCCCCCATCGCGCGCACATGGCGGGCATCGATTCCAGGAACCAGGCGCGACAAGCGATAGCCTTCCGGCGTCTTGTCGAACCCAGACGCATCGAGGCCGATCAGGAGGGCCACATCGCGGGCAAGTACGCCGTCATCCACCACCTTGGGGACGGCACAGATCGGATCGAGCAGCACGCAGGAAGCCGCACTCGCCAGATATTGGACGATGTCGGATTTGGTTTCGCCCAGCGTCGCGTCACTGATCTTGGCCTGTTCGGCCGGGTCGTTCGCCAACAAGGAGCGCATGCCGCCACGCTGGTCGCAGGCAATAACCATCATCATTCCATTGGGGGCGCAGATCTGCTGGTAACCGCGAAGCTCCGACGTCGTCATCCTGGTCATGAGACCCTCTCCTAATATCTGTGCTCACGGCCGAGCGCCGGACGCGTTTGACCATGCCCTTACGCTTGCAACGACGTAAGAGACCTGCGGCTCTGATCGATTTGCGTTGAACAAGACGCAAATATGCTGCACGGCTCGTGTCCTGCCTGAAAGAACGCGATGCCTCTTGTTTCACAAAGTGACGTGTAACATATTTCTGAAAGGAATTGCAACCTGTCTGAGAATGCTTCCATGGATGGGTCGGCCACGCGTAAGACGCTGCATCTGGTGGCGCGCCTGCACTATGAATCGGATCTCTCACAAGTCGAGATCGCACGGCGCCTGCAACTCTCGACCGCCACCATCTCCCGCTTGCTTCGAAGAGCGCGGGAGGAAGGGATCGTGCGCATCGAGATTCGCGACTTCGTTGCGCCAGAGGAGATCAGGCGCGACTTGATTAACGCTCTCGGCCTCAAGCAAGCCGCCGTGGTGGACACCGTTGAAATTGGCTTGCTGGATTCGCTTGCCCAGCCGGTCGGCACGCTTCTCAAGGAAGCGGGGCTGAAGGATGGCTCTGTTCTCGCCATTGGTTGGGGCCGAGCGGTGCGCGGCGTGATCCGAGCCGGTCTGCCGCGTATTCCCGGCGTGATCACGGTGCCTGCAACGGGCGGTATCCAGCAAGCAGCGCCACATTTCCAGATCAACGAGTTCGTGCGCCAGGCGGCCGAACAGCTTGGTGGCGAACCAAAATTCATCTTTGCGCCCTATTTGCCGGCCCCTCAGTATCGCGATGCCTTTGTGAGCGATCCTGCCGTCCGCGAGCTCATTACCCTTTGGGACCATATCGACGTTGCCCTGGTGGGGGTTGGACTGCCGCATACCGTCGACCCCATCCATGCCGGCACCGTTACGTCCAGCGAACGGGCCCTCACCCATGTCGCGGGGGATGTCATCCGGCATTATTTCGACGAGGACGGCACCATATTGCCATGGGATGGCAACAACAGCCTGATCGCCGTTTCGCCGGCCCAAATGCGGGCCGTGCCACTCGTCATCGGCGTTGCCGTATCACCCGCAAAGGCGAAGGCAGTCATCGGCGCGGTCAGAGCAAAACTGATCAATGCAGTCGTCACGGATGTAGCCACCGCCGAGGCCATCCTCGGCGAACTGCAAGCATGAAGGAGAGGAAACCCCACGAGCCTAGAAGCACGCTATTGCAGCGGAAGCTTGGCTTCTTTTTCTTAACGATGGGCCGGAGCTATCGGCTCCGCTTCTCCCATTGCCAGGTCCAGGGAACACCGGGGTCGATTTCCGGTCCTAAATAGAGGCGGGTGGCGCGGAACCTATAGGTGCGGCCAAGAAGCGTATCCACGAAAATCCGGAACTTCTGGAGCAATGGCTGGCCGGCGAGAAAACCGAGAGCGGCGCGGACGGCCACGAAGCTGCCAAGAGGCAGCATTGCTACCGACGTCGCTTTCGGTCCGAACCATGGCCTGTGATGCAGATGCCTCTGCGAGGCGACCCGGCTCGAGCTCCCTTCCCCGAAGCAGGGAGCTTCTTTTTCGCAAAGAGGCGGCCGTGAGTCGCAAATACTTCGATCAAGTTGCATTTATTACAAGAATTTGTGAAATAATTTGAGCCAAATCTCATGTAATATGAGCTCGATGCAATTCATGATCGTAAATAATGAAGTTCCGATCATCGGAGCTTGGTCTCGGGGGAGACAATTCTAAGATTCGAAAAACGCCGAATGTCGGTAACGTCTGTCGAAATCCTTGATGGCGACGTTGATTTCGCGGAACAGGCATATCAGTGCGTGCGCAAACAGCACGATCGATATGACGAACAGGAGGGAAGCCCCCCATTCGCGCTGCATACCAACCAGGGCGTTGAAGAATACGATCAGAATCACTGTTGCCACACAGATGCCAGCAGCGACGATCGAGCGGATGCCGCGATAAAGCAGGCGCCCCCGCCGGGCCAGCCACTTGGCCAGGAGAGCGCGATCCTGCCCGTCGAGATGCGCCAGCTTCTTTTCCTCGAGCTCACGGATGCGATCGCTGACACGCCAAAGGCGGTTCATCAAAAGAGTCAGAAAGGCGGCAACTGCAAGCAGTAGAAAAGCCGGTGCCAACGCCTGTGGCGCGATCAGGGAGAAGCGTACGCTAGTGATTCTCAATGCAGCGTCGCTAAGCCATATATAGAAATCCGACGACATAGCTCTGCATCCTGTTCTGAAGTAAAATGTCCCAAGGTCGCGAAAGGCGGACTTTGGCAAACTACGCAGCAATCGATAATAGGTCTATTGCTGCCTCAATCACTTCCTTCGAATCCGCCTGACCGAGGCTTTTTGCTCCTTTCTGGCATGTCTTCACTGCAGGCGCCTCCCGGATCGGATCGCCCGGCTGGACAAGGATCTCATCTACGGCGTGCATCCATGCGATTCCCCTGCCCTATGCCGCCAACATCCTGAATGAAACCGCCTTGGGCGATGTTCGCACGGGAAGCAGCATTCTCGATCTAAAAGGCGGGGTCGATGCGGATAAGGCCGCCGGGTATACGGGCTGGTGGAGCTGCGAGCTCTTCCGCAGGCGCCAGCATCAGGACAACAGCCATGCCATCGCTGCCGCAGCGAGGTTCGACAAGTGACTGCCCTACTCGGGCGTGGGCGCCTTTGGACGGTGCCAGCCCGTCTTGCTCAACACCGGGCTTGCGTTGGGCTCTCTTATAGGGTACCCCCCTATCATATTTTTGCTGGGGTTCGCCATGCATACGATCAAGGAAAAAACCCGGCTCATCGCCAGGGTTCGCCGTATCAAGGGCCAGGCTGAGGCGCTCGAACGAGCGCTCGAACAGGAACTGGGCTGCGCGGATGTGCTGATGCTGGTCGCATCCATGCGTGGCGCGGTGAATGGTCTGACCGCCGAGGTCATGGAAGACCATATCCGCCATCACATCGTGGATCCGGACAAGGAAAACTCCAGCCAGGCGCAGGGAGCGGCCGAATTGATCGAGGTCTTGCGGACCTATATCAAATAGAAAGACCCGAACGTGGTTTCGATCTCCGACATGCTTCAGCAAGGTTCCACGAACCTTTGGCTGTTCATCCCCAGTGCCATCCTTCTGGGAGCGTTGCACGGCCTAGAGCCGGGACATTCCAAGACGATGATGGCGGCTTTCATCATTGCGGTCGGAGGTACCGTGACTCAGGCTGTCTTGCTCGGCCTGTCGGCGACAATCTCCCATACCGCCGTCGTCTGGGCGGTCGCGCTGCTCGGACAATATTTCGGGCGCAATTGGAGCAGCGAGGCAACGGAGCCCTATTTCCAGGTGGCTTCGGCGATCCTGATCGTCCTCATCGCCGCCTGGATGTTCTGGCGCACCTGGCGCGAGCAGCACCATAGCCACGATCACGATCATCACCACCATGGTGAGGAGGTGCGGCACATCAACATCGGCCATGGCACGGTCACCCTCGAGGTGTTCGAGGACGGCGTGCCGCCGCGCTGGCGGCTGAGCTTCGAAAAGGGCGAGCGATTTCCCGCCCATGAGGTCTCCGTCGAAACCATCCGTCCGGATGGTGCGCGCCAGGTCTTTCAAATGGCCGATCGCGGCGCCTATCTCGAAAGCACCGAGGAAATCCCGGAGCCGCACGCCTTTTCCGCCGCCCTCAATCTGGGGCATGGGGATCACCTGCACAGCTTTCCCCTGGAATTCACCGAGCATGAGCATGACCATGGGCATGAGCACACGGATCTTGGCGCAGAGGAGGACGCCCATGCGCGCGCCCATGCCGAGGATATTCGTCGTCGCTTCGCCGGTCGTACTGTAACCACGGGGCAAATCGTGATGTTTGGCCTGACAGGCGGGCTCATCCCCTGCCCGGCTGCCATCACCGTGTTGCTGCTGTGTATTCAGCTCAAGCAGCTCTCCCTGGGCTTCCTGCTGGTCCTTTGCTTCAGCATCGGGCTCGCCGTCACCATGGTTTCCGCCGGTGTGCTGGCAGCGCTGAGCATCCGGCATGTCGAAAAGCGCTGGTCCGGGTTCTCGGCCTTTGCCACGCGCGCACCTTATGCCTCGGCCGCCGTGATATTCTGTGTGGGTCTCTACATGGCCTGGTCGGGCTTGCACGCTTTGCCGGCGTGAATCCAAGCGGATCTGTCTTCTGATCCCAGCCCGACGGCAGATCTCCGCCACCGTCACACCATCGGTACCCTGCTTGAGAATGAACGCCTTCTGGGTCTCCGAAAACCTGCTTGCCTTCGTTGTCCTCCGCTCCTCCCAGCCTAGGGATTCGGCCGCGGAAAACTCCAGCTCAAAACGGTCCTGTTTCCTGGGAGTAGATCAGCCGCAGGGATGCGCCCTCACCGGAACCCAAACGATACCGTTGGAAGCTCTTTGCTCAGGGATGCTGCTGGACGCTGAGGCCGCCATCGATGGTCAGGCAGGCTGCGTTCATGAACGGGCATTCGTCCGAGATCATGAACACCGCGGCAAGCGCGATTTCCTCAGGCGTGGCGATACGCCCACCCGGATGCAGCTTCAGCGTCTGCGCCTTGGCGGCCTCGGGATCGGGGAAGCTGTTCCAGTAGTCGATCACTTTCTGGGTGGAGACATAGCCAGGCGCGAGCGCGTTCACCCGCACGTTGCGCCCGGCATATTCCAGCGCCAGCGACTTGGTCATGCCGAGCAAGGCGTGCTTGGCCAGGGGATAGGGGAAGGTATGGGGAATGATGGTGAAGGCGTGCGTCGAGGCAATGTTCAGAATGACGCCGCCATCGCCTGCAATCATCCCTGGCAGGACCGCCTTGCAGCAGTTCCAGGCTCCCTTGAGGTTGATGTCGAAGCATTGCTGCCACTCTTCGTCCGTCGTCTGCAACGGCTCGGCAAAAACATTGATGCCGGCATTGTTGACGAGGGCGTTGATCTCGCCGATCGTCGAGGCGGCCTGTGAAACGGCACGCGCAATACCCTGCTCGTCGGTGATATCCACGGCCCGGTGAGCGATCGGCGCGCCCTGCCCCGTCAATTCGTTACCGACACCGGCAAGAAGCGCCTCGTCCCGATCGATCAGGAAAACGCCTGCCCCTTCGTCCAGGAAAGCCCGGACCATCGCCAACCCGATGCCCTGGGCGGCACCCGTCACCAGAATACGCTTGCCTGTAAGCCGACCCGTCATCCCGCCCATGCCCCCTACCATTCGGCCAGGCTGCCATCCTCATGGCGCCAGACTGGGTTGCGCCAGCGATGCCCCTCCCGGGCCCGCTCGATCACATAGTCCTCGTTGACGTCGACCCCCAGGCCCGGCCCCTGCGGGATGGAGACGAAGCCGTCCTCATAATGGAACACCTCCTTGTTGGAGATGTAGTCGAGAATGTCGTTGCCCTGGTTGTAATGGATGCCAAGGCTCTGCTCCTGGATGAAGGCATTGTAGCTGACGGCATCGACCTGCAGGCAGGCCGCGAGTGCGATCGGACCCAGCGGGCAGTGCGGCGCAAGCGCCACGTCATAGGCCTCCGCCATGGTTGCGATCTTGCGGCACTCGCTGATGCCTCCCGCATGCGACAGGTCGGGCTGGAGAATGTCGACATAGCCGTCCGCCAGCACGCCCTTGAAGTCCCAACGCGAATAGAGCCGTTCACCGAGTGCGATCGGGGTGGAACAATGATTGGCGATCTCCTTGAGAGCCTCCTTGTGTTCGGACAGCACGGGCTCCTCGATGAACAGGAGCTTGTAGGGGTCAAGCTCCTTGGCCAGCACCTTGGCCATCGGGCGATGGACGCGGCCATGGAAATCGACGCCGATGCCGATATGGGGCCCGATCGCCTCGCGCACGGTGGCGATGGTCGCCACCGCCCGGTCGATCTTGTCATGCGTGTCGACGATCTGCATCTCTTCCGAACCGTTGAGCTTGATCGCCTTGAAACCGCGTGCCACCGCTTCCCTGGCATTGCGGGCGATGTCAGCCGGGCGGTCGCCGCCGATCCAGGAATAGACCTTGATCTTGTCGCGGCATTGGCCGCCCAGCAGCGCATGGATCGGCTGTCCCAGCGCTCTCCCCTTGATGTCCCACAAGGCCTGGTCGATGCCGGCGAGCGCGCTCATGTGAACCGCGCCGCCGCGATAGAAGCCGCCGCGATAAAGCACGTTCCAATGGTCTTCGATCAGCATGGGATCCTTGCCGACGATGTAGTCGGCCAATTCGTGCACGGCCGCCTCCACCGTCAGAGCGCGCCCTTCCACGACGGCCTCCCCCCAGCCTGACAGGCCCTCATCGGTCTCGACCTTCACGAACATCCAGCGCGGCGGGACGATGAAGGTGGTCAGCTTGGTGATCTTCATGGCACTATCCAATGATCTCTATGGGATCGGCCCCGGGCCTCGCCCCCGGCCGCCCGCCGTAAGTCATGAATGAAGGATGAGGTCCGCAGCCTTCCCCGCGGCGGCGAGTACGGCGGCATTGGTGTTGCCGCTGACGATGGTCGGCATGATCGAGGCGTCGACGACCCTGAGGCCCGCGACTCCGCGCACCCGCAGATCCGGCGTGAGAACCGCCTCGGGATCGGCATCGTGGCCCATCCTGCAGGTGCCGACGGGGTGATATCCGGTCTTGACCGTGCGCCGGCAATGCGCCGCTATCGCCTCGTCGCTCGTCACGGCAGGGCCCGGAAAGATCTCCTTGTCGATCAAGTCGCGCAGCGGGGCGGCGGCCAGCACCTGCCGCGCAAAGCGGAATCCTGCCATCGTCGTGGCCAAGTCCTCGGGATGGCCGAAGATCTGAGTGTCGATGATGGGGTCCGTGAGAGGATCGGCGCTGGCGAGCGTCACGCGGCCGCGCGCCCTGGGACGCAGCAGCAGCGAATTGATGGTGACACCATCGCCGGGGTCGGTGCCCATCACGTCCCTGTCGAGATAGACTGTCGGCACGCAGAACATCTGGATGGTCGGTTCGGCACTGCTCCCGGTCGGATCGAAGAAGGCGCAGGTTTCCACGCCGGTGGTCGAGGCCGGCCCCGTGCCGAACAGCAGATATTGCAGGCCGGCCTTGATCATCGGCCAGCCCCGGTCCTGCTGGTAATAACCAAAGCTCCCGCGGGTGGTGGCGACGACCGGACACTCGTAATGGTCCTGGAGATTGCGTCCAACGCCGGGCAGCACCACTTTGGCAGCAATGCCATGGCGGGAGAGCTCGTCCTCGGGACCGATGCCCGAAAGCATCAGCAGTTTCGGCGTCTGGTAGGCCCCCGCCGCCAAGATCACTTCGGTACCGGCGTCGGCCTTGTGGTGGCTCCCGCCCTGCAGATAGTCGACGCCGACCGCACGGCCCTGCTCGATGCGGAGCCCTGTCACCGTCGCATCGGTCACGATGGTCAGGCGGGGATCACGCATCACCGGGGCAAGAAAGGCCGTCACGGCGCTGCAGCGACGGCGGGTCGCCCAGTCGATGGTGTGCTGCATGAAGCCGACACCGAACTGGGAAGCGCCGTTGAAATCCGGATTGTAGGGAATGCCCATGCCCTGCAACGTCTTCACATAGGTCCGAGTCATCGGGCTGGTATGGCCGAGATGCGAGACCTTGAGCGGGCCGCCGACACCATGGAAGGCACCGGCCAGATGGTCATTGTCCTCCTGCGCCTTGAAATAGGCCAGCATGTCCTCATAAGACCAGGCACCGTCATTGACAGCGCCCGGCGCGGTCACGGCTGCGTTCCAGCGCGCATAGTCGCCGGGTTGGCCGCGCATATAGACCATGGCGTTGACGGTGCTGCCGCCCCCGAGCACACGCCCTTGCGGCACGATCGGCCCGCGCCCGTCGAGCTGGGGCTGCGGCGCGGTCTTGTGCATGGCCAGATAGGTATCCTTGGCCAGGAACTTCATGTAGCCGGCCGGAAAGTCGATGATCGGGCTGGCCTTCGCCGGTCCGCGCTCGATCAGCAGCACGCGCGCCTTGGCCTGCCCAACGAGATGGGAGGCGACGACACAGGCCGCGCTGCCACCCCCGACGATGATGAAATCGAACTGCCCCTTGTCGGACATTGCAGACTCCAGGACTCAGGCCCGTTGACGGGAATGATCGCCGCGCTGAAGCGGCCGGCCGGAAGGACGTTGCGGTCGAAGCCGGACGCTACCGGCCAATGTCTCTCCGGGCCCGAGAACCGTCAGATCTCCCAGGTCAGGCAGGTTATGGCCATTGGCCAGGTGCGACATCGGCTCGAAGCAGAAATAGTCCCGCCGGAAGGAGGAATCGAATTGCGTATCGGAGACGAAGAGGAAGGCATGCCTGAACACCGGGTCGGCCTCGAGTCGGAGCTGCATGTCCCGTTCCGGCCAGGTGATCACGGCAAGGCCGTTCCAGCCCTGCAGGCCATTATTGGCCCACCGATCCGGAATGGCACGAGGGGCAGAAAAGTCGAGCTCCTCGGGAATGGCGACGGGCTCACCGGGGAGCCACTCCTCCACTTCCGTCCACAGCGCCTTCACCTTCGCCATCAGCGTCGTGGCCGGCGTCAGGGGGAAATAGGGGTGCCATCCCAGTCCATAAGGCAGAGGGGCGCTGCCGCGATTGGTCACCGCCAACCGCATCTCGAAGGCGCCGTCGACGAGGGCGAAACGCTGCTCGGCCTGGTAGGCGTAGGGCGTGCCCTTTCCTGCATGCGAGAACACCATGGCAAGGCTCGTCGGCCCCTGCGCGGTGATGTGCCAATCGGCCTGCCAGCCCTCCCCATGCAGATAATGCCTGTCCCAATCCGTGTTCGGTTCCAAGACATGGTCCTGTCCCTCGAAGCGAAAGCGGTTGTCCTTGACGCGATTGCCGAAGGGCACCAGCGGGTAACAGGCCGAGGACAGGGCGTCGGCGTCCGACGAGGGCGCCGGGCGCAGGAGAGGAATGCGCACGCCTTCCTCTTCCCAACACAGGCCGAGTATGAGCCCGCCCACGGTCGACAATTGCGCGCGCAGGGAGCCGTGCTGGAGATCGACAACCGGCATGCTCTAGCCCTTGTTTCGCGCCATGGAGCGCTTGATGGCCTGGATATTGGCCAGCACCGCGACGACGATGATCAAGCCGCGCACCACCTGCTGGAAGAAGGGATTGATCCCCAGCAGCACCAGGCCGTTGCCGATCAGGGTGATGACGAGCACGCCCAGCAGCGTGCCGAGCATCGAGCCGCGCCCGCCGGAGAGCGACGTACCGCCCACGACGACGGCGGCAATGACGTCGAACTCCAGGCCGCTCGCGGCGGTGGCATTGCCTGAGCCCAGCCGCGAAACCAGGAGGATGCCGGTCACCGCGGCCATGGCACCGCCGATGGCAAACAGCATGACGCGGATGCGTGTGACATTGATGCCGCTGAGGAAGGCAGCCTGCGCATTGCCGCCAATGGTGAAGACGCTGCGGCCGAAGGCGGTCTTGCGGCTGACGAAGGCGAAGACGCCGAAGAGCACGAGCATGATGATCGCGGCGGGCGGAATCCCCAAGACCGGCCGGTCGAGCGCGTCGACGATGTCGTTGCGTCCGATCGACACCGGCAGGGCATCGGTGATGAACAGGGCGATGCCGCGCAGTGCACTCCACAGGCCGAGCGTGGCCACGAAGGAGGGCACGTCGAAGAATGCCCTCAGCACACCGGCGATCGAGCCCAGGAGCCCGCCGACCACGATGGCCAGGGCGAAGGCCAGCACTGTCGGCACGCCCCACTGCAGGAAATAGGCCAGGACCACCGAGACGAAGGCCACCATCGGGCCGACGCTCACATCGATCTCACCCGCGATGATGATCAGCGTCGCAGCCCAGGCGGCAATGCCGATCGTCGCGGCATCCCGCAGGATGTTGATCTGGTTGTTGAACGACAGGAAGCCCGTAGCGCTGGCCGTGAACACCACATAGAGCACGATGATGGCGACGAACAGGCTCAGTTCGTTCATATGGCGAGAGAAATCGAAGCCTGCGCGGGCACTTCGGTTCGAAGCGGCAGCCCCTGCGGTTCTGTCCTGTGACATCGGGTATCCTCGTCAGTGTCCGGTGAGGCAGGCGGCCATGACGGCATCCTGATCGATCTCGGGCGCAGTGAATTCTTCGGCGAGCCGGCCCTCGCGCAGCACGAGGACGCGATCGCAGACCAGCGGCAGTTCCTCGATCTCGCTGGAGACGAAAACGATGCCGCAGCCCTCAGCCGCAAGCTGCCGGATGATGGCGTAGATCTGCGACTTGGCTTCCACGTCCACGCCGCGGGTAGGCTCGTCGAGCAGCAGCACGCGGCTGCGCGCATGCACCCAGCGGCCGATCACCACCTTCTGCTGGTTTCCGCCCGACAAAGTGCCGATTGGGGTGTCGGTGCGGGCGGTCTTCACATGGAGATGCTCGATGATCCGGCGGGTCGCCTGCGCCATCAGGCTGGAGGACAGCACGCCGCGACGGCTGACGGCGGCAAGATCCGTCACCAGCGTATTTTCGTCGACGCCGAGCAAGGGAACGATACCTTCCTCCTTGCGGCTTTCGGGCGTGTAGCCGAAGCCGCGCTCGACCATCTGGCGATAGCGCGCGCCCGTCACCGGCTTGCCGTCCACGCGGATCTCGCCGCGGTCGGCCCTGCGCACGCCCATGATGGCCTGCAGCAGTTCGGTGCGCCCCGATCCCAGGAGCCCGGCAATGCCGAGGACCTCGCCCTGCCGCAGGCGAAAGGACACGGATGACAGTTTCGGCGCCAAAGCGAGATCCGTCACTTCGAGCAGGGTGTTGTCCGCGACCCGGTTCTCCAGCTGTGCGGCCGGCCCGCTTTCCGAGCCGAGCATGAGGCGAACGATCTGGCGCGTGTCCGCCCCCTTCACGTCGACGGTATCGATCACCCGTCCATCGCGCATCACCGTGGCGCTGTGCGCAACCCGGCGGATTTCGTTCATGCGGTGGCTGACATAGATCACGGCGATGCCTTCCGCCGCGATGCGTGTCACCGCCGCCATCACCCGCTCGGCCTCGGCGGCCGCAAGCGAGCTGGTCGGTTCGTCCAGGATCACCAGCCGGGGCTTGCCGATCAGCACGCGTGCGATTTCCAGCAATTGCCTCTCGGCCGGCGAAAGGCTGGCGACGAGCCGCCTGGGCGACAGGTCCAGCCCGAGCCTTGCCATGGCCTCGGCGGCCTCGGCCTCCATCCGCGCCGACTGGATGACACCGCCCTGGCGTGGCCAGTGGCCGAGGAACAAATTCTCGGCCAGCGACATCCCGGGCACCAGGCTGAGCTCCTGATAGACCACACGCACACCGCTGGCAAAGGCGGCCTGCGCGCGGGCGGAGCCGGTCTGGCCGAGTGCCTGGCCGGCAATCTCGACCGCGCCGCTGTCGGGCAGCTCGGCGCCGGTAAGCAAGCGGATCAGAGTCGACTTGCCGGCACCATTCTTGCCCAGCAGGGCCCTCACCTCACCGGCCGCCACCTCGAAGGTGACGTCGTCGAGCGCCAGCACGCCGGGATAGCGCTTGGTGCAATTGCGGATGGAGGCAACCCGTTCGGCATCGGCCAACGGGCCTGGGGAAATGGCTGGCGTCATGTCGCTATCCTTGCCTGGCCGCAACCGGGAAGACCTCAGGCGATCCCTAGAGCAAAGCGCATTCAAGCGTGAACGCTTAATTGCTCTAACTCCTTGTTCTGACGCGTCTTTGCGTTTCTTGGTGATTCCACCAAATCGCAAAACGCTTTAGGGGATGCCGTCGGCATGCGCCTTGAGCCAGGCCTGGCCGTCCGCTGCGCTCTTGTAGACATCGATGTCGTAGGCGACCTTGATGCCCGCCGGCGGCTGGCCGTCGATCGACTTGATCGCCTGGGCGAGGGCGAGCTTGCCCAACCCCTGGCCGGAAATGTCGACGACACCCTTGATGACGGAGTTGTCGGCCAGTTCCTGGGCGATCTCGGTGGTCATGTCGCCCCCGAACACCACGGTCTTGCCGACGCGCCCCTGGCTCTTGACCGCGCGCGCAGCGCCGAGCGTAGCCCCGCCCGCCTCGCCGAAGAAGGCGTCGAGATCGGGATGGGAGGACAGCATGGTGCTCGCGACCGAGACGGCCTTGTCGAGGATCGCGCCTTCCTGGTTGGCCACGATCTGGGCGCCGGGCACCTTGGCCTTGAGGGCTTCTTCGAAGCCCTTGCGACGCGTGACGCAGACCTCGACGAATTCGCAGTTGAGCACCGCGATCTTGGGAGCATCCTTCTTCTGCGCGATGAAATAGTCGCCCGCGACCTCGCCCAGCTTGTGCCCGAAATCATAGGGATCGCCGACGGCATAGGCCGAGACATATTCCTTCATGTCGGCCTCGTTCAGGCAGGTGTTGTAGCAGACCACGGGAACGCCGGCATCGTGTGCCCGGCGGATCGCACGATAGGAACCATCGGCCGACACCGGGGAGACGATGATGGCCTGGACGCCGGCCGAAATCAGCGAGTCGATGAAAGAGGCTTCCTTGGTCACGTCGCCCTGGGCATTGGTCTCGATGATGTCGAGCTTGCGCCCGGCGTCGGCGCCGCCGGTCTGAATACCCTTGCGCACGCCGGCGTAAAAACCCTGCGCATCCATATAGATGGCGCCAACCTTCAGATCCTTGCCTTCAGCCATCGCGCTGCCCGCCGCAGCGCAGATGGAGGCAGCAATGGTCGTCATCGCGGCGAATTTCGAGAGCTTCATCGGTTCCTCCCCGTCTTTTGATCATTGACCAGCCCCGCAACGCCGGATCGAGCCTGCAAGCCGCGGCATGCCTGGTTGCGGCACCATAAAAATAATCGTATTATTGTCAAGATAAATACTATTTATTTTCGACTCGCATCGGGACGCGCAGAAATGTGTGGCCGGATGGCCTTGATGAGGCGAGCCGCGTTGCGTCTGGCGCGATTTTGTTTTCCAGCTCGCCTCGCATAGCCTTGCCGGTGCCGAAGCCGCGGCGTGGGGGGAACTGGAAGTGACTGACATCAGGATCGGCTCGGCACTGACCGACAATGGCAATCCGATCGCCGCCCACGGCAAGCGCAGCGTCCGGGAAGCCCTGTTGCGGCAATTCGTCGAGAAGATCGTTTCAGGCGAGTTTGCCGAGAACGCGACCCTGCCCAACGAAGCCGAATTGACACAGCAGTTGGGCGTGAGCCGCACGAGCCTGCGCGAGACCATGCAGTATCTGTCCGCCCTGGGCATGATCCGCTCGCGGACCCGGGCCGGCACCACGGTGCTGCCGCGCGAGAACTGGAACTATCTCGATCCGCTCGTGCTCGACGCCGTGCTGAAATTCGGCACGGACGAGCGGTTCTACGTCTCCCTGATCGAGGCGCGCCAATTGCTGGAGCCGGCGGCCGCGGCGCTCGCAGCCGCCCATGCGGGCGCCCGGGACTTGCTGCATATTTCCAATGCCCTGGAGGAAATGGTCGAGGCCAATTCCCGCGACAACGAAGCCTGGAGCCGGGCCGATCTCGATTTCCACACCGCCATCATCAATGCCAGCGGCAACTGGGTCTATCGCCAGTTCGCCACCGCCATTCGCGCCGCCCTGCTGGCAAGCTTCCGCCTGACGAACCGGGCGAGCCAGTCCCACGAGAATGCCATCACGAAGCATCGAGCCGTGTTCGATGCCATCCGGTTGCGCGAGCCCGAGGCGGCCCGGCAGGCGATGATGCGGCTGATCGACGTGGCTCGTGACGAGATCACCGAAGCGCTGCGCAAGTCCAAGACGCCAACCTAAGAAGGTTTACGTTCCGACGCGCTCCGCGGAAACGGCGGCAGAACCGAATTGATGGGCTTGGTGGTGAAGCCCGGTCGGGCGGCTCCTCCGGGGACTCGACATCAGCGATAGGCCGGCAGCAGATTGCCATGCGCCGCGAAGAGATCGTCGACCAGATGCCAGATCTGGTCCGGCGACAGTTCCGCGGAGGTATGTGGATCCAGCAATGCGGCCTGGTAGACCGCCTCGCGCCGGCGTTCCAGGGCGGCATGCACCGTCAATTCCTGCACATTGGTACTCAACCTGATCACGGCCGCGAGCTGGCGTGGGAGAGAACCGACCTTGATCGGCTGGATGCCGTTGCGGTCGACATGGCAGGGCACCTCGACCACGCAGTCGGGCGGTAGATTGTCGATGAGTCCCCGATTGCGGACATTGCCGTAGATCAGCCCGGGCTGGCCCGTCACCAATGCATGGATGATGCCGGCAGCATATTCGTTGCTGCGGCAGATCTCCACGGGCGCTCCACCCTCGAGCTCGGCGCGCAGCTTGTTCCAGCCGGCGATCTGATCCTCGCAGCGGGTGATATATTCGTCGAGGGGGATGCCGTAGCGCTCGATCAGATCGTCGCGGCCGCGCTTGATGTACCACGACGTATATTCAGAGAAATGCTCGGAGGACTCGGTGACGAAATAGCCGAGGCGCCGCAGCGCGTCGAAGCGGATGCGATCGTCCGGCGGCACCTTGCCATCCGCCGCCAGCGCCTTGAGGCGGGGATAGAGATCTTCGGTGCTGCCGTCCCGGTGGCGCTTGTTGAATTTCAGGAAGAAGGCGACATGGTTGATGCCGGCTGAGACATAGTCGATATCGCCGATATCCTCGCCGAGGCAGCGGGCGAGATGCGCCGAGGTGTGCTGCACGCTGTGGCATAGCCCGACCGTGCGCAGCTCCGGCGCGATCTCGCCGATCGCCCAGCAATTGATCGCCATCGGGTTGACATAGTTCATCAGGAGCGCATCGGGGCACAGATCCTCGATGTCGCGGCAGATCTCCTCCAGGACCGGAATGGTACGAAGGCCGCGGAAGATCCCACCGATGCCCAGCGTGTCGGCAATGGTCTGGCGCAGGCCATAGCGCTTGGGAATGTCGAAATCGACCACCGTCGCGGGTCGATAGCCCCCGACCTGCATCATCAGGATGACGAAATTCGCGCCGGCGAGCGCGACGCGCCGCTCGGTCGTGGCCTCGATGCGCACGCGCGGCAGGTCCAGCCCCTCGCAGATGCGCCGGGCGACGATCTCGGAGGTCTTCAGGCGCTCGCCGTCGATGTCGTGCAGGCTGATCACGCAATCGGCAAACACACCGTTGCTGAGCACGTCACTCAGGATCGATTGGGCAAAGACCGTGCTTCCGGCACCGACGAGACAGATCTTGGTCAAGGGAGGGCATCCTTGCTGGTTGGGACATCACCGGGACGCACAGGGCAGATCCTGCTTGCCGGTTGACTGGAAGGCGGCCTTTATTCCATTCATGAAAACAGGATGTCTTCCGGCTTTCGGACGACTTATTCCGGAATCAAAGCATCGAGTTCGCGAGCCATGGCGAGGCAATCACCAGCCTTTCAAGACGAGCACGCCGGTTGGGCCGACCTGTTCGACGGCAGCTCCTTCCATGTCGAGAGCCATGTCGCCGGCGCGATGGCGGCGGCGCATTGGCACGATCATGTGGAGCTCAACCTGCTGCTGGAAGGACGAATGACCTATCTCTTCCAGGGACGGCAGGAAACCGTGGAAGCGCGGCGGCTTGCGCTCTTTTGGGCCGCGATCCCGCACCGGGCCATCGAGGTCGCGCCGGGCTCCAGGCTGATCTGCCTTTACATCCCCTTCCAGGACTTCATGGCGCTGCCCATCGCAGGCTCGATCCGGAAAGCCGTCATGCATGGTGCCTTCCTGAGAGCAGCGCAGATCGATCCAACGGACACGGCCACATTCCAGCGCTGGGTCGACGAATGGCCCGCCGCCGACTCCGCCCGCCAGCGCCTGCTCCTGGACGAGGCCTGCCTGCGCGTGCGCCGCCTGGCGCTCGATCCACTCGAAGCCGATGATTCCGCCCTGCGCGACGGGGGCGGCGAGCGCCGCGAAGGCCGCTCTCCGTCGCTCGATCACGCCGAGCGGATGATCGAGATCATCAATCTGCGCTTTGGCGAAGAGCTCTCCATCGCCGCGATCGCCGCAGAGCTCGGAATCCATCAGACCACCGCCACAGCGGCGTTCCGACGGGTCCTGGGCATGTCCATCAACGAATATATCGTCCGCTTTCGCCTCAGCCGGGCCCTGCATCTGCTGGCCGACACGGACCAGCCGATCCTGGACGTGGCCTATGCCTGCGGCTTCGGCTCGGCCAGCCGGTTCTATGACGTCTTCAAGCTCCGTACCGGGGTGACGCCCCGCCAGTTCCGCAGCCAGCTCTCCCCGCGCTGACGAAAACGCTAAAGAGCCCATCCGAGCCATGGAGCGACAGGCCGAGGCCCGGACCCCGCGGCGTTCGACTGCTTTCCCGCCATCGATCGAGGCGTTCCACGACCGGCCCGAGCAAGCTTGCCACGGCTCCTGCCCTGCGAAGAAGCGTTGCCGAGCGCTTTCGATCATTGCCATCAGGACTCGATAAAATCATAAAAAATCATAATCATGATTGACTCTGTCGTTTTATTGGCATTCATTGATTTTATCAGAGCGGGTTTTGACCTGCCATCGCAGCGGGGAATGCATGTCTCAGGGGTCGAGCAAACTGGAACGCCTCGATGCGATCCGCGGCCATCTCTACACGCATGGCCCCTCCACGATTCAGGCCCTGGCCGATGCCGCTGGCGCCTCGCTCGCCACCATCCGCCGTGACCTGCAGATCCTCGAGGAGCAGGGCATCATCGACCGGGCTCATGGCGGAGCCCGCATTGCGGAGGGGTCGAGCGTCGAGGTTGCCTTCAGTGCGCGCGAGGGCCGGAACCTGGCAGCCAAGCGGGCGCTTGCCGCAGCCGCTTATGAAAAACTCGCCCCGCACGCGACCATCTTCCTGGATGCCGGCACCACGGTGCGCCAGCTCGCAAGGCTCCTGCGCATCAATCCGATACCGATGACCGTGTTCACCAATGGCCTCCTGGTGGCCCAGGAACTGCTGGATGTGCCCAAGCTGCGCGTGGTCGTGATCGGCGGTCAGTTGCGCAACGAGAATGCGTCCCTGGTCGGACCGGAAGCAGAGGCGATGCTGGAGCGGCTGTGGTTCGACCAGCTCTTCCTCGGCGTCAGCGCCATCGGCCCGGATGCCACGATCTACAGTGTCGACAGCGCCGAGGCGAGCCTGAACGCCCGCATGCTCAAGCGCGCCGAGAAGCGCTTCATCGTCACCGATTCGAGCAAATTCGGGGTGATGTCCACTTACGCGGTGGCCCCGCTCGCCCCCTCGATCAGCATCATGACCGATGCCAGCCTGTCTTCGGACTGGCAAACGCAGCTGCATGAGGTCGGCGTGCGGCTCACCCTGGTGGACGTACCGGCAGGTGCTTCCTGATGGCCGGGATCCTCGCAATCGACGGCGGCGGCACCAAGACGATCCTGGCGACAGCAAGCCGGGACGGCGTGATCGACACCTGGCTGGAAGGCGCCGGCATCAACCCGGTCGACAATCCCGATTGGCTCGCCGGCTTCGAGGCACAGATCCGGGCGGCCGGTGCGGCTGCCCAGGCCTGCGACCATGCCGTGCTGGCGCTCCCGGCCTATGGCGAGATTGCAGCGGTGACGCAGTCCCAGAACCAGGCAGCCGCGTCGGCGCTTGGGCAATCCCACGCCATCCTCAATGATGTCGAAGCGGCGCATGTTGCAGCCTTTGCCGGTGGGCCAGGCGTCCTGATCCTGGCGGGGACGGGGTCGATGGCCTGGGCCCGCGACGAGCATGGCAACGACCTGCGCGTCGGGGGCTGGGGCGATGCGTTCGGCGACGAGGGCAGCGCCTTCTGGATCGGTCGGGAGACGATCGCCCGCGTCAGCCAGGCCCTCGACGGACGCCTGACAGCACCGGCTTTGGCCGACGCCTTCTTCGCTTTCCTGGCGCTCGATTGGGCCGATCGCCCGCACGCCTTGCTGCAATGGCACGTCGAGCTGTCCCATCCTCGTTCCCAGATCGCAGCCTTGTCGGTCCTCGTCGATCGCCTGGCCGAGACAGGCAACGCCACCGCCGTCGCTATCCTCGACGAGGCCGCCGAACATCTCGCCCGCCATGTCGAGGCGGCCTGGCGCCGCATGGATGCCAAGACGTGCCGATCCTGGAGCTATGCCGGCGGCGTGTTCGCCAGCGGGCATGTACTGGCGAAGGTTACGGCTCGTGTGGGGGGCTCTCCCATGCCGCCGCGGCTTCCCCCGATTGGCGGTGCGCTGCTGCGCGCCGCGCAAGACCTCGACTGGCCCGTGGATCAAGCATGGATCGAGCGCCTGGGCGCCTCGATCACAGAACATGCAAGCCGCGCGAGGAATGGCCGCAGCTGACCATACAAAGAGGGATCATTGACATGTTACGGCACGGATTGCGTGCGTTCGTCGCACTTTCTGCGTTGATACTGGCCCAGCCGGTCTGG
Organism: Labrys neptuniae; assembly: GCF_040797145.1. Lineage (NCBI taxonomy): Bacteria > Pseudomonadati > Pseudomonadota > Alphaproteobacteria > Hyphomicrobiales > Xanthobacteraceae > Labrys > Labrys neptuniae. The sequence goes on along the minus strand of NZ_JBFNQD010000011.1, from coordinate 55,791 downwards.
GCGGACGACGCCAAGCCCCTGGCAGGGCAAAGCATCTCGGTCCTGCTGCCTTCCGGTCAGCGGCCTGGATTGGCGGAGGATTTCGAGAAGGAGACCGGCATTCACGTCGATCTCCAGTCGCTGTCCTGGAACGACATCCGAGCCAAGCTCGTCACGTCCCTGCTCGCAGGCAGCGCGCCGGCCGACGTCACCGAGGTGGACTGGTCGTGGACCGGCCAGTTCGGCGCGGCCGGCTGGTATACCCCCCTCGATGGCCTGCTCGACGAGGCCACGGTCAAGGACATCGCGACCAGCCCGATCTTCCGTTATGACGGCAAGCTGATCGCCCTGCCCTACAACAATGATTTCCGCGTTCTCATCGTCAACAAGGAGCACTTCGACAAGGCCGGCATCACGGCCATGCCCAAGACGCTCGACGAATTGCTGGCTGCCGCGCGGACCCTCAAGGAAAAGGGTGTTTCCAAATACCCGATCGGCATTCCCCTGTCCCCCGCGGAGGGCACCTCGACCGCCTGGTATCTCCTCACCAAGGCCTTTGGCGGCGAACTCTTCGACAAGGACTTCAAGCCCTTGTTCACCGACCCGTCATCGGCGGGCCACAAGGCCCTCGCCTTCGAGATCGATGCCCTCAAGCAGGGCCTGGTCGATCCCGCCGCACCCGGCCTCATCGACATGGACGTCCATCAGCTCTTCATGGATGGTCAGGTCAGCATGGAGATCTGCGGCGAGGTCGGCCGGCTCGCCCTCTTCAACGACGCCAGCAAATCCAAGGTTGCCGGCAAGGCCGTGGCTGCCCTCTTCCCGACCGCAAGCGGCGTGACACGCAGCCTGGGCCTGCCCGAGGCCATGGGCATTCCCGTCACGTCCCAGAAAAAAGAGCCGGCGCTGGCCTTTGTCAAATGGATGAGCGCCAAGGAGCAACAGCTCAAGAATTATACGGAAGCCGGCACGCTGGCGACACGCACTTCGGCGCTCGAAGACCTGAACAAGGCCGGCAAGCTCGAAAGCGGCAAGGTCCTGATCGAGCAGGCCTCAACGGCCGGCGGCCTATTCCCGCAGGGAACGCCGATCTGGTATCCCCAGTTCAGCTCCGCCGTGTATACGGCCATCAACCAGGCTGCCAAGGGCCAGCTGAGCGTCGATGATGCGCTCAAGCAGATCGCGGATGAAACCGAGCGAGCCATGCAGCAATGAGCGTGACGGCTCTGACCCGGGCCAGCGCGGAGCGGAACAGCGGTGCCAGGAACGACGCCTGGCTCGGGCTGGTGCTCGCCGCTCCGATCGTCGCGACGATGATCGGGCTGGTGATCTGGCCAGTCATCGCCACCATGTGGCAGAGCCTGCATCGGGTCGATCCGATGCAGGCGGGCACCCCCTTCGTCGGCCTGTCCAACTACACGGCCCTGTTCACCGACAAGAACGCCCTGACGGCCTGGGCCAATACGCTCTTCTACGTCGTCCTTGCGGTCACTCTGGAGACCGTCGGCGGCGTGGCTGCGGCCGTGCTGCTCAACAGGCTGACGATCGGCCGGCGCTGGCTCCTGGCAATCGTGATCCTACCCTGGGCCTTGCCGGGCGTGGTCAACGCCATCGTCTGGCAGTGGATCTACAATCCCAGCCATGGCCTGCTCAACGGCCTCCTCACGGCCATCGGCTTTGATTTCGACCGGCATGTCTGGTTCAACGATCGCAGCTCGGCCCTGATCCTCGTCACGGTCGTGCATGTCTGGCGGACCATGCCGCTGACGGTCGTGATCGTATTGGCGGCCCTGCAATCGATCCCCAAGGATATCTACGAGGCCGCCCGGATCGACGGCGCCAATCGCTTCCAGCTCTTTCGCATGATGACGCTGCCTCTCATTCGCAGCGGCCTGGCGATCGCCCTGGCGCAATCGACGGTCACGGCCTTCAACCTGTTCGACGAAGTGTGGATCCTGGCCGGCTCCAGCCTCGATACCCGCTCCATCTTGGTCCAGGTCTATCTGGAGGCTTTCCAGAACCTGCGCTTTTCGCGGGGCATGGCGCTGTCGGTGCTGGTCATGTTCATTTCACTGGCGGTTTCGCTCGTCTTCGTTTCACGCGTCTATCGCGAAACCAGGCTCGATTGACCCATGCGCGCCCTCCTCTCCCGTTTCGGTCTCATGCTAGCCTGTGCCGTGCTGGTGCTGTGGTCACTGGTACCGGTCTACTGGGCTTTCGCGACAAGCCTGACGCCGACACCCGACCTCACCGCCAGCACGGTGCACTTCTTTCCGCAGACGCTCACCCTGGAGCACTATGCCAAGCTGTTCGGGATTGGCACCACCATGGCCAATGATACCATGGTCTGGCAGCAATTCCGGGCCGCGCTGGTCAACAGTATCGTCACGTCCCTCGGTGCGACCATCCTGTGCGTCGCCCTGGCGGCGGCGGGAGGCTATGCCTTCGTGCGCCTGAACTTCCCGGGGCGCACGGTGATCTTCATCCTCGTGGTCGCCACCTTTGCGATACCGGGATACACGGTGCTGATCCCGCTTTATCGGATCATGACGACACTGCGCCTGGTCGATACCTATCTGGGCGTCACGCTGATCTATGTCTCGGCCTTCCTGCCGCTGTCGCTATGGCTGATGCGCAGCGTCTATCAGTCCCTGCCCCTTTCCATCGAGGAGGCAGCCCAGATCGATGGGGCGAGCCGGCTCTACATCCTGGCCAGGATCGTGCTGCCGATGGCGGCTCCCGGGCTGGTCGCCGCCGCCATCATCACCTTCCTGGGCGCCTGGGGCCAGTTCATGGTGCCCCTGATCTTCTCGCCCACCATGGCAACCAAGCCGCTCACCATCCTCGTCCCCGAATTCGCGACGAAGAACTTCGTCGATTACGGCCTGATCAACGCGGCCGGCTCGGTCGCGATCATCGTGCCGACGCTGATCGTCATCTTCCTCAACCGGTACCTGGTCAGCGGCCTCGTCGCCGGCGCGGTCAAGTGACCGACCACCGAACCTATCCAACCCAGTGAGTATAGTCATGAACGTCACCGAGCGTGTCATCTTCGAACAATTCCCGTTCTGGCAGCAGGGCCTTGGGGCAGCGCTCCCCGCGATCGATGCGCCGATCACCGTCATCATCGGTTGCGGCACCTCCTATAACCTTGCCGTCTCGCTTGCCGCCGTCTTCAACGCCCATGGCCGCAGGGCCATCGCCGTGCCGGGCGGCGAATGGCTGAGACGTCCCGAGGCCTATCTGCCCGATCCCGCCGGTGCGCATGTCATCGCACTCTCGCGTAGCGGCGAGACCACCGAAACCGTCGCGGCTGCAGCCGCCAGCCGCGACGCCGGACTGACGGTCACGGCATTGACCTGCGAACGCGAGAGCGCCCTCGCGCGCGAAGCCGATCATCTCGCCTTCACGCCGACCCATGGCGAAGAAGGTATCGTCATGACCAGCTCGGCCTCGCTGATGCTGCTGCTCGGCCTGAGGATGGCAGGCGTGGCGATCCCCTCCGCCGTGACGGAACAGGCCGAAAGCCTGGCGAAAGCCCTGGACGAGCGATTGGCAGGACACCTCGCCGGCCGCAGCCATTTCGTCTATCTCGGCGGCGGCGCGCAGTACGGGGTCTGCCTGGAAGCCTCGCTCAAGCTTCAGGAAATGAGCCAGAGCTATACCCAGGCCTTCCATCCGCTCGAATACCGGCATGGTCCGGTCAGCCTGCTCGACGAACAGACGCTCGTGGTCATGCTCTACGATCCGCGCACCGCCCAGGAGGAGGCCCAGCTCGTGGCGGAGCTGCGCGAGAAGGGCGCCCTCGTGGTCGGTCTGGGCGGGCCGGGCGACATCTCCCTCGATCTCGATGTCGCCGACGAATTGCGCGGCCTGGTCTGCCTGCCCGCGCTTCAGCTCCTGGGCGAGCGTGTCGCCCAACGCCGCAATGTCGATACGGTGGCACCCCGGCATCTGACCAAGGTGGTCAAGCTGGCGTGAAGGACCGCGCTTTCGCCAAGTTTCCTGGCCGGTGCGCAGCCCCTCTGCAGGGGCTGACTTCACTATGCCCGGCCCGTTCGATTCTTGCCGACGGAAACACGGGTTACAGGTATGGCCCAATTTCCATTCGCGGCGATACTCAGATCACCTCAAAGAAGTGCGTTCCGTCGCGGTCGAGCTGCGCGACAAGGCCGTATTCCCATTCGAGATAATCCTCCATCGCCTGGCGCGATGCGTCGGTTCCTTCATAGGGGCGGCGGTAGCGGTCAATGCGGATGGATGCGAGACGTTCTTCGCCTTTGGTTACGGGGAGTCCATCTGCGATCCAGGCGCCCGTGCCGCCTTCCAGGACAAACACCTTTGAGGCCGTCAAGGTCGCGACTTCCTTAGCCGCAAAGGCGGCGAGAGCGCCCGAACCGCATGTGACGACAATGCGCTCGGCAGGCCCGACGGCCTGAAGCGCCGGAGCGATCTGCGAGCGCAAGGCCCACCAGGCCCCTGGAACGTGGCCTTTGACGTAATTTGCCGAACTGGTCACGTCGATGACAGCGGTGTCTCCATCCTCGAGCCAGTCTCGCAGGTCTTGCGGGGAAACAAGCGGTACTTGGGGAATCGGAACGGCATCGAAACGGATATCTTCAAGCTGACGGCGCTCCTTGTCTTCCACCGGATCGACGACAAGGACTTCCCACCCCATCTGCGATAGCCAGGATGCGGTCATATCGGCGCGGGTGCCGTCGTCGTCGGCCAGCAGGATAAGCGCGCCTCGGACCGGCACCGCGTGGTCGGTCTCCTGGACGAGCTGTCCTCCCGGAACATTGACAAATCCGGGCAAGTGGCCGCTGCGATATTCCTCGGGATCGCGAACATCGATGCGATAGATCGAACGCCCGGGCTGGACTATCGCGTCGGCCGCGGCCAGTGAAATACGCCGGACACCAGCACGCTCGGCCACCTGGCGAGCATCGATTTGGGCAGCTTGCCGGGCCTGGCGCGTTGTCTGGGACGATCGCTGTGTTGCGCCATGGTCGAGCGCAAACCCGGCCAGGGTCCAGCCAATCGTGCCATTCCGCAATCCAGCGACCGGGTTGGGAATGCCCGCATTGATCAAGGACTGCGTGCCGATAATCGAGCGTGTCCGGCCGGCGCAGTTGACGATGACCGTGATTTTCGGATCGGGAGCCAAGTCGCGCACCCGGAGCACCAACTCGGCACCCGGGACCGATATGCCGGTGGGAATACTCATGGTGTTGAACTCATCGAACCGGCGCGCATCGAGGATGACAGGCGGCGTTTCGGAGCCGATCAGGCGTCGCACCTCCTCGGCAGGCAACAAGGGGGTATGACGGCGTGCTTCGACGAACTCGCCGAAGGATTTGGAAGGCACGTTGACGTCGATGAACAGTTCATAGCCCGCTTGCGTCCAGGCGGCCAGCCCCCCGTCGAGCAGGTGAACGTTTCCATACCCCCAGGAAGCGAGCTTTTGCGCCGCCAGGGGTGCCAGATCGCGATAATCGTCTCTGCCATAGAGCACGATCAGGACATCACGCCTCGGTATGCGCCTGGGAACGTCGAGTTCCAGCCTGCCGACGGGGAAGTTCGCTGCCCAAAGAGGGTGCCCCTTGGCAAAGGCATCCTCCTCCCTCAGGTCGGCAAGCAGGATTTCCCGCCTTGCCAGCAGTTCGGCACGCACCTGCGCCGGCGAAAATGCAGGAAAGATCGGGGTGGTGACGTCGGGCGAAGCAATCTGCTGGTTCATGGCAAACATGTTGGAGCGCGAGGAGACTGATGGCACGTTCAAAAGAACGCCCCGGTTGGTGGCAGGCGTCCACTCAACAGGTTCTGGCCGAGGAGCCGTTCCTTGTAGAGCCTGGGATTGTGCGAGGCGATGACCTTGATATTGCGCCAATGCCGATCCAATCCGCTGTTTTGGGACACGACCGAGCCGGAGCCGAGATCGATGAGCCAGTTTGCGATCTGTGGCGCGAGATCGTCGATCACCACCTTGGCCTCGGCAGCCGAAAGCGATGCGGCAAGGACACGTTCATACTCCGCTTCGGTTCCATAGGCATCCCAAGCCGTCTGTAGCGCGGCGATCGCACGCTCGATCGTTGCCTCCACCGCAGCGGCATAGGCGCGGATCCGCCCGAGCTGGGCCTGCAGCACCGGTTCGTCGGCAGGGCGTTCGGCTTCGCCATGATAGAAGTTGCGTCCGCGCGCCCGCAGCACGTCGACCGCATCCAGTGCGATCCTGCGCACCACGCCGGCGATACAGTTGGTGAGATAGACCTGATGGAAGGTGAAGCGCCATGGCGCTGCCCCCTCGCGTGCCGGCGGATCCAGCGGATAGACCTGATGGGATGGGATGGTGACGGCGTTGAACTCGGCCGTGCCGGACCCCGTCAGTCTTTGACCGAATCCAGCCCAGTCGTCCTCATTTTCGACGCCATCACCGCGATCAAGCACATATTGGACCGTTGCATTTTCGCGGTTTTCGACGGCAAGCCCGACAAAGGCGTCGTTATAAAGATTGCCGGTCGCATAGACCTTCCGCCCGGACCCGCGATAGGCCTGCCTGGCCTCGTCCCATTCTATCCGTGACAAAACCCTCGTCGGCGTTGCGCCGGCGGCAATTGCGTCACTGTCGGCAAAGCTCAAGCCGATTGTCTTTCCGGCTGCGGTCAAAGCCAGGACATGCGCGTGAAACGGGTGCTGGGGTCGACGCAGGGCTGCCTCGACCTGCCAAAGATGGTTGCGAAACGCATGGGCAATGTTGGAATCGGCAGCAGCCAGGTCGCGTGCAACGGAAAACAGCTGCGACAGCGAAGCACCCGCGCCGCCGGCTTGCTTCGACAGGCGCAGGGACCCGAAGCCGAGTGCTTTCAGCTCGGCGATCTCCTCCCGAGGAAGACGACGGCTGATTTCGCGCTCGACAGCCGTGCGAGCGATATGCTCGAGCGCTGCAGACAGGCCGAACGATGCTGCGATGGGCGAGACCAGCCGGAGGCTCCCCCCTGCCGATGTGCTGAGGTCAGACATCTGGAAGCATTCCTTCAACGCTCAGACCGCGGCCGCCAGCCTGCCCTGTGCCCCGGCATCGAAGCGCGGCAGGCCAAGATTGTCGCGCAGGGTGAGCCCCTCATAGGCCGTGCGGAAGCGCCCGAGCTTCTGCAGGATCGGAATGACCTCATCGGCAATCAGGTCAAGGCCATCAGGTTGCACGTCGATGTTCAAATTGAAGCCGTCGGCGCCTTTGGTATCGACCCAGTGCAACATGTCCTGGACGAAGCCCTCGGGCGTACCCACAAAGACGCGGTGCCCGCCAGTGATGTTCGAGAAGAGAAGCTCGCGAATGTTCCAGCCGTGCAGCCGGGCCTCCTTGAGCATTTCCGCGCGGTGCCAACGCGAGGCGATCGGCACGAGAGACACATTTGCCTCGCTTTGTTCGAACGGTATCGGTGCGTCGAGATCTTCGAGAAGCGCTTCATCGACCGCGAGGTGGCGTGCCAGTTCCGCACGTAAGGCGACAGAATCGAGGAGATCATCGAGGTCGCGCTTGTGACGCCCGGCCTCTTCCTCCGTCGAAGCCAGGATCGGAAACAGGCCGGGCATGACGAGCAGATGTTCCGGATTGCGGCCAAAGCGTTTTGCCAATGTCTTGACCTCGGAATAGAAGGCGCGTGCGCCTTCGACGATGCGCTGCCCGGTGAAGAGCGCATCCGCGTAGCGCGCACCGAAGGCTCGGCTGTCGGAGGATTGGCCGGCCTGGAAGATCACGGGCCTGCCCTGCGGCGTCTCCGGCACGGAGGATGCGCCACGCGCGGAAAAATGCTCTCCCTTGAAATCGAGGGAGCGCAGCCGCGAGGGATCGAGATAGACCGTCGACTTCGGATCGGCGACGAGGGCTTCCTCGGGCAGGCTATCCCAAAAGGCCGTGACGATTTGCACGAACTCTTCGGCCCGCTTGTATCGTTCCGCCTGATCCCAGCCCTTTTCAACGCCATAAGCGTTGAGGGCAGGCGGATTTTGCGACGTGATGATGTTCCAGGCCGCGCGGCCGCGGCTCACATGGTCAATGGAGGCGATCTGCCGGGCGATCGTGTAGGGATGGCCGAACAGGGACGTCGTGGTACAGACGAGGCCGACATGCTCGGTATGTGCTGCCAGATTGGCGACCAGGATGGCCGGATCGAGCGCGCGCCAGGGGCGTGTATGGGATTCACTCACCAGTCCTCCCGGGTTGTCGGCCAGGAAAATGGCGTCGATCAGGCCGCGTTCGGCTGATTTGGCGATCGCCACAAAATGATCGATGTCGGTCGACAGGTGGCGCTTGTCGTCGAACGTCTTCCAGGCCGCGTCGTGGCGGCCCGAGGCGAGCACGTTCACGCCGAGGCGAACATGGTGTCGTGACATGGACGAGGCCCCCTATACCTGAACGCTGTAATCGGCGACCTTGAGATGCGATTTGATGATCTTGCGATCCGCCAGCCAATCGGCAGCCCGTTGGAATCGCGCCGTGAACTCGGCATCCTTTGGTTCGTAGAAGGTGTTGACGCGCTTCAGGCTGGCGAGATAATCGCGCACCTGGTCGGCATATTTGCCTTCCGCCTGGGCGATCCGCTCGGATTCGACCGTATTATGTGTCTGCCACTCGCCTTCCTTGTAGTAGGCGTCCAGTACCGCCCGCACGAGTTCGGAGTTCTCCTGCGAAAACTTGCGTGTCGATACCAGCGAACTGTAGTCGATCAGGAAATCGAGATCCTTGCCCTCGTTGAAGATGTCTTTGGCATCGTTCTCGAAACGGGAAATATCGACGCCGGGTGACCACATGGACCAGCCATCGACCTTTCCTTGCGCAAAGGCGGGAGCTGCATCGGGCGGATTGAGATAGATGAATTCGACCTTGCTCGGGTCGATGCCGTTCTTTTCCAGGGCAGCGACGACCAGAAATTCACCGAGACCGGCCTTGTTGACGGCGACCTTTTTGCCGACGAGATCAGAAACCGAGTTGATTCCACTGCTCTTTTTCACGATCAACGCGGTCGAGCGCGGCGCGTAGACGTTAAAACCATTGAAGACGAGCGGCGAGCCCGCCAGCATGGCGGCCAGTGCCGGTGTCGTCGAGCCCCAGAAGCCGAAGTCCGCGCTGCCGCCGACCACCGCCTGCAGCGAGGGCGCGTGGTTGGGAAAAGGGCCGACCCATTCGACCTTGATGCCCTTCTCGGCGAGGTCCTTGTCAAGGACGCCGCGCTGTTTTGCGATCAGGGGAATGCCGCCCCGCCCCCAGCCCAGACGCACGATGTCGGTGTTGCGCGTCGGTTTTTTCGGCTCGTCCGCGAATGCCGGGCTCAGCCGCGATACGGCGGCACCGGCCAGCAACAGGCCACCTGCCTGCAGGAGAGAGCGGCGGCTCGGATTGGAGTTCGTCACAGTCTTATCCCAGGTCTAGAGGTTGAAAGAACGGTCAGTGCGCCGTCACGCCCAATTCCTCGAGCAATTGCCGCCGCAACTCGCCTTGCCCGTGGTCGGCCGGTCGGTAGGAAGCAGCGATCTGCCCGGCGCGCATGACGAGAATGCGGTCGGCAAGCACGATGGCTTCGTCCACGTCATGGGTTACGATCAGCACGCCGGGGCGATGCCGGGCCACGAGTTCGCGGACGAGCGCATGCATTTTGATGCGTGTCAGTGCGTCGAGCGCCGCAAAAGGCTCATCGAGCAGGAGCAGCTTCGGCTCACGGACCAGAGCCCGGGCAAGCGCAACTCGTTGCGCCTGGCCACCGGATAGATTGCGCGGCCAATCATCTTCGCGGCCAGCCAAGCCCACTTCCGCCAGCGCCCGCGTCGCTCCCGCGCGGCCTACGCTGTTCTCATGACCCAGGGCGACGTTGGCCCAGACCGGTGCCCACGGCAGCAGCCTATGTTCCTGAAAGACCACAGCAGGCCGGCCCGGGGCGTCGATCTGCCCATCGTCCGGTGCGTCCAGCCCGGCAAGTGCGCGCAACAATGTCGTCTTGCCGCATCCACTCTCTCCCAGCAACGCAACGAATTCTCCTTCGTGGATGTCGAGATCCAGTGCTTCGATGACGACACGCGAGCCATATCGCCGTTCCAGGCCGGAGACGGAAACGGCAAGCGGGGCTTGCTCGAATGGGGCACGACTTGCCCACTTCTCCTGGGTGATCGGCCTGGCGAGGTCCACCAGCTGGTTCATCACCTTGCTCCCTTTGCAAAATTCGGGTGCCACCCGAGCAGCTTGGTCTCGAGCAAGCGCGCAAGGGCATCGGCCGCCACGCCGATGATGGCGTAGATGATGATGGTCAGGAGAATGACGTCGGTTTGGAGAAATTCGCGCGCATCCATTGCCAGGAAGCCAATGCCCTTGGTGGTTGCCAACGTCTCGGCCACGACCAGGGCCAGCCAGGCATGGGCCAGCGCATAGCGCACGCCGGTCAGGATGGAGGGCATGGCACCGGGAAGCACGATGCGTCGAACGATCGCCGGCCACTCCATTCCCGTGACCTTGGCCAGTTCCATGAGCTTGGGATCGATCTGTCGGATGCCCAGCACCGTGTTGATGTAGATGGGAAACAGAACGGCCAGGGAAACCAGGAAGATCTTGCCGCTTTCATCGACACCGAACCAGACGATGACGAGAGGCAGAATTGCCAGGAAGGGCACGGCGCGGACCATCTGGATCGAGCGGTCGAGCAGAGCATGCGCCAGCGGCGAAAATCCCACCGCGACGCCGAGCGCAAACCCGACGCCTCCCCCAATCACAAAGCCCGCGGCAGCACGCAGCAGGGAGGCTCCGAGATGAAGAAACAATTCCCCCGTCCTCGCGAGCTCCCAGGCTGTCTCGGCAACGCGGCTAGGGGCGGGCATGACCTGCTGAGCGATCAGGCCGAGCCGGGAGGCACTTTCCCAGGCACACAGCACCAGGAGCGGCGCCAGCCATGACAAGGCGGTGTAGAGGGTCCTTCTGCTCAATACGGCGTTGGCCCGCATCGAAAACGGCTGCGAAAACGAACCGACTTGCGCCATCATTTCTCTCGATCAACCCAAAAGACTCTATAATCTATATATTGAGTAGATTTTAGGATGGCAATCTTTTCTCGCCTGATCTCGCCGCCCCGCTTTGGGCAGTCCCTGACATCCGCATCATTTGTCGCGAAGCGGGTGACCTTCCTGGCGAAGCCCCCAATCGCGTCGCCTCAGCAAAGGTCGGCCGCTGATATCGACCAACAGCCTATCTGTTCAGCCAGGTTCCAAACTAAAAGGCAAAACGCCACCAAGCGGCAGGACTTCGATGGCGAGTGATTTATGACAGATTTGGTTGTGAGGCCCCCGCAACCACCGATACCAGCACTCGATAGAAGTATTTGTTGAACAGGGGCAATATATGATCTTGCGTTGATTATCGGTCCTGGCCGGTCATAACCAGCCGATATATCGATGCTGTTCGCATGCCTTTCGAATGCCGGTTTCGACCAGACGAAGCCGATGGCGCGGCAACAGCAACCAAAGTCGCAGCAATTGTCAGGCCGGGTGATGCCAGGGCAACACGCGGCCTGCGCTGTTTCGCTGAATGCCAGCAACAACCCTGAACGGCTGTTCGGCTATATCAGGGCATCGTGCTTCGTTTCATATGTCCTGTCTTGCATCTCCCAAGCATTGGTCCTGCAGTTCCCAACGTCGGTATGAGGGTTCGTCCGTCGGCGCGATCTCGGTGGCCAGCAGGACATAACAGCCGGGGCAGAAGACCTGGCGCAGGCCGATAGGCCGGTCGGTGAAATGCGAAGGCTCGGCGCGCACGCCGGGGCCTGCAGCCTGGGAAGGTCGCTCGCGGCGGATAGCGTTGGCGAAAGGATCGCCGGCGCTCGTTCCCAGGGGGTGGTCGCAATGGCTGCAGACGATGCTGCCGTCGGTGTGCAGGCGGGCGTTGTCGTCGATCTTCATGGCTCCTCACTCCGCTGCCTGGTTGGGGACGGGCTCGCCGACGCGTTCGCAGCGCAGCTGCGTGCGGCGCCGGCGCGTTGCCAGGTCATCCGCGCTGCCATCAGTGTTCAGCAGCACGCCATAGATGTCGTTGGCCGCCTGGGCGGATACCTTGCGGGCCTCGACGTCGCGGGCGACCAGGACCGGATCGCGCAGCAGCGGATCGCCATAGCCCCCGCCGCCCTGCCAATGGGTATAGTAGACGTCCTGCGCGCCCAGATGCGTCTCCAGGTGGGCCTCCAGAACATCGGCGCTGCCGCCGGCCTCCTCCAGGGTCGCCGGAATGCGGCCGGCCGCGAAGAGCTCGGCAACGCGAGCATTGCGCTTGAGCACGTCATACTGGGTGCCGGCGGGATAGCCCCCGCTGCTGCCGGTTGCCTGCGGCAGCGCCTTGCCGGTGGCCGAGACCACCAGATGCACGCCGCCGATCGGGGAATCGTGCGGTATGAAGCAGCTTGATCCGCCCATGCCGCCGCGGAAACGTCCCGGCCCGCCGGAATCCGTCTCCTCCCGCCGCCATAGATAGAGCATGGGGAAGCTGAACTCGTTGATCTCGACGTCGGCGACGCGCCCCATCGGGATGCAGTTGAGGCCACCGGTGTCGACCCCGTCCTGATCGACACGCGCGCCGAGGCCGCCGGCCATGGAATCGCAGATCATGGTCACGAAGGGATTGCCGCGCTGGTCGAGCCCGGCCAGGACGGCAAGGTCCCAGGTGCCGCAGCATACGCACATCAGCGATTTGCGGTGCTCGGGATGCACGTCGAGCATGCCGGCGACGCATTCGGAGACCACGTTCTGCGTGGCCCACGCCGAAGCCACCGAAGCCTTGCCGATGCCGGCCGGAAAGTTGCAATTGTTGATGGTGCCGGGCTCGCTGACGATTTGGAGGCAGCGATAGAGGCCACCCGGCGACCAGGGAATGTCGCCGCACAGCATGGTCAGCACGATCGGCATGATGCCGCCGCGCAGGCCGGCAAAGGTACAGTTGGCGAAGCCTTCGGTTTCCTTGTCCGTGCCGGTGAAGTCGAAGGTCAGCCTGTCGCCTTGCTTCGTCATGGTGAGCAGGATCTTGTAGAGATTGCGGTCGCTGTGGCGGAAGGAATCCTGATGGGCGACGCCACTCCAGGTGCCGTCCGGCAGCGCCCGCAGCTTGGCGCGCAAGCGCGCCTCGGCATCGTTCATCATGCGCTTCATTACCGCCTTGACGGTAAGCGCACCATATTTGGCGATCAGGGCAGCGAGGCGCTCCTGAGCGATGTTATTGGCGCCGATCTTGGCCCGCAGATCGAGGGCGATCAGGCGCGGCACCCGGGAACGGCGCAGATACATGTCCTCGATGTCGGCGCGGATGCTGCCGGCCTCGACGATCTTCACCGGCGGGATCGGCGTCGATTCCCAGAAGACGTCGCGCCCTTCCACCGACCAGCTTCCAGGCGAGACGCCGCCGAGATCGACCTGATGGCAGACGACGGCCGTCCAGGCAAAAACCTCGCCATCATGGACGAGCGGCGCGAAGACGGTGACATCGTTCTGGTGCAGCCCGCCGCCGACCCAGGGATCGTTGCATAGGAACATGTCGCCGGCCTGGAAGCCGGGTTGCCGGGAGCGGTTCTCCAGCGTCCATTTGACGGCCATGTCGACAGAAGCGGCCAACTGGGTGTTGTAGAGGCCGACGACGACGGAATCGCCGCATTCGTCGAGAATGGTCGCGCCGAAATCGTTGCAGTCCGTCACCACCACGGAGCCCGACATGCGCTTGAGGCCATCGCCCATTTCCTCGGCAATGGCGGCGAGGCGGTGGCGGATGACCTCATAGGTCAGGGGATCGACGGCCTCGATGTCCTTGTCCGTCACCTGGTGCAGCCTGGCCCCGGATGCCAGCTTTCTGGTCTCGTCGGGTGCCTTCGGCTGATAGGCGAAGCGCTCCGACCCTGCGATTTGAATGAGCGGCATGGTTTTCTCCCTCAGCCCTGTTCCGCGACGCGAATGGCGAGATTGCCATAAGCGTCCACCACACCAGCGAAGCCCTCCGGCAGCGCGACGGTGGTGGTCGGCGTCTCCACCACCGCCGGTCCCGATAGTTTCGACCCGGCGCCCAGGCTGCGATAGTCGTAGATCTTGGTGTCCTGCCAGCCCTTGCGCGTGTCGAGGAACACCTTGCGGATCGCAGACGGCGTCGGGTCGGCGTTCGCGCTGTCATGCGCGGCGAGATCGGCGCGGATCGGCAGGATGCCGATGGCGCGCACCCGATAGGTGATGATCTGCAGGCCGGCATCGCTGAAACCGGCGCCCTTGCCGTAGATGCGCTCGTAGAGCTCTTCGAAGCTGGCGCCGATGCCGGCGATCTCCGCCTCCCCGAGCGGACCACCCGGCACCGGGGTGGTCACTTCGGCCATCTGCATAGTGTAGCGCAGTTCGGCTTCGCGCTCATAGACCACCTTGGCAAAGCGCAGCCTCTGCTGGACCAGACGCTCGGCGAGCTCGGCTTCGAGCTTTTCGAAATTGCCGTTGAGCGTGGCCGGATCGATGGGGAAATTGCCGGGATCCGACATTTCCGCCGTCAGCACGATATCGGAGGAAGCGAGCCCATAGGCCGAGAACACCGCAGCCGTCGAGCCGAGCGGCACCACCACTTCCGAGACACCGAGATCGGCCGAATAGTTGACCGCATGCACCGGGCCTGCCCCACCGAAGGAATAGAGCACGAAATCGCGCGGATCATGGCCGCCATTGACCACGACGCTGCGCACGAGATCGGCGGTCTGGGCATTTTGGATGGCGTAGATCGCGGCCGCCCCCTGCTCCACCGTCAGGCCGAGCGGTTCGGCGATCCGGGTGCGGATCGCTTCGGCCGCCAGTTCCTTCGACAGTTTCTTGCGGCCACCCAGGAAATTGTCGCCATTGATGATGCCGAGCACGAGGTCGGCATCGGTGACGGTCGGCTCCTGACCACCCTCGCCATAGCAGACCGGGCCGGGCCGGGCGCCGGCGCTGCGGGGGCCGACACGCAGATTGCCGCCGCCGTCGATCCAGGCGATCGCGCCGCCGCCGGCACCGATGGTGCGGACATCGACCATCGCGGTGTTGATCTGGTGCTGGTGCAGCACCGTGGTTGTGGTCGTGCTCGGTTTGCCGTCACGCACCAGGCCGACCAGGAAGGTGGTTCCGCCCATATCGGTGGAGATGATGTTCTTGTGCCCGAGGCGTTCGGCCAGGCGCAGGCAGCCGATCACGCCGCCGGTGAGTACGGAGCCCAGCGTGCTGACGGCATGCTTGGGCGCGTCGGCCGCCTGCACGCAGCCGCCGGAGCCCTGCATGATCAGGAGGGAACCTTCGAATTTCTTGGCGCGCAGTTCTTCCTCGAGCGGGGTGAGATAGCCCTTCAGAACCGGGCCGACCTGCGTGTTGATGATGGTGGTGGCGCTGCGGGTATATTCGCGGATGCGGGGGCTGGTCTCATGCGACAGCGCAACATAGAGCTCCGGCGCTTCCTCCTGGATGAGCTCGCGGATGCGCCGCTCATGCATCGGATTGCGGAAGGCCCAGAGCAGCGAGACGGCGATTGCCCGCACGCCGTCGTCGCGCAGCCTCCTCACCGCGGCACGCACGCCCTTCTCGTCGAGGGGAACGATGACAGCGCCCTTGTGGTCGATGCGCTCGTCGATCTCGATCACGTCGCGATGCGGCACCAGCGGCGCCGGCTTGTTGGTCCGCGAGATGTTCTGGACGGCGCTCGGATCGAGCCCGGCATAGCGCCCTTCCAGATTCATGATGCGGATGGAATCGGCGTGGCCCCTTGTGGTCAGGAAGCCGACACGCGCCACGTCGCCGGTGACGACGGCGTTGAGCGTGGAGGTGGTGCCGTGGACGATATAGTCCGTCTGCGACAGCAGCTCTTCCACGCTGCTCCCGACATTGTTCGCCAACTCGCCAAGCACGTTGATGAAGCCGCGCGAAAAATCGGGCGGCGTCGAATGGGCCTTGGCGGAGACCAGCACGCCTTCGGTGCTGGCCAGGAAGCCGTCGGTAAAGGTACCGCCGGTATCGACGCCGATTACATAGGTCATGGATCCTCCCTCTGTATTGTTTTTTGATTGGGCAGCATCGGCACGCGGAAGCGGAACGTGCGTCCCCCGCATGGTTGTCAGCACACAAAACTGGAATGCGGCCGGGTTTGCCCTGAAGGTTTCGCCTTCACTCCCCGCATGCCTCGAAGGCCTACGGATGCTCTTCCACCCATTAAACAGCATACATAAATTCAGTATGCTGTCAATATGAATGTGACGTCCCCCGCAAAGCTCGAATTCGAGTTAATGCTGGGCGCGATTTACCCTCCCCTGGAGGGGTCGGCATTTCCTCTTGGAAGTGCCTGGGGTCGACGCGAAGCGGCGGGGTGGGGTGATCTCCTGGCAAGACTTACCCGTTTCGTCATCACGACCTGCATGTTTCCACCCCAGACCGGCCTTGCAGGCCGACCCTCCCTACGCAACTCAAGGGAGTTGCGGACATCCAGGGGAGGGTGTTGACGGTCCTCATTAACTTGGATTCGGAGCCCTGGCCGCCCCGCCGACACCGGCTCAGCCAGGCGGCAGTCTTCTCCATCACCCCTTCGGCAGCATGATGTTGATCGTCTTGGTCTCGGTATAGCCCAGCATCTCCTCGATGCCTTCCTCCCGCTCGACCCCCGAGCTCTTCATGCCGCCGAAGGGAACGCCGATGAAATGCGCCGAAGAACCGTTGATCCAGGTGTGGCCGGCGCGGATCTTGCGCACCATCCACAAGGCGTCGTTGACGTCGTTGGTCCATACCGCCGCCGTCAGGCCGTATTCGGTGCTGTTGGCCTTCTCCACCGCCTCCTCGAAGCTGCGCCATTTGCCGACGGACAGGATCGGGCCGAACACTTCCTCCTGCCACAGCCGCATGCCCGGCTCGACATCGGCATAGACGGTCGGCTCGACCCAGAACCCCCTCTCGAACATCGGACCATCGGGGCGCTTGCCGCCGGTCATCAGGCGCGCGCCATCCGTCCTGGCGCTCTCGAAGAAGGACAGCACCTTCTCCAACTGGACCCGCGAATTGACAGGGCCCATGCCGATATCGGGCGATTGCGGGTCTCCGAGCCGGATCGCCCTGACCTTCTCGACGACGCGCTTCAGCACGGCGTCGTAGATGTCGGCATGTACGAGGAGGCGGCTGGTCGAACCGCAGGACTGGCCCTGCCAGGCGAAGTTCATGCCGCGGACCGCCGCCTCGGCAATCCGTTCCGGATCGACATCCGGAAAGGCAATGAAGGGATTCTTGCCGCCGAGCTCCAGGCTGACATGCTTCACGCCGACCTCCGCCGCCGCGCGCTGGATCGCCCGCCCCGTCTGCGGCGAACCGATGAAGGCGATGCGCTTGACCAGGGGATGCTGGACCAGGGCGTTGCCGACGGTCCGGCCGTCGCCGGTGACCACGTTGAAGATGCCGGGCGGCAGTGCATCCCGCGCGATCTGCGACAGGATCATGGCCGAGAGCGGGCTGGTTTCCGGCGGCTTGACCACGATGGCATTGCCGGCGGCCAGTGCCGCCGCGGTCCTCGCCACCGCGAACATCAGGGGATGATTGAAGGGGGCGATGCGCACCACCACGCCATAGGGCTCGCGCAAGGTGATGTGCAGGTTTTCATGCGTGGAGGGGATCGTCTGGCCCTTCAGTTCATGCGCGAGGCCGGCATAGTAGTCGAGGCTGTCGACCGAGAAGCCGACATCGCCACGCATGGGCGTGATGGTGTTTCCGGTATCGGCGACCTCGACCTTGAGGATCTCCTCCGAGCGGGCGCGCAATGCCTTGCCGAAATCGCGCATGGCGCGGCTGCGCGCCAGCGGCGTGAGCGCGAACCATTCCGGCCAGGCCGCATCGGCAGCCCGGACAGCCCGGTCGACATCCTCGACCGTCGCACGCGGCACCCGGCCGATGACCTCTTCGGTCGCGGGATCGATCGACAGGTCGAACGCGCCGTTGCTGGCATGCACGAGTTCGCCGCCGATCAGCATGCGGTCCGCCTGGGTGACGTAGTTCATCGGATGGTGCTCCTCCCGTTCAACGAGCCGGTCGACAGGCCCGTTCGATTTTCCAGCCACCGGCCTCGCTTTCCGCAGGGCGTAGAACCGACGCGCCTCGGAACGGATCATGGTGGCTCATTTGATAATTGACAGTACACTGATTATCAGTTAACTGTCAATTATCAAATGCCTGATCGAACACTGCCAGGATCGCGAAGCCGGGGGGGGGCCTGCCCCGGCCCGCCGCAGGGGCTGCGATGCCGTGTGGGCGGCACCGATCCCAATGGCAGGGACGGAGGAGACACTCGAAATGCAACACAAGATCGTCATTGCCGGCGCGGGAATTGGCGGCCTGGCAACCGCGCTCGGCCTTGCCCGCAAGGGATATGCCAGCATCGTGCTCGAGCGTGCTCCGGCACTGGGCGAGATCGGCGCCGGCATCCAGCTCGGCCCGAACGCCTTCCATTCCTTCGACTATCTCGGCGTCGGCGATGCCATGCGCAAGCTGGCCGTCTATGTCGACCGGTTGCGCATGATGGATGCGCTGACGGCCGAGGAGATCGCCTCCATCGACCTGACCGAACCGTTCCAGAAGCGCTTCGGCAATCCCTATGCCGTCATCCACCGCGGCGACATGCACCGTGTCCTGGTCGAGGCCTGCCGGGCCGATCCGCTCATCGACCTGCGCACCGGCTGCGCCGTGACCGGCTATGAGGAGGAAGGCACCAGCGTCACCGCGTTGCTCCAGGGCGGCGAGCGCGTCAGCGGCAGCCTGCTGATCGGCGCCGACGGCTTATGGTCCAACATCCGCACCCAGCTGGTCGGCGATGGCGCGCCACGGGTGACGGGGCATACCACCTATCGCAGCGTGATCCCCACCGAGCAGATGCCGGAAGATCTGCGCTGGAACGCGGCGACCCTGTGGGCCGGCCCCAAATGCCATATCGTCCACTATCCCCTGTCGGACTGGAAGAGCTTCAACCTGGTGGTCACCTACCACAACAACGCGCCGGAACCGGTTGCCGGCAAGCCGGTCAGCCAGGAGGAAGTGCTGACCGGCTTCCAGCATGTCCATCCCCGCGCCCAGGACATCATCCGCCACGGCAAGGATTGGAAATTATGGGTGCTGTGCGACCGTGATCCGACCGACAGCTGGACGAAGGGACGGGTCGCGCTGCTCGGCGATGCCGCCCACCCCACCCTGCAATATATGGCGCAGGGTGCCTGCATGGCGCTGGAGGATGCGGTCTGCCTGTCCGACGAGATCGCTGCCCATCCCGGCGACCACGAGACCGCCCTCGCCTCCTACCAGCATCGCCGCGTCACCCGCACGGCGCGCATCCAGTTGATGTCGCGTGCGGTCGGTGATCACATCTACCATCCGGCGGGCGTCCACGCCCGATTGCGCAACGAGATCATGTCGGCCAAATCGCAGGAGCAATGGTACGACGCGCTGCAGTGGCTGTATGGCAGCAACGGCCTCGGCCTAGCCTCGGCTCCCCAATCCATTTCGGCGGCCTGACCGCCTTGCACCGATCCAGCCCTTCAAGAGTATTTCGAGGACCTTCTCATGTGTGTCGATAAATCCCACGCTTCCGAAGATGCCGCAGGCGTCGTCGTCGCCGACCAGGCGGGAGCGGGCGTAGCGCCCTCGCCTGCCCTTATCGAGGACCTGGTCAACGCCAATCACATCCTGTTCGACCAGGGCGTCGTCGATGCCTTCGGCCATGTCAGCGTGCGTCACGATCACCGTCCGGACCGTTTCCTGCTGGCGCGCAACATGGCGCCGGGCCGGGTGGGCGCCGAGGACATCATCGAGTTCACGCTCGACGGCGATGCCGTCAACGCCGAGGGGCGCCGGGTCTATCTCGAACGCTTCATCCATGGCGAAATCTATCGCCGCCGCCCCGACGTGATCGCCGTGGTCCACAGCCATTCGCATGCGATCGTGCCCCTGAGCGTGTCGAAATCCACCAGGCTGCGGGCCCTGTTCCACATGGCCGGCTTCATCGGCCAGGCCGCGCCCGTGTTCGAGATCCGCGAGGCCGGCGGCGACAGCACCGATCTGCTCATCTCCAACAATGCGCTCGGCCGTGCCCTGGCCGAACAGTTCGACGCCAGCGATATCGTGCTGATGCGCGGCCACGGCTCGACCGTCGTCGCCCAGTCGCTGCCGCAAGCGGTCTACCGGGCTGTCTATGCCGAGCTCAATGCCCGCTACCAGCTCGAAGCCAGCCGGCTCGGCGAGATCACCTATCTCAGCGAGGGCGAGAGCCGGACGGCGGCGCAGAACATTGAGGCGCAGGTCCATCGTCCCTGGGATCTCTGGGTCGAGCAGGCGAAGGCACGTCGCGGCCGGGGCTGAGGTTCGAATCCGGCGGCCAAGCTGCTTTGATTTGCTGCGGGCGATGATCTAGAGGCTGTTATGGACCATGGATAGGGTTTTGACGTGAGCGATTTTGTTCGAGGAGAAGAAGCGTGAGGACGCAAGCCTTGCGGCTTGCTACGACACGCGACGCGCTCATCGAGCAAAAGCGCCACGCCCTTTCGGGGTGAGGTGAAGACTGGCCATCTGCAGCGTCGCTTCGCTTGCCAAGACACAAGTCTTGGCAGCGCTCGCTCCTCCCATCCGGCCAGTCTTGACCTCATCAAAACCCTATCCATGGTTCATAACAGCCTCTAACTATCGTCCCGCGAAAATTGGGTAGCATGCAATGACAGAGCTCTATGGCATGCCGGGACACCTCATCCGGCGCGCACAGCAGATATCGAGCAGCATCTTCGCCGAGGAGTGCGATGGCTTCAATCTGACGTCGGTGCAGTTCGCGGCGCTGTTCACTATCCGCGCCAATCCCGGCCTCGATGCCACGCGGCTGTCGAGCCTGATCGCCTTCGACCGCTCGACCATCGGCGACGTGCTCGAGCGCCTCGAGGCAAAAAAATGGATAAAGCGACGAGCCAGCCCGACCGACAAACGCGCCAAGCTGCTTTATCTCGCGCCGGCCGGCGAAAAGCTCCTGGGCGATGTCGAGCCGGCTGTCCATCGCGTGCAGGAGCGCCTGCTCGCGCCGCTGCCGCCGGAGAGCCGCGCGACGATGATGCGCTTGCTCACGGAGCTGGTCAGCCTCCACAACGAGAGCACGCCCCCCTGATCTGCGCATTCGGACGGTGAGGAAGCGCGGCATCCGACCATCCGGCGAACGCCCAATCGACCTTCGTATCGGCGGTCGATTTTATTGACAGTATACATATTATATGTATACGTACTAAATTGAAAAATCGAACGGGCGCGCCCTCCTGGCTACCCTCCGAAGAGGCGGCCAAGGCAAATCGCGGGGCCACGCCCGCTCGACTTCGACAAGAAGCCAATAAGGATCCCGGCCGGATCTCTTCACGGATGACAGCCGGCCGTTCGGGGAGGAAACAAGACATGGCGAGCCCCTCGCTCAACATTTCGCGGCTGATCGACGAAAAGCCAATCAGCGGGCTGCAGATTGCGGTGATCGGCCTGTGCGGCCTGATCAACTTCTTCGATGGCATGGACACCCAGTCGATCGGCGTGGCGGCACCGTTCATCGCCAAGTCGCTGGGCCTGACCATCCCCCAGCTCGGCCCCGTCTTCTCGGCCGGCCTGTTGGGCGCGGCCCTCGGTGCCATCGGCTTCGGGGCCATTGCCGACAGGGTGGGGCGCAAGCGCCTCCTCATCATCGCGGCGCTGCTCATCGGCGTCTTCACCCTGTTCACCGCCTTCGCCCAGTCTTTCCATAGCTTGATGCTCTGCCGTTTCCTCGCCGGCGTCGGCCTGGGCGGCGCCACGCCCTGCTTCATTGCGCTGACGGCCGAATATACGCCGGAGCGCCACAGGGCGAGCTGCGTGACCTTGATGTGGTCCTCCTTCCCGCTCGGGGCGATGGCCGGCGCCTTCGTCAATTCGCGGCTGATCGAGCATTTCGGCTGGCAGATGATCTTCTACATCGGCGGCGTGCTGCCGCTGGCCATTGCCGCCATCCTGGCGATCTGGCTGCCGGAATCGCTGAAATTCCTGATCGCGCGCCGCAACGATACGGCCAGGGCACGCCGCATTCTCCGGCGCATGGGCCTTGCCACTCTCACCGACGGCACCGTGCTGGTGGCCGATGGCGACAAGACCGAACGCGCCTCCTTCGCCTCGGTTTTCCGCGGCGGACGCGCGCTCGGCACGCTTCTGCTCTGGGGGCCCTTCTTCACCGGCATGGGCGTGCTGACCCTCACCGTGCTGTGGACGCCGTCCCTGATGGGCATGAACGGCATCTCGCCGGCCGATGGCGCCTTTGTCGTCGCCTTCAACGGTCTCGGCGCCTTCTTCGGGCAGGCCGTCGCCGGCCGCTGCATCGAGCGGTTCGGCATCATCCCGACCATGGTGCCGGCCTTCATCCTCGGGGCGGCCGCCACGGTCGGCCTGGGCTACAGCGTGGCGTCCGTGCCCGCAGCAGCCTTGTGCATCGGGCTCGTCGGCCTCTTCCTCGGCATCGGTACGGCCGGCGCCATCGCCATGGCCGCGGAAGTCTATCCCACCGCCATCCGCGCCACCGGCGTCGGCCTGAGCATGGCGGTCGGACGGTTCGGCCAGGTCTGCGCGCCCTATTTCGTCGGCCAGATGCTCGCCATCGGCGCCCTGCCCAGCGTGATCATGATCAGTGCCGGCGGCGCGGCCATCGTCGGCGGCATCTTCGTGCTCTTCTTCAAGCTATGGCTGTCGCACAGGCCCGCCACGGCCGCCTCCGAACTGAAGGCAGTGTCCTGATGGCCGGCGGGACTCCCATCCCGGATGCCGGCACCTACGATTTCGTCGTCGTGGGCGGCGGCTCGGCCGGCTGCGTACTGGCAAACCGGCTGACGGAAGGTGGCGCCAGCGTGCTGCTGCTCGAGGCCGGCCAATGGGATCGCGATCCCCTCATCCATATCCCCGTCGGTATCGGCAAGATCTTTCCGCAGCGCCTGCATGACTGGGGCTATTTCATGGAGCCCGATCCCGGCATTGACGGCCGCGGCATCGAATGCGCCCGCGGCCGGGTGATCGGCGGCTCGTCCTCGATCAATGTGATGGCCTATGTGCGCGGCCATCACAGCGACTACGATCGCTGGGCACGATCAGGCCTCGACGGCTGGTCCTATGCCGACGTGCTGCCCTATTTCCGCCGTTCCGAAAACTGGGAAGGCGGCGGCAATGCCTATCGCGGCGGCGAGGGTCCGCTGCGCGTGCAGCGCACCCGCTATCGCGATGGCATCCTGGCCGATTTCATCGAGGCCGGCCGCCAGGCGGGGTATTCGGTGACGACGGACTATAATGGCGCGCAGCAGGAAGGCTTCGACTACATCCAGGAAACCATCCATGCCGGCAGGCGCAACAGCGCCGCCACCGCCTATCTGCGCCCGGCGCTTCGCCGCAAGAAGCTGCGCGTCATTGTCGGTGCACGCGCCGACCGCATCGAGATCACGGACGGCCGCGCAACCGGCATTCGCTTCACGCAGGGCGGCCGTGTCCAGCTGGCCCAGGCGCGCCGCGAGGTCGTGCTGGCCGCCGGCGTGATCAATTCGCCCAAGCTGCTGATGCTCTCGGGGATCGGCGATCCCGCCCATCTGGCCGGGCATGGCATCGGCGTAACGATTGCCAATCCCGGCGTCGGCGCCAACCTGCGGGACCATCTCTCAGTGATGGCGAGCTACCGGCGCAAGAGCCCGAGCTGGTTCCAGCAGGAAATGCGCTATGACCGTCTTGCCATGGCCATGCTGAAATCGCTGCTGCGCAAGGACGGCTTTGCCTCGGACGTGCCGATCGGCGTGACCGCCTTCCTGAAGACGCAGCCGGACCTGGCAGCGCCGGATGTCCAGTTCCTGTTCCTTGCGGCCCCCTTCCCCGCTCGGCCCTATCTGCCGCCCTTCACCAGCCCGGTGCCGGACGGTTTCGGCTGCCGGGTCGCGCTGCTGCGCCCCGAGAGTGCCGGCTCGATCAGCCTCAGCTCCGCCGATCCCGACGCCAAGCCGCGCATCACGCCGAACTTCCTGACCTCGGAGCGCGACCGCGACACGCTGCGCGAAGGCCTGCGCATCCTGCGCAGGACCATGGGCCAGCCGGTCATGGCTCCTCATATCATCGAGGAAAACGCACCGGGTGCCGCTGCCCAGGACGACGAGGCGCTCGACGCCTTCATCCGCGCGACCTCGGTGACCGTGCATCACCCGGCGGGAACCTGCCGGATGGGCGGGGCGCAGGATTCACGCCGCGTCGTCGATGGGCACTTGCGGGTGGCCGGCGTGGACGGGCTCAGGATCGTCGATGCCTCTGTCATGCCGGACCTGGTCGGCGGTAACATCAATGCCGTGGTGATGATGATCGCGGAAAAGGCGGCCGACCTGATGCTCGGCAGGCCTGCCTTGGCACGTGCCGATGACATGCACCGGGGCACCCTTGCCGCATAGGGATATCCGCAGCAATAAGAGCATTGTTTGACAGGTGACACCGCCCCTCACCCTTACCCTCGCCCCGTTCTTACGGGGAGAGGGTAAGGGTGAGGGGCGGCGCAAGGCGGAAAGAAGCGTTTATTCTTGGATGTTTCGTGACGGAATGAAACGGCAATGCTGCGCAGCATTGCCGTTTTCGATTAATCGATCCACTACATGAAGACTTCGGAAGCCCTTGCCAACTCGGCCTGTGGATCAAGCCTCCCAGTCGGGCTGTTTCTTGGGATGGGCATCGGCAAAGGCCGGAAGGGCCTCGCAGGCGGCATGAACGGCCAGGAGGCGCGGCATGGCCGACAGGTCGGCGCCGAAGCGCTGGGCCGAGAAGACCTGCGGCACCAGGCAGATATCGGCAAGGGTCGGCGTCTCGCCGAAGCAGAAGGTCGAAGGCGCGCGCCGTGCGAGCAGCGTCTCGCAGGCGGCAAGGCCCTCGATGATCCAGCGCTGGCACCAGGCATCGAGCGCTGCCTGGTCCGCCGCGAAATTGGCCTTCAGATAATCGAGGACGCGAAGGTTCTGCAGCGGATGCACGTCACAGGCGATGATTTGCGCGAAGGCCCGCGCCTCGGCGCGCAGGTTCGCTTCCTGCGGAAGCAGCTTCGGCCCCGGCCGTGTTTCGTCGAGCCATTCGATGATGGCGAGCGACTGGGTCAGGCGGAAGCTGCCCTCCTCCAGCGTCGGCACCAGCGCCTGCGGATTCAGGGCCCGATAGGCCGGGCTCTTCTGCTGCCCGCCATCCTTGCGCAGATGGACTGAGGCAAAATCATAGGCCACGCCCTTCAGGTTGAAGGCGATGCGGCAGCGATAGGCCGACGAGGAGCGGAAATAACCGTGGAAATGGATCATTCCGCTGCCCCGATCGTCAGCTCGATCGGATCGAGGCCATCGATGCCGCCGGTGATGACGTCGCCGGCCACCACGGCGCCGACGCCGGCCGGGGTGCCGGTCATGATCAGGTCGCCCGGCTGGAGATGGTAGTAGTGCGAGAGATGGCTGACGATCTCCTCGACCTTCCAGATCAAATCGGCGAGATGGGCCTCCTGCTTGGTCTCGCCATTGACCGCCAGATGAATGCGCTGCGGCCCGATGGCGGCGAAATCGCACGCCTTGGTCACGGCGGCGAACACGGCGGATTGCTCGACATCCTTGCCGAGGTCCCAGGGGCGCTGCTTGGCACGCGCTTCGAGCTGGAGATCGCGGCGCGTCATGTCGAGGCCGCAGGCATAGCCATAGATCGCTTTGGCTGCCGCGGCACGATCCGCCTTGAAGACCGGTGCGCCGATGGCGATCACCAGTTCCATCTCATAGTGGAAATTCGAGGTACCGGGCGGATAGGCGACCGTCGCGCCGCTCTGCTCGGCAGTCAGCGCCGATTTGGTGAAATAGAACGGGGCCTCGCGGTCCACCTCCACCCCCATCTCAGCGGCATGGGCGGCATAGTTGCGGCCGACGCAGAAGATGCGGTGGATGGGATAGGCCGCTGCCTCGCCCTTCACCGGCACGGTTGGCCAGGCGGGGGAGGCAAACAGGTTCGTGCTCGTCATCGGTTTGTTCCTCTTGCTGTGATGCCAGCGACGCTTGGGGAGCGGTGCGAAATAGGTCGGGCGTTTCGAGGGGCCGCTTCCGGGTGCACGGGCATCTTGCCCGTTCTTGAAACCGCGGCGTTTGCTGGTCACCAGAAAGTACGGGCAGGATGCCCGTGCACCCGGAGAACCGGTTACTTGTTTCGCGCGCCCCTCTTAGCCCCGGAATTCGGGCGGCAGGTTGCGCAATCGTGTTCCATTGTCGAGTTCGAGCGCCCCGCGCCAGAGCCGGCGCGCACGCTCCATCGCCGTGGCGCGCAGGGGTCGCAGAGCCCCACCGGCGTCGGCGGCAGGCACATCCCAGCCGCTGCCCGGCAGGTCGCGCCAGACCACGTTGAGATGCACGGCGGCATGGTCGAACAGATGGCGCAGCGCCCTGGCGGGCAAGGTGGCGCCGAGCTCGATGTCGCCGATCCGCCCGGCCTCGCCGTCATAGAAAGGCGGGACCGGCTCGCCTGCCGTCGCCGCCCCCACTTGCCTGCTGATCGCCCGCGCCTGATAGGCGACGTCGCAGATCACATGCGCCCGGGTCCAGCCGGACACCCGGGAGGGTGCGTAGAGCGCGGCATCGCCGAGTTCGCCGAGCTTGCGGGCGAAATAGGCGGTGCCCAGCCGGGCGAGCCGCAGATCCGCCGCCGGCGCTTCCGGCGCATCGTAGCGCGCACCGAGCCCCTGCCGCTCCTGCAGAGCCCGGCGGGCGGCGTCGAGATCGTTCATCAGTCACCGCCCTCGACCAGCGTGCGGTCGAAATTCAGGCGCTCGATGATGGGGCCATCGGAAAAGCGGAACAGGTCGAACGGGGTCTCGGCCTGGAGCGACCAGGCAACCCAGGAGGGAACCACGAAAATGTCTCCCTTTTCGAGTTTGTGCGTCACGCCGCCCATCACCACGGCGCCCCGGCCCTCGAATACCTGGAACACCGAGGAGCCGACTTCCCGCCGCACCGCCGTTTCGGCACCCTGGCGCAAGCGGTGGAACTCAGCGCGGATGGTCGGCATCACGTCGCCGCCCGTGGTCGGGTTGACATAGCGGATCGCGGCATGGCCCTGCTCCACCGTCGCCGGCTGTCCTTCCTCTTCGAGCAGCAGCTGCTCGGTGAGTGCGCGGTCGGTATACTCCCAGCGATAGGCGCCGATGGGCGAGGACACCGTGTTCTGCAGCCCCGACAGCGGGCGCAGGCCCGGATGGCACCACAACCGCTCGCTGCGCGAGAACCGCGGCGTGGCGTAATCGGTCACGCGTTCCGAACCGAATTCGAAGAAGCCGACATCGTTCTGGTAGGAGAAGGGAATGTCGAGGCCGTCGATCCAGGCCATCGGCTGGTCGGTTTCGTTGTGATGGCCGTGGAAGTTCCAGCCCGGCGTCAGCAGGAAGTCGCCGCGGCTCATGCGCACGGGATCGCCGTTGACCACCGTCCAGACCCCCTCGCCCTCGACCACGAAGCGGAAGGCGTTCTGCGAGTGGCGGTGTTCGGGCGCCGTCTCCTTGGGGCCGAGATACTGGATGGCGCACCAAAGGGTCGGCGAAACATAGGCCTCGCCACCGAGGCCGGGATTGGCGAGGCCGATGGCGCGGCGCTCGCCGCCCCGGCCCACCGGCACGAGATCGCCCGATGCCTGGGCCAGCGGGAACAGCTCCGCCCATCTCCAGACATGCGGCACCGCCTTGGGACGGGGATGGCGCGGCATCAGGTCGCCGAGCTGGGTCCAGAGCGGATTGAGGTGCTGATCCCTGAAATCGGCATAGAGCTTGCGCAGGGCCGGCGTATCGTCCGGCTGCATCGCATTGGCCATCGTCGTTTCTCCCTGAATAAATTAGTACGTATACTTACTAATTGAGATTGTCAATGGTTGTCGCGATTGCGGGCCACTGATAGGAAGCGAACATGGCGTTCATCCATCACCTTCCCGGCCACCTGATCCGGCGGCTGCATCAGCTCTCCGTCGCGACGTTCACGCAGAAGACGCAGGAAGCCGGCTTCGACCTGACCCAGCTGCAATTCGCGGTGCTGTCGATGCTCGAAGAGAACCCGGAAATCGACCAGGCCACGCTGGCCATGCTGGTCGACATGGACAAGGTGACCATCGGGGACGTGGTTTTGCGGCTGGAGACGCGCGATCTGATCCGCCGGGTCGTCAAGAAGACCGACCGGCGCGCGCGAACGCTCACTTTGACCACGGGTGGCAAGGCCCTGCTGGCCGATGTGCGCCCCCTGGTGGTCGCGATTCAGGACGACATTCTCGGCTCGCTGTCAGCGGAAGAGAAAACCAGTTTCATGGCTCTCGTCACCAAGGTCTGCCGGCCAGCCGATTGAGCGTCTTTCGTGATTGAGGCTATGGTGCCTAGCCATCCAGAGCCGATCGCAAGAGCGTGTTGCTCCAGCGGGAAAGGTCCCAATGCCGAGCGCCGATACGTCTCCAGCCGCCAAGGGGCACGACGCGCGGCGCTTGTTCGCCTCCCAGGCCAGCCTCCACAAACTCGAGATCTTCTGCATGGTCTGCGACCTGCAGAGCGTAACGCGCGTGGCCGAGCGGCTGCGCATCGCCCAGCCCGTGGTCAGCGCGCATCTGCGCTTCCTGGAAGACAAGGTCGGCGCCAAGCTGTTCGAGCGCAGCGGACGGCGCCTGGTCCTGACGCGCGAAGGCGCCCGCGTCGAGGCCTGGGCTCGCGATATCGTCACCCGAACGCGCGAACTGGAGCGCGAACTGGCGCTGTCGGGCGACGGCGAAGCCGGCAGTGCCGTGGTCTCCGCCTCCATGACGGTCGCTTCCTACGTGCTGCCCCCGATGTTCGCCGCCTTTCGCCGGACCCTGCGCGAGGGCGGCATTACGGTGCAGGTCTCCAACCCGCAACTCGTCACCGCCAGCGTCAGGGACGGGTCCTGCGATTTCGGGCTCTGCATTCTCGATCCCCGCCATGATGTCGACGGCCTCAGCGTCGAGAAGCTGTGGACCGAGCAGCTCGTCCTGGTGGTTGCGGCCGA
Organism: Labrys neptuniae; assembly: GCF_040797145.1. NCBI lineage: Bacteria > Pseudomonadati > Pseudomonadota > Alphaproteobacteria > Hyphomicrobiales > Xanthobacteraceae > Labrys > Labrys neptuniae. The sequence continues at coordinate 26,725 of NZ_JBFNQD010000011.1, read as the reverse complement.
CAGCACCCTGGTCGGCGACAGCGCCGACGCCGAAACCATCGCCAGCCTGCCCTTCATCTCCTCGCCCCGCCAGCAGGTGCGGCGCGAACTGGAAGAGGATGCCCTCTATGCCCATGGCATCCGGCATCGCGAGGTCATCCTCGAATTCGGGCATCCGGAGGCGATGAAGCAGGCGGTGCGCCATCATGCCGGCGCGGCCTTCGTACTGGAAAGCTGCGTGCGCGACGAACTGGCCCGGGGCCTGCTGCGGCAGGTCGCGACACCGGGCCTGGACCTGCCCGTTCCCGTCTTCCTGATCTACAAGCGGGGCAAGGCCTTCTCGCGGTTCCAGTCGCGGCTGATGGACTTCGTGCGGCAGGCTGCCGGCGACGGCCGGCTGCCGGTTTTCGCCTCGCCTTCGCCACTTTGAACGCCGGCGATGACGGCAGCCAAATCATAGGCATTTGGCTATATATCGACGCGAATTATATATTGGATTGTCGTAAAGCCCGGGCGTAGAACCCGATCCATGCTCGCGGGGAAAGAGAGCCCCGCGCCGGGACAGAATCCGATCTCAAGCGCGCTTCCAGCCGCTGTGCCAGGCACGGCGGCCCTCGCGCTCGGCCACGGATCACCCGGTATCAAGCTGGGAGGAAGGCCATGTATCTGGGTGTCGACATCGGCGGCACGTTCACCGATCTCGTCCTCTTGGACGAACAGGGGGGCCTGGTCACCACCAAGGCCCTGTCCACGCCGGGCGAATTGGAGGTCGGCGTCTTCAATGCGGTGCAGGATGCCGCTGCGCAGCGCGGCATGACGGGCGAGGAATTGCTGGCCCGCGTGGTCGCCTTCGGCCATGGCACGACGCAGGCGACCAATGCGGTGATCGAGCGCGACGGCGCCCGCACCGGCCTCATCGCGACCCGCGGCTTCGGCGATACGCTGGCGATCCAGCGCCTGATGGGCTTCACCGCCGGCGTGCCGGTCGACCGCCTCGGCTGGTATTCGCGCCGGCGCTATCCCCAGCCGATCGTGCCGCGCCATCTGGTGCGGGAGATCCGCGAGCGCGTCGACCATGCCGGCAAGGTGCTGGTTGCGCTCGACGAGGACCAGGTGCGGGAAGCCGTTCGCTCGCTGGCGAGCGAGGGCGTGCAGACCTTCGCGGTCGCCTTCCTGTGGTCGTTCCGCAATCCCGAGCATGAGCGCATCGCCGCCCGCATCATCGGGGAGGAAGTGCCAGGGGCCTATGTCAGCCTGTCGAGCGAGGTGGCGCCCGTCATCGGCGAATATGAGCGCACCGCCACCGCCGCCCTCAATTCCTACCTCGCCCCCAAGGTCGTCTCCTATCTCGACGGCATCGAGCAGATGCTCAGGAAGCGCGGCTTCAAGGGCGCCTTTTCCATCCTCAATTCGGCCGGCGGCGTCATGCCGGTCGCCGAGGCCGCACGCCGGCCGGTGACGCTGGTCACCTCAGGCCCGACAGGCGGGGTGATGGGCTCGGTGCACCTGGCCAAGAAGCTGGGCTATCGCAATCTCATCACCACCGACATGGGCGGCACTTCCTTCGACGTCGCCATCGTGGTCGACGACAAGCCGCTGATGTCCACCAATCACGAGGCCGGCGGTTTTCACATCGCCACGCCGATGATCGAGGTCCGCGCCATCGGTGCCGGCGGCGGTTCGATCGCCCGCGTGGTCGACGGCCAGCTGCGCGTCGGGCCGGACAGCGCCGGCGCCCGGCCGGGACCGGTGTGCTATGGGCGCGGCGGCAGCCTCGCCACCGTCACCGACGCCGATGTCGTGCTCGGCATCATCGATCCCCAGACCTTCCTCGGCGGCAAGATGAAGCTCGACAAGGCAGCGGCATCGGCCGCCATCGACGAGCAGATCGCCAAGCCGCTCGGCCTCACCACCGAGGAGGCCGCCGCCGGTATCCGCCGCATCGTCGACGCCCAGATGGCCGATACGCTGCGCGAGGTCACCATCGGCCGCGGCCATGATCCGCGCGACTTCGTGATCTTCGCCTATGGCGGGGCCGGCCCGGTCCATTGCGCCGGCTATGGCGCCGAGCTCGGCGTGCCCAAGATGGTGGTGCCCGTCACCTCCATGGCGCATTCGGCCTATGGGGCGCTCGCCGCCGACCTGCAATTCGCGGTCGAAAAATCGCTGTTGATGCGGGCCGGCGGTGGATCCCGCACGCCGGCCGACGGCCTGGTCGCCTCCGAGATCGCCGCGGCCTTCGCAACGCTCGAAGCCGAATGCCTGGACGCCATGCGCCGGGCCGGCGTCACCGGCGAGGACGTCCAGCTCCTGCGCACGGCCGATCTGCGCTATCGGCGCCAGACCAATGATCTCATCATTCCCGTGCCGGCTGGCGAGATCGCCGCCGCGACGCTGGACGATCTCGTCGCACGCTTCGAGGCCACCTATGAGCAGACCTACGGCAAGGGATCGGCCTTCCGCGAGGCCGGCCTGGAATTGACCAATGTCCGTGTCGAGGCCTTCGGCAAGGCACGCCGGCCCGAAATCGCCCTCGTGGCTCCCTCTGGCGAGCCGACGGTCGGCAGGCGCCGGATCTTCGAGCCCGTGGCCGCCGCGTGGATGGAGTGCGCCGTCTACAATTGGCGCGAACTGCCGAAGGATTTCACCGTCGCCGGCCCCGCCGTCATCGAGCATCCCGAAACCTCGGTCTTCGTCGCGGCCAGCCAGATTGCTCGGCTCGACGCCACCAGCAACATCACCATCGAGCAGCGTTAGGAAGACCGCCATGTCTACAACTGACAACGCCATCGATCCCATCACCTTCGAGGTCGTGCGCAACAAGCTGCAGGCGATCACCGAGGAACAGGCGATCACGCTCAAATCGGTCTCCGGTTCGCCGGTGGTGACCGAGGCGACCGACTTCAACAACGGCCTCTATCTCGCCGACGGCTCCATCGTCACCATGGGTCCCCAGGTGCTGTTCCACACCGGCACGATGTCCTCGGTCATCCGTTCGATCAATGCCGAGTTCGCCGAGAATCCGGGCATCAACGAGGGTGACATGTTCATCCTCAACGATCCCTATCGCGGCGCCATCCACCAGCCCGACGTCTCGATCGTCGCGCCCATCTTCCATCAAGGCCACCATGTCGCCTGGGCCGGTTCCTGCGCCCACCAGCTCGACGTCGGCGGCATGAGCTTCGGCTCCTGGGCCATCGGCGCCACCGAGATCCAGCAGGAAGCCATGCTGCTGCCGGGCATCAAGCTCGTCGAGAACGGCGTGCTGCGCCAGGATCTGTGGCAGATGATCATGGGCATGACCCGCCTGCCCCATGTGCTGGGGCTCGACCTCAAGGCGATGATCGCCGCCAACACCGTGGCGGCCCGCCGCCTGGTCGAACTGATGGACCGCTATGGCGGCGACACGGTCGAGACCATCATGGCCGAGGAGATCGCCAGTTCCGAGCGCCAGATCCGCCAGGTTCTTTCAACTCTACCCGACGGCGTCTTCCGGGCTCGCGACTATATCGAGCATGACGGCCATGAGAACGTGCTTTACCGCGTCTGCGTCACCGCGACCAAGAAGGGCGACCGCCTCACCCTCGACATGACGGGCACCTCGCCGCAGGCGCCCGGCTTCATCAACTGCACGGCCTCGGGCATGCGCGGCGCCGCCCTCACGGGGCTGCTGCCCATCCTCGCGCCGCGCATCCGCTGGAACGAGGGCATCCTGCGCGCCGTCGATTTCGTCGCGCCGGAGGGCATCCTGTGCAACGCCTCCTGGCCGGCGCCGATCTCCTCGGGCACGATCTCGACGGCCTGGATCGTCCAGAACGTGGTGGTTTCGGCCCTGTCGCGCCTGGTGGCCTGCTCGCCCGATCATGCCGGCGAGAGCCAGGCCGTCACCAAGGGCCACATGATGGTGATGACCCTGGCGGGGCAGGACCGGGACGGCGCACCCTTCGGCACCTTCCTGCTCGACTCCACCGCCGGCGGGGGCGGTGCCTTCCCCGACCATGACGGCCTCGACGGCTCGGGCGATTTTTGCGTGCCGCGCCCGGCCATCGCCAATGTCGAGGCCAATGAGGCGAACGGACCCTTCCTCTATCTCTTCCGCGCCTTCGTGCCCGACAGCGGCGGCCCCGGCCGCCAGCGCGGCGGCGCCGGTGCCGCCCTCGCGATCGCACCCTATGGCACCGACGCCCTCCAGGCCATGATGCTGGGCCATGGCGTGGAGGTGCCCAATGCGGTGGGCCAGTTCGGCGGCCTGCCCGGCGCCTGCGGCCGCAATGTCATCCGCCGCGACGCCGGCGATCCGGCCATCCTGGCAGGTCTCGCCGGCGATCTCGAGGAATTGCTGGCCGCCGGGGTCGATGAGCTCGGTCCCAAGCCCGGCCGCATGCGCCTCAGCTCGCGCGACGTGCTCGGCTATGCCTTTCAGGGCGGCGGCGGCTATGGCGATCCGCTGTTGCGCGATCCCGCCGCCGTGCTCGACGATGTCGCGAACGGCCATGTCAGCCTCGCGGCTGCCGCGGCCCAATATGGCGTGGTGATCGCACTGGGCATGGTCGACCAGCGCGCCACCGAACAGGCGCGGGCCGCGATCCGCAGTCGCCGCCTGGGCGGCGCCTCGCCGACACGGACAGCGGGCAAGGGCGAGCTCGCGATCACGGAAGGTCGCTTTGCCTGCGGCTGCGGCTGCGACCTCGGCCCGGTCACCTCGAACTGGAAGGAGAAGGTACGCAGCTATCGCGTCGAGCCGGAGACCTATGGGCCGCATATCCGCACCCATGCCGATCTCGAACTTCGTGAGCATGTCTGCACCGCCTGCGGCACCCTGCTCGAGGCCGAGGTCGTGCGCAAGGACGAAGCTTCCCTGGTCACCCTGCAACTCGAAGCAGCCGCCTGACCCGCCGGCACAAAAGGAACCGATCATGCAGTCTTATCCCTCACATGGTGCCGTCATCGTCACCGGTGCCGGCCAGGGCATCGGGCGCCGGCTCGCTCTCACGCTCGTCGGCGAAGGCGTCGATGTCTGCATCGCCGACTGGAACGAGGAGAAGGGCCGCGCGGTGGCCGAGGAGGACACGCCGGGAACCGGCCGACGCCTGTTCGCGCGCACCAATGTCGCCGATGAAGCCAGCTGCCAGGCCGCCGTCGATGCGACGCTCGCAGCGTTCGGCGGCGTGTTCGGCCTGGTCAACAACGCCTCGATCTTCTCGACCCTGAAGATGCGTCCCTTCTGGGAAATCCCCTCCGACGAGTGGGACCAGGTCCAGGCCGTCAATCTCAAGGGTGTCTTCAACATGACACGGGCCGCTCGTGAGGCCCTGGTGGCCTCGGGCGAGGGCTCGGTCGTCAACGTGGCCTCTTCGACCATCCTGTTCGGGCGGCCCAATTATGCCCATTACGTCTCGTCCAAGGCCGGTGTGATGGGCCTGTCGCGGGCGATGGCGCGCGAACTCGGCGGCCAGGCAATCCGGGTCAACACGTTGACGCCGGGCCCGACCTTCACCGAGGTCGAGCGGGCCACCGTCACGCCCGAGCAGAAGGCGGCCATGATCGAGCAGCAATGCCTCAAGCGCGCCGGCGGCCCCGACGACATCGCCGATGCCATCGCCTTCCTGCTCTCCCGCCGGGCCCGCTGGATCACCGGACAGCTCCTCAATGCCGATGGCGGCATGATCACCCATTGATGTCAGGCCACCCCACGGGAGCGGCCGGAAAGAGCACGCAGACATGGCTTACGCGATAGAACATGACAGGATGCTGATCGGCGGCGAACTGGTGCACGCCTCGGGCGGCGAGTTCGACCTTTCCATCAACCCCGCCACCGAGGAGGTGATCGGCCGCTCGCCGCGCAGCACGGCCGAGGATGTCGAGCGCGCCTTTGCCGCTGCCGATGCCGCCTGGCCTGCCTGGGCCGCTCTCACCCCATCCGAACGCGGCGCCCGCATGCGCGCCTTCGGCAAGGCCTTGCGTGCCCGCGCCGAGGACTTCCTGAGGATCGAGGTCGCCGATACCGGCAACACCATCACGCCGATGCGCGGCGATGTCGGCCATGCCGTCGACAGCCTGACCTACTATGCCGGCCTCATTCACGAACTCAAGGGCGAGACCATTCCGGCCACGGCCGAGAACCTGCATCTCACCCTGCGAGAGCCCTATGGCGTGGTGGCGCGCATCGCGCCCTTCAACCACCCGCTAATGTTCGCCGTCGCCCGCACCGCCGCCATGCTGGCGGCCGGCAATGCGGTGATCGTCAAGCCGCCGGAAACCAGCCCCCTGTCGGCGCTGCTGCTGGCCGAGGTCGCGCGCGAGGCCCTGCCTGCGGGCGTGTTCAACATCGTCACCGGCCCCGGCGCCACGGTGGGCAACGCCATCGTCCGTCATCCCGGCATCAAGCGCATCGCCTTCATCGGCTCGCCCCAGACCGGCCGCGCCATCCAACGATCGGCGGCAGAGGTGGCCGTCAAGCATGTGACGCTGGAGCTGGGCGGCAAGAATCCCCTGATCGCCTTTCCCGACACCGATCCCGACATCATCGCCGCCGCCGCCGTACGCGGCATGAATTTCAGCTGGCAGGGCCAATCCTGCGGTTCGACCAGCCGCCTGCTCCTGCACGAGGACATCCACGATGCCGTGCTCGAACGCGTGGTTTCGGCGGTTGCCGGCCTCAGGCTCGGCGATCCCTTCGACCCCGCTACCGACATGGGCCCTGTCAATTCACGCATCCAGCATGAAAAGGTGCTGTCCTTCTTCGAAACCGCCAGGCATGACGGCTCGCGCCTGATGACGGGCGGCCGCAGGCCTCCAGGCGAGCGCTTCGCCAAGGGGTTCTGGGTGGAGCCGACGGTCTATGCCGACGTCAAGCCCGGCATGCGGCTGTGGCAGGAAGAAGTCTTCGGCCCCATCCTGTCGGTCGGGCGCTGGAAGACGGTGGATGAAGCGGTGGAACTCGCCAACAGCACCGAGTATGGCCTGACCGGCGCGGTGTGGACCAACGATATCCGCAACGCCCTCAACGTCGCCCGCAGGATCCGCTCCGGCCATGTCTGGATCAATGGCTGCTCCAACCATTTCCTCGGTGTTCCCTTTGGCGGCATGAAGAATTCTGGCGTCGGCCGTGAGGAAGGCATCGAAGAGATGATCTCCTACACCGAGGCCAAGACCATCAACATCATGCTGGGGTGAGCGAACAGCCCGGCATGGCCTTATTGCGCTCCCGATCATCTCCAGCTCTTCGATCGCCGGCCGATCCAGGACAGGCGGTCCTGCACTGACAAGGTACGGTCTTCGCTGGATAGCTACTGCTTTTCCATGCCCTCGAATCTCAAGCTGGAATGTCTCAGCGAGATTCCAGAAAATCGGATAGCACGGCATTGAACGGCGATGAGGCTTCGATGTTGACGAGGTGCCGACCGATGAGTGAGACGTGCCGTCCCCGCTCGACGGCAGCGGCAAGGGCCTCGAGGTCGGAAGGAAGGCAAACCGGATCGTCCTCCCCGGAAATGGCAAGAACGGGGCTTGCTATCCCGGCGATCTCTCCACGAAGATCGGCATTAGCAAGGGCGTTACAGCAGCCGACATATCCTTCCGGCACGGTCATCTCAAAACGGTCGAGGACATTTCCCACGGCATCGGGATTGCCGGCGATGAAGGCCGGCGTGAACCAGCGTTCAGCCGTGGCCGCCACGAACGAGCCGAGACCGTCTCTCCGCACGGCTTCGATACGGGCATTCCAGCTTTCGGGCGTCCCGATCCGTGCGGCGGTGGCACAGAGGACGACCTTGCCGAGGCGGTTCCCCGCATGGACGGCGAGCCATTGACCCGTCAGGCCGCCGAGGGAAAGGCCGCAGAAATGGGTCCGCTCGATAGCCAGCGCGTCGAGCAGCGCCAGAACGTCGTTGCCGAGATCGGCAAGCGCGTAGGGCGCCAGCGGCGCCGAGGAAAGGCCATGGCCGCGCCGGTCGTAGCGCAGCACGCGGCAGCTCCGCGACAGCGCCGACGCCTGCCCGTCCCACATGGTAAGGTCGGTTCCCAGCGAATTGCAGAACAGCAGCCACGGCCTGTCCGCGGCATCGCCGTCGATGCGGTAGTGAAGGCGGTGACTGGCGAGATCGAGATAAGGCATGGCGGCTTTCGGCGTCACTACGAGGGGGAAAAGCGACGACCGGCAGGTGCTTGCTTGCCGATCGTCGCCCGTTGCTCATATCGCGGCGAGCTGGCCGGTTTCGGCGCTGCGGGCATTGGCGACTGCGAAGACCAGCATGGCGATGGTCGAGACCAGAGCGGGAATGGCGAAGATCAGAAAATTCTGCTGCAGCGGAAATTCCCTCGCGAGCAGCATGCCGCCGAGCGTCGGGCCGACGATGGCGCCAATGCGCCCCACGCCGGAAGCCCAGCCCAACCCCGTCGAGCGAATGGAGAGGTTGTAGAGCTGGGCGACGCTCGCATAGAGCAGGATCTGCGTACCGATGGTGCAGGCGCCGGCGATGAAGACCATCAGGAACAGGAGGCCGGCCGGCGGATTGCTGCCGATCAGCGCGATGGAGGCCGCGGCTGCGGCGAAGAAGCCGATCACCACTTTCGGCAGGCCGAAACGATCTCCCAGCCAGCCGCCGGCGACAGCCCCGGCCATGCCGCCGAAGTTCAGCGAGAACAGGCTGAGCAGGCTGGCCTTCTCGGCATAGCCGGCCTCCTGCAGCACCTTCGGCAGCCAGGAGGAGAGCAGGTAGACCAGCAGCAGGCAGCAGAAGAAGGCGATCCAGAGCATGAGCGTGCGCAAGGCGCGTTGGTGGCGGAACAATTCGAGGATCGAGGCGGATGTTCCCTTGCTTTCCGTGAAAACCAGCGTGTCGCCGCTTTCGAGCTTGGCGGAGGGCAGGATGCGCGCATAGATGGCCTGCGCTTTCTGCTGCTCGCCCTGGCGGATCAGGAAGCCGAGCGATTCCGGCAGTTTCCACAGGATGAAAGGCAGGAGGAGGAGCGGCACCGCGGCGACGAAGAACATCGGTTTCCAGCCATGATGCGGGATGAGGCCGATGCCGAGCCCGGCCGCCACCATGCCGCCGACGGAATAGCCGGAGAACATCAGCGCCACCATGGTGCCGCGCAGGCGCTTGGGAGCATATTCGTTCATCAGCGCCACCGCGTTGGGCATCAGGCCGCCGCAGCCGAGGCCGGCGATGAAGCGGAAGATCTTGAACTGGTCCGGTGAGGTGGCAAAACCGGTCGCCAGGGTGGCGATGGTGAACAGCAGGAAGCTGATCGCGATGCCCTTCTTGCGGCCGATCCTGTCGGCGAGCGGCCCGAGGACGAGCGCACCGAACATCATGCCGAACAGCGCCCAGGCCTGCAGCACCCCGGCCTGCGGCTTGCTCAGGCCCCATTCGGCGATCAGCGTCGGCAGCACCGTGCCGGCCACGAAGACATCATAGCCGTCGACGATCAGCAGCAGGGCGCAAAGCGCCACCACCGCCCACTGGAACGGCCCGAACGGATTGTTGTCGATCGCTTCGATCACATCGATCTTGCGCATTGTCGTTCCCCCCGATTGTCTTGGACATCTCAGCCCAGATCGCTTCAGCCAGGTCTTTTCAGGCCAGTCTTTTCAGCCCAGGTCCCCACCGGCGACCGGCAACACGCTGCCCGTGATGTAGGATGCCTCGTCCGAGGCGAGGAACAGGATCGGCGCCGCCTGCTCCTCGATGGTGGCGTAGCGTTTCATGAAGCTCGACTGCTTCACCTGGCTCACCACTTCGGCCATCCAGGCCTTTTCCCGGTCCGTATCGCCCGCCGCATTGCGTGGAACGCGGCGCGGCGGCGCTTCGGTGCCGCCCGGCGCGGTCGCGACCACGCGGATGCCGAAGCCGGCCATCTCCATCGCCAGCGATTGCGTGATGGCGTTGACGCCGCCCTTGGCCGCCGAATAGGGCAGGCGATGGATGCCGCGCGTCGCATTGGAGGAGACGTTGACGATGGTACCGCCTCCTCGGGCGACCAGCAAAGGCAGCACCGCATGGCAGCAATAGAGCGTCGGCATCAGCGAACGGCGGATTTCCGCGTCGATCTGCTGCGGCTCGAATTCGAGAAAAGGCCGCATGCGGATGGCACCGCCGACATTGTTGATGAGGATGTCGATGCCCCCGAACCTGTCGGCGGCAAAGCGCATCGCCGCCGCGGCCCCCTCATGGGTTTCGAGGTCGGCGCTGAAGGCGGCCGTCTCACCGCCCGCTTGCGCCGCCACCTCGGCGACGAAATCGGCACGGTCGACGAACAGCACACGGCCGCCTTCCCGCGCCGCGCGGATCGCCACAGCGCGACCGATGCCCTGCGCCGCCCCGGTCACCACCAGCACCTTGCCGGCGAAGCGGTCGGTGAAGCACGCCGGGTTCATGCCGCTTCCTTCGCCGGGGCGTTCGACGTGAACTTCTCATAGTGGAAGCTTGCGGGCTTCACGCCATTCTCGTCGAAATGCCGGCGCACCGCATCGACCATCGGCGGCGGGCCGCAGAGATAGACGTCGACGTCGCCACCATGCAGAAGCTCGGCGGGCATGTGCTGCGTCACCCAGCCCTTGCGCGGATGGCTGGAGGCTTCCTCGGCCACCACGGTGGTAAAGGTGAAGTTCGGCAGGCGAGCGGCATAGGCCGCGATTTCGTCGACGAGAACCAAATCGAGATCGCGGGTGACGCCATAGATCAGGTGGACCACCTGCTCTGACCCCGTGCGGGCAAGGACCTCCAGCATCGAGAGGAAGGGCGCGAGCCCCGTGCCGCCGGCAAGGAAGAGGAGAGGACGCTTCACGTCCCTCAGATAGAAGCTGCCCAGCGGGCCGGTGAGGTCGAGCCTGTCGCCGGGCTTGGCCCCGGCGAGCCATCCGCTCATCACCCCATCGGGGATCGTCTTGATCAGGAAGCCGAGACGCCGATCGCCTGGCGCCGAGGAGAAGGAATAGGAGCGGTTCTGGCCGCTGCCCGGCACGTCGATATTGACATATTGACCGGGAAGGAAGGCTGGCGCGGCGGCGGCATCCACCTCCAGTTCCAGCACGATCGCGGCGTCATGATGCGGCGTCACGGCCGCCACCGTGGCAGCGAATTTCTGGTGGCCGGTCTTGCAGGCGAGTGAAGTCGTCGGCACCGCGAGGACGCAATCGCTCGAAGGCACCATCTGGCAGGTCAGCACCAGGCCCTCCGCCGCCTCGTCCTCGGTCAGGGCATCCTCGATGAAATCACTGCCGAGATCATAGGCACCGCTTTCGGCGCGGCACTTGCAGGTGCCGCATACGCCGTCGGAGCAGTCCATCGGCAGGTTGATCTTGTTGCGGAAGGCGGCATCCAGGACCTTCTCGCCCTGCTTGCAGTCGACGAAACGGGTGACCCCGTCCTCGAAGTTCAGTGCGATCGTGTAGAAGGTCATGGAACCCTCCTCTCCGTTCCTGTCCGGCTGGTGCCGTCAGATGTGGTAGACGTCGATGACCTGGCGGATATAGTCGTTCTTCAGGACGATTTTCTTGTTCGATATCAGAAGCTTGTCGCCATCCTGGCGCAGCGTCACGAACATGGTGCCGAAGAACTGGTCGGTGACCTTGTAGCGGTGGTTGAGCGTGTGGAAATTGTAGCGCACGTCCACTTCGCCACCCCGGTCGGCCGTCACCTCGACATTGATGACGCTGTGGCTGGTGCGCGGCTCCGGCGTCGAGGCGCCGGACCGCTCGGTCTTGATACGGAAGACGCGGTCTTCCAGGCCTTCCCGGCTCGGATAGTAGATCAGCGAGATCTGCGCATGCGGGTCCTCGGTGATCGCATCGTCGTCGTCCCAGGCCGGCATCCAGTAGGTGACGTCGGGCGCATAGCAGGTGAGCCATTCATCCCATTGGCGATCGTCGAGAAGGCGCGCCTCGCGGAACAGGAAAGCGCGAATGGCATCATAGGACAGGCTCATGCGACCACTCCCTTCCTCTCGGCAGCGAGCGCCTGGCGCATCACCGTCGCCCAATATTCGTGCTGGCGGACGAACAGCCCCTCGTCCTCGCTGCGCTCACCCGAGAGCAGCGGCTCGAGGCCCATCCGCCTGGCATTGTCGTCGGGACCGTCGATCCAGAGCGGCGCGCCGCGCGACAGGTCGTTCCACAGCGCTGCCGTGCCGGCATAGCCGGACTGGCAGGCGCGGAACTCCTCGAGATCGTCGGCCGTGCCCATGCCGGAGACGTTGAAGAAATCCTCGTATTGGCGGATGCGCAGCGCCCGGTCTTCCGCACCCTCGCCCTTCGGGGCGAAGCAGAAGATGCTGACCTCTGTCTTGTCGACGCTGATGGGGCGCGTCACGCGGATCTGCGTGCTGAACTGATCCATCAGGAAGAGGTTGGGATAGATGCACAGATTGCGGGTCTGGTTGATGATGAAATCGGCCTTGTCGGCGCCGACGCGCTCGCGGATCTTCTCGCGCTGGCCGTAGACGGGGCGGACCTCCGGATTCATCGTGTTGGTCCACAACAGGATGTGGCCGTTCTCGAAGCCATAGACGCCGGCGACCGATTTGCTCCACGAATTGGCGTCGACCGCCTTGGTGCCTTCCTCGCTGCGGCGGCCCATGGTGGCGGCATAGTTCCAGTGGACGGAGGAGACGTGGTAGCCGTCGCAGCCATTCTCCATCTGCAGCTTCCAATTGCCGTCATAGATGTAGGAGGAATTGCCCCGCAGCACCTCCAGTCCATCCGGCGCCTGGTCGACGATCTGGTCGATGATGATCCGCGCCTGCCCGAGGAAGTCGGTCAGCGGCGCCACGTCCTCCTTCAGGCTGCCGAACAGGAAGCCGCGATAATTCTCGAAGCGCGCGACGCGCGTCAGGTCATGCGAGCCGTTCTTGGCGAACTGCTCGGGATATTGGGTGGTCTTTTCGTCCTTCACCTTCAGGAGCCTGCCGGTGTTGGAAAAGGTCCAGCCGTGGAACGGGCAGGTGAAGCTGCCCTTGTTGCCGTGCTTGCGACGGCAGAGCATCGCTCCGCGATGTGCGCAGGCATTGATGACGGCGTTGAGCGTGCCGGTCTTGTCGCGGGTGATCACCACCGGCTGACGGCCGATGGAGGTGGTGTAATAGTCGTTGTTGTCGGGGATCTGGCTTTCATGGGCCAGATAGACCCAGTTGCTCTCGAAGATGTGCTTCATCTCCAGCGCGAACAGGTCCGCGTCGGTGAAGATGTCGCGGCGGCAGCGAAACACGCCGGCCTCATGATCATCCTGCACGGCGGTGGCGAGCAGATGATCGAGATCACGGGCCTTGTCGATGATTGCGGACATGACTTCTCTCCCGCAGGGGACGGCGGTCGGCGCGGCCCTTGCAACGATGTCGATGATCGGGGTGGATGGAGCGGCCGCCGGGGCCGCTGGTGCCGCCGCCGGCTAAAGCGTTTTGCGATTTGGTGAATTCACCGAGAATCGCAAAGACGCGTCAGCCAATCCTCTGAATTGGCTTGGGAACAAGGAGTTAGAGCAAACAAGCGTTCATGCTTGAACGCGTTTTGCTCTAGGCCGCGGCGCGCTTGCGCTGGTCGTTGATCTGGTTGTCGACGCCGTCGACCAGTGCGGTCAGATGGATGTCGAACACGATCTCGGCGAAGGGCCCCTCCAGCCCATTGGCCGCGATGCTGGCCGCGTCCGTCCGCTCGACGACGGCTGGAACGAGGCCGTCGCGGGTGGCATAGGCGAAGTCGTCATTGACCAGCGGATCGCCCTCGATGTTGATCTGGGTCGTCAGCTTGCGATGGCCTTCGCCGCTGATGAAGAGGTGGATATGGGCCGGGCGCTGGCCATGGCGGCCAAGGGCAGAGAGCAGCTTTTCCGTCGGGCTGCCCGGCGGCACGCCATAGCCGTTCGGCACGATGCTGCGGAATTTGTAGCGGCCCTCGCCGTCGGCAATGATGGTGCGGCGCATGTTGAACGGCGCCTGCTTTCCGGTCGGATCGAAATGCGAGTAGAAGCCGCGGGTGTCGCAGTGCCAGACCTCGACGGTCGCCCCCGGCAGCGGCCGGCCGTCGGCGCCGCGGACGGTGCCGTGCATGATCAGCGTGTGGCCGTTCGTATCCGTGCCGTCGTCGAGGCGGGCGAAGCCATGTGAGACCGGCGCTCCGGCGACATAGAGCGGTCCCTCGATCGTGCGTGGTGTCGGGTTGTCGATGCCGAGCTCTGCGTCGATCGCGTCGAGGCGTTCGTCGAGGAAGTGATCGAGGCCGAGGCCGGGCGAAATCAGGCCCGCTTGTCCGGCCGCGCCGATGTCGTTGAGCCAGGCGATGGCTGTCCAGTATTCGTCCGGGGTGATATCGAGATCGTCGATCGCCTTGAAGAGGTCCGACATGATCCGATGGACGATGTGCTTGACGCGCGGATTGCCGCCGTCCTTGTCGAGGCCGCTCAGGACCTTCAGGAAATCCTGGATGTCCGGCCTTGCGAAGATCTTCACGCTCATTTCAATCCTCCATTTATTGCTTTTGAATTTATGGGAGCCTCGTCATCGTGGTCGCCCCGGGCGCGGTGACGTCAGCCATCACCGTCGCGGATCGAAGAGGGGTGTCGCAGCAGCGGGGCCACCTCGATACGCATAAACTTGAACAGCGGCAGGCCCGAGAGGATCTCGTGCAGTTCCGCATTGTCCTTCACATCGAACACGCTGTAGTTCGCGTAGGCACCGGCAATGCGCCAGATGTGCCGCCACTTGCCGCTGCTTTGCAGCGCCTGTGAATAGGCCTTTTCCTTCGCGATGATCTCGGCCGCCTCACTCGCGGGCAGGTCGTGGGGGATGGTCACATCCATCCTGACGTGGAACAGCATGGCTCTCTCCTCAACCGGCGCTGATCGTCTTGCGCGGACCGTTGCGGGCGAAGAAGGCGACGCGTTCCTCGTCCAGGTCGATGCCGAGCCCCGACCCGTCCGGAACCGTCAGCTCGAAGTCGCTGTAATCGAGCGGCTGGCGCAGGATCTCCTGCGTCAGCAGCAGCGGGCCGAACAATTCGGTGCCCCATTGCAGATCGGCAAAGGTCGAGAAGACCTGCGCCGAGGCGATGGTGCCGACCGGGCCTTCCAGCATGGTGCCGCCATACAGGCCGATACCCGCCGCGTCCGCGATGGCCGCGACGCGCTGCGCGTTGTAGAGGCCGCCATTCTGCTCGATCTTGACGGCGAAGACGTCGGCGCCGGCGGTCTTGGCGATCTCGAAGGCGGATTCCGGCCCCGTCAGCGCTTCATCGGCCATCAGCGCCACAGGGAAACGACGGACCAGCCGGGCCAGGGCGGCGGTCGAGGCCACGGGTTGCTCCACCAGCTCACAGCCGGCGTCGGCCAGCGCCGCCATGCCGAAGACAGCCTCGGTTTCGCTCCAGGCCATGTTGACGTCGACACGCACCGCGCCGCGCTCGCCGAGCGCCCGCTTGATCGCGGCGACATGGGCGATGTCTTCCTTCAGCCCCCTGGCGCCGATCTTCAGCTTGAAGATGCGATGCCGGCGCTGATCCAGCATATGTTCGGCCTCGGCGATATCCCTGGCCGTGTCGCCGGAGGCGAGCGTCCAGGCCACCGGCAGCCGGTCGCGGCGGCGCCCGCCGAGCAATTCGCTGACCGGCAGGCCGAGGCGCTTGCCGTGGGCATCGAGCAAGGCCGTTTCCACCGCGCTCTTGGCGAAGCGGTTTTCCTTCACCATCCTGCCGAGGCGGGCCATCAGGGCCTGCACGCGGGTCGCATCCTCACCGATCATGACCGGCGCAAAATAACTGTCGATGGCGAGCTTCATGCCCTCCGGGCTTTCTCCGCCATAGGCGAGCCCGCCGATCGTCGTGCCCTCCCCGATACCGGTGATGCCGTCGCTGCAGTGAACCTTCACCAGCATCAGGGTCTGGCCGTCCATGGTGGCGACCGACAATTTGTGCGGCCGGATGGTGGGCAGGTCGACGAGCAGTGTCTCGATCCGTTCGACGACGGGAGCGAGGGCTGTGGCCGGAGCGAGGGGGGCAAAAACCGTGTTCATGCTGCGATCCTGCGGCAGCCATGACGCCCCGTCCAACACCATTTGTGTTGGACATGATACCTTGTAGGTATAGTACTGGGAAAAGCCCTCGAATAACGGCACTTACCGCAGTGCAACATACCTCTGAGGGAGGGTAAAATGGATCTTCGCCAGATCCGCTATTTCGTGGCGGTGGCACGCGAGCGCAATTTCACCCGCGCGGCCGAGCTCCTGCACATGGCGCAGCCGCCCTTGAGCCGGCAGATCCAGCTGCTGGAGGAGGAACTGGGCGTGCCCCTGATCATCCGCAAGAGCCGGCCCGTGCGCCTGACGGATGCGGGCCGGCTCTTCTACGAGCAGTCCCTCCAGGTTCTCGGCCGGGTGGACCAGATGCTGACGGCAACCCGCCGGGTCGGGCTGAACCAGAACAGCGTGTTTTCCATCGGCTTCGTCGCCTCCACCCTCTATGGCGGCCTCCCCGCGCTCGTGCGCAAGCTGCGCCAGCATGCACCGCAGCTCGACATCCAGCTCCTGGAAATGGTGTCGGTGCAGCAGATCCCCGCCCTGAAGGAAGGCCGCATCGACATCGGCTTCGGTCGGCTTCGCCACAGCGATCCCAATGTCACCGGCATCGTGCTGCGCGAGGAACGGCTGGTCGTCGCCATTCCCAAGGGCACGCCGCTGGCCGAAAGCAACGCACCGCTACCGATCAGGACATTGGCGGACCGGAAGATCATCGTCTATCCCAAGGAACCGCGCCCCAGCTATGCCGACCATGTTCTGGGCCTGCTGCACGGCCATGATGCGCGTCCCGCAGAGGTTCAGGAGGTGCGGGAAATCCAGGCGGCCCTCGGGCTGGTCGCAGCGGATGCAGGCCTATGCCTCGTGCCCGCCTCCGCCCGCCAGATGCGGTCGGACGTTCACTACAGGCTGCTGGAGGAGAGGGACGCCAGTTCTCCCGTCATCCTCAACCAGAGGGTCGGCGATAGCTCACCCTATATCGACCTGGTCAAGAAGCTCATCCAGGAAATGTATGCCGAAGATCCGCCCTGGCTGGACAAGGCGCACAACTATATTCCGTGACTGCGACCGCTAGGACTGCGCAGGGGCCCAAGCCGTATTGCGAGCCATTCGACATTCACACGCGCGAAAATATTTAGGCGTAGCGCCATTCGGAGCTGCCGCCCGATTTGAATCAGGGAGGTCAGTGATTGATCCTTCCTGTGCACAAACCGGTGTTCACAAAGCAGAACCCCGCGGAATCATGAGACCTCGCGGGGGTTGGTGCATATTTGATTGGGTTGCGGGGGCTCAGGGCACAGCAACCCGTACTCCCTTGAAAACCCTCTATTGTAACGCCACGACCACTTGATTGCCGGTTGTCTTCCGCAGAGGGCCCTCGCTGGAAAAACAGCCGGCACCGGCCCGCCCCTCGATGATGTGTCAGCCGACGTCGCGCGTAGCTCCACGTTGGAAAACCGTCGGGAACCAGTCTTCGCGCAGCTTTTCGCCCGCCGACATGCCGTGGCCGGGATAGGGAGGCGAGGTGCGGCCGGGCCGCTCGACATAGCGAGCGTCGTCTCCCACCAGGCGCAGGGAAAACGCCCGTCTGCGTGTTGTGGCATTGTTGCCGCGAGCGCCATGGAGCGTCATGTAGTTGAAGGCGACGGCATCGCCCGGCTCCATCCCCCACTCGCGAATGTCCATGCCTTCCGCATCGGGATCGGGTACGGGGATATAGGCATCGCTGTCGGCGTAGAAATTCTCTTCCGAGAGCCAGCGCGTCGGCAGGACCGGCTTCGGCCAGCGATGCGAGCCGGCGACGCAGCGCAGCGACGCTTCGCGCACCGGATCCAGCGGCGACCAGAAGCTGACCGTCTGCGTCCCCTCGACAAAATAATAGGGACCGTCCTGGTGCCAGGGCGTCGGCTTCGATGTGCCGGGTTCCTTGACCAGGACATGGTCGTGGAAGACCTGGACCGAATTCGCCCCCATCAGGTCCGCCGCGACCTCGCCGGCTGCGGAGTGACGGATCACGGTCTCGAATTCGGGGATGCGCTCCCAATTGCAATAGTCGTCGAAGAAGCGACCAGCCTCGCCGGGCTTGAGGTTCTCGGCGCCATATTGGCTGGGCTCGGCCATGTTGCGGGCCACACCCGCCCGCAGTCTCTCCACGTGATCCTTGAACAATCCGCGCACCAGCACGACGCCGTCGCGCTGATAGGCCTCGATCTGTTCCTGCGTGACGAGCGGATGTGTCATTGCGTTCCTCCCTGCTTGACGGCACGAGCAAACAGGCAATCGTTTATAGTTTCAAATAATAAGTATCTAAACTACTCTTAGGCTCATGCTATATCTCACGCTTCGCCAGTTCGAGTATGTTTCCGCCGTGGCCCACTCAGGCAGTCTTTCGGCCGCCGCCTCGCAGCTCAACGTATCGCAGCCCTCGCTTTCGGTCGCCATCACGCAGGTCGAGCGGCGCCTGGCGCGCAAGCTTTTCATCCGGCGCCGGGGTGCCCCGGTCGAGCTGACCGATTTCGGCCGGGATTATCTTGCCCAGGTCGAGGAGATCATCTCCCTCGCCCGGCAGTTGGATGATCCCGCCCGCAACCAACGCGCTACTGCCGGCCGCCTGACACTGGGGCTGTTCGAGGATCTGGCGCCGCTTCATATCGGCCGCCTGCTCAACGCCCTGCGCAGCAAGCTGCCGGGCGCCGAGATCCGCTATCGCATCGCCGATTTCGAGACGCTCGCCCGCGACATGCTGCAATCGCGCATCGACCTGGCCGTGACGTTCGACCTTGGTCTCGACGCAAGCTTCCTGCGCCGACCGCTCGCGTCCATCCAGCCCCACGCCTTGATGCGCGTCGACGACCCCCTTGCCGGCTTGCAGGAGGTCAGCCTCCGTGACCTCGGCCAACGCGCGCTGATCCTCTTCGAGGAAGGCCTGTCGGTAAGACACGTCCTGGGCCTCTTCCGGCGGATCGGCGCGGAGCCGGTCGTTCGCCACAGGGTGCAGGCACTCGAGGTCATGCGCAGCCTGGCCGCCCATGGCGATGGCATCGGCATCACCTATGCAGGATCGAAAAGCAGCTGTGCCTATGACGGGACTCCCCTGGCCAGTGTGCCGATCGCCGAGGATTTCGCCCGGGAGCCGGTCATCCTCGCCTGCCCGCTCGACGGTGCGAAGAGCGCGATCCTGAATCCCGCCTCGCAAGCCATTGTCGAGGCGTTCAGCCGCGAATGAACGGGCCGCTCTGCACCACTCAGAGCGGCGCTACAGAATCTAACTTGGGGTTCAAATCGAAATTGATGCCGTAAGCTCTTATTCTTGCGCTATTTTTTGAAATTTCATCCCTTCCCCACACGATCCGCTAGCTTTGCGCTTCGAAGCGTTCAGGCAGGATCTTTCCCGGGTTCATGATGTTCTTCGGATCGATCGCCGCCTTGATGGCCGCCATCACATCCAGTGCCGGGCCCATCTCGCGCTCCATATAGGAACGCTTGCCCTGCCCCACGCCATGTTCGCCCGTGCAGGTTCCTTCCATGGAAAGAGCCAGCTCGTTCAGCCAGCCGATATAGGATTTGGCAGCGGCCCGCTCTGCCGGGTTCTCCGGATCGAGCACGATCAGATTGTGGAAATTGCCGTCGCCGACATGCCCCGCAATCGGAGCGAGCAGCCTCAGTGATTGGGCTTTCTCGGCCGCCGCGCCGATGCATTCGGCCAGTCGCGAGATCGGCACGCAGACATCGGTGCTGATGCCCTTGGCGCCGGGCCGCAGGCCCAGGACCGCCCAGAACAGGTCGTGGCGCGCCTTCCACAACCGCGTCCGTTCCTGCGGATCGGTCGTCCAGTCCAGTGCGGTGGCGCCGTGCTCGCGGGCGATGTCCCCGAAACGCACCGACAATTCAGCGACCGTGTCCGGCGTGCCGTGGAATTCGGCCAGCAGCAGCGGCGTCTCCGGCAGGTTCAGCTGCGAATGGGCATTGACCGCCTTGACCGTGGTTGCGTCCAACAGCTCGATCCGCGCAAAGGGCAGGCCGAATTGAAGGCCGCTGATAACGGCATTGCTGGCATCTTCGACGGTGGGGAAGGAGCAGCGGGCCGCCGACACCGCCTCGGGAATGCCTCGCAACCGAACCGTCAGCTCTGTGATGATGCCGAGCGTGCCTTCGGAACCGACCAGCAGCCTGGTCAGATCGTAGCCCGCCGCACTCTTGCGCGCCCGGTGGCCGGTGCGGATCACCCGGCCGTCCGGCATCACGGCCTCGAGTGACAGCACCGCGTCCTTCATGGTGCCATAGAGCACCGCGGTCGTGCCCGAAGCGCGGGTGGCGGCCATACCGCCGAGAGTCGCATCGGCGCCGGGATCGAGAGGGAAGAACAGGCCGGTATCGCGCAGATAGTCGTTCAGGCGGCTGCGTGTCACACCCGGTTGGATCACGCAGTCCATGTCTTCGGCGTTGACCGCAAGAATGCGGTCCATCCGCGTCAGGTCGACGGATATACCGCCTCTTGGCGCATTGAGCTGGCCTTCGAGCGAGCTGCCCGCGCCGAAGGGGATGACCGGCACGCCCGCCTCGCCACACAGTCCGACGATATCGGCAACCTCCGCCGTATTCTCGGCGAAGACCACGCCATCCGGCGGCTGGTTCTCGATCCAGGTGGTCGTGGAACCGTGTTGCGCACATATGGCCGCCCCGGTCTGGAAACGATCCGCGAACCGCTCTCGCAGGGTCTGGACGAACGCCTTGGGAAGGGTGCTTTCTCTCGACATGGCACTCCGCTGACTATGTTGTCCGCAGGACGTCTGCGGAATGGACGAAGGCGCCCACGGCTCGCGGGCGGAGCAAGACTATCCCGTCGCGGTCACGATGGTCGATAGGACGCTCCCGCCATAGCCGCATTGGTGAACAGCATCGGGCAGATCAACCCTTCCCAGCGAACGGCATCCCGATGTTCCCGGCCGCCCGCCGTGGCCTCAGCCGATCGTCGCTCTCCCCTCGGCCCTTCACCTCGACAGCCAGGACGCCGCCGCCGTCAACAGGGCTTGGGTGGCAGCCGCAGTCCCCGTCGTGACGCGCACGCCCTCGCCGCGAAAACAGCGCACCGCAATCCCGGCCGCGGACAAATGAAGAGTCAGCGCCTCAGCTTCCGCGCCGACCGCCAACCACACGAAATTGGCCTGCGAGAGCGCGACCTCGAATCCAAGGGCCGAAAGCCCCTCATACATGTGCCCTCGCTGCTCGAGGCTGGCAGCTATGCGTGCCGCGACCACATCCTCCTCGGCAAGGGCCGCGAGCGCCGCCGCCTGCGCGGTTGCCGGCAGCGGGAATGGCGGCGCGACCGCATTGGCCGCTGCAATGACGCTTCGATCCGCCAGGCAATAGCCGACCCGCATGCCGGCAAGCCCCCAGGCTTTGGAAAACGTGCGCAGCACGGCAAGGTTCCGATGCCGGGCGAGGCGGCGCGCGGGCGAGGCTGCAACCATCGCCGCCTCGTCGGCATAGTCGGCATAGGCCTCGTCGAGGATGATGAGCGTTTGCGCGGGTATGGCATCCAGCAGCGCCTCCAACTCGTCCGGCGCCAGCACGGTGCCGGTCGGATTGTTGGGGTTGCAAATGATCACCACCCGCGCCTCGGATCTGCAGGCCTGGAGGATCGCTGCCGCATTCAGCCGGTGACGACCGTCAAGCGGCACCTCCACAAGGCGCGCGCCTGCTCCGCCGACGATGATCGGATAGGCCTCATAGGAGCGCCAGGGCGTGATCACCCTGTCGCCAGGATCGCAATAGACGCGGATGAGCTGGTCCAGCATGGTGACGGAGCCCGCCGATACCGCGACCATGTCGGCGGGCAGACCATGCCGGTTTGCCAGCGCCTCCGCCAGCGTTTCGCCGCGCAAGTCCGGATAGCGGTGCGCGCCCGTCATTGCCTTGGCCACGGCGGCCTGGACGGCCGCGCTCGGTGGATCCGGTGCCTCGTTGGAACCGAGCCGGTGCGCGAACGCGATGCCGGGCCCGGCCCGGCCGCGTCCGTAGCCGGGCAATTCCGTCAGCCGCGCGCTGGGCTTGGGTACGCCAGCTCCCTGATCGCCGATTGCAAACATTGGCCCCAACATGTCGGCATCCAAGTTATATAGAGTTGTATATGCAACTTTAATATCTTTCAGATGTCGAGCCCCTGTCAAGGCAGACAAAGCCCTTCGGCGGAGGGACGGCAAGGCTGGGCCCGCCGGAAACCCGCCTCCCCCTCGCGTCAGCGTCCGACAGGCATTCGCCCGGCAAGACTGAAGCGAGGACCCGGGTGCAGGAAGCGCGCGCTGGTGGCAATCATGCCGCGCGACCAGGTGCGGCGGCGCAGCAGAAGCAGCGGTTCGCCCTCCTTCATTTCGAGCAGCTTGCAGCTGAACTCATCGGCCAGGACGGCCTGAATGACATGCTCGACCTCCTCCAGGGGAGCCACGGCCATCAGGTGGACATAAGGCGTGATTTTTGTGAAATCCTGCTCCAGATAGTCCGCAGAAAACTGCGGGTTTACGTATCTGTCTTCAATTTGCAGCGGTCTTCCGTTTTCCCGGTGAACCAACAGAGAGTGAAATACCGTGGAACCGGGCACGACATTGAGCTCGGTCGCGAGATTGAGATCGCTGTTGACCTCCTCCATCTTGATGACGTCTGTCGTATGCCGGTTCCCGCGCGCTTCGATCTCGGAATGGATGTTGCGCAATTCCAGGAAGGTGGATTGGCTCTGGCGGGCGGCGACAAAGGTGCCCGCCCCCTGCCGCCGCACCAGCACCCCCTCCGCGGCGAGGTCGCGCATGGCAATATGGACGGTCATGCGCGAGGCGCCCAACTGTTCCGAAAGGCGCGATTCAGACGGGACCTGATAGCCTTCCTGCCATTCGCCCGAATTGATATTCGCCAGAATATGGTTGCGCACCTGCTGCCCCAGCGAGACCCCGATCTCGCCGTTGCCGCGGACCATCTCCTTCAAGGCGCCATCTCTTTTCTTGTTCATCTCGCCATGTGCCAATGCGTCTGAATCAAACAGGTCTACATGTTAATACAAGCCGCATGGGGCAGCAGCCGAGAACCGACCACTTCCCCGAAGGCACGCTCGATGGGCAGCAATTCCCAATAATGTATATAGCTATATAGTAAAACGAAATGCCTGCCAGTCCCGATACGCCGCCGTGTCGAGAAGAGCCGGAGCGCCAACCGATCCCATCTCGCTACCGAAGGGCGCCCCCCGGACCTCAAGGACGGATCGCGCTTGACAAAAACGGCTTCGGCAAGTTGTATAAACTAGTATATACATCTAATCACCAAACCATCCAGAACCAAAATCCGCGAGCTTCGAGACCACGTCAATGTGGCCCTCGCGATAAACAGGGGACTCAATGCATGGGCAATGAACGTCGTCGTCACGCTCGGTCGGCCTCGGCGACCGCAGCCGCGTTGTTCCTGGTCGGAGCAATGCTCGTAGGTACGGCTCATGCCGATACCGCCATTGCGACCAAGGCAGATCCCAAGATCCAGGCCATGCTGCCCGCCAAATTGAAGGAAGCTGGCCAGATAAGGGTCGCCAGCAACGTCGAATATCCGCCGTTCGAATATTTCGACACCGACAACACCACCATCATCGGCCTCGACAAGGATCTGGCAGAAGCGATCGGGCAGAAGCTCGGCGTCAAGCTCGAATTCCAGCATATGAGCTTCGACGCCATCATCCCGGCTCTCGCGGCCAACCGCTACGACATGGCGATGTCGGCGATGACCGACACCGAGGAACGACGCAAGAAGGTCGATTTCGTCGACTATTTCACCTCGGGTGGCGGTTTCCTGGTCAAGCAAGGCAACCCCAAGAACATCCATAGCCTGGCCGACATCTGCGGCATCTCCGTCGCAATCGACAAGGGCACCACGGAAATCGACGATGCCAAGAAGGCTTCGGACGACTGTGTGAAGGCCGGCAAGCCGGAAGTCAGCGCCAAGATCCTGCCCGGCACCAGCCAGATCGTCCTGGCCTTGCAGGCGGGCCGGGCCGACGTGGCCATGATCGACACCGCTGCCGGCGCCTATATTGCGCAGCAGCACAAAGGCTCCTTCGAGGTGCCGGGCACCTCCTATGCACCGCGTCGCTACGGCTTGGTGCTGCCCAAGGGCTCCGACGAACTGGCCAAGGCCCTCCAGGCCTCCGTGCAGGCTTTGATCGACGAAGGCACCTACGGCAAGATCCTGGCCAAGTGGGGACAGGAGGTCGGCGCCATCAAGACGGCCACGATCAACGACGGCCAATAAGGGATGGAGATCGCCACCCGGCAGCCGCAACTTCGGGAGCCAGCCATGTCGGTCAACGAGACCCGTCCGAAGGGAGCGGATGTCGATCCCACGATCGACCTGGCCATCAGGCCGGCCAGTCATCCCTGGCGCTGGGTGGCCATCGCCTTCGTCGCCCTTCTGGCGGCGATGCTGGTGCACACGCTCTTCACCAACCCGCGGTTCGAATGGGCTGTGGTCGGTCAATATTTCACCTCGCAGACGATCTTGCTGGGCGTATGGCGTACTCTCGAGCTGACGGCCATCGCCATGGTGATGGGTGTCGCGCTGGGCGTGATGCTGGCGGTCATGCGGCTGTCGCCGAACCCCATCCTGTCGGGTGCATCATGGCTTTTCGTGTGGTTCTTCCGCGGAGCGCCGCTGCTGGTGCAATTGCTGGTCTGGTACAATCTGTCGGCCCTGTTTCCCCATATCTCGCTGGGCATCCCGTTCATCGGTCCCGACTTCGTCGAGCTGGATGCCAATGTGCTGATCACGCCCTATGTGGCGGCAATCCTCGGGCTCGGCCTGAACGAAGCCGCCTACAGCGCGGAGATCATCCGCGCGGGCATCATTTCCATCGATCACGGCCAGACGGAAGCGGCCCAGTCCATCGGCATGTCGCGCGGGCGGCTGCTGCGGCGGGTGATACTGCCGCAGGCGATGCGTGTCATCATCCCGCCGCTCGGCAATGACACCATCAACATGCTGAAGATGTCGGCCCTGGTCAGCATCATCGCCGTTCCCGAACTGCTCTTCGCCGCCCAGACGATCTATACGCGCACGTTCGAGACCATTCCGCTGCTGCTGGTGGCGGTCATCTGGTACCTGATCATCGTTTCGGTGATGAGCGGCATCCAGTATTACATCGAGCGCCACTACGCCCGCGGCAGCAGCCGCAACCTCCCTCCAACGCCCCTGCAAAGCATCGGCGCGTTCTTCGGGCTGTCGCGCAACAACCGGCTCGATCCTGGCGAGAAAGGGAGCGCGCCATGACCTTTCAACCAAAGCCGCCGGCCAAGATCATGGTGCAGGCGACGGGCGTGCGGAAGTCCTTCGGCGCCCTGGAGGTTCTCAAGGGAATAAACCTGTCCGTTTCGAACGGCCAGGTGATGTGCCTGCTCGGCCAATCCGGTTCCGGCAAAAGCACCTTCCTGCGCTGCATCAACCATCTGGAGCGTATCGACAAGGGCCGCATCCGCGTGGATGGCGAGCTGATCGGCTACAAGGAGCACAAGGGCTACCTCCAGGAAATGCACGAGCATGAGATAGCGCGCCAGCGCATCCATATCGGCATGGTGTTCCAGCACTTCAATCTGTTCCCGCACATGACGGTTCTCCAGAACATCATGGAGGGACCGGTCGGGGTGAAGCGGGAGCCGCGCGAGGACGTGAGGGAGCGCGCCCACGCCATCCTGAAGCGCGTCGGACTGGCTGAGAAGGTCAACGCCTACCCCCGCCAGCTATCCGGCGGGCAGCAGCAGCGTGTCGCGATTGCGCGCGCCCTCGCCATGCAGCCCAAGCTCATCCTGTTCGACGAACCGACCAGCGCCCTGGACCCCGAGCTGGTCTCCGATGTGCTGGACGTGATGCGCGATCTTGCCCAAAGCGGCATGACGATGATCGTGGTGACCCACGAGATCGCCTTCGCCCGTGAAGTGGCTGATCATATCGTCTTCATGGCCGGCGGCGAGATCATCGAAGAAGGTAAGCCCGGGGATGTACTGGGCAACCCATGCCATCCACAAACGCAAGCCTTTCTCTCCAAGGTGCTTGTATAGGGATAGACAAACATCGTTTAGTCGTTGTCTTGAACCGGGAGTTGCCGCCTGGCGGAGACGCAGGCGTAGCAAGTTTGACGAGAGCGTCGTGCCGAAAAGTGGGTACCGGTTTCCGGCAGAGACGATGCGGCAACAATCAATTACAGCATCGTGATCGGGTCGGAAATCGGGCACGATGCTGTAAGTGGCCGATGATGTTGCTCCCAGGTTTTATCCAGCACTGAGTTTGCTCCGGAGATTGGAAATCCAGGGTCGGGGGCGGTGCTGCCCACGCGGCAAGCGGCCCTTGATAGGAAACAGGGCCGCCCCGCATGCTCCCATCACCGCGTCCCGACGTGAGGGACCGATGATTGCCTCCGAGAAGGTGGCCTTGCCCCGTGCGTCCAGCGCATTTCGAGGCGGGCGCGAGACGGAACGGATTTCACGATGGGACTCCGTTCATCAAGCCGTTGCTACCGCTTCGTCATCACCAACATGCCGGCGGGCATGCATAAACCCACGGCTCTCCCTCAATGGTGGCCCGGTCCCTCGACCTTCACCTCGCTGCCATTGGCATCATAGAGCTTGCCGTTGAGGAAATAGTCGCCCTCATGCAGCATCGAGATGTCCTGGTAGCGCAGAGTGCGCTCCATGCCGGCGACGAACACCGATTGCTGGTCGGA
>NZ_JBFNQD010000010.1:0-238626 GCF_040797145.1 Labrys neptuniae | reverse complement strand
GTCGATAACTCAAACCTTTGCAGCAGGCACATAAAATAACCCCGCCAAAAATGGCGGGGTTTGTCAGCGGTCTGAGCCGGCAGGATGCCGGCGGTCCCAGGATTACCGTCCCAATGCCAGCAGGCGCGAGGCGGCTTCCATTTCGCGCCAGCGCCAGGCTCGACGCTGTTGCGCCTCTTCGTCCTGGCCCCAGAGCTGGGCCTGATAGTCTTCGTCGACATGGGCCGCGGCCCAGGCGGCCTCGGGCTCCAGATAGCCTTCGGCCACTGCCAGCGCCAGAATGACAGAACCGGTCAGCGTGGTTATGGCATGGAGACTGGCCAACCCGAATTCATCATAACAGGCAACAGCCTTGGCAATGGCTGCCAACGCTTCCGGAGGCTGCTGCTTGTGCTGGATGCCATGCGTGACGATGAGCCTCGCGCCCAGACGGTCGGCCGCCCAGGCCAGCACGGGATCCCAGGCCTCGTTCTGGCGACGAACCAATTCCTCTGGTTGATCCACCCGATAACATAGGAGATCCGAGCCGCCATATTTGGAGATCTCGTCGATCACGGCCTGCCGCGAGGTGCGCACACCGTCGATGGCGGAATTGGCGATGCGGGTGATCGGCATGGAGAAGGGGTCGATATGGCTCCCCTGCCCGTTCCACTCCGCTGCGGCCGCCGCGGCCATTTCAGGCTTGGAAAAGGCCAGCAGGGACTTGGCGGGCGTGCGGGCGACGCGCCCATCGAGCGCCACGGCATGCTGCCCGTCCTGCTCGACCACGTTCGCCTCGCTGTAGAAGCGCTTGGGCAGTTCGGGCTTCATGCCCTTCTGGGCGGCATGCATGGGATCGGGCGTGGCGCCATCGCGGAACCAGTCGCCGTAAAAATCACGATCGCTCATTGCGGCTCGGCCACCTTGAAAGCTTCGACCAGCGGCAGCAATTGGCCGAAGTCGTCGATGATATGGTCCGCTCCCGCCTCGGTGAGGTCGGAAACCGGGTGATTGCCCCAGGAAACGCCGATGGTGCGCGCGCCGGCGCTGCGGCCCATCAGGATGTCGAAGCTGGTATCGCCGATCATGATGGCATCCTCGGGACGCAGACCTACCTCGCCAGCCCCCTGCACGATCATGCCTGGATGGGGCTTGGAGGGCGCGGTATCGGCAGTCTGGATGGTGGCAAACAGCCCTTCCCAGCCAAAGCTCTCGAGAATGCGGTCGACGCCGCGCCGTGACTTGCCGGTGGCCAGGCCCAGGATCACGTCGTCGCGCCGGCGCAGCTCGGCCACCGCCTCCGCCGCGCCCGGAAACAGCGGCGGCGCGAAGGCAGGATCGTTGACGCGGGCGAGGAAGGCTTCGCGATAGAAGCCGGCAGCCTTTTCGATGTCGTCGGCACTGGTGTCGTCGCCGAACAGGCGCTGGATTGCCGGCACCAGCGAGAGCCCGACGATGCTGAGCATCTCCGCACGCGGCAGCGGCGGGCGCCCCATGCCCTCGAAGGTCTCGACCAGGCAGGCATGGATCAGATGCTGGCTGTCGAGCAGCGTGCCGTCGACGTCGAACAGGACAAGTTTCACGTCTCAATCCTCCGGAGCGTCGACGATGGGATCATAGGCCGATGTATCGAAGCCCAGAATCTCGAAGCTCTGCTTCATATGCGGCGGCAGGGGCGCAGTGACGTCAAGCGTGCCGCCGCGCGGATGCGGCAGCGTGATGCGGCGCGCATGGAGGTGCAGCTTCTTCGGCAGTTCCTCCGGCACGTTCTCCATGGCTTCCCCATATTTCGGGTCGCCAATAATGGGATGGCCGATATGGGCGGTGTGCGCGCGCAGCTGATGCGTGCGGCCGGTCACCGGCTTGAGCGAGAGCCAGGACACCGAATTGGCGGCCCGGTCGACCAGCGAATAATAGGTGATCGAATGCACGGCCTCCTCGTCGCCATGCTTCATCACGCGCACCTTCTCCCCGTCCATGCCGAGCTGCTTGGACAGGAACAAGGAGATGCGGCCCTGCTTGGGTGCGGGCACGCCCTTGACCAGCGCCCAATAGATCTTGCGGGCCGAGCGGGTGCGGAAGATGGCGCCGAGATCGGAGGCCGCCTTGCGCGTCTTGGCCAGCACAAGCACGCCGGAGGTGTCGCGATCGAGGCGATGGACCAGGCGAGGCTTTTCGCCATCCGGCCCGGCCAGGGCGGCCAGCATGCCGTCGACATGACGCTCGGTGCCGGAGCCGCCCTGCACGGACAGGCCATGCGGCTTGTTGATCACCAGCACGTCCCTGTCCTCGTGCAGGATCAGGGAGCGGATGAAATCGGCGTCCTTCTGGCTCTGCGCCGAGCGCTTGACGCTGGTGATCGCCGGATCGGAACGCGGCAGCGGCGGTACCCGGATGGACTGATCCTTGGCGAGGCGGTCATTGGTCTTCGCGCGCGCGCCATCGACCCGGATCTGGCCGGAGCGCAGCAATTTCTGCAAATGACCGAAAGCGAGGTCCGGGAAATGCGTCTTGAACCAGCGGTCGAGACGCATGCCGTCCTCATCGGCGGTGACGATACGGGTTTCGACCAGAAAGGACATCAAGGTTCCGACACGCGATTAAGGGATCGCGTCCCTATAAAGCAGCGCAGCGCCGCTGTCTGCCGGAAATCGCCCAAAGGTGCGTTGCTTGCCAGCCGAACGTGCGGCCGGGCCGACTTGCATGGGCAGCGGACCGGAACGGCGCCGCGCATGTCGTTGCTAAATATGGCGCGCATTGGCACAATCCCTTTTCAAAAGATGATTTGATGAAAGAATGTACCGAATGCGCATTGTGACATGTCTTCCGCTGTTGGCGCTTGCTGCATTCGCGCTCGGCAGCACGACTAACCAAGGAAATGCTGGTCAGACATCAAAACACAGGGCCCAATGCGCAGGGTTTGGCTTTCAAGAAGGTACGGATGCTTTCGCCAATTGCATGATGCAACTGTCGCTGCGGCAACAGCGCGACCAGCCCCCGGATCACGATACCGTCGTTCAGCGCTACAGAGACCTAAGTATGCGCCGACAGGGCGATGAGCGTTATCCCGTCTGCAGCGCCGCCAACATGGACGCCGAACTCGACACGTCGATCAACAAGTGGGTTGGCCCCAATTGCCAGTTGGCGCCGGATTAGGACATCGTCCCATTGCGTCCGGCACCCGCGGGAGAAAGGTTCCGACCTGCCGTGACCGAACTCGATCCGGCTATCCAGGAGCCCCTGTGCAACCGGCCAAGCGCTGGATTGCCGTGCCAAGCCAGCAAAGCTGAACGATACCCGGGTGAGCCGCAGTGCAGCTAGGCTCCGGCTTCCAGGCCCTCGATGCCCGGCAATCCTTCACAGCAATCGGCCACGAAGAAATTCACGAAGGCGCTGGCCTTACCGGCGGCGATGCGGCAGCGCTGTACCCGGCCCTGCCGCTCTTGCGTCATCAGGCCCACGGCCAATAATTGCGCGATATGATGGGCCAGGGTCGATTTGGGAATACCGAGTTCCCTCTGGATGTCGCCGACGGCAAGGCCATCATCCCCAGCCTTGATCAGCAGCTGGAAAATCTGAAGCCTGTGCGGGTGGCCGAGCTCAGCCAAGCACCGCGCCGCATCGTCAAACGCCATATCCGCCAGCGCCATTGTGTTTTCGTGCGCCTCCAAAATGCTTCAGGACCGTCCAGGAATCGGCGAGAGAACGCCGCCGTCTTTGCCAGAAAGGATCGGCCCGGTCGAAAATTTTTTCAATATCGCTTCTCTCGATACCAATATCCCGCAATACCCGGTCACTCAGCCCATCGAAGTACTCGATATTGGCACGGCGCTGGCGCTCCGCAAGCAAATCTCCGAGAATGTCCTTGATCCAGCCAAACATGGTCGCCTCCTGAATAGAACCATAGTTCCAGAAATGTAGTCCTATTTTTTGAATTTTCAAGGAGGCTGCAATGAAGCAAAGCGACGACAGGGCGATACGCGCCAGCGGCGGCTGCCTGTGCGGGTCGATACGGTATGTCGTGCGCGGCGCGCTGGCGGACGTGAAGGCCTGCCATTGTCTGATATGCCGGCGTCTACACGGCCATTGCTGCGCCTATACGGCCTGCGATGCCGCCGATCTTGAGATCCTGCCTTCCACGCGGCTGCGCTGGCATCGCGCGTCGCCAATGGCCCGGCGCGGCTTCTGCTCCAAATGTGGAGCGCAGCTTTTTTCGTTCGGCAGCGGACGCAGTCATGTTTCCATCATGGCTTCGAGCATTGACGAACCCACAAGGCTCAGGCTGGTCAAGCATGTCTGCGTGAACCAGAAGGGCGATTATTACGAACTTGCCGATGGCTTGCCCCAGGAGGGCGGGCGAGATCCGCAAAGCAGGTGTTGAGAATAGCGCGCCCCTGCCGCCTCAGGTCTGACGACGAGCGACACCAAAGGAAAGTTGACGATGCCGACGAGCCAGGAACGTCCCATACGAGCGACAGGCGGCTGCCTGTGCGGATCGGTGCGCTATACCATCCGTGGCGCCGTGCGTGACGTCTGGGCTTGCCACTGCATCCTGTGCCGGCGGCTGCACAGCCATTTCGGGGCCTATGCGGCCTGTGACCCTGCCGATCTCGAAATCGCGCCGACCAACAAGCTGCGCTGGTATCGATCATCGCCGACGGCGCGTCGCGGTTTCTGCTCCAAATGCGGCGCCCAGATCTTCTGGGACGGCAAGGGCAGCGACCACATCTCCATTGCGGCGGGAACGCTCAACGAACCGACCGGCCTCAAACTGATCAAGCATATCTGCGTGAATCAGAAGGGCGACTATTACGAGATTGCTGATGGCTTGCCGCAGGCGGGGCAAGAGCCCGATCGTCTATGAACGGATCGGCGCACCGGCCTTGAGGACGTCGCCCAGCACATCGCCAATGCGCCTCGCGGCACTCGTCAGGACGTCCGGCTCAAATCCCGAGAAGCCGAGCACGAGGCCCTGACGAGCCGGCGCATCCACATACATCGGCGACAAGGCCCGCGCCCCGACGCCTTCGGCAAGCAGGCTGCGGACCAGATCGCGATCACCGGCCGAAGCAGCCAAAGCCGCCACCAGATGAAGCCCATGCTCCGGCACGGCAAAGTCGAGCATACCATCGCAGTGATCGCGGAGTGCCGTAACGAACTCGTCCCGCGCGGCCTGCACGCGCCGCCGGGCCCGGCGCAGATGGGCTGCGAAATGGCCATCGTTGAGGAAATCGGCCGCGGCCCCCTGCACGAGGCTAGGTGGCTGCCTGTCGGACAGGGTCCTCAGGCGCAGCACCCTGTCGAGCAAGGCCTCCGGCAGCACCGCATAGCCGATACGGATGCCCGGGAACAGGACCTTGGAGAACGTGCCGAGATAGACGACCCGACCGGCGCCATCCATACCCTGCAAGGCGGTGAGCGGCGGGCCCGAGAAGCGGAATTCGCTGTCATAGTCGTCTTCGATGATCCAGGCATCGTTGCGATCAGCCCAGTCGATCAGAGCCAGGCGGCGGCGCATGGTCATGGTGACGCCGAGCGGAAACTGATGCGAGGGTGTGACGTAGACGAGCCGCCCGCCGCCCCCGAGATTCTCGCCTCCGGCGGCGTCGATCCCCTCCCCGTCGACGGGCACGCCAATCAGCTTGGCGCCCGCGGCTTCCAGCGTGGCCCTGGCCAGCGGATAGCACGGATCCTCGATCCAGGCGACGTCACCCGGCTTGAAAACGGTGCGCACGACGAGATCGAGCCCATGCATGGTGCCGGTGGTGACGACGATCTGCTCGGCATCGCAACGCACGCCCCGCGCCGCCCGCAGATAGGCCGCAATGGCTTCCCGCAACTTGTTCCCGCCGCGCGGATCACCATAGCGAAAATGTTCCGGTCCCGGCTGGGCGAGATTTCGCGAGAGCAAGCCGCGAAAGACACGCATGGTCTTGCCGTCGATGCTGGCCACGCCCAGTTCGCAAGGCAGGGCCGGCGAGGCTGAAACCTGCCCAGGCTGGCTGGCAGCTCGCTCCGAGACTTTCGGTACCTGTGCCGCCACGAAGGTACCCGCTCCGATGCGTGCCTCGACGAAGCCGTCGGCAACGAGCATCTCGAAGGCGGCAACGGCAGCGGCTCGCGACAGGCCGAGGCGCTTGGCGAGGTCACGCGTCGTCGGCAGCTTGGCGCCCGGTCGTGCCAGTCCGGTCTCGATTAGTCTACGCATGGCAATATAGAGCTCGCGCCTGCGCGGGCCCCGCCCCGGCAAGACGGGCATCAGGGTCGACCAATCCGGCAAATTGGTTCGAATTTTTTTAGCCAAATTGGATCTTTCCTGAACCAATACGATGACGCACCCTGCGCATGTTCATCGTTGAAAGCAAGGCACCATGAAAGAACAGGAAGCAACAAAGGAGCGTTTCGCCGTCACCGGGCGCAATCGATTGAAGCGGCGGCACGATCGTGGCCGTTATGATCATGAGGCCGTCTATGCCGTGCTCGATGCCGGTCTCCTGTGCCATGTCGCCTATGTCATCGATGGGCAGCCCTATTGCACCCCCACCATTCACTGGCGCGCGGGCGATTGGCTCTATTGGCACGGCTCCTCGGCCAGCCGCATGCTGCGCAATCTCAAAGGCGGTACGCCGGTCTGCCTGACGGTCTCGCATCTCGACGGCTTGGTGCTCGCACGCAGCGGCTTCAATCATTCGGCCAATTACCGCTCGGCGATCTGCTTCGGCACCGCCCGCATGATCGACGATCCGGATGAGAAGGCGAAGGCGCTGCTCGGTGTGGTCGATCGCTTTTTTCCCGGCCGAGCTGCGGAACTGCGCCAGACCCATGCGCAGGAATCGAAAGCAACCACGGTGATCGGCATGCGCATCGAGGAGGCCTCGGCCAAGGTGCGCGCCGCCGGCGTCGGTGACGACGAGGAGGATTACGGCCATCCGGTCTGGGCCGGCGTCTTCCCTGTCCAGACGGTGATCGGCGCCAGCGAGGCCTGCCCGCGCCTGCTGCCGGGCATGGCAAAGGGCGCCGGCCTGGCAGGTTATCTGGCCGGCCGACGACTCGACGAAGCCTTGCTTGAAGCGCAACACCTCTATGAAGGTGAAGAGGAAGTAGCAGAATTGGCAGACTGAGCGACCGATCCGGGATCGCAGGTGTCTCGCCTGCCCTTGGAAACGTCGCGTGTTGAGGAGAGGAAGGTGCCGGCGGGGCGCCTGCGGCCCAGGAAGGCTAGCCTTCCCCCCGCTCCCGCCGGATCTTGTCCCAATACTCCAGCCGCTTGCGGATCTCGCGCTCGAAGCCGCGCTCGACCGGCTCGTAGAACTGGCGCCGCCCCAAAGCATCCGGGAAATAGTTCTGGCCCGAAAAGGCTTCGGGCTCGTCATGGTCGTAGCGATAGCCCTGGCCGTAGCTCTCGGCCTGCATCAGCTTGGTCGGCGCGTTGAGGATAATCTTGGGTGGCATCAGCGAGCCCCCCTCCTTGGCAAGGCGCGTTGCCGCCTTGTAGGCATTGTAGGCGGCATTCGACTTCGGGGCCGTCGCCACATAGATCACGGCCTGGGCGATGGCGAGTTCGCCCTCCGGGCTGCCGAGAAAGTCGTAGGCATCCTTGGCGGCATTGGCGACCACGAGGGCCTGCGGATCGGCGAGGCCGATATCCTCCACCGCCATGCGCACCACCCGCCGCGCAATGAACAGCGGATCCTCGCCGGCATCGAACATGCGCGCGAGATAATAGAGCGCCGCGTCGGGATCGGAACCGCGCACCGATTTGTGCAGGGCCGAGATCAGATTGTAGTGGCCATCGGCCGACTTGTCATAGATCGGGGCCCGGCGCTGCAGCACCTGCTGCAGCTTGGCCGCTGTGAAGACCTCGCCGGGCTTGGCCGCGCGCCAGGCTTCCTCGGCCAGGGTCAAGCTGGCCCTGCCGTCGCCGTCGGCCATGCGCACCAGCACCGCCCTCGCCTCCTCGTCGAGAGGCAGCTTCCTGCCCTCGACTTCCTCGGCATGGGCGAGGAGACTCAAGATCGCCGCCTCATCCAGGGCATTGAACACCATCACCCGGGCCCGCGACAGCAAGGCCGCGTTGAGCTCGAAGGATGGGTTTTCGGTAGTGGCGCCCACCAGCGTCACGGTGCCGTCCTCCATCACCGGCAGGAAGCCATCCTGCTGGGCCCGGTTGAAGCGATGGATCTCGTCGACGAAAAGCAGCGTGCCGCGCCCCATCATGCGCCGCGAGCGCGCCGCCTCGAAAACCTTCTTCAGGTCGGCGACGCCGGTGAAGATCGCCGAGATCTGTTCGAAGGCGAGATCGGTCTCGCCGGCCAGCAGGCGTGCCACCGTGGTCTTGCCGGTGCCGGGCGGGCCCCAGAAGATCAGGCTGCCGACCGAGCCCGATGCCAGCAGACGCGTAAGCGCGCCCTCGGCACCGACGAGATGATCCTGCCCCGCCACCTCGGAGAGGTGCTTGGGGCGCATCCTGTCGGCCAGCGGCCGTGGCGCGCCCTTCTCCAGTCCCGCTGCCGCAAACAGGTCCGACATCATCCCCCCAGGATCGTCGAGATTTGCTGGCCATCCCTGACGATGGTGATGCGCCACAACCGTCGCGGTTCCTGCACCAAGGCGTCCAACGCCTTGGCATCATCGACCTTCTGGCCGTTGATGACCTGGATCACGTCCTTCTTCTGAAAGCCGAAATTGGCCGCGGCGCTGTCGTCCTCGACATTGGTGACCACCACGCCGTTGGTGTCGAGCGGCATGCCCAGGGTCTCAGCCATGGCCGGCGAGAGATTGGCGACCGTGGCGCCGCTGAGCGGCGAGCGGCCCTGCAGCACGGTCTCGTCCCGCGGCGTGGTCTCGGGCGCAGCCGCAAGCTTGACCGAAACCTTCAGCCGCTCGCCCTTGCGCAACACATCGAGCTGCGCCTCGCCCCCCAGGGGCTTGGTCGCGAAGCGATAGCCAAACTCGTCGGGATCGGAAACGGCAGCGCCGTCGACGGCCAGCACGACATCGCCGGTCTGCAGACCCCCCTCGGCTGCCGGCCCGTTCTTGGCGACCTCGGTCACCAGGGCGCCGCTCGGCCGCTCCATCGATAGCGACTCGGCGATCTCGGACGAAACGCTCTGCATGCTGGCGCCGATCCAGGGGCGCAAGACCCGGTCGGAACCGGCCTGCGCAGAGGCCACCACCACCTTGACCATGGCGGCGGGGATTGCAAAGCCGATGCCGATATTGCCGCCCGAACGCGAGACGATCGCCGTGTTGATGCCCACCAGCTTGCCGTTGAGATCGACCAGCGCGCCACCGGAATTACCCGGATTGATGGCGGCATCGGTCTGGATGAAGGACTGGAAGTCCGACTGGCCGACCTGGCTGCGCGCCAGCGCCGACACGATGCCTGAAGTCACGGTCTGGCCGACACCGAAGGGGTCGCCGACGGCGAGCACCAGATCTCCCACCTGCACCTTGTCGGAATCGGCGAAATCGAGGGTGGCGAGGTCACCCTTCACCCCCTTGAGGCGGAGCACGGCGAGGTCGGCGCGCTGGTCCTTGAGGATGATGTCCGCATCGAATTCCCGCTTGTCGGACAGGGCGACACGGACCTGCGTGGCATTGGCGATCACGTGATAATTGGTGACGATCATGCCGTCCTTGGCGACGATCACGCCCGAGCCGAGCGAGCGCTCCACCCGCTCGCGCGGCGCCGCTCCGCCGCCGAAGAATTGGCGGAAGAAGGGATCGTTGAACATCGGATTGGCCTGCGCCTTCTCCACATGCTGGGCATAGACGTTGACCACCGCCGCCGTGACACTCTTCACGACCGGGGCGAAGGACAGCTTCACCTGTGCCGCGCTTTCGGGAACGACGCTATCCTGGGCTTGCGCCGGCACGAGGCCCGCCAGAAGCACGAAAGCGGCATAGGACAGTCGACGCATGAATGAACTCCGAATGGTACGGCTTGATCGGTTTCGCAGACCCTTCTGGACCAGATCATGCCCAAAGCCAATGGTGCAAATGTGGTCCTTGGGAGCGCGGACTTCCAGTCCGCTCTTGGAAACCATGCGCTGTCAGAAAAGAGCGGACATCGCAACATGCAGGCATGTTGCTGGGAAGTCCGCGCTCCAAGCAAAAAGGGCGGCGCTTGCGCACCGCCCTTCTCGAATTACGTTACGCTCGCGTAAGCAATCAGGCCGCTTCGGCCTGGTCCTCGGCGACCGGACCGGAGTCCTGGCCCTTGGCCGACACGTCGCGATCGACGAACTCGATCACGCCGATCGGCGCGGAATCGCCATGGCGGAAGCCGGCCTTCAGCACGCGGGTGTAGCCACCCTGGCGGTCCTTGTAGCGGGTCGCCAGCACGTCGAAGAGCTTCCGGACGATGGTCTCGTCCTGAAGCGTCGCAATGGCCTGGCGGCGGGCATGCAGGTCGCCACGCTTGCCGAGGGTAACCAGCTTCTCGACGATCGGACGCAGGTCCTTGGCCTTGGGAAGCGTGGTGACGATCTGCTCATGCTTGATGAGCGAAGCCGCCATGTTCTCGAACATCGCCTTGCGATGTTCGGCGGTACGGTTGAATTTGCGGTGAGCCTTGCCGTGACGCATTGCCCTGTTCCTTCAAGTTTGGCAGCGCGATGCGCCAGATCAATAATGTTCTTCGAAGCGCTTGGCGAGCTCTTCGATGTTTTCCGGCGGCCAGCCGGGCACTTCCATGCCCAGATGAAGACCCATCTGAGCCAGCACTTCCTTGATCTCGTTCAAGGACTTGCGGCCGAAGTTCGGCGTACGGAGCATTTCCGCTTCCGTCTTCTGGATCAGATCGCCAATATAGACGATGTTGTCGTTCTTCAGGCAGTTTGCCGAACGGACCGACAGCTCCAGTTCGTCCACCTTCTTGAGCAGCGCCGGGTTGAAGGCGAGCTCCGGAATGGCCGGGGCCTCGGATTCCTTCTTCGGCTCCTCGAAGTTGACGAAGACTTCGAGCTGGTCCTGGATGATGCGGGCCGCGAAGGCCAACGCGTCTTCCGGGGTGATCGAGCCATTGGTCTCGACCGTCAGCGTCAACTTGTCATAGTCGAGGATCTGGCCTTCACGGGTGTTCTCCACCTTGAAAGCCACCTTCTTGACCGGCGAATAGAGGCTGTCGACCGGAATGAGACCGATCGGAGCATCCTCGGGCCGGTTGCGGTCAGCCGCCACATAGCCCTTGCCGGTGTTGACCGTGAACTCCATGCGGATCTCGGCACCCTCGTCCAGCGTGCACAGCACGTGCTCGGGATTGAGGATCTGGATGTCGCCAGTGGTCTGGATGTCGCCAGCGAAGACCTGTCCCGGACCCTGCTTCTTCAGCACGATCCGCTTGGGTCCCTCAGCCGCCATCTTGACGGCAATTTCCTTGATGTTGAGGACGATATCGGTCACGTCCTCACGCACGCCGGGGATCGACGAGAACTCGTGCAACACGCCATCGATATGCACCGACGTCACGGCCGCGCCCTGCAGGGACGACAGCAAAACGCGGCGCAGCGCATTGCCCAAAGTCACGCCAAAGCCACGCTCCAGCGGCTCGGCAACGGCGGTTGCCTGGCTCTTCGGATCTTCTCCCGGAGTCACTTCGAGCTTTTGGGGCTTGATAAGTTCCTGCCAGTTCTTCTGAATCACGACGACACCCTTCAATCGGTCTCGGTGCGGCCAACAAGCCCGGCACGCTCGAATAGCGGCCGGGCCATCTCAAATCGCGGAATTAGACGCGACGACGCTTACGCGGGCGGCAACCATTATGCGGAATTGGCGTCACGTCGCGGATCGACGTGATCGTGAAGCCCGACGCCTGCAAGGCGCGCAGAGCCGATTCACGACCCGAACCCGGACCAGAAACTTCAACTTCCAGCGTACGCATGCCATGCTCGCTGGCCTTGCGGCCGGCGTCTTCAGCAGCCATCTGCGCGGCATAGGGGGTCGACTTACGCGACCCCTTGAAACCCATCGTGCCCGACGAGGACCAGGCAATGGTGTTGCCCTGGGCGTCGGTGATGGTGATCATGGTGTTGTTGAAGCTCGAATTGACGTGAGCAACGCCAGAAACGATATTCTTACGCTCGCGACGGCGAACGCGACCAGTGGCTTCTTTTGCCATAGTATGGATCCTTCAAGCGCGCCCGTGGTACCAGGCGCTCGGGATTGAATGAAAACGAATTACTTCTTCTTGCCGGCGATCGGCTTTGCCTTGCCCTTGCGGGTACGGGCATTGGTATGCGTGCGCTGGCCACGAACGGGCAAGCTGCGACGATGGCGCAGACCGCGATAGCAGCCCAGATCCATCAGACGCTTGATGTTCATCGCGACGTCGCGACGAAGATCACCTTCCACGATGTAATCGCGGTCGATAGTTTCGCGGATCTGCAGGACTTCCTGGTCCGACAGCTGGTGGACACGGCGCTCAGGCGCAATGCCGACCTTGGCAACGATCTCCTTGGCTTTGGCGGGGCCAATGCCGTGGATATATTGCAGCGCGATTTCGACACGCTTGGCAGTGGGAATGTTGACACCAGCGATGCGGGCCACGTTCCGGTCTCCAAATCTTTGATCCGGCGTAGGGCCGAATATCAGTTCAATCATCGCCGGCGAACCGGCAGCGCAAAAACGAGCCGTTCGCTCTGACCGAGCGATCGACCCGCGCGTCTTTGACGTGAGAGCCGTCTTCTAGAGATTCTCTGCGAAGACGTCAACTCGTAAAGACAAACTTCATGCATATCGCCTCACGGCGTATGCGGGTGGCGAATCAGACCGAGACCGCCGCCAGTGTGGTGTCGATCTCGCGAGTGACCTCGTCGATCGACTTCATCGCGTCGATGGGGCGAAGATCGCCGCTCTTGCGATAATAGTCAGACAGCGGTGCCGTCTGGGCGCGGTAGGCTTCAAGACGGGTCTTGAAAGCTTCCGCATTGTCGTCCGGCCGCACCTTCTCGCCGCGGGCAACCGTATCGGCGGCGCGCTTCTCGATGCGCGACAGCAGCACGGATTCGTCGACGACGAACTCGATCACGGCGTCAAGGCGCAGGCCCTTCTCCGCCAGCATCCGGTCGAGGGCGGAAGCCTGTGCCACGGTGCGCGGGAAACCGTCGAGGATGAAGCCATTGGCCGCATCCTTTTCCTCGATGCGATCGGCGACAATACCGACGACGATGTCGTCCGAAACCAGCCCACCGGAATCCATGACGGCCTTGGCCTTCAACCCGACCGGCGTACCGGCCTGCACGGCCGCACGCAGCATGTCACCCGTCGAGAGCTGCGGAATACCGTGCTTCTCCGCCAGCCTGACAGCCTGGGTCCCCTTGCCCGCCCCCGGCGGTCCCAGCAGAATGAGCTTCATCAGCGACGGCTCCCCCTCAGCTTGGTCTTGCGTACCAGCCCTTCATACTGATGGGCAAGCAGATGGCCATGAACCTGGGCCAGCGTGTCCATCGAGACGCTCACCGTGATGAGCAGCGACGTACCGCCCAGCACGAAGGGAATCGAGGGAACCATATAATTCTGAATTTCCGGGACCATGCAAACCAGGGCGATATAAATCGCACCGACCACGGTGATGCGCGTTAGCACATAGTCGATGAACTTGGCGGTGTTCTCGCCCGGACGGATGCCCGGAATGAAGCCGCCATGCTTCTTGAGATTGTCGGCCGTCTCGGTCGGATTGAACACGATGGCCGTATAGAAGAAGCAGAAGAACACGATCAACAGGGCGTAGAGCACCATGAACAGCGGCTTGCCGTGGTTCAGGTAGATCGAGACATTCGCCAGCCAGGAATTGGGGTTGCCCTGCGCCACGAAGGCAGCAGCCGTGGTCGGCAGCAACAGCAGCGACGAAGCGAAGATCGGCGGAATCACGCCCGAGGTGTTCAGCTTCAGCGGCAGATGCGAGGACTGGCCCTCATAGAGCCGGTTGCCGACCTGGCGCTTGGGATACTGAATCAGCAGACGACGCTGCGCGCGCTCGAAGAAGACGATGGCCAGCACGACGGCAACGGCGACGGCGACCGAGACCAGCAGCGTCACCGGCGACATGCCGCCGGTCCGCGCCAGGTCGAGCATCTGCCCCAGATGCGCGGGGAACTCGGCGACGATACCTGCCTGGATGATCAAAGAGGTACCGTTGCCAATGCCGCGCGAGGTGATCTGCTCGCCCAGCCACAGCAGGAACATGGTGCC
Organism: Labrys neptuniae; assembly: GCF_040797145.1. Classification (NCBI taxonomy): domain Bacteria; kingdom Pseudomonadati; phylum Pseudomonadota; class Alphaproteobacteria; order Hyphomicrobiales; family Xanthobacteraceae; genus Labrys; species Labrys neptuniae. The sequence goes on along the minus strand of NZ_JBFNQD010000010.1, from coordinate 224,454 downwards.
GCCGACCAGCGTGATCGTGGTCGAAATCTTGAAGAACAGTCCGGGCGCGAGCACGATGCCCCCCTGCCCGCCTTCGAGCCCGATGGCAATGCCCCAGGCCTGCGCAGTCGCCAGCACCACCGTGAGGTAGCGCGTATACTGGTTCATGATCTTGCGGCCCTGCTCACCCTCTTTCTTGAGGGCCTCGAGCTGGGGCACCACCGTCGTCAAAAGCTGGATGATGATCGAGGCGGAGATATAGGGCATGATGGCGAGCGCAAAGATCGCCATGCGCGAAACGGCGCCGCCCGAGAACATGTTGAAGAGGCCGAGAATACCGCCGGCCTGGCCGTCGAAGGCAGACTTATAGGCTTCGGGATTGATTCCGGGCAGCGGGATATAGGTTCCCAGCCGATAGATGACCAACGCACCAAGCGTAAACCAGATACGCTTCTTGAGTTCGTCAGCCTTGGAGAACGAACTCCAATTGATGCTCGCAGCAAGCTGCTCCGCCGCCGATGCCATGTGGTGCTCCGCCGTGTCGAAAGCGCGCCAAAAAAGGTGCGGCCCGCCAGACGAGGCGAGCCGCTCTCATATAGGATCAGGCTTCCGCCTTTGCCACAGCCTTCAGCACCTTGACGGAACCACCGGCCTTTTCGACCGCGGCCACGGCGCTCTTGGTCGCACCGGCGACCTCGAAGGCGAGCTTGGCCTTGATCTCGCCGCGGCCGAGCAGGCGAACGCCATCCAGGACGCGACGGATCACGCCAGCCTGCACCAGGGCTTCGGCGGTGACCGGAGCCTTGGCGTCGAGCTTGCCGGCGTCGACGGCGACCTGGATACGGTCGAGGTTCACCTCGGCGAAGTCCAGGGCGAAGATGTTGTTGAAGCCACGCTTGGGCAGGCGGCGATGCAGCGGCATCTGACCACCTTCGAAGCCCTTGATGGCGACGCCGGTGCGCGAGGTCTGACCCTTGACGCCACGGCCGCCGGTCTTGCCCTTGCCAGAGCCGATACCGCGTCCGACGCGGATACGAGCCTTGGTAGCGCCTTCATTGTCGCGAAGATCGTTGAGTTTCATCGTCGCGTCTCCTTACTCGGCCTCGACCACGCGGACGAGGTGGCCGAGCTTGGCGATCATGCCACGCACGGCCGGCGTATCTTCCAGCGTGCTCCTGCGGCGGATCTTGTTGAGGCCCAGGCCGACGAGGGTCGCGCGCTGGTCCGAGGTACGGCGGATCGGGCTACCGATCTGCTCGACCGTAACGGTCTTGGTCTTAGCCATTGCTCATCCCCTCCGATCAGTCCGTCGACTCGGCGTCGATGCCCTGACGGCGGCTCTGGATCTGCGACACCTTGAGGCTGCGGCGCGCCGCGACCGAACGCGGGCTGTCCTCATGCTTCAGGGCGTCGAAAGTGGCGCGCACCAGGTTGTAGGGGTTGGACGACCCCAGCGACTTGGCGACGACGTCATGCATGCCGAGCGATTCGAACACGGCGCGCATCGGGCCACCGGCGATGATGCCGGTACCGGCCGGAGCGGCGCGCAGGATGACCTTGCCGGCGCCATGACGACCATTGACGTCATGATGCAGGGTGCGGCCCTCGCGCAGCGACACGCGCACCAGACCACGCTTGGCCTGGTCGGTCGCCTTGCGGATGGCTTCCGGCACTTCGCGAGCCTTGCCATGGCCGTAGCCGACACGGCCCTTCTGGTCACCGACGACGACGAGCGCCGCAAAACCGAAGCGCTTGCCGCCCTTCACCACCTTGGCAACGCGGTTGATGTGGACAAGGCGGTCCACGAACTCGCTGTCGCGCTCTTCGCGCTGACGATCACGTTCACGTTCACGAGCCATAGAATCCGTTCCTTAGAAGTTGAGGCCGCTTTCGCGGGCCGCATCAGCGAGCGCCTTGACGCGCCCGTGGAAGATGTAGCCGCCGCGATCGAAAAAGACGTCCTTGACGCCCTTGGCAACCGCACGCTCGCCAAGGAGCTTGCCGATTACCTTCGCGGCCTCGATGTCGGCGCCCGTCTTCAAGCTGCCGCGCAGGTCCTTTTCGAGGGTCGATGCGGAAACCAGCGTATTGCCGTTCGCATCGTCGATGACCTGAGCGTAGATGTGCTTGGAAGAGCGGAAAACCGAGAGGCGCGGCCGTCCGTTCGCCACCGAGCGCAGCTGCCGGCGGACACGCGCCTTGCGGCGCTCAAGAGCTTGCCTTGCATTTGCCATGGATTGGCTCCGTTACTTCTTCTTGCCTTCCTTGCGGAAGATGAATTCGCCAGCATACTTGACGCCCTTGCCCTTATAGGGTTCGGGACCACGATATTCGCGGATCTCAGCCGCGACCTGGCCGACCTTCTGCTTGTCGATACCCGACACGACGATTTCCGTCGGCTTGGGCGTCACCACGGTGATGCCTTCCGGGATCGGATAATCGACGTCGTGCGAATAGCCGAGCGACAGCTTGACGACCTTGCCGGCAACGGCGGCCTTGTAGCCGACGCCGTTGATTTCGAGACGCTTCTCGAAGCCCTGCGTCACGCCGACCAGGATGTTGGACACCATGGTGCGCGACATGCCCCACTGGGAGCGAGCGGCCTTGGAATCGTCCTTCGGGTCGACCTTGAACGCACCGTCCTTGAACTCGACCGAGATGAGGTCGGGGATGGTGAAGAAAAGTTCGCCCTTGGGGCCCTTGGCCTTGACGGTCTGACCGTCCAGGCTGGCGGTGACGCCAGCAGGAACAGCAACCGGCTTCTTACCGATACGAGACATTCTAACTCTCCCCCGGCTCAGAACACGGTGCAGATCACTTCGCCACCGACGTTGGATTCACGAGCCTGATGATCGGCCATGACACCACGCGGGGTCGAAACGATGGACACGCCCAGTCCGTTGGCGACGCGCGGAATGTCCTTGACGGACACATAGACGCGGCGGCCGGGCTTAGAGACGCGGGCGATCTCGCGGATCACCGGTGCGCCATCATAATATTTCAACTGAATCTCGAACTCGCTGCGGCCGTTGCCGAAATCGGTAACGGTGTAGGTGCGGATATAGCCTTCCGCCTGCAGCACATCGAGAACGCGAGCACGCTGGCCGGAACCAGGCGTGGTCACGCTGGTCTTGCGGCGCATCTGCGCGTTACGGATACGGGTCAGCATATCGCCGACAGGATCATTGATCGCCATGACGATATCTCCTCACCAGCTCGACTTCACGAGGCCGGGAACCAGCCCCCTGGAACCGAGTTCGCGCAAAGCAATACGCGACATCTTCAGCTTGCGGTAAACGGCGCGCGGACGGCCGGTCACTTCGCAACGGTTGCGCACGCGCTCCTTGGCGGAGTTGCGCGGCAGTTCCGAGAGCTTCAGACGAGCGGTGAAGCGCTCTTCCATCGACAACGACTCATCGTTCGCGATGGCCTTCAAGCGGGAGCGCCGGCCAGCATACTGCTTGGCGAGCTTCTCGCGACGCTTGTTCTTCTCAATCGAACTTTTCTTAGCCATGTAGGTCTCCAACGTTCCGCGTTTGAGGGCGGATCAACCGCCTCACTGCCGGAAGGGGAAGTTCATCAACTTCAGAAGCGCACGCGCTTCTTCATCGGTCTTGGCCGTGGTGCAGACGACGATGTCCATACCCCAAACCTGATCGACCTTGTCGTAGTTGATCTCGGGGAACACGATGTGCTCCTTGAAGCCCATGGCATAGTTGCCACGGCCATCGAAGCTCTTCGGGTTGAGGCCACGGAAGTCACGCACGCGCGGCAGCGCGATCGTCACCAGGCGATCGAAGAACTCATACATGCGGGTCTTGCGAAGGGTGACCTTCGCGCCGATCGGCATGTTCTCACGCACCTTGAACTGCGAGATCGCCTTGCGAGCCCGCGTGATCACCGGCTTCTGACCCGCGATCAAAGCGAGATCGGCAGCCGCAACGGTGACCTTCTTGGTGTCGGCGGTGGCTTCGCCCACGCCCATGTTCAGCACGATCTTGGTGATCGTGGGGACTTCCATCGGGTTCTTGTAGCCGAACTGCTTGATCAGCTCGGGACGAACCACGTCATTGTAATAGGCCTTCAGACGCGGCGAATAGGCATCGCCATTCGCGGTCTCGGCGGTGGCTGGGGACTTAGCCATCGATCTGCTCTCCCGAACGCTTGGCGACGCGAACCTTCTTGCCGCCATCGAGAACCTTGAAACCGACGCGGGTCGGCTTGCCATCCTTGGGATCGGCAATGGCGACGTTCGACAGGTGGATCGGCGCTTCCTTCGAGATCACGCCGCCTTCCTGGCTCGCCGTCTGGCGCTGATGGCGACGCACGACGTTCACGCCGCGGATGATCGCGCGGTTCTCTTCCGGGAAAACCTGGATCACTTCACCGACACGGCCCTTGGACCGGCCGGTCATGACGACGACCTTGTCGCCCTTCTTGATCTTGGCGGCCATGTTACAACACCTCCGGAGCCAGAGAGATGATCTTCATGTGGTTCTTGGCGCGCAGCTCGCGCGGAACCGGCCCGAAGATGCGGGTGCCGATCGGCTCTTTCTGATTGTTGATCAGCACGGCCGCGTTGCGGTCGAAGCGGATCACCGAACCGTCGGCACGACGGATGTCCTTGGCCGTACGCACGACCACGGCCTTCATCACATCGCCCTTCTTGACGCGCCCGCGCGGAATGGCTTCCTTGATCGAAACGACAATGACGTCGCCGACGGAAGCATATTTCCGCTTCGAGCCGCCCAAAACCTTGATGCACATCACGCGTCGGGCACCAGAATTGTCCGCGACGTCGAGATTCGATTGCATCTGAATCATGACGTACCCTCTTATTCTTCGCAGGCTGGTATCCGCACGCAGCGGACCCGGCCCAACCTCGGGTTTGGCAGCAGGGTCGAAACCCAACCGCCGTGAAGCTCGCTGCCTGCTCGGCTTTGAGCCCACTTCGCCAGCCTCGCGGCCGGCAAATCATTAACAAGCACGAAAGCGCGGCCAAGGCGGTGGAGAGCTCCACCCCTTTCGCCAACGCTCCAGGAAAGCCGGTCTTCTAGCGATTCCTTCGGCCAATCACAAGCACAAAGCCGGCTTCCGCCGGCTTTTATTTTTACCGTGTCGGCTCGAAGGCGCTGGAACGCCTCCCTGCCCTGCCAGACGATCAGGCCTTGGCTGCTTCCGCCGCCTGGTCGACGACGACCCAGCGCTTCAGCTTCGACATCGGGCGGCCTTCTTCGATCCACACGACATCACCGACCTTGTGGCCGTTGCTCTCGTCATGAGCATGGTAGTTCTTGGTGCGACGCACCGTCTTCTTCAGCAGCGGATGGGTGAAGCGACGCTCCACCTTCACCACAATCGTCTTGTCGTTCTTGTCAGAGACGACGACGCCTTGCAGGACGCGCTTGGGCATGAATTATCTCCTCAAGCCTTGGCTTTGGTCGCGGCCTTCTGGCTCTGAACCGTCTTGATCTTGGCGATGGTGCGGCGAACCTTGCGCACCTCGGCCGTGTTTTCGAGCTGACCCGTGGCCTTCTGGAAGCGCATGTTGAACTGCGACTTCTTTTGCTTGGCGAGTTCATCGGCAAGCTGGTCGTCGGACAGCACCTTGATGTCTTGAATCTTCATGGTGTTTTCCTCACTCAGCGATGCGCTGCACGATACGGGTCCTGATCGGCAGCTTGGCGGCACCGAGCGTCAGGGCGGAACGAGCGATATCCTCGCTCACACCGTCGAGTTCGAACATGATGCGGCCCGGCTTGACACGCGCGACCCAATGGTCGGGCGCGCCCTTGCCCTTACCCATGCGCACTTCAGCCGGCTTTGCCGAAACCGGCACGTCCGGGAACATGCGGATCCACACCCGGCCCTGGCGCTTCATTTCGCGGGTGATGGCACGACGAGCGGCCTCGATCTGTCGCGCGGTGATACGTTCGGGCTCCAGAGCCTTGAGGCCGAACTGGCCGAAGTTCAGGAGCGCGCCCGAGGAGGCCACACCGTGAATGCGGCCCTTGAACTGCTTACGGAATTTGGTGCGCTTGGGTTGCAACATGGTTCTATTCTCTCAACTCCCGCGAGCCGCTCACGCAGCTTCGTTACGGGGGCGCGAAGACGAACGGCCGGTGTCGGCCTCCGCCAGGCGCTTGTCCTGGGCCATCGGATCGTGCTCGAGGATTTCACCCTTGAAGATCCAGACCTTGATGCCGCACGTACCGAAGGTGGTGAAAGCCGTAGCCGTACCGTAATCGACATCGGCGCGCAGCGTATGCAGCGGCACGCGACCTTCGCGATACCACTCCAGACGAGCGATTTCGGCGCCACCCAGACGGCCCGAGCAATTGATACGAATGCCTTCCGCACCCAGACGCATAGCCGACTGCACGGCCCGCTTCATGGCGCGGCGGAACGCCACGCGGCGCTCGAGCTGCTGGGCGATGGAGTCGGCAACCAGGGTCGCATCCACTTCCGGCTTGCGCACTTCAACGATGTTGATGTGCACTTCCGAAGAGGTGAGCTTCGACACGGCCTTCTTCAGCTTGTCGATGTCGGCGCCCTTCTTGCCGATCACGATACCCGGACGAGCCGAGTAGATCGTGACGCGGCACTTCTTGTGCGGACGCTCGATGACGATGCGCGACACGGCTGCCTGCTTCAGGAGCTTCATCAGCGCCTGGCGGATCGCAATGTCCTCGTGCAGCAACTTGCCATATTCGCCCTTGTTGGCGAACCAGCGGGAATCCCAGGTCCGGTTGATGCCCAGACGCAGGCCGATCGGATTAACTTTCTGTCCCATCGCTTGCTCCTTACGCCTTGGCTTCGACCTGGCGGACGACGACCGTCAGGTTGGAGAAGGGCTTCTCGATGCGCCCTGCCCGGCCGCGGGCGCGGGCATGGAAACGCTTGATGACAAAAGCCTTGCCGACATAGGCTTCGGAGACGATCAGATCGTCCACGTCGAGGCCATGATTGTTCTCGGCATTGGCAATGGCGCTCTGCAGCGTCTTCTTCACGTCGGTGGCGATGCGCTTGCGCGAGAAGGTCAGGTCGGCCAGAGCCGAGTCCACCTTCTTGCCGCGGATCAGGGACGCGACGAGATTGAGCTTCTGCGGCGAAACGCGCAGCATGCGCGCAACCGCCTTCGCTTCATTGTCAGGCAGGGCCCGTTCGGACTTCGGCTTGCCCATGACTTACTTCCTCTTCGACTTCTTGTCCGCCGCGTGACCATAGAAGGTCCGGGTCGGAGCAAACTCGCCGAGCTTCATGCCAACCATGTCTTCGGTCACCTGCACCGGGACATGCTTCTGGCCGTTGTAGACGCCAAAAGTCACGCCGATGAAGTGCGGCAGGATGGTGGAGCGACGGCTCCAGGTCTTGATGACCTCGCTGCGGCCGGAGCCGCGCGCGGCATCCGCCTTTTTCAGGAGGTACCCGTCGACAAACGGGCCTTTCCAGACTGAGCGGGACACGGGTGGTCTCCTTACTTCTTCTTAGCGTGACGGGACGAGACGATGAACTTGTTCGTCGCCTTGTTCGAACGCGTCTTCTTGCCCTTGGTCGGCTTGCCCCAGGGCGTGACAGGGTGACGGCCACCCGAGGTACGGCCTTCGCCGCCACCATGGGGATGGTCGATCGGGTTCATGGCGACACCGCGGACGGACGGCTTCACGCCGAGCCAGCGCGAACGACCCGCCTTACCCAGCGAGATGTTCATGTGGTCCGGGTTCGACACCGCGCCAACCGTGGCGAAGCAGCTCGACAGAACCAGACGCTGCTCGCCCGAATTGAGGCGCAGGATGACATAGGCGCCATCACGGCCGGCGATCTGGGCATAGCTGCCCGCAGAACGCGCAACCGAACCGCCACGGCCGAGCTTGAGCTCGACATTGTGGACGATGGTACCCACCGGCATCGCCGACATCGGCATGGCATTGCCCGGCTTCACGTCGGCCGAAGCAGCGGCGATCACCTTATCGCCGACAGCCAGACGCTGCGGAGCCAGGATGTAGGCCTTGTCGCCATCAGTGTAGTCAATCAGCGCAATGAACGCGGTGCGGTTGGGATCGTACTCGATCCGCTCGACCGTGCCCTCGACATCGAGCTTGCGACGCTTGAAGTCGATGATGCGGTAGGCGCGCTTGTGCCCGCCCGACTTGCGGAACGAGGTGATGCGGCCCGTATTGTTGCGGCCACCCGACTTGGTCAGGCCCTCGGTCAAGGTCTTGACCGGAGCGCCCTTGTAGAGGGCGGAACGGTCGACCAGCACGAGCTGGCGCAGGCCCGGCGTAACCGGCTTGTATTTCCTGAGAGCCATTGGTCTCTCTCCCTTTCCGGCCCGCGCCTCAGAGGCCCGTCGTCACGTCGATCGTGTGGCCTTCGGCCAGAGTCACGATCGCGCGCTTGACATCGCTCTGAGTGCCCAGAATGCCCTTGAAACGCTTGGTCTTGCCTTTGCGGACGAGCGTGTTGACACCCGTCACCTTGACATTGAACAGCTTTTCAACGGCGGCTTTGATCTGCGGCTTGGTCGCATCCGGGGAAACCCGGAACACCACCTGGTTATGTTCCGACTGAGCGGTCGCCTTCTCGGTGATCACCGGCGACACAATCACGTCGTAATGCCTGACATCGGTGCTCATTTGAAGCGCGCCTCCAGCGCATCGACGGCCGCCTTGGTCAGCACGAGGCTGTCACGGCGGAGAATGTCGTAGACGTTGATGCCCTGGACCGGCAGCACATCCACGTTGGGAATGTTGCGGGCAGCCAGTGCGAAGTTCTGGTCGAGCTCGGCGCCGTCGATGATCAGCACATTGGCCAGACCACGCTTGCCGAAGGTTTCCTTCAGCGCCTTGGTCTTGATCACTTCGGCGACGGCCTTGTCGACGATGATGAGCTGCTGCGTCTTCGCCTTGGACGAAAGCGCATGCTTGAGGCCAAGGGCGCGGACCTTCTTGGGCAGGTCGTGGGCATGGGAGCGCACGACCGGACCGAAGGCGCGGCCACCGCCACGGAACTGCGGAGCCGAGGCTGCACCGTGACGAGCACCACCGGTGCCCTTCTGCTTGTACAGCTTCTTCTTGGTCCGGTTGATTTCGGACCGGCCCAGCGTCTTGTGCGTACCGGCCTGGCGCTTGGCCAGCTGCCAGCGCACGACGCGCTGCAGGATGTCGGCGCGCGGTTCGAGACCGAAGATCTCGTCAGACAGCGTGACCGAACCGGCTTCGGAGCCTTCGAGAGTGGTAATTGCGAGTTTCATCGGCTCCTCCTCACTCGCCGGCCGCTGCAGCAGCAGCTTCGGGCAAGCGGAATGCGCCGGGCTTCGGCGCTGCTTCCGGCAGCTGCTTCTTCACGGCGTCGCGCACCAGGATCCAGCCGCCCTTGGCGCCGGGAACGGCACCCTCGACCAGGATCAGGCCACGCTCGACGTCGGTGCGTACGACCTTGAGGTTCAAGGTGGTGATGCGCTCGTCACCCATGTGACCCGCCATCTTCTTGCCGGCGAAAGTCTTGCCCGGATCCTGGCGCTGACCGGTCGAACCATGGGCACGATGCGTGATCGAGTTACCGTGGCTGGCGCGGTGGCCGGCGAAGTTCCAGCGCTTCATCGAACCGGCAAAACCTTTGCCGATCGACGTGCCCGTGACATCGACGAACTGGCCGGGGACGAAGTGGTCCGCCGTGATCGTCGCGCCGACGGGAATCAGGTCGGCTTCCGGCACGCGGAATTCGACGACCTTACGCTTGGGCTCCACGTTGGCAACAGCGAAGTGGCCGCGCTGCGCCTTGGTCGTGTTCTTGACCTTGGCGAGGCCGGCACCGAGCTGAAGCGCGGTATAGCCGTTCTTATCGTTGGTCCTGTGAGCGACGACCTGGCAATCGTCGAGACGGAGAACCGTGACCGGGACATGCTCGCCAGCGTCGTTATAGACGCGGCTCATGCCGATCTTCTGTGCAATGACACCAGAACGCATGGCGTTCGTTCCTAAGCCTAGAGGAGCCTGATCAGAGCTTGATCTCGACGTCCACGCCTGCGGCGAGGTCGAGCTTCATGAGCGCGTCCACGGTCTGCGGGGTGGGGTCTACGATGTCGAGCAGGCGCTTATGGGTGCGCATCTCGAACTGCTCACGCGATTTCTTGTCCACGTGTGGCGAGCGGTTCACCGTGTACTTTTCGATCCGCGTTGGCAGCGGGATCGGTCCGCGGACGGCGGCGCCAGTGCGCTTGGCCGTCGATACGATCTCGCGGGTCGACGTATCGAGGATACGATGGTCGAACGCCTTGAGACGGATGCGGATGTTCTGGCCGTTCATTGCCCTGACTCCGAAAATTAAATGGCGCGCCGAGTGGCGGCGCGCCGTAAGACGCGCTTTGAAAGCTCTTATTCGATGATGGCGGCGACGACGCCGGCGCCGACGGTACGACCGCCTTCACGGATGGCGAAGCGCAGCTTCTCTTCCATGGCGATCGGCACGATCAGATTGACTTCCATGGCGATGTTGTCGCCCGGCATCACCATCTCCGTGCCTTCCGGCAGCGTCACCACGCCCGTCACGTCCGTCGTGCGGAAGTAGAACTGCGGACGGTAGTTGCCGAAGAACGGCGTATGACGGCCACCCTCTTCCTTGGTCAGGATGTAGGCTTCGGCCTTGAACTTGGTGTGCGGCTTCACGGAGCCGGGCTTGCACAGCACCTGGCCGCGCTCCACGTCCTCACGCTTGGTGCCGCGCAGCAGCGCGCCGATGTTGTCGCCGGCCTGGCCCTGGTCGAGCAGCTTGCGGAACATCTCGACGCCGGTGACGGTCGTCTTCTGGGTGGCGCGGATGCCGACGATCTCGACTTCCTCGCCGACCTTGACGATGCCGCGCTCGACACGGCCGGTCACCACGGTGCCGCGGCCCGAGATCGAGAACACGTCTTCGACCGGCATCAGGAAGGGCTGGTCGATCGGACGCTCGGGCTGCGGGATGTACTCGTCAACCGTCTGCATCAGGGCCAGGATGGCGTCATGGCCGATGGCCTTGTCGCCATTGTCCAGCGCAACCTTGGCCGAACCCTTGGTGATCGGAATGTCGTCGCCGGGGAACTCGTACTTCGACAGAAGCTCGCGAACTTCCATCTCGACCAGCTCGAGCAGTTCCGGATCGTCGACAAGGTCGACCTTGTTCAGGAACACCACCAGCGCGGGAACGCCGACCTGGCGGGCCAGGAGGATGTGCTCGCGGGTCTGCGGCATCGGGCCGTCGGCGGCCGACACGACCAGGATCGCGCCATCCATCTGCGCCGCACCCGTGATCATGTTCTTCACGTAGTCGGCGTGGCCGGGGCAGTCGACATGAGCATAGTGGCGGTTCTTGGTCTCGTACTCGACGTGCGCCGTCGAGATCGTGATACCGCGGGCCTTCTCTTCCGGAGCCTTGTCGATCTGGTCATACGCCGTGAACGTCGCACCGCCCGTCTCGGCAAGAACCTTCGTGATCGCCGCAGTCAGCGACGTCTTGCCATGGTCAACGTGACCAATCGTGCCGATGTTGCAGTGCGGCTTATTGCGTTCAAATTTCTCTTTGGCCATCGGGGCCTCCTTCACCTGTCGCCGAAACGGCGGATGAAACTCAAATCAAGGGGATCAGGCGTACTTCGCCTGGATTTCAGCAGCGACGTTGGACGGCGCCTGTTCGTAATGATCGAACTGCATCGTGTAGCTGGCGCGGCCCTGGGTGAAGGAACGCAGCTGGTTGACGTAGCCGAACATGTTCATGAGCGGAACCATGGCGTTCACGACATTCGCGTTGCCGCGCATATCCTGACCCTGGATCTGTCCACGCCGGGAGTTGAGATCGCCGATGACCGAGCCGGTGTATTCTTCCGGAGTCACGACCTCGACCTTCATGATCGGCTCGAGCAGAACCGAACCACCCTTCTGCAGGGCTTCACGGAAGGCCGCACGCGAAGCGATTTCGAAGGCCAGGGCCGACGAGTCGACTTCGTGGAAGGCACCGTCGATCAGCGTCACCTTGACGTCGACGACCGGGAAGCCGGCAACGATGCCCGCACCCAGAACCGAATTGAGGCCCTTTTCGACGCCCGGGATGTATTCCTTGGGCACCGAGCCGCCAATGATCTTCGACTCGAACTCGAAGCCCTTGCCGGGCTCGTTCGGCTCGACGACGAACTTGACGCGAGCGAACTGGCCGGTACCGCCGGTCTGCTTCTTGTGGGTGTAGTCGATCTCGGCCCGCTTGGTGATCTTCTCGCGGAAGGCCACCTGCGGCGCGCCGACATTGACCTCGACCTTGTGGGTACGACGCAGGATGTCGACCTTGATGTCGAGATGCAGTTCGCCCATGCCCTTGATGATGGTCTGGCCGGATTCCTGATCGGTCGACACGCGGAAGGACGGATCCTCCGAAGCGAGCTTGATCAGCGCCAGCGCCATCTTTTCCTGGTCGGCCTTGGTCTTGGGCTCGATCGCCATCTCGATGACCGGCTCAGGGAATTCCATGCGCTCCAGGATGACCGGATGCGCGGGATCGCACAGCGTGTCGCCGGTGCGGGTATCCTTGAGGCCGACCAGGGCGACGATGTCGCCGGCATAGGCTTCAGCGATTTCTTCGCGGTTGTTGGCGTGCATGAGCACCATGCGGCCAACGCGCTCGCTCTTCTCACGGCTCGAATTGAGCAGCGAAACGCCCTTCTCGAGCTTGCCCGAATAGATGCGGCAGAAGGTCAGGACGCCATACTGGTCGTCCATGATCTTGAAGCCAAGGAGCGAAAGCGGCTCGGCGTCCGAGGACTTGCGCTCGACTTCTTCTTCGGTCTTGGGGTCGATGCCCTTGATGGCGGGCACGTCCACCGGCGACGGCAGATAGTCGACCACTGCATCAAGAAGCGTCTGCACGCCCTTGTTCTTGAAGGCAGAACCAGCAAGCACGGGATAGAAGGCGCCGGTGAGGACGGCCTTGCGGATCAGGCGCTTCAGGGTTGCTTCGTCCGGCTCCTGGCCGTCGAAGAAGGCGGCGAGAGCGTCGTCATCGAGTTCCACAGCAGCTTCGATGAGCATGTTGCGGTACTCGTTGGCCTTCTCGACCATGTCTTCCGGGATCGGCAGGTTGGCGTCGAATTCGGCGCCCAGCGATTCACCCGACCAGATCACGGCCTTCATGCGAACGAGATCGATGATGCCCTTGAAGTTCGACTCCGAGCCGATCGGCAACTGAATGGCGATCGGCTTGGCGCCGAGGCGCTTCACGATGTCGTCGAGGCACTTGTAGAAGTCAGCGCCCGTCTTATCCATCTTGTTGGCGAAGACGATACGCGGAACCTTGTACTTGTCACCCTGGCGCCAGACAGTCTCGGTCTGAGGCTCGACGCCCTGGTTGGAGTCGAGCACGCAGACGGCACCGTCAAGCACGCGCAGCGAGCGTTCGACTTCGATGGTGAAGTCGACGTGGCCGGGGGTGTCGATGATGTTCAGGCGCTTGCCAGCCCACAGAGCGGTCGTCGCGGCGGACGTGATCGTGATGCCGCGCTCCTGCTCCTGGGTCATGAAGTCCATCGTGGCGGCGCCGTCATGGACTTCGCCGATCTTGTGGGACTTACCGGTGTAGTAAAGGATCCGCTCGGTCGTCGTGGTCTTACCGGCGTCGATGTGCGCCATAATACCAAAATTGCGGTAGTCCTCGATCGCGTGCGTACGGGCCATCGTGTGATCCTCGATCCTGCTTCCAGCCTTACCAGCGGTAATGCGAGAAGGCGCGGTTGGCCTCGGCCATCCGGTGCGTGTCTTCGCGTTTCTTCACGGCGTTGCCGCGGTTGTTGGAGGCGTCGAGCAGCTCGCCCGACAGCTTCTCTTCCATGGTCTTCTCGTTGCGGTTGCGGGCCGCGCTGAGGATCCAACGGATGGCGAGAGCCTGGCGGCGCTCCGGACGAACTTCGACCGGGACCTGATAGGTCGCACCACCGACGCGGCGGGAGCGAACTTCGATCGCCGGAGCGACATTCGACAAGGCCGTCTGGAACACCGTGATCGGGCTCTGCTTGGCCTTGGCTTCGATGGTGTCGAAAGCGTCATAGACGATCTTTTCGGCAACCGACTTCTTGCCATCATACATGATGGCATTCATGAACTTGGTCACGACGAGATCACCGAACTTCGGATCCGGAATGATCTCACGCTTTTCTGCACGATGGCGACGGGACATGGTGAAATCTTCCCTTACTTCGGACGCTTCGCGCCGTACTTCGAACGGCGCTGCTTACGGTTCTTGACACCCTGGGTATCGAGGACACCGCGGAGAATGTGATAGCGGACGCCGGGCAAGTCCTTCACGCGGCCGCCGCGGATCATGACCACGGAATGCTCCTGAAGGTTATGGCCTTCGCCGGGGATGTAGCCGATGACCTCGAAGCCATTGGTGAGACGCACCTTGGCAACCTTACGCAAAGCCGAGTTCGGCTTCTTCGGGGTCGTCGTATACACACGAGTGCACACACCGCGCTTCTGCGGGCATGCTTCCAGGTGGCGCGCCTTCTCGCGATACACTTTCGGTTCGCGCGGCTTGCGGATCAGCTGGCTAATGGTTGGCATCGTTCGCCCTTCAACATCGATTAGTACGCCCTTACGAACGCACTGCTTTGCCCTGCGTGAACAACCACGCAAAACGAAACCGCGCCAGCTTCCCTTTTAGGGGATGCAAGCGCGACACCCACAGAGGATCGCAACGCAGGGCGCAACGATCATGACCGGAACTGTGTCTGGTAGTCCGGAGGCAGCGTTTAAGAACTCAGTTCCGCGTCTTGTCGACTGCAGGAACAATACGTCTTACGGCCCGCCCTGAAAGTGAGGTGGTCTTTAACTGCCGACTCGCCTCCCGTCAAGCACGAAGCGTGTCAAAATCGGCAATAAATGCGGTTTCCGAGCCGATCGGAGCTTCTGCATAGCCCCTTTGCCGTTTTGCATGGCTTGGAGCCCGAGAGGCTCCCCTTCCCCACCACGAGCGCGGCTCGATGAAAGACGAAAGGGCGGCCCTCGCGAGCCGCCCTTCCATTCAACCATTCGGTTGAATTTTCTTACTCTGCCGCGGGCAGAGCCACCACTTCGGCTTCGCCGGCCGGAGCTGCGGGAACGCCGGCCTCGGCCTGCTTCTGCTGCAGGATGAGGTCGTCGCGGCGCTTGGCGATCTCGCGGACCCGCGCGATCTGGGCACCGGTGCCGGCCGGGATGAGACGGCCGACGATGACGTTCTCCTTGAGGCCCTCCAGCGTGTCCGACTTGCCGTTGACGGCAGCTTCGGTGAGCACGCGGGTGGTCTCCTGGAACGAGGCCGCCGAGATGAACGAACGCGTCTGCAGCGAGGCCTTGGTGATGCCGAGCAGCACCGGATGGCCGACCGCAGGCTTGCGGCCTTCTTCGACGGCCTTGATGTTGGCCTCTTCGAACTCGATGCGATCGACCTGCTCGCTGGGCAGGAACTCGGTCTCACCGGCATCGGTGATCTCGATCTTCTGCAGCATCTGCCGGACGATCACTTCGATGTGCTTGTCGTTAATCTGCACGCCCTGCAGGCGGTAGACTTCCTGGATTTCGTTAACCAGGTAGGCCGCCAGTTCCTCGACGCCCTTGACCGCCAGAATATCGTGCGGAGCCGGGTTGCCGTCGACGATGAAGTCACCCTTCTCGACGACGTCGCCGTCCTGGAGATGGATGTGCTTGCCCTTCGGGATCAGATATTCGACCGGCTCCTGATCAGCCTCATGCGGCTGGATCACGAGACGACGCTTGTTCTTGTAGTCACGGCCGAACTGGATCGTACCGGTGATCTCGGCGATGATCGCCGCATCCTTCGGACGACGGGCCTCGAACAGCTCGGCCACGCGCGGCAGACCGCCCGTGATGTCGCGGGTCTTGGCGCTTTCCAGCGGCACGCGGGCGATGACATCGCCAGCATTCACCTTCGAGCCGGGATCGACCGAGATGACGGATTCGGCCGCCAGGAAGTAACGGGCGTCACCGCCACGCGACAGCTTGGCGATCTTGCCGTCGGCACCCTTGATCACCAGGGCCGGACGCAGGTCCGCCGAGCGGCTGGACGTCCGCCAGTCGGAGACGACGCGCTTGGTGATGCCGGTCGATTCGTCGGCACTCTCATTGACCGAGATGCCGTCGACCAGATCCTCGTAGCCGATCACGCCGTCGAGTTCGGTGATCACCGGGCGGGTATAGGGATCCCACTCGGCGATGCGCTGGCCGCGCTTGATCTTGTCGCCATCGTCCACCTTGATGCGTGCACCATAGGGGACGCGGTTGACCGAGCGCTCCGTGCCGTCATGGTCGAGGACCACGACTGCCAGGTTGCGGGCCATGGCGATCAGTTCGCCTTCCGAATTGCGCACGACGTTGCGGTTACGGATCTTGACCGTGCCCTCGAAGGTCGACTCGATGTTCGACTGCTCGTTGATCTGCGCCGCGCCGCCGATGTGGAAGGTACGCATGGTGAGCTGCGTGCCCGGTTCACCGATCGACTGCGCCGCAATGACGCCGACGGCCTCGCCCATGTTGACCCGCGTGCCGCGTGCCAGGTCGCGACCGTAGCAGGTAGCGCAGACGCCGTTCTTGGTCTCGCAAGTGAGCACCGAACGGATCTTGATCTCCTGCAGGCCCGAAGCAGCGATCAGATCGACAGCCTTTTCGTCGATCATCTCGCCCATCGGCACGATGACGGTGCCAGTCGAGGGGTCGGTGATGTTCTCGGCCGCGGTACGGCCGAGGACGCGCACACCGAGCGAAGCCACGACCTGGCCGGCATCGACGATCGCACGCACACCGATGCCGCCTTCCGAGCCGCAATCGATCTCGGTGATGATCGAGTCCTGGGCGACGTCGACGAGACGACGGGTCAGATAACCCGAGTTCGCCGTCTTCAAGGCGGTGTCGGCCAGACCCTTACGGGCGCCGTGGGTCGAGTTGAAGTACTCGAGCACGGTCAGGCCTTCCTTGAAGTTCGAGATGATCGGCGTCTCGATGATCTCGCCCGACGGCTTGGCCATCAGGCCACGCATCGCACCGAGCTGACGCATCTGAGCGGGCGAACCACGAGCCGAGGAGTGTGCCATCATGTAGATGGAGTTGATCGGCTTGTCGCGGCCGCTGTCGTCCTTCTTCACGGCCGAAATGCGGTCCATCATCTCCTTGGCGAGACGATCGGCGCACTTGGCCCAGGCGTCGACGACCTTGTTGTACTTTTCGCCCTGGGTGATCAGGCCGTCATTGTACTGCTGCTCGTAGTCCTTCGCCAAAGCGTCGGTCTCGGCCACGATCTTCCACTTGTTCTCCGGCACGACGATGTCGTCCTTGCCGAAGGAGATACCCGCCTTGAAAGCGTTGGAGAAGCCGAGCGTCATGATGCGGTCGCAGAAGATGACCGCTTCCTTCTGACCCACGTTACGGTAGACGACGTCGATGAGGGCGGAGATCGCCTTCTTCGTCATCAGGTTGTTGGCGGCGTCGAAGGGAATCTTCGGATTCTTCGGCAGCAGCTCTGCAAGCTTCACGCGACCGGGCGTGGTGTCGTAGATCTTGGCGACCTCGTTGCCTTCGGCATCGATGCCCTTCCAGCGCCACTTGATCTTGGAGTGGAGCGTGACGACCTTGTTGTCGAGCGCATGGTCGAGCTCGCCGATATTGCCGAACACCATGCCCTGCCCGGGCTCGCCATCCGACATCAGCGTCACGTAATAGAGACCCAGCACGACGTCCTGCGACGGCACGATGATCGGCTGACCGTTGGCCGGATGCAGGATGTTGTTGGTCGACATCATCAGGACGCGCGCTTCCAGCTGCGCTTCGAGCGACAGCGGGACGTGCACGGCCATCTGGTCACCGTCGAAGTCCGCGTTGAAGGCGGTGCAGACCAGCGGATGCAGCTGGATGGCCTTGCCTTCGATCAGCACCGGCTCGAAGGCCTGGATGCCGAGGCGATGCAGCGTCGGAGCGCGGTTGAGCAGCACCGGATGCTCGCGGATGACCTCGTCGAGGATATCCCAGACTTCCGGCTTTTCCTTCTCGACCAGCTTCTTGGCCTGCTTCACGGTCGCGGAAAGCCCCTTGGCGTCGAGACGCGAATAGATGAAGGGCTTGAACAACTCCAGCGCCATCTTCTTGGGCAGGCCGCACTGATGCAGCTTCAGCTCGGGACCGACGACGATCACCGAACGGCCGGAATAGTCGACGCGCTTGCCGAGCAGGTTCTGGCGGAAGCGGCCCTGCTTGCCCTTGAGCATGTCGGACAGCGACTTCAGCGGACGCTTGTTGGCACCCGTGATGACGCGGCCGCGGCGGCCGTTGTCGAAGAGCGCGTCCACAGCTTCCTGCAGCATGCGCTTTTCGTTGCGGATGATGATGTCAGGCGCACGCAGTTCGATCAGCCGCTTCAAACGGTTGTTGCGGTTGATGACGCGGCGATAGAGATCGTTGAGGTCCGAGGTCGCGAAGCGGCCGCCATCCAGCGGCACGAGCGGACGCAGATCCGGCGGGATCACCGGAACGGCGGTCAGGATCATCCATTCGGGCTTGTTGCCGGACTGGATGAAGGCTTCGATGATCTTCAGGCGCTTGGCGAGCTTCTTCGGCTTGAGCTCCGAAGTGGACTCGGCGATCTCGACGCGCAAATCCGCCGCGATCTTCTCCAGATCCATGGCGCGCAGCATCTCACGGATGGCCTCGGCGCCGATCATGGCGGTGAACGAGTCCTCGCCATACTCGTCCTGGGCGCGTGCATACTCGTCCTCGGAGAGGAGCTGACGCTCCTTCAGCGGGGTGAGGCCGGGCTCGATCACGACGTAATATTCGAAGTACAGGATACGCTCGAGATCCTTGAGCGTCATATCCATCAACAGGCCGATGCGGCTCGGCAGCGACTTCAGGAACCAGATGTGGGCGACCGGCGCGGCGAGTTCGATATGGCCCATGCGCTCGCGGCGCACGCGCGACAGCGTAACTTCGACGCCGCACTTCTCGCAGATGACGCCCTTGTACTTCATGCGCTTGTACTTGCCGCACAAGCACTCGTAATCCTTGATCGGTCCGAAGATGCGCGCGCAGAACAAGCCGTCACGCTCGGGCTTGAACGTACGGTAATTGATGGTTTCCGGCTTCTTGATCTCGCCGTAGGACCAGGAAAGGATCTTTTCCGGCGAAGCGATCGAGATCTTGATCTGATCGAAGGTCTGCGGCTGCGCCACCGGATTGAAGAGATTCATGACCTCTTGGTTCATGGCCGTCTCCAGGTTTGCGCTAAGGCGAGGCCAACGCCCCTGCCCGCGCGGATAAAAATGGGGGGCGGGTCTTGCAGCATTCGCTGACAGCAGACCCACCTCATTCGCGGCACGGTCACGGCGGGCCCGAAGGCCCGCCTCCCGGGCAATGTCACTCGGCAGCCTCGGCCGGCGGCAGCATCTGATCGGCGTTGCGCAGGCCGGTGAGCTCGACGTTGAGGCCCAGCGAACGCATTTCCTTGACCAGAACGTTGAACGATTCCGGGATGCCCGCCTCGAAGGTGTCGTCGCCGCGTACGATGGCCTCGTAGACCTTGGTACGGCCGGCCACGTCGTCCGACTTGACGGTGAGCATCTCCTGCAGCGTGTAGGCGGCGCCATAGGCTTCGAGGGCCCACACCTCCATTTCACCGAAGCGCTGGCCGCCGAACTGCGCCTTGCCACCCAGCGGCTGCTGCGTGACCAGCGAGTACGGACCGATCGAACGGGCGTGGATCTTGTCGTCGACCAGATGGTGCAGCTTCAGCATGTAGATGTAGCCGACTGTCACCTTGCGGTCGAAGGGGTTGCCCGTGCGCCCGTCATAGAGCTGGACCTGACCCGAAGCGTCATGGCCCGCCATCTTGAGGAAGTCGACGATGTCGCTTTCCTTGGCGCCGTCGAAGACCGGGGTCGCGATCGGCACGCCGCGGCGAAGCGTCGAGGACATGTCGACGAGCTCACGCTCGTCCATGGACTCGATTTCCTCGTTGTTGCCGTAGATGCGGTCGAGCGTATTCTTGAGCTGGCTGGCCCCCTTGCCCTTCTTGTAGGCATCGATGGCCTGGCCGACGAGCTTGCCGAGGCCGGCAGCTGCCCAACCCATATGGGTTTCGAGAATCTGACCGACATTCATGCGGCTCGGCACGCCGAGCGGGTTGAGCACGATGTCGACCGGCGTGCCATCCTCGAGGAAGGGCATGTCTTCGATCGGCATGATGCGCGAAACCACGCCCTTGTTGCCGTGACGGCCGGCCATCTTGTCGCCCGGCTGGATCTTGCGCTTCACGGCGACGAAGACCTTGACCATCTTCATCACGCCGGGCGGCAGTTCGTCGCCACGCTGCAGCTTCTCGACCTTGTCCAGGAAGCGCTGTTCGAGGCGCTTCTTGGATTCGTCGTACTGCTTGCGCATGGCCTCGACTTCGCTCATCAGCGCGTCGTCGGCCACGGCGAAGTTCCACCACTGCGAGCGCGGATACTCCTGCATCACGTCGGCAGTGAGCACCGTCTCCTTCTTGAAGCCCTTCGGCCCGCCGATCGCCGCCTTGCCTTCCAGCATCTCGACGAGACGCTGGTAGACGTTGCGGTCGAGGATCGCCTGCTCGTCGTCGCGGTCCTTGGCCAGACGCTCGATCTCCTCGCGCTCGATCGCCTGGGCGCGCTCGTCCTTGTCGACGCCGTGGCGGTTGAACACGCGCACTTCGACGATGGTGCCGGTAACGCCCGGGGGCACGCGCAGCGAGGTATCGCGCACGTCGGAGGCCTTTTCGCCGAAGATGGCGCGCAGGAGCTTTTCTTCCGGCGTCATCGGGCTCTCGCCCTTCGGCGTGATCTTGCCGACCAGGATGTCGCCAGCCTGCACCTCGGCACCGATATAGACGATACCGGCTTCGTCCAGGTTCTTCAGCGCTTCTTCCGAGACGTTCGGAATGTCGCGCGTGATTTCTTCCGGACCCAGCTTGGTGTCGCGGGCCATCACTTCGAACTCGTCGATGTGGATCGAGGTGAACACGTCCTCCTTGGCGATGTTCTCGCTGAGCAGGATCGAGTCTTCGAAGTTGTAGCCGTTCCAGGGCATGAAGGCGACGAGGACGTTGCGGCCGAGCGCCAGCTCGCCGAGCTCGGTCGACGGACCGTCGGCGATGATGTCACCCTTCCTGACCACGTCGCCCACGCGCACCAGCGGCTTCTGCGTGATGCAGGTCGACTGGTTGGAGCGCTGGAACTTCATCAGGCGGTAGATGTCGACGCCCGACTGGGTCGGATCGAGATCCGCGGTGGCGCGGATGACGATACGCGTCGCATCGATCTGGTCGACGATGCCGGTGCGGCGGGCGGCAATCGCGGCGCCCGAGTCACGGGCCACCACGCTCTCCATGCCGGTGCCGACGAACGGCGCATCGGCGCGCACCAGCGGCACGGCCTGGCGCTGCATGTTCGCACCCATCAGCGCGCGGTTGGCGTCGTCATTCTCGATGAAGGGAATGAGCGCCGCAGCGACGGAGACGAGCTGCTTGGGCGAGACGTCCATGTAGTCGACGCGGTCGGGCGTGACCATGACGTTTTCGCCGGCATGGCGGCAGACCACGAAATCTTCCGTCAGGCGGCCTTCCTGATCGACCGGGATGTTGGCCTGGGCGACGTAGTACTTGCCCTCTTCCATCGCCGACAGATAGACGACCTCGGGCGTGACCTTGCTGTCGCGGACGCGACGATAGGGCGCCTCGATGAAGCCGTACTTGTTGACGCGCGCAAAGGTCGCCAGCGAGTTGATCAGACCGATGTTCGGGCCTTCCGGCGTCTCGATCGGGCAGATGCGGCCATAATGCGTCGGGTGCACGTCGCGGACTTCGAAGCCGGCACGCTCGCGGGTCAGACCACCCGGGCCAAGTGCCGACAGGCGGCGCTTGTGGGTGATTTCCGACAGCGGGTTGGTCTGATCCATGAACTGCGAGAGCTGCGAGGAACCGAAGAACTCGCGCACGGCGGCAGCCGCCGGCTTGGCGTTGATCAGATCCTGCGGCATCACAGTGTCGACGTCGACCGAGGACATACGCTCCTTGATGGCGCGCTCCATGCGCAGCAGGCCGACGCGATACTGATTTTCCATCAACTCGCCGACCGAGCGCACGCGGCGGTTGCCGAGATGGTCGATGTCGTCGATCTCGCCCTTGCCGTCGCGCAGGTCCACCAGCGTCCTGACCACGGCCAGGATGTCATCCTTGCGCAGCACGCGCACGGTGTCCTCGGCGTCGAGGTCGAGGCGCATGTTCATCTTGACACGGCCGACCGAGGAGAGGTCGTAGCGCTCGGCATCGAAGAACAGCGACTGGAACATCGCCTCAGCGGAGTCGATGGTCGGCGGCTCGCCCGGACGCATCACGCGGTAGATGTCGAACAGCGCCTCTTCGCGCGAGTTGTTCTTGTCGACCGCCAGCGTGTTGCGGATATAGCCGCCCACGGTGACGTGATCGATGTCGAGCACCGGAATCTCGTCGAAGCCCTCGTCGCCGAGCAGCTTGAGGTTCTTCTCGCTGAGCTCATCGCCGGCTTCCAGATAGATCTCGCCGGTGTTCAGATTGACGATGTCCTCGGCGACATAACGGCCGATCAGGTCCTCGTCCGTGACGCGCAGGGCCTTGAGGCCCTTCTCGGCCAGGGCGCGGGCGGAACGCGCCGTCAGCTTCTTGCCGGATTCGACCACGATCTCGCCGGTATCGGCATCGATGAGGTCGGTGGTCGGCTTGACGCCCTTCAGGCGGTTCCAGTCATAGGGGACGCGCCAGCCATCCTTGTCGCGGACATAGGTGATGGAGTTGTAGAAGGTGCGCAGGATGTCCTCGCCGTCCATGCCGAGGGCAAAGAGCAGCGAAGAAACCGGGATCTTGCGGCGACGGTCGATGCGCGCATGCACGATGTCCTTGGCGTCGAACTCGATGTCGAGCCAGGAACCGCGATAGGGAATGATGCGGGCAGCGAACAGGAGCTTGCCCGAGGAATGGGTCTTGCCCTTGTCGTGGTCGAAGAACACGCCCGGCGAACGGTGCATCTGGGAGACGATGACGCGCTCGGTGCCATTGACGATGAAGGTGCCGTTCGAGGTCATGAGCGGCATGTCGCCCATGTAGACGTCCTGCTCCTTGATGTCCTTGACGGAGCGGGCGCCGGTTTCCTCGTCGACATCGAACACGATCAGGCGCAGCGTCACCTTAAGGGGCGCGGCGAAGGTCATGCCGCGCTGGCGGCACTCGTCGACATCATATTTCGGCGCCTCGAATTCGTAACGGACGAATTCGAGCATCGCCTTGTTGGAAAAGTCCGAGATCGGGAAGACCGACTTGAAGACGGTCTGCAATCCCTCATCCGTCCGCCCGCCATCTGGCTCCAAGACCTGGAGAAACTGGTCATAGGAAGCCTTTTGAACCTCGATCAGGTTCGGCATCGTCGCGACTTCGCGGATCTTTCCGAAAAACCGGCGGACGCGCTTGCGGGCATTGGTCGTCTGAGCCATGTGGTCCTCGTCCTTTCAAGCAAGCTCGGCGCCACCGCACCGCTCCTGCAGGCATTGATTGCGCGAGGAAGACGTTCCTTCCTCGCCTGGCACCGTCCCGCTGTCGCAGGCCGACGCTGAAACATCCGGCCGGGACACCCGGCCTTCACCGTTCTCGTCACGGCGGACCGGAAAATCCCAGGAGGCCGAGCCTCGAAGATTCTCTGGTCCGCCGTTCCGGCGCCCAGGCCAGGTCCTAATGGAGCCTGGCCTAAAACGCCGAAAAGGCCCCGGGGGAAAACCCCGGAGCCAAAACGCCTGAAGCAAGCTCTCTTACTTGAGCTCGACCTTGGCGCCGACCTTCTCGAGGGCGGCCTTGATCTTGTCGGCTTCTTCCTTGGCAACGGCTTCCTTGACCGGCTTCGGAGCAGCTTCGACCAGGTCCTTGGCTTCCTTGAGGCCGAGGCCGGTGATCGCGCGGACTTCCTTGATGACCTCGATCTTCTTGTCGCCGGCAGCGGCCAGAACGACGGTGAACTCGGTCTGGGCTTCAGCAGCCGGAGCAGCGGCAGCAGCGCCGGGAGCAGCAGCGACGGCAACAGCCGCAGCAGCCGAAACGCCCCACTTCTCTTCCAGGGCCTTGGCGAGGTCGGCAGCCTCGAGCACGGTCAGGCTCGACAGGTCTTCAACAAGCTTTTCAATCTTGGACATTGTCCATAATCCTTGGTTTTGGTTCGTACCGGTTTAATCGGGTTGCGAACGGCCTTACGCCGCTTCGTCTTGCTTGGCATAGGCTCCGAACACGCGAGCCAGCTTGGCAGCCGGTGCGTTGACGACCTGAGCGATCTTGGTAGCCGGGGCCTGGATGAGGCCGATCAGCTTGGCGCGCAGTTCGTCCAGAGACGGCAAGGTCGCAAGCGCCTTGACACCGTTCTGGTCCAGAGAGGTCTTGCCCATCGCGCCGCCCAGGATCACGAACTTGTCGTGGGCCTTGGCGAAGTCGACGGCGACCTTGGGTGCAGCCACCGGATCGCTCGAATAAGCGATCAGGGTCGGGCCCTTCATGAGGGGCGCGATAGAGGCCACATCCGTGCCATCAAGAGCGATCTTGGCGAGGCGGTTCTTCGCGACCTTCACAGTCGCGCCAGCCTGCTTCATCTGCTTGCGCAGGTTCTGCATCTGGGCGACGGTCAGGCCGGAATAGTGAGCTACGACGACAACCCCAGTGGTCGTGAAGACCTCCTGGAGAAAGCCGATGAACTCCTGCTTTTCCGCTCTTTCCACGTTGCTCTCTCCGGTTGCAGCTTTCCGAAATTGGTGGGAAAGCCGACCGTTGCACTTGCCGCCTTCCGGGCACCGGCGAACCGGGACCTTTACGAAGGCGACGCTCGATTGCCTGTCCCTCATCATCACATATGCGTCAAAATGACACAGGCCGTAAGGACGAGTGAGCCGGATCGAACCAATTCACGAGGCAGCCGCGAGGCGGACACCGAAAACCGGTCTTCCCCGTCTATGCAGGCCAAAAGGAGCGCTTTTAAAGGCCTCTCCCGGCAATTAAGCAGGTTTCCCTGCGCCTGCAGTCTCGGACAGGACAGGCCGTCAAGGTTCGAAAACCCAGCCGGCCAGTCAGCCGTCCAAATTGCTTCGGACAGCAAAAATCCCGGGCTGTTTACACATCCCAGGGTCATGAACCTTTGATCAGTTCAGTGAGAAGGGCGATATAGTCCCTCCCGGGCGAATTGCCAAGGGGGAATTTGCATCAGGGATGTGCTTTTTCCAAAAACGCATCGTCGCATTTTGACCTTCGACGATACGGCGCCCTGCCCTTGCCGGCAATCAATTAGCCGCGCCAGCCGAAAGTCTCCCAAGGCCTCGTTTCGCGGTCGGTCAATGAAACTGCCCGTACCATGGCGCGGTATCGGTCGGGATGTAGGGCCAATCCTCCCGTCGCGGTAGCGAATTCCTGGCGGCAATGGCGTCGTCCGGCATCAGGAATAACCCACCTAGATCATTGCCGCCATTGATCGCGTAGAAGCGCACCTTCGAATTAATTTCAGCGAGTTGGTCGTTCACGATCTTGAAGAAGAGGTAAGTCGCCTGCCCCCATGACTGGTAGTCATTCGACGTGACTTCCGGCGAATAGACGACATATTTTCGGCCGCTGATATGCACGGCATAGGTCGGAGCATCCGGATCGATCTCCTCCGCCATGGCCGCAGGCTCGATGCCATGATGCCTGAGGTCGGCCGCAAGCGCCTCGTACGCAGTTTTCATGCCCTGCTCGGCTAGATCTTCTGCATCGAGTTGGTGAAGCTTGCTGTAGTCGAGTTCCTTGGCGCTCGCTCCTGCAACCCATGCCGGCACAGTGGCGCCTCCGAGAAGCGCAAGAAATTTGCGTCGAGACATGCTGCTCCCGGTGATGTGAAGATACGCCGCGACCGGATCTATCAAAAAAACCCCGCCGAAGCAGCTTCGGCGGGGTTCTCGATTTCAACCTGTCAGGTCGATCAGGCGCTGAGCACGCTGGCCGGGTCGATCTTCACGCCCGGGCCCATGGTCGAGGACAGGGCGACGCGCTGGACATAGGTGCCCTTGGCGCCGGTCGGCTTGGCCTTGACCACGGCATCGGCGAAAGCCTTGATGTTCTCGGCGAGCTTCTCGGCCGAGAACGAAGCCTTGCCGACGGCGCCGTGCACGATGCCGGCCTTCTCGACGCGGAACTCGACGGCGCCGCCCTTCGAAGCCTGCACGGCACCGGTGACGTCCATGGTCACCGTACCGACCTTCGGGTTCGGCATCATGCCGCGCGGGCCGAGCACCTTACCCAGACGGCCGACCAGCGGCATCATGTCGGGGGTGGCGATGCAGCGATCGAAGTCGATCTTGCCGCCGTTGACGATCTCGACGAGATCCTCGGCGCCGACCACATCGGCGCCAGCAGCGCGGGCTTCGTCAGCCTTGGCGCCGCGGGCGAACACGGCCACGCGCAGGGTGCGGCCCGAACCATTGGGCAGGTTGCACACGCCGCGGACCATCTGGTCGGCATGGCGGGGGTCGACACCCAGGTTCATGGCGATCTCGACGGTCTCGTCGAACTTGGCCTTGGCGCGGTCCTTGATCAGGGCCACTGCCTCGTCCAGACCGTAAAGCTTGATGCGGTCAATGCCTTCCTTGGCCGCGCGGATACGCTTTCCTTGATGTGCCATCATATCACCCGACGATCTCGAGGCCCATCGACTGGGCGGAACCCTTCACCATGGCCATGGCGGCCTCAACCGTATCGCAGTTGAGATCGGGCAGCTTCTTCTCGGCAATCTCACGGATCTGGGCGATCGTGATCTTGCCAGCCTTGGCGCCCTTGCCGGGGGTCTGCGAACCCGACTTGATGCCGGCGGCTTCCTTGACCCAGTAGGACACCGGGGGAAGCTTCAGTTCGAAGGTGAACGAACGGTCCTGATAGGCCGTGATGATGACCGGGATCGGCATGCCCTTGGTCATCTGCGCGGTCTTCGCATTGAAGGCCTTGCAGAATTCCATGATGTTCAGGCCGCGCTGACCGAGCGCGGGGCCGATGGGCGGCGACGGGTTCGCGGCGCCGGCCGGAACCTGAAGCTTGACGTAGCCCGTAATTTTCTTCGCCATTTGTTGCTCCTATGCGGGTTGCCCCGCGGTTATCGACCATCGTCTCCGATGGCTGGCCATCAACGCGATGGCCGGAGTTTCGCGGTTCGGTTCGGCAAGGCGGCGATGGCCCTGCTTCTCCTCCCGCGTACGGGATCAGACCTTTTCGACCTGCCCGTATTCGAGTTCGACCGGAGTGGCCCGGCCGAAAATGGAAACCGCCACCTTGAGGCGGGCGCGGCTCTCGTCGACTTCCTCGACGATGCCATTGAACGAAGCGAAGGGACCGTCGGCCACCTTGACCTGCTCGCCAACCTCGAAGCTGACGGAGGGCTTGGGACGCTCGACGCCGTCGGCGACCTGGCCCTTGATGCGTTCCGCCTCACGGTCGGGAATCGGCACGGGCTTAGCCTTGTCGGCGCCCAGGAAACCGGTGACCTTCGGCGTGTTCTTGATGAGGTGATGCACCTCGTCCGTCAGGTCGCACTTCACCAGCACATAGCCGGGGAAGAACTTGCGTTCGGTGTCGACCTTCCGGCCGCGGCGAACCTCGACGACCTTCTCGGTCGGCACCAGGATCTCTTCGAACAGGTCGGAGAGCCCACGCTGGGCGACCTGCTCGCGAATCGACTGCGCGACCTTGTTCTCGAAGTTGGAATAGGCGTGAACGATATACCAGCGCTTGGCCATTATGGATTTCCCTAGCGGCCCAGATTCACGATGAAGGAGACGACACGGATCAAAACGGCATCCGTGATCGAAAAGAAGATGGCCATGGCGATGGTGAAGATAACGACCATGAGGGCCGTGATCATGGTCTCCCGGCGGGTGGGCCAGGTGACCTTGTTCGTTTCATTGCGAACCTGTCGCAAGAACTCCATCGGAGTCGTCTTTGCCATCGTTCTACCGCCTTGACCGAAACAGAATTGTTCCGGCACTCATTTCGAAATCCTGCCTCGCAAATGCAAGACCGGGCCTGAGCGGAGCATGGACGATGCGGAGATGATCCGACCAGCCAGGCTCTGCGACGACTGTGAACCTCGCAGGCTTTGCCACCCCGCCCCGCGGGCTTGCAAATCCTGTCCGGCCGTTTTTGCCAACACAAAACCGAGGGTGCGGCCAAGCCCCATCCCCCGGCTTTCATGACAGAGCGAAAAAAGCTGAACGCCTCATCCGCGTAAATTGGCAGGGGCAGCAGGGATCGAACCCGCGACCTACGGTTTTGGAGACCGTCGCTCTACCAGCTGAGCTATACCCCTACGCGTTGCTCGCGCGGCGCCTACATAGCCGCGCAAATGATTTGGCGCAATCCCGCAGATGGAGATGATCGTGTAAATTTTCATCGCCGACCCGACAGAAGTCCGACGGGCCTGCGCCCGGCGCCCTCTTTCATGCGGCTTTTGCTGCGCCGACGGCCCAAGGCCTGTTCAAACCGGCTCTACCGCGACCGCAGTGCCATAGGCCAGCACCTCGGTGATTCCATCCATGATCTCGTTGGCGTCATAGCGCATGGCGATGATGGCATTGGCGCCCATCTCCTCGGCATGGCGCACCAGGAGTTCGTAAGCCTCCTGCCGGGCAGTCTCGGCCAGGTTGGTGTAGACGGACAGCTTGCCGCCGAACACCGATTGGATGGCGCCGCCAATATTGCCGATCACGCTGCGCGAACGCACGGTGATGCCACGCACCACGCCGAAATGCTTCACGACACGGTAGCCTGGGAGATCATTGGTGGTGACGACGATCATGACCTGTTCCTCGAATGCGGTGGAGTCAGGAATACAAACAAAAACGGCGCAGCCAAGGCTGCGCCGTTCCGAACTCGAGCTTTCGCCCAGGCTTATTCGATGATGGCGGCGACGACGCCGGCGCCGACGGTACGACCGCCTTCACGGATGGCGAAGCGCAGCTTCTCTTCCATGGCGATCGGCACGATCAGGTTGACTTCCATGGCGATGTTGTCGCCCGGCATCACCATCTCCGTGCCTTCCGGCAGCGTCACCACGCCCGTCACGTCCGTCGTGCGGAAGTAGAACTGCGGGCGGTAGTTGCCGAAGAACGGCGTGTGACGACCACCCTCTTCCTTGGTCAGGATGTAGGCTTCGGCCTTGAACTTGGTGTGCGGCTTCACGGAGCCGGGCTTGCACAGCACCTGGCCGCGCTCCACGTCCTCACGCTTGGTGCCGCGCAGCAGCGCGCCGATGTTGTCGCCGGCCTGGCCCTGGTCGAGCAGCTTGCGGAACATCTCGACGCCGGTGACGGTCGTCTTCTGGGTGGCGCGGATGCCGACGATCTCGACTTCCTCGCCGACCTTGACGATGCCGCGCTCGACACGGCCGGTCACCACGGTGCCGCGGCCCGAGATCGAGAACACGTCTTCGACCGGCATCAGGAAGGGCTGGTCGATCGGGCGCTCGGGCTGCGGGATGTAGTCGTCAACCGTCTGCATCAGGGCCAGGATGGCGTCATGGCCGATCTCCGGGGACTTGTTCTCCAGCGCCATCAGCGCCGAACCCTTGGTGATCGGAATGTCGTCGCCGGGGAACTCGTACTTCGACAGAAGCTCGCGAACTTCGAGCTCGACCAGCTCCAGAAGCTCCGGATCGTCGACCATGTCGACCTTGTTCAGGAACACCACCAGCGCGGGAACGCCGACCTGGCGGGCCAGGAGGATGTGCTCGCGGGTCTGCGGCATCGGGCCGTCGGCAGCCGACACGACCAGGATCGCGCCATCCATCTGCGCCGCGCCCGTGATCATGTTCTTCACGTAGTCGGCGTGGCCGGGGCAGTCGACATGGGCATAGTGGCGGTTCTTGGTCTCGTACTCGACGTGCGCCGTCGAGATCGTGATACCGCGGGCCTTCTCTTCCGGAGCCTTGTCGATCTGGTCATACGCCGTGAACGTCGCACCGCCCGTCTCGGCAAGAACCTTCGTGATCGCCGCAGTCAGCGACGTCTTGCCATGGTCAACGTGACCAATCGTGCCGATGTTGCAGTGCGGCTTCGTGCGTTCAAATTTCTCTTTGGCCATAGCCCCGTTTCCAGCATTGGAGGATTGGGTATTTCGCCGGTGCGAAATATCGGGCGGCTCGATAGGGGTTTTTGCGGCGACGTGCAAGAAGAGAATGGAGCACGAGGCTTGTGGGGCCCGAAATCCGACCGAAGGGGAGTGGAGCGGGTGAAGGGAATCGAACCCTCGTATTCAGCTTGGAAGGCTGCTGCTCTACCATTGAGCTACACCCGCAAACCAAGCACAGAGCTCCTCGGACGTTTGGTGGAGGGGGTTGGATTCGAACCAACGTAGGCTGAGCCAACGGATTTACAGTCCGTCCCCTTTAACCACTCGGGCACCCCTCCAAAACGTCCTTCCGCAACGCTGTGACGCCGCTGCGAAATCGAAGCGGCCAAGTGGCGCGACCGCGTCGTTCAGAGGGCGCCGTTATGGTGAGGGGATCGGTGCCTGTCAACCCAAAAGGCGACAATTGTCGACGAGTTTTTACACTTAATCGCGGACAGGGCTTTTTTTGGTACGCCAGCCATGCCATGGGCAATCCCCGGAACGGAGATAAACATGAAGGACAGGGACCGCAGGGGCCATCGCGGCCACCATCGAGGCTATGCCGGCGAGGCAACGCTCGATACGGTAGTGATCTATGGCTGGCACCCGGTGCGCGAGGCGTTGCAGAACCCCAAGCGCAAGCTCAAGCGGCTGCTCGCCACCGAAAACGCCCTGAAAAGGCTGGCCGACGAGAAGGTCGAAACGCGAATCAAACCGGAAACCGTCCGCCCGGGCGATATCGACCGTCTGCTCACAGCCGATTCGATTCACCAGGGACTCTATCTGGAAGCGGCCCCCCTGCCCGCTCCCGCTTTCGGGGAACTCGGCGCGCAGGACATCGTCCTGGTGCTCGACCAGATCACCGACCCCCACAATGTCGGCGCCATCATCCGCTCGGCTGCCGCCTTCAAGGTGGCAGCCATCATCACCACGGAGCGCCATTCGCCTGCAGCCACCGGCGTGCTTGCCAAGTCGGCGTCAGGGGGCCTGGAACATGTGCCGGTCGTTTCCGTGCGCAATCTCGGCGATACGCTGGATGAAATGGGGGCGAGCGGCGTGACACGAATCGGCCTCGACTCGGAAGGAACGGCGACGTTGGAAGGCACGGCATTCGGTGGGCCGCTGGCGCTCGTGCTTGGCGCCGAGGGCAAGGGACTGCGCCAGCGCACGCGCTCTCTCTGCGATGCGCTGGCCCGGCTCGACATGCCCGGCGCGATCAAGAGCCTGAATGTCTCAAACGCTGCGGCCCTCGCGCTCTATGTCGCGCGGACGAGGATACCGGCCTAGCATTGCGCTTGCTGGAAGAGCGCAAGGAATTCGGAGTGCCAGCCCCCGGCTGACATCCTGAAAACCAAGCACTTTCCGGCACCCGTAATGTCAACCGGAGGTTGACGTTCCAGAACTCGCCCAAATGGAAGCCACCGCCCTATTTCAGGGGCTCGAAATCCATGCTTTCGAGATTGGGCCGCGGCACCGGCAATGCTCTTGCCTCCTGAACCGGCTCTGGGCGCGGTTTCGGGGCAACCCCTAGCGGCAGGGCCTTAGGCGGATCGACCTTCTTGGGTGCCGACAAGGCCGCGCTGCGCGGCTTCGGCAGCGCCGGACGCGGCAGGTTCTGCGGTGTTCCGACGACACTGCGCGGCGGGCGAAGCGGACGCACCGCCGGACCGCGCTCTTCCGGCAGGACGTCATAAGACCCGTCGATATCGGGCTCATAGGCCGGCCCCCTCACCCAAGGTCGCGGATAGGCAGGGCGCGGATAAAAGCTGCGGGTCTCGTAGCCGCCATCGTCCCCGCGATAAACGGGCCTGGGGTGATAAGGGCGCATGGGCGCCTCGAACTCGCCGTCCCAGCCTCCATCGCCGTAAAAGGGAGCGTCACGCCAGCCCGCCTGGGCCTGCGTTACCGGGAGGGCGGCGAGAGAGAGTGCAATCGCCAACAGGGAAACGGGACGGATCGTCACGGCGTCATCCTCGAAAACTTCATTCCATAGCTGGTAGCCAACGACTTTGGCGGAATAAGGATTGGTTAACCCTTTTCTTCCGCCGCCACCAGACTCTCCAGCAGGACGCGGCGCCCCTCGGGCATGGCAAGACCGCGCGGCGCAAAGACATCGCGCTCGAGGAAATACTGGGTCAGCCGCAAGGCATCCGCGATATCGCCGGCTTCGGGCATGCCCTCCTCCCCGCGCAGGAAGGCGGGCAAGCGCAGCAGCCTGTCATGCCAGGGAGCTCCGGCTTCCCGGCAGACTGCCCTGCCGCTCTTGGGCGAGACATAGATGAGGTCGTCCTGCCGGCCGGTGACGGCGCAGGCAGCCAGGTCGAGGCCGAAGCCGAGATCCGACAGGATCTCGAGTTCGAAGCGAGCAATTAATGCCGGTGCCAGATCAGGTTCTCCAAGCACCTCCACGAGGTGGCCGAGCGCCTCGTGGAGGCCGGGATGCGGATCGCGTTCGGGCAGCAGGCGCACCAGAGCCGCCACATGGGTCATGGCGAACAGGGCTTGCCGGGAGGAGAGGAAGCGGGCGGCGTGCAATGTCAGCCCCTCGACGGCGAAATGGCCGAGATGCCCCTCGATCCGGGCGCGCCAGGTCAGTTGCACCTCATTGCCGGGCTGCAGCACCGGCTGCAATGTCCGCGAGCGCCCTCCGCGCACCATGCCGAGATGACGGCCATGATCCCTGGTCATTGTCTCCAGGATCACGCTGGATTCGCCATGGCGGCGCACACCCAATATGTAACCGCTGTCGATCCATTCCATCGGAACTGCCTCGCCCAGGCAAAGTAACGCGGGGGCCTGGAGTGTCAGCGATGTCAGCCAGGAGGCCGACACTCCCACAAGGAACCCGTCTCAGGGCTTCTCCACCGGAAATTCGAGGCCCATTTCGCGATAGCGCTCGGGGTCATCGGACCAGTTCTCGCGCACCTTCACGAACAGGAACAGATGCACCGGCGCCTCTGCCATGGCCATGATTTCCTTGCGGGCCGCCATGGAGATCGCCTTGATGGTCTCTCCCCCCTTGCCGATGACGATCTTCTTGTGCCCCTCGCGCGTGACGTAGATCGTCTGCTCGATGCGGGCCGAACCATCCTTCATCGAGGTCCAGGCCGTGGTCTCCACCGTCGATTCGTAGGGCAGCTCGTCATGCAGGCGCAGGAACAGCTTCTCGCGCGTGATCTCGGCTGCCAGCGAGCGCAGGGGCGCATCCGATATCTGGTCCTCGGGATAGAGCCAGGGTCCGGCCGGCATGATGGAGCCGAGATGGTTGGTGAGGTCCTCCACGCCGCTGCCGGTCAGCGCCGACACCATGAAGGTCTCGTCGAAGGGCAGTCGTGCGTTGACGGCCTGGGCAAGCTCCAGCAGCTTCTCGCGCTTCACCGCATCGATCTTGTTGAGGATGAGGATGCGCTTCTGCTTGGTGGCAGAGAGCTTTTCCAGGATCGCCTCATTGCCTTCGTCGAGCCCGCGCTGGGCATCGACGAGCAGACAGACGGCATCGGCATCGGCCGCGCCGCTCCAGGCGGTGGTGACCATGGCCCGATCGAGCCGGCGCTTGGGCTGGAAGATGCCGGGCGTGTCGACGAAGATGATCTGCGCATCCCCCGCCATGGCGATGCCGCGTACGATGGCACGCGTCGTCTGGACCTTGTGGGTGACGATCGACAGCTTGGCGCCGACGATGGCGTTCATCAGCGTGGACTTGCCGGCATTGGGGGCGCCGATCAGGGCGACGAAGCCGCATCTGGTGTTTGAAGTCTGGTTCATTTCAGCTTTCTAGCAGACATTAGCGTGCCGAAATACGGCTCGATTGGCCGATGATGCACAGCGGCCGGGTTTATTCTTCGTTTTCCGGAGAGCTCGGCGAGCCCGAAGGCGCATGAGTGGGCGTTCCGCCGGCCCGATCAGCCGCGACGCCCCTCCAGGGAAATACCCTCCCGCGCCATGAAGGCGGCTGCGGCGGCCTGCTCGGCCAGGCGCTTCGACTTGCCTTCGCCTTCGGCCGAGGTCAGCGTCTCGATGTCGACGGCAATCACGAAGCGCGGATTGTGATCGGGCCCAGTGCGCGAGACCAGGCGATAGGTCGGCGCCTTCAGGGCCCTGCCCTGGGCCCATTCCTGCAGCGCCGTCTTGGCGTCGCTCGGCGGTCGAACCGGGGCGTGGAGCCGCTCGCGCCAGGCCTTTTCGACCACGGCGCGCGCCTTCTCATAGCCGGCATCCACGAAGACGCCGCCGATCAGGGCCTCGCAGACATCGCCCAGCGTGGTGACACGCTTGCGCCCGCCCGAATGGGCTTCGCCCAGGCCGAGCTTGACGTGCGGACCGACGCCCCAGTCGGTGGCGACGGCCGCGCAGGTCTCCTTGCGCACGAGATCGGAAAGCCGGCGCGACATGGCGCCCTCTTCGTCATCGGGGAAGACGCGGTAGAGCATGTCCGCGACCGCCAGCCCGAGCACACGGTCGCCGAGGAATTCAAGGCGCTGATAGCTCGCCAGCCGGCCTGGCCCATCGAGGAAACTGATATGCGTCAACGCCCGCTCCAAAAGAGAGCGATCGGCAAAGACATGGCCGAGCGCGGCTTCCAGTGTTTCGAGCGCAGGTTTCTTCTTCGAACTCATTGTATGATCTTAAACAGACGCATTTGTGCCTTGGCCGTCGAGAACAGGACCCGCCAGGGTTTGCCCACGAAATTCTCGAGCGGAATATAGCCGACAGCCGCAAGATCCCGCGAATCGTCGGAATTGTCGCGGTTGTCACCCATCACGAAGCAATGGCTGGCCGGAACGACATATTCATCGGTATTGTCGTAATAGCCGCTGTCGCCCTGGATCTCGATCACTTCATAAGTGCGTCCGTTCGCCAGGATCTCCCGATATTTCGGCACCGGCTTCTCGCTACCGAACTCCACCGCAGTCTTGTAACTGCCGGCTGGTTCGCGGCGCACCATGTCCCCGTTGATGAACAGACGGCCATTGCGCATCTGGATGCGATCCCCCGGCAGGCCGATCACCCGCTTGATGAAATAGCTCGATCGCTCCTTAGGCAATCGGAACACCGCCATGTCGCCGCGAGCGGGAGCCCCGGTTGCAGGCCCCTCGCCGAAGGGCAACACCATCACGATGTCGCCCACGAGCAGCGTCGGGATGTTGGAACCACTCGGCACGGAGAAATTGCGGCAAGAGGCGAGCAACAGCAAAGCGCCACCGGCAAGCAGCAATCTGCCGAGGCGGCTCGCACGAGGCCGAATTCGATACAACACTCCGTCAGGCGTGGTCCGATCCGTCATTATCGAATGAGCGAGAACAACCGGCTGCCGCGCACGGTCCACGGCCACTGCCAGAAAGCGAGCGGCGAGGCGTCATCGGCGACGGAGAAGAAGAT
Organism: Labrys neptuniae; assembly: GCF_040797145.1. Taxonomy (NCBI): domain Bacteria; kingdom Pseudomonadati; phylum Pseudomonadota; class Alphaproteobacteria; order Hyphomicrobiales; family Xanthobacteraceae; genus Labrys; species Labrys neptuniae. Next base: position 188,895 of record NZ_JBFNQD010000010.1, on the reverse strand, counting down.
GATCTGGCCCTTGCCGACGAAATTGTCGAGCGGCACATAGCCGACAGCGGCAAGATCGCGCGAATCATCGGAATTATCGCGGTTGTCGCCCATCATGAAGTAGTTGCCCGGCGGCACGACATATTCGTCGGTATTGTCATAGTAGCCAGTGTCGCCCTGAATCTCGATGACCTCGTGCTTCACGCCGTTGGGCAGGGTCTCGATATATTTCGGCACCTGCTTGTCGCGCCCGAATTCATCCTTGACCAGATAGGTCCCGGCCTGCTCGCGCTGAACCATGGTGCCGTTGATGAACAGCCGGCCCTGACGCATCTGGATGCGGTCGCCTGGCAGGCCGATGACGCGCTTGATGAAATCGGTCGAATTGTCCTTGGGCAGCTTGAAGACGGCGATGTCGCCGCGCTTGGGCCCCTCGCCGGCCCACAGGCGGCCCGATGGCAGAATGCCGGAAATCACCGGCACCGAATAGCGCGACCAGCCATAGCTGTATTTGGAGACCATGACGTAGTCACCGACCAGGAGCGTCGGGATCAGCGAGCCGGACGGAATGTTGAACGGCTGGAACAAGGCCGTACGGACCACCAGCGCGATGATGAGCGCGTGAACGATGATCTTGATGAGCTCGCCGATACCGCCATCTTTCGACGTCTTCTTGGCGGCGCCGCTGGTGTCGGGCGTCTTGTTCGGTTGGCTGGCCACGCTCATCGATCTTCCATCTTTGGAGGCGGTCCTTGGCGGAACCGGAGCCTCGAAATATTGCTCCGATCCAAGATCCCGCAAGAACCTTGAAATTACGCAAAGCTTCCGGAGCCGGCCTTGAGGCAAGCTCCGGAAGCTTTGTAACGAAACAACCCTGTTGCGGCTGCTATAACCCCTGCGGATTGAGGGTGCAACGACAGAGCCTGCCGCGCGGGCATGTGGTGAGGCGAGGTCTTGCGCCGGATGAGAGCGGGGTTCGTCCTCGTCTGGCGCCGTACCATGCCTGACGAAACGCCCTGACAGCATCGATCATTCGCCAGAATGACGGATGCCAGAAACAGCATGATTTCGGCAATTGCGCGGCGGCGGACAACCTTTCCTCTCAAGCGCGCGGTCGGGCCTCGATCACCACGAAGGCCTGCGCCAGGGGATGCTCGTCGGTCAGGCTGAGATGAAGATGGGCCTCATGCGCCTCTGGCAGCATGTCGCCAAGGCAGCGCAAGGCCGCGCCGCTCAGCCGCAATTCGGGCCGGCCGCTCTCGGCATTGAGGACTTCCATGTCATGCCAGTGAATGCCCGCCATGCCGTTGACGCCGGTTCCCAGGGCCTTGGAGCAGGCCTCCTTGGCAGCGAAGCGCTTGGCAAGGGTACCGGCCTTGTCGGCCCGGCCCGCGGCCTTGGCCCGCTCGCCTTCGGTGAAGCAGCGTCGTTCGAAGCGCTCGCCGAAACGGGCGAGTGCGTCCTCGATCCGCCGGATGTCGCAAAGATCGCTGCCGATACCGATGATCATCCGGCACGGCTCCGTCCAGCCGCCATCGCCGCCTTGACGGTGCGGATGCTCTCGGCGAGCCCGACGAAAATCGCCTCTCCGATCAGGAAATGCCCGGTGTTGAACTCGGCGAATTCGGGTACCACAGCCAAGATTTCAGAGGTCTCGAAGTCGAGCCCGTGCCCCGCATGCACTTCAAGGCCGAGGCCCGCGGCGATGGAAGCGCCGAGCTTCAAGCGCTCGAATTCGGCAGCAGCATGGCCGGTCTCCTCCGAAGCGACGGCTTCGCACCAGGTGCCCGTATGGAGCTCCACGATATCGGCACCCAGGGCGGCGCAGGCTTCCAGCACCGCCCTGTCCGGCTCGACGAACAGGGAGACACGGATGCCGCTGCCTTTGAGCCGCGGGATCGCCATCCGCAGATTGGCCTCGCCCGCCCTGACGTCCAGGCCTCCTTCGGTGGTCCGCTCCTCACGCTTTTCCGGCACCAGGCAGACGGCATGGGGCTTCACGTCCAGCGCGATCGCCAGCATCTCGTCGGTCACCGCCATCTCGAAATTCAGCGGCGCCTTCACTTCGGCGCGGATGCGACGGATGTCGGCATCTCGGATATGGCGGCGATCCTCGCGCAGATGGGCGGTGATGCCGTCAGCGCCGGCCTCGACCGCCAGATGCGCGGCGCGGACCGGATCCGGCCAGAGGCCACCGCGCGCATTGCGCACGGTGGCCACGTGGTCGACATTGACACCCAGGCGCAGAGCCTCCGGGCGCGGAACCTTGGGCAGAGCAGTTGCGGTCATCTTCAGGCCTGTCCTGCGAGAGTCCGGCTGCCGGGCTTGACGGCCGGCAGGCTGGCAAGTTCCGGTGGCAGCTTGTCGGCCTCGAAGGTGGGGATGTCCAAGGTCGCCAGAGCCACCAGAGGCTTGCCGAGCTCGGCCTTGCCGCCCGAGCGGTCGATCAGGCAGGCCGCCCCGACGATTTCGCCCGGCTGGTCGGCGATGGAGGCCAGGCATTCCCGCGAGGACAGGCCAGTGGTGATGATATCCTCCACCATCACCACGCGGGCGCCCTTGGGAATGGCAAAGCCGCGCCGCAGCTGGAACTGGCCATTCTCGCGTTCCACGAACACCGTCTTGGCACCGAGCGCGCGCGCGGTCTCGTAGCCCGGCACGATGCCGCCCACGGCCGGGGACACCACCATGTCGATGGGACCGTAAGCCGCGCGGATGCGCTCGGCCAAGGCACGGCAAAGACGTTCGGTGCGCGGAGGATCCATGAAGACGAGGTTCTTCTGCAGATAGACCGCGGAATGCCGTCCCGATGTCAGGATGAAATGTCCTTCGAGCAACGCCCCCGCCGCCCGGAATTCCGCCAGCACCTCATCCTGCGTCATCATCGTCTCCTGGTTTTTCCGGTTGTACGGGCTACGCTTCCGGGGCGTACAGATCAATGGCCGACACCGGTTGGAGGTCGAAAATTTCGTGAAGAGCCAACGGCGGTGTCCCGCTCGTGGGTCGGCAACGGGAGGTTTTGGATATGCCTTTGCGCTTCCAGGAGACTTCGTCTAGTCGCAACGCGGTTTAGCCGCCAACCTCCCGTTGTTTTTTCGAGATATGGAGTGCGAGTACCGTGAGAAAACTGATCTTCTGCCTGTCGCTGCTGCTCACCGGATGCACGATCGGCGACAGCGGTATCCGGCCGCTGTTCTCGATGGGCTCGTCGGAACAGGCTTTCGTCGAGCGCTACGGCAAGCCGGATTTTCGCGCCGCGGAAGGCGGCGCCGTTCGCCTCGTCTATCTCGGCAATCGTCTCGACTTTCGCCAGCGCGGTGATACGCCGCCCATCCCGCTGCCTGAGCAGAAGCGGATCCTGGCTCGCTACGGCTTGGCCTATGACCGCAATTGCGCCGTCCTCGTCAGCCTGATGTTCGGGCGCGTGATCGGCATGACCAGCATCGGCGGACAATGCTCCTGACGCCCTTGCGCCTGCTTGGAACGCGGACCTCCCAGCGACATGCCCGCATGTCGCTGGGACCGCGCTGCTGGCCTCAGATCACGCGCTGCACCTCGCTCACCACCTTGCGGGCGCGCAAGCCATCGATGATGGCGAGCAGGTGCTTGAGGTCGTAGACCTCGAGATCGACGATCATCTCCGTCATGTCGAAGGAGCGGCGCTGCATGGCGAGATTGTCGATATTGCCGTCCGTCTCGGCGATCACCTGGGCAATCTGGGCGAGCGTGCCCGGCTCGTTGATCGAAACCACCTGAATCCGGGCGGGATAGCGCTCGGCGCGTGCCGCCTCCAGATCCCAGCGCACGTCGAGCCAGAGCTCCGGCCTGTCCTCGAAATCGGCGAGTGCCTGCGATTGGATCGGGTAGATGGTGATCGCCTCGCCCGGCGTGAGGATGGCAACGATGCGGTCCCCGGGTACCGCCCCACCTTCGGCAAAGCGCACCGGCAGATCGCCCATCAGGCCGCGCACCGGGATGGCAGCCTTGGCCGGATCCCCGCCCCCCGGCAGCTTGAAGCGCAGATTCTGGCCGCCCTGCAGGCCGAACCAGGTCTCGTCGAGCCCGGCGGCGGCGTGGCTCGACTGTTCGAGCTTGAAGTCCGGGAACACCGCCCGCACTACATCCTGCGAACGCATCTCGCCACGACCGACGGCGGTGAGTACATCGTCCACGCTCTTGCGGGCGAGGCGCTTGAGCGCGCCCTGCAGCGCGTCGGGGCTATAGGTCTTCTCCAGCCGTTCGAAGGCACGCTCGATGATGCGCTGGCCGAGCCCTGCATATTGTGCTCGCACCGCCGTGCGCGTGGCGCGGCGGATGGCGGCCCGCGCCCGTCCGGTCACCACCAGCGTTTCCCAGGCAGCCGGAGGCGTCTGCTGCTTGGCCGTGATGATGGCGACCTCGTCGCCATTGTAGAGCTCGGAGACCAGGGGGGTGGTGCGGCCGTTGACACGGCAGCCCACCGCCGTATTGCCGACATCGGTATGCACGGCATAGGCGAAATCGATGGCGTTGGCACCGCGCGGCAAGGTGATCAGCTTGCCCTTCGGCGTGAAGCAGAACACCTGGTCCTGAAACAGTTCGAGCTTGGTATGCTCGAGGAATTCCTCCGGATTGTCGCCCTCGGCCAGCATCGCCATGGTTCGGCGCAGCCAGGCAAAGGCCCGGCTCTCCCCTTCCAGGCGCAGGCTGTCGCCGGCCTTGTTCTCCTTGTAGAGGGCGTGGGCGGCGATGCCGAATTCGGCGATGCGATGCATCTCCTCGGTGCGGATCTGCAATTCGACGCGCTGGTGGCCCGGGCCGATCACCGTGGTGTGCAGCGAACGATAGTCGTTCTGCTTGGGCGTGGAGATGTAGTCCTTGAAGCGGCCCGGCACGAGCGGCCATTTGGTGTGGACGAGGCCGAGTGCGCGATAGCAATCCTCCACCTTGTTCACCAGCACGCGAAAGGCGAAGATATCGGAGAGTTGCTCGAAGGCGACCTGCTTTTGTTCTGTCTTCTTGAAGATCGAGTAGGGTCGCTTCTCCCGCCCCTTGACCGTCGCCTCGATGCCGCGCTCCTGCAGCCGCTCGCGCAAATCATTCTCGATCTCCGCGATCAATGCGCCATTGCGGCGCTTCAATCCTTCCAGGCGGCGGACGATGGTTTCGTAATGGGCCGGCTGCAATTCGTGGAAGGACAGGTCCTCCAGCTCCTCGCGCATATCCTGCATGCCCATACGCCCGGCAAGCGGGGCATAGATGTCCAGCGTCTCCTGGGCGATGCGAGCGCGCTTCTCCGCCCGCATGAAATTGAGCGTGCGCATATTGTGCAGGCGATCGGCGAGCTTGACGAGGAGAACGCGCACATCCTCGACGATGGCCAGCAAGAGCTTGCGCAGGTTCTCCGCCTGCTTGGCCTCCTTGGAAACCAGATCGAGCTTCTTGATCTTGGTCAGCCCGTCGACGAGAGCCGCAATCTCCTTGCCGAAACGGCGTTCGATCTCGCCGCGCGTGGCATCGGTGTCCTCGATGGTGTCGTGCAGCAGGGCGGCGGCGATGGTGGCGTCGTCGAGCTTGAGATCGGTGAGTAGCGAGGCCACTTGCAAGGGGTGGGAAAAATAGGGATCACCCGAGGCGCGAAACTGGGCACCATGCTTTTGCATGGCATAGACATAGGCGGCGTTGAGAAGATCCTCGTTCACGGCCGGGTTATAGGCCCGCACCTTGTCGACGAGTTCATATTGCCGCATCAGGCGAAATGGCGCCGTCACTCACAGTCTCCCGCCGGCAGCGTTGCCGCACCCGGCTAACCTCATTACCGCGCTTCGATCGAACCGAAGCATCGCGCTATTCAATACGGGTGCAGCGCAAAAGAAAAGCGGGCCGGTGATGCCGGCCCGCTGAAATTGCCTGGGAGGAGGCGAAGAGCTTATTCTTCGTCGTCCGAGCCGTTGTTGGCCGGCGGCACCAGCCCTTCCAGGCCACGCAGCAGGTCTTCTTCCGACATGCGGTCGAAGGCGACATTGTCGTCGGAATCGCCGGCGGCGAGAGCGGCCGGATCCGATTCGGGCTCGTCCACCTCGACATATTTCTGCATCGAGTGGATCAGGTCTTCCTTGAGGTCATCCGGGGTCAGGGTTTCATCCGCGATCTCGCGCAGAGCCACCACCGGGTTTTTGTCACGATCGCGATCGACCGTCAGCGCAGCGCCGCCGGCGATCATGCGGGCGCGATGGCTGGCCAGCAGAACCAGCTCGAAGCGGTTCTCGACCTTGTCGATGCAATCTTCCACCGTGACGCGGGCCATGGCGACGCCTTTCTGTACCGTGTTTTGGGATCAAGCGCGCCAACTACACCGCCAGGCGAGTTTGTGCAACCCTAAAAGGCCGATCCGTGGTATCGTCGGGCCTCCGAGGCAAGGAGATTGACCGCAAGTTCTACCTCATTCGACTTACATATCGAGGCTGCTCGTCTCGATATTGCAATAATCCTGTCAACACTCTCATTGGAAAACACTCAATCTAACCACAATGCTGATAACCTTGACATTCTATACCGCGATAGGCACAAGCTGAATGTATCGGGCCTAAACTTGCCGTTGCTGCCGTTCCGCTGGGATTACACAGAGAGCCCCCTCTCGATGTTGCCCTTGGGATTAATTCTAGACTGTAATTTAGACCGATTTCAATCGCATTCGATCAAACCGAGCATCAGCAGAACGAACCTCAACTGGCAGAAGAATGAACAACACCCAGGAACGCATCGCTCTCTTTATTGACGGCGCCAATCTTTACGCAACGGCGAAAAGCTTGGGGTTTGATATCGACTACCGGAAAATGCTCAAGGAGTACCACAGCCGCGGCTATCTGGTGCGAGCGTTCTATTATACCGCCCTGGTGGAGGACCAGGAGTACTCGTCGATCCGTCCGCTGATCGACTGGCTGGATTATAATGGCTATGCCGTCGTCACCAAGCCGACCAAGGAATTCGTCGATTCCACCGGCCGCCGCAAGGTGAAGGGCAATATGGACATCGAGCTTGCCATCGATGCCATGGAACTGGCCGATCACATCTCGCACATGATCCTGTTTTCCGGCGACGGCGATTTCCGTTCCCTGGTCGAGGCCATGCAGCGCAAGGGGGTGCGCGTTTCCGTGGTCTCCACCATATCGACCCAGCCGCCGATGGTCGCCGACGAATTGCGCCGCCAGGCGGACGAGTTCGTCGACCTCGTCACGCTTCAAAGCAAGATCGGCCGCGATCCGTCCGAGCGGGCCGTGCGCAGCCAGGCCGGCGGCAGTTTTCCGGCCGGCCCCGCGCCGACCCGCCAACCGCCCCAACAGGGCTTCGCCGGCCAGACCCCTGGCTTCATGTCGGCGAGTTCGAGTGGCCAATCCGACGATCAATAGGTCGAGAACCCGCCTCGCACGATCGGTGCCCGCCTTTGACGGGGCCTGCCTGCTGGCTCCGTCCGCACTGCGATTTCGTTCCTGGCCTCGGGCACTTTGCGATTTGACGGAATCGGCGGGACCGGCAAAGACGCCCTAGCCAATCCGTTGGATTGGCTAGGAAACAGGGAGCGAGAGCAAGCTGCGTTTCTTCAAGACGCCCTTTGCTCGAGTAATCGATGACCGCCAGCCAATTCCAAGAACCTGGGCGCGACTGCCCGCTCTGTGAGAGGCTCGTTGCCTTCCGCCTGCAGGCACGTGCCAAGCATCCCGATTGGCACAATGCGCCGGTTTCCAGTTTCGGCCCGGCCTCTGCCCGGCTGCTGATCGCCGGGCTGGCGCCGGGGCTACAGGGTGCCAATCGTACTGGGCGGCCCTTTACGGGCGATTGGGCCGGAGATCTGCTCTACGAGACATTGGGCGATTTCGGCTTTGCCAGCGGCACCTATGACGAGCGTCCTGACGACGGCCTCGAACTCGTCGACTGCCGCATCACCAACGCCGTGCGCTGCGTGCCGCCCGAGAACAAGCCGATCGGCAGCGAAATCGCCGCCTGCCGCCCCTTTCTGGCCAATACGGTCAAGGAGATGGCGAACCTTGAAGTCATCCTGGCGCTCGGCAAGATCGGACATGACAGCGTGGTCACCGCCCTCGGCCGCAGGCCGGCCCATTTTCCCTTTGCTCATCACGCGCAGCACCAGATCGGCAATCTGACGCTCGTCGACAGCTATCACTGCTCCCGCTACAACACGAATACGGGCCGCCTGACCACGCCGATGTTCCGGGCAGTTTTCGAGACCATCCGCGGCATTCTCGATCGCTGAACGGTATTTTCTGGGATCGCAGGTGTCTCTGCTTGCTCTTGGCAGCAAGGCCCCTGGAGAAGAAGATACCGGCAGGGACGCGTGCGTCCCCAGCAGCGTCCGCACAGATCAGCCTTTATCCCGCAGCAAGCGTCCCTTTTCGCGCTGCCAATCGCGCTTCTTCTCGGTCTCGCGCTTGTCGCCCAGGCTCTTGCCGCGGGCAAGAGCGAGCTCGATCTTGGCCCTGCCCTGCTCGTTGAAATAGAGCTTGGTGGGCACGATCGTCAGGCCATCGCGCTGCACGGCACCAATCAGCTTGTTGATCTGGCGTTTATGCAAAAGCAGTTTGCGCGGACGCTTACGCTCATGATTGAAACGATTGGCCTGCAGATATTCGGGAATGTCCGCGTTGAAGAGCAACAACTCCTCGCCGGATGGCCCGGCATAGGATTCGCCGATCGTCGCCTTACCCAGGCGCAGGGATTTCACTTCGGTTCCGGCCAGCACGATCCCGGCCTCGAAGGTGTCGATCAATTCGTAGTTGAACCGAGCCTTGCGGTTGTCGGCAACCAGCTTGCGAGCACCGTCCTTCTTGTCCGCCACGTATCACCCAGAGAGCCTTCGAGCAAAACACTCGAAACAGACTCTACCTTCTTGTTTTTCGAAGCGTTTCCTGGAATCAGCCGAGTGCCCGGCCGTTTCGGACGGAGAGGGATTGCCTCCCCCGCTTCAGAGTTTCAATTCAGCAACCCGGCATGCACCATCGCCTGCCGGATCTGGGTACGCGCGCCATCCGTCACCGGCAGCAGCGGCAAGCGTACCTCTTCCTTCAGGCGCCCCAGCATGGCCAGGCCGCATTTGGCCCCGGCAAGCCCCGGCTCCAGGAAGGTTGCCCCATGAAGTGGGACCAGGCGGTCCTGAATTTCAAGGGCTGAGGCGTAATCCCCGCGCAGCGTCGCCTCCTGCAAGTCCGCACACAGCCGCGGCGCGATGTTGGAAACCACCGAGATGCAGCCCTGGCCACCGGCCGCGTTGAAGGCGAGAGCCGTCATGTCCTCGCCGGAGAGCTGGATGAAATCCGGTCCGAGTTGCTGGCGTTGCTGCGACACGCGGGCAAGATTGCCGGTGGCATCCTTCACCCCGACGATATTCTTGAGCTCGTAGAGGCGCTTCATCGTCTCCACCGACATGTCGACCACCGAACGCGGCGGAATGTTGTAGATGAAGATCGGAATGCCGATGGCGTCGTTGACGGCCTTGAAGTGCTGGTAGAGCCCTTCCTGCGTCGGCTTGTTGTAGTAGGGCGTTACCACCAGCACGGCATCGGCGCCGGCCTTTTCGGCATGACGCGCCAGATCGATGGCCTCGACGGTATTGTTCGAGCCGGCGCCGGCGATCACGGGCACGCGGCCATTCGCCTGGGAAATACAGATCTCCACCGCCCTGTGATGCTCGGCATGGCTGAGCGTCGGGCTTTCGCCCGTAGTGCCCACCGGCACCAGGCCGCTGGTGCCTTCGGCGATCTGCCAGTCGATCAGGTCGCGAAAACCTTTCTCGTCGATGGCGCCGTCGCGGAACGGCGTCACCAAAGCGGTGAGCGACCCTCTGAACTTTGCCTTCGACATCATCTCAACTCCACGGATTCCGATCGGATGGCTGCCCTGATGATCTCAGCCGGGCGCCAGACATATACGAGCCACCCCGTCACGAAAAGAGCATAGGCGCCGATTGGGGACCGAAAACACCCCATTTCAACGAGATGATCTTCGCATCGCTCTGGTTAATGGAATGAGTCGGCTCCAGATTGCCACTTTTTAAGGCAGCAGCCCCGAATCCGCCGCCTTCGGGCCTTGAAAATCACCTTTTCCTCGTGCCTCACTGATGGCGAGAATGCGGCATTCCGTCGTCATTCACGGTTCGTCAATCAGAGGACGCGACAATCGCCAAACCGGATCACCTGGATTGGCGTGGCGGCAATGCTCTTGCGGTTCATGACGGGTACATCCCTCTTCGTCGCGGTGTTGACCGGCGCGCTTGCCGCCCCGGTCACGCGGCCTGGCGATGCCACCCTGACGCACCCGCCTCGTACGGTCGCGCTGCGCACGGATGCCGCTCCCCCGGCGATCTCGGCCCGCCCCGACACCGAAATCACCGGTTCGATCATCGTTCCTCCGCCGCTGGTGAACCAGCTCGACGTCCTGCGCCAGGTGATTGCCGCCTATGAGGGCAGCGACCGCTCCGGCGGCGACACCCTCGCCCGGTCGCTGACCGATCCGGCCAGCCAGGCCGCAGCAGAATGGATCGCCATCCGCAGCGCCGCCCGCCATATCGGCCTCGCCCGAATCAAGGCCTTCCTTGCCACTTATCCGAGCTGGCCCGGCAATGGCTTGATCCGGCGGCGCGGCGAAGAGGCTCTCTACAATGAGGGAGCCGATGCCGACACGGTGCGAGCCTTCTTCGCCTCTTCCCAGCCCGAGACCGACGAAGGCAAGGTCGCCCTCGCCGCCGTGCTGCAGCGCGACGGCGACCAGGCGGGTGCAACCACCCTCATTCGCGACGCCTATCGCAATGACAGTCTGTCCGGCCAACTCGAGGGCGATATCCTGCGCGACTACGGCGCCCTGCTTTCATCCGCCGACCATAAATATCGCGCCGATCGTCTGGTCTATGACGGCAGTTATGACGATGGCTTGCGCGTTGCGGCCCGTGCCGGTCCGGATGTGGTGACGCTTGCCAAGCAGCGCATTGCCGTGGCCAGGCAGGCCAGGAATGCGGGCGCCCTGCTGGCCGCGAATGTTTCCACCGACCCGGCCTACGTCTTCGCCCGCATTGCCTATCTCAGGCGCCAGAAGAAGCCGCGTGATGCCGCCGCCCTGTTGCTGAAGGCCCCCCGCGACGCCGCCGCATTGGTGCGTCCCGACCAGTGGTGGACGGAGCGACGCCTGATAGCCCGTGCCTTGCTCGATCAGGGGGATGCCCGTACCGCCTATGCCGTGGTCGCCGGCTTTACCGCCGAAAGCGATACGACCCGCATGGAGGCCGAGTTCCATTGCGGATGGATCGCCCTGCGCTTCCTGAACGATCCTCGCAGTGCCGCCCGGCATTTTGCCAATCTGAGCGCCGATTCCCAGCGGCCGATCTCGGTTGCGCGCGGCGCGTACTGGCAAGGCCGCGCTGCCGAAGCAGCCGGCGACAAGTCCGGGGCGACCGGGTTCTACCAGGCAGCCGCGCGCTACCCCATCACCTATTACGGCCAGATCGCCCGGGCTCGCTTGGGGCTGCGGACGCTCGACCTGAATGCTCTCCCCGAGGCCACGCCCGCCAGCCGCGCGGCCTTCGAGGACCTTCTGGCAGTGCGTGCCATCAACCAGCTCTACACGCTCGGCAAGCGTGACTATGCTCGTATTCTCGTCGCCGACATGGGTCGACAGTTGCAGGACAGCCAGCAACTGGCCCTGCTCGGCCAGATTGCTCTCGACAATCTGGACACCAAGACGGCCCTCACGGTCGGCAAGTCGGCCACACAGCGTGGCCTGCCGCTCGATGCGATCGCCTTTCCGATCGGCGCCATTCCTGGCTTCGAGAGTTCGGGCAATGTCGAACGCGCCGTGGTCTACGGCATAGCCCGGCAGGAGAGCGAGTTCGGGCACGAGGTCGTCAGCAGTGCCGGCGCCCGCGGGCTGATGCAGGTGATGCCTTCGACCGCCAAGGCGACCGCGCGCCTCGCCGGCATCGCCTTCGATGCCAAGAAGCTGACCAGCGATCCGGTCTATAATGCACGCCTGGGCGAGGCTCACCTGGGCGATCTGATCGGTCGCTTCCGCGGCTCCTACATCATGACCTTTGCCGCCTACAATGCCGGTCCCGGCAAGGTTGCCGAATGGGTGAAGGCCTATGGCGACCCACGCGATCCGAAGGTTGACCCGATCGACTGGGTCGAACGCATCCCCTACACGGAGACGCGCAATTACGTGCAGCGCGTGCTGGAAAACGTGCAGGTCTACCGCTCGCGCCTCGATACCACGAGCACCTTGCTGATCGAGGCCGATCTTCGTGGCAAGAGCCGGTGATACCGAGAGGCTTTGGAAACGACTCTCCGTACCGTTTCGCTATTTTCGCCAGACCTTTGATTTTAAATCCAGAATTTCGATGCAGTCGGGTTTCGTGGGCGCCTGCATCTTCGAGGCTTGGAATAAATTCCCGGCTCAGAACGTCCGGCGAACGCGCAGCACCCCGGTCCAGCCTCGGATGTCCTCTTCATAGGGAAAGAAGTCCTGCCCGCCCTTGGCCCGATAGGATGAATAGAACCCCTCGATGCCGAAGGAGAGACCGCGGGTTACGGTATAGACGGCATTGCCGCCTGCCACCCATCCCCTCACATCCGGCGCCGCCGGATTGACATAGTCCCGCGTGGTTGCCGCGCTGTAGTCGAGGTAGGAACCGAGCAGATTCAGGGTTAGCGCGGGCGTGATGTTGATGCCCGCCTCGCCGGTAACCGTCCAGCCACGGCCAATATCCTTGCGCCCACTGAAATTCTCATAGGCGGCATCGATCTGTTGCCAGCCGAGATAGGCAGAGGCTCCATTGGCGTAGGTTCCCTCCACGGCGATATGGGCGCCGGAGCGTATCGGCAAGTTGAGACCGAAGGCTGCGCCGACGGCATAGCCATAGTCGGAACCGCCGATCTGCGGCGGCCCGGGATATCGGACCTGGTGGCCAGCGCCGAATACGGCCAGCGTGCCCCAATCGCGATCGAGGCGGACATTGCCGACGATGTCGGGCATCGCGGTTCCGCCGGCAGGGCGTCGCGGTTCGGGAAAACCGAAGAAATTCAGCACGTCGCTGCGCGTGCCGCGAGCATCCTCGAGCGAGAATGTCGCCGAAAGGCCGCCGCCGAATTCCTGCGTATAAGCGATGAGGTTGGTGGTGGCGGCATAGCCGAAATAGGGCTGCAGGAGATCATTGCCATAGTCGAGGTCATAGATGCCGAAGAAACTATGGGCGTAGCCGGCCGTCAGCCCGCCAAACTGCAGAAAGGCCTTGTCGATCACGAATTCGGTGCTCGTCCTCGGGCCGACATAGGCGTCGATCAGGAAGAAGGAACGAAGCAGGCCGTAATCGGTGTCGGTGCGGGCGTCGAAACCGATCTGGCCGCGCGTGACAAACCCGCTGAAGTCATCCTCACGCATTCTCTGGCGGCTCACGACATAGTCGGCCCGCACTTCGCCGCTGATCTTCACGCAGGTATCGCTGCCCGGCAGCTGCCAGAACCCCACGCCCATGTCGACGCAGGCCTGGAGATAGCTGTCTGGCGCGCCCTTGCCAACCGGCAAATCCTGCGCATGGGCAGCACCAGCCCCCAAGATTGCACCGGCAAGGCCGATCGCCACTGCCTTCATCGTTTTTCCCCAAGGTGGCGGCCCATCCCCAACCGCGCAACCTCTAGCTGCAGAGTGCGGCAAAAGCGCAGGCAACTCAACGAAATGTCGCAGGTCAAGCTTCCATAGACCGACTATTGAGACGGCGCGTTGCAAAAAGAGCACGCCGCAACGTCATGGCGATTCTGCCTTAAGCGCGTTAGAGAGGCGTGACATCAGAGCCCTTCTTCGATTGTTGAGCTTTGGGGTAGTTCCGCCGCACCATTTTGCCCTTTAGGGTAGCCATCATCTGTTTCTCAGCTTGAGGCGCTCAATGTCCGCTCCGTCCCATACTGATCGAGACAAGGCCCTTGCCTTGCACCGTAACGGGCAGATCGAACAGGCAATTGCAGCATACACGGCGCTTCTCACCCACCAACCCGACAGTGCGGATATTCTTGGTCTGCTCGGCGTCGCCAACGAACAGGTCGGGCATCTCGATGAGGCCGAACGGTTGCTCCGCCTCAGCCTGCTGGATCGGAGGTCTGTTCCCCTCGCCTACCGCAACCTCAATAATCTCCTGGGTCTTCTGATCGAATCTGCCCGACAGGAAGAAGCAAAGGCAGCTGCCGAGACCTATTCACCATGCACCTGGCCCACAGGGCGCGTTCCGGACGCCGTCGAGCACGGTACCATCGTCAGCCTTGTCAGCGCCCTCAAAGATATCGGCCTTGCCAACCGGGCTCTCGCGACTGGATTCCCCCTCCTGTCCACGATGGGAGAGGACGTCGAATTTGCACTGCTGATCGCCGAGATGCTGCACGATGCCGGCCGCAATGATGAAGCCTTCGTCGCGCTGGACCGGGATTTCGGTCCAGGAGAAGAGCTACCCAACCTGCATGCGGTTCGCGCCGCACTTGCCCATGAGCGTGACGATCGTGCCGCCTGCGGCCAAAGCAGTCAACGCTTCGTTGCCAGCATGCCCATCCTGCTCGCCGAGGCCGCCTCCTCCCAGCAATTCGTGCTTGCCGTATTCAACCGCTCGCCCGAATTCATCGCCGATTTCCGGCAGCCCTATGATCACCATTATAGTGGCAACTTCCCTTCGCAACTGGCCCAGGTCTTCGCCGATCGTTTCCGCTTCATGTCCATCCTGGCGGACTCCCCGACTGCCGCCGATGCATTGCGTGGCATGCCACGCCCGGCTCTGGCACTGAACAATGTCGTCAATGCCGAACAATTGATGGTAGAGGACACGCTGCAGCGCGTCGGCGCTCTGGAGGACAGCCTTGGTATCAAGGTGATCAATCATCCCAAGCTTGCCGTGCAGGCGACACGCCAGAAGAATTCGGAGCGCTTCGCCAATATTCCCGGCATCATTTTCCCGAAAGTATACCGCTATCAAAGCGGCAGGGAGCAGAGGCCCGCGCTGATTGAGGATATCGAGAACCGGTGTGGCTATCCGGCCATCATTCGCACCGTCTTCCAGCAGATGGGCGCGGGTACGTGGCGCATCGATGATCGACAGGCCCTTCATGAAGCTTTGGAAAAGCTTGACGGGCTGCAGTTTTACGCAATCACTTATGCTCAGACCCGCCATGCTGATGGCAGGTTCCGTGCGCTGCGCGCGGCGTTTGTCAACAAGCAGCCGCTCGTCGTCCGTGCCGACTATAGCGACCATTGGAACGTGCGAGCTCGTCGAACTCCGGGCCAGCAGGCCTTCTATCGTGAGAACCCACGTCTGTTGGAAATTGCCAATCGTATCGTCCTCGATCCAGAACGAGAACTGGGCAGGAATATCTATGGCAAACTTCGGACCATCGCGGAAGTAATGCCTCTCGAGATTTTCGGTATGGATTTCGATCTCACAGAAGACGGCAATCTGCTGATTTTTGAGATCAACGCGACGATGAATCTGCTTTCGACCTCACCTGACGGATTTGAGTATCCGCGCGAGAGTGAGAAAAAACTCTTACATTATATTGAGGATTTCTTCTTGCAGAAAACAAAATGAAACAAACGATCCTTTGCAAGAATAATATTGGCGCCAATCCGCTATCCCAGCCAAACTACTGAGCTAGGTTATTTTCCAACAAAAAAAACCCAGCTGCTTGCGCAGCTGGGTCTCTTTTGTAAAGGATCGAAGAACGATCAGAAGACGCGCTTCAAACGAACACCAAACTGCCAGGCATTCACGCTGTCGTTGACCACATTCACCGTTTCGGCGTCCGCATCATAGGCAAGGCCGTTCTTGAGCTTGCTGTGGATGTAGGAGACTTCGGTGCCGATGGTCAGTCCCTTCACGATGGTATAGGTCAGGTTGCCAGCGATGACGTATTCCTGAACGTGAGTGTCGACCGCAGCGATGAAGTTGTCCGACTTGGTGTCGATATAGCTGCCCACCAAGTTGGCATTCAGCACAGGAGTGATGTTGCCGCCGAGTTCAGCGACGATCGACCAACCCTTAGCGCGATCAACCGTAAAAGCACCTGCGCCATTCGTGCCGTCGACGAAGAGATCACCGGGGGCGTGAGCGAAGAACGTATTGTTCGCCCCCAAATACTCGGTCGCTCCATCGGCATACTGACCTTCAACGATGAAGTGGCCACCATCAATGAACGGCAGCTTGATCAGACCAGTGGCACCAACTGCGTAGCCCCACTTGTTGGTGCGAGCAATGGGGTTCTCGATCGCATTGAGAGGGTCTGTGCCAGTCGGATAGTAGGTCACGGTCTCTGCAGTACGAGACTGATGCGCCGCAGCCTGCACGGCGATTGCACCCCACGATTGATCCCAGCGCAGCTGTCCGACGATGTCCGGCACCTGCTGACCGCCACGAAGGCCCGTGGTGGTAAGACCATCGACGCCAATTCCGTTATCGACTTTGTGGTCGCGACCGTCTTCAATCGACAGCGTGGCGCTGAAGCCGCCGCCGAACTGGGCGGTGTAGGCGATCAGGTTGACCGTGCTGGTTTCGGCGTAATAGGGCGCCCAGATGGTGCTGCCGTAGTCATTGTCGTAGAAGCCGAAGAACGAATGGGCATAACCAGCCGTCAGGCCACCAAACTGGATGAAGGCCTTGTCGATGCTAAAGGTGTTCGAGTTATAGACGCCACCGCGACCTTGACTGCTGATCGGATGCGAATCTGCATTGATCTGGAAATAGGAGCGCAGCAGGCCCCAATCGGTCTCAGTGCGGGCATCGAACCAGACGCGCGCCTGGGTGTTGAACGCTGAACGGTCATCGTTGCGGCTAAAACCGTTGCCGCCGAAGACGCGGTAGTCAGCGCGAATTTCACCACCGATCTTCAGGCAGGTGTCGCTGCCGGGAATGTAGAAGAAGCCGGGACCGAAGGCCGAGCAGACCTTCACATATTCAACGGCTTCGCCCTTGGTCATGGGCAGATCGGCAGCCTGGGCAGTGCTGATGGCGGCAATACCAGCAGCGGCGCCGAGGAGAAGGGACTTCATCGTCATTAGATGACCTCCAAGACAGTTATTATTTGATCGAAAGCGCCGCTTGGTGCTCCGATCGACTCGCGAGACCCCGATCACACGTTAAACTTGCAATCCGGACACGACCCATCGAGTGAATCGTTGTCATGACATTGCTTCACTGCCTCTGGTTGTACAATAGCGATTACACCCAACAACCTAGGGTCGTAACATTTTGGCAAAGCTGTGTAGCAAAAAGGACACACGCAGCATTTTCGCCACAATTGGGGACGGTTTCAGCGGAAACCCGGGCTTTTCCGGCTGTCTTCGCGCTCGGACGACACAATTTCGATGCAAGACGCCAGGGGCGACAGCCAGTTGTTCGCCGGTGGCGCTTCCGGAAGTTCGAGGGCAGCAAGATTGCTTTGCACCTGTTCGGACCGGCAATTCCGATCGATTTTCTCCCTTCCGAGACACCGACATGGAATCATCGCCGTCGAATTGCCTACCTTCGCACGATGGCTTGAGGCGTGATTCAGGCGCTGTTCGCTCGAAGGAACTGGCCACAACAAACGCCCCATTCGCTGAACGGGTCAGTTTTGGGACTGGGGTCGCCCGTGCCGCTCAGGCGCACGCTATGCCAGGGCCTGTTGCCCATTGGCGTTGGCGGTGAAGATTGGAATGGGCACACCGGCCTGGCGTGATCGCAAAGTGGCACTCGGCTCACATTGCAAGACCGGCGACGGGACCTGCGACATCATCGTCCCGAATAGAATAGACAATAGGTAGTATCGTCCCAGCACCTCTGACGGTCACCTGTGCCTGAGCCTATGCCTAAGGGGTCCGCAACTGGTCAGCCCATGCCCATGCCTATGACAGGTGACAGGTGACAGGTGACAGGTGACAGGGGGCAACTAAAATATGTCGGTCATTGCAAAAGAGGATCGATCGATGCCTCAAACCCGCAAGGCGATCTAAGTGTCTCGCTCAAAAAAGAAAGGCCCAGCTTTCGCCAGGCCCTTCCTCGAATATTTGAACCGAATGATCAGAACTGGCGCGTAATGCGCATGCCTGCCAGCCAGTTGTTGTAGCTGTCACGACCATTCAGCTTCGGGTTGTCGGAAACGATCAGACCGTGGTCGGTCTTACCATGGGTATAACCGATCTCACCAGCCACCTTCAGACCCTTGACGATCGTGTAGGTCAGATTGCCGCTAACGGTGAACTCCTTGATACCGTAATCGCCAAGGGCGGAGTAACGATCAAAGGAGGTGTCGATATAGCTGCCGACCAGGACAGCCTGCAATTGCGGTGTGATATGTCCACCCAATTCACCGGTGATCGACCAACCCTTGCCAGCGTCAACCCGCCCGGCGGCGTTCACGAAGCGATCTCCCTGGGCGAGGAAGGTGTTGTTTGCGCCCAGATAATCCAGGGCGCCATCCGCATACTGACCTTCCACGACGAACCAGCCATCGATCGCGGGGATCTTAATCAAGCCGGTGGCACCGACAGCGTAGCCATACTTATTGCTGCGACGAACGACGACGGGAGTTTCGACCGCCGGATCACCAGGGTTAGGACCTGCGACAAGGATCGAGTAATTCTCACCCGAGCGTGATTGATGACCCGCCGCCTGAACGGCGAGCGATCCCCAAGACTGATCCCAACGCAACTGAGCGACGACATCGGGAACCTGCTGACCACCTTCGCGGTAGCCATACAGCGTGCCGTTGATGTCAACCGGCGTGCTCGTGCCAGAGACGCGATGGTCGCGGCCGTCTTCGATTGACAGCGTTGCGCTGAAGCCGCCGCCGAACTGGGCGGTGTAAGCGAGCAGGTTAACGGTCTTGGTCTGAGCGTAGTAGTTACCCTCGAGGGTATCGCCATATTCGTTGTCGTAGAAGCCGAAGAACGAATGGGCGTAACCAGCCGTCAGACCACCGAACTGGATGAAGGCCTTGTCGATGGTGAAATCGTTGCGCGTGCCATCACCACCGCCGCGGCCCACCAGACGGTTGGAGTCGGCGTTGATCTGGAAATAGGAGCGCAGCAGACCCCAGTCGGTCTCGGTGCGGGCATCGAACCAGACGCGAGCCTGGGTGTCGAAAGCCGAACGGTTGTCGTTGCGATTGTAACCGGTGCCGCCGAAAGCATAGTACTTGGCGCGGATTTCACCGCCGATCTTCAGGCAGGTGTCGGTGCCGGGGATATAGAAAAAGCCCGGGCCGAAGGCCGAGCAGACCTTCACATATTCTACGGCTTCGCCCTTGGTCATGGGCAGATCGGCGGCCTGGGCAGCGCCGATGGCGGCGATACCGGCGGCTGCGCCGAGAAGAACAGACTTCATCGTCATGAGATGACCTCCAAGACATTTTTACTCGGTCGGAAACTTGACCTCTCCGACCGGCTCGCGAGACCCCGGCCCCAACCTCTGGCGGCGGCCCGGAGACGACCCATTGCGTGAATCGTTGAAAGTGACAGTGCGGCAGGTGCCACCTTTCCACAACGCGAAAACGACCCGAGCCAAGGTATTCACATCGTTTTGCCCAAGACATGTCACCCAAAAGACACAACTTTTTCCGCAATTGAGAGTTCAGGCGCCGATATATCAATTTAAGGTTGCAATCTTCTCACTCAATCAACCCGTATTAGAAACGAAATCGTTCTTAAATTGGCCAAAATTAAACCAGATTTATTGCACGCATAAGTTTGGTTGCTATAATAAATAATATATATACTTAAAGTTATGAAAAATTCATAGCGCACCTTTTACGTGCATCTGATCGGGAAAAGTGCTGCTGAAGGATTGTAAGCAATCTCCAGTCAACAACGCCCGCGCTCCGCTGCACGGCATTCATCGTGCTGAAATTTCGTGAAGCCACCGGATCTCTTCAAAGCACCAACCATGACCGGCAGGGCGCTGCATGCCCTCTGCCCCCCCGGCGCTCCACCTGGTCGAATCGGCGGATCGACCGATGACGGCCCCGCCTCGATGAAGAACTCAGAAAAACCAACCGACCTTCGCCCCAGAACTCCGAGAGCATGGAGACCAAGCCAGTCGCGCTGCAGCGCCCATGACCGAGAATCGAACCAACGGCGAGAGCGTATCTATTTGGGGGTTGAGCTAGACCTGGGGCAAAGCACGTCTGCGCAGGTCGAGCGTCTCGGCCAGATTGCCTCGATAGGAATGATGGCCATTGTGCCGGATGGTTGCCGTGGTATCGACCCAAAGCTCGCCGCCGCACGCGCGCCATCGATCGCAAAAGGCATAGTCCTCTCCGATCGCCTCGCCGTTCACCACCGGGATGTTGAACAACGGAAACAGGCGGAACGGCACATTATGATAGGAATAGCCTTGATCCCGACAACGGGCGACCATCGTCTCCAACATGTCGCGGCGGCACAACATGGCGCCGGCCCCGACACGTATGGCGCGCGCAAAGCCGTTGCGCACCTCCAGCCGCCCCTGCCCCGTCAGCGCCTCCGGATCCTCGAACATGACGTTCCAGCGCGACGCGGCAGCGTGAAAATCTTCAAGGTCGCGGGCGAAAACCCTGCTGGTCTTCTCATTGTCGTAGCCCTTCGACACATAGGGCGCGGCCGTGAACGGCTTGTCGTGGAGTTGGCTGAACTGGAGCAAGCGTCCGATCGTCTTGGGCAATATCTCCATGTCCGAATCCAGACAAAGAAGATAGTCGCTGCGGCCTTCGAGAAAATAGCTGACGACCGCATTCCGCGCATGCTCCAGATGTGGAATGCCAGACTGCCCGAGAAAGTCGACCTCCACCTTCCGTTCCTTCAAGTCCAGGGCGATGCTGAGGAAAGAGCGCACGGCATCGATGTCGACAAAACGGTTTCCACAGACACAGGCGATAAGAATACTTGGCTTTTTCATCGCAACACCGTCTACAATATAACTCTAAAATAACTTCGAAGTTTTGAACAATTCGACACCTCAACCAAAAGTTGAATTATATAAACTGCTCTATCTCCGATATCTAAACACAAAGAATCAAATATATTTACAAAAAGATAGCGAAATAAACTTCATCGCACAACGCTAAAACATTGAACTCACGCAGACATCACTTAATAGTGAAGCGGTAAATTGGCACCACCCCTGCGACCTTCTTACGAATGAAGAAAACGGCAAGAGCAGAACTATCGACTTGCTTGGAAGACGTCGAAAGCCCCCTGTCAGGGGCAGGCCTGCGGACGATCAAAGGCCTGCGGCAGCGACGCGCACCCGATTTTCGTTGATGGCGATATAGCCGTCGAGTTTGCCCGGCCGACTTGCCACCAGGCCGTCCTGGGCATAACCCCAGAACAGGTCACGCATAGCCGCCGCCAGACGCATGGCCATGAAGCCCTGCATCTCTTCTGCCGTCGGCGGACGCCCTAGCCAATCGGTAAGGCAGATAGGAGCCATCCCGCCATCCAGGCCGGCATTGTTGAAGAAGCTGGCGAGATCGACCAAGGACTGGCCCTGCCCGGCATATTCCCAATCGACCAGCCAAAGGCGTTGGCCATCGTCGATGATGTTATCGCCATGCACATCGTTATGGGCAAAGCCGGCAGGCATGCCGGCAAGCTGCGCCGCCAGCTTGTCGAGCAACGGCCGGTAGCGATCGATGACTTGCTGCCAACGATTGGGTTCGGCAGACAGCCTGCGGAGGTAACCATCCAGGATGGCGAGCGGGTACCTATCGCGTAAGGGCCCCCGATAGTGCTCCGGCAAGGTGCGTCGAATCCTGTTCAGCAACGCCAGAACTTGTCGGAGCTTTGCCCGGTCGCGGAGATTCGCACTGTCGAGCATGCGCCCTTCGATATGGCGCAGGATCATCAGCCCGGGTTCCGCCCAGACCAGATCGGGTCCGAGCCCGCATGCCGCCGCGGCGCGCGTGGCAGCTTGCTCGGCAGCGCGATCGATATCGTGCGCCGGATTGTCGCCGGCAATGCGAGCCACGAAGCGACCGTGCCGTGCAGTAACCAAAAGATTTCGATTGGTCAGCCCGCCCGCAATCGGCTCGACAACGATGGCACCGTCCCACAAGGGCAAGGCTGCGAGGCGGTCGTAATGATCGGGCTTGCTCGGCATGACAGTTTCAAACATAGCGCCTCGGGATCGGCTATCCCGTCACGCCAAAGGCAAAGCGCATGCGAATGACGCGCTTTGCTGCACGATTGCCAGCGCTTCGTCGCTAAGGCAGGAAGTTGTCGCCGCCCTGGCCGAGCACCATCAGATCAGGCTAGATAGCCCCTTCCAGCGTCTTGCGATAGAGCTTGAGGGCACCGGCCTTGGTGAGCGTGACGGGATTGCCGCCGGCGGTCGGATCCTTCGGAGCCATCTTCGACATCAGGTCGAATTTCTGGTCGTCGACCTTGAGGCCGGCGAGGGTATGCGGCACGCCGAGTTCCTCGCGCAGCGCCAGCGTCCAGTCGAGGAAGGCCGAATAGCGCGGCTTCAGCCCGATATAGGCGGCGAGGCGCTCGATCTTCTCCTTCACCGCCTTTTTGTTGAAGGCGATGACATAGGGCATGAACACCGCATTGGTCAGGCCGTGATGGGTGTCGTAGAGCGCACCGACCGGATGGGAGAGCGCGTGGATGGCCCCGAGCCCCTTCTGGAAGGCGGTGGCGCCGATCGCCGCCGCCGACATCATGTGGGCACGGGCTTCGAGATCCGTGCCGTCCTTATAGGCACGCGGGAGGAACTCCTTGACCAGGCGCACGCCCTCCACCGCCATGCCCTCGGCCATCGGATGATAGAAGGGCGAGCAATAGGCTTCCAGGCAATGGGCCAGCGCATCGAGACCCGTACCGGCGGTGATGTGCTTGGGCATGCCCACCGTGAGCTCGGGATCGCAGATCACCACCTTGGGCATCATCAGGGGGTGGAAGATCACCTTCTTGGTGTGGGTCTTCTCCTGGGTGATCACCCCTGCCCGGCCGACTTCCGAACCGGTGCCGGCCGTGGTCGGCACGGCGACGATCGGCACGATGCCGCTGGGATCGGCCCGGGTCCACCAGTCGCCGATATCCTCGAAGTCCCACATCGGCCGCTTCTGGCCGGCCATGAAGGCGATAACCTTGCCGGCATCGAGACCGGAGCCCCCACCGAATGCGACGACGCCGTCATGCCCGCCCTTGCGCAGCACTTCCAGGCCCGCATAGACGTTCGATTCGACAGGGTTCGGCTTCACGTCCGAAAAGATGGCGGCATGCAGCCCGGCCGCCCTCAGACTCTCCAGCGCGTCCTTGGTCATCTTCTGGGTGGCGAGGAAGGGATCGGTCACCAGCAGCGGCGCGGTGATGCCGGCGCTCTTGCAGGCTTCCGCCAGTTCCGAGATGCGGCCGGCGCCGAAACGGATGGCGGTGGGGTAGCTCCAATTGGCGCGAGGAGACGTGGTGGTCATGGGCAGGGTCCAGAAAATGGGGGCGGGTCTTCAGAGCCGCCATTGGCGAGATGAAGGCGGGTCTGAAGACCCGCCCCCCGATCACAGGTTGCGCAAGTGATAGCTCTTGGGTTGGGTCAGCGAGTCGTAGCCGAGCCGCGACAGGCCTGTGCCGCGGCCGGTATCCTTCACGCCGGTCCAGGTCAGGCCGGGGTCGAGATAATCGCAACGGTTCATGAAGATGGTGCCCGTCTCGATCTCGCCGCCGATGCGCTCGGCCGCATCGATATCCTGGGTCCAGATCGCCGCCGTGAGGCCATAGGGCGAGTCATTCATCAGGGCGACGGCCTCTTCGTCGGACTTCACCTTCATGATGCCGACGACGGGACCGAAGCTCTCTTCCATCATCACCGACATCGAATGGTCGACATTGGTGAGAACCTGCGGGGCGAGATAGGCCGTGCCGGTGGCGTTGGCCGCAAACTTCGACGTATCGATATGGGTCTTGGCGCCCTTGGCCAGGGCCTCGGCCGTCTGCTTGCGCACCCAGTCGGCGAAGCGGACATTGGCCATCGGGCCAAGCGTCGTCCCCTCCTCGAGCGGGTTGCCGAGCACATATTGGCTGGTGAGACTGGTGAAGCCGTCGACGAAGCGATCGTAATGGCTCTCATGCACATAGATGCGCTCGATGCCGCAGCAGCACTGGCCCGAATTGAAGAAGGCGCCATCCACCAGGTTTTCGATGGCATGCTCGACATTGGCGTCGGCGCGCACATAGGCTGGGTCCTTGCCGCCGAGTTCGAGTGCCAGCGTCATGAAGGTGCCGGCAGCGGCCTTCTCGATGGCCCGACCGCCCGCGACGGAACCGGTGAAATTGGTATGGTCGACCAGCCCCTTGGCCAGGATGTCGCTGGTCTGCTCATGGGTGAGCACGAGGTTCTGGAACACGCCCTTGGGCAGGCCGGCCGCATCCATCGCCTTCTGGAAGCGTTCGCCGACCAGGATGGTCTGCGCGGCATGCTTGAGGATCACCGCGTTGCCGGCGATCAGGGCCGGCGCCACCGTGTTGACCGCGGTCATGAACGGGTAGTTCCAGGGCGCCACCACGAAGACCAGGCCGAGCGGCTCGCGCTTGATCATGCGCTTGAAGCCGGGGCGGTCATCGTCGGGGATGGTGGGAGCCAGGCTGTCCTTGGCAATGCGCACCATGTAGCGCACGCGCTCCTCGAAGCCGCGGAATTCGCCGCCATAGCGTACCGGCCGGCCCATCTGCTGGGCGAGTTCGGGCACGACTTCCTGGTTCATCGCCAGCATGGCGTCGAGGAACTTCAGGACATAGGCGCTACGCTCCTCGATGGAGAGCCGGCGCCATTCCTTCTGGGCCTTGCGGGCCGCGGCCAGCGCCGCGTCGATCTCGGCGGCACTGGCGGCCGGGCGACGCACCAGCTCCTTGCCGTCGATGGGAGAGATACAGACGATGTCGGACATGATTGAGAACCTCGAAAATGCTGGTCGTCCCGGACGCGATGCGGCGCGAAGAGTCGCTTCGCAGATCCGGGACCGCCAGCCGAATGAGACATAACTGACGGGCGGTCCCGGATCTGCATCGCATCATTTCATGCTGCAATGCGTCCGGGATGACCTGTCTTTGTGATCACATCTAGATGATTTCGAAATAGCGTTCCAGCTGCCAATCCGAAATCGTCCGGCGGAATTCACGCTCCTCCCATTCGCGGGTGGCGGCATAGTGCTCGACGAAGGCATCGCCGAACAAGGACCGCGCCGCCTTGGAAGCCTTGAGGCGCTGCGCCGCGTCCCACAGCGAGCGCGGCAGCTGCCTCGCCTTCGGGAATTTCTTGTCATAGGCCGAGCCCTGCACGGGCGCGTCGGGCTCGATACGGTTCTCGATGCCCCACAGGCCCGATCCGATCGCCGCCGCCAGCGCGATGTAGGGATTGATGTCGGCAGCGGCCACGCGATACTCGACCCGCTGGGACTTTTCGGAGCCGGGAATGACGCGCAGGGCGCAGGTGCGGTTCTCCACGCCCCAGCTTGCATCGGTCGGGGCCCAGAAGCCCGGGATCAGCCGGGTGTAGGAATTCACCGTGCAGGCGATCATCGCCAGCAATTCGGGCATCAGCGCCTGCTGGCCACCAACGAACCAGCGCATCTCGTCCGACATCGCATGCGGCTTGGAGGGATCGTAGAATGCCCCTTTGCCCGTCTTCAGATGGGAGAGCGAGGCGTGCAGATGCCCCGATTGGCCCGGCCAATCATGCGACCACTTGGCCATGAAGGTCGCCATCCAGCCGCGCTTCTGCGCCAGGATCTTGGTATAGGTCTTGAACAGGGCGGCCTTGTCGGCCATGGCCAGGGCCTCATCGACCTTGAGCGCTGCCTCGAGCACACCGGGGCCGGTCTCGGTGTGCAGCCCCTCGATCTCCATGTCCATCTCCCGGCACATCTGCAGGAGATCCTGGTAGAAATCGGCATGCACGCCGGCGCGCAGCATGGAGTAGCCGAAAAAGCCAGGCGTGATGTTGTTCAGATTGCGGAAGCGCTTCTCGCGCACGCTGTGCGGGGTCTCGTCGAAGACGAAGAACTCGAACTCCGCGGCGGCCGAGACCTTGTAGCCCATGTCGGCGGCACGCTTGAGCACCCGGCGCAGCGTGCCGCGCGGACAATAGCTCTCGGCCTCACCCGCAAATTCGCCGATGAAGAGCGGCATGCCGTCTTCCAGCGGGATGACGCGCATGGTCTCGGGCAGGAAGCGGGCCTCGGCATCGCGATAGCCATTGTGCCAACCGGCGAATGAGGTGTTGTCATAGAGCTGGTCGTTGGAATCCCAGCCGAGCACCACGTTGCAGAAGCCGAAGCCCTTTTCGAGAGCACTCTCGAACTTCTCGCGAGCCATGTATTTGCCGCGGAAGACGCCGTCTATGTCGAAGACACCGACTTTCACATCGGAAAATCCGTGCTCGCGCACATAGGCGATCGCCTCGGCCGCATTGGTTGGTCTCGCTGGGTTCGCCATGATCCGCTAGTTCCGTCTCTCTAGATTATTCTTGGTGGATGGTTCGGTGCACTGGATTGGCCGGCCCCGGCTGCGACCAGGGCCGGCTGTCGTCGTGTTTAGGTGCTCTGGCCGACCGCCTTCTCGGCCTCGGCGATCTCGCTGGCGCGCCTGGCGATGTCACCGCCGATCGGCGGGCCCTTGAACCGGCGCGCCTCGATGCCGAACCACAACACCAGCAGCAACACCAGCAGGCCGATGGCATAGTTGATCAGGATATCGAAGGGCGGCTGGATGCCGGCATACATCAGGACGAGCACGCCGAGCACGGCGATCGCGCCGAGAGGTTTGGACCAGATGCCGAGGCGGAAGGGTCCGAACTCGGTCCAGGTCTTGCCCTCCGCCAACAGGCCGGCAGCGATCGGCATGGCATAGGAGACATAGAGGAACAGCGCGCAGCCCGCTGCAAGCGCCGCGAAGGCCGGCGAATAGAGCGTCGCGGCGACCGAGAGCACCGCTCCGAGCCAGATCGCCGCCACCGGGGTGCGCCAGGTCGGGCTCACGCCCTTCCAGATGCCGGAAGCCGGCAGGCCGCCGTCACGGGCAAAGGCATAGATCATGCGCGAGGTCGAGGTCAGGCCGGCCAGGGCACAGATGAAATTGGCCAGCACGATGCCGATGGCCAGGATGTCCTTGAGCAGGCCCGGCGCGGGCAGGTTGTTGAACAGGTTGAACCAGCCGGCGCCGCCGTCCTTGGCGGTCTGGGCCAGATCCGGGCTGGCCAGCACGAAGGACACCGCCATCGCAAAGCCGAACACCAGCGACCAGAACACCGAATGGATCATGCCTCTGGGCACGGCCACGCGGGCATTCTGGGTTTCCTCGGAGGTGTGCGCCGAGGCATCGAAGCCGGTGATGGTGTAGAGCGGGTAGAGCAGGCCGACCAGGAAGGCGATGAAGGCAGGCCGTGCCTCGGGCACGTAATTGCCGCCCGGATCACCCGTATTGTTCACGAAGGTGGTGAGACGCGAAAAGTCCCAACCGGCGCCCCAACCCAGGAAAGTCAGGGTCAGCACCACGGCAATCACCAGGATGAGATAGCCCGAGAAGTCGGTCAGCAGCGTGGTGAGCTTGATGCCGAAATGGTTGATCAAGGCCTGGGCCAGCGTGATCAGGCTAACCGCAACGACCTGCGCGGTATAGGCAGAACTGTTGATTGCCGTTGCCTGTTCGGCCGTCATGCCCGACGGCAGCGGGTCGGTGGTGACAGCGGTCCAAGCCGTTACGTCGACATGGAAGACGCCCGAAAGCACCAGGTCCCTGAACAGCAGCCAGACGCCGACATTGACCGATGCGACCACGAAGATCAGACCGAGAAGGTTGATCCACGCCGTTGCCCAGCCCCAGCCACGACCGCCGAGAATCGAGGACCAGTGATAGAGGCCGCCCGCCGTGGGATAGGCCGAACCGATCTGCCCGAGACAGGCCGCGACAACAAGGGCGAAGACACCGCCGATGACCCAGCCGATCGTCGCCTCGAAGCCGGAGCCGGTCCCCATTGCCAGCGGAAACGAGGTGATGCCGCCCGCCAGGATGCAGATGATGGAAAAGGAAATCGCAAAATTCGAAAAGCCGCCCATGCGGCGCGCCAATTCCTGCGCGTACCCCATGGAATGGAGGACTTTGACGTCCTCGTCAGTCGATCCACTCATAGAAAGTCCCCCGACTTATGGTCCAGGATCGGTCGACATTGGACCGATAGCCATTGGACCGATGGATATTGCCTTTCACACTGCTGTCGTTTCCGGCCGGCGCTCCGGCTCTCTCATTTTGGCGAATCGTCCCCCGGCAGGCCGATCTGCTTCAAGATGGTAGCAAGTTTCATGCCCCATTCTTCCTGCTGTTTCGGCGTCGCCAGGAGATCGTTGCGGATTTCGATCATCACGCTGGGAAGGCCCTGGCTTTGGCCATGGCGATCGAGCGTGTGATAGACGCGATCCCCCGGGCTGTAGGGCTCGTTGACCCCGACCACGAGATCCGGGTCCTCGCGCAGAGCTGTAATCATCGGTCCCGACAGGCTCTCGTCGCGATCGAAGAGAATGCCGACATGCCAGGGGCGCTGGGTGCCGTTGTAGACCGGCGTGAAGCTGTGAATACCGATGACGGCGGCCGGTCCGTCCAGCCGCTTGGCCACCACCGCGGCGGCAACCCCGGCATGGAAGGGTTCATAAACCTCATGCACCCGCCGCGCGCGCTCGACCTCGCTGAGATCCACATTGCCGGGAATGATCGTGTCCTCGCTCTTCAGGGCAATGGCATCGAAGACCGAAGGATCGCGGTTGCAGTCGATCACGAGGCGACTGACGGCGCAGGAGACCAGCGGCGCATCGAGTTCGCGTGCCATCGCACGGGCAACGCCGAGGGCACCGGGATCCCAGGCGATATGGCGTTGCAGGTCGGCGTCGGACAGGCCGAGCTTGCCATAACGCGCAGGAACGAAGTTGGAGGCGTGCTCGCAGACGAGGACATAGGCTCCCCTACCCCGACCATTGTCCAGGATAGCGATTTCGGGCTGGGTTTCCCCTTCCGATGTCCCTCCGGCGGCTCTCTCGGCGAGCGATTCTAACATTCATTACGTCCGAGCTTGTTTTTGTATTGAGTGTTATTTTGAGTACAGCCGTAGCCGACTTGTCAATTGTGAAAATTGTGTCCACCTTCCACTCTCGCTTTTCCAGAGGGAGTCGCCTGATGACCAAAAGCCCAGACGCGGCGGCCACGGCAAGCGATGAGACCTTGGCGACGACCATCCGCGGCAAGCTCGGCTCGCTGACCCCCACGGAGCGCCGCGCCGCCCATGTCCTCTTGTCGAACTATCCGTTCGCAGGCCTTGAAACCGTTGCGCAATTTGCCTCGCGCGCCGGCATCTCCGCGCCCTCGATCCTGCGTTTCATCGCGCGGCTCGGCTTCGGCGCCTATGCCGATTTCCAGCGTCATCTCAAGGACGAGCTCGAAGCGCAGTTGCAGTCGCCGCTGATGAAGCAGGCGCCGGAGCAGGCCAACGCATCTCCACTCTCCGCCTTCGCCGCCGCAGTGGTCGCCAACATCACCCACAGCTTCGAGGCGATGGCGCCGACCGAGTTCGATGCGATTCTCGCGATCATCACCGACACCAAGCGCCGGCTGCATGTCGTCGGCGGCCGCCTCACCGAGGCCGTCGCGCTCTATACCGTGCGCCATCTCAGGGTCATCCGTCCCGACGTCACGCTGGTGGAGGGACAGGCGGCGACCTGGCGCGATCAGGTCATCGATTTCGGCAAGCGCGACGTGCTGATCGTCTTCGATATCCGGCGCTACCAGGACGATGTCATCCTGCTGGCCCAGGAGGCCACCGAACGCGGCGCCACCATCATCCTGTTCACCGATCAGTGGCTGTCGCCGATCGCCCGTTTTGCCCGCCATGTCATTTCGGCGCGCACGGGGGTGCCGTCGAACTGGGACTCGAACGCGGCGATCCTGGCGATCATCGAGGCCCTGATGGCCGCCGCCACCAAGACGCTGTGGGACCTCTCCAAGGCTCGCATGGAAGCCCTGGAGATCCTGCGCAAGAACAGCCAGCGCCCGGTTTAGCCCTTGACCGCACCGGCCGTCAGCGAGCGTCCGATATAGCGATAGGCCAGCAGGCTGAGCAGCAAGGGCGGCAGCACGGAGAGGATCATTACCGCCGCCGCCGTGCCCCATTGCACCCCGCCACCGCTCGCGGCGAAGAAGAACGAAGCCCCGACGGTGATCGGTACGGCGCTCTGCGTCGTCAGCATCAGGCCGAACAGGAATTCGTTCCAGGCATAGATGAAGGCGAGGATCAGCGAGGAGGCGATGGCCGGGGCGGTCAAGGGCAGCACCACCCGCCACAGCACATAGAAGGTGCTGGCACCATCGACCAGCGCCGCTTCCTCGATCTCGATCGGCAGGTCCCTGACGGCATTGGCGACCAGCACCAGCACCAAGGGCAAATTGACGAGACACAGGATCAGGGCGAGCCCGAAGCGGGTGTCGAGCAAGGCCAGGCGCTGATAGATCAGATAGATCGGGATGGAGAAGATGATCAGCGGAATGGCGCGCAGATTGGTCACGCCGGGCAGCAGCCAGCGCTGGCCGACGCCATGGCGAACGATGGCATAGGCTGCCGGAAAACTGAGCAGGATCGCGAACAGGGAGCCCAACGAGGCGGCAATCAGGCTGTTGACGAGATAGTGGGCAATGTCGAAGCGGTCGGAGATTTCGAAGACCTTGGCGAAATTCTCCAGCGTCGGCGCCTCGATCAGCAAGGACGGATTCTCGGCAATCTCCGCTTCGCTCTTGAAGGCCGCGACCAGGGTGGCGATCAGCGGAAAGTTCAGCGCGAAGGCCGCGAGAAGAAAGACGATCCAGCGTAGCAGGGGGAGAAACCGTGTCATGCGCGGCGCTCCGCCAGCTTCATCAATCCCGCCACCACGACGTAGGACATGATCAGCAGGATCAGGGATGCTGCCACGGCAACCCCGATATTGCTGCCACGGAAGAAGGCTTCGTAGATGTAGATGCTGATAGTGGTGGTGCTGCCGCCGGACCCGCTGCCGGTGAGGACATAGACATTGTCGAAGACCCGGAAGCTGTCGATGAAGCGGAAGAAGAAGGTGATGGCGATGGTCGGCGCCATATAGGGCAGATCGATCCAGCGCAGCCGTCGGAAATAGCCCGCACCGTCGATGGCCGCCGCCTCCCTGATCTCGATGGGGATTGCCTGATAGGCCGAATAGAGGATCAGCAGGGCAAAGGGCGTCCACTGCAGCACCTCGATGGTCACCAGCGTGGCGAAGGCATTGTCCGGGCTGAGGAAAGCCGGGCTGTCACCGGTGAACAACAGGAAATAATAGGGGATCACGCCGACGAATTCCTGCAGCACCAGGCGATACATCAGGCCGACCAGGGCCGGGGCCAACATCATCGGCAGCATCAGGACGGCCATCAGCCAGGGGCGCTTGGCCAAGAGCGGGCTGAGAAAGATAGCGAGGAACAGGCCGAGCAGGATCTGGGCAATCGAGGCGGCCAGGGCAAATTTCAGGGAAAAGCCCATGGCCTTCCAGAATGCACCGTCCTGGAGCACTGTGAGGAAATTGCCAAAGCCCTGCAGGCTCGGGCTGCGCAAAGTCTCGAAGGTCACGTTCGAGAGCGCATAGATGATGTCGATGCATAGCGGCAGCGCCACCAGAAAGATCAGGAATCCGGTGATCGGAGCGATGAGCAGATAGGGTGTCTTGCTCTTGGCGAGCGCCATCAGGCTGTCTCCGGCAGATGATAGCAAGTCTCGAGAATACCGACAAAAGCCCGCCACATAGGTGCACACCTCTATCACCAAGGTCGCACCGCCCCTCACCTTACCTCTCCCCGTAGAAACGGGGCGAGGGAGCGCAGGCGTCGCGATCGGTCCCTGAACCTCCCATCTCGCCCAGCGGTTGGGCGAGATAAGATCGCTGCACGATGGAACGCGCCATCGAAGTCCCCTCGCCCCGTTTCTACGGGGAGAGGTAAGGTGAGGGCGTGCGACCTTGGCGGCAGGAGGTGAGTATTAACCAGCGGCAGGACAATTGCCTATTTCTTCAGCAATTCCTGCATCTTGGCGGCCGTTTCCTTCAGTACCGTATCAAGGTCGGCCTGTCCCGCCCAATAGCCGGTGAAGTTCTTGGCCTGGGTCTCATAGACCTGCAGGGCGCCGGCCGAAGTGCCGCCCGTCATCACGAAACCATATTGCCCGGCGAAGTCGCCGATCTTGGCGAGATCCGGCCGTTTCGGCAGCGCAGCAGTGAGACTGTTGTCGAGTGCCGGCGAACCGCCCGCCTCGGCATAGATCTTCATCGCCTCGGCTCCCGCGAGCCAGTTCAGGAACTTGACGGCTCCCTCCTTATGGGTCGAAGCCTTGTTGAGGCCGAAGCCGAGGCCGTGAATATGGGTGGTGCGTCCCTCGGGTCCCTTGGGCGGAGCCAGCGTGTCGATCTTGCCCGCCACCACGGCATTCTTGGCCGGATTGTCGAGATCGGCCGCGGCAGCGTTCCATTGCAGCATGGTGGCGACCTGCCCGGCGCCGAAGGCGGCATTGGCCTCGGCATATTCGTAGGACAGCGAATCCTTAGGGCTGGCGCCGGCATCGTAGAGCTTCTTGTAGAGCTCCAGGCTGGTGCGGTAGGCGGGCGAGTCCACCGTGATCTTGCCTGTGGCGTCCTGCCAATCGGCGCCGTAGGAGCGCGCCATGGTCTGGAACACCATCATGTTGAACAGAAGGTTCTTCATCTGCAGCACGGTGCCGTAGCGCGTCGGGCTGGCCCGATTGATGCTCTTGGTGAAGAACAGGGCCGTGGCTGCATAGTCGTCCCAGGTCCACTCCTCCGGCTTCACCGGCTGCAGCGGCTTGCCGAGATATTTCTGGGCGATCTCGCCATAGGTCTTCTTCCAGCCGTCATCGGCCAGGAGCTTTTCCATCAAGTCCTTGCGCACATACATGAAATGCAAGGACAGGTCCGTCGGCACCCCATATTGCTTGCCGTCGAACTGCATGGTCTTCAGCACCTTCTCGCCGAAGACCTTGGCGCTGTCGGCGGGCAGGTCCACCGGCTGCATGAAGGGCGCATATTTGCCGAGCGAATAGGTGGCGACCAGGTTGAGATCGAATTCGGTCGAGCCGGCGGCGAGGTCCGCCTGCAGCTTGTCCCAGAACCCTTCGCGGTTGAAGAAGATCAGCTTGACCTTGTCAGCCTCGGCAAGGCCGGAGCGTTCGTTGTAGGCCTTGGCGGTCGCCCGCAGAGCCGTCTCCTCCGGCCCGCCCGGCCAGCCGAGGACGGTGACCTCGGCCAGGGCGCTGGTGCTGCCCGCCAGCACCAGCGCCAGACCGGCCAGCAGCGCCCTGCATCTGTTCCTTCGGCCTCGTTTCAGCTCAAACATGATCCACCTCCGGTGCGCTTTCTGCTTTTGGGTCGACGAGATCGGCCACGCCGATCAGTCCCGCTTCGGCGCCGAGCGCGGCAGCGCGGAATTCGGGACGGTATTGGGAAGGGAGCGCCGCGGCGTGGCTGTGCAGCCGGTCAAGGAAACCTTCGGCCAGGCCGAGACCGCCGCCGATGATGAAGCAATCCGGATCGACCAGCATCTGCAGGGAGCGCGCAGCACGAACCAACGGGAGCACCGCGCCGTCGATCAGGGATTCGGCGCGAGCATCGCCGGCCCGCGCAGCCGCCAGCAGGGCCGGCGGGTCGGGCCACTGCCCGCTGCCGCCCGCCAATCGCGCCAGGGCAGAGCCGGCGGCGACATCCTCCAATCGCTGCTCGCCTGCCATGAGATCGGTCAGGATCTGGCCGACATGCCCGGCCAGGCCGTTGCGGCCGGTCAGCAGGCGCCCGCCCAGGACCAGGCCACCGCCGACGCCCGTCGATACCGTCATGAACACCATGTCGGTGCCCTGCCCGGCACCGAAGCGATATTCGCCCCAGGCGGCGGCCTGGGCATCGTTGACCGCGGTGACGGGCACGCCCAGGCGCTCAATGAGAACCTCCACGAGAGGATAACCATCCGGCACCGGCAGGATGGCCGGGTTCAGCGCCGACCAGCGGCCGCCTGCAATCCGACCGGTGACGGCGATGCCGGCCGCGGCAAAGCGTCCGCGCCAATCGGCGATGCTCGCGACGACGGCATCGAGCCAGGCTTGCGGACCACTTTCGCGGGCGGTTTCGACACGGCGCTGCGCCAGGACCCTGTTACCGTCGACCAAGGCCGAGAGCGTCTTGGTGCCGCCGATGTCGATCGCAAGGACAGGCCGTCGCTGCATGGGCGTTCCTAAGAAGATGGGGCGGAGGGCGACTTGACCGCCTCGACGAACCAGCTCGTGATATGCTCGGGGCGCGTGATGGCGGACCCCACCACCACGGCATCGGCGCCGGCCTGACGCGCAGCCTGCACCTGGGCCAGCGTGCGATAGCGCCCCTCGGCGAAAACCGGCCTGCCGAGCGCCGCGGCCTGGCGCACGAGATCGATATCCGGCTCCTCCGGCACCGGCCCGCCGACATAGCCGGACAGGGTGGTGCCGATCACGGATGCCCCTGCTTCTACAGCCGCGGTGGCATCCGCCAAGCCGGCGCAATCGGCCATGGATTGACGTCCGGCGGCATGGATGGCGGCGATCATCGCCGGCACAGGGACGGGGCGCGAGCGCTGCGTGGCATCGAATGCGATGATGTCGGCACCGGCTTCCGCCAGGTCCACGACGTCCGTCAGCAGAGGCGTGATGAACACGGGTGTGTCTGCCTCGGCCCGTTTGATCAGGCCGATGACCGGCAGCGACGTCGCCGCCCGCACGGCCCGGACATTGGCCAGCCCCTCGATGCGCAAGGCCGCGGCGCCACCCGCCACGGCGGCCAGTGCGAAGCCGACGACGATCTCGGTCCGGTCCATCGCGCCGCCGATCACCGGCTGGCAGGACACGATCAATCCGTCGAGCGCTCGTTCAACTGCGGATGCCACCCGATGCTCCTCGCTTGCTGATGAGGAAGCCTGACATCAATAGGACCAGAATGCAACCTGTTTAATACCAGTTGGGAAATCATTCACCCTTCAGCCGCGACGGGCCAGTTCGACCATGAAATCATAGGCATCGCCGCGATAGCGGCTGCGGGTCAGTTCGACCACCCGCCCGTTTTCAAGCGAGCAGCGACGCTCCATTTCGAGAATGGGCGCTCCCGTCTCGATCTCGAGCAGGCGCGCCTCGTGGGCGGTCGCCACATCGGCCCTGACCCGCTGGAGCGCGCGTACCGGCTGGCAGCCGCGCCGCTCGAGCGTCACATAGAGCGACCCCTCGATCAGATCCGGGTTCGGCAGGAACTCTGCCGGCAGGACCGAATATTCGATCGCTATCGGGACGCGATCCGCCAGCCGGAGCCGGTGCAGGCGGCACACCCCTGCCCCCGGCGAGAGCCCCAGGGCCATGGCTTCGGTCGTGTCGGCCACACCGACCTCGCGGCGCAGCCAGGTCGTGCCGGGCACGCGACCGCGCGCCTCCATATCTTCGGAGAAGCTGGTAAACACCGTCATCGGCTTTTCCAGGCGCAGCGCTACGCTGGTCCGCGCCCCGTGACGCTGAACCAGCAACCGCTCCTCGACCAGCCCCTTGATGGCATTACGCACGGTCACGCGCGACAGATCGAGGCGCTGGGCCAGTTCACGTTCGCCCGGAATCATGGCGCCCGCCGGAACGATTCCCTCCGAGATGGCGCTCCGCAGGGCCTCCTGCAGGCGTCGATAGAGCGCGGTCGGGCTTTCTGTTTCCAGGCGTCCCTTGCGTTGCAGATGATCGATCAGCCGCTCGACCTCCGCGCTTTCTGCCGGTTCGGAGCGGCCGGCATTCTGGTCGGGAGAGAAGGAAGAAGACATGCGGCACCAGACATTTTCAGGCAAAGGCGCCCTGCGGCTCAGTGGACTGACCAGGAGACGCAAGGGCACGGCATTACAAAAACACCAGGCAAAGCAGCCTTTCCGCCTGTACCCGCCTTGCTCGAATGGGCGGGATCGCAAAGGCACGTTCACATCGCCGCCACGCAAAGGAGGAACGTCGTTCTTGCCTGACTCAGCCTCTGTCTAACACGCAATCTCGATTGACGCATCGGCGACGAGAAAAGGCCGGTCAGCATGGCTGCCCGGCCCGGTAGGTCCTGAAACCGCATGGAAGAACAGATTTCGTGCTCGAAAAGCCGGAAGTCGGCTTGGACTCAATAGGCCAGCGCCGGTGCCAGTCTCGGCGCCGCCTGCACGGCCGCCCGGCGCAAGCCCCAACGCAGCAAGGCGCCCGCGGCGGCGAAGCTCGCCGGATCATCGGCCACACCGCCTCCCGCGGTGGCCGCGTCCTCGAGCAGGGTCAGCCCGACGATGACCACCGCGCCGACGATGGCAACCGTCGCCTTGCCCCAATGGATGCCCGACGAGGATTCCGGAGTAGGTGCAGGCTTCCGGTCGGTGTGCACCGGCTGGGGGCGCCACACCCGCGTTGCATCGGGAACCGGACGATAGCTCGGCGCCAGTACCGGCTCGGGCAGCGGCGGGCGCAAATGCTGGTCCGGCTTCAGCTCGATCTCGACCTTGAACTCGCTGGCGACATAGACGTAGTCGCGGATTCGCCCGGTCATACGCGGATAGGTCAGGGTGGCCTTGAGCACCGGTTCGCCCGCGCTCGATATGCCCGCAGAGAACTGGGCGCCCGGCGAATGGGCATTCGCGCGCAAGGTGAGCTGGCATTCATAGGTGACGCTGTTGGACTTGCGGTCCCAGCTCAACTTGCCGCCGGACACCAGTTCGCCGAGCACGGTCGAGGTCTGCTGGCGCGCCTGCGACTCGAGCCCCTTATTGCTGTAGACGAGAAGCGGCACCTTGTCGGTCGGCTGCAGGAAGATCGCCCCCTTCAGCTTGACCTTGGCCGAGAAGCCATTGCCCTTGATCTCGATGATCGGCAGGTCGTCGAGCTGATAGCCGAAACCGAAATTGTTCGCGAGCGTCCTGGCCGCCGGGTTGCTGCCAGCATCGGGCTGAGTGCGCGTATGGGAATGGGACGGGGTCGTGCTGCCCCTTGTCGGGGCGGGGACGGGCATTGGCGAGCTGGGTGCAGGCGGGTTGGCCGACTGCGGTGCCGCCGTCGGAGCCGGACCTCCCGTCGACGTACCGCGCAAAACCACGCGACGATGCTGCTTCGGCAGGTAGATTACCGCTCCAGCCTTGATGAGATCGGGATTGACGATGCCGTGTCCCGTCTTGGCGACGATGGCCGGCTCATTGTTGTAGGCATAGATCTCCGGCCAGCGCACCGGATTGCCATAGTAACGGCCGGCGATTCCCCACAGGGTGTCGCCTTGCTTGATCACATAACGCCCTGCCTGCACGATGCCTCTCCCGGAAAATGGTTTTCTGCCAATGGTTGGAATGTGCTGCGCCCGAGGCTAGGCTTGCTTCTTGACAGGAATATTATGGTTCCGGGTGAAAAATCTTGTCCTAGGTCATCGGTCTCTTACGAAAAGCGGACGTCAATCCAACCTGATCTGCACACTGGCCGTATGCCCCCTGGCATCGATCACCGAGAGCCGCGCAAAGCCTTTGCCTGGCTTGTCCCAAACGGCCTCCCGGCGTTCTTCGCCGATCACGATCGGCAGGCCGTCGGCGAGCCAGGTGAAGGGCGGCGCCCCCCCCATCGCCTTGAGAGCCAGCGTGGCATCCGGCTCTCCCCCGGCAACCTCGACCCGTGCGCCATCGGGCGGGAAGGAAATCACCAGAGGGGCATCGCCCGAACCGGCGGCGGCAATTTCGGGTAAGGCACCGGGACGGAAACGCTGCAAGGCCGGCGGCAGTTCCGAAGTCTTGGCAAACAC
Source organism: Labrys neptuniae (assembly GCF_040797145.1). NCBI lineage: Bacteria > Pseudomonadati > Pseudomonadota > Alphaproteobacteria > Hyphomicrobiales > Xanthobacteraceae > Labrys > Labrys neptuniae. The sequence goes on along the minus strand of NZ_JBFNQD010000010.1, from coordinate 151,054 downwards.
CACGCCCGACGGCGGCGGCTTGAGCGGCACCCGCTTCTCACCGATGCGCTGAAAGGCATCGAACAGGATGGGAGCAGCGGCCTTGCGCCCGACCAGATCCGAGACGGGCGCGCCATCGGGCCGCCCGACCCAGACGGCGACCGTGTTGGCACCGTCGAACCCGACCGCCCAGGCATCGCGATAGCCGTAGGACGTGCCGGTCTTGTAGGCGATCTTGCCACCCACCGCGTTCTCCGGCGGCGGCGCGCCGATCAGGACATTTCCGACCTGCCAGGCCGCGGCCTTCTCGAAGAGGCGATGGGGCTGCGCACCAAGGGCGCGGTCCTGCGGTCGCCAGATCAGCGGCAGTGCCTCTCCGTCCCGGGCCAGCGCCAGATAGAGCGTGGCAAGATCGGTGAGCTTGACGCCGGCCCCGCCAAGGCCGACTGCAAGTCCCGGTACCGCATCGGGCGGCAAAGACGGCTCGGCACCGGCATTCTTCATGCGGGCGATCAGCCGGTTCGGCCCGATGGAATTGAGCAGCATCACCGCCGGTACGTTGAGCGACTGCTGCAAGGCACGACGCATGGTGACGGTGCCCTGAAAGGCATCGTCGAAATTCTCGGGCTTGTAGACCCCGAAGCGCGCGGGACGATCATCCACCAGCGTCTCGGGATGGGCGAGGCCATCCTCGAAGGCAAGACCATAGATGAACGGCTTGAGGGTGGACCCGGGTGAGCGCGAGGATTCGGCAAGATCCATCTGGCCTGCCCGCGCCTTGTCGAAATAGCCGACGCCGCCGACATGCGCCCTCACCTCGCCGCTGGCATTGTCGACGGCGACGATGGCAACCGAGACGCCGCCGCCCAAGGCGGTCGCACGCTCGCGCGCCAAGTTCTCGAGCTGCTCCTGCAGGAAGCGGGCAATCGTGGTGGTCACCACCGGATTGGGCTCGTTCCTGCCGGCTTGGGCCTGAAGCACCAGTTCCTGCCGCACCAGCCGTTCGGCGACATGGGCCGCCAGGATCGGGAAGGGCTTGCGCCCCTGCGGTGCCGCTTCCAGCGTTGCGGCCTCGGCCTGATCGGGATGGAGTGCGCCCTTGCCGGCGAGAAGCCGCAAGACCCGATTTCGGGCCGCCTTGGCTGCGGCCGGGGCCCGGTCCGGGCGGCGCGATTCAGGGGCCTGCGGCAAGGCCACCAGCATCGCCGCCTCCGCTGTCGAAAGGCGCTTGGGCTCCTTGCCGAAATAGGCGAGCGAGGCCGCCCGTGTTCCTTCCAGATTGCCGCCATAGGGCGCCAAAGCCAGATAGAGGCCGAGGATCTGCTCCTTGCTCAGTCGGTTCTCGATTTGGACGGCGCGGATCATCTCCGCCGCCTTGTCGGCAAAAGTGCGATCGGGACGCGGCTCGAGCAGGCGGGCGACCTGCATGGTCAAGGTCGAGCCGCCGGAGACGATGCGCCCCCGGCTCACCATCTGCCAGGCGGCGCGGGCCATGGCCACCGGATCGATGCCGTGATGGGAATAGAAGCGCTTGTCTTCATAGGCGACCAGCATCGACAGGAAGCGCCGGTCGACCTCCTCTGGCTTGGCCGGCAGGCGCCAATAGCCGTCCGCCGTGGTGAAGGGGCGCAGCAGCCGGCCGTCGCGATCCACCACCAGCGGGGAATAGGTCACGCTCTCGCCCAGCGGCACCGGGCCGAGGCGCCGGAGCACCTCCGACAGCGCAAAGCCACCGGCGTTCACGGCTACAATGGCCGTGAACAGAAGCGCGCAGAGGATATGGACGCGCCGGGCGGTCATCTCGGTCCGCTCTACTTCTCGGTGACGCTGAGCGTGCCGGTGGCAAGCGTGGCGTTACGCTCGGGCTGGTACATGTCCTCCACCGTGGTACCGGGCAGGATGTAGCGGCCCGGTGCCACCGCACGGACGACATACGCTACCTTGGCGGCCTGATCGGTGAACGCGGCGACGAAGCGGTCGTCTCGGAACTCCGAATGGGTGACCTCGGTGAGATCCTTGAGCCAGGACATGCTGCCGGTCTCGCCGGTGACGACCAGGTTCGGATTCTCGATCTCGAAGCCGGCCGGCAGGCGATCGACGAGCAGGAAGTTGCCGGTCTGGTTGTCGCCGCTGCGGCTGGCGCTCACCACCACTACCAGCCTGGTGTTCTGCTTCACCTCGGTAGGATCCACAGCCTTGCCGTCGAGCGAGAAATAGCTCCGCGTCAGGTTCATGCCGTTGTTGGCAGCGGGCTCGGGTACGACGGGCGAACCGGAAACCGCAACCACGGCCTGCAGGGCCGAGGCGCCGGGGTTGGAGACGGAATGCGGGGTCTTGAGTGCCTCGCCGCGATAGACCTTGTAGAAGGCGCCCTGCTGCTCCGAGCCATCAGCGATCAGCTTGAGGGAACGGGCCTGGTCGGCGACGCTGCGGGCCGCAAGCACCATCCAGGTCATCTCCTGGGTCGAGGCATAACGGGATTTGGAGCGCGCATCGGTAATGACCTTGAGCGCCGTCCTGATCACCGGCAGGCTGGCATTGTTGTCCCCTGCAAGCGCCACCACCGCCGCGGCGTCGCGCAGCGGCGAACCATAATTGCGATACGCCAAGCTGGTATCGCTGGTCTCCTTCTGGAGCGCCTCGGCTGCCGAGCCGAACGCCTCGCCGGCCCGCGGCTTGTCGCCGAGCATGCCGAGAGCGGCGGCGATCTGGGCCCGCGCCATGGCGCTGCCGAACTGGCCGATCTTGGTATCGGCGAGATATTTCAGATCACCCGCCGGCGCCCTGCCGGCCCGGGCCAGCGTGTAGAGGGCATAGGCGATATCCTCGCCCTTGCCCTCTTCCACGTCAGGCGCATTGCCGACGCGGTTGCGCAGATAGTCGACCGCCTGGTTGAGCGCCAGTTCCGGCACGACGAAACCCTTCTCGCGAGCCCGCAGCAGGAAGTCGGTGACATAGGCCGACAGCCATAATTCACCGCTGTCGGCATTCCACAAGCCGAAGGCACCGTTGGAATCCTGGCGTGCGAGCAGGCGCTGCACCGTATCGCCCAGGCGTTCCTTCACCGTGCCGTCGAGATCGATCGCATTCCCGCCGAGTTCGCTGAGATAGAGCAAGGGCAGCGCGCGGCTGACGAGCTGTTCCGAGCAGCCATAGGGATAGCGATCGAGATCGCGCAGCAGGCCGGGCACGTCGAGGGCGCTGAACGGCCCCACCGAAAGCGAAACCGCGCCGGTGCCGGGCACCATTTCGGCGACCAGGTCGGCATTGACGGTGATACCGCCGCCATTGGCCGCGATGGTCTGGATCGTGCGGCGCGTCACCGGCGGATTGGCCGGCAGGACGCCGAGCGTGAAGCTCTGGTCGATGGCGACATTGCCGGGACCCGCCAAGGTGGCGACCAGCTTGCCGGTGCCGATGCCGTTGGCGGTGATGGGAATGTTAACCGGCGTACGCGAGCCCGCCGCCCCGATCTTCACGGTCTGGTAGAGCGCTGACGGCTGGGCGCCGATCGGCCCTTCCATAGTGACGGCGAGCGTATAGTCGCCCGGCGCGGCCTCGGCGTTGACGAGATCGAGGCGGAAGCGCGACTGATCGCCCACGGCAAGGAAGCGCGGCAAGGTGCCGGCGATCACCACCGGATCGCGCACTTTGACGTCCGCCGAGGCATGGCCGACCTTGGTCGGCGTCCAGGCCACCGCCATCACCCGCACTAGACCGTTGAAGGCGGGAATGTCGAAGCTGATCTCGGCCGTGCCGTCGGCACTGACCTCGACCATGCCGGAGAACAGGGCCAGGGGCGCCTGCGTCGGCGGCGGACTGTTGAAATTGGCTCCGCCGTCACCACCGGTGCGGATCCGCCCCTTCGCTCCTTCCATGCCGTCGATCAACTGGCCGTAGAGATCGTGCAGTTCGGCCGAAAGGCGCTTCTGGCTGTAATAGAAAGTCTCGGGCTCCGGCGGCTTGTAGCCCGTCAGGTTGAGAATGCCGACATCGACGGCTGCCAGGGTAACATAGGCTTTCTCGCCGGCAAGGCCCTCGATCTTCACCGGCACCTTGAGAGGCTGGCGCGGCTTCATCAACTCGGTCGGCGTGAGCGTGACCTTAAGCGTGCGCTCGTTGCGGTCGATGCCGAACCAGGCGAGGCCGATCGCGCGCGTCGGCATGCGCTTGGCAGCAACGTCCATCGGCCGGAAATGGGTGACCACGACATAGGCGCCTGTGCCCCAATCCTTACCGACGGTGACGGGAACGGTCGTCCCCTTTTCCGGCACGTCGACCAGGGTGGAGGAGAGCAGCTTCTCGCCGACCACCTGCACCGAGGCCTTGCCGGCGAAACGGGCATCGATCTTCACTTGCAGCGTATCGCCGGTCTTGACGCTGGTCTGGTCGAGGGCGACCGGCAGCATGTCGGGCGTATCGGCCTTCTCGCTGGTGTAATAGCCCGCATAGAAGGAGCTGGAGGAGGAAGCCAGCCCATCCGCCGAGATTTCGAGGCGGTATTGGCCCCATTGCACCTGCGCGGAGATCTGAGCGGGCTTGTCGGCCAAGAGATCGACCGTGCCACCGCCGACCTTGCGGGCGGTGGTGACAGCCTCATAGTTCCAGCGATTGTTGCTCTTGTACCACTGATAGGTCGTGGTCAGGCGCTTGAGCGTCCAGGTCGCGCCCTTGGCCGCCACCTGATTGCCCTGGGGATCGACGGCAATGGCGTCGAACAAGGCCTGCTGGCCCTCGGGCACCGTGCCCTCGGCGAAGCCTGGCTTCAGCGCCAGCATCGGGCCGGTGGAGGCGATCGGCAGGGAGGCGCTACGCACCACGCCGCGGCCGCCGCCTTCCTTCATGCGGATGACGAAATTGGCCTTGAGCGGACGGGTAGTCGTGGGCAGCTGCGGCAGCGGCACGGTGAATTCGGCATGGCCCTTGTCGTCGGTCTGGGCGAGATCGTCGACGGTGTTCTGCACCGTATCGACATTCTCGTCCGACAGCCCGAAGGCATAGTTCTTCCATTGCGAGAAAGGCTGGCTGTCGGTGGAAACAGAGACATCGCCCTCAATGTCGAGCCCGGCGGCCGGGGCACCGAAGAGATAGCGCCCGTCCACCTTCAGGTTGGCGCCGCTGGTGCGGTCGATGCGGGTGCCCGAGGTGGCGAGGTCGAACTCGATGCGATCGGGCACATAGTCCTCGACCAGGAAGGTGGTCTCGCCGACCGGTGCCGCCTTGGGATCGGTATAGGCGACGACGCGCCAGGTGCCGCTGGCGGCAGAGGGAATGATGGCGATATCGGCCGTGCGGCCGCCGGCGCCCTGGTCCTTCAGCACGGTGCGGGAATATTCAACGCCATCGGGACGCTGCACCACCATGGTGACGGGCACCTCGGCCAGGGCGTTGGCATTGCCGTCGCGCAGCAGGATGGCGGCATGCACCGTCTCGCCGCGGCGGTAGACACCGCGCTCGACATAGACGAAGGCATCGGCCGGCCCCGGAGGGTCGCGGCCGGTAACGCCGCGATCGGTGAGGTCGAAGGCCTGCTGGGTAAGGTCGATGAAGGCGTAGTCGCTCTTCTCGTCGGACGCGACCACGAGGGCCGGCTCCTGGCCCTCATTGCCCTTGGTGAGGCCGGCATCGAAGAAGGCAGCGCCATCGGCATCCGTCTTCATCGAGCCGAGAATCTCGTTGTTGCGGGCAAGCAGGCGCACCGTGACATTGGCAAGCGGCTCGGCCGAGGCGATGGAGCGCAGGAAGACGTGCAGGCCATCCTTGCCCTTCAGTGTCGACAGGCCGAGATCGGAGACGACGAACCACTGCGTGGCGAGCTGGTTGTCCTCGTCCTCCTTCACCTCCCCGGGCTGGGCCGTCATCACATAGAGGCCGGGCTCGATCTTGCCGAGCGCCTCGTCGACCGGAAAGGCGGTGGTGACGTCCTGATTCGGGGTGCTGGTAAGGTCCATCGTGCCTTCCCAGACCTTCTTGCCCTTGGTGCGGGCAATCTCGCTGGCCTGGGAGCCGTAGATCTGGTCGAGGAAATTGGAATCGATCACGGCGGAGATCAGGCTGCGGTCGCCGACCCGGTAGAGCGCGAGCTTGGCCTGGGTGGAATTGACCGAGACCAGAGGGATGCCGTTCTGGCCGGTGCGCGGCAGGACGTAGCTCTTGCCGACGAACTGCACGGATGGCAGGCGATCGCGCACATAGATTTCATACTCGGCGTTCTTGAGCAGGCTTTCGTCCACGGCAGAAGGCAGACCCTGGCGCACGGTGACCTTGTAGCGCCCGCCATGCTTCAGGCCTTCGACACAGAGCTTGGTGCCGTCGACCGTGACGGCCGAGACGGGCCCAGGATCCTGGGTGAAATAGGGCGTGTAGTCGGCGACCGCATTGCTCAACGGATCGGAAAACTGGAAGCACAGGCGCGGCTGCGGCGCGTCGCTCTCCACCGTATAATCGGTGATACGGAAGCCATGATCCTTGCGCACGTCCTCATAGGCTTCACGAATCTCGGCATTGTCGACCAGATCGAGGCTGGCGCGATAGGCGTTGAGGGCTGGCCGCCAATCCTCGCGCTTGACCAGCGCCTGGGCGACATCGTTGAGCGCGTCGGCCTGTTCCTGCGGCGTCTTGGCAAGCTGATAGGCGCGAATCGAGGCGCCAAGCGCCTTGTAGGGCAGTTCGTAGCCGTCCTGGCTGTTGAAGGGCTCGGCCACCAGCAGCAAATCGGCGAGGCGCTTCCACATCGCACCGTCATTGGGGGACAGGGCGATGAACTGCTCCACCACCACGGCGGTGTTGCGCGCATTGTCGGAGCTGACGGCCGCCTTCAGCTCTTCCTGGAGCTGCGGCGCGCTCTTCTTCATGGTCTTGGCGAGCTTGGCGATGCTGTCCTTGTAGCTGTCGGCCGCATAGGAATAGCTGTCGGCCTGGAACAGCGGCGCCGCCTGCACCGGGCCGGCGGCCACCCAGCCCAGCACGGCGAGCATGAGCACGAATGCTGAGAAAAACCGCACGAAGACGCCTTGGCGCGCTGCCTGCCTGACCATGTTGCCTGTCCTCTTACCCGCCCCCGGGCTTGTTGCGGCGGTCCTGTCCACGCTAGCGAGTCGGCGTGACCCGGGCGTGTCGTCAGTTATGGATGGGACCCAATCGATAACTGACGACACGCCCGGGTCACGCGATATGCACAGGGAACGGGCCACCGAGCCCGCAAGATTAAGGGCGCCCTGGGTCGGCGGCAATCATGATTCAGAGAGTTTTTACCATCTGTACCGGTGGAAACAGGATGCGTACCGGTGTTTTTGCAGCCGGCTTATTTTTTCCGTGCAAGAGGGCTGGACAACCACGGAGGCGCTGGCTATACACCCGCGGTCTCGCGGCGGCCTCGGCTGACTCGCCGGATGCCTGAGTAGCTCAGTTGGTAGAGCATGCGACTGAAAATCGCAGTGTCGGTGGTTCGATTCCGCCCTCAGGCACCATCAGCCCTTCCGCTGATTTCCAAATTCTTCGAAATCGTCGAAAAAATCAACGCTTTGGCACCAAAGCGCGCGTTGTTACGTGCTTAGTCTATCCGCTCGCAGATGTGAAAGTCTGCAAGGATCTGCGCGCTGCGACGTTCTCCAGGGTCACGGCGAGGCTCCAGTCGAAACGAATAGCCTGATAGTCGCGCGGGCCAAAGAGCGCCTCCACAACCGAACATTAACCCCATGCCGCGAACACTGTGCCGGAAGGCATAACGGTGGGGACTGATATGGACTTACGCGACACGGCGAACGTGATTGATGCGCGCCAGGCGTTTCTCGATGCGGAGTTCGATTTCATCTGCCGCCTCCCGCCAGGATATGCTGCCCCGACCTCGGGCGGCTCGCCACCGGCAGATCTGTCGGCCTTTCGCCAAGCCAAGGCCGTTGCGAGCCAATCAAGCGTTGAAACGATCACACCGCCCCGATCGCAACAAATCTAGCTGGTCACACGACACAAGCAGTTGTGACCATAGCCTATCCGCACCCACGATCCTCTCATCGCCGGCCCGTTTTCGGCCCATGCCACGCGCGACGCGACGGAATCCCGGACCGCCCCACTCCCGCGCATTTCCGTCATGGAAGCGTTCAACAAAGCCCCGGTCAGAAAGAACTCTGCCCTTCTGATCGGGGAGCGAAGTTTGGTTAAAGCGTTTTTCGATTTGGTTGAACCACCAAGAATCGTAAAAACGCGTCGTATCAAAGAGTTAGAGCAAAAAAGCGTTCACGCTTGAACGCGCTTTGCTCTGGGGGTCATCGGCCCGGGCGCGTGGGCCATGGGCGGATCCATGCGCTCGGGCCTAACCGACAATCCGATAAAAGCCGAGGATTGCTCTTCGCAGGCCTCGCGGACGCCAGCCTATCGTCTGCCTAGCACGGGATCAGGGCAAGAGTTTGAAACGCCCGGGTCGCCCCCTCTGAGCTGCCCCCCTGCCCCGTCGCGGCTATTGCCAGGTCCAACGATTGTTCAGACCCTGGCCACGTTCCAGCGTTGGATTGTCTCCCCATTTGCGCTCGGCCCAGGTTTCGTAGAGGGCCAGGTCGAGCGCATTGTCCTGCAGGATCTTCTGACGCAGTGCCTCGCCGATATCCTGGCTGCGCAGCGCATTGGTGGGCGCGGCATTCTCATGGGGCAGTTTCTCGAACTTCCAGCCGATATCCTGGGTCATCTGCTCCATCACCGCATCGCAATTGCGATAATCGCCGACGAACCAGAACGTCTCGAACTGCCTGGACAGGAACTCGAACCTCTGGCGCTGGCTCATCTTGCGGATGCCCAGGGAGGACAAGCCGAAATAATGCCTGAAATAAAAGCGGCTGATACGGTTGTGCTTGTTGGTCGGGTACCATTGCTCAAAGGACATGCCCACGATCCGATGTCTCTCGGGCGTCTTCTGCAGGAAATTATAAAGCGAGACATAGAAGGACACCGGTTCCCGGAGCAGGCCGACCTCCCGGATGACGCGGCCCTCGAACCCCCGGGCGGCCGTGCGCGGCAATCTGTGGCCGAACAGGATGCGGATTTCGTCGCGGTCGGCTTGGGGCACGCGGTTCACGGGATCGAGCCAAGGCCGTTGCTCGGGCTTGGAATAGATCACGGCGGAACCGCGCGATGGGACATCGTGCAGGAGATAGTCCCTGACGCTCAGGCCGGCGCATTTCAGGATATGCGGAAAGAGATAGACGGTGGTGTTGCTGCTCATCAAGTCTCGCCAGGCTCAACCTCCTGCCGGCACCGGCCGGAAGAGTTGACCCCCTCACCCCTCATTTCTTGGCCAGGGGAACATTCGTACCGCATTGACCATGGTGTCATTCGATCTTCTGTGCTGCCCCTGCCCGACAATCACTAGACCGACAAGCCATCAGCAGTCACTACAAGGATCGACTACATATAGTAAGTCGGCGGCGAGGCAACGGGCCTGTTCGCGAGGGCACGCGTGATTGCAACCAATCGTGTATGCCTCTGCAAGGGCGACAGGCCTGGAAACGACAACGGCCCGTCCTCGCGAACGGGCCGTTCGATCGCGGTCCCCCTCGCCTCAGACCTTCCGGCGCCGGCGATACTGGTCGATCACCACGGCACCCACGATGATGGCGCCGAGCACGATCTGCTGCAGGGAGGCAGGAACGCCGAGGAAGGTGAAGCCTGAGGTCACCACCGAGAGGATGAGGAGGCCGATCACCGTGGAGGTGATGCGCCCCACGCCGCCGGAGAGCGAGGTGCCGCCGATCACCACCGCCGCGATGGCCTGCAGCTCATAGCCGAGGCCTGCGCCGGCCTGGCCCGAGCCGGCACGGGCGATCTGCACCACGCCGGCCAGCCCCGAAAGCAGCCCGGCAAAACCATAGACCTTGACCAGGTGCCACTTCACGTCGATGCCCGAAACGCGAGCGGCCTGCATGTTCGAGCCGATGGCATAGGTGAACTTGCCGTAGCGCGTGTAGCACATGGCGATATGGAAGATCAGCGCCACCACCAGGAAGATCACCGTCGGCACGTCGATGGAGAAGCCGAAGAGCTCCACGGGCGAACCGATGACGCGGAAGGAAGGCGTGAAGGTGCTGACGGGCTGGCCATTGGTGTACCAGGTGGCGAAGCCGCGCGCCGAGACCATCATGCCGAGCGTGGCGATGAAGGGCGGCACATTGGCGTAGGCGATCAACGCGCCGTTGATGACGCCGGCAAGCAGCCCCGTCGCCAGGCCCGCCAGCACGGGAATGATGAAGGGCAGGTCGGTGAGGTGAGGATAGACCACGGAGCGCGCCGTGCTCACCTGCGCGAGCGAGGCGGCGATCATGGCGGTGGCACCCACCACGGAGCCGGAGGACAGGTCGACGCCGCTGGTGATGATGGTCTGCGCCACGCCCACCGCGATGATGCCGATCACCGCCACCTGCAGGAAGATGATGCTCAGGCGCCCCGCATTGAAGAAGAAGCTCTGGCTCTTCAGCGGCCAGCCGATGAGCTCGAATATCGCCACGATGACGGCGAGAACCGCCAGGATGCTCAGTTCCTGCGGCAGCCGGCGATGCGGCTTGACGCTGGATATCTGCGGCGATTTGCCGGCAGCCTCATTCGCGGACATGGGATCCTCCAATTCTATCGCTAAGCGCCTCACGGCGCATCGTATCGGGGTTCTTCCAATTCCAGGGCCTCGCGCCTCAGCGCGCGGCCAGTTCCATGATCTTGACCTGGTCCGCCTCGGCGCGGTCGAGGATGCCGGTGGCATGGCCGGCATGCATGACGAGGATGCGGTCGCTCATGCCCAGCACTTCGGGCAGTTCCGAGGAGATCATGATCACAGCCACGCCCTCGCCCGCCAGCTTGCTGATGAGGCGGTGGATTTCGGCCTTGGCGCCGACATCGATGCCGCGCGTCGGCTCGTCGAGGATGAGTATCTTCGGCTTGGTCAGGAGCCAGCGGCCGATCAGCACCTTCTGCTGGTTGCCGCCCGACAGGTTCTCGATGCGCTCATGCAGGTTCGGCGTCTTGACGCGTAGCGCCGCGCTCATCTCGGTGCAGGCCGGCGTCACCTCGCCCGCGGCGACGAAGCCGGCCTTGACGTAGCGCTGCGTCAGCACCGCCATCTGCATGTTCTCGAGAATATCGAGGATTAGAAAGCAGCCCGTATCCTTGCGGTCCTCGGTGAGAAACGCCATGCCCTGGCGCATGGCGACCGCAGGCGAGGAGATGGAGACGGGCTTGCCGAAGACCTCGATCGTACCGGAGGAGGCCGGCGTCACGCCGAACAGGGTCTCCGCCACATTGGAGCGCCCTGCCCCGACCAGCCCGGCGAAACCAAGGATCTCGCCGGAACGCAGGTCGAAGGAGACATCGTGGAAGACGCCATCCAGCGTCAGGTTCTTCACGGACAGGACCACGTCACCGATCGGCACCGTCTCCTTGGGGAACATCTGGGTGATCTCGCGGCCGACCATGCGGCGGATGATCTCGTCGCGCGTGAGATTGGCGGCTAGGTCCGTGCCGATATATTTGCCATCGCGGAAGATCGAGACTTCGTCGGCGATCTCGAAGAGCTCGTTCATCTTGTGCGTGATGTAGACGATGCCCTTACCCTGGGCCTTGAGATCGTGGATGATCTCGAATAGATGCGCGACTTCCGTCTCGGTCAGCGCCGACGTCGGCTCGTCCATGATCAACACGTCGGAATTGTAGGAAATCGCCTTGGCGATCTCGACCATCTGGCGGTTGGCCACCGAGAGCGAGCCGACGGGCACGGTGGGGTCGATCTTGATCTTGAGCTGCTCGAACAGCTTGGCGGTGCGGCGGTTGAGCTCGCCATGGTCGACGAAACCCAGCCGGGTCAGAGGCTCGCGCCGGATCCAGACGTTCTCCGCCACCGTCATGTACTGCATCAGGTTGAGTTCCTGATGGATCATGGCGACGCCTTGCTGGAGCGCATCGAGAGGCCCGGAGAACTGCACCTCCTGCCCGCGCAGCTTCATCACGCCGCCGTCGCGCTGATAGACGCCGGCAATGATCTTCATCAGTGTCGACTTGCCGGCGCCGTTCTCGCCCATCAGGGCATGCACCGTGCCGGGACGCAATTTGAAGGAAACATTGTCGAGTGCCAGCACGCCGGGAAAGCCCTTGCGTACGCCCTCCACCTCGATGAGACAGGCAGAGTCCGAGGTACCGCGGCTCGGCGCCGCCGATTGCACTACAGCCATCCTTGTTCTCCCTCATGCCGGCGCCGGGGCTGGCGACGTGTTTCATCGGTCCGGAACCGAGGTCCGGACATTGTCGCGTCTGACGAGAAGATCGTGAGCGCCTCCGGCCCTTCAGCCGGAGGGCTCTTATGCAGTCCGATCAGTTCTTCTTGAGGTAGTTGTCGATATTGGCCGGGGTCACCAGCTCGAAAGGCACCCAGACCATGGCGTCGACCTTCTCGCCCTTGGCAAGCTTCAGGGCCGTATCGACGGCACCCTGGCCCTGGCCGGCGGCGTTCTGGAACACGGTGACCTGCAGGTCGCCATCCTTCATGGCGCCGAGGCCGTCCTGCGTGGCGTCCACGCCGCCGACAAGGGTCTTGCCGCCAGCAAGGCCGGCCTGCTTGAGCGCCTGGATGGCGCCGATCGCCATTTCGTCATTGTTGGAGATCACGGCAGCCGGCTTGATGCCCGAGGTTAGCCAGTTGGTCATCAGGTCGATCGCCTGGGTGCGGTCCCAGTTGGCCGTCTGCTTCTGCAGGATCTTCATGCCCGTGCAGGGCTCCTTGGCGATCACGTCCTCGACGTCCTGCGTGCGCTGGCGAGCGGCCTGGTTCGACAATTCGCCCATGATCACCACGATATCGCCCTTGCCACCGAGAAGCTTGCAGATCTCCTTGGTTTCGAGCGTACCGGAATCAACCTCGTTCGAACCGACGAAGGCGACCTTTTCGGGCAGCTTCTCTTCGGAGGGCATGCGATTGACATAGACGAGCGGGATGCCGGCATCGGTGGCGAGCTTGGTCATCTGCGGGGTGGCATCGGTGTCGACCGGGTTGACGATGATGGCGTCGACCTTCTGGGCGATGAAGTTCTGGATCTGGCTGAGCTGCTTGTTGACGTCGTTCTGCCCGTCCTCGATCTGAAGGTTCACGCCGGACTTGGTCTTGGCATAGTCGGTCATGCCATTGCGCAGCACGGTGAGGAAGTTGTCGTCGAACTTGGCCATGCTGACGCCGATATTCTCGGCATAGGCCGTGCCGCACAGCAAGGCCGTTGCGGCGAGCGCGAAAAGGGTCCGTTTCATCGTGTCTCCTCCCTGGGTCGGATGTCCGGCAGCACCCGTCATTTTCCGGATAATTCCCTTTCGGGGAATTGGTCGATCGTTCAAGCGTTTGCGGTTCGCCGGGATGGCCCGCAATCACAAAGACGCGTAGAAACAAAGAGCTGGAAAGCGCGTCCACGGATGAACGCGCTTTGCCCTAGGAAACCAAGCCTGCCGCAATCAGCGCCATGCTCGCGGCAAGGCGAGCCTGGACCTGTTTGGCGTCCATCTGCTGGATGCTTTCGGCGAAAGGCTCGAAGGAGAGCGCACCGGCATAACCGCCAGCGCGCAACGCCTCGATCTGAGCGACATTGCCCAGACGATCATCCGCTCCCACGAGACCGCGATGGCTGTCCCGCATCTCCCCCACTGCCACGGACGCATCGTCCACGCCGGAGATATGAACCAGCCCTGTGCGGTCCGGGAACAACGCCGCCTCGCCCGCGAGATGATGATGGAAGGTATCATGCACCAATTTGAAGGTCCGCGCACCATCGACAGCATCGATGGCGGCAACGGCTTCCGACTTCAGGCGCAGGGAGCAGATCTCGAAACCCAAGGGCTCGACGAGGCCGGTCAGCCCGCGCCGAGACAGGATTGGCCCGAGTGCCTGCAACGCCTCGATCAACCGGGGCAGGCGCTCGTGATCGCCGCGCCCCTCGCCGTCGTTGCGCGGCACCAGCACGAGAGCCTTGGCGCCCGCACCGGCCGCATAATCGGCGAGTTCTTCGGCTTCCGACGCGCGTGCCGCGCCCCAATCGTTGAAACGCTGCAAGGCATTGATCGACAGGATTTCGACGCCGGCGCGCTGCGCCTCCTCCCTCACCGAGGCTGCCGGCGTTCCGTCGAGGATGGCGTTGCCGGTGAGGTCGTTGCGGATCTCGACCCTGTCGATCCCCAGATTGCGGGCAAGTGCGAAGAATTCGGCAGGCCGCAGCTTCGGTGCGGTCATATGGTTGAGAGCGAAGGGTTCGGCTCCGCTTGTCATGAAACACTCCTTGCAGGCGCAAGCGCCCTATTTCCAACCTCGCCGGCGCCGTTTGCGGCGCCATGTGCTCCGATACCGATCATCAAAAATAGAATGATTGGACCGTTTTTGAACTTAATTGGAATTAATATTCTATTTTTGCACTGCGCTGTCAAGTGCGCATTTCAGTCGCGCGCGGCCGCCAACGGGCCCGAGCGCGCGCCTTGCAAGATCAAGCAAGCACCGGCCTTCTCAGATATTTTCGGGAAGATAGAGATTGAAAGGCAGGAAGGTCTGTCCGGTTCCTTCCACGCTGCCGGCAAGGCAGGCCTGGGCCATGACGCGGACGAGCTCCACGGGCAGTTGCGGCAGCGGTGTCGCAATGACGAAGGAAATCACCTCTTCGCTCAAGGCAAGGCGCGAGTCCGGCGTCAGTTCCGGGCAGACAGCCACCAGCCCCTTCGCCTTTTCCTCCCGCAAGGCGGCTATCACTCCCTCCATGCCGCCTCCGGCCACATAGAGACCGGCCAGGTCCGGATAGCGCCTGATGAGCCCGAAAGTCGCTTCATAGGCTATGCTCGACTCTTCCAGATTGACACGGCTGTCCAGCACCTCGAAATCCGGGGCATGTTCGCGAAAATAGCTGCGCAGCCCGATCTCGCGCAGTTCATGGCCATGGAAACGGTGACTGCCGAGAATGATGCCGATCTTGCCGGGCTGGCGAGCGGTGCGGGCGATGAGCCAGCCCGCGGTGCGCCCGGCCTTGCGGTTGTCGAGGCCGACATAACCGGCGCGGTGTTCGGCGGCAAAATCGGACAGCAGCGCAAAGACGGGCACGTTGCGGGCCTTCAGTTCCGCCACCGCCACGGTAATCAGGGGATGGTCCACGGATACGACAGCCAGAGCCTGGCACCTCTCGCCGAGACTATGCATCCGCTCGGCCACGGCTGCCGGCGAGGTATCGCCATGGTGCTCGATCACTGCGGAGATGCGGAAGCCGGGCGCCGAAGCTGCGGCCTCCGCAATGGATTGAGCCAGCAGGCTGTAGAAAGGGGACGCGGATTTGAGCAGCAGGAAACCCAGGCGCAGATGCGGCACTTCGCGATCGAGGCGTTGCTGGATCAGCCCGGCGGCGTAGTAGCCAAGCGTCTTGGCCGCCTCGGCTACGCGTCGGGCCGTTTCCGGCCGAACCGGAAGCCGGCCGTTCAGAACGCGGTCGACCGTTGCGGGGCTGACGCCCGCCTCCTTCGCGACATCCTGGATCGTCGGCCTGGCCATGGTGGCTCTGATGGAATTACATCATGATGATAGTTGTTTTGACGTGTTTTGATAGAAACTGTCAACGCCCCATTGAGCCCCGAACCGGTGCGACATAGCATCCGGATCAAGGATGAGGCCTGATCGGAACCAGGCCATAGCGTTTTGCGATTTGACGGTGTCACCAAGAATCACAAAGACACGTCCAAACAAAGAGTTAGGGCAAATAGGCGTTCACACTTGAACGCGTTTTGCTCTAGATATAGGGAGCTCGCGATGAGGCCGACCCGGCGCGACTACAGTCTGATCGGGCGTGATGCCCAGGCCGCCGTCGAGAGCGGCCTCGCCGCTGCCGAATGGTATCGCTGCGACATTCCCCGCAAGCGCATGAAGGAGCTCATGCAGCGCAAGGACGGCCCGGCGATCCGAGACACCGCGCTTTGGCTGGCCGGGTTGCTCGCCAGTGGCCTCGCCGCCGGGCTGCTCTGGGGAAGCTGGTGGTGCCTGCCGTTCTTCGCGCTCTACGGCATTCTCTACGGCTCGGCCTCGGACTCGCGCTGGCACGAATGCGGGCACGGCACTGCTTTCCGCACGCGCTGGATGAACGACGTCGTCTATCACATCGCCTGCTTCATGATCATGCGCGAGCCGACGATCTGGCGCTGGAGCCACACGCGCCATCACACCGATACCATCATCGTCGGCCGCGACCCCGAGATCGCGGCGATGCGGCCGCCGGCAATCCTGCGCCTCCTCTCAAACGTCTTCGCGATCGCCTCGACCTGGGCCGCCCTCAAGGGTCTCGTGCTGCATGCCACCGGCCAGCTCAGTGAGGAGGAAGAGACCTTCGTGCCGGAGATGGAACGCAGCAAGGTCTATCTGGTCGCACGCATCTGGCTTGCCATTCTCGCCGCCACCATCGCCCTCTCGCTGGCGCTGCAGTCCTGGCTGCCGATGATGTTCGTGGGCGTCCTGCCCACCATGTATGGCGGCTGGCTGACCCTCTATTTCGGGCTGACACAGCATGCGGGCCTGGCCGAGAACGTGCTCGACCATCGTCTGAACTCCCGCACCGTCTACATGAACCCGTTCTTCCGCTTCGTGTATTGGAACATGAACTATCATGTCGAGCACCATATGTTCCCGATGGTGCCCTATCACGCACTGCCGGAACTGCATAAGGCCATGCTCGCCGACACACCGACGCCCTATCGCAGCACGATCCAGGCCTATCGGGAGATCATCCCGGCCCTGCGCCGCCAGATGAAGGATCCTGAATATTTCGTGCGCCGGATGCTGCCCGCGAGCGCCCGCCCCTATCGCCCCGATCTGCATGGCGAAGTGGTCATGCCCGACGATCCGCGCGCCCGCTTTGCCGGCCAGCATCACTGACAGACACAAGACGCAAAACCACATCGGGAGGAAAAAATGAGCAACTGGATCGATGCCTGCGATGCCGACGACATCGAGCAGGAAGACGTCCTGCGTTTCGATCATGCCGGTCGCACCTATGCACTCTATCGCAGCCCGGACGATGAATATTTCGCGACCGACGGGCTGTGCACCCACGAGCAGATCCACCTCGCCGACGGCCTGGTGATGGATGACATCATCGAATGCCCCAAGCATAATGGCCGCTTCAACTACAAGACCGGCGAGGCCAAGGGCGCTCCCGTGTGCATCAATTTGAAGACCTATGCCGTCCGGCTCGCCGACGGCAAGGTCCAGATCCAGCTGGGGTGATCCGATGCAGCCGGGCATGGTCATCGTCGGCGCCGGCGAGGCAGGCGCCAGAGCCGCCTTCGCTCTTCGCGAAAAGGGTTGGGCCGGCGCCATCACCCTGATCGGGGACGAGGTCCACGCCCCCTATGAGCGCCCGCCCCTGTCGAAGGCGACGCTGCTGGACGAAGCCGGTCCTTCCCCGCGTTATATCGTGGCGGAGGAGCGGTTCGAGGCCGAGGCCATCACCCACCTGGCCAAGCGCAGCGTAGTGGCGATCGATCGGGACCAGCGGCTGGTGCGGCTCGATGACGGCAATGCCCTTGCCTATGACAAGCTGCTGCTGGCCACCGGCGCGGCACCACGCCGGCTGCCACTGGCCGGCGCGAACCGGCCGGGATGCGTGACGCTGCGGCGCTTCGAGGATGCCCTGCATCTGAGGGAGCGCTTTCGCCCGGGCGCGGAGATCGCCATCATCGGCGGAGGCTTCATCGGATTGGAACTCGCGGCGAGCGCTCGCCAGCGCGGCGCGGCGGTCACCATCATCGAGGCCCTTCCGCGCCTGCTCAGCCGGGGGGTGCCCGCCGATATCGCGGAAGTTGTGCAGGAGCGCCATCGCGCCGCCGGCTGCGCCCTGCTGTGCGGCGAAGGCATCGCCGCCATCGAGGAGGAGCCCGATGGCCTCGCCGTCCGCCTCACCAGCGGCAAGCTGGTGCTCGCAGACCTCGTCGTTCTCGGCGTCGGCGCATCGCCCAGCACGGCGTTGGCGGAGGCCGCAGGCCTTGCCGTCGACAATGGCATCGCCGTCGATGCCAGGCTGCGCACGAGCGACGAAGCCATCTTCGCCGCCGGCGATTGCTGCTCCTTTCCCCTGCCCGTCTATGGCGGACGCCGGGTGCGCCTGGAATCCTGGCGCAATGCCCAGGAACAGGGCGCCCACGCCGCAAGCGCCATGCTGGGGGAGGACATCGCCTTCGACGCCGTTCCCTGGTTCTGGTCGGATCAGTATGACCTCTCCCTGCAGGTCGCCGGACTGGTGGACGAGGGGCGCCACACCATTCGCCGGGACGGGGCAGAGGGCTCGTTCATCCTCTGCCATCTCGACGAGGACGGGCGTCTGGTCGCCGCCAGTGGCATCGGCCCCGGCAATACGATCGCCCGCGATATCCGGCTGTGCGAAATGCTGATCGCCAAGCGCGCTCATCCGGACAGGGGCAGGCTCGCAGACCCCAACACCCGCCTCAAATCCCTTCTCTCAGCCTAAGCCACCTTTGCGCCTCGACGACGCGATCGAGCCGCGGGGCACCCTGGAGACCGTCATGGCTCGCCTTCGTCCGACCGTTGCCGACCTGCTCGCCCTTCGCGGCAAGAAGCAGATCGCCAAACTGAGAGTCACCACGCTTGAGGAGGCGGAAGCCGCCGAACGCGCCGGCATCGGCATGCTCTCGGTTCCGCCCGCGCTGATCGCCGAGCCTGCTTTCCGCGACGCGGCACCGACGACCTTTGCAGTGACCGGGCTGGAATATGGCAACTACGTCACGGCAGAGGATTACCTGCGGGCCGCCTTCCTCGCCCGGCAGCAGAGTTCGGATGCCGTCTATTGCGCCGCCAGCCTGGCCACCATCCGGCGACTTCGCGACGAAGGCATCCCGGTGGTGAGCCATGTCGGCCTGATCCCCTCGCATCGGACCTGGACGGGCGGCTTCAAGGCGGTGGGCAAGACGTTCGAAACCGCCTGGCAGGTCTGGCAGCAGGCCAAGGCCCTCGAAGAGGCAGGCGCCTTCGCAGCGGAGATCGAAGTGGTGCCCGTGGAGGTCGCCACCGCGATCAGCCGGCGCACCAGCCTGTTCATGATCTCCATGGGCGCCGGCGGAGGGTGCGACGCACAATATCTGTTCGCCGATGACGTTCTCGGCGCCCATGGCGGGCATTATCCCCGTCACGCCAAGGTCTATCGCAATTTCCGTGGCGAATATGACCGCCTGCAGAAGGAACGCATTGCGGCCTTTTCCGAATACAATGCCGACGTCACCAATGGCGCTTTCCCGGCCCCGAACCAGGTCGTCGGTATTGCGGGCGATGAGTTCGCACGCTTCCTGAAGGCGCTCGATGCCGCCTGATCATCCCGGATGATCAGGCGATCGGCGGGGCCGACGCAATATCCTTGTCGAAGCAGCGATCGATCACGCGCTGGAGGTTCGCGGCGTGGCGGAAGCTGGGTTCGGCATTCTCGCCGCTCTGAACGGCCGCGATGAAGCGCTGGTAGTTGGTCTTCACCGGATCCGCATGCAGATCGCGCCAGGCCTGGCTGTGGATCCCGTCCCCGGTGCAGATGCGCAGGCTCGTATAAGGACCGTGATTGATCTCGATCGCGCCCTTGGTGCCGAACACGCTGAGCTTGAGCGTATTGGCATAACCGGTCATGAAACGGCTGGTGTGGATCACGCCCAGCGCCCCGTTCTCGAAGCGCACCGACATCACCGCGCTGTCATTGGCATCGAGCGGATAGTCGCCGATGCGGTCGCCGGGCGCCTTGTGGAAGGTCGCGAGCTGCGCCTGCAGCGCGACCGGCGTCATGCTCACCGCATAGCTGGCGAAATCCAGGATGTGGATGCCGACATCGCCTAGCACGCCCTTCGAACCATGCTCCTCGGACAGGCGCCAGAGCCAGCGCGGCTCGGTCGACCAGTCGCCCCAATGGTTGCCCACCAGCCAGCTCTGGCGATAGGAGGCCTCGACATGGCGAACCTCGCCGATCTCGCCGCGTGCGATGATGCCATGGGCCGCCTGCAGGGCCGGCACGTCACGATAGGACAGGTTGACCATGGCGATCAGACCGGCGGCCTCGGCCGCCGTCGCCATCTCATCGGCCTGTGGGAAGGTCTCGGCCAGCGGCTTCTCGCACAGGACATGCTTGCCGGCCAGGATCAGCTTCATCGTGGTGGGATGATGGAACCTGTCAGGCGTGACATTGGCCACGGCATCGAAGCCGCCCCAGGCGATGGCCTCGTCGAGATCGCCGAAGGAATGGGGAATGCCATGCTCGTCGCTGAACTGACGGGCCCTTGCCTCGTCGATGTCGACGCCCGCCACCACTTCGGCGTCGGGAGAAGCCTGGAAGTGCCGGGCGTGGTTGGCCGCCATATTGCCGGTGCCGAGCACGAGAATGCGGATCTTGGACATGAGGTGATCCTAGGATCGCAGGCTTCCAGCCTGCTTTTGGCTAAGCAGAACTTCCCGATGTGTCCGTTCGCGGGCAACATCGAAAAACCGTGCAAGTGTTTGAGATCTTGAAGATTCCGCCTGATCGAACCCTTGATTCGATCAGGCGGACTCCACTCAGGATCGGGAAAGTGACAATGCGGGAAAGGACGCCTGCAATCCCAGGACTAACGGAAGCCCTCTTCGCCATCCTGATGGAGCCGCGGCCCCTTCACTTCCAGGGGAACCGGGGCCTTGTCATGCGGCGTGTTGGGGGCTTCGTTGACCCGCTTCCAAGCCGTTGCCGGATTGTAGGCCCACTTCACCGCGTTGCCGAGCACCTTGCGCACGGTGGCGTTGTGATAGGTCGGATAGGCCTCGTGGCCCGGGCGGAAATAGAAGATCTTGCCGGCACCGCGCTGATAGGTCAGTCCAGAACGGAAGACTTCACCACCCTCGAACCAGGAGATGAACAGCGTCTCCATCGGCTCGGGCACGGTAAAGGGCTCGCCATACATCTCCTCGTGCTCGATCTCGAAATATTCGGGCAAGCCTTCGGCGATCGGATGGTTCTTGTTGAGCACCCACAACCGCTCGACCTCGCCGGCCTCACGCCAGGACAGGGCGCAGGGCGTGCCCATCAGCCGCTTGAAGATCTTGGAGAAATGGCCCGAATGCAGCACGATCAGGCCCATACCCTCCCAGACTCGCTCCTGCACGCGCTTGACGATCTCGTCCTTGACCTCGCCATGGGCGGTATGGCCCCACCACAAGAGCACGTCGGTATTGGCAAGCTTCTCGACGGTCAGGCCGTGCTCGGGCTCATCCAACGTCGCCGTACCGACGCTGATACCGCCGGCCTCTTCGAGCGCCGTCGCGACCTCGCCATGGATGCCCTTGGGATAGAGCTGGCGCACCAGGGCGTTGGTCTGCTCATGCCGGTTCTCGTTCCAGACGAGTGCGCGGATAGTCATCTCGGGTTTCCTTTGCCGTGGACGGCGATTCAAAGCGCTTTAACAAAAATCTCTGCCACATCCAGGGGCATGATTGAAGGTGGCATCTGAGGATATTTCGAGGCCTTGCGATGTTCGCCAGGACCAATACGCGTCATACTCATGGCGGTCGGCTGCACGGGCCTCCCGGGAGGAGGCCCCGTGCACCCTCCCGGCGCCGCCTTTCAGGCCTGCAGCCGTCGCAAGGCCGCACCGTCGGCCTTGAAGACATGCGACAACTCCCCCGGCACGCCGATATTCACCTTGGTCGCGGCAACCACCGGGGCGTCCCCGGCGTGACGCAGTGTCACCAGCCTGCCATCCGCCGTGCGCACATAGAGGAAGTGGCTTTCGCCCAGTTCCTCGACCACCTCGACATCGCCGGTGAACGAGGCCTCCCCGCCCGTCTCCTGCAGATGTTCGGGCCGGATTCCGAGCTTCACCTTGTCGCCGGCGCGCACGCCGTTGCCGTCGACCTTGGCGACCACGCTGCCCCCGCCCGGCAAAGCGACCTTCACACCGGAAGCGTCGGCAGCCTGGACTTCGGTATCGATGAAATTCATCTGCGGCGAGCCGATGAACCCGGCGACGAACAGATTATGCGGGTTGTGATAGAGCTCCAGCGGCGCGCCCACCTGCTCGACATTGCCGGCGTTCAGCACCACGATCTTGTCGGCCAGAGTCATGGCCTCCACCTGGTCATGGGTGACGTAGACCATGGTGGCGCCCATCTGCTTGTGCAGCTTGGCGATGGAAATGCGCATCTGCACGCGCAGCGCGGCATCGAGGTTGGAGAGCGGCTCGTCGAACAGGAAGACCTTGGGGTTGCGCACGATGGCGCGGCCGATGGCGACGCGCTGGCGCTGGCCGCCGGACAGTTGCTTGGGCAAGCGCTCCAGCAGCGGCGTCAGTTCCAGGATCTTCGCCGCCTCGCGCACCTTCTGGTCGATGGTCTGCGTATCGGTTTTCGCCAGTTCCAGGCCGAAGGCCATGTTCTGGTAGACGTTCATGTGCGGATAGAGCGCATAGGACTGGAACACCATCGAGATGCCGCGATCCTTGGGTGTCTTCTCGTTCACACGCTGCCCATCGATCAGGAGGTCGCCGGAGGTGATGTCCTCGAGGCCTGCGATCAGGCGCAGCAAGGTTGACTTGCCGCAACCCGACGGGCCGACGAAGACCACGAAATCCTTGTCCTCGATGTCCAGGTTGACGCCGTGCACGGTTTCGATCCGGCCGAAGGCCTTGCGGATATTCTTGAGTGTCACACTGGCCATGTTGCTTAACCCTTCACGGCGCCGGCGGTGAGGCCCGCTACGATCTTGCGTTGGAAGATGAGGACGAGAACGATGAGGGGCAGCGTCACGATGACCGATCCGGCCATGATGTTGCCCCAGGGCAGTTCCTGCTGGCTGGCGCCGCTCATCGAGGCGATCGCCACCGGTACGGTGCGGTTGTCGGGCGAGAAGGTCAGTGCGAACAGGAATTCGTTCCAGGCCGCGATGAAGGCGAGCAGGCCCGTCGTCACCATGGCCGGCCACATCAGCGGCATGAAGACGCGGCGCACCACCGTCCAGGGGCTGGCGCCGTCGACGAAGGCGGCCTCCTCCAGTTCCCGCGGCAGCTCTTTCATGAAGGTGGTGAGCACCCAGACGGTGAAGGGCAGCGTCAGTATCAGGTTGGAGAGCACCAGCGCCGGCATGGTGTTGTAGAGGCCGAAGGCGCGCACCACCTCATACATGCCCGAAAGCACCGCCACCTGCGGGAACATCGACACGGCGAGGATAGTCATCAGCAGGAGGCCCCTGCCCTTGAAATGCACCCGCCCCAGCGCATAGGCGGCCGTCACGCCCAGAAAGAGCGAGATCAGCACCACCGTGACGGCGACGACGATCGAGTTCCAGATGTTCCAGGCGAAGGGCTGCTGCTCGAACACGCCGACATAGTTGGAAAAATCCAGGCTGTCGGGCAGCAGCGAGGTCGAAAACAGCGCCTGTCCCGTCCGCATCGAGGTCAGGATGGCGTAGTAGAACGGGAAGACGGCGTAGAGGACGATGACGACGACCAGCGCCCAGAACCCGATGGGTTTGAGGATCTTGCTCATCTCGTTCCGTCCTCCGAAACACGCACCTTGCCCACGGTCATGGCCAGCACGGTGATGAGGCCGATCACCAGGAACAGCAGCGTCGCCGCCGCCGAACCGAGGCCCGTCTTGGCGAAATCGACCAGTTGCAGCCGGGCAAAGCCCGACATCGAGATGGTGTCGCGGCTGCCCGAGGTCAGCACATAGATCAGGTCGAAGATGCGCAGGGCATCGAGGGCGCGGAAGACCACCGCCACCATCAGGGCCGGACGGATCAGCGGCAGCGTCACCTTGAAGAACACCTTGACGGGGTGAATGCCGTCGACCTTGGCCGCCTCATAGCAATCGGAGGGCATCATCTGCAGCGCCGCCAGGATCAAGAGGGCCATGAAGGGCGTCGTCTTCCAGACGTCCACCATGATCACGGCCCACATCGCAGTCTGCGAATTGGCGGTCCAGGCGACCGGCTCGGAGATGATGTGCAGGCTGAGCAGGATGTGATTGAGGATGCCGAACTGGTCGTTGAGCATCCATAGCCACATCTTGGCCGAGACGATGGTGGGAATGGCCCAGGGAATCAGCACGGCGGCACGCACGATGGCGCGTCCCTTGAAATTGGCGTTCAGCACCAGCGCCACGATGGTGCCGAGCACCGTCTCCAGCGCGACCGAGACCAGCGAGAACCACACGGTGTTCCAGACCGAAAGCCACCAGACCTTGTTGGCGAGCAGGCCGATCCAGCGCCCATCGACATTGGCGAGATAGTTCGAAAAGCCGACGAGCTTGTAATTGCCCGGATTGGAGAGCTTGGCATCGGTAAAGCCAAACCAGATGGTACGCAGAAGCGGCCATCCGGCGACGATTGCCAGGACCACCAGCATGGGCAGCAGGAACAGCCATGCCGACCGAACCCGGGTCCTTGTCAGTTCTGATTGACTTGCCATCGGGGACTCCCAGAAGGAGGCAGGAAGAGTTGGCCGGCATCTCAGCCGCCACCCCAGTCACAATGCGGGAAATCCATACGCGGCCGGCCGCCGGCGAGGCCCCGAAGCGCTTTGCGACTTGAGCGAGTCACCCCGCATCGCACAGACGCTCTCGCCAATCCGTCGGATTGGCTTGGAGACAAGGAGCTCGAGCAAACAGCCGTCCGGTCGTGAACGCGCTCTGCTCCCGGGATCAGGAACCAGGCTTCGGTCGATCAAGTCGCGAAGGATGAGAGAACGGCGGAAAGAGCGCCGCGAACCGGGGGGTTCGCGGCGCAGTCGGGGAGGATCCTACCAGCCGGAGCCCTTGATATTGGCGAGTTCGCCGTCAAGGTCCTCAAGGGCCTGTTCCGCCTTCGCCTTGCCGGACAACACGCTGGCAACCGCGTTCCAGAAGGCGTTCGAAACTTCGTTGTAATTCGCGCCGGTGATCTTGGAGGGACGGGCCACCGCGCTGGTGAAGGTCGCCTTCAAATCGCCGAAGAAGGGCACGGCCTTGAGCACGTCCGGATCCTCATAGAGGCTGGCGATGGTCGGGTTGTAGCTGCCCTCGATGGCGCGGCGCTTCTGCTCTTCCTTGGAGGTCAGATAGACGGCGAGGTCGGCAGCAAGATCGGCCTTCTTGGAATATTTGGAGACGGCGAGCTGCCAGCCGCCGAGCGTGCCGGTATTCTTGCCGTCGGCACCGCCCTTGGGCAGGGCTACGACGCCGATCTTGCCCTTGACCGGGCTGTCCGCGCCATTGCCCAGCGACCAGGCATACGGCCAGTTGCGCATGAAGGCCGCATTGCCGGACTGGAACACGCCGCGCGCTTCCTCCTCGCCGTAATTGAGCACGCCGTCCGGCGAGATCTTGCCGATCCAGGAGGAAGCCAGCGTCACCGCCTCGGCCGCCTTGGGATTGTTGATGGTAATCTTGCCCTCGGCATCGACGATGGTGCCGCCGCCAAAGGAGTCGATCCACTCCAGCGCGTCGCAGGTCAGGCCCTCATAGGCCTTGCCCTGGAACACGAAGCCCCAGAACTTGTCGTTGCCGCCCTTGCGCTCTCCTTCCTGGACCTTGGCCGCGGCCTCTGTCATTTCCTGCCAGGTGGTCGGCGGCTTCAGCCCGTTCTTCTCCAGGAGATCCTTGCGATAATAGAGCACGCCGGCATCGGTGAACCACGGCATGGCGACGAGCTTGCCGCCCACGGTGTTGTTGTCGATGATCGCCGGGAAATGCTCCTTCTCGGCTCCCTTGGTGTAGGGCGCCAGATCGATGAAGTGATTGGCGAGAATGCCGGGCCAGATCACGTCGATCTGGAAGACGTCGATGTCGCTCGCGCCGGCCGACAGCAGTTGCTGATAGAGCGCCAGCCTTTCATTGGTATCGTTGGGTGTCGAGACGATCTTGACGGTATTGCCGGTCTTCTTGGCCCAGGCTTCCGCACCGCTCTTGCACAGCGCCAACTCCTGGCCGACTGCGCCGCAGGAAATCGCAACCTCGGTAGCGCTGGCAAAACTCGTGAGAGCGATAGAGGCAGTCGCGGCCAAGGCCCAACGCATGAACATGCGGTCTTCCTCCCTTTTATGCGCCATAGCTGCCTCCTCTATGGCAGGTCAGCATAGGCAACCGACATTTCCTCGTTCGAAGTCCCTTTTAGCAGAGCTTCTATAATCTACTTCAAAGCGCTTTGAATTCTAATTCCGACAAAAGTTTGCCTTTGTCAAGGCGACCCCATGGCAAAACTGCGTAACAACTAAGGCGCAGGAACAGTTCCCCCAAAAGTAGCATCTTTCATTGAAACAATTTGATTGAAAATCAGAGCCGTTGATGCCTTTTGAGCGATTGAGTGAGAAACTTGTGAATTTCCTGGTAAATGTGGCGGCTACGCTACCTATTTGACGGAAAAGAATTAAGCTGACTCAGAAAAAATAATAGAAAGCGTTAGTCCAAAGCGCTTTAATGAACAAATGCAGTCTGGTCGCTGCTTGCGGTCGGGAGACTACCAGGAAGGGCATGCAGTATCGCGAGATATTTGCCGTGCCCGACGAGCGTTTCTCCCCGATCCCTGGCATGACGAGCTTGCCTCTGTTCATCGAGAGAAACGAGAAGGCCTGGAAGGAACGTTGCGGTGAACTTGAAGGAACTGTCACAGCATCTGGGCCTATCCCAGACGACTGTCAGCCGCGCGCTCAACGGCTTTCCGGAAGTTGGCGAGGCGACCCGCAAGCGTGTGCTGGAGGCGGCCGAGACCTTCCAATACCGCCCCAACGCCAGCGCCCGCAAACTCGCCACCGGCCGTGCGGGAGCGATCGGCATCGTGTTCTCGTCCGAGCGCAACATGCTGCTCGATCCGATCTTTACCGATTTTCTCGCCGGCGTCGCCACCCAGTGCTCGCGATCCGACAATGACGTGCTGGTCTCTTCCGCCCAGGGCGACGAGGCGGGCACTTATCGGCGCCTCGCCCGCGTGCGCTCGGTGGACGCCCTGTTGCTGTCCTCACCCACGATCGACGATCCGCGCATCGCCATGCTGCAACGGCTGGGCATGCCCCTGGTCGTGCATGGGCGCACGCAGACCGGCCTCAATTATCCCTATCTCGACATCGACAATGAGGGAGCCTTCCACAAGGCCACCACCTTGCTGATCGATCTGGGCCATCGCCGGATCGGGCTGCTCAACGAAAATCTGCGCTTCACCTTCGCCACGCATCGCTCGCAAGGCTGGCGCCGGGCGCTGACAGCTCGGGGCCTCGCCGCCCCTCCGGAACTCGAAGGCGGCGCCCGCATGACGGAAGAGAACGGCTATCGCATGGCGCGAGGCCTGTTCGAGCTATCAGACCCACCGACCGCCCTGCTCTGCTCGTCGATCTTCCTCGCTCTGGGGGCCATGCGGGCCGCCCGGGAAACAGGCCGGATCGTCGGAAAGAATCTGTCGCTGATCGCCCATGACGACGGCCTCGACGCCATCAGGCCGGAAACGCTGACGCCGGCCCTCACCACCACCTTCTC
The DNA here is from genome assembly GCF_040797145.1 of Labrys neptuniae. Classification (NCBI taxonomy): domain Bacteria; kingdom Pseudomonadati; phylum Pseudomonadota; class Alphaproteobacteria; order Hyphomicrobiales; family Xanthobacteraceae; genus Labrys; species Labrys neptuniae. Next base: position 123,591 of record NZ_JBFNQD010000010.1, on the reverse strand, counting down.
TTCCATCCATGCCGCCGGCGTCCGTGTCGCCGAGATCGCCATGGCCCTGGCCAACGGTGCCGATCCCACCGCCGCCGCGGAGATCTGGCCGGTCGATCTCGTCTTCCGCGGCTCTACTGTGCCCCCCGCACCCTGATTACTCGGCTGGCGCCGACACGGTGGCGCGATCGCGATAGAAGACGAACAATCCGCTGCCGATGATGATGCAATTGCCGATGAGGATCGGCAGTGTCGGCACATCGCGCCAGACGATCCAGCCCATCAGCGTCGCCCATACCATGGCCGAATATTGGAACGGAGCGAGCATCGCAGCCGGCGCCATGGCCAAGGCACGCGTGATGCAGATGAAGCAGACCATGGCAACGATGCCGACGAGGAACATCAGGACAAGATCGAACCAGCCCGGCGTGGCCCAGGCAAACGGTATCGTCGCCGCGCCGATGACACCCGCACCGGCAAACTGCCAGACCACGAGGGGAAGCCAATGCGTGCGCCGCAGGCGTCGCGTCACGGTAACCGCCAAGCCAAACATGATGGCGCCGACGAGAGCAATGGGCGAGGCCGAGGAGAACAGTTCCGCCGAGGGCTGCAGCGCCACCAGAACGCCGATGAAGCCCACGATCACAGCGCCCCAACGGAACGGCTCAACCCTTTCGCCGAGCAGCGGAACCGACAAGGCGGTAATGATCAGGGGTGCCGCCATGTAGAACGTCATGACATCGGCGAGCGGCATGCTGCGCGTGGCGAAATAGAAGCAGAAGGTATCGCCGGCCATGCACAGGATCCGCACGACCTGGAGCCGCCACTGGCCGAAATCGAAGAGATCGACCTTCAGGTGCCAGACCATCGGCACGAGGACGATGGCGGCGCCGACGGAGCGCAGCAGCAGCAACTGACCGACGGAATAGTCGGCGACCAGCCATTTGCCGAGGGCATCGTTCAAGGCGAAGAGGAACACGCCGATGAGATAGAGCGCGATGCCCATGCCGACACTTGTGGTCCCGATGCCGGCCCGGCGGAGGGTAGTCATTTCGGTCTCGTTTCCTGCCGGAGCGCCACGCGTTCAGCCATGAACGCGTTGTGCTCCAACTCCTTGGTTCAAGGCGTCTTTGCGGGTCTTGCCGAGTCCGTCAATTCGCAAAGCGTTCCAGGCGCGTGGCATGGTGTCTGATGCGGTCCGGGCGTCCGCCGGGCATCGCCCCCACCCAGCGGATCGCCATTTGTCGTACCAATATCGGCGGGCGGCGGAAAGAGGCAATCTTGCGCAGCACGCAGGGGCATCAGGCCGCAGCCATCTTCGCCGCCATGTCCGAAGCGAGCAGGCCGTCGAGCGCGACCTTGATCAGCGGGCGGCGCACACGCAGGGCGTTGAGGGCTGCGACCGGCCATTCGACATAGCAGGCACCCGGTTCGACCGTCACGGTGGCCGAAGCGGGCTGGCGGCGCAGGAAGCCGGCCTCGCCGATAAAGGATTGCGGCCCGACAACCAGGCTGCGCCCAGCCTTCATCACATGGGACCTGCCGTCGAGCACATAGTAGACCTTCTCGACCGTTTCCCCCTCGCGCAAGAGCGTGTGGTTGCCCTCGCTGCGTCGCCAATGACCGATCTTCATCAAGGAGCGGAACTCGCCCGGCGACAGGCCGCCGAGGGCGGCGAACAGCTGGCGCTCTTCGGCACTGAGACGAAACTGGGTGCGAGCAAAGACCAGCCTGGCCATCATCAGCAGATTCACGCCCAGATTGACCGCCGTCCAGAACAGCGCATCCCACAGCATGATCTCGGGCACGACCAGATAATAGAGGATGTAGAGCAGGGTCGAAACGACCAGGAGGGCGCGCAAGACCAGTTGGTCGCGACAGGTCAGCGCCGCGACGGCAATGAGGGCGGCGGCATGGATCAGGCCGAGCCGGACGATTTCGAAGAACATTTCAGCACCAGGACGGGAAGATCGGCTGGCGCATCACGTCGCCAACCACGGCGTCGACATGGTGCGTTTGCCGTCCAATTGCTGTGCGCCCTTGCACGGGTCAGCCGCTATGACCGAGGCCAGGCGCCAGCCAGCGCCTGGGCAAGGCCTGTCCTACGCCAAGCCGTGATCTGACTGCCCTGAGGCATTGGAGGGCACCTCCTCGCCACAACCCAGTTGAACCTCTTCCCATCCGGGATGCCGGCCTACAGCGTTCGGCCTTGCGTCGGCCGACATCCGTCTGGAGCGATCTCATCTCCCCATGCGTGCACCACCGACACAAGCGCGCAATGTCCCTGCAATAATAATCAGCAGTATAGATTTGTTGCCGGCTGCATTTTTTATCCAATGCCCTGCTCAGTTGGCACACAAATCTCTCCAACTCGCCTCCAGGAAGAACACAATGTCGCCATTTTTTGTGATAACAAGGGAGATAATCAAAGATATATTTGAAAATTTTGACAATATTATCTCATTTATTCTAATAGTCCTGATGATAATTACGGCATTTTGGACATCAATTTATGAGAAAATTAGTACGGACCGCCCCATCGCCCTTGCATCGCTGTCGATCCTGTTCGCGCTGCTGCTGTCCTACTATCGATTGAAGGAGCATGTCCGGCACAACCCAGGATCCTCCCTGCGCTACCTGCTTCCGCGTTTCCTTTTTGCACGGGCGAAGGGAGGCAGCCGGGCCGGCAGATGGTTTGCCAGGGCGCTGCTCTGGAGCATTTCAGCCGTGACGATCTATGTCGGAGTGCTGCTCTATTGGGGCAATTTCGGCACGGTGATTCGCGGACAGGTCTATCGTTCTGCCCAGCTCGGCAGCGCCACGATGTCGATCAACGTCCAGCGCTACGGCATCAGGGCCATCATCAATCTGCGCGGCAGCAATCCGGGCCAGGACTGGTACGACCGGGAGGTGACCGATGCGAAGGCACTCGGCATTCATCACATCGATTTCCGGATGTCGGCCAAGCGAGAACTAAGCCGGGAACAAGCCGAGCAGCTCATCGCCCTGATGGCACAGGCACCGAAGCCGTTGCTGATCCATTGCGCGTCCGGCGCCGATCGCACCGGCCTTGCCGCCGCTCTCTACGTCGCTGCGATCGCCAAGGCCGGCCGCGAAAAGGCGCAGGCCCAGTTATCGCCCTTCTTCGGGCACCTGTCCCTGCCCTTCCTGCCAGGCTATGCGATGGACAGGACCTGGGAGGAGTTCGCCCAATGGCTGAACAAGGCCGGACACGAACCGCGCCCCGCGCTGGCCACGGCGAGCGGAGGCACCACCGACCGGCGCTGACTGGCAGCCACGGGACCAGCAAATTCCTGCGTGGAGGTCTGGTGGGCCCGGAGGGACTTGAACCCCCAACCAGACCGTTATGAGCGGCCGGCTCTAACCATTGAGCTACAGGCCCGGCTGTGCCAGACGCCGCATCTATAGGCAGAGTCTCGCCCAGGTTCAATCGGCATCCGCAATTGCGATGCCCGCCGCAAGCCCGTCATCATCCCGCCGCCTTCGATTGCAAGGTTCCGACCGCAATTTTCTTCACCGGAGTTCACCGATGCTACCGTCTTTCGTCGCCCGCCCCGCCCTCGCCGCCCTACTGCTGGCCGGAGCGCTCGGCGCCGCTCAAGCCGAGGATTTCAAGCGCGTGGTCGCCATCAACGGGGAGGCGACGGTCGGCGCCAAGCCTGACCTGGCCTATGTCAGCATCGGCGTGCAGAGTGCGGGCAAGGTGGCACGCGACGTGCTGACCGCCAATTCCAAGGCAACCGGTGAGGTCCTCGCCGCACTCAAGGCAGCCGGCATCGATGCCAAGGACTTGCAGACCTCGGGCTTCAGCGTGCAGCCGGCGAGCTCCCAGAACAGCAAGTTCTCGTCAAGTTCCGAGGATGGCCCGACCATTGCAGGCTACACCGTCTCCAACACCGTAAACGTGACGCTACGCGACCTGCCCAAGCTCGGCGACATCCTCGACAAGGCTGTCAGCGCCGGCGCCAACAGCATCGAGGGCATCCAGTTCATCGTCTCCAACCAGTCGGTGCTGCTGGATGGCGCCCGCAAGACCGCCCTGGACGATGCCAGGCGCAAGGCCGAGATCTACGCCAAGGCATCCGGCCTGCGCCTGGGCAAGCTGGTGGATCTGAGCGAGAATACCGGCCCGATCGGCGGCGGTCTCTATCGCGCCAAGGCGGTGCAGGATTCGGTGCCGATCGAGTCCGGCGAGAGTACGCTGAACGTGACTGTTTCCGCGCGTTTCGAGCTGGAAGACTGATCTCCCATACCCCCCTCCCAGTATCGGACAAGATTCCACGGGCCGGCAGCGCATCTGCTGCAATGCCGGCCCGGCAGATTTTCCGCACACGCAAGTTTGTTTCACGCAGCAAGGCCGATTGGGTAACAAAGATGCTTGCTTGACTGTTCTCCCCGGTTTAGGACGGCGTAACCGCTGTTAATCGGAAAGCTTATCGTGCGCGCACGCCTTGATGCTGTTGACTGGAAAATCCTGCAGGAACTACAGGCCGATGGCCGCATGACCAATGTGGAACTGGCCAAGCGCGTCGGCATTTCAGCGCCCCCCTGTCTGCGGCGCGTGCGGGCCCTCGAAGATGCCGGCGTGATCAAGGGCTATCGCACCCTGCTCGACGAAGCTTCTCTCGGCTACGAGATCACCATCTTCGCCATGGTCAACCTGACTTCGCAGGCGGGGGCGGATCTGCAGTCCTTCGAAACCTATGTGAAGAATCAGCCCTTGGTGCGCGAATGCTGGATGCTGTCCGGTGACGTCGACTTCGTGCTCAAATGCGTGGCGAAGGACCTGCGCTCCTTCCAAGCCTTCGTGGCCGAGCTGACGGCCGGGCCAGCCGTGCGCAACGTCAAGACGGCGCTGACCCTGCGTTCCATCAAGGACGATCCGATCGTTCCCCTCGAACTCGACGTGAGCGAAGGGGCCTAAGCCAGCTTGCTCAGCAGCCAATGGGCATAGCTGGACGCCAGCCAATCATAGCGGCGCGGCGTCGGGTCAGGCACTTCAGGAGCAGCATCCACCGAACTCGTGGTGGCAAAGAGCGGGAAGCTCTTGATCACGCCGCCCGATGACGACAAGAGCGTGACACGGCCATCGAGCGTGTCGACGCTGTCGAAGCTGATCAGGCCGCCATCCGAATCCACGGGAAAACTGATGTCGGTAAGCGCCACCGACAATGTCGCGCCGCCCTTTGCACCGGGCTGGTAGCGCGAGCCGAGCTGCCGGACGAGATTGCGCTGGAGAAAAGGCGGCATGCGCTGGAGCCAGAGATTGCCGCTCCCGCTGACCTGCACCCGGCGGATGACCGGAATGGCCGGATTGTCGGCGTAGGAAGTGGCGCAACCGGTGAGCAGCAGACCGGCACCCATGGCCAGGAAGCTTCTGCGCCCGACACGTCCCGAAGTCATGATAGCCTCCTGCTCACGATATTCACTGTCTATAGAATGCGTCGCGCCGCCAATCGAAGCAAATTCGCGCGACCACACAGCAAAACGCCGCATCCGGTGGGATGCGGCGCATTGTGTCTACAGGGTCTGAGATCGGCAGGCGGTTCAGCGCCAGGCGACGTTGGCGATCTCATAGGCCTTGGGGCCCTTGGGCGTGTTGACCTCGACGGAAACGCCGATCTTCTTGCCCACCAGTGCGCGGGCAAGCGGCGAGCCGATCGAGATCTTGCCGGAGCGCACATCGGCTTCGCTCTCGCCGACGATCTGATAGGTCTTCTCTTCCTCGGTGTCCTCGTCGATCAGCGTGACATGAGCCCCGAATTTGACGGTGTCGCCGGACAGCTTGGTAATGTCGATTACCTCGGCGCGCGACAGGATGTCCTCGAGCTCGGCGACGCGGCCTTCATTGTGGCCTTGGGCTTCCTTGGCCGCATGGTATTCGGCGTTCTCGGAAAGGTCGCCATGGGAACGGGCCTCGGAAATCGCCGCAATGATGCGCGGCCGTTCGATCTGCTGCCGTTCCCTCAATTCTGCCTCGAGCGCGGCATGGCCTGCCGGCGTCATCGGGATCTTGTCCATAGCTTCGTCTTCTCTTTCCAAACGCAAAAAAGATACGCGCCGGACGGACTTCCCCGGCGCGGCTGACATATCGAATTTGCAATATTACGGTACCCTCGCCCCGATGGGCGAAGGCGCCTCCTTCAGAAGTAGGATTGCAGCGCCCGCACTTCCAGATCTCCGCCCTTATTGGCCTTGATCCCCTGCGCAGCCGCCACCGCTCCGAAGAGAGTGGTGTAATATGGGACTTTATGCAAGAGGGCGGCGCGTCGCAAGGAACGCGAATCCGCCAGCGCCTGGGCTCCCTCCGTGGTGTTGAACACGAGCTGGACGCTGCCATTCTTGATGGCGTCCACGATGTGCGGACGCCCTTCCAAGACCTTGTTGATCCGCGTGGCTTCGACGCCGTGGTCGGCGAGGAACTGCTGCGTACCATCGGTGGCGACGATCGCGAAACCCAGTTCGGCAAGCAGCCGCATCGAATCGAGGATGCGCGGCTTGTCGCTTTCCTTCACCGACACGAACACCGTGCCACTGGAGGGAACGGTGACACCGGCACCGAGCTGGCTCTTGGCGAAGGCGACGGCATAGTCACGATCGAGCCCGATGACTTCGCCAGTCGAGCGCATCTCGGGGCCCAGCACCGTATCGACACCCGGGAAGCGCGCGAAGGGATGCACAACTTCCTTGACGGCGATGTGATCGAGCTTCTTGGCCTTTAGGTCGAAGGAGGCCAGGCTTTCGCCAGCCATCACCCGAGAGGCGATCTTGGCGATCGGCTCCCCGATCACCTTCGCCACGAAGGGCACCGTGCGCGAAGCGCGCGGATTGACCTCAAGCACGTAGATCAGGCCGTCCTTGATGGCGTATTGCACATTCATCAGGCCGCCGACATCGAGGGCGAGGGCCATCGCCTTGGACTGGCGTTCCAGTTCGGCCAGGATTTCCTGGCTCAATGAACGTGGCGGCAGCGAACAGGCCGAATCGCCGGAATGGATGCCCGCTTCCTCGATATGCTCCATGATGCCGGCGACGAAGACGTCCTTGCCATCGGCCAGGACGTCGACATCGACCTCGACGGCATCGGAGAGATAGCGGTCGAACAGCAGCGGGTTCTTGCCCAGCAGCGTATTGATCTGGCCGGTCTTGTCGTTGGGATAACGCGTCTTGATCTCGGGCGGCACCATCTGCGGAAGGGTACCGAGCAGATAGTCGTCGAAGGCGACCTCGTCGCGGATGATCGCCATGGCGCGCCCGCCCAGCACATAGGAGGGGCGCACAACCAGCGGCAGGCCGAGATCGGCAACGACCAGGCGGGCCTGCTCGACCGAATAGGCGATGCCGTTCTTGGGCTGGCGCAGGCCGAGCTTGTCGAGCAGGCGCTTGAAGCGGTCGCGGTCTTCGGCGAGGTCGATGGCGTCGGGCGTGGTGCCGAGGATGGGAATGCCCGCCTCCTCCAGCGCGGCCGCCAGCTTCAGCGGCGTCTGGCCGCCGAACTGCACGATGACGCCGTGCAGCGTGCCCTTCGACTTCTCGACCCGCAGGATCTCCAACACGTCCTCGGCCGTCAGCGGTTCGAAATAGAGCCGATCCGAGGTGTCGTAGTCGGTCGACACCGTCTCGGGATTGCAGTTGACCATGATGGTCTCATAGCCCGCATCCGAAAGCGCGAAGCAGGCATGGCAGCAGCAATAGTCGAACTCGATGCCCTGGCCGATGCGATTGGGACCGCCGCCGAGGATGACGACCTTCTTACGGTTGGACGGGTCGGCCTCGTCGGCCGGCGCGCCGACGAAGGGCGGCGCATAGGTCGAATACATATAGGCGGTGGGCGAGGCGAATTCGGCGGCGCAGGTGTCGATGCGCTTGAAGACGGGGTGCACCTCGAGTTCGGCGCGCAGGTTCTTGACCGTTCCTTCCGGAACACCTGCGAGCGCATCGAGGCGCCGATCGGCAAAGCCCATCGCCTTGAGGGAGCGCAGGGCGCCCGGCGTCTTGGGCAGGCCGATCTCGCGCACCTTCTGCTCGGTCTCGACGATGCCGCGGATCTGGGCCAGGAACCAGGGGTCGACCTTGCACACGCCGTGGATCTCGGTGTCGGACAGGCCAAGGCGCATGGCCTGGGCGATGTTGAGCAGGCGGTCCGGCGTCGGCTTGCCGAGCGCAGCGCGGATGGCATTCTTGTCGTCGCCCTGGCCAAGGCCCTCGATCTCGATCTCATCGAGGCCGTTGAGGCCGGTTTCGAGCGAGCGCAGCGCCTTTTGCAGGCTTTCCTGGAAGGTGCGGCCGATGGCCATCGCCTCGCCGACCGACTTCATCGCGGTGGAGAGGATCGGCTCGGCGCCCGGGAACTTCTCGAAGGCGAAGCGCGGGATCTTGGTGACGACGTAGTCGATCGTCGGCTCGAAGGAGGCCGGGGTCGCGCCACCGGTGATGTCGTTCTCGATCTCGTCGAGCGTATAGCCGACGGCGAGCTTGGCAGCGACCTTGGCGATCGGGAACCCCGTGGCCTTGGAAGCCAGCGCCGAGGAACGGGACACGCGCGGATTCATCTCGATGACGACGAGGCGGCCCGTGGCCGGATCGACGGCGAACTGCACGTTGGAGCCGCCGGTCTCGACCCCGATCTCGCGCAGCACCGCGATCGAGGCGTTGCGCATGATCTGGTATTCCTTGTCCGTCAGCGTCAGCGCCGGCGCGACGGTGATGGAATCGCCGGTATGCACACCCATCGGATCGATATTCTCGATCGAGCAGACGATGATGGCATTGTCCGCCTTGTCGCGGACGACCTCCATCTCGAATTCCTTCCAGCCGAGCACGCTCTCCTCGACCAGGACCTGGGTGGTCGGCGAGGCGTCGAGGCCGCGCTCGATGATGTCGATGAATTCGGCCTTGTTGTAGGCGATGCCGCCGCCCGTGCCGCCCAGCGTGAAGGAGGGCCGGATGATCGCGGGCAGGCCGATATAGTCCAGCGCCTCCAACGCCTCGGAGAGGCTGTGGGCCAGGCGCGAACGCGGCGTCTCCAGGCCGATCTTGGTCATCGCCTCGCGGAAGCGCTCGCGATCCTCGGCCTTGTCGATGGCGTCGGCGTCGGCACCGATCATCTCGACGCCGAACTTCTCCAAGACGCCCATCTCGGCAAGCTTCAGCGCGGTGTTGAGTGCCGTCTGGCCACCCATGGTCGGCAAGAGCGCGTCGGGGCGCTCCTTTTCGATGATCTTGGCGACGATCTCGGGCGTGATCGGCTCGACATAGGTCGCATCCGCCAGGTCCGGATCGGTCATGATCGTGGCCGGGTTGGAATTGACCAGGATGACGCGATAGCCCTCCTCGCGCAGGGCCTTGACGGCTTGCGTACCCGAATAGTCGAATTCGCAGGCTTGGCCGATGACGATCGGGCCGGCGCCGATGATCAGGATGGAGGAAATATCGCTACGTTTTGGCATCGCTCGTCCGATTTGGGAGGGCCGGCATGAAAAAGCCGCGGAGGGAACTCCACGGCCAAGAATTCATGGCTCCAGCCTGACTCAATCGGCCCGAACGCGGTTCGGACCGATTGAGTCAGGCTGCGGCGGATCGAGCGGACCGACTAAACCATTTTGGCGTCTTGCGAAAGGGGCCGTTTGCGGACTGTTGCGGAAAGTGACGGTTGCAAGAGGAAATCCAAGGTTCGACCCGCCCTCACAGCGGCTTTTGCGACGTGCGTTTCGCCGTCTGGCCGCTCGGCATGCGCAGGATATAGACATACAGCTTGTCGCGCGGACCGAAGTCCATGACATAGCTATCGATCACCTTGCCCCCGCGCTGGGTCAGGGAGTGGCAGGATTCTTCCGCCTGCGCCGCCGGAGGCATCCCCAGCACCACTGCGGCAAGGAGTAGGCGAATCAAGGTCCAGGCCATCGGCCCTCCTTTCGGGATGGGATCGTGTTCGGGATCATAAGCGATGATGCCGCAACGTCATTCTGAAAAACGGCCCCATTTCGCCATCATCCCCCTCACACCGGTGACTGCCACGTTCCAGTTGTGGAGATTTTGCATGATCGGGCCGCGATTTACCCTGCTTGCCTGCTGCCTGGCATTGGTGGCCTGCCGTCCCGCAGGATGACCCGCCTTGGACCGGTCCAGCATGACAGGCGTGCTTCTCGACGAAGGCTGTCCTGTCGCTGGAGCACAGATCCGGGTGACCAATTCGCATCGGCCAAGCCGCTCGTCATTCACCAGCACCGACCAGCAGGGACGCTTCTCGCTCAGAACCGGCGAAGCCGGGTCTGCCTCCTCTAGGTGTTTAGTCCCCGCATGTCGTGGGTTGGTGGACGAACGAACAGCTCGGGTTTTTTGGCGCTGATGTGTTTGAGTGCCTCGATCGGTGTCCTGAAGTGTAGCGCCCTGAGTTGTTTGGCGTAGTTATAGGCGAGCAGCCAATCGCGGACGTGGCGTCTTAGGTCCTGGATCGAAGCATAGTGGAAGGCACGGACTGTGGCGTCTTTGCGGTTCTAGGTGACTCCGTCAGATCGCAAAACGCTCTCGCGGAGACGTGTTGCGCATCGAAGCGAGTGGCGAGGATTACAACGCAGTCGGGTTGGTCGGGGCCGGTCCCGCTCCCCTCTCCTGCCAGATCGACGCGCGCGCGGCCTATACCCCGGACTGGCAAGAGCGCTTCTGGAGCGGCAATGATATCGAGTGGAAGCCGGGGCGACCGGTCAAGGCACTGAACTGCAGGTAAGGCCGAGGTAGATCCTGGGGAGCGCGGTCGCCCTGCAGGAGGTGGACAGCGGATACGATGTCCTGCCCTCAGCGCGCCTGCGCCAGCACGAAGCGCCGGAAGGCCGCCACTTTGGCCAACGCCAGGGCGCCCGGCGGATAGGCAAGATAGTAGCCATACCCCAATGTGACCTGCCGATCGAACAGCGCTACCAGGCGTCCCTGGCGGATCAGGCCTTCGACCACGCTGCCGACGACGAGGCCCACCCCCTGCCCTGCGAGCGCCAGTTCGATCAGCACGTTCTCGTCGTCGAAGGTCGGTCCGGACTGCGCCAAAGCCGGATCGAGATGCGCAACAGCCAGCCATTCCCGCCAATCGCTGCGGTCCTGGTCATGCAGCAATCGCGCCCGGGCAAGGTCCGCCGGCTCGACGAGACGCAAGCGCTCGACATAATCCGGCGCAGCCACCGGTAGCGTGACGGAGGGACCGATCAAGTCCGCCGTCAGGCCAGGCCATTTGCCGAGGCCGCCCCGGATGGCAAGGTCGATCCCCTCGGCCACGATATCCAGCGGCGTCTCGGTATGACGCACCGACACCTCGATGTCCGGGTGAAGCTCGGCAAAACGCGGCAGGCGCGGTGCCAGCCAGCGGGCGCCGAAGGAGGGTGTGGTGGTGATCGAGAGCAGGCTCTGCGCGCGCCTGATGCCGGCAACCGCCCGCTCGAGTTCACCGAAGGCCGCGACGGCGGCCGGCAGCAATTGCTGTCCGGCGGCGGTGAGTTGCAGACTGCGGGTGGTGCGCTGGAACAGCTTCGCGCCGAGTTGGTCTTCCAGCACCCGGATCTGATGAGACACGGCGGCCTGGGTGACGTTAAGCGTCTGAGCGGCGCGCGTGAAGCTGAGCGCCCTGCCCGCCACGGCAAACACACGCAGCGCCGGAAGGGAGGGCAGCGTCTCCATGCATTTCACTCACAAGTAAAACTCATGAGTGAGGCACTATATTCAAGCCGAACTCGTTTGTCGAATGCCAGAATTTTCCGGACAATAAGCGCTATTCCACCGGATTCTCACAACCGGCGAGGAGGCGTTCATCATGATTGATTCTTATCTGACTGCAGGCCTGACCAGGGGCCTTAGCCTTGCTCTGTCGCCACAAACAGCGCTGCATGGTGAGGGCCGGCCGGCCCCTCGAGAAGCAAGCGAGCCGCCCAGGCCAACGAAAGCCCCGCTCATGGCGCGCCTCGCCAGGTTCATGACCTTGGCCCGCGCCGAACCGCTGCCGTCATGCCCGGACACCGCGAAAGCCGGCAGCCTTCACGGCTGAAGGCCGGCCGTCGATAATGGCCGGCCGGGAGCATCGAGGAGAAAAGAAGAGGGTCTTACCGGCAGCTCTTCCAGCGGCCGAGATCCATGTGGAAATGGTCCTCATGGTAGCCATCCGAGCCGGGGCCTAGCACGACCTGGAACACGCCGCAGGTCACGCCATGCACCTGCTTCAGGAAGGCGGCCTTGGCGCCCCCGCCCTTGAAGTCATGGCGGACGGTGATCTCCTTGCCGCTGGCCGTGATATAGCCGGAAATGTCGATGGCATTGCCCTTGGCGTGCTCGGACAGCTTGGCGCCGCGAATATTGTTCATGCCACGGCAGACATAGGAGGCGGCAACCTTGATGGCGACGACGTTCTCGCCGAGATATTGCTTGGCGGCAGCCTGCATGCCGGCCTCCCAGCGCACCAGCCCGTTGACCATGGCGTAGTCGACGGTCGCGGCCGGCACCAGCGTGGTGCGGCTGCTCGGCCCCAGCGCCATCAGGCGATAGGGCTGTGCGACGCTGCAGGCCCCCTTGACGATTGCCGCTTCCGGTACGGCGCGCGCCAGATTGTTGATGGCGATGCCCGCCCCCGGCATGCCGCCAAGCATGGCGACCTTGGTCTCCGGCGGCGGCGCATTGACGCCGGGATTGGTGGTCATGCGGTCATCGATGCCGCCGGGCCGGCGCACGGGCAGCGGCACGAAGGCATGCGACAAGGTTCCCGGCGGCAAGGCCGCGTCGGGCTTGGCGTTCGGCGTGGCATCGGCCTGGGTCGACGCTCCATCGGGCTCCGGCCCCGCCATGTCGATATCGGTATCCGGACGCTCCGGCGGCAAGGGCGTGTCGGCGGCATAGGCCGACACCACGGGAGAGTCATTCGGGCGCGGACGCTCCGGCGGAGTGGGCACGCCGCCATGCACGATCAGGTCCGGCAGACCTTCCAGCCCGGTCGAAGCCCGGATAGCCCGCATCTGGCTGGGCTTGGGCTTGAGGGGCGGCAACGGCTTGGCGTTCGCCGCGGCGATGCTCTTCTGAAAGTAGTCCGGCAGAGGAACCAGAGCCCCGTCTGCCGATTGCGCCGACGCAGTGGCGCAAGAAACCACCAGGAAGAGACAGGCGACGCTTGCTCGCATGCACACTGCTCCGATTGCGATCAGGCGTTGTGTTGCGCAACTGCGGCAACACCATGGCGAGACGCCATGTTTTCGACAAACCGCTTAAAGAGGTAGTGGCTATCCTGTGGACCAGGTGACGCCTCGGGATGGTGCTGCACCGAGAACACCGGCTTGCCTGTGACGGCGATGCCGCAATTGGAACCGTCGAACAGCGAGGCATGGGTTTCGATCACGCCGGCCGGCAGGCTGTCGCGATCCAGCGCAAAGCCGTGGTTCATCGAGACGATCTCGACCTTGCCGGTGGTGAAATCCTTGACCGGGTGGTTGGCCCCGTGATGACCCTGCTTCATCTTGGCCGTGCGGGCACCGAGCGCGAGGCCGAGCATTTGGTGGCCGAGGCAGATGCCGAAGATCGGAATGTCCTTTTCGAGCAGCGTCTTGATCGCCGGCACGGCATATTCGCCGGTGGCGGCCGGATCGCCCGGGCCGTTGGAGAGAAAAATGCCATCCGGCTGCAGAGCGATGATCTCCTCGGCCGGGGTGGTGGCCGGAACCACGGTGACGGCGCAGCCAGCCGCTGCCAGCAGGCGCAGGATGTTGCGCTTCACGCCATAATCGATGGCGACGACTTTGTATTGCGGAGCGTCCTGCTTGCCGAAGCCCTGCGACCATTCCCAGGTGGTCTGGTCCCAGTCGAAACGCTGGGCCGTGGTCACCGGCGGCACCAGGTCGAGACCGTCCATCGAGGGCAGGCCGGCGGCCTCGCGCTTCAGGGCTTCGACGTCGAAATTACCGTCGGGATCGAAGGCAAGTACGGCATTGGGCATGCCGCCCTCGCGGATACGGGCCGTCAGCGCCCTGGTATCGATGCCGGCAATGCCGGCGATGTTGCGGGCCTTGAGCCAGGCATCGAGATGGCGACTGGCGCGGTAATTGGCAGGCTCGGTGATCGGCGCATGCAGCACCACGCCCCTCACCCCGGAGGAAGAGGCCATGTTGACCGTCTCGATGTCCTCGTCATTGACGCCGACATTGCCGATATGGGGGAAGGTGAAGGTGATGATCTGCCCGGCATAAGACGGGTCGGTGAGGATTTCCTCATAGCCAGTCATCGCGGTGTTGAAGCACAATTCACCCGCCGCCTTCGTCACGGCGCCGAGCCCGGTGCCCTCGATCACGGTGCCGTCTGCGAGGACCAGGAGCGCGGTTGCCTTGGGTTCCGCCCAGCCATTTTCCATCTGTCTAGTCCTTGCGCTCGCTTGTGTGACGGTCATTTTCATCTTAAGTGCCGGATGAATGGCGGCGGCATACTCGGCTCCGCCCGGCAGTCGCGGCGGAAAGTAGGGGGCGGACGGCTTGCCGTCAACCCTTGGACACACTCGAAATCATCAGCATTTTCAATGATTTGAGGTGATACCACCAAATATTTCGCTGCCACGTGCCGCTCGGTGAACAATTTTGATTCCAAGAAAGGTAGGGCATCATGTCTCTGCGTGACGATTTCACCACCGCCGTCAAGGACGCCATGAAGAGCGGCGACAAGGCTCGCCTGTCGGTCGTGCGTATGATCCAGGCCGGGCTGAAGGATCGTGACATCGCCGCTCGTGGCGGCGAGCATGACGGCAAGATCCCGGAAGCCGAGATCCTGTCGATGCTGCAGAAGATGATCAAGCAGGCCCACGAAACGCTGGAGACCGCTGTAAAGGCCGGCCGCGACGAAATGGCGGCAGCCAGCAAGGCCGAGATCGAGACGCTCTCCTCCTTCCTGCCCAAGCAGATGGACGTGGCCGAGACCAAGGCCGCCATCGCCGCCGTCGTGGGCGAAATCGGCGCTGCCGGCGTCAAGGACATGGGCAAGGTCATGGCCGTGCTGAAGGAGCGCTTCGCCGGCCAGATGGATTTCGGCAAGACCAGCCCGCTGGTCAAGGAAGCGCTCGGCGGTTAAGGACGTCGAAACTCTGGACTTTTCCGAGACCGATGCGCCCGCTAGATTGCCGGCCGCTGCAACGATGAGGCCGGCATGGCGCCTTCACCACGCTTCCTGGTTCGGTTTTCGGTGACCCTGCTTGCCCTGGCCGGCTTGGCGTCCTGCGCCGACCGGCCCGGTGCGTTGATGCTGCATCCGGTCTCGGCATCGGCCGGTGTCGGCACGCCGGTCAACATCCTGGTCGCCACCACCCGCCAGCGCTCCGAGACCGACAAGCGCGACTTCACCGCCAAGCGCAATTTCGGGCTGAGCTATGAGGCCTACACGATCTCGGTGCCACCCAACCATGCCGTCGGCAATATCGAATGGCCGAAGAAACCTCCCGGCAATCCGGCCGTCAACTTCGTGGTGACCAACTCGGCTCCCCTCGACCAGGCTCGCTTCGATGCAGCGGTGGTGAAGGACACCAAGGGCACCGGCGAAGTCATCGTCTTCGTGCACGGCTATAACACCAACTACCAGGAAGCCGTCTATCGGGTTGCCCAACTCGAGAAGGACAGCGGCTTCCCCGGTGCCGTGGTCGCCTTCGCCTGGCCCTCGCTCGGGACCTTGACCGGCTATGTCGCCGATCGCGAGAGCACCACCTATTCGCGCGATTATCTGGAGAGCACCCTGAACGGCCTCGCCCGCACGCCAGGGGTGCGGCGTATCCACATCATCGCACATTCGATGGGCAACTGGCTGGCCGTGGAAACCCTCCGCCAAGCCAGGATCCGCGGCAACTCGGCCTTCCTGCCCAAGCTCGGCGAAGTCTTCCTGATGTCGCCGGATATCGACATCGACGTCTTCCGCACCCAGCTCGACACCATCGGCAAGCTGAATCAACCCATCACCGTCGCGATTTCGCGCGATGACCGGGCCCTCGGCTTTTCGCAGCGGCTGGCGGGCGACGTACCGCGCGTCGGCAATGTCCTGATCGACAACAAGAAGGCCCAGGAGGCCATTGCCCATTACGGCCTGCGGGTCATCGACATGTCGGACGCCAAGAGCCTGGATTCGATGAATCACAGCAAGTTCGTCGGGCTGCTGCCTTCCCTGAATCAGATGGCCAAGAATGATGCGGCGGCTGCGCGCGGCAATCCGATCTCCCGAACCGGGCTGTTCGTCGTCAACACGGCCGGCACCCTGCTCCAAACCCCCTTGCGTCTGGGCGAAGCCATCGTCGGGCAGTGAGATTCAAGATTTTCGGAAGCTGGCGGCGGTGGCCGAGATGCCCTGTTCGAGCGGCATCGGCCGGAAGCCGAAATAGCGCTCGAAACTGCTGCCATCGACCAGGAACGGACGGTCGTGCTGATAGGACGTCTCGGTCCACTCCCCGAGAAAGGGCACGAACCGGCCCATCACTTTCTGCAGCCAGCCCGGAAGCGCTTGCAAGCGCGGCTTCACGCCGAGCGCGGCGGCGGCCATGCCGATCACCGCGCGCGGGGTGCGCGCCGGAGCGCAGGGCATGATCCAGGCCCGGCCATAGGCGTCATCCGCCGCATCGGCGAGCAGGATCGCCGCCGTAGCGACATCCGGCGCATAGGCGAAGGCGTGCGGCTCGTCTGCGGCGATGCCCAGCTGTGCGGCGCGGCCGGCGGCCAGACGACCGATGGCCTCCTGGCCGAGTACCGACAACACCACACCGGGACCGTAGAAATCGGTCACCCGCAAGGCCGCGGTCTTCACCGCGCTCATTGCCTGCCACTGTCGTGTAATGGCGGCGCGCACCCTGCCCTTGCGGCCCGGGGCATCGAGGGGGGTGTTCTCGTGGAGCGGCCCGCGCTGGGGACCGTGCATATAGAGGTCGTCGACAAAGACCAGACGCGCGCCGTTCGCCTCGCAGGCTGCCAGCATATTGGTCATCAGCCGGGGCCAGTCCCTCTCCCAGATGGCCGCGTCATAGGCGAGGCCGATCGTGCAGATCAGCACATCGTGCCCCTGCAGCGCGGCAGTCAGGCTGGCTCGGTCGAGAGCATCGCAGGCTCGAAACCGCGCGCCGGACGGCAGGTTGGCGGGCTTGCGTCGCTGGGCGACGAGCGCCTCGCGACCCGCATCCGACAGCTGGCGTGCAACGGCACGGCCGATGGGCCCGTAGCCCAGGATCATGATCTTGGCAGGCATGGTGCGTTCTCCTTGATGAGGAGACGCTAGCAACGGCTATATCATAATTCCAATGCATGCTTTATATCCAATATATGCGTGACGTGCATTTGAAGGCGATCGATCTCAACCTGCTGACAGCCCTCGGCGCCCTGCTCTCCCAGCACAGCGTCAGCCGCGCGGCGCGCGAGATCGGGCTCAGCCAGCCGGCGATGAGCCGGGCGCTCGATCGCCTGCGCCATTTGTTCGGCGACGAACTGATGCTACGCTCGGGCGCGGGCATGGTACTGACGGCACGTGCCGAAGCCTTGGCGCCGCAAGTGCAGGAACTCCTGGCCGATATCCGCGCCCTCGTCACCGAACCGCTTTTCGACCCTTCCACCGAGCGCCGCACGCTTCGGATCGCGGCGGTCGATTCGCTGACAACCCTGCTCTTTCCCGGCGTGATGGCGCGGTTGCTCCGAGAAGCCCCCTATATCGACCTGCGGGCCGTGCCGATCGGCACGGATATCGCCCATCGCCTGCAAAGCGGTGACATCGACATGACCTTCGCCCTGGCCAATTACCCGCTCGCGGCCGGGACCCACAGCGAGATGCTGATGGACGATCGCCTCGCGCTGATCATGCGACGCGATCATCCAGCCGCGCGGAACGGGCCGCCCAGCCTAGCCGCCTATGCCGCCCTCACCCATGTCACCGTCTCTGTCTTCGGCGACGGCAGCACCGAGGCGGATGCGGCGTTGGCCGCGGCGGGCCTGGAACGGCGCATCGGTCTGACCACGCCGCATTTCACCTCGGCCCTGCTGGCCGTTGCCCGCACCGACATGGTGACCGTGCTTTCCCGCGCCTTCGCCCGGCAATTCGCGGAAGCCTTCGGTCTCGTTCTGCTCGAGCCCCCGCTCGAGCCAGCCGATCTGAAGGTCACCATGGTCTGGCACGCATCCCGCAAGCACGATCGCCTGCTCGCCTGGCTGCGGGGAATATTCAAAGAGGTTGCCGCCGACATGGCGGCATAAACCTTGCTGAAGGCTCCGGCTTCCAACCAGGGGCTGCGAAATACAACCCATGGACGTTTTTCAGCATCATGGCGTAACGGATGCGTGCACGCCGAGAACGCATCCTGTCTAGAAGAGGGCCGACCCGATCCAGACCTGGCGAGAACGGCTCTCCAAGCCTCTGACTTTTTCTTGATTACCTAGAATTATTTTGAATTCTATAAATAAATTTTATGAATATACACAGATATTACAAATATTTATTTCAAAGAATAAGTATTTCATAAAATTGTCATAAAACTATATGTGGCTTTTTAGAGACACTTCCTAGTTATAAATACGTCACACCAATCAAAAGTTGTATTTTCAATTGTGAATCTTTTGAAGATTCCGCAAAGACGCCTCGGTTCCCGTTCGGCGGGTGCCTGGCCGTCGTCTCGCCTTTCGAGCGAATTGACCGGGCCCCGACGCCGGAACGAGCCAGCCCGATGCACTCAATCCAATTTGCTCAGTGAGCCTTCAGATGACGATGAAATCTCTCCTCCTCGGCGCCGCGGCCAGCCTTGCCGCCCTTGCCACCGCCCAGGCCGCCGACCTCCCCATGACCAAGGGGGAAGCCGTCGAATATGTGAAGGTCTGCTCCGCCTTCGGCCCCGGCTTCTTCTACATCCCCGGCAGCGACACCTGCCTCAAGATCGGCGGCGAGATTCGCGCCGACTATCGCTTCTACAATCAGAGCGGTGATAGCCGGACGGCCGAGAACGGCTACAAGCAGACTCGCAACAACCACACCAGCGCCTTCAATACCGAGGCTCGTATCTCCTTCGACGCTCGCACTCAGACCGAATATGGCCTGCTGCGCTCCTTCTTCCAGCTCCGCGCGAACAGCCGCCCGATCCCGAGCAATTGGAACGTCAACAGCGACACCTCCGGCAACACCTTCTCGATCAAATACGCCTATCTGCAGTTCGGTGGTTTGACGGCTGGTTACGCGCATTCTTACTTCGGCTTCTACGACTTCGAATATGGCAACACCTTGTGGGGTCCCTATTACGCCCAGTCGAATATCGTAAATCTTCTGGCCTATACCGCCGACTTCGGCGGTGGTTTCTCGGCGACGCTCTCGATCGAAGATGGTCGCGACCATCGTCAGAACGCATTCCGCAGCACCATGCAAGGCGGGCAGCAAGTGCCCGACGTCGTCGGCCAGGTCCGTTTCAAGCAGGACTGGGGTTCGATTGCCGTCCAGGCTGCCGCTCATCAATATCGTTCGGCGACGGCCGTCGATTCCAACGGCGTGCCTGTCCCCCCGACGAATGCCAACTATATCCCGCGCGAAAACAATTGGGGCTATGCGGTCGGCGCCAGCTTGCTGCTTAACATCCCTGCCCTCGACAAAGGCCATCTGGTGATCGAAGGCCAGTATGCCGACGGTGCTCTCGACTATCTCGGCATTTCCTCGACCAAGACCAAGGGTCAGGACTATTTCATCAATTCGAATGGCAGCTTCGATGGCGGCAAAGGTTGGTCGGTGACCGCCGAACTCGGCGGCAACTTCACACCACAATGGGGGTTCAACCTGGTCGGTGGTTATATCGACACCACCTATGACAAGTTCAGCGCTCTCGGCGGCGACCTCGGCGTGAAGGAATATTCGCTGACGGGTAATCTCACCTACACCATCGTCAAGGGCCTGACGATCACGGGTGAGGTCACATACACTCACCAGGACATCGACAATACGGTGTGGACGACGGGAACCGCCCCCAACACCGTTTCGCGAGTGGCCGACGCCAAGTCCAATTTCTGGACCGGCGGCGTGCGCATCAAGCGCACCTTCTGATCCAGCCTGTCGCGTTCAACTGTTGCAAGAAGGGCCCGGCGCGAGCCGGGCCCTTTCGCTTTGCTGGCTCCGGACAGCGGCCGCTACACCAGGACATCGTCCTACTTGCGGATACCCCAAGGGACTGCTTCAGTGCTGCAATTGTAAATTCCTTGGCCGAATTCGATCTCAACGTCAGCTCAAGAGAGTCAACTTGATGTCCGAAACCTCCTCTGAGACGTCGAACTCCAAAACCGCGATAGACCTGGCCTGCAGTAGCGTTCGTCTCCGCGGCAAGCTGACCGGCCATAACGAAACCTGGTCTGATCTCAAGATCATGACCTTGGCGAAAGAACAGAAGATGCGCCCCGGAGGCCGGGCGCAGCAATATCTCGACCATTACCTGCAAGGCTCGGGAACGCCTATGCCGTTTTCAGTGCGGACTTTGCTGAATGAAGATCCGGGCGTGCGCGGCTGCATCTTTCGCGAAGTCAATGCCGGCATTATGACCGCCGAGGTCCGGAAGCAAGGCAGCGTGGGCCTGACGGGTTCCGTTGCCGTCAAGCAGTTCTATTTCCAGAACATCGACTGGCAATACGCCACCGGTGCCCTCAACGTTCAGTGGCAATGTATGGGCGAGGAAGTCCGCAACGGAACCCGTGTCCTGCTCGTCGACGTCTGGTGCCAAAACCTCTATCGCTGGCATCCCGGCGCCGGGCGCGCCACCGACTGCGTGCATCGAGCCGCCGTCAATCTGCAGGCGCCTCAGCCCGAAACGCGCCTGGTGCTGCAGCCGGTCCACGTTCCCGGCGCACCCTCCTATGCCCAGAGCTGGTTCAGGACGGAGACGACCAACTACCAGAAGGCCAAGGACTTCCTGATGGTGGCGCCACGCGAACGCATCCTCGTGCCCAGGACATCCGGAAAGGCGATGAGCTGAGCGACGGTGCTGGAAATGGCTGCTTTTGTGTTCGGGGTGGGCTTCGCTCAGATCGGCACACGCAGCGAGCAACTTTCGGTCCTCCCTTCCGGCTCGGCGCAAGGGCGTGGCCTGAGGACAATGGGGAAAGATTCGACTCACGCCTTCCGTGCTAGATTAGGGGTCTTGCGTCGGTCGCCAACGTCCTCACATAAGAACCCATGAAATACCCGCCTTCCCTGCTCGATGAGATCCGTGCCCGGCTGCCCGTGTCGGAGGTGGTCGGCAGGCGCGTCAAGCTCAAGAAGCAGGGCCGGGAATGGCGCGGCCTTTCGCCCTTCAACGCCGAGAAGACGCCGTCCTTCTATGTCAACGACCAGAAGGGCTTCTATCACTGCTTCTCCTCGGGCAAGCATGGCGACATTTTCCGCTTCCTGAGCGAGGTCGAGGGCATTTCCTTCCCCGAAGCGGTGGAGCGTTGCGCCAACGATGCGGGCGTCACCCTGCCCAAGATGACGGTGGAGGATGTCCGCCGCGAGGAGCAGCGCGCCTCGCTGCATGAGGTGATGGAGCTTGCCGCCACCTTCTTCCAGTCCCGCCTGCAGGCGCGGGAAGGCGCCGCTGCCCGTGGCTATCTCGCCGATCGCGGCCTGACGCCGGCGATCCAGGCCGAATTCGGGATCGGTTACTCGCCGAACGAGAAATTCGCCCTGCGCGATCATCTCGCCGGCAAGGGTGTCGACCGCGATGCCATGATCGAAGCGGGCCTGCTCATCCATGGCGAGGACATCCAGGTCCCCTATGATCGCTTCCGCGACCGCATCATGTTCCCCATCCATGACGTGCGCGGCAAGGTGATCGCCTTCGGCGGCCGCGCCATGGACAAGGAGGCATCCGCCAAATATCTCAACTCGCCCGAGACATCGCTCTTCCATAAGGGCGCCTGCCTCTACAACCATCACCGTGCCCGCAAGGCCGCCCATGAGAAGGGCGGCGTCATCGCGGTCGAAGGTTATGTCGACGTCATCATGATGAGCGTGGCGGGCTTCGGGCATACGGTCGCCCCGCTCGGCACGGCCCTCACCGAAGACCAGCTCAACCTGCTCTGGCGCATGAGCGAGGAACCGGTGCTGTGCTTCGATGGCGACAAGGCCGGCCGGCGCGCCGCCTACCGCGCCGTCGACGTGGCGCTGCCGCAGATCGGACCGGGCAAGACCTTGAAATTCGCGCTGCTGCCGGGCGGGCAGGATCCGGACGAACTGGTACGCAGTTCGGGTGCCACGGCCGTTTCGGAAGTCCTGCAAGGTGCCCTTCCCCTGTCCGACATTCTCTGGGAACGGGAAACACAGAGTGGTGACTTTTCGACGCCGGAGCGGCGGGCCGCACTCGAACGCAAGCTGATGGATGCGTTGGCGCCGATCCGCGACGAAACGGTGCGCAGGCATTATCGCGCGGACATGGACAACCGCCTGCGCAGCTTCTTTGCCCCGGCCCGGGCCGCCCAATCCGGTTTTGCAGGCGGCCCGCAACGGGCGTGGCGCCAGGGCGGCGGCCGGCGCGAAACATCGCAGGCCACGCATCTGGTGACACCCGCGGTGAGGGAAAGTGCACGCATGCGGGGTGGGCATGGCAGCATTCCCGCGCGCGAGGCCCTCATCCTGGCCGTCGTGGTCGCTCATCCCTATTTGCTCGACGACCATTGCGAATTGCTGGCAGGGCTCGAATTCGAGAATGTCGAGGCGAGCCGCCTGCGCCAGGCTTTGGTCGACTGCGTGGCGCACGGCCTGCGCGAATCAGTTGCGCTCGAAGCAGAGCTGGTGCTGCAGGGATTCGAACGTTTGCTTGCCCATATCGCCGCTTTGAGCGGTCCAACCCACTTTTGGGTGCGACGGGACGCCGCGTTTCCCGACGTTCGGGACGGATTCGTGCATGCAGTGGCCTTGCATCATAAGAATCGTACGCTACATAAGGAACTCAGGCTCGCCCAGGCGGCCATGGATCAGGACTTCACCGAAGAGAATTGGGCTCGGCTCACCGACATCAAGGCACAGATCGCCGCGATGGAAGGAACCGAGGCAACGATCGAGGGGTTTGGAGCTTCGTCCGGGCGGACTTCGCGAGCCGTGTAGGAGCTGTCAGGGTTAACGGCGGATTAGCCATTACCCCGGTAGTGATAGCGCCAGTTCCTGGAACTGGATTTCGATTCTGGCAGTTGCTGCAAGGCGTTGCATGGGCGAATCGAAGGTCTTTCCCAGGGCGCTGGAGCAAGGCGGCGACAAGTCGGGTGGCTCCGGGTACCGGATGCTGCCCTTTTTGGTGTTGGCGAACGGTCCGGGTAGGCGGGAACTTCCCGCGAAGTGCAGGGTTTTGGGCCAGGGTTCCCACCCGATACCAAGATCGGGTGCCAAGGCCTTGAAGTTGTTCGGAATTGCTCGGACGCGCCGGCAGGCGAATCTGAGAATTTCCATATCGGGTTTGGCACAGGGTGCGCGGATGCGCCAGTGCTTGCGGACCAAAATCTGTGGTCCCGGAGAATTGGCAATCGCCGGGCTCGGACCGGCAGGGACGTATTGCAGGATTTCAGAGCTCTACCCGGCGGGGCGAGCTGCGAAATCCTGCTTTGAGCGAGTGAGGGAAAGCAACGATGGCGAAAAAGGAAGCTGACAAGGAAGAAACGCCGGACACCGAAGCGCCGAGCCAGGACAGCCCCTTGCTCGACCTGTCGGATGCCGCGGTTCGCGCCTTGATCAAGCGCGCCAAGAAGCGTGGCTATGTCACGCATGAAGAGATCAACAACGTCCTGCCTTCCGATCAGGTCGACGGTGACCAGATCGAGGACGTGCTCGCCATGTTCTCCGAAATGGGGATCAATGTCGTCGAGAACGAAGAGAACGAGGAGTCCGAGGAGGCTGCTCAGGGCGAGGAGGAGGAAGCCGAGGGCGGCGACCTCGTCGAGGCCACCACCTCTTCACGAGCGATCGCTTCCACCACCACGGCCAAGGAGCCGACCGACCGCACCGACGATCCCGTGCGCATGTATCTGCGCGAGATGGGAACGGTGGAGCTCTTGTCCCGCGAAGGCGAAATCGCCATCGCCAAGCGCATCGAGGCCGGCCGCGAGGCGATGATCGCGGGGCTTTGCGAAAGCCCCCTCACCTTCCAGGCCATCATCATCTGGCGCGACGAGCTCAATGACGGCAAGATTCTCTTGCGCGACATCATCGACCTCGAAGCGACCTATGCCGGCCCCGACGGCAAGAACCCGCCGGCAGTGGCGGGTGAAGGCGAGGCCGAGGCCGGCGAGACCGAGCAGCAGCAGATGGACGACGACGCCTTGCCGCCGATGGACGGTGACATGGACGAAGACGACATGGAGAACAACGTGTCGCTCTCGGCCATGGAAGCCGAGCTCAAGCCCAAGGTGCTCGAGACCTTCGATCGCATCGCCGACGACTACAAGAAGCTGCGTCGCCTGCAGGACGTGAATGTCGAGAGCCGGTTGCAGAACCGCTCGCTCTCGCCGTCGCAGGACCGCAAATACAAGAAGCTGAAGGAAGAGATCGTCGTCAACGTCAAGAGCCTCTCGCTGAACCAGGCGCGTATCGATGCCCTGGTCGAGCAGCTCTACGACATCAACAAGCGCCTGATCAGCTATGAAGGCCGCCTGATGCGCCTGGCCGAGAGCTATCGCGTCGACCGGACGGACTTCCTGAAGACCTATCAGGGCTCGGAGCTCGATCCCAAGTGGATCCTGCGCGTTTCCAAGCTCGGCTCCAAGGGCTGGAAGGAGTTCGTGGCCCACGAGCTCGAGACCATCAAGACGATGCGCGAGGACATCCACAACCTCGCCACCGAGACCGGGCTCGAGATCACCGAGTTCCGCAAGATCGTGCATATGGTGCAGAAGGGCGAGCGCGAAGCCCGCCAGGCGAAGAAGGAAATGGTGGAGGCCAATCTGCGCCTCGTCATCTCCATCGCCAAGAAATACACCAATCGCGGCCTGCAGTTCCTCGACCTGATCCAGGAAGGCAATATCGGCCTGATGAAGGCGGTCGACAAATTCGAGTATCGCCGCGGCTACAAGTTCTCGACCTACGCCACCTGGTGGATCCGGCAGGCGATCACCCGCTCGATCGCCGACCAGGCCCGCACCATCCGCATCCCCGTGCACATGATCGAGACGATCAACAAGATCGTGCGCACGTCGAGGCAGATGCTGCACGAGATCGGCCGCGAGCCGACCCCGGAGGAACTGGCCGAGAAGCTCGCCATGCCGCTCGAAAAGGTGCGCAAGGTGCTCAAGATCGCCAAGGAGCCGATCTCCCTGGAAACCCCGATCGGCGACGAGGAGGATTCGCATCTCGGCGACTTCATCGAGGACAAGAACGCCATCCTGCCGATCGACGCGGCCATCCAGTCCAATTTGCGCGAGACCACCACGCGCGTGCTGGCTTCGCTGACCGCCCGTGAGGAGCGCGTGCTGCGCATGCGCTTCGGCATCGGCATGAACACCGACCACACGCTGGAGGAAGTCGGCCAGCAATTCTCGGTGACGCGCGAACGTATCCGCCAGATCGAGGCCAAGGCCCTGCGCAAGCTCAAGCATCCGAGCCGCTCGCGCAAGCTGAGGAGCTTCCTCGACAACTGATTCCTCGGAGCGCGGACTTCTCAGCGACATGCAAGCATGTCGCGATATCCGCTCTTGGAAGCAGAGAGCACAACAAGAAAGGGCGCGAACCTCACCGGTCGCGCCCTTTTTTCGTAGGATGTTGCTTCCAAGAGCGGACTGGAAGTCCGCGCTCCGAAGAGGCGCTACTCCGCAGCCGGTGCAACCTCCGCCGGCTTAACCTCCTTCTTCTTCCTGCCGGGCGCGATCAGGCGCATGGTGACGTAGAACACCGGCGTCAGGAACAGGCCGAAGAAGGTGACGCCCAGCATGCCGAAGAACACGGCGGTGCCGAGAGCCTGGCGCATTTCGGCGCCGGGGCCGGTGGCGATCAGCAGCGGCACCACGCCCAGGATGAAGGCGAAGGCCGTCATCAGGATCGGGCGCAGGCGCAGGCGGCAGGCCTCCACCACCGCTTCGATCGGGCTCTTGCCATCCCGCGCCTCGGCCTCGCGCGCGAACTCCACGATCAGGATGGCGTTCTTGGCGGCCAGGCCCACCAGCACGATCAGGCCGATCTGGGTGAGGATGTTGTTGTCCATGCCCCGCGCCATCACGCCGAGCAGCGCCGAGAGCACGGCCATCGGCACGATCAGGATGATGGCGAGCGGCAGCGACCAGCTTTCATACTGGGCGGCCAGCACCAGGAAGACGAACAGCACCGACAGGGCGAAGATGAAGATCGCGGTATCGCCGGTCGCCCGCTCCTGGAAGGCCAGGTCCGTCCATTGGAAGCTGGTACCCTGCGGCAAGGTTGCCTTGGCCAGGGCCTCCATCTCGTCCAGGGCCTGGGCCGTGGAGACGCCCGGGCCGGCATTGCCCTGTAGTGGCACGGACGGGTACATGTTGTAGCGCTGGATCAACTGCGGGCCGGAGACCTCCTTCACCTCCACCAGCGTGCCGAGCGGCACCAGGGCCCCCGACGCCGAGCGTACGCGCAGGCCCCCGATCTGTTCGGGATCGTTGCGGAAGCGCTGGTCGGCCTGCGCCTGCACCTGGTAGACGCGCCCGAACGCATTGAAGTCATTGACATAGGCCGTGCCGAGATTCTGCTGCAGCGTGTCGAAGATGTTGGTGATCGGCACGTTCAGGATCTCGGCCTTCTGCCGGTCGATATTGAGGAAGAGCTGCGGCGAGTTGGCCGAGAAGGTGGTGAACACGCCCGACAGCTTCGGATTCTGGCGCGCCTTGCCCATCATCTCATAGGTCGAAGCAAGGATGCGCTGGATGTCCGAGCCCAACCGCTCCTGCACCTGCAGCTTGAAGCCGCCAGCATTGCCGATACCACGCACCGGGGGCGGCGGGATGGCGATGATGAAGGCCTCCTCGATCACCTGCATGCGGCCGAACAGGTCCTTGATGATCTTGTCGGCCGTCAGCCCTTCCTTGAGACGCTCTTCGAAAGGCTTGAACGGCACGAAGATCGCAGCCGAATTGGTGGCATTGGTGAAGGTCGCGCCAGAGAAGCCGGCAAAGGCGACGGCATCCTGCGCACCGGGCGTTGCCCGCGCGATTTCCGAGACCCGCCGGGTGACGGCATCGGTGCGCGAAAGCGCGGCACCGTCCGGCAGCTGCACCACCACGATGGCATAGCCCTGGTCGAGCGTCGGGATGAAGCCTTGCGGCACCTTCTGCACCGCCCAGACCGTACCGGCCAGCAGCCCCGCATAGATCGGCCACATAACGAGCTTGCGCCTGACGACCCGATTGACGCTGGAGGCATAGCCATTGGACAGGCCGTCGAAGCCGCGGTTGAAGCCACCGGCCAAGCTCTTGCCGAGCCTCGTCAGGGGATTGCGCGGCGGCTCATGGCTGTGCGGCTTGAGCAGGATCGCGGCAAGCGCCGGCGACAGTGTGAGCGAGACAAAGGCGGAAAGGAAAGTCGAGACCGCGATCGTCAGCGCGAACTGCCGATAGAACTGGCCCGATATCCCAGGAATGAAGGCGGTGGGAATGAAGACCGCGCCCAGCACCAGGGCGATGGCGATCACCGCCGTGCCGACCTCGTCCATGGTTTCATGCGCCGCATCGCGCGGCGACATGCCCAGGCTGATGTTGCGCTCGACATTCTCCACCACCACGATGGCGTCGTCGACCACGATACCGATCGCCAGCACCATGCCGAACAGGGTCAGCGTATTGAGCGAAAAGCCGAAGATGGCCATGATCGCACAGGTGCCGATCAGCGAGATCGGAATGGCGATCACCGGGATGAGCGCCGTGCGCCAGCTCTGCAGGAAGATGATGATCACCACCACCACCAGCACCACGGCCTCGCCGAGGGTGTGGTAGACGGCATTGACCGATTCCGCGATGAACTGGGTGGGATTGTAGACGATCGAATAGGCGATGCCGGGCGGGAACGACTGCTTGAGCTCCTCCATCTTCTTGATGATTTCGTCGGCGGCCTGCAGCGCATTGGTGTTCGGGCGCTGGAAGATCGCCAACGCTACCGCCGGCTTGCCATTGAGATAGGAATTGGTGACGTAATCCTGGGCGCCGAGTTCGACGCGCGCCACGTCCTGGACCCGGACGAGTTGTCCGTCCGGGGTCGAGCGCACGATCACGCGCCGGAACTGGGCGACGTCCTGGAAGCGCCCCTGCGTGTTGATGGTAACCTGGAAGGCCCCGCCCGAACTGGTCGGCTCCTGGCCGATGGCGCCGCTGGAAACCTGGACGTTCTGGGCCTGGATCGCCTTGACCACGTCGGACGAGGTCAGGCCATAGCTGGCCAGCTTGTCCGGATCGAGCCAGACGCGCAGGCTGTACTGGCGCTCGCCGAAGATGGTGAGATCGCCGACGCCATCGAGACGCAGGAGGTCGTCGCGTACATTGTTGCGGGCGTAGTTGGAGACGTAGAGCTGATCATAGCGATCATCCGGCGAGAACATGTGGATGACCATCATCAGGTCGGGCGAGGACTTCAGCGTGGTGACGCCGAGGCGCCTGACATCGTCGGGCAAACGGGGCGTCGCGATGGCCACCCGGTTCTGCACCAGCACCTGCGCGGTATCGAGATCCGTACCGAGCTTGAAGGTGATGGTCAGCGACATCGAGCCATCGTTGGAGGCATAGGAGGACATGTAGAGCATGTTCTCCACGCCGTTGATCTGCTGCTCCAAAGGCGTCGCCACCGTGGCAGCAACGGTCTGGGCATTGGCGCCGGGATAGCTGGCGCGCACCACGATGGTGGGTGGTGCGATCTCGGGATATTGCGCAACCGGCAGGCCGAGAAAGGCGATGGCGCCGACAAGGGTGATCACGACCGCCAAAACCGAAGCAAAGATCGGCCGGTCGACGAAGAAATGGGCAAACCGCATGACCGCTCTCTCAGTTGGCGGCTGCGACGGCGGTCGCCGGCAAGGTCGTCAGCTTGGGATCGACCTTGATACCCGGTCTCACCCGCATCAGCCCATTGACGACGATGGTCTCGTCACCCTTCAGCCCTTCGCGGATCACGCGGTAGCCGTCCACGCGCGAGCCGACACGCACCGGCTTCAGCGCAATCGTGTTGTCGGGACCGACGACATAGACGACACGCCGATCCTGGTCGGAACCGAGCGCGTCCTCGGGCACCAGCACGCCCTTGTATTTGTCGGAACCGAGAATGCGGATGCGGCCGAACAGGCCGGGCACCAAGGCTAGGTCCTTGTTCTCGAACACGGCGCGGGCCCGCATGGTGCCGCTGGCGGCGTCCAGGCGGTTGTCAGTGAAGTCCATATGGCCCTTGTGGATGGGCTCGCGCTCGTTGGAGGTGGCGACCAGGACCTCGTTGAGATTGCCGTCGCTGGAGACGCGCAACGACCCGGTCGAGAGCTTCTGGTAGGCGAGATAGGAGCGCTCGTCGACGTCGAAATAGAAATTGATCGGATCCATCGACACCACATTGGTGAGAACGGTCTCGTTTGCGTTGACGAGATTGCCGAGCGAGACCAGCCGGCGAGACATGCGGCCACCGATCGGTGCCTTGATCTCGGTGAATTGCAGGTCGAGCTTGGCGCGGTTCAAGGTTGCCTGCGCCCGGTTGAGGTCGGCCTTGGCCGTCGCAAGGGTCTGGGTACGCTCGTCGTAGATCTGGCCGGTGATGTTGCCGGACTTACGCAGATTCTCGGCCCGGCTGACGTCGCCCGCGGCGAAATCCACCCGCGCCTTGGCTGCCTCGACGCCAGCCTGCGCCTCCTCGAGGGCTGCCTGATAGGGGCGCTGGTCGATGGTGAAGAGCGGATCTCCCGCCTTGACGATGGCACCGTCGATGAAATGGATCTTGTCGACATAGCCCGAGACCCGAGCCCGGACGTCCACGCGGTCTACCGCTTCGAAGCGGCCGATGAAATCGTCATATTCGACGACGTCCTTCACCACCGGCTTGGCGACGGAAACCGGGGGTGGCGGTGCATTCTGGGCGATCGCCGCCGTCGAGAGTCCCAAGGCCAGCAGGGTGCCGATGAGGGCATCGCGGCCATGCAAACTATCTAGTATCATCTTACCTTCACGCATCGCTGCCCCTTTATGGACCCTGGTGAAAAATCAATAAGTTAGCGAAAATCGGCACCAGGCATACCGACGCGCCCGTCTGCCGGGTCCGTCGACAATCCCGATGCCGGCTCCCTTGTCCGGCAAAACTGAAAATGAAATCCCCGCGGCTCCCCGCCGTCTTGTGGGGTTCCTAGATTTTGGTCTTCCCGCGGCAATTTCAAGGCCACTGGATGAAAAGCGATGCGGAAAAAAATGCGCCCCCGCGCTCCGAAGAGGCGCCCCCGGGCTTGGCATCGAGGCCAGCTTCGAGGATTCCCACCGGCGGGCCGTCCTCGCTGAGAACCGGAATCCTGTTTACGGCGTAAGGCTTTAGCGACGCCAGCCGCGATGTCGGTGGCTGCGATACTCCCAGGCATGCCCGTTCTTGCCATCGGGCGGATCCTGGATTGCTTCGTCGCAGGCACCAAAGAAGCGGTACCAGGGCAGGATGCATTCGAGCCTGGCATTGTCGGCGTAGCGCTCGCCTTGAGGGCGGGAGGCCGCCTGTCCCGTACCTGTCCCAGCATAGAACCCACCCATCACGATCATGCTGGCGAGAATGAGCTTGTTCATGTCTGTGTCCCAGGAATCGCTGCCGCATCTCGTAGCGGCCGGCAAATTCTAGTGAAGCACGCCGGCTGGAGCAAATCCCCGCAGCCCCTGCGCGAAAGCTCGTCCTCCCACAACCGGGCGGAACATGCGCCCATTGGCGACAGGCGTCAATGCGGCTATCGTGCGGGCCTTGATCAATCAGACTGGGACTTTGCCGTGGCCTCCTTCCTTAAATCCCTCTCCTCTCTGTTCGGAGGCAAACGCGAATCGGATGGTGAGCCCGCCCCCAAGGGCGACGGCGAGGAATACAACGGATTCACCGTGCGTCCGGCCCCCTACAAGGAGGGAGGCCAGTACCAGACCTGCGGCTATGTGGAAAAAGAGATCGGTGGCGAACTCAAGAGCCACAAGTTCATTCGGGCCGATCGTTTCGCCAGTTTGGACGATGCCGTGCAGTTTTCCCTGACCAAGGGCAAGCAGCTGATCGACGAGCAGGGCGAGGGTTTATTTCGATAATGTGAAAAAAAGCGCGAGGGGGGCTTGCATCCCCCGCTTCGCTTGGTTATCAGACCGCCCATGGAAGCGCCGGTCGCTTCCCAGCGCGCCCGTAGCTCAGCTGGATAGAGCATCAGACTACGAATCTGAGGGTCAGAGGTTCGAATCCTTTCGGGCGCGCCATTCTCTCCTTTCCTTCACATTGTCAGTTATTTGTGGGCATGAGCTTAAGTGCCGTCCCATGC
This sequence comes from Labrys neptuniae, assembly GCF_040797145.1. Lineage (NCBI taxonomy): Bacteria > Pseudomonadati > Pseudomonadota > Alphaproteobacteria > Hyphomicrobiales > Xanthobacteraceae > Labrys > Labrys neptuniae. Next base: position 92,183 of record NZ_JBFNQD010000010.1, on the reverse strand, counting down.
CTGCGAGGAATGACTGATCTGTCCTTCCTTCTCCGGACATTGGAGGCTTCCTCAAAATCCCGGCATCGCGTAAGAGCGCGGTTCCCTATTCATTGACCGCACCGCATCATGATCCGCCTCGAAAACATCTCCAAGCAGAACGGCAACCAGATTCTCTTCATCGAGGCTTCGGCCACCCTGCAGAAGGGCGAGAAGGTCGGGCTCGTCGGCCCCAACGGCGCCGGCAAGTCCACGTTGTTTCGCATGATCACCGGGGAGGAGGAGACCGATGAAGGCCGCGTCTCGGTCGATCGCGGCGTGACCATCGGCTATTTCGACCAGGATGTCGGTGAGATGGCAGGCCACAGCGCGGTCGCCGAGGTGATGAACGGCGCAGGGCCGGTCAGCGAAGTCGCGGCCGAGTTGAAGGAACTCGAAGCCGCGATGGCCGATCCGGACCAGGCCGACAACATGGACGCGATCATCGAGCGCTATGGCGAGGTGCAAGGGCGCTTCGAGGAACTGGGCGGCTATGCGCTCGAAGGGCGTGCCCGCGAGGTGCTGGCCGGTCTCAGCTTCAGCGAAAGCATGATGGACGGCGATGTCGGGGCTCTCTCCGGCGGCTGGAAGATGCGTGTGGCGCTGGCCCGCATCCTGTTGATGCGCCCCGACGCGATGCTGCTCGACGAGCCGAGCAACCATCTCGACATCGAGAGCCTGATCTGGCTGGAAGAGTTCCTCAAGGGTTATGAAGGCGCCCTCCTGATGACCTCGCATGATCGCGAGTTCATGAACCGCATCGTCTCCAAGGTGGTGGAAATCGACGGCGGCACGCTGACCAGCTATTCGGGCGACTACGAATTCTACGAGCAGCAGCGCGCCCTCAACGAAAAGCAGCAGCAGGCCCAGTTCGAACGCCAGCAGGCCATGCTGGCCAAGGAAATCAAGTTCATCGAGCGCTTCAAGGCCCGCGCCTCCCATGCAGCGCAGGTGCAGAGCCGGGTGAAGAAGCTGGAGAAGATCGACAAGATCGAGCCGCCGCGTCGCCGCCAGAGCATCGCCTTCGAGTTCCAGCCCGCGCCCCGCTCGGGCGACGACGTGGTCAGCCTGAAGGAAGTCCACAAGGCTTATGGCGATCGCAGCATCTATGAGGGCCTCACCTTCCAGGTCCGCCGCAAGGAGCGCTGGTGCGTGATGGGCATCAACGGCGCCGGCAAGTCGACCCTGCTCAAGCTCGTCGCCGGCACTGCCGACCCCGACAAGGGCACGGTCGTCCAGGGCGGCAGCGTCAAGATGGGCTATTTCGCCCAGCATGCCATGGACCTGCTCGACGGCGATCGCAGCATCTACGAGACACTGGAGGATGCTTTTCCCCAGGCGGGCCAGGGCTCGCTGCGGACTCTCGCCGGCTGCTTCGGCTTTTCGGGCGATGACATCGAGAAGAAATGCCGCTTCCTGTCAGGTGGTGAAAAGGCCCGGCTGGTGATGGCCAAGATGCTCTATGATCCGCCGAACTTCCTGGTGCTGGACGAGCCCACCAACCATCTCGATCTGGCCACCAAGGAGATGCTCATCGCGGCCCTGTCGCAATATGAGGGCTCGATGCTGTTCGTCTCGCATGACAGGCGCTTCCTCGCAGCGCTCTCCAACCGCGTGCTGGAACTGACGCCAGAGGGCATCCATCAATATGGCGGCGGCTACACCGAATATGTCGCCCGCACCGGGCATGAGGCACCGGGGCTTCATAGCTAAGCCGGGTCTTCCCATTCCCGCCAAGGGTGTGAACGGCGCGTCAAGCTGGTAGGCTGGCCAGAGAAATCCGTGGTCTGGTCTGGCCTGTGCTGTGCCCCTCGCCTTTGAAGGAGTGATACCCGATGATCAATCGCTGGCGACCTCTCGCTGTAGCCTGCGCCCTGGTCGGCCTGATGCTTCCCGCAAGCGAGGCGTTCGCAAGGCAGCGCACCCTCGCCGGTACGGTCAGCTATCGCGAGCGCATCGCCTTGCCTCCTACGACTGTGGTCGAAGTCAAGCTCGTCGACGTCTCCCTGGCAGATGCCCCGGCCCGAACGCTGGCGCGGACATCGTTTCGATCCGGCAGGCAGGTGCCCATTCCCTATCGCCTGCGCTATGACGACAGGGTGCTCAAACCGTCGGGCCGCTATGCCCTGGAGGCGCGCATCAGCGTCAATGGGCGCCTGTGGTTCCTCAACACCACACACCACGCCGTCGCCGCGGGCGAACCCATCAATGGCGACATTCGGGTCGATCGTGTCGGCCAAGCGGCTGAAGCGGGTCCTGCAGGTCCCGGCGGACGCTGGCTGGCCGAGGACATCAATGGCCGCGGCGTGGTCGACAACGCCCAAAGCGTGCTCGAAATCGCCGCCGACGGCAAAGTCTCCGGCCGCGGCGGCTGCAACGGCATGGGCGGTAGTGCCGTGATCAAGGGCTCGCGCATCCGCTTCGGGCAGATCGTCAGCACCCAGATGGCCTGCCCTCCCGCCATCATGGACCAGGAAGGCAAGTTTCTCAAAGCCCTGCAGGCCGCCCGCAGCTGGCGCATCGATGCCGCCCGCAACAAGCTGCTGCTCCTCGATGCCAGGGGACGCCGGATCCTCCTGCTCGCCCGCATGTAGCCGCCCCGGCTCTTACGACCCGACGCGCTCGACAAGCCGCTCCATCAGCGCCTGCAGGAGCGGCTCCTCCGCCCGGTCGACGGGGCAGAGGATATAGTAGGCCGCCGCGGCGTTGATCGAGGTGGCGAAGGGCTGGATCAACCGGCCCTCGCGCAGCAAATTGCGCGTGAGCACGTCCGAGACCAGCGCCAGCCCCTGCCCCTGCACGGCGGAGGCAACCGCCTGCGCCACCGAAGCCACGCGCACGCTGGCGCTGCCTTGCAGATTGACCCGCGCCGCCACGCCCCAACGCGCCCATTCCTCGCCGCGATCCTCGTGCAGCAGCGTGATACCGTTGAGCTTGCGCTCGCGGTGCTGCAGGTCAAGCCTCGGAAACAGGGTCGGGGCGCATACTGTCCGCAGCCGCACCTCGCTGAGCAGGCGCCAATACCGTCCTGGAAAAGGTGGATTATCATAAACGATGGCGACATCGCTGGCCTGCCAATCCACCTCGGCGGCGGTTATCGCCTCGTTGATGGCCAGGTTGGCGATGTTGCGGTTTTCCGCAAACTCCACCGCCACCGCACTCAGCCAGGCGACCCCGAGCGCAGTCGGCAGGGACAGTGCCAGGCTCTGCTGTGGGGTTGCTGCGCCCCGGCTGCGGCAGTCGCGCGCCGCCGCATCGAGCTGGCCAAGGCTGACGGCGACTGCCTGGGCAAAATCGCGGCCAGCCGGCGTCAGCGCAATGTTGCGCCCTGCCCTTTCGAACAGGACGATCCCCGTCGCTTCGCCGAGCTTCTTGAGTTGCAGCGAGACCGCGCTCGGGCTGAGATTGAGCTCCTCCGCCGCCCGGCGAAGGCTGGCCAGCCGGGCCGTCGCCTCGAAGGCCGGAAGATATTGCAGATAGACCAGGGGCCGGGCCACGGTGCCTCGCAGGATAATTGATGAATTTAATAGAACAATTTTGGTTAAAACAAATCGTTTTTTGAGAACGATTTCGGGTGCTATCCAGGAAGGCGAAAGGGAGCACCCCGATGATCAAGGCAACACCATTCGATTATCCCTATGATGGCCGGCTCGATCCGCGCAGCACGGCGCTTGTTGTCATCGACCTGCAGGAGGACTTCCTTTCGCCGACCGGCTATTTCGCCAGGCAGGGCTATGATCCCAGCCCGCTTCGGGCCATCCTGCCGACGGTCAACCAGCTGATTGACGCCGCCCGCGCCGTCGGCATCCGCATCATCCACACCCGCCAGGGCTATCGCGGTGACATGGCGGACATGACCCCTTACGAAAAATGGCGTCGCAGCCGCGCCGGCCTCGACGGCACGCAGGTTCTGCTGCGCTCGGGCCCGGGCTTCGAGATCGTCTCCGACATCGAGGTGCGCCCCGAGGACATCATCGTCGACAAGACTTGCAACGGCGCCTTCACCTATACTGATTTCGAGCACGTGCTGCGGGCCCAGGGCATCACCCATCTGCTCTTTTCGGGCTGCACCACCGATGTGTGCGTCCACACCACCTTGCGCGAGGCCTGCGACCGCAACTTCCAGTGCCTGACCATCTCCGATGCCTGCGCCAGCGGCGACCAGCGCGCCCATGAGGCGGCGCTGCACATGGTGACGGTGGAGAACGGCATCTTCGGCGCCCTGACGAATTCGGCCGCGGTGCTGGCCGGCCTCGCCAAGCTGCCGAGGGCCGGCGCGTGATGCCGGATCGCGGCGCACCCCAGCGCTACATTTCCCTGATGCGCCTGACAGCCAAGGGGCTGGCCGAGCTTGCCGACAGCGCCGGGCGGCGGCAGCTCAGCGAGGAGCGTGTCGCCGCGCTCGGCGGCCGTTCCATCGCCTTCTACGCCGTGCTCGGCGCCTACGACTTCGTCCAGGTCTTCGAGATGCCGAGCGTTGAGGCGATGATGCAATATGTGCTCACCGCGCGTCGCGACGGGCATGTCGATCCGCTCATTCTCCCGGCCTTCGACACACAAGCCTATGGCGGGATCATCGGACGCATCCAGGCAACGGACACCCTGGGAACCTGAAGCGCTTTGCGGCGTGACGGAGCCGCCAAGAATCACAAAGACACGTCGAAACATGAGTCGGAGCGTGCCGGCGTTCAGCCATGAACACGCCTTTGCTCCAAGGGAACCAGTCATGACAGCAAAATTCGTGACCATGGTCGCGCTGGCGACGCTCGCCAGTACTGCGGCACTCGCAGAGCAGCCGAGCTTCGTCTCGGACGGATCGCTCAATATTTGCACTACCGCAGCGTTTCCACCCTTGACCTACAAGCGCTCGCCCGGTGACCTGACGCCTGTCGGCATCGACGTCGAGATCGCCGAGGCATTGGCCAAGGCCTGGGGTGCCAGCACGACCTACACCGTCACCGACTTTTCGGGCCTCCTGCCGACGCTCGGCTCGGGACGCTGCGGCCTGATCATCAGCGGCATCTATGTCAATGACGAGCGCCGCAAGACCTATGACGGCGTGCGTTACATGAAATCGGCCACCGTGCTGGTGACCAAGGCCGGAAACGGCGCCATCGGCAAGCCGGACGATCTCAGCGGCCTCAATGTCGCGCTGGAGGCTGGCACCTATTACAAGGAAGAGCGCCTGGATCCCCTCAACAAGACGCTCGAAGCCGCCGGCAAGGCCCCAGTCACTATCCACAATTACCCGACCCAGCAGGCCGCCTACCAGCAGGTGATAGTGGGTCGGGTCGATGCGACGCTGACCGAGGAGGCCGAGGGCGCGTTCCGGGTCGCCGACGCCAGGGACACGCTCCAGATCGCCTATACATGGCAGTCCGACTTCACCTACGGCATCTATATGCGTCGCAAGGACGGCGACCAGGCAGTGGTGCGCGACGCCCTGAGGAAGCTGCGCGATGACGGCTTCTTCACCGCTCTCGCCCAGAAATACGGCCTCAAGTCTGCTGCCTTCGACGTCGACTACGACAAGTAGCCGGCAGCGGCAGCGTCGACATGTCCTTCGATCCGGCCCTCCTCCTGACGGCACTGACCAACCCGGCCATGCTGCAGGGCGCGGCCATCGCGCTGGTCCTGTCCGTCATCGTCTTCACCGTCTCGTTCTTCGTCTGTCTGCCGCTGGCACTGTGCCTGAATTCACGCAAGGCGATACGCAATGGCTCGGCGCAGTTCTATGTCTGGGTGTTCCGCGCCGCCCCGCTCATCCTGGTGCTGCTCTTGGTGTGGAACGGCTCGCCGCAGTTGATGCCCTTTCTGCTCAAGGCCGGCTGGTTCACGCCCTTCGTGGCGGCCGCAATCTCCTTCACTCTGGTCACTGCCGCCTATATGGCGGAGATCATGAAGGGAGCTCTGCGCTCGATCGGTGCGGGACAGGGCGAAGCGGCGACGGCTCTCGGCCTCACGCGACTGCAAGCCTTCCGCTTGGTGATCCTGCCGCAAGCCCTGCGTGTCTCGCTGCCCGCTTTGGTCAACGAGTTCATCAACCTCCTGAAGGTGACCTCGCTCGCCTATGTCATTTCGCTGCGCGAGATCATGGCGGTGGTGAACGATGCTATCGCCGCCTCCTTCCGCTTTGTCGAATGGTATTGCGCCGCCTTGGTCTATTATCTCGCCATCGTCTCGCTGTTCATGCTGGCGCAATCGATCATCGCGCGCCGCCTGCAGTGAAGCCTCAAGGCTTGACGAAGAGAATGGTGGTCAGCCCGCTCTGCCATTCCTCGTCAGGATAGCGTCCGGCCTCGCGATAGCCGCGCGAGTGGTAGAAGGCCTGGCTTGCCTGGTTGAAGGTATCGGTTTCGAGGCGCACCTGTGCAAAGCCGGCCGCCGCGATCACCGCCTCCGCTCCATCCATCAGCCGCTGTCCGAGTCCCTTACGGGCGTGACGGGAATGGACATGCAGCGCATCGATGAAATCACCTTCCCAGCGAATGAAGCCCGCCACCTCGCCATCGATCTCGGCAACCAGGCATTCCAGCCCGTGCTCGTCGATGAAGCGGTCGGCAACGCCCGAAGTCAGATAGCGCTCGACGGCAGCCGGCGTGATGTTGGGCCGCCAGGTGCTGTCGAACGTATCCCGGAGGATTGCCTTCAACGCCGGCTTGTCCGCCTCGCCGCCCTGCCTGATCACAACGACACCCATTGCCATCCGTCCCGATTGCGCGCCTGCCCGATGCGGGCTCTTGCGCTTCACGCTGCCTTACCCCGATTCTCTGCGGCTCCCACGCCGGAAGCGCGGAGAGGTAACCGGCCCACATTCTCGCCACGTCATCGTGGAAGGAAGTGCCGACTGACGCCGAACAGGCGCTGGGATGACGACCGCCCTTTCTGGAGGAAATGCCGATGAAACTGACGGTCCAGCCTTTCCTGATGTTCCAGGGACAAGGCCAGGCGGATGCCGCCATGAACCTCTATGTTTCCCTGTTTCCCGACGGCGAGATCCTCGACGTCGAGCGTTACGGCGCCGGTGAGATGGGGTTGCCGGGCTCCATCAAGAAGGCACGCTTCAGCATCGCCGGCCAGAGCGTAATGTGCATCGACAGCCCCGTGCAGCACAATTTCACCTTCACGCCGTCCTTTTCGTTCTTCATCGACTGCGAAACGAATGAGGACCTCGATCGCCTCTTCGCGGCCCTGTCCCAGGACGGCACCGTCTTCATGGCTCTCGACGACTATGGATTCAGCCGCCGGTTCGGCTGGGTCGCCGACCGTTTCGGCGTCTCCTGGCAGATCAACCTGCCGTTCGAGGCTCCCGCCTGAGCCGCATCATTCTCCAGCCTCCTGCATCAGCAGGATCGGCCCGCTGCCCGCATCGGCGAGCCGATCGTCGGTGTTGAGCAGGGTGCAGCGCTCCATCGACAGGCAGCCGCAGCCGATGCAGCCGGTCAGCTCGTTGCGCAGGTTCTGCATCAGGGCGATGCGGTGGTCGAGCTCGTCGGCCCAGTGCGTGGCGAGCGTTTCCCAATCGCCGCGGGAGGGCGGACGATCGTCCGGAAGCTCGGCGAGGCGCGCCCCGATCTCCGCCAGCGAGAAGCCGAGCTCTTGCGCCACCTTGATCAGGGCGACGCGACGCAGCACAGCCCGGTCGTAACGCCGTTGATTGCCCTGGCTGCGCCGGCTGCGGATCAGCCCCTTGCGCTCGTAGAAATGCAGCGCCGTCACCGACACGCCGCTGCGATGAGCAAGGTCGCCGACGCTCAGTTCAGCCATGGATCGTCTCCCAAAAAACCGCTTGACCTTAACTTAAGTAGAGGTTGTAGGCCAGACGAAGTCGCGATGCCAAAGTGACATCGGACCTTGTTCGAGATGGATGTTGCGAGTTGGAGCCGAGGATGGACACGCAGGTCGGGACGGGAACCCAAGCCCATTGGCGCGAGATCGCGGTCGGCCGTTATGCCGGCGCGACAGCCACGCTCTGCCTTGGCGTTGCCCTGTTCGCCTTCAACAGCTTCCTGGTCTCGACCGCCCTACCCTCGGCGATCGACGAGCTTGGCGGTGCCTCGCTGATCGCCTGGTCTGTCAGCCTCTATCTGATCTTTGCCATTCTCGGCGGCTCGATTGCGGCGCTGGCCAAGGGTCGCCATGGCGCACGGGCGGCACTGATCGGGGCAGCTCTGCTGTTCACGGCCGGCACCCTGCTTGCGGGCTTTGCTCCCGCCATGGCCGTGCTGCTGGTGGGACGCGCCCTGCAGGGCTTCGGCGAAGGCCTGATCGCCGCGGTCTGCTATGCCCTGATCCCGGAAATCTTTCCCTCGCGCCTGGTACCCAGAGTGTTCGGCGCCGAGGCGATGGTCTGGGCAGCGGCGGCCTTCGGCGGCCCGGCCATCGCCGGCATCATCAGCGAGACCGTGTCCTGGCGGGCCGCCTTCCTGGTCAATGTACCGCTGTCGCTGATCTTCATCGTCCTGGTCCTCAAAGTAGTGCCGCATGGAGCCCGACAGGAGGCGGCAGCGCTTCCCCTCGTCCAGCTCGGTGCGATCGGGGCTGGCATGGCCGCGGTGATGATCGCGGACGTGGCCGGCGGCACCGGCGCCGCCATGCTGCTGCTGGTGCTGGCCGCACTTTTCTATGTCGGTGCCGTCTACAGCGACCGGCGTTCGCCGGCGCGGCTCTTCCCCAAGGACGCCTTTCGGCTCGACAAGCCCATCGGCCTCGGCCTGTGGATCGTCTTCCTGATGCCGATGGCCCATTCGGCGGCCTCGGTCTATCTCGTCTACCTGATCCAGCATCTCTGGGGCTACGGCGCCACGCTGGCGGGCGCGCTCAACGCGGTAATGGCCGTGTTCTGGAGCCTGGTCGCCATCGCGGTGGCGAGCGTGGGCTCGCAGCAGATCCGCCGCCGGCTGATCTGTCTGGGCCCGCTGTTCCTGGTGCTGGGCCTCATCGCCATCATTGTCGGGCTCTGGCGCACCGACATCGTACTGCTCGTCGGCGGCCAGGTCCTGATCGGGGCGGGTTTCGGCGCGAGCTGGGGCTATCTCAGCCAGGGGCTGATGGAGGCCTCGCCGGCGGAGGAGCGCAACCGCACCTCGGCCCTGCTGCCCACCCTGCAATCGGCCGCCTATGCCATCGGGGCCGCGGTGCTCGGCTTCGTGGCCAACGCCAACGGCGCAGGTTCCGCCACCACGGGTCCGCAATTGCAAGAGGCTATGCTGGCCGTGTTCGTGCTCGCCATTCTGATCGCCCTGCCGGGTGTCTTCGCGGCACTGAAACTGGCGCCGCATTTGTTCAGGGAAGCGGAAAAGGTGCAAGAATGCCCTGCGTAAGATCATCTATGCTACGGCAACCGACTACTTGCGGCTCCGCAGCGCCAATCCGCGCGAACAAACAGATCCGCATCATTCGCCCAAATGGTAACTTGTCCTTCCCACATGGGAACCTTCATACAAAGGTCCCATGATTCGCCCGCTTCGCCCGTTCCTGTGCCTAGTGCTCGCATTGCTTTTCGCAGTGACGACCGTGGGCTGGGCGATGGCGAGCACGCGCATGGCCGGCGACCAGGCCATGAGCCACCATGCCGCCGGCAAGGAGGCCGAGACGCCGCATCATGGCGATGAAGCCGCCATGGAAGGAATGTCCTGTCATCCGCCGGCGCCATGCGGCAATGAAAATAGCGCCGGAGAAGCCGCCTCTACCTGCTGCGCCTTCGCCTGCCACGTTGCGGTGGAGACCGATGCTCCCCTCCTGAATGCGCGCACCTTTACCATCGCCATCAAGCGCTCCATCAGGGAACAGGACTCGCCGATGTCGATGCTGTCGCTGCTCGACAGACCGCCGAGACAAGCCGAAGCGTCCGTCGGCTGATTCCGCCCGTTCCATCCTCCGGTCGATGCCCCTGCATTGCCGGAACCTGCGCGGGTTCGGCCGACCGGTCGCGATGCACGGCGCCTGACGCCCTGCATTCCGCCTTGTCCCCAGAACCGGCGTGCCGGCCGCTGCCTTGACGGCAGCCCGGACGCCGCTGTCCGAGAAATTCCATGAAAATCGCCGTCCCGACGGTTCTCGCCGTCGTCCTGTCTGCTTGTGCGCCGCCGCCCAGGCTCGCCGTCGGCCCTGATCCCGCCAATCCCGCCTCACCGGTCCCGCGCCTGCGATACACGCCCGTCACCGCGGGGACCGTGGATTTCCGCCCAGTCGATCCCAAACCCTGGGTGGAGCGGAACGACAGCGTCGCTCCCCGACGGAAGGAGCCATGATGTCCCGGTTTCCATCCCACTCCATCGCGCGGCCGAAGAGGCTGGCGATGCTGACTTCTCTCGCCTTCACTCTGGCAGGCTGCGCCAGCTTCACGCCCGACGGCGGCATGGCACCCGTCAAGGGGAGAGTCGCTGCGGAACTCGGCAAGGACACGGTCAAGATCACCTCGCCGGCCGAGGCAGCCCAGGCCAAGGCCCGTGTCGCCGTCCTGCTCGCCAAGCCGCTGAGCGCCGACAGCGCAGTGCAGATCGCCCTTCTCAACAATCGTGGTCTGCAGGCCGAGTACAACACGCTCGGAATCTCCGAGGCCGCCTATGTCGCGGCAAGCCTGCCGCCGAGCCCGACCTTCCAGCTCGAACGCGTGGTAGCCGGCGGCGAACTCGACATCGAACGCCGCCTGGTGGCAAACCTTCTGGCCTTGCTCACCCTGCCCGCTCGCCGCGACATCGCCAGGACCCAGTTCGAGGCGGCGCGCTACCGGGCCATCGAGGCGACCTTCCGCCTCGCCGCCGATACGCGGCGGACCTACTACCGCGCGGTCGCGGCCCGACAGACCGTCGGCCTCTTGCAGAAGGCGCGGCTCTCGGCCGAAGCCGCCGGTGATCTCTCGCGCAAGCTCGGCGAGACCGGCGCCGCCACCAAGCTCGACCAGGCGCGCTCGGCCTCCTTCTATGCCGAAGTCGCCAACCGCCTCGCCGAGGCAAGGCTCCAGGCCGGCACCGAGCGCGAAGCCCTGATTCGCCAGCTCGGCCTGTGGGGCAACGAGACCGACACCAAACTGCCCAGCACCCTGCCGAATACACCTGGGAAGCTGCCGCCTTCGACAGAGATCGAGGCGCAGGCCATCCGCAAGCGTGTCGACCTGATCGCCGCCCGGCTCGACCTCGACGCCATGGCCGCCGAGCTCGGCCTGACGCAAGCGAGCCGCTATGTCTCCCTCCTCGACCTCACGGGCCTGGCCAATTACACCCGCGCCAGCGAGGACGGCGTGAAGAAGCGCGACTATCCCCGCGGCTTCGAGCTCGAAGTGCAGATCCCGCTGTTCGATCTCGGTGAGACCGGCGTGAGGCGGGCTCGCGAGACCTACATGCAGGCGGTCAACCGCCTGGTGGAGAAGGCCGTCACCGTGCGCTCGGAAGCGCGCGCCGCTTTTCTCACCTATCGCGGCCGGCACGACATCTGGCGCCAGTACCGCGCCCGCATCCTGCCGCTGCGCAAGACAATCAATGAGCAGGCCGTGCTCGAATATAGCGGCATGCTGATCGACGTCTTCGACCTGCTCACCACCACACGGGAAAGCCTCGACGTCAGCGTCGCCGCCATCGGCGCCCAGCGTGACTACCTCATCGCCGGCGTGGACTTCCAGGCTGCCCTCATCGGCGGCGGCTCGGCCTCATCGTCGGGCGGGGAAACCGCCATGGCCGCCGCACCTGCCGCCGGCGCAGCGCATTGATCACGGGAGATGACATCATGACAGTATCCCGCCGTTCCCTCCTCGGCGCCGCAGCCTTGATCAGCGCTGGCGCCATCTCCGGCCGTGCTCAGGCGGCCGCCATCCCCGAAGCGCCCAGCATGAAGGAGGCCGGCATGCAGCCCCCGCTCGTGCCGACCAGCGGTGTCGACTACAACCCGGTCGTCACCCTCAATGGCTGGACGCTGCCTTGGCGCATGAATGGCGACTGGAAGGAATTCCATCTCGTCGCCGAGCCGGTGGTGCGCGAGATCGCCCCCGGCATGGTCGCCCATCTGTGGGGCTATAACGGCCAATCCCCCGGCCCGACCATCGAGGCGGTCGAGGGCGACAAGGTGCGCATCTTCGTCACCAACAAGCTGCCCGAGCACACCACCATCCATTGGCACGGCCAGTTGCTGCCCAATGGCATGGATGGCGTCGGCGGCCTGACCCAGCCGCACATCAAGCCCGGCAAGACCTTCGTCTACGAGTTCCAGCTGCGCAAGAGCGGCACCTTCATGTACCACCCGCATGCCGACGAGATGGTGCAGATGGCGATGGGCATGATGGGCTTCTTCGTCGTGCACCCGCGCGACCCGGCCTTCCGCCGCGTCGACCGCGACTTCGTCTTCCTCATCAACGCCTACGACATCGAGCCGGGGTCCTATGTGCCCAAGGTGGCGGAGATGACGGACTTCAATCTGTGGACCTGGAACAGCCGGGCCTTTCCGGGCATCGACCCGCTGGTCTGCGGCAAGGGCGACAAGGTCAGGGTGCGCTTCGGCAACCTCACCATGACCAACCACCCCATCCACATGCATGGCTATGACTTCAAGGTCTCCTGCACGGATGGCGGCTGGGTGCCGGAAGCGGCGGCCTGGCCGGAGGTGACCATCGACTGCGCCGTCGGGCAGATGCGCGCCTTCGACTTCACCGCCGATGCCGAGGGCGACTGGGCCATCCATTGCCACAAGTCGCACCACACCATGAATGCCATGGGCCACGACGTCCGCAACTATATCGGCGTCGACAAGAAGGGCGTCGCGGCCAAGATCCGCAAGCTCGTGCCCGACTACATGCCGATGGGATCCGCCGGCATGGCCGACATGGGCGAGATGGAAATGCCGTTGCCCGACAACACCCTGCCGATGATGACGGGCTTCGCCCAGTTCGGCGCGGTGGAGATGGGCGGCATGTTCTCGGTGGTCAAGGTCCGCCAGGGCCTGGCCTCCGGAGACTACAAGGATCCGGGCTGGTTCAAGCATCCGGAGGGCACGGTCTCCTATGAATGGACCGGCGCGTCGAAGAACGCCTTCCACGCCCCCTCCATTCCCGCGAGCCGCAGCAGCACGGCCGACGTCCGGGTGGTCAAGCCCGGCCGGCGTTCGACCCACGATCAGCACTGACCCTCAATGAAAGGAGCATGGATGTTTTCGAAAATCCTGTTTGCGACCGTTGCCCTGGCCCTGGTGTCCGGCCCGGCTTTGGCCGATGCCGGCCATGGCGGCACGCGCGCCTATGGCGAGCCCGGCGATGCCAGGAAGCCGGCCCGCACCATCGCCGTCACCATGCGTGAGAGCGACGGCAAGATGATGTTCATCCCCAGCAAGATCGAAGTGCGCCAGGGCGAGCAGATCAAATTCGTCCTGCGCAACAATGGCGAGATCGACCATGAGATCGTGCTGGCCACCCTGGCCGAAAACCTCAAGCACGGCGCGGAAATGCAGAAGAATCCGGACATGGAGCATGACGATCCCAATGCCCGGCGCCTCAGCCCCAAGAAAACCGGCGAAATGGTCTGGAAGTTCACCAAGGTCGGCGAGTTCGACTTTTCCTGCCTGATCCCAGGCCACCGCGAAGCCGGCATGACCGGCACCATCGTCGTCACCACCAAGACAGGAGCTCTCTAATGCGCAAACTCTTTTTCGCCCTCGCCCTTTCGACCTTTGCCACCGCCGCTCTGGCGCAAACCGCCCCGGTCAGCGGCGAAGTCACCAAGATCAACGAGGCCCAGGGCAAGATCACCCTCAAACATGGCCCGATCAAGAATCTCGACATGGACGGCATGACCATGGTCTTCGCCGTGACCGATCCGGCCATGCTCAAGACGGTCAAGGCTGGCGACAAGGTCTCCTTCGAGGCCGACCGCGTCAACGGGCGCCTGACGGTGACCAAGATCGAGAAGGCGAAATAGCGCTGGATACGACCGGCCCCCTTCCCCGGAAGGGGGCCATCGAAACCACGACAGGTTTCCGGAATGCGCAGAGTTCTCTTGATAGCCGGAATTCTGGCTGGCCTCGTTTCGACAGAGGCTGATGCCGGCGATGGCGCGCTTGCAGGCATATTGGCGCGCAATGACTGCCTCGGAGCGAAGATCACCTCGATCTATCGCTCAGACTCCACATCGGTATTCCAGGCCAATTGCGGCGGCACCTCCCACCGCATCCTCGCCGTGGAATGCGGCACTGCGAGGTGCCGCCTTCTGCATCGCGGCGACGAATATGGCGAGGCCGAATAGCCCCGCCCTTCGCCCGTCAGCCTTCCATCAGGATCTGCAGCTTCACGTCCGTGGGCAGGGCCTTGGCGGCCCGCTCGAAGGCCGCGATGGATTCCTCGAAGGCATAGGTGCCGGTGATCAGCGGCTTGAGATCGACCTTGCCCGAGCCGATCAGCGCCAGAGCGCGGTCATAGATGTTGGCATAGCGGAACACCGTCTCGATGCGCACTTCCTTGGCGATGGCGCCGGGGACGTCGAAATTGACCGGCTCCACCGGCAGGCCGACAAGCACAAGCGCGCCGCCGGGCCGCACCAAGTCGAAGATGCCATTATAGGCCTTGGCGCTGCCGCTCGCCTCGAACACCACGTCGGCGCCCCAGCTGTCGGTCTCCCGCGCGATGGCGGCCGCGAAGGTCTCCTTGGTGAGGTCGACGGGGATGATGCCGTCATAGCGGCCGGCAATCTCGAGCTTTTCCTTGCTGAAATCGGAGATCAGCACCTTGGAGCAGCCGCCGGCCAGGGCGGCCAGGGCAACCATGATGCCGATCGGGCCGGCGCCGATCACCGCCCCGACGTCGCCGGGCGCGATGCGGGCGCGGGCCGCCGCCTGCATGCCGACGGCGAAGGGCTCGACCATCGCACCCTCGGCGAAGGAGACATTGTCGGGCAGCTTGTAGGTGAAGGCGGCCGGATGCACGGTGAAGGGCGTGAGCACGCCATGCACCGGCGGCGTCGCCCAGAACACCACGGACGGATCGACATTGTAGATGCCGAGCTTGGAAGCCCGCGAGCTCAGGTCGGGAATGCCCGGCTCCATGCAGACGCGGTCGCCGGCCTTGAGCGTCGTCACCTTCGCGCCGACCTCCACCACGGTGCCGGCCGCTTCATGGCCCAGCACCATCGGTGCGTTGACGATGAAATTGCCGATACGGCCATGGGTGTAATAGTGCACGTCGCTACCGCAGACGCCGACGGTATGCAGCGCGATCTTCACGTCGGTCGGGCCGACCTCGAGCGGGAGATCGATCTCGCGCAGCGACAATTCGTGCTGGCGTTCGAGGACAAGGGCGCGCATGGGTTTCCTCCGGTTCCTGGCTGACGTCGCCGAAGAGCCGGCGCGTATTCATCCGACATTATCGCCAGTTTGTTGCGGCAATCAACCAAGTCCGACGAGTGGCGACGGCGAGCCGGCGGACATATTACCAGCTATCGGCGCCAACCGGTGGCATCGATGGCAAACCAGCCTTCACGCCGCATCGATCTTATGGATCAGGTTCATGATGCCTTCGCTCATGGCGCCGTAGTCGCGGCTGTTGTGCAGGTCTCCCGCCACCCGGTAACCGTTCATCACCACGATCCGATCGGCCAAGGCGATCATCTCCGGCATATCGGAGGTGATCAGCAGGATCGAGGTGCCGGCATCCGACAGTTCGCGAATCAATTCATGCAGATAGGCCTTGGTCTTGATGTCGATTCCAACCGAGGGTTCGTCGATGATCAGGAGCCGCACCCCCGCGGCCAGCCACTTGGCCACGCTGATCTTCTGCTGGTTGCCGCCGGAAAGATTGCCGACGGTCTGCCCCAGCGAAGGCGTGCGCACCTCCAGCTTGCGGATATAGGGCTCGATAGCCTTGCGCACGGTGCGATCGGTGAGCAGGCCGCCGAAACCGGCGAGCTTGCGCCAGATCGCGATGCCGGCATTGTCCAGTACCGAATGCAGCAGGATGAGCCCCTCCTGCTTGCGATCCTCGCTGACATAGCCGAGCCGGTGGGTGTGGATCGCCTCGCCGACACTGGTGATGGTCACCTGCTTGCCGTCGAGCCGGATGGTACCCGCTGTCGCCGGCTGCAGCCCCATGATCGACTTGGCGAGCTCGGTGCGCCCTGCCCCGACCAGGCCATAGAGCCCGACGATCTCGCCGCGACGCACGGTGAGATCGATGTCGCGATGGCCGAAGGGTGTCGCCACCTTGTCGAGCTGCAGCACCGCCGCCGCCCTGGCATGGTCGCGCGGTTTCCAGTCCGGGATCTGCTCGCTGCGCCCGATCATCAGGCGCACCAGGTCCTGGCGGCCGAGCCCTTCCATCGAGCGGCTGTCGCAGGCATTGCGCCCGTCGCGGAGCACGGTGACCTGATCGCAGATCTCCTGCACCTCCTCCAGCTTGTGGCTGACGAAGAGCATGCTGACGCCCTCGTCCCTGAGCTTCTTGAGGAGAGCGAACAGGGCGACGGTCTCGTGCGGCGTCAGGGAGGCGGTCGGCTCGTCGAGCAGCAACACACGCGAACGCAGTGACAGCGCCTTGGCGATCTCGACGAGCTGCATCTTGGCCACGCTGAGCTGCGAGACCGGCGTTGCCGGGTCGAGGTCGAGCCCGAGCACGTCGAGCCAGCGCCGCGCCTCGGCATTCACTGCGGCATAGTCGATCGGCTTGAACAGGCTGACGCTCAGGCGCTCCAGCATGATGTTCTCGCCCACCGAAAAGCGCGGGATGAGGTTGCGTTCCTGATGCACGACGCCGATGCCCCTGGCGATGGCGTCGCGGGTCGAGGCGAAATGCGCGGGCTGCCCATCGACCATCAGCTCGCCCTCGTCGGGCCTGAGCACCCCGGTGATCAGTTTGATCAGCGTGGATTTGCCAGCACCGTTCTCGCCCAGCAAGGCATGGATCGAGCCGGGGCGCAGCGAGATCGAGACGCCTTCCAGCGCCTTGACGCCCGGGAAGAACTTGCTGACGCCGCGCGCCTGGAAAACCGGTGCCGAAGTCTCTGTCGCCATGTTCAGATCCTCTTCAGGCCGCGGCTGACGCGAATCTCGCGCCAGCGGTTCATGCCGACAGCCCACAGGATCAGCGCGCCGAGAACGACCTGCACCAGGAAGGGGTCGATATGGAAGAGCACGAGCGCCTGGGTGATGATGGCGACGATGATCACGCCGAGCAGCGTGGCAAAGCTGGAGACGTGACCGCCGGCGAGCACGGCACCACCGATCACCGGTGCGGCGAAGGAGAGGATCAGCCAGTCGTCACCGATGGTCGGCTGGCCGATCTCCAGCCGCGCCACCAGCGCGATACCGGCCAGGGCTGCCAGCAGGCCCGAAATGGCATGGGCCGATATCACCGTCCGCGACACCGAAATGCCCGACAGTTCGGCCGAATGGGCATTGCCGCCCACGGCCAGGATGAAGCGCCCGAGCGGCAGGCGGTTGAGCAGGTACCACATCGCTGCGAACACGATGGCTGCGGGGATCACCAGCCAGGGCAGAGGTCCCAGGACGGTGGTGTTGCCGAAATCCTTGACGCTCTGCGGCACGCCATAGAAGGGCTGCGCCTTGGTGATGGCGAGGTTGATGCCCTTGAACACCGACAGGGTGGCCAGGGTGATCACGAAGGCCGAGATGCCGGTGCCGGCGATGAAGGCCCCGTTGACGATGCCGGCCAGCAGGCCGATTCCCGCCGCCAGCAGGGCGGTCAGCGGCGCAGGCAAACCCCAGACCTGCATCATGCCGGCAAAGGAGATCGCGGCGAGTCCCCCGATAGCCCCGACCGCTAGGTTCATCTGCCCGATAGCGATGATGATCATCTGCGAAAAGGCGATCAGCATGTTCACGGTGATGGCGAGCAGCAGCACCTGGATGTTGAGTGGCGACAGGAAGGACGGATTGAAGCTGCCAATGAGGGCGATGGCCACCACTGCGATGGCCAGGGGGCCGAACCAGTCTGTCTGCATGAAACGGGGCATCACACCATCCTCCGATGGGCGAGATAGGAACGGCGCGCCTTGTCGATCAGCACGGCGGTGAGCAACAGGCAGCCGAGGCACGCCTGCACCCAGAACTCACCGATCTGTAAGAGCAGCAGGCCGTTGGTGAGCATCGTCACCAGGATGGCACCGAGCACCGTGCCGCTGACCGAGACCCGCCCGCCGCTGAGCAGCGTGCCGCCGAGCACCGGGCCGAGAAAGGCGGGCAGCAGCCAGTCCTGCCCCAACTGTCCAGCCATCGAGGGAATGGCGGCCCCGGTACGCGCCACAACGAGCATGGCCGTGATGGCGGCGAGCGCGCCCGACAGCATGTGGCAGAGGATGAAGATGCGTCCGACTCGCACGCCTGAAAGTTCGGCAGCCTCGGGCCGGGCGCCGGCCGCCAGCATCTCGCGGCCGAGAACGGTGAAGCGGTAGAGCACGCCGAGCGCCACGGCCACGACAAGGGCGACGACGAGAAGCGGCGAGACCAGGCCGAACAAACGCAGCCGCCCGAAATTGGAGAAGTCCGCCGGTATGCCGCGGAAGGATTGCGCCTTGGTCAGATAGATCATCATTCCGAAGAAGATGCTCATGCTGGCCAGGGTGATGATGAAGCTGTGCAGGCCGGAACGCACCACCACGAAACCGTTGATCCAGCCGAGCGCCGCCGCCAGGGCGATGGCGCCGAGGGCGGCAACCGGCCAGGGCAAGCCCACCAATTCCACCAGGGCCCCGAAGGCCATGGCCGCGCAGACGCCGATGGCACCGACAGCCAGATTCAGGCCGCCGGTGACGATCACCACCATCATGGACAGGCCGACCATGATGTTGACGGCGGCGACGCGCCCCAGCGTGAACTGGTTGAAGGGGGAGAAGAAGCCCTTGGTGGCGAGGCCGAACAGGCAGGCGAAGACCACGATCAGGACCAGCAGGCCGAACTCGTTGGTCAGGTAGAAGCGCACCGTGCCGCTTTGCATCGGCTTGCCGGTCGCCGGGGCGAGCGTTGCGGTTGGGGATTCGTCACCGGCCATCGGCGGTCTCGAGCTCCGTCGGAAGAGAGTTGTAGTCGGGTGCCCGATCTCGTTGCGATCGAGATCGGCACGGCTCGCGGGATCGATCGCGAATAGAAGCTTCTTTTGTCTCGTCGCGCTGCCCCTCACCCTTCCCCTCTCCCGCAAGAGCGGGGCGAGGGAGGCGCAAGCGTCGCGATTTATCCTCAAAGCTCTCATCTGGCTTGGCGGTTGGGCCAGGTGATTGCGTTTCGGCACAAACAGGCCGTCGAAGTCCCCCTCGCCCCGCTTTTGCGGGGAGAGGGTAAGGGTGAGGGGCTGCACACCCGTCAAACAATGCGGCAGTCCTCCGCCCGCTTACTTGCAGGTCAGATAGGTCTTCTCGAAGCTCGCCAGCAGCGTCTTGGTGATGCCCTGCATGGCCGAGATGTAATTGTCGACGCCTGAGGCATCGACGAAGACCGTGCCCGAATCGATGAAGTGGCTGGTCAGCGCATTGGACTTCCAGGGCGCATCGGCCTTCACGGTGCAGCCATTGCGCAGCTTGTCGGCCGCGAAGGAACCGATATAGCCCTGGCCATAGGGGTTCTGCAGCATGGTGCCGCTGACGAAACCGTCCTTGATCGCCTTGAGCACCACCTCGTCATGGTCGATGCCGACCATCTTGATGCGCTTGTCACCGATCTTGCGCAAGGCGTTGGAGGCGACCACCGCCGGCACCCAGGCCGTGGTGACGATGCCGTCGATCTCGCCGGCATGGGCGGCGAGATAGGCATTGATCTTCTCTTCCGCCGGCTCGGGCGCGTCGATGTCGGCGATGACCTGCACCACCTGCCCGCCTTCTTCCTCGGCGGCCTTCTTCACCGCGTCGATGCGAAGCTGGGTGTTCGGGTCGACCAGGAAGCCGGTGAAATGAGCGATACGCTTCTTGCCGCCCATCGCCTTGAACAATTCCTTGGTGCCGAGATAGGCCGAATTGCCGGTATCGGTGCCGAGGCAGAAGGCCGCCTTGGAGGGATCCTTCAGACAGCCGGCCAGCGCCATCACCGGCGCGCCGGTATCGGCCAGTTCATTGGCGGTGGCCACCGAGCCGACCGGATCGCCCGGGAAGATCAGGAAGGCATTGTAGCCCTGCGTGACCAGGCTCTCGAGCAGTTCGTTCTGCTGGCTGAGCTCCCATTTCTGCGGAACCTTGTAGTCGGCTGCACCAAGGCCGAAATCCTTGGCCGCATCCTTGCCAGCCTGGTCCCAGGCGGCGAAATAGGGATGCGGGCCGCCGGGCACCAGCGCCACCTTGGTATCGTCGGCTGCCAGGGCCGGCAGGGTACTGGCAAACAGGGCAGCCACAGCCGCGCAAGCAAAGAGCTGACGTCGAACGAACATGAAATTCCCTCCCTCTGGGCATGACGTGCCGCGGGCGCTCCTCACATCGTTCGGCCCCGCTTGACAGAGATGGATACTAGGATCCAAGCTCGACATATGCAACAGTGTTTGCGAGATGATGGTCGCGAACGTCACCTTTCCTGCATGCCATTCCGATTCAGGATGAAGCGCCATATCATTGCGATCATTACGGTTTTAAAGGAGCCGGCCGATGTCTGCCTTGCCCAACAAACAGCCCGGGCCGGACGATGACGGGCTGGGCTTTGCCGTCGACATCAATCGCAAGCACCCGGTGGGCGATCAGATCTACGAGGCCCTGAAGCAGGCCATCATCACGGTGAGGCTGATGCCCGGCACCTCGATCAGTGAGAATCGCATCTGCCGCCATTTCGGCGTCTCGCGCACGCCAGTGCGTTCGGCGGTGGTACGGTTGAGCGAGGACGGCCTGATCGACGTCTATCCCCAGCAGGGCAGCTTCGTCTCTCCCATTCGCCTGGCCGAAGTGCGCGACAGCCATTTCATCCGCAAGCATCTGGAGCTGGCCCTGCTGCGCGAGGCGGCGGCCCGCTGGACATCGGCCAAGAGCGCCGAGGCCCGCGCCATCGTGGAAACGCAGCGCCAGGCCATGCTCGCCGATGACAAGGATCGCTTCTTCGAGCAGGACGAGCGCTTCCACTATGCCTTTGCCGGTTTTGCCGAGCGCGAAGGCGTCTGGCCGACCATCCTGCAGGTCCGTGCCCGCCTCGCCCGCTTCGTGCGGCTGTTCGGCACGCCATCCCGTCTGCCCCTGGTGCTGGAGGAGCACCTGGCCGTCCTCGATGCCCTCGACGATGGCAGGACGAACGAGGCCGCCGACCGGCTGGAACGGCATCTCGACATGATCTTCACCATGCTTGCCCAGTTGCCGGACGAGTACGGACCCTATGTTACGGAGTAGCCCGATGCGTCTCAACGCCACGACCCTCGCCCGCCTCAAACCCGGCATCGCCACGCCGCGCTACGATCGGGCCGCCATCCGGCCCGGCATCGTGCATCTGGGCACCGGCGCCTTCCATCGGGCGCATCAGGCCGTCGCCATCGATGATTGCCTGGCACGCGGCGAGACGGATTGGGCCATTCTCGGGAGTTCGCTGCGCGGCACGCAAACGCGGGACGCCCTTGCTCCCCAGGACGGGTTGTACACTCTCGCCATACGCGACAGCGGCCGCGAAGAGTTGCGTGTGATCGGTTCCGTGCTCGGCGTTACCGTTGCGCCGGAAAATCCAACCGTCCTCCTCGACCAGCTTACAGACCCGGCCATCCGGATCGTCACGCTGACCATCACCGAAAAAGGCTATGCCGTCGATCTCGGCAGCGGCGGCCTGAGGCAGGACCACCCCGACATCGTGCATGATCTTGCCAATCCGCAGGCGCCCCGCTCGGCCCTCGGCTTTCTGGTGGAAGCGATCGCACGCCGCCGCCGCAACGGCAGCCCTCCCTTCACCGTCCTGTCCTGCGACAATCTTCCGCAAAACGGACGGACGCTGAAACGCGTGCTCGGCGAGTTCGCAACGTTGCGGGACAAGGATCTGGCGGCCTATATCGCCGACGAGATCCCCTGCCCCTCCTCCATGGTCGACCGCATCGTGCCGGCGACGACAGATGCCGATCGCGCGGCCATTTCCGCTTCGCTCGGTCTCGAGGACGCTTGGCCGGTGCTGGGCGAGCCGTTCAGCCAATGGGTGATCGAGGATCGCTTTGCGACCGGCAGGCCGCGGCTGGAAGAAAGCGGCGTCGAGTTCACCGACGATGTCGAGCCCTTCGAGCATATGAAGCTGCGCCTGCTCAACGGCACGCATTCCACCATCGCCGCGGTAGGGCGGCTGGCCGGCCACGACTTCGTGGCGCAGGCGATCGCCGATCCGACCATCCGCGACCTGATCGAACGCTATTGGCAATGTGCGATCCCGACGCTCGCCATCCCGGCCGACCGGGCCTTTGCCTATACGAGGCAGCTCCTTGCCCGCTACGAGAACACCTCGCTGCATCACCGCACCGCGCAGATCGCCTCCGACGCGTCGCAGAAATTGCCGCAGCGTATTCTGTCGCCCCTGCGCGACTGCCTGGCCAAGGGCCTGCCCTGCGGCCCGCTCGTCTTCGCCGTCGCCGCCTGGATCCGTTCCTGCGGCGGCAGCGACGACAAGGGCTGTCCTCTCCCCCTCAACGATCCGACCTTCGAAGCCTGGACCGGCCAGCCCGACCAGCGCAGCACCGCGCCGCAGGCCGTGGTCGAGGCTTTTCTCGGCCTTTCTGCTGTTTTCGGCGAAGACCTGCCGCGCAATGCGGCCTTTGTCGACGATCTGCAGGCGGCCTATCGGGCGATCGCCGCCCAGGGCGTCCTCGGCGCCGCCCAATCCTGGAGGCAGAAATGAGAGCCCTGAGCTGCGACGAACCCGGCAAGCTGAGCATCATCCGGCGCGACGAGCCGCGCCCTGCCGGGAACGAGGTGCTGGTGCGCATTCGCCATGTCGGCGTCTGCGGCACCGACTATCACATCTTCCACGGCAACCAGCCCTATCTGAGCTATCCACGTGTCATCGGACATGAGCTCGGAGCCGAGGTCGTCAGCGCGCCGCCGGGATCGGCCCTGCGCACCGGCCAGATCGTCTCGATCATGCCGACGATCTATTGCGGCCACTGCCGCGCCTGCCGGATGGGCAAGACCAATTGCTGCCAGCACCTGGAAGTCCTCGGCGTGCATCGTGACGGCGGGGCCTGCGACTTCATCGCCGTGCCGGAAGCCAACGTCATTCCAGCCGATGGCCTTACGGCGAGGCAGGCGGCCATGGTGGAATTCCTGGCCATCGGCGCCCACGGCGTGGCACGCGGCGGCATCGGGCCGGGGCAGCGCGTGGCCATCGTCGGCGCAGGCCCCATCGGCATCGCCGCCGCCGTCTTCTCCAAGGTGGCCGGCGCCCATGTCAGCGTGGTCGACATGAATCCGCGCCGCCTCGCTTTCTGCGCGGACGAATTGGGGGCGGATGCCGTCTTCGAAGCTTCGGCCGATGTCCGCGACCGCCTCGGCCAGGCGACGGGCGGCGATTTCTTCGATTGCGTCATCGACGCCACCGGCAGCCCCGGCGCCATGCAGAAAGGGTTCGATCTCGTCGGCCATGGTGGTGCCTATGTGCTGCTGTCGCTGGTGCGCGCGGACATCGCCTTCAGCGACCCGGAATTCCACAAGCGAGAAACCACGCTCTATGCCAGCCGCAATGCCGTCCGGCAGGATTTCGAAACCGTGCTGCAGGCCATGCGGAACGGCAAGGTGCCCCTGCAGGCGCTTGCCAGCCACGAGGGCAGCCTGGACGACGCGCCGGGCCTGATACCGGAATGGTCCAGGCCAGAGACCGGCGTGATCAAGGCGATTCTGAGCGTTTAGGACTTGAGAAAATCGTGTATCGGCTGGTTGTCATCCCCGGCGAGGCCGAAGGCCGAGGGAAGGGGATCCAGGGCTCATTAGGCGCAGTTCCTGGTCCCTGGATCCCCTTCCCTTCGCCCTCTACTCGCTTTGCTCGCGAGCGGCTCAGCCGGGGATGACGGAGCACTTGTTTCTGGACGCCTCCTCAGGGCGTATGGGCGGGCGACAGCCTTTCAGGGTGCCACCGTCAGCAGATTGCCCGCCAGCTTGGCGACCTGCTGGCGGATATCCGGCACGGCGACGATCTCCCAGAACGTGCCTGAGGTGATCGGCCCCACGGCGAAGAGCCGATTCGAGGGCACGCCATCGGCCCCCAGCACACCGCAGTCGAGGCCGACATCCAGCCCGAGACCGAGCCTGTCGGGCCGTACCAAGCCCTCGGCGAGCAACTGGCGCAGAATCGGATTCTCGGTGGCGGTGACGTCGGCCGCACGCCCGCGGCATTCGAAGACGGCATCGGCATCGATCCGCCTTTCGGACGCGCCGGTACGGGCAGTATAGCGCACCACGACGCGACCGCCCTGTGGATCGAAGCCGGTAACGCGCCCCGCCACGATGGCGAGTTGTCCGGTCTGGCGCGCGGCCTCGATCCGCGCCGCGGCATCCGGCGCCATGCGATGGCGATGGATGTCCCACCAGGCCCGGGCATGGCGCAGAAAACGCCGGCGGGCCTCCTGCGACAGGCTGCGCCACAGAGGTTGGGTATAGGGACGCAGCCCATCGACGATGGCGCGCCAGTCGCCCCCCGCCTTCTGGTGTTCGGCTACGAGCCGGCGCAGCCAGCGCGTCAGGTAGACGATGCCCGTGCCATAGGGGATGTCGGCGGCGTCGAGGCGCAGCGGCTGCACCGGCCTGTGTGCATGCGGGCTGAGGCCGCGCCTGGAAATCGCGGTGATCCGGCCGCGATGCCCAGCATGCAGCAATGACAGGACCCGGTCGGCCATGGTGAGGCCGGTCCCGACGATGACGACATCGGCATCGGGGGAAAAGGCCGCCGGACCTGCGTCGAACCAGCCGTCGAAACGCCACGGAGCCGGCGGCAGCTTGGGGCCCTCATTGCCGGTGGCGAGAATGGCGATGTCGGCGTGTAGCCGCTCGCCTCCGCCCAGTTGCACAACGACGCCCTGCCCCGTGTCGGCAAAACCCACCGCCTCGTCCTGCACGATGGCGAGGCGTCGGCTGCCGGGCCGCTGCACGAGATGCGGCGAGAGCAGATCGGCGAGATAGTCGCGATAGAGACGCCGCGGCGCGAAGGACTGCGCGTCCGGACAATGGCTGCTGCTGTGCTCGCCGACCCAGCGCCAGAAATGGTCGGGATCGTCAGGATAGGCGCCCATATTGGCAGCGCGCACATTCAGGAGATGATCGGGATGGCTGGTGCCGTAGGCGATACCGGCGCCAAGCTCCCGGCTCTTCTCCACCAGCGTCACACGCAGTTCGGGATGGTGATGACGCAGGAGATGGGCCGTCATCAGCACCCCGCTCGCTCCGCCTCCGATGACCACGATATGCCTGGAGGAGACGGAAGGGCTGGTCGACATGCTGCACGCTTCAATTAATCTACCATTTTGATAGATCAAACACGTGCGTCCGACAAGCTGTCCCGGTCAGCGAATTGCAGGCAAACGCCCCTGTTGCCGGCCAATCGGTCAGATGTGGTACATCAGGGTCAGGTCGTCGAGATCCGCCAGCGCCCGCATTTCGGCAAGGGTGCGGTTGTCGAGCACGGTGGAAATGGCCTGACGCACTTCGAGCATCATCAGGCGCACGGCGCACTGGCTCTCGTCGGAACAGTCGTCACAACGCTGATAGGCCGTTCGGCTGGCGCAGGGAATGGGTGCGAGCGGGCCGTCCAACACACGCACGATATGGCCGACGCGGATCTCGCTTGCCGGCCGGCCCAGGACATAGCCGCCACCCTTGCCCTTCTTCGAATGCAGGAAGCCCGCGTTCTTCAATTCACCCAGAATCGTATCGAGGAACTTCTTGGGAATGCCGTTCTGTTCGGCGATATCGGAGACAAGACAAGGCTTGCCCGGCTCAGCGCCGGCCAGATGCACCATTGCCTTGAGGCCATATTTGCCCTTTTTCGTCAGCATGCGGCCCCCGGACTGCGATTCGGAATTCCCCTTCCGCCCTCTGGTAATCGTAAAAGGGCTGATTTGCTACTCATGCCGTCTCTAAAGCCTGCCAAAGCTGGCGATAATCTGCTGCCGTATGACTTTCTGACAGGCGCGCAGAGCCGCCGAAGAGCTTCTGGCGTAGGGCGCCTTCGGCATAGGCCGTCTTGTAACGTCCCCGCCGCTGCAGTTCCGGCACCAGCAGATCGGCGACATCGCGGAAGGTCTCCGGGCGCACCGCAAAGGCGAGGTTGAAGCCGTCGATCCCCGTTTCATCGACCCAGGCTTCCAGTTCGTCGGCAACTCTGGCGGGCGAGCCGACAACGAGCGGGCCGATGCCGCCGATCGCCACATGCTCGGCGACTTCGCGTACCGTCCAGCGGCGATCGGGATCGGCGCGGGTGATATTCTCGAGCGCCGAACGGCCGGCCTCGTTCTCGACATGCTCGACGATCGCATCGGGATCAAGCTGCGAGAAATCGACACCGGTCCAGCCCGACATCAGGGTCAGAGCCCCCTCGTGATCGGCATAACGGCGATAATCGGCGAGCTTCGCCCTCGCCTCTTCATCCGAGGGCGCCACGATCACGGTCAGCAGCGTAAAGATCAGAATGCTGGCGGGATCGCGGCCAATCCGCGCGGCCGCCTGCCGGATGGCAGCCACCCGGCTGGCGATCACCTTGCGGCTCGGCCCGGAAATGAAGACGCATTCGGCATGCCTCGCCGCAAAGCCCAGCCCCGCCGGCGAGGTCCCGGCCTGGTAGAGCACGGGCGTGCGTTGCGGCGAAGGTTCGCTCAGATGCAGGGCGTCGATGCGGAAATGCGGTCCGTCATGCTGCACCTTGCGTACCCGCTCGGGTACGGTGAAGACGCCGGCTTCAGCGTCCGCGACCACGGCGTCGTCGGCCCAGCTTCCCTCCCAGAGCTTGTAGACCGCGGCCATATAGTCCTCGGCGATGGCGTAGCGATCGTCATGCGCCGTCTGCCTGTCCTTGCCGGCACCACGAGCCGCGCTGTCGAGATAGCCGGTGACGATGTTCCAGCCGATACGCCCTTCCGTCAGATGGTCGAGCGTCGACATGCGGCGCGCGAAACCATAGGGCGGCTCATAGCTCAGATTGACGGTGACGCCGAAACCCAGATGCCGCGTCACTGCCGCCATGGCCGGCACGAGCAGCAGGGGGTCGTTCACCGGGATCTGCGTGGCATGCTGCAGGGCCGCCGCGCCATTGCCGCCATAGACATCGTAGACCCCCAGCACGTCAGCCAGGAACAGCCCGTCGAACAGGCCCCGCTCCAGAATGCGGGCGAGGTCGAGCCAATAATCGAGCCGGTTATAGGCGCGCGAACGATCCCTTGGATGGCGCCACAGCCCGGGGGACTGGTGCGCCACGCAATTCATCTCGAAGGCATTGAAACGGATGGGTTTGGACATCACTTGGCTTCTTTACCCTCCCCTGGAGGGGGAGGGTCGGCCTGAAAGGCCGGGGTGGGGTGAAGAGGCACTGGTCGCGATGATGATGGAAACAGCTCTATCCTGCAAAGAAATCACCCCGCCCCGGACTTCGTCCGACCTTCCTCCTCCAGGGGAGGTTAAGAACCTATCCCGCTGCTGTCTTGCGATGAGAAGGCGCCACGACATTGGCGATGACCTCGCCGAAGGGGCCGGCATTGCGCGCGGGCCCGAGATCATTGCCGGTGGTCTTCTTCAAGGGAAGCTTGGGGAAGACCAGCTCGGCGAAGCGATAGCACTCCTCCAGATGCGGATAACCGGAGAGGATGAAGCGGTCGATGCCGAGCGCCATATATTCCTTCATGCGCTCGGCGACCTCGTCGGGATTGCCGACCAGAGCCGTGCCCGCCCCGCCGCGCACCAGGCCGACGCCGGCCCATAGATTGGGGCTGATCTCCAGCTTGTCGCGCGAACCGCCATGCAAAGCCCGCATGCGGCTCTGCCCCACCGAATCCATGCGCGAGAACACCTTCTGGGCCGTGGCGATGGTCTCGTCGTCGAGCTTGGAGATCAACGCGTCCGCAGCACGCCAGGCTTCCGCCGAGGTCTCGCGCACGATCACATGCAGGCGGATGCCGAAAGAGAGCGTGCGGCCGTATTTGGCGGCAACCGCCTTGGCATTGGCGATCTTCTCGGCCACCTGCTGGGGCGGCTCGCCCCAAGTCAGGTAGACGTCGACATGCTTGCCGGCGACCTCGTTGCCGGCCTCCGACGAGCCACCGAAATAAAGTGGCGGATAGGGCTGATTCACGGGAGGATAGAGCAGCACGCCATCCTCGATGCGCAGGTGCTTGCCCTCGCGAGTGACCTTGCCGCCCTGCAGCAGCTCGCGCCAGATGTCGAGGAATTCGTCGGTAACCTCGTAGCGTTCCTTGTGGTCGAGGAAGACGCCGTCCCCCTTCAATTCCACGGGATCGCCGCCGGTGACGACATTGATGAGCAGGCGACCATCCGAGAGCCGGTCGAGCGTCGCCGCCGAGCGGGCTGCGAAGGCCGGCGTGGTCAGGCCGGGACGGATCGCCACCAGGAAACGCAGGCGCTTGGTCAGCGGCACCATGGCCGAGGCGATGACCCAGCTGTCTTCGCAGGATCGCCCGGTGGGCAGCAGCACCCCGAAATAGCCGAGGTCGTCGGCGGCCTTGGCAATCTGCGAGAGGTAGCCGAGCGAGACATGCCGGGCCCCCTGCTCGCTGCCGAGATAGCGCCCGTCGCCATGGGTCGGCAGGAACCAGAGCACGTCGGTTTCCTGGGCAGGCGGGGGCAGGTCGAGATCATAGGGCATGGTAAAGTCTCTGGTCGTATACTTGGACATTGCCGGGAAGCGACGAAAGCGCCGACTTTGTCAGGAAAGGAGCTGGATTGCCGGGTCAGGCCCGGCAATGACAAAGGTCGAGCGAGTTGAATTTCCTGTGTTCATGGACGATCCCTCGTTCAGATGGCGCCGTGGCGTGGCGGGTTGATGCCATTGAGCCAGTAGTCGCCGATGGCGCGATATTTCCAACGCACGGGATCGTGCACGGTGTGGGTGCGGGCGTTGCGCCAGAAGCGGTCGAAACCGAACTGAGTCTGAGTGGCGCGCGAGCCGGCGAATTCGATCAGCTTGCTGCCGGCCAGCAACGACGCCTCGGTGGAGGCAACCTTGGCCTCGGCAACGGCCACCGAAGCAGCCGCGACCGTTTCCACCGTCGGATCGGCCACGGCAATGTCCGAAAAGCGCCCTGCCCGCTCCAGCAAGGCATCGGAGGCGGCCACGCGGATCTTCACCTCGCCAATGCCGGCGATGGTGTAGGGATCCTCGTAGCCGTGATCGAGGCCGCTGTCCTTCCAGGGTCGAGCATGCTTCTTCACGAAGCTCAAGGTCTCGGCGAGGGCAGCCCGTGCGATGCCGGCTTCGACGGCGGCGTGCATGATCTGCGCCACCGGCCCCATCGATGTGGGCCGATCGAAGACGGCCTTCAGCGAGATCACCGAAAAGGGATGCACCTCGACATTGTCGAGCGTGGTGGTGCCCGAGCCGGTGACCCTTTGGCCGAAGCCGGCCCAATCGTCGATGACCTCGAGACCCGGGGTCTGGCGCGGCACGAAGGAGATGGTGGAACGACCCTCGTCGTCATTGGCGACCACGGCCACCCAATGGGCGAACAAGGCACCGGTGCAATAGAATTTGCGCCCGTTGAGCCGCAGCACCGGCCCGTCCTTGCTGAGGCGGGTGTTGTGGTCCTGCGCCGTCTTGGTGCCGATCTCGGACAGGGCATTGCCGATGCGCTCGCCGGCCAGGATGCGACCGTAGAAGAAGCGTTTCTGCTCTTCGCTGCCTTCCAGGCGCAAGGCGTGCAGGATGAAGAAGTGGTTCTGCGGAATCTGGCCGATCGAGCCATCCGCCGCGGAGAGAAGAGCGATCACCTCGGCCAGCGTACCGGACGATACTTCGGCACCGCCATAGGCCTTTGGCACGGTGATGGCGAGGAGGCCGGCATCGGACAGCCAGTCGAGTTCCTCATAAGGCAAGCGCCGCTCGCGGTCGCGCTCGATCGCGGTTTCGGCAATCCTGGCCGCGACCTCACGCGCGGCAGCGAGCGCCTCGGCATCGTCCTTGATGATATGGGCCTTGCCGGCCCGCAGGGGTGGTGCCCGGAACGCGACGAGGCGCTCGGGCGGGGTATCGGCGGTCAGGGCGGCGGCGGTGGGCATGATTGAGTCCTATTCCGGGTGCGCGGGCGTCTCGCCCGCTCTTTCTTCCGGTTGGTTCGATGTTTCCAAAAGCGGGCGGGACGCCCGCGCACCCGGAGAAATCAACTCCAGGGATGGCGCGGCGGGCTCACGCCATTCAGGGCGTGGTTGCCGACATGATAGAATTTCCAGCGCACCGGATCGTGCAGCGTATGGGTGCGCGCGTTGCGCCAATGCCGGTCCAGATTGTACTGGCCCAGGGTCGAGCGCGTACCGCCCAGTTCGTGCAGCTTGTTGGTGGCGAGGATGGCGATCTCAGTGGTCAGCACCTTGGCCTCGGCAACCGCGACGGCAGCCGTCGTCACGCCCTCCTCGGTCGGCTGCTCCACGATGGCGTCAACAGCCCGTCCCGCCTTCTCCAGCAGGGCCTCGGCGGCATGAAGCTTGATCTTGAGGTCACCGATCTGGGCGATGGTGAAGACATCCTCATAGCCATGCTCCTGACCACTATCGATCCAGGGACGGACATTGTTGCGCACGAACTTGATGGTGTCCTCGATGGTGCCGCGCGCGATGCCGGCATCGACGGCCGCCTGGATGATCTGGGAGACCGCTCCGTTGGTCGAGGGATTCTCGCCGCCGAGATAGGCCGGTATCACCCCCTCGGCCCCCACCCGCACATTGTCGATATGGACATTGCCGCTCGCGGTGGTGCGCTGACCGAAGCTCGACCAATTGTCGATGATGGTAAGCCCCTCGGCGTCACGCGGCACGATGGCCAGATTCACCTTGCCGGCCGGATCGACGGCGCCGATATGGATGTAATGCGCGAACAGCGCCCCGGTGGCATAGAATTTCTCGCCCTTGACCCGATAGCCGTCGCCATCCGGGGTCAGCGTGGTCTCGAAGGCGCCGACATGCTTGGACTTGGCCTCGGAGAAGGCGTTGCCGAGCCGATAGCCCGCGAGCACGCGGCCGAACCACAATTTCTTCTGCTCTTCCGAAGCGGTGGACCTGATGACGTCAACCGCAGCAAGGTGGTTCTGCGGGATCTGGCCGATGGAAGGATCGGCGGCCGAGATCAGTTTGATCACCTCCGTCAGCGTCACCCAGGAGACGCCGGCGCCGCCATAGGCCTTGGGAATGGTGATGC
This sequence comes from Labrys neptuniae, assembly GCF_040797145.1. Lineage (NCBI taxonomy): Bacteria > Pseudomonadati > Pseudomonadota > Alphaproteobacteria > Hyphomicrobiales > Xanthobacteraceae > Labrys > Labrys neptuniae. Next base: position 60,914 of record NZ_JBFNQD010000010.1, on the reverse strand, counting down.
CCCAAAGGCCGCTCTTGGAGAAACGGTCGAGCTCGGCTGCCGGCAGGATACGGTCGCGGTCGCGCAACGCCGCCCCGGCTGCGAATTCAGCCGCCAGGGTCGTGGCTGTTTCGATCGCCTCGGCATCGGAGGCGATGACATGGGCCTGGGGCTCGAGGTCGAATTGGGGCGGCGCAGAGGTGAGCGGCGGCGCAACGGAAATGGTCATGGTGATCCCGGTCTTGTTCAATCAGGCAGGATGGAAGCCGCCATAGCCACCCTGGGCATAGACGAGCGGCCTGCCATCGGCAGTGCGGATGCCGCGCACGGCGCCGATGATGATGGAGTGGCTGTGACGGTCGATGAATTCCTCGACCTCGCAATCGACGGAGGCGAGCGCTCCTTCGAGCGCCAGGGCGCCGGTGAACAGGCGGTTCCAGCCGGCGTTCTCATAGCGGGCGGCACCCTTGATACCGCCCCGCCCCGCAAAGCGGTCGGCGATGTGGCGCTGATGGTCTGCCAGGATGTTCACGCAATAATGGCCGTAGCGGCGGATGACCGGCCAGGCCGATGCATCGCGATTGACGCAGATGATCATGGTCGGCGGCTCGACCGACAGCGACACGGCCGAGGTCGCCGTGAGACCGGTACGCTCGTCCCCTTCACCCGCGGTGATCACGCTGACGCCGCCGGCAACCAACCGCATGGCGTCGCGCAGATTCGGCCCCGTAACCGGCGGCAGCTTCACGGCGATATTCATGTTCGTATCCGTCATCTGAAAGAAGCAGCGGAGGCCTCGCCTCCCCTTTCTTGGTGCACCCAGCGGCGCGTCGTGGGCGGATCGTGCAACAGCAACAATCTTATGTCTATAGATTTTATAGAATTTATGGCCAAAAAATTACGAAGGATCTCCCTTCGCAACGATCAATATAAGGCTGTGACAGCCGACACGGCCAGCAGGAGCCGCCCATCGTCCCGGCTGATTATAACGGCAGCGACTCGACCTTTGTCATTGCCGGGCTTGACCCGGCAATCCAGGCTGTAGCGCAGTCCTTCTACCGCCGGCCTTATGGATGCCCGGGCCAAGCCCGGGCATGACAAAGGTCAGCGCCTTTATGGTTCTGGCTCAGACACGCCGCTGCACGAGACAGCAACGTGCATTCGACCAATGCCACCCTACCAGGCCGGCTGGATCGCGCCCTTGAAGTTGGCGTTGATGAAATCGGCCACTTCCTGATTCTGATAGGAGGCCACCAGCTTCTTGAAGATCGGCTTGTCCTTGTCGGCCTCGCGCACGGCGATGAAGTTGCCATAGGGATTGTTGGTGCGGCTTTCCTGGATCAGCGCATCCTTGGCTGGCGTCAGGCCGGCGCCGAGGGCGTAGTTGGTGTTGATCACTGCGCCGTCGAGGTCGGGCAGCAGATTAGCAAGCTGCGAGGCCTCGATCTCCTTGAACTCGACCTTCTTGGGATTGTCGCTAACGTCGAGCACGCTCGGCACCTGGCCTTCGGCGGTCTTCAGCTTGATCAGGCCGTTGGCTTCCAGGAGCTTGAGGGCCCGGCCGCCATTGGACGGATCGTTGGGAATGCCGATGACGGCGCCTTCCTTCAGATCGGCAAAAGCCTTCAGCTTCTTCGAATAGAGGGCGATCGGCTGCACCAGCGTATAGCCGATCGGCACGATCTTGTAGCCGCGGGCCGCGATCTGGCTGTCGAGATAGGGCTTGTGCTGGAAGGCATTGGCATCGAGGTCGCCCTTCTCGAGTGCCTCGTTGGGAATGGCGTAGTCGGAGAAGGAGACCAGTTCGATGTCGAGGCCATCCTTGGCGGCGACCTTCTTGGCCACCTCCCAGATGCGCTCCTCGTCGCCACCCATGACGCCGAGCTTGAGCTTCTCGGCGGCAAAGGCCGCGCCGGCCGGAGCCAGAGCAAAGACCAGGGCCAGGGCAGCGCCGGCGAGGCGGCGGCGTGTCAATGTATAGGCGGACATGGAAGTCTTTCCTGTTTTAGATAGACGTTGAATCATGCCGAGAGACCGTGGAAACGACCCTCGATTCCCTCCCGCAAATCACGGCTTTCATCCAATGATCCGCGGGGTGTTCCGGTCCCGGATGCTACGGCATCGTCGGGACTGACATCAGTCCTGTCGCACGCGCTTGTTGAGCTTGCGGGCAGCCCGGTCGCCCGCCGACTGCACGCCCTGCACGAGCAGGATGAGAATGACGACCACGGCGCCCATCACTTCGGGCATGAAGCGCTGATAGCCATAGCGGATGGCGACGTCGCCCAACCCGCCACCGCCGACCACGCCGGCCATGGCCGAATAGCCGATCAGGCTGACCGTGGTGAGGGTGAGACCGAGCACGAGCCCCGGCAGCGCCTCGGGAAACAGCACCTTGCGGATGATCTGGAACGGTGTGGCGCCGAAGGAACGCGCCGCCTCGATCAGCCCGGCGTCGACCTCGCGAATGGCGCTCTCGACGATGCGTGCGATGAAGGGCGCCACCGCGATGGTCAGGGGCACGATCACGCCTTTCAGGCCGATCGAACTGCCGACCAGCAGCCTTGTGAACGGAATGATCGCGACGATGAGGATGATGAAAGGCACCGAGCGCACCGCGTTGACGACCGCGCCAAGCACCGCATTCACCTTGGGAGAAGCCAGCAATTCGCCGCGCCGGCTGGTGGCGAGGAAGATGCCGAGGGGCAGGCCCAGGATCGTCCCGAACAGGATGGACACGCCGACCATGATCAGGGAATCGCCGGTGGCGGCCCAAATGACCTTGAGGATCTCAGGCGACATAACCGATCACCTCCCCTTGCAGATTGAGCCGTTCCACCGCCGAGACCACGGCAAGCCGGGTCGCCTCGTCGCCGGGCACCGAAACCAGAAGCGCCCCGAAGGGTTCGCCGCCGATCGTGTCGATGCGGCCGGCCAGGATGTTGATGTCGATGCCGAGAATGGTGGTCAAACGGCTGACCACCGGCGCTGTGGCGTGCGAGCCGGTGAAGGTGATGCGCAACACCGCCTGGCTGCCCGGGCTCGGCTGGTCCGAGAGCCGGCGGGCGAGATCGGCCGGCAGTTCGACACCGGTGACCCCGCGCACGAAACTGGCCGTGGTGGCGTGGCGCGGCTGGGTCAGCACCTCGAAGGCCCGCCCCGTCTCGATCAGCTTGCCGGCTTCCAGCACGGCAACCCGATGGCAGATCTCCTTGATCACCGACATTTCGTGGGTGATCAGTACGATGGTGACGCCGAGGCGCTGGTTGATATCGGCCAGCAGGGCCAGAATGGAGGCCGTCGTCTCCGGGTCGAGCGCCGAGGTCACCTCGTCGCCGAGCAGGATCTTGGGCCGGGTCGCCAAGGCGCGGGCGATGCCGACGCGCTGCTTCTGGCCGCCCGACAGCTCCGCCGGATAGCGGTTGCGTTTGTCTGAGAGCCCGACAAGGTCGAGCAACGGCTCGACGCGGTCCCGGATTTCGGCGACGCCGATACCGGCCACTTCCAGGGGAAGCGCCACATTCTCGAAGACCGTGCGCGAGGACAAAAGATTGAAATGCTGGAACACCATGCCGATGGACCGGCGGACCGGGCGCAACTGGCTTTCGCTCAGGGCATCGACCTCGATGCCGTCGACGACGACACGGCCATTTGTCGGCCGCTCCAGCCCATTGATCAGCCGCAGCAGCGTCGATTTGCCGGCACCGCTGCGCCCGATCACGCCGAAGATCTCGCCGCGCGGGATTTCCAGGCTGAGATCGTCGAGCGCGAACACGGCCGCACTGCCCTTGCGCGCAGCAAAGGAACGCGACACGCGCTCGAAGCGCACGATCGGCCCGCCTGCCTCCGCCTCACCAGGCAAGGTCAGGTTTTCCACTCTCACAGGTGCGTTCACGCGACCAGTTCCTCCAGCAGGGAGTGCAGGCGCCTGGCGACCTGGCCTGAAAGATAACGTTCGGCATCACGCGGACCCACGAAGGTCATGCCGTCGAACCGGCTGAAGCGCCGGCTGGCGGCATGAAACGCAAAGCGGCGCGCCTGGGGTTCGCGCACCACGATGCCGACTGCGGCACCGGAGATCTCAATAACATAGGATTCGGAATTGGAGGGATGGGACATGGATAAAGCCGCCACCTGGTGGCGCTCCGAAAAAACAGGGAATGCATGTGATTATACGGGCTTCAGCAACAACAGCAGCCGCAACACATCTTTCCGTCTGGCTTTCCGATATCCGTTCCGCTGACAACGATCATGGGACACTTCCTGTCTGGAGCCCACGACATCAGCCGTGGCGCTTTAGCGTTTGATGACGCGGCGCAAGCTGCTCGCTCAAATCCCCGCGACCGACTCCCTGGGAAGCCGATGACACAAAAATAAATAGTCCACAAAATTAGTCAACTGTTGTTCGGCGATTTTTTCGATGTCCACAACCGGGCATCCCGAACAGCGTTGCGCCTTTACATAAACCGCTGTCGGGCGGAACTCAACCTGCCGTAATGATCAGACAATAAGCGCAAAGCAGGCCGACAACGCGTCGAGTCACTAGTCGAAACCGCACGCTCGCCATATACAGGGCATAATTGCGTGTTTTTCGTCGACGAGACACGGCGAAAGACCCCATATCGGCCTGTCTCCGCCCTTCACCGGCAGGTAGATGACGGTATTTGTGCCGGAATTTCTGTCCGGCACGGCCAGCATTCCGCCCTCCGGCGGCTTCTTCCTCTTACAGATATTTGCGAAAGACCTTCCAGCCCAGCCTGCCGTCGGGCCCCTTGTGCCACGAGCCAAAGCAGCAGAGATTGGAACGGTTTGAGGCTGGCACCCTGCCGCGTCAGATGATCGGCGGCAGCCATTCCTCCCGGGATGACAAAATACGGCCGCCGGAGCAGATGCTTTCAGGTTGGGACGCGCTTCCTGCCCGAAATCATCTGCTTGAATATTGAGAAAATGCAGTACGTGCTGGCTTCGTCCGAGCGATGAAACCGGAGGTTCTGCAAGGGGAGTCATAACGCTCGGCAGAGGCCAAGCCCGGAGTGGCGACCGCAATCGCTTCACCGGGAAGGGTCAGGCGCGCGACTTTGGTCGTGCGGGTGCCGCAAGAGAGGAAGCGAGACGTGCTGGACGCGTTTTTCAAACTGAAGGAACAGGGCACTTCGGTGCGGACGGAGGTGATCGCCGGCATCACCACCTTCCTCACCATGGCCTACATCATCTTCGTCAATCCGGAGATCCTGTCGACCACCGGCATGGACCGCAATGCGGTCTTCGTCGCGACCTGCCTGGCAGCCGCCCTCGGCTCGCTGATCATGGGCCTGGTCGCCCGGTGGCCGATCGGCATGGCGCCGGGCATGGGCCTGAACGCCTTCTTTGCCTTCACCGTCGTCGCCACCATGGGCTTTACCTGGCAACAGGCCCTCGGCGCGGTGTTCATCTCCGGCTGTATCTTCCTGCTCCTGACCGTCACCGGTGTGCGCAGTTGGCTGATCGCCGGCATTCCGCATTCGATGCGATCGGCCATCGCGGCCGGCATCGGCCTGTTCCTCGGCATCATCGCCCTCAAGAGCTCCGGCATCGTAGTCGCCAGCCCCGCCACGCTGGTGACCCTGGGGTCGCTCAAGGAAACCGGCACGCTGCTGGCCATCCTCGGCTTCTTCATCATCGCAGCCCTCGACGTGCTCAAGGTACGCGGCGCCATCCTGATCGGTATTCTCGTCATCACCGCGCTTTCGATCGCGCTCGGCGTCAGCAAGTTCGGTGGCGTCATTTCCATGCCGCCCTCCATCCTGCCGACCTTCCTGCAGCTCGACCTCGTGGGCGCCATGCATGCGGGCCTGGTGCATGTCATCCTGGTGTTCGTGCTGGTCGAGGTGTTCGATGCGACCGGTACGCTGATCGGTGTCGCCAAGCGCGCCGGCCTGATCCAGCCCGACAAGCCCAACCGGCTCGGCCGCGCTTTGCTGGCCGACAGCTCCGCCATCCTCGCCGGCTCGCTGCTCGGCACCTCCTCGACCACCGCCTATGTCGAAAGCGTGTCCGGCGTGCAGGCCGGCGGGCGCACCGGCCTCACCGCCATCGTCATCGCCATCCTGTTCCTGGCCGCCCTGTTCTTCTCACCGCTCGCCGGGTCCGTGCCGGTCTATGCCACCGCGCCGGCGCTGCTTTATGTCGCCTGCTTGATGATGCGCGAACTGCTCGAGGTGGAGTGGGACGACATCACCGAGGCCGCTCCGGCCGCGCTGACCGCGCTGATGATGCCCTTTACCTACTCCATCGCCAACGGCCTTGCCTTCGGCTTCATCAGCTATTGTGCCCTGAAGACCCTCACCGGCCGCCCGCAGCAGGTGCATCTGGCCACCTGGCTGGTCGCCGTCCTGTTCGTGGTCCGCTTCGCCTTCTTCTCGGGTGGTTGAGATTCCGGTCGTCGGAGAACGGCACAAACAAAAGGGCCGGAGCAGCATCGCTGCCCCGGCTTTTTCGTATAAGCGGCAGGATCAGACGTAGGAGAGAATGCGGCTCGCCAATTGCGAATTGCGGTCCTCGTCGCGGCGCGGGCGCGGCAGCTCGACGGCCAGGTCGAGCGCGACGGCGCCTTCACGCAGCACGATGACCCGGTCGGCCAGCGCGACCGCTTCCGACACGTCGTGGGTGATCAGGATGGCGGTGAAGCCATGCTCGCGCCAGATCCGCGAGAGCAATTGATGCATCTCCACCCGCGTCATGGCATCGAGCGCGCCGAAGGGCTCGTCGAGCAGCAGGATGTCGGGCCGGCTGACCAGGGCGCGCGCTAGGGCAACACGCTGCCTCTGCCCGCCTGACAACACGCTCGGCCATTCATTGGCCCGGTCTCCGAGCCCTACTTCATCGAGCGCGGCCTGGGCCAGGCCGCGCCAATTGGGGCCACGCGCAATGCCGACATTGCCGATCACACGCTGCCAGGGCAGCAGCCGCGCATCCTGGAACATCAGCCTTGCGCCGGCATGGGCTCCCTGAAAGGCCGCTCCGCCCACCGAGACCTCGCCGGCGCTGGGTCGATCGAGACCCGCGATGAGGCGCAGAAGCGTGGATTTGCCGCCGCCCGAGCGCCCGACCACGGCGACGAATTCGCCGGGCTCGATGGTGAGGTTGAGCCTGTCGAGCACCACGCGATGATCGAAGGCCTTGGAAGCCCCCTTCAACTCGATCGCCAGCCCCTTGGGCTTCGGCGCCGGCCGGGCGAAATCGGACGGGGCCAGGCTGTTACGCGTCAGTTCGGGGGCGAAATAACCATCCTCTATAGGGAGCAGAGCATTGGTCATGCCAGTGCCTCCCGGCGGGGCCGCGCATAGGTGGGATGCCATTGCAGGGCAGCCTGTTCGAGCAGCTTCACCAAAGTGTCCGAGAGCTTGCCGAGCACGGCATAGATGATCACGCCGAGCAGGATGACGTCCGTCTGCAGGAATTCACGGGCATTCATGGTCATGTAGCCGATGCCGGAGGAGGCCGAGATGGTCTCCGCCACGATCAGCGTCAGCCACATGATGCCGAGGCCGTAGCGCAATCCCACGAAGACCGATGGCAGGGCGCCCGGCAGGATTACACGCCAGAACCGGGCCACCGGCCCCAGGCCGTAGACGCGTGCCATCTCGGTGAGATGCGGATCGATGGTGCGGATGCCGTGATAGGTATTGATGTAGACGGGAAAGAGCACGCCGAGAACGACCAGGAAGATCTTGGCGCTTTCGCCGATGCCGAACCACAGGATCACCAGCGGAATGATGGCCAGATGCGGCACGTTGCGCAGCATCTGCAAAGTGGAGTCGAGCAGCAATTCGGCCGGACGCCAGACGCCGTTGGCGACGCCGAGCGCGAAGCCGATCAGGCCGCCAATGGCCAAGCCCTGCAGGGCGCGTCCGGCACTGACACCGACATTGTGCAGGAGGGTGCCATCCTGGAGGGTCTGCCAGAAGGCGAGCGCCACTGCGCTCGGCGCCGACAACACTCGCGCCTGCAGCCAGCCGAGATCGGCGGCAAGCTCCCAGCCGGCCAGCAGCAGCACCGGCAGCAACCAGGGCACCAGGCGCCGGGCCAGTCCATTCAAGCGTCGCGAAGCCATCGGCCCCTCCCTTGTCAGAGCGTCACGCCGGGGCGGAGCGCGTCGGCGATCTTGATCGCCTTGGGAATGAGGCCGAGCTTATGGAAGGTATCGGCGATCTGCTGCTGGGCGGCCACCGTCTCGGCCGTGATCGGCTGCACGTTCCAGGATTGCCGGCCGAGCGCCAGCTTGAGCACGGGGGCCGGAATGCCGACGGCGGGGGCCAACTCTTTCGCCGCTTCGTCGACATGGTCCTTCGCCCATTGGTCGATCTCGTTGATGGCGGCGAGGACGGCGTCGATCGCGGCCGGATTGGCTTCGGTGAAGGAGCGCTCGCCCAGATAGAACTGCCGGTTGGCGACCAGGCCCTCGCCATTGGCAAGCTGGCGCGCCTCGACGGCGATCTCCGCCGCCGCCTGGAAGGGATCCCAGATCACCCAGGCATCGATGTCGCCATGCTCGAAGGCGGCCCGCGCATCGGAAGGTGTGAGGAACACCGTCTGGGTGTCGCCATAGGCCAGCCCGGCCTTTTCCAGCGCCTTGACCAGGAGATAGTGGACGTTCGATCCCTTGTTGAGCCCGACCTTCTTGCCCTTGAGTTCCGCCACCGATTGCAGCGGACTGTCCTTGCGCACCAGGATCGCCTCGCTGAGGGGAGCCGCCGGTTCGTTGGCGACATAGACCAGCGGTGCGCCGGCCGCCTGGGCGAAGATCGGCGGGGCCTCGCCGGTGATGCCGAAATCCAGCGCGCCGACATTCAGGGCTTCCAGCAATTGCGGACCGCCGGGAAACTCCGTCCAGGTCACGCCGAAACCCAGGGGCTCGAGCTTGCGTTCAAGATTGCCGCGCGCCTTCAGCAACAGGAAAGTGCCGTATTTCTGGTAGCCGACACGGATCGTCTTCGTCGCGGCGCGCGCGGGTCCGAGGGCGGCGGTCACGGCGAAGGCGGGCGCGGCGGCAAGCAGAGAGCGGCGGGTCCAGAGCGCAGTCATCAGGTCATCCTTGAGGGTATCGGCGCCATAATCCCAATAGTTGATAGATTTAGTCAATAATTAATTTCCTGTCTCGACTGCATGAATTTTGCCCACGATTCAGGTCGCGTTTCCCTCACGGACTGTTCGCGACCTGATTCCGATCCAGCATCTAACTCTTTGCTATGAAAGCTTAATTTCGGCAGGTTGCTTTTATAATTCTATATAGTCTATAAAATCAGTTGACTTATAAATACCGCCATGGTCGATTTCACATAGAGATTCAACCGAACGGTCCAATGCCATGACGACTTCAGCCGAAAGCCTGCCTATCCTCGATTTCCGTTGGTTCGAGGCCGGAGCCGCAGAGCGCGCGGCCTTCCTCCAGAACCTGCGCGAGGCAGCTCGCGGTCCCGGCTTCTTCTACCTGACCGGCCATGGCGTCCCCCAGCAGTTGATCGATGACGTGCTGCGCCTGTCGCGCCGCTTCTTCGACCTGCCCGAACAGGACAAGCTGGCGATCGAAATGATCAACTCGCCGCATTTCCGCGGCTACAACCGGGCCGGCTTCGAGCATACGCGCGGCAAGCCGGACTGGCGCGAGCAGGTGGATATCGGCGCCGAAAAGAGGGCCCGCCCCCTCGATCCCACCGCACCGGCTTGGCATCGCCTGCAGGGGCCCAATCAATGGCCTGAAGCCTTGCCCGAACTGCAGCTCATCACGCTGCGCTATCTCCAGGAGGTCACCCAGCTCGGCATTCGCGTGCTCAGCGCCTTCGCGCTCGCCTTGGGCCAGAAGGCCGATGCCTTCCAGCCGATCTACACGCCCGAACCCAACCAGCTCCTCAAGATCGTGCGCTATCCCGGTCGTGAAGCCGGTGAGGATGACCAGGGCGTCGGCGCTCACAAGGATTCGGGCTTCCTCACGCTGCTGCTGCAGGATGTCCAGGGCGGTCTGCAGGTCGAGGGCGAGCATGGCTGGATCGAGGCTCCCCCTATCCCCGGCACTTTCGTCGTCAATATCGGCGAGATCCTGGAACTGGCCTCGAATGGCTATCTGCGCGCCAACGTCCATCGCGTCGTCTCGCCACCGGCCGGTACCGATCGGCTGTCGGTGCCCTTCTTCCTCGGTGCCAATCTTGAGGCCGAAGTACCGCTGCTGACGCTGGCACCGGAGTTTGCCGCCCAAGCACGCGGCCTGACGCAGGACCCGCTCAATCCGCTCTTCCGAGAGGCTGGGCGCAACTACCTCAAGGCCCGCCTGCGTTCCCATCCCGACGTCGCCCGCCGCCACCATCCCGACCTGATCGACACCAGCAAGCCGGTGCAGGTCGCCTCCGCCTACTGATTTTCGGTTCGATCTTCAAAGCCACGCTTCAGGAGCCATTGGCATGACCACCGATTCCCGACATTTCGAGACCCTTGCTCTGCATGGCGGCAGCTATCGCGCTGACCCGGCCACCGGCGCCGTGGCGGTGCCGATCTACCAGACCACCTCCTACCAGTTCCAGGATACCGGACACGCCGCGCGTCTTTTCGCACTCGAGGAACTCGGCAATATCTATACGCGCGTGCAGAACCCGACGACCGACGCGCTGGAGCAGCGCATTGCCGCCCTCGAAGGTGGCGCGGCCGCGCTGGCCGTCTCATCGGGGCAGACGGCCTCGGCCTATTCGATCCTCAATCTGGCCCAGGCCGGCGACAACGTCGTCTCGTCCACCGACCTCTATGGCGGCACCTGGACCCTGTTCGCCTCGACACTCAAGCAATTCGGCGTCGAAGTCCGCTTCGTCGATCCCTCCGATCCGGAGAATTTCCGCCGGGCAAGCGACGACAAAACCCGTGCCTTCTACGCCGAAACGCTGCCCAATCCCAAGCTGCAGGTACTGCCGATCCGCGAGATCGCCGATATCGGCCGCTCGCTCGGCATTCCGCTCATCGTCGACAACACCGCCGCGCCGCTGATCGCCCGCCCGCTCGAACATGGCGCCGCCGTCGTGGTCTATTCGGCGACCAAATATATCGGCGGCCACGGCACCTCCATCGGCGGCCTGATCGTCGATGGCGGCAATTTCCCCTGGGAGGACCATGCCGACCGCTTTCCGCTGCTGACCCAGCCGGACGAGGCCTATCACGGCGCGATCTGGACCGAGGCCGCCAAGCCTCTCGGGCCGATCGCCTATATCCTGCGCGTGCGGGTGAAGCTGCTGCGCGACGTCGGTGCGGCCCTGTCGCCCTTCAACGCCTTCCAGCTGCTGCAGGGGCTTGAAACCCTGCCGCTGCGCCTGCGCCAGCACAATGAGAACGCCGTCAAGGTGGCGGACTTCCTCGCCAAGCAGGCCACCGTCAGCCACGTCATCTTCCCCGGCCTGCAGTCGGACGAGAATCGCCGTCGCGCCGAGGCCTATCTCAAGGGCGGCTATGGTGCCCTGGTCGGCTTCGAGCTCAAGGGCGGTGTGGAGGCCGGCAAACGCTTCATCGACGCACTCAAGCTGCTCTACCACGTCGCCAATATCGGTGATGCCCGCTCGCTCGCCATCCACCCGGCCTCGACCACCCATCAGCAGCTGACGCCGGAAGACCAGCTCGCCACCGGCGTGACGCCCGGCTATGTGCGCTTGTCCATCGGCATCGAGCACCCGGACGACATCATCGCCGACCTGACCCAGGCCCTGGCCGCTGCCGAAGGTGAGCACGACGCGGCGGAGCGCAAGGCGGCTTGAGACATGGTCCGGGAATAATGAACCACCACCTTTGTCATGCCCGGGCTTGACCCGGGCATCCAGGAGCCTCCGTCTTCGACGTGTGGAAGGGAAACTGGATTGCCGGGTCAAGCCCGGCAATGACAAACGTCGAGCCAATTCGTTTCGTTGATCGATGGATCAGCCCCAAGCAGCCGGCCACGGATGGAACCCATGTCCAGACTTCCCGCTTTCTCGCGCCGCAAGGCCCTCAAACTGGCCGGAGCGGCCGGTGCCCTCGCCTCTCTCTCCGCCGTCGGCGGCCGCATCTTCTCGCCAGCGATCGCAGCGCCGGCGCCGAAGATCCGCCTGGCCTGGACGGAGGTGGCGGCCTGCCATTCCCCGCTCGGCTTCGGCGTGGCCAAGGGCATCTACGCCAAGCACAATCTCGACGTCGAGCTGTTCTACCAGGGTGCCAGCGGCCAGACGCTGATCCAGGCGCTTGCCACCGGCAAGGCCGATGCCGGCGCCGGCCTGATCGGCGACTGGCTCAAGCCCCTGGAGCAGGGCTTCGACGTCAAGCTCTTCGTCGGCTCCCATGGCGGCTGCCAGCGCCTGCTCACGCGCAAGGACTCCGGCATCAAGACGCTGGCCGACGCCAAGGGCAAGACCATCGCCACCTATGGCATCGGTGCCCCGCCCCAGGTCGCCTTCCAGGTCAGCTTCGCCAAGGCCGGTCTCGACCCTGAAACCGACGTGACCTGGAAGGCCGTGCCCTTCGAGCTCGTCGGCGAGACGCTCAACCGGGGCGATGTCGAGCTTGCCGCCCATCTCGATCCCTGGGCCTGGGCCATCGAAAAGCAGTTCGATTTCGTCAAGATCGCCGACACCCAAACCGGCTTCTACGAGGGGCACACCTGCTGCGTCCTCGGTGCCAACGGCCCCTTCCTTGAGGCCAACAAGGATGGCCTGCGGCGCCTGGCCGAAGCCAATATCGAAATCCACGAATACACCGCCAACCATCCCGACGAAGTGGCGCAATGGTATTTCGACACGCTCAAGCCCGCCGGCCTGACGGCGGCCCAGCTCACCGAAATCTTGGGAACGCTAGTCTATCACAACCACCCGATCGGCCAGCCCCTGGTCGACCAGATCCGCCTGGCGGCCGAGGACCTCAAACTGGTCAAGGTGCTCGATTCCACCACCGATCCCAAGGAGTTCGCCGAGCGGGTCACCATCAACCTGCTCGCCTGAGGCCTCGCGATGAGCGATACCCTGCGCGCCCCCAATCCCGGACTCCTCAAGGCGGCGCCCCCGTCACAGGCATCCCTGCGTAGCCTGTGGGGCAGCGTGTGGAAGCATGGGCTCCTGGCCTCGGTGACCCTGGCCGCCACGGCGGCCATCACGATCGGCTTGCCGGACGTGGTGCCGTGGGGCAGTGCCGGTCTGTTCGCCGCCATCACCGGCACGGCAGCGCTGATCTTCCTGGTGGTGGCCTTCACCGTCCATCGCCTCGGCGGGTCGGGACGCACGCTCCAGCATTATGGCCCCTGGTTCGTCGCCATCGGCGTCTGGCTGGCCTTGTGGGAGCTATCGACGGCCAAGACCGGCTGGCTGCCCAAGCCTTTCTTCTCGCCGCCGCACGGCCTGCTCCATGTCTATGTCACCGAGAGCCAGCGCCTTCTCATCTGCATCGCCTATTCCTTGCGCCTGTGGTCCGTCGGCTTCTTCTGCGGCATCGCGGTGGGTTATGGGCTCGGCGTGGCGCTCGGCTGGTCGAAGCGGTTCAGCTATTGGGGCATGCCGGTGCTGAAGCTGATCGGCCCGGTTCCGGCCACGGCCTGGATCCCCTGCACCTTCTATTTCTTCCCCAACACCTTCGATGCCAGCGTCTTCATCGTGGCACTGGCCTCCGGCATTCCCGTCGCGATCCTGACGGCCTCCGGCGTCGCCTCGGTCAACCGGGCCTATTACGACGTCAGCCGCATCTTCGGCGCCGGCAGCTGGTACCTGATCCGCAACATCGCCATTCCCGCCTCCCTGCCGCATGTCTTCGTCGGCCTGTTCATGGGCCTCTATTATTCCTTCGCAGTGCTGGTGGTGGCCGAGATGCTCGGCGCGAAATACGGGCTCGGCTGGTACATCCAGTTCCAGACCGCCTATTCGGGCTATGCCAATGTCTACGCGACGCTGCTGATCATGTCGGTGATCTGCGCGGGCATCGTGAAGCTGCTCTTCGTCATACGCGATCACCTCCTCACCTGGCAGAAGGGCTTTATCTGATGGCTGCCTCGAGCCACAGCATCGGCATCGACGTCCACGGCGTCAGCCATCATTTCGACCTCTCGGGTGCGGAGTTGCCGGTGCTGGATAGCGTCGACCTCAAGGTCGAACCGGGTGAATTCGTTGCCCTGCTGGGCCCTTCGGGTTGCGGCAAGTCGACCTTGCTGCGCCTCATCGCCGGATTGGAGCCGCCCGCTGCCGGCGCCATCCTGGCCGACGGCCAGGCGGTCACGGCCCCCGATCCCGCCCGTATCCTGGTGTTCCAGGACCCGACCTTGTTTCCCTGGCTGACGGTCCGCAAGAACGTCGCGGCGGGGCTGGAGGCGCGCGGCGTGCTCGCCCGCCAGCGCCATCGCATCGGCCAGGCCCTGTCGCTGGTCGGGCTCGAGCGCTTCGCCGACGCTTATCCCCACCAGCTTTCGGGCGGCATGGCGCAGCGCGCCTCGCTGGCGCGGGCGCTGGTGCACGATCCCTCCCTGCTGCTGCTCGACGAGCCGCTGGGCAAGCTCGATTCCCTGACGCGCCTCGCTTTGCAGGACGAATTGGTGTCGCTCTGGCAACGTACGGGCTTCACGGCGTTGCTGGTAACCCACGACGTCGAAGAGGCGCTGCTGCTTGCTTCCCGCGTGATCGTGTTTTCCGACAGGCCCGCACGGATCAAGGCGGAGTTTGCCGTCGACAAGCCCTATCCGCGCCATCGCGACGATACGGAATTGGTCCATCTGCGTCGGGAGATCCTGCAGGCGCTCGGATTGCAGCTTTCATGAGTGCCCTGCCCGCCTTCACCCGCCTTCTGCAGATCTTCGGGGCTGGTATCGTCGCGCTGTCCCTCGCCTGGTGGTGGATTACCTATCAGGATGTGATCGGCTACAATTACCTCTCGCTCCCGGATGCCGGGCTCTGCCTTGTCAGCAACAGCGATATTTGCCAGCTTGCGAGATCGCTGTGCCGCAGCACCCATCCCCTGGCCATCATCGCCTATTGGTCGGCGAGCCTGTGGATCGGTGTCGCCGCCCTGTGCGCCAGCCTCGCGACGGGGACGGCAGGAGACGCCTGAACCAAGACTGCCGGCGCGCGTTCCGGAGTCGGATCAACAAGATGCGGGGCTTCGCTCAACTTCAGAATCTGAATCATCGGCCGCCGGCACAGCCCTTCCAGCTTCCGGCGTCGCTCAAAGGACACCAAGAGGATCACAAGATGCCATTCTCGCTTCCCCTCCGCTCCCTCATCGGCAAGAGGGTGCACCGGCTGACAGCCGCAGCGGCCGCCGCCGCCATGATGGCGACCGCTGGCATGGCCCAGGCCGCCGACGTCACCGTCGCCTCCAAGATCGATACCGAAGGCAATCTGCTCGGAAACCTGATCGTACAGGTCCTGGAAGCCAATGGCCTCAAGGTCAACAACCGCGTGGGCCTGGGCACCACACCAATCGTGCGCAAGGCCCTGGTAGCCGGCGACATCGATCTCTATCCCGAATATACCGGCAATGCCGGCTTCTTCTTCAATAAGGCCGATGACGGCCTGTGGAAGGACGCCGCCAAAGGCTATGCCGAGGCCAAGAAGCTCGATTACGACGCCAACAAGCTGGTGTGGCTCGATCCCGCGCCCGCCAACAACACCTGGGCCATCGCCATCCGCAAGGACGTGGCCGATACCAACAAGCTGAAGTCGCTCGACGATTTCGGCAAGTTCGTCACCGGCGGCGGCAAGGTGAAGCTGATCGCCTCGGCCGAGTTCGTCAACAGCGCCGGCGCCCTGCCCGCCTTCCAGACCACCTATAGCTTCAAGCTCTCCTCCGACCAGCTCGTGGTGCTTTCGGGCGGCGACACCGCAGCCACCATCAAGGCAGCCGCCGAGCAGACGGACGGCGTCAACACAGCCATGGTCTACGGCACGGATGGCGGCATCGCAGCCGGCAATCTCGTGGTGCTCGACGACGACAAGTCGGTGCAGCCCGTCTACGCCCCGGCACCGGTCATTCGGGAATCCGTGCTCAAGGCCCATCCTCAGATCGCCGACTGGCTGAAGCCGGTCTTCGCCAGCCTCGACCTCACCACGCTGCAGGAGCTCAACGGCCGCATCCAGGTCGATGGCGAGGCGGCCAAGGATGTCGCGGCCGATTATCTGAAGAAGAAGGGCCTGGTGAAGTGAGTTCAAGCGCCGGGGATGTTCACGCCGACAAGAGCGCTTTCCCGGCGCCCCCCGCCGTCACGGGCACGGGTGCCCTGACCTCGGGCTTCGACAAGCTCGGCGTCGTGATGGCGCTGATCGCCGCCGCGGCGCTGGCGCTGCCCTTTGCCAATTTCCGGCCGAGTCGCATCGGCCAGGCCCAGGGCATCGGCTTCATCCAGGCACTTCCTGCGGGTCTTGCCTGGGTCAGCCTCGCACTGCTCGTCCTGGGGCTGATCGCGCTCCTCCGCCGGGCCGATCCGCGCCTGCGGCTGGTGGTGGCCGCCAGTGCTTTACTAATCCTTGCCGTGCTGATCGGCCTGGTACCCGGGGTCCTGATTCCCCCCGGCAATATCAGGCCACGGGTGGGGCCCGCCGCCGGCTTCTGGCTTCTCGCCTTCTCCTTTGCCATCCTGCTCACGGACGCGCTGGTCAAGCTGTCGCTGCGGCCAGCCCAGCGGGTGCTCGCGCTCGTGCTGACGCTTGCGGTCTTTCTTGCCTTCCTGTTCTCCGGCCACTGGAACGGGCTGTCGATCATGAAGGAATATGCCACCAACGGTTCGGGCTTTGCCGCGAATGCCGCGGTGCATGTCACCCTCGCCTTGGCCTCGCTTTTCGGCGCCCTGGTCGTCGGCCTGCCGCTCGGCATCGTCTGCCAGCGCCATCGGGGGCTGCGCGGCGTGGTGCTGCCGGCCCTCAACATGATCCAGACGATCCCGTCCCTGGCGCTGTTCGGCCTGATGATCGCCCCTCTGACCTACCTGGCCAAGACCTATCCCCTCATCGAAGCCGTCGGCGTGCATGGCACCGGCTCGTCGCCGGCTCTGATCGCCCTTTTCCTCTATGCCCTGCTGCCGGTGGTCTCCAACACGGCGATCGGCCTCGACTCCGTCTCTCCCAACGTCGTCGACGCCGCCCGCGGCATGGGCATGACCCAGTGGCAGCGCCTGTTCCAGGTCGAGCTGCCCCTCGCCTTCCCCGTCATCCTGACAGGCGTGCGCATCGTGCTGGTGCAGAATATCGGCCTCGCGACCATCGCAGCCTGGATCGGCGGCGGCGGATTCGGCGTCTATGTGCAGAACGGCATGGGCGCCACCGCCATCGATCTCGTCCTGCTCGGCGCCATTCCCACCATCGCCCTCGCCTTTTCGGCAGCCATCATCCTCGATGCACTCGTCGACATACTCAAAGGACGGCACGCATGATCGAAGTCAGGCAAGTCAGCCGTCGTTTCGGCTCCCAGCTGGCCGTCGACAACGTCTCGCTTACCATCGAGCGCGGCACGATCACCGTGCTGGTCGGCACCTCCGGCAGCGGCAAGTCCACATTGCTGCGCATCATCAACCGGCTGATCGAGCCGACCTCAGGCACCGTTTTGATCAACGGCCAGGACACTTCCACCCTGTCGGGCGAGGAACTGCGGCGCGGCATCGGCTACGCCATTCAGGGCCACGGCCTATTCCCGCACTGGACGGTGGCACGCAATATCGGCACCGTGCCGAGCCTGCTCGGCTGGGACCAGGCTCGAACAGCCAGGCGGGTCGACGAACTGCTCCGCCTGTTCGATCTCGACCCGGCCCTCTACGCCGAGAAGCTGCCGCACCAATTGTCCGGCGGCCAGCAGCAGCGTGTCGGCGTCGCCCGCGCGCTGGCGGCCGAACCCGCCGTGCTGCTGATGGACGAACCTTTCGGCGCGCTCGATCCGATCATCCGCGCCAAGGCGCAGGACGATTTGCTCGCCTTGCAGCGCCGCCTCGGCATCACCGTGGTCCTGGTCACCCACGACATGGAAGAGGCCATGCTGCTGGGCAACCGCATCGCCGTGATGGATAACGGCAAGCTCCTGCAATATGCCACGCCGACCGAGATCCTCACCAACCCGGCGCCCGGTTTCGTCGAGCGCCTGATCGGTGGCCCCGACCGTTCGCTGCGCCTGCTCTCTTTGCTCAAAGTCGCCGATTCCGTGCAACCCGGCACTGCCGAGGGCAAGCCCGTGCAGGAAAATGCGACATTGCGCGACGCCCTCTCCGAATTGCTGTGGGCTCGGGCCCAGGCCCTGCCCGTCACGGCGGCCGACGGCACCCCGCGTGGGCGCATCACCCTGCCTGCCATCCTCGACCTGGCCGGAGCCGATGCGCATCGCGCCGAGGATACGCCGGCATGAAGTGGCTCGGCTACGGCGCTCGCGCGCTCGCTCTCGTCCTGCTGCTGCTCCTGCTGTTCGACACGGATCTGTTCGTGCCGATCCTGGCACCGCTCAACGACAATGGGGCGCCGCCGGTCTATCGCCAGGGCAGCCTGCTGTTCCTCTCTTTGAGCCATCTCGGCCTGGTCGCCGTCTCCACCCTCATCGGCGGGACATTGGCCTTGCTCGCCGGCATCTTCGTGACCCGACCGGCCGGCGCCGAATTCCTGCCTTTGTCGCGAACCATCGTGAATATCGGCCAGACCTTTCCGCCGATCGCCGTGCTCGCCATCGCGGTGCCCTCGCTCGGCTTCGGGGCGGAGCCTACCCTGCTCGCCCTCACCCTCTACGGGCTGCTGCCGATCTTCGAAAACACCATGGCCGGCCTCAGGAGCGTTCCCCCTACCGCGCTCGATGCGGCCCGCGGCATGGGCATGACCGGCTGGCAGCGCCTGATCAAGGTCGAGCTGCCGCTCGCCCTCCCCGTGATCCTCACCGGCATAAGGCTCTCCTTCGTGGTCAATCTCGGTACGGCCACCATCGGCTCCACCGTGGGCGCCAAAAGCCTCGGCGAGGTGATCATGGCCGGCATCACCACCACCAACACCGCCTATATCCTGCAAGGCGGCGTCCTCGTCGCGCTCCTGGCCGTGCTCATCTACGATGCGCTCGGCAGCCTCGAGCGCTCTCTCGCCAAGCGTACCGGCACGGCCGGCATACGCTGATCGGAGGGGCCATCATGAATGCCTCGCATCGAAGCAAGCTCTCGCGCCGGACCGGAAGGCCGGGCGCCGTATCCGACCTGATCTGGGAGAGGCTGGTGGACGAGGCGCAGGACGCCATTGCCGCCGAGCCGCAGCTTGCCACGCAATTCTATGCCAGCGTGCTCGATCATGCCTCCTTCGAGGACGCCCTGATCCAGCGCCTGGTCCAGCGTATCGAGCATCCGGACATGCCGGCCTCGGTGCTGCACCATGCCTTCCGCACAGCAATCGCGGCCGATCCCGGCATCTGCCTGGCTATCCGTGCCGACATCCAGGCCGTGCTCGAGCGCGACCCGGCCTGCAAGCGCTATCTGGAGCCCCTGCTCTACTTCAAGGGCTTCCACGCCTTGCAACTGCATCGCCTCGCTCATTGGCTCTGGCAGGAGGACCAGCGCAATTTCGCACTCTATCTGCAAAGCCGTGTCTCGGAGGTGCTGCAGGTCGATATCCACCCCGCCGTTCCGATCGGGCGTGGCATCTTCTTCGACCACGCCACCGGCATCGTCATCGGCGAGACGGCGGTGATCGAGGACGACGTCTCGATCCTGCAATCGGTGACGCTGGGCGGCAGCGGCATCCGCTCGGGCCAGCGTCACCCCAGGATCCGCAAGGGCGTCCTCATCGGCTCAGGCGCCAAGCTGATCGGCAATATCGAGATCGGCGAAGGTGCCCGCATCGGCGCCGGCTCGGTGGTGACGGCGCCGGTGCCCCCGCACAAGACCGTGGCGGGCGTGCCGGCCCGGATCATCGGGGATACGCCGGGTGCCGATCCGGGGCGGACGATGGACCAGATCTTCTTCGATGTCGGCCTCTGAGGCAGGGCACAACACCCAATTTCACGCTGTTTATTAGTTTATAAAACCAGTAGACAGTGTGTAATAAATCATTCTACGATCACATTCTGCTGAATGGATGAAACAGCTGACAGGAATTGGGGCGGTCGCCGCCGATCTTGCCATCGCGGTACAATCGCCCGATCATGCCTCGAAGCAACGACATCCTTCCGAAAACCATCGGCCTCTGCGCATGCCGCCAGGCTGGTAAAACAAGAGAGCAACGGGGCGCCTTGCCGTGGATATCGACCGGCAGGGAATGAAAGGGACTTTCATGCTGAACTCAGTCAAACGCGGCTTCACGCGCAGCGCCGGCATCGCCATCGCGGCGCTCGCAGCCGGCTTCATCGCAGCGGCACCGGCCCAGGCAGGCCCCACGCTCGACAAGATCAAGGAGCGTGGCGTCATCAAGGTCGGCGTCGGCAGCCAGGCCGGGTTCTTTGCGCCTGACGCCAATGGCCGCTGGCAGGGCTTCTTCGTCGATTTCGGCCGGGCTCTCGCCATCACCGTGTTCAACGATCCCGACAAGGTCGAGTTCACCAATTCCTCGCCCCAGCAGCGTCTGCCCGCTCTGCAGGCCGGCCAGTTCGACATCCTGCTCTCGGCGGTGACCCAGACCATCACCCGTGCCTTCAAGCTCAATTTCCACTTCGGCCCGGTGGTGTTCTATGACGGCCAGGGCATCCTGGTGAAGAAGTCGCTGGGCGTGACCAAGGCGGCCGAACTCGACGGCGCCACCATCGGCGTGCAGAGCGGGACCACGGGTGAACAGAACATCGCCGATTTCTTCAAGAAGACCGGCAAGACCTACAAATCCGTGGTGATCGAGGATACGGCGACCTTCACCCAGGCCTTGACCTCCGGCCGTGTCGACGCGCTGACGCAGGACGGCACCGATCTCGGCCTGCGCCGCGCCGCCCTGCCCAATCCGGACGAATATGTGCTGCTGCCCGAGCGCCTGTCCAAGGAACCCCTGGCGCCGGCGGTGCTGGGCGGTGACGATCGCTGGCTGGAGATCGTGAACTGGACGGTCTATGCCACCATCCAGGCCGAGGAATTCGGCATCACCAGCCAGAATGTCGACACTTTCCTGACCAGCGACGACCCGGCCATCAAGCGCTTCCTCGGCGTCGATCCCTCGCTCGGCCAGGCCATCGGGCTCGATCCGAAATTCGCCTACAACATCATCAAGAAGGTCGGCAACTACGGTGAGATCTTCGAGCGCAATCTCGGCAAGAGCACCAAGATCGGCTTCGAGCGTGGCCTCAACAATTTGTGGACCCAGGGCGGCCTGATCTATTCGCCGCCCTTCCGATAATAAAGGGGGGTGGGTCTTCAGACCCGCCTCTCCTTGCCGGCAAGCGAGCCGGTTCCAGGCGGGTCCCGCTCCATCATTTGATGGAGCTGAGAAGACCCGCCCCCATGGGATCTCTTCATGGCCGATACGATCAGCATAGTCTCCCCCGACACGCCCGGCCCCGTCGGCAAGATCCGTCTCTGGTGGGGCGCCCATCCCTATGGCCAGCTCCTGCTGATCGCCGCACTGGCGCTGGTCCTCGGCCTCCTTTGCCACAACATCCTGGCCAGCATGCATCGCCTGGGCATGGCGCCAGGGCTCGACTATCTCTGGCAGCCGGCCAATTTCGACATCACCGAAAGCCTGCTCGTCTACCAGGCCGGCGACAGCTATGCGCGTGCCATCGCGGTCGGCCTGCTCAACACGCTCAAGCTCGCCGTGCTCGGCTGCCTGTTCGCCACCACTCTCGGCACGACTCTCGGCATCGCCCGCCTTTCCGGCAATCTGCTTCTCTCCCGCCTCGTGCAGGCCTATGTCGAGC
This sequence comes from Labrys neptuniae, assembly GCF_040797145.1. NCBI lineage: Bacteria > Pseudomonadati > Pseudomonadota > Alphaproteobacteria > Hyphomicrobiales > Xanthobacteraceae > Labrys > Labrys neptuniae. Next base: position 39,140 of record NZ_JBFNQD010000010.1, on the reverse strand, counting down.
TGATCCGCAACACGCCCCTGCCCCTGCAACTGTTCTTCTGGATCGCCCTGACCCAGGCCCTGCCACCCACCAGGCAAGCCCTGCAGCCCTTCAGCTCAACCTTCCTGTCGGTGCGCGGCATCTTCCTGCCCTGGGTCGAGATCGGCAATGGCCAAAGCCTGTGGCTGCTGGCCGCCGTGCTGGTGCTGCTCGCTTTCGCTGCCAGGGCCTTCATCCGTCGCCTGCAGCATCCCCTGTCGGCTCTCGGCTTCCTCGGCCTGCTTGCACTCTTTCCGGCCATCGCACTCGCCTGGATCTTCGTCGCCGGTATCACCTTCACGCCGGATCTGCCCGTGCTGCAAGGCTTCAACATCCGCGGCGGCATTACTTTGACGCCGGAATTCGCCGCCATGCTCGTCGGACTGACGATCTACTATTCCGCCAGCATCTCCGAAAGCGTGCGCAGCGGCATCGAATCCGTCAATGTCGGCCAATGGGAAGCCGGCCGGGCGATCGGCCTGCCGCGCGGACGCATCATGCGCCTCATCGTGATGCCGCAGGCGATGCGGGTGATCACGCCCCTGATGACTTCGAGCTATCTCGACCTCACCAAGGACACCACGCTCGGCATCCTCATCGGTTTCACCGAGGTGACTGCCATCATCAAGACCAGCGCCAACAACACCGGCAACGCCGTCGAGACCATCATCGTGCTCGTCGCCGTCTTCCTGGCCGTGAGCATGCCGACCTCCTATCTGATCAATCTCTATAATCGCAGCCTGGCCAAGCGCGGGATCATCGCCAAATGAGTTCGATGTCCCTCCCCGATGCAGCACGGATCCGCTCGAGCCGGCGTTGGCAGACCCTCAAGGCGGGCCTGTTCTCCTCGCCTCTCAACACGACGATCACACTCGTCGTCCTGGCCCTGATCGCTTGGGTCGGCTCGCATCTGGTCGACTGGGCCTTCATCCGAGCGACGTGGTCCGGCACCGCGCAGGATTGCCAGGTCAATGGGGGTGCCTGCTGGGCCTTCGTCGGCGTCAATCTCAAGCTGATGCTGTTCTGGACCTACCCGTCCGACCTCCTCTGGCGCCCGATCCTCGGCCTGGTGCTGATGTTCGGCCTGGCCGGCCTCAGCACCATCCCGCGTTTCTGGGGACGCGGCCTGATCCTTGCCTGGATCGCGGTGCCCCTCCTCACCTGCCTGCTACTGCGCGGATATTTCTCCGGTATCACCGTCTCCACCAATGATTGGGGCGGCCTGCCATTGACCATGCTGATCTGGACGATCGCCTATGCCTCGTCCTTCCTGATCGCCATTCCCCTCGCCCTCGGGCGCCGCTCGAGCATGGGCGGCGTGCGGCTGGTCAGCACCGGCTTCATCGAAATCGTGCGCGGCATGCCGATGCTGGTGGTGCTCTATGTTTCCAGCCTGATCGTGCCGATGGCGCTGCCCTATTTCGACGTGAACCTGTTCTTCAGCGTCGAGGTCGCCCTCACCCTCTTCATCGCCTGCTATCTGGCCGAGGTAATCCGGGCCGGCATGCAGGCCCTGCCGGCCGGGCAGAGCGAGGCGGCACGGGCGCTGGGCCTGAGCTACTGGCAAACCACCGGCCTCGTCATCCTGCCGCAGGCCCTGCGCGCCATCATCCCGCCTTTGGTCAATCTGGGCATCGGCGTCCTCCTCAGCACCCCGCTGATCGGATTCATCGGCATGATCGACTTCCTGACCGCCGTCAGGAACACGGCCGCCACCAATGAACAGATCTGGCCGCACTGCTATCCGGAAGCCTATGCCTTCGCGGCCCTCGTCTATTTCCTGATCTGCTTTCCAGCCTCGCGCTACAGCCTGTGGCTCGAACGGCGCCTGAAGGCATCGACCAGCCACCAGGCGAAGGGCAAGTAAACCGCGGGTTGCGATGACGGCCATCGGTGTGCCGGTCTTCAGACCGGCATCTTTGGACCACAATTGCCGGTCTGAAGACCGGCACACCAATCACACAGCGATCTATTCTTGACAAAATAATACGGTCGTACATATTGGCGCAATGGCACGCGCATCGAACCGTGAAAAGCTCCTCGTCGCCGGGCTCGGCCTGATCCACGAGCATGGCTACAACGCTACCAGTGTGCGTGACGTCGTGCGTGCGGCCGGCGTGCCGCAGGGCTGCTTCACCAATCATTTCACCTCCAAGGAAGCCTTCGGCCTGGAGGTGCTGGGTCTCTATCGCGCCGAAAAGCGGGAGGATGCCCACAAGACGCTGCTGGACGACAACCAGCCGCCGCTGCAGCGCATCCGCGCCTATATCGACGCCAGGACAGAGCGCTTCAAGCAGAACGGCATGCGCTGCGGCTGCATGTTCGGCAATTTCGCGGCCGAATCCAGCAGCGAGAGCGAGGCGATCCGCCTTGAACTGCTCGACATCTTCGCCGAGAGCCGGCGTGCCATGCGCTACTGTCTGGAGGCCGCCGTGAGGGTTGGCGACCTGCCGCAGGCGTTCGACTGCGACGATGCCGCCGCCCTTATCCTCTCCTCGCTCCAGGGAGCCTTCCTGACGGCCAAGACGGAGCGCGGCGCGGCACCGGTCGAACGCTTCAAGAAATTTCTGTTCGCTTCCATCCTGCGTTGATGCCCCGGCTTCACGCATCGTATTTCGCACAAAATAATACGTTCGTACGTATTTTATCCTTTTCAGAACGAGGCTCTGCAATGCCAGACTCGGCACTCTCTCCCTCCGATATCGTTCGACAGGCCGGCCCGGCGCCCGACCCGCGCCGTTGGTCGGCCCTGGCCATCCTGCTGACAGGCGCCTTCCTGGCCCCCCTCGACTTCTTCATCGTCAACGTCGCCATGCCGGCCATCACCACCGGCCTCCACAGCACGGCCGCCGACGTGCAGATGGTGATCTCCGGCTATGCCGTGGTCTATGCCGTCTTTCTGATCACCGGCGGAAGGCTTGGCGACATCTTCGGCCGCAAGGCGATCTTCATGACCGGCCTCGCCGGGTTCGCCGCGGCCTCCGCCCTGTGCGGCCTCGCCTGGTCCCCCACCGTCCTGATCGCCGCGCGGATGCTGCAAGGCCTCGCCGCGGCCGCCATGGCGCCCCAGGCCCTGGCCTCTGTCCATGCGCTCTTTCCGGCCCATGAACGCGGGCGGGCCCTCAGCATCTACGGCATCGTGCTCGGCGTGTCCTCCATCATCGGCCAGTTGCTCGGCGGCGCGCTCGTTGGCGCCGATCTCGACGGCTTCGGCTGGCGGCTGATCTTCCTGATCAACCTGCCCATCGCCCTTGTCGCTTTCCTCGCGGCGATCCCGCTGCTGCGCGAGACGCGCGGCGAGACCAGACCTCGTCTCGACCTCGGCGGCGTGGTGCTTTCGAGCCTGGCACTCAGCAGCCTGGTGGTGCCGCTGGTCGAGGGCCGCGAGCGCGGCTGGCCCTGGTGGTCGATCGTCATGCTGGCGACGACCCCCGTCTTCGTGGAACTCTTCCGCCGTTACGAGCAGCGCCTCGCCAGGGCTGGCGGCGATCCCCTTATCGATCTCGGCATCTTCCGCCTGCCGGGCCTGGTCCGCGGCATCAGCGCCATCCTCGCGCTCTATGCCATGGCGACCTTCTTCCTGACCTATTCGCTCTATTTGCAAGGCTCCCTGGGCTATACCGCGTGGGAAGCCGGGCTTGCCATCCTGCCCTTCTCGGCCGGGTTCCTGGCCGGATCCACTTTCAGCCCCACGATCAGCCGTCTGGTCGGTGGCTCCGCCCCCGCTTTCGGCTTCGCCAGCTCGGCCTTCGGCACAGCCGCAACGGCCCTGCTCGTGCTGGGCTTTCCGGCCGGAACCATGCCGCCGCTCCTGCTGATGGCGCCGGCCATCGGCTTCATCGGGCTGGGCATGGGAACATCGATGCCGACCATGATGCGGGCGATTGTCGAGCGGGTCGGGCCGCATCACGCCGGCCTTGTCGGCGGCATCGTCAACTCGACGCTGCAGGTGAGCGCCGCCATCAGCGTGGCGGTGCTGGGCGGGCTGTTCTATACCCTGGTGGGCACGAGAACCGACGCCGCCAGCATCGGCCATGCCTTCGCCTGGACCTTGCTGGCCATCGCGGCCTGCCACTCCGTCGGCGCCTATCTTGCAGCAGGCCTCGGCCGACGCGAGGCCGTGGGCGCGCAGGCGGTTCCCTCCGCCGCGGATTGAAGAAAGGACAGGTCATGACGAACAAAGTGATGAAGACTCCAGGTCCCGACCATCCCATCAGCGTCGAGCCCAGCGGGGAGCGTATCGTCGTCAGCCTCGGCGGCCGGGTAATCGCCGACAGCCGGCAGGCGCTGCGCTTGCAGGAAGCCACCTATCCCGCCGTCTTCTATATTCCGCGCGATGATGTCGACATGGGCGCACTCGTGCGCAGCGAGCATGCCACCTATTGCCCCTACAAGGGCGACTGCTCCTATTTCAGCCTTCCGGCCGGCGGCGACCGCTCGGTCAATGCCGTCTGGAGCTACGAGGCGCCTTATCCCGCGGTATCGGCCATCAAGGATCATCTCGCCTTCTATCCGGACCGGGTCGACGCCATCGAGCGGCTGCCGATCGGGTGAGGACAAGGCAGCCGGCCGCGCCCCTCACGCCTTGCCGTGCCAGGGCACCAGCAGCTTCTCGGCCAGCCGGACGATCCACTCGAAGCCGATCGCCACCAGGGCGATCACGAAGATGCCGAGGACGACGATATCGGTCTGCAGGAAGTCCGACGCCGTCTTGATCATAATGCCGAGCCCCTGGGAAGCAGCAACCAGTTCGGCAGCGATCAAGGTGGACCAGCCGACGCCGAGCCCGATGCGGACACCGGTCAGGATCGACGGCAGGGCATTGGGCAGGACGACATGCCAGAGCACCTGCCAGCGCCGTGCGCCCAGGGCCCGCGCCGCGTCGACCCGGTCCGGCGGCACGGCAGCGACACCGGCCGCCGTGGTGATCGCCACCGGCGCGAAGACCGCAATCAGGATGATCAGCACCTTGGTGGTCTCGCCGATGCCGCACCAGATCACCATCAGCGGCAGATAAGCGAGCGGCGGCACCGGGCGCAGGAATTCGATGATCGGATCGAGAATGCCGCGGGCGATCGGGCTGAGCCCGATCGCGATGCCGGCAGGCACGGCCGTGACCAGAGCGATCAGCAGAGCGGCGAGGATGCGCCAGAGACTGGCATCGAAATGCTGCAACAGGGTCGCATCGGCATAGCCTTCCGTGGCGACCGTGAAGAGTTGCTCCACCACCGCCCGGGGCGACGGCAGATAGAAGGCCGGCAGCCATTCGAAATAGGTGGCGAGCGACCAGGTGAGCAGCAGCCCGAGAATGGTGAGGATGCGCACCGGCGTCGCCCCGAGTGGGGAAGCGGATTTGCGCGAGCCAACCTTGCCGTTCTGCTCCTCGACATCGTCCAGACTGACGGAATTGGCGAGATCGCTCATGCATCCGCTCCCTTCAGGACGGCGGCGAGCACCTGCTCGCGCAGGGCGATGAAGGCCGGGTCCGACTTGATCGACCGGCTGCTCTCTCCGGCCAGGACCCGGCGTGAGAAATCGGTATGGAATTCGCGCGTGATGCGTCCCGGGCGTGGGGAGAGCACCACGATGCGGGTGGCCAGGAAGATCGCCTCCTCGACACTATGCGTGATCAGGAAGACGCTGCGTCGCGTGCGGTCCCACAGATGGATCAGCAATTCCTGCATTTTCTCGCGTGTCAGCGCATCGAGCGCGCCGAGCGGCTCATCCATCAGCAAGATATCCGGTTCGTTGGCGAGAGCCCGGGCCATGCCGACGCGCTGGCGCATGCCGCCCGACAACTCCCAGATCCGATGATCGGCGAATTCACCAAGCCCGACCAACTCGATGATGCGTCCGCAGCGCTGCCTGCGTTCGGCCCTGTCGAGCCCGGCCAGCCTGGGACCAAACTCGATATTGCCGCGCACCGAAAGCCAGGGAAACAGGGCATCGTCCTGGAAGACGACGCCGCGTTCACCGCCAGGCCCCTTCACCGGCTTGTCGCCGAGCGTGATCGCGCCCGAACTCGGCGGCAGAAACCCGGCGAACAGCTTGAGCAGAGTGGTCTTGCCGCAGCCGGAGGCCCCGACCGCCACGACGAACTCGCCGGATTCGATGGTGAGGGAAACATTGCTGAGGGCGGTGACGGAGCGCCCTCCTCTTCCGGAATAGACGACGTTGACGTCACGGGCGGACAGAGCGGACACGGGAACCTCTTTCAGCCCCTGGAACGTCATTGCGAGCGCAGCCAAGCAATCCACGCCCCTGCGCGAGGCAGGACTGCATTGCTTGGCTGCGCTCGCAATGACGATGCGGGGCACCGTTTTCAATTCATTGAATAAGGCCCGCCCCGGGAGGGAGGAGATCCCGGGGCGGGCGAGCCTGCGAAAATCTATTGGGAAGAGAGTTTCGTCAGGGCCTGTGCGGCGAAAGCCTTGTTCACATAGGCGGAATAGTCCGGCAGCACCGCCGGGATCTTTTTCTGCTCGGCCAGGAAGCCCGCCGTGTCGGCGATCGCCTTGACCGTAGCGCCGCCCAGCAGATCGGGCGAGGATTGCTCGGCCAGGAGCGGCCAGACATTGGCCTTCAGCAGGCCCGGCACATCCTCGGGCTTGGAGCCGGTGAGCCTGGCAATCGCCTTGGCCTGGTCCGAGGCGGCGCTCCAGGCATCGGGATTGTCGCGATAGGTCTTGTAGGCCTCGCCGGTGACCTTGACGAAGGAGGTCACCACGTCGGGATGGGCCTTGGAGAAATCCTTCGAAGCGATCCAGGCATCGAAGGTGGGCGCCCCCCATTTGGCGACGTCGGCCGACGATACCAGCACCTTGCCCTTTTCCTTGAGCTTGCCCAGGGCCGGATCCCAGACATAGCCGCCGTCGATATCACCGCGCTCGAAGGCGGCGGCCAGTTCCGGAGGACGCAGATTGAGGATCTGCACGGATTTCGGTGCGATGTCCCAGTGCTTGAGCGCCGCCAGCAGGCTGTAATGCGAGGTGGAGACGAAAGGCACGCCTATCTTCTTGCCGGCGAGATCCTTGGGATCCTTGATGGTGTCGCGCACCACCAGTTCCTCGGAATCGCCCAGGAGGGCGGCGACGAAAATCGTCTCGATCGGCAATTGGCGGCTGGCGGCCGCGGCGAGCGGGCTCGAGCCGACATAGCCGATCTGCACGTCGCCCGAGGCGATGGCCGCGATCACGTCGGCGCCGGAGTCGAATTTGCGCCAGGCGATCTGCCAGCCGGTCGCCTTTTCATAGGCACCTGCGGCCTGCGCGGCCTTGGCCGGATCGACGCCGGTCTGGAAGCCGATGGTGACCTTGTTATCGGCGGCATGGGCCGTACCGCCAAAAGCGGTGCCGAGCGCCAGGCCAGCGGCCAGGAACAGGCGGCGGTTGAGGAACGTCATATGAGATCCTTGAAGACACGATCCGTCATGCGCTGCGCAGAAGCACCATGAGATGCCCGGCAACGTCGATGCGGTGATGAAGGTTATGGGTGATGCAACGCCGGTCCGGCGTCCGAATGCAAAGGACTCAGCAGCGACAACAACTGGTCATGGCGATCCCCTCCACAGGTTCCGCTTGCGGGGAAATCAGGGCTGCCCGCTCGTCGTGGTGGAAGGGTGCGTCAGCAACATGAACGTGTCAATTATTTTCTATAGAATTAGTAGAAAATTAAAATTCAAAAAAGACGGATCCAATGGACCCGCCTTGAAGGGTGTGTGCCCCCCGGGGGGCAAGGCGCACTCAAACCGAGCGCACCTCGTGGTGCCTATCAGGCCGGCAACCTGTCGATCGGCTCAGCCGACGATCTCGTTGCCCGAGAAGAACTGGCCGATCTCGATCTTGGCATTGTCGAGCGAGTCCGAGCCATGCACCGAGTTCTCGCCGACGGAGAGCGCGAAGAGCTTGCGGACGGTGCCTTCGGCGGCATTGGCCGGGTTGGTGGCGCCCATCACTTCGCGATGCTTGGCAACGGCATTCTCGCCTTCCAGCACCTGCACGACGACGGGAGCCGAGATCATGAACTCGACGAGTTCACCGAAGAAGGGACGCTCCTTGTGCACGCCGTAGAAGGTCTCCGCCTGCTCGCGGGTCATGCGGACGCGCTTCTGGGCGACGATACGCAGGCCAGCCTTCTCGAACACGGCATTGATGGCGCCGGTGAGGTTGCGGTTGGTCGCGTCGGGCTTGATGATCGAAAAGGTGCGCTCGAGAGCCATGGTCGTCCTGGTTTCTTTGGGTTGAGGTGAGCGGCTTATAGCCATGCCCCTGCCCGGCTTCAACCCCCGCCGCGAAGCGCATTCGCGGAGAACGCTTGTTTACTCCGGTTCCCGGCAGTGGCCGCGCCGTCGCCCTTCCTGCCGGCGCCGTCAAATCGGTGGGCGCCATGGCAGCACGAACCTCTGATGCTCTCACACAAAAAAGCGGCGACCGGATGAATCGATCGCCGCTTGCCCCCCTATCCGGGCGTGCCTCAGGCCTGCTCGGGCTCCAGCAGCACCTTCCAGATCAGGCCGCCCACGATGGCGCCGACCAGAGGCGCAACCCAGAACAGCCAGAGCTGGTTCACCGCACCGGTCTGCGCGAAGAAGGCGACAGCCGTCGAACGGGCCGGATTGACCGAGGTGTTGGTGACCGGGATCGAGATCAGATGGATCAGCGTCAGGCCAAGGCCGATGGCAATCGGCGCAAAGCCGGCCGGCGCCACCTTCGAGGTCGAGCCCAGGATGATGACGAGGAAGGCTGCCGTCAGTACGATCTCGGCGATCAGGCAGGCGATCATGCTGTATTTGCCGGGCGAGAGGTCGCCATAGCCGTTGGACGCAAAGCCGCCGACCTCGAAGCCAGGCTTGCCGGTGGCGATGGCATAGAGCACCGCCGCGCCGACGAGGCCGCCCACGACCTGTGCGATCCAGTAGGGAATGAGCTCAGCCCAGCTGAACCGGCCACCAACGGCCAGCCCCAGCGAGACGGCTGGATTGAAGTGGCCGCCGGAGATACCGCCGACCGCGAAAGCCATGGTCAGGACGGTCAGGCCGAAGGCCAGGGCGACGCCCGCGAAACCGATGCCCAGTTCCGGGAAAGCCGCCGAAAGCACGGCGGCACCGCAACCGCCGAAAACCAACCAGAACGTTCCGAAGAACTCTGCCGCGAGTTTTTTAATCATGTCTCATCCATTTGGGCTTGTCTAACGAGAGGTTGCTTGGTTCACGCCGTGAATGACTCATCTTCATGGACCAATTTTTTCTGTCGCCCGGCATATAAAACTGACGTTGGGGAATGCACTAATATTCTACCTCCCCACTCGCCACAGACAGATGAAGTATCATGATTCTGGCGCAACACCATGAATCAAATGCTGGATTCGTGAGTGCAATCCCAGCAATTGGTTAAAAATGGCGATGGCGGACTGCCAGATTCAGCAAGACCAAGTCCCTACCTCACGAAGCGGAAGGTCGGGAAAGTTCTCCTTGCGGACTACTAAAAAGCGAAAGCCCCCTCTCCCATGCCCTATGGCTTCCGCGCCGCGTCCTCACGCCGGCGGCAGAAAGGCCGGATTGAAAACGACCTCCCACAGATGCTCGTCCGGATCCTGGAAATAGCCTGCATATCCGCCCCAGAAGGTCTTCTGGGCTGGCTTGACCAGGCGTGCTCCTGCTGCGATCGCCCGCTGCATCACGGTATCGACCTCGGCCTCGCTGCCGACATTGTGACCGAGGGTGAATTCGGTCGGACTGCGCGCCGACTGCGCGATCCCGGCATCGTGGGCGATGTTGGCGCGCGGAAATAATGCGAGCTTCAGGCCGTTCTGCAGATCGAAGAAAGCCACCGAGCCATGCTTGAATTCGCGACCGATGATGCCTTCGGTCGGCAGGCCGAGGCCGTCACGATAGAAATGCAAGGCGGCTTCCAGATCGTCCACGCCGATGCTCAGGACGCTTACATACGGTTTCATGATGAAAACTCCTCCTCCGTACATGGCTTGCGGGGAATCCGCGATATTCGCTTATGCCAACCGTCTGAAACGCCCGACTCGATCGTCATCGCGAACAGAGCGAAGCAATCCAGGGTCGGAAAACGGCGCACTCATGGCTCCTGGATTGCTTCGCTCCGCTCGCGATGACGGAGAAGAATAAGCCGCAAATCAAATTCCGACCGTCATACTGTGCCATCATTCCGATGCCTGCCTTGAAGATTTCGGCCAAATACGCATGCGGCTCGAGGACAGGGCCATTGCATGATTGCCCTGCCGCCCGGCTCATGCCAAAAGCCCGGCCATGTTGCATGTGAACGGCCTTACTTATCGCCTGGGATCGCGCGTCCTGTTCGACAACGCCACCGTGGCGCTGCCGCCGGATGCGCGCGTCGGCTTCCTCGGACGCAACGGCACCGGCAAAACCACCTTGTTCCGGATGATCATGGGCGAGGTTTCGCCCGATCTCGGCAGCGTCTCGGTGCCGCGCGGCATGCGCATCGGCCGCGTCGCCCAGGAAGCGCCGGGCGGGCCGGAAACCCTGATCAAGGTGGTGCTGGCGGCCGACGAGGAACGCACGGCCCTGCTGGCCGAGGCGGAGACCGCCAGCGATCCCCACCGCATCGCCGAGATCCAGACCCGCCTCGCCGACAAGAATTCCCATGCTGCGCCGGCGCGGGCCGCCACCATTCTGGCGGGCCTGGGCTTCGACCATGCCGCGCAAAGCCGCGCCTGCTCGGAATTCTCCGGCGGCTGGCGCATGCGCGTGGCGCTGGCCGCCCTGCTCTTCACCGAGCCGGACCTGTTGCTTCTGGACGAACCGACCAACTATCTCGACCTCGAAGGCACGCTCTGGCTGCAGGATTATCTCGCCTCCTACCCGCACACCGTGGTGGTGATCAGCCATGACCGCGATCTCCTCAACGCCTCGGTCGACTACATCCTGCACCTGACCGAGGGCCGGCTCGAACTCTATCGCGGCGGCTATGACGGCTTCGAAAAGCAGCGTCGGGAAAAGCAGGCGCTCAGCCTGAAGCTGAGGAAGAAGCAGGAAGACCAGCGCCGCCACATCCAGTCCTTCATCGACCGTTTCAAGGCCAAGGCCACCAAGGCGGCCCAGGCCCAGTCGCGCATGAAGATGCTGGCACGCATGGAGCCGGTGGCGGCGATCGTCGACGAGGAAGTCAGGCCGTTCGACTTTCCGCCGCCCGCCAAGGAATTGTCGCCGCCGATCATCGCTCTGGAAGGCGCCAGTGTCGGCTATGGCGAGCGCACCGTGCTGTCGCGGCTCGACCTGTCCGTCGACAGCGAGGACCGCATCGGCCTGCTCGGGTCCAACGGCAACGGCAAGTCGACCTTCGCCAAGCTGCTGGCCGGGCGCCTCGCGGCGATGGCGGGGCGCATGCGGCGCTCCTCGGCGCTGAAGGTTGCCTATTTCGCCCAGCACCAACTCGACGAACTCAATCCGCAGGCCTCGGCCCGCGACCATGTCGCCGAGATGATGGTCGGCGCCACCGAAGCGCAGATCCGCGCCCGCACCGCCCAGATCGGTTTCGGCGCCGACAAGGCCGATACGCCGGTCGCCAACATTTCCGGCGGCGAGAAGGCCCGCCTGCTGATGGGCCTGGCCACCTTTGGCGGCCCGCATCTGCTCATCCTGGACGAGCCGACCAACCATCTCGACATCGACAGCCGCCAGGCCCTGATCCAGGCGCTCAACGACTATCCCGGCGCGGTGATCCTGATCAGTCATGATCGCTATCTTCTCGAAGCCTGCGTCGACCGGCTCTGGCTGGTGGCGAACGGCACGGTCAAGGGCTTCGACGGCGACATGGAGGATTATCGTCGCCTGGTCCTGGCCAAGCCGGTCGTGGAGAAAAGCGAACGCAACGGCGAGCCGACGCAGCGCCAGGCCAATGCCGCCCGGCGTGCGCAAACCGCAGCCGACCGCGAAAAAGTCCGGCAGATCGAGGCGGCGATGGAGAAGCTGCAGGCCATCATCGTGGATCTCGACGAGAAGCTGTCGCGTCCCGGCCTGTTCGAGCGCTCGCCCGACAAGGCGGCCGAGATGGCCAAGGCACGCGCGACCGCCGAAGAGAGGCTACTCCTGGCGGAGGAAGCCTGGCTCGAAGCCAGCGCCGCTCTGGAGGAAGCGTCTTCATAAGACCTAAGCTGGAGACAGATATGGATGATCGGCGCAGACTAGCGATCCTGGGCGGGCTGGCCCTTGCAGGCGGCGTGAGCCTGTCGGCGCAGGCGCAGGAACCCAACGCCGCCGAGCGCTTCGCGGCCCGACTGAACGCCCACGACATTGACGGTTTCGCCGCCCTGTTCGCGCAGACCTATGTCAACAACCAGGCCAGCGCCGCCGCTCCGACCCGCAAGGACCTCAGCCCCAAGCAGGCGACGGTGGCCTTCTTCCAGGCCCGCCTCACCGCCATGCCCGATTTGCGGGTCGCGATCGAGACGCAGGTGAGCCAGGGCGACAAGGTCGCCGCGAGCTTCGTCTATACCGGTACGCACAAGGGCCCCTATTTCGGCATCGCCCCCACCGGCAAGCACCTGCGCTTCACCTCCTGCGACATCTTCCGCATCGAGGCCGGCCTGATCGCCGAGCACTGGGGCATGGGCGACATCGCCGGCGTCATGGCGCAATTGAAGGGCTAGGTTTGCGACCAGTATTGCGTCTCTAGAAACTGTTGCGCTCGTTATAGGTCCGCAGGAAGGACTGGATGCGCTTGTCGGCCGGGTTGTGGAAGATCGCCGCCGGCGTATCGACGGCGACCAGCTCGCCCGCTTCCATGAAGGCCACCTGATCGCCGACATGGGCGGCAAAGCCCATTTCATGGGTGACCACCACCATCGTCATGCCCTCGGCGGCAAGCTGCTTCATCACATTCAGCACCTCGCCGACCAATTCGGGATCGAGCGCCGAGGTCGGCTCGTCGAACAGCATGAGCTTGGGTTCCATGGCGATGGCGCGGGCGATGGCGACGCGCTGCTGCTGTCCGCCCGAAAGCCGGCCGGGATGGCTGGCCATCTTGTCGGCAAGGCCGACCTTGCGCAGCGCCTCCGCCGCACGTGCCTGGGCCTCGGCTTTGGAGAAACCGCGCACCTGGACCAGCCCTTCGGCGACGTTCTGCAGCGCAGTCATATGCGGCCACAGATTGAACTGCTGGAACACCATGCCGATGCGCCGGCGCATCTCGCGCAATTTGCCCGAGGCCATGCGCTTGCCGCCCGGGGTCTCGTAGCCGATCAGCCGGCCGTCGATGCGGATCTCGCCGGCATCATACTCCTCCAGGAAGTTGATGCAGCGCAGCAGGGTCGACTTGCCCGATCCGGACGGGCCGATCAGGCAGGTGACCTTGCCGGGAGGTATCGAGGCCGAGATCTGCTTCAGTGCCTGGAACGGCCCGTAGAACTTGTCGACCTTGCGGATCTCGACGGAGGAAGCCTGTTCCATCTCAGCGTCTTTCGATCATGTAGTGGGTCACGCGGCCTTCCAGCCAGCGGCCGAGCCGGGAGACCAGTTCCACCAGGCCCCAGAAGAACAAGGCCAGCGCCAAGGTGGCCTCGAAATAGCGGAAGGTCTCGGTGATCATCCGGTCCACCTGGTAGCGCAACTCCGGCACCGTGATGGTGGAGAGCACCACCGTTTCCTTGGTCAGGATGATGGCGAAATTGACCAGCGCCGGCAGGGACGAAACCAGGGCGAGCGGCAAGAGAATGCGCCTGACGATGGCGAACTCGCTCATGCCGATGGTGCGCGCCGCCTCGATCTGCCCCACCGCAACCGCATTGAAGCCCGAGCGGAAGATCTCGGCGAAATAGGGACTGCCATAGATCGACAGCCCGATCAGGCCCGCCGGCAGGGCATCCAGCCGCAAGCCGAAGGCGGGACCGCCATAATAGAGCACGTAGAGCTGGACCAGGAAGGGCGTGCCGCGAATGGCCTCGACATAACCGACCAGCAGCCAGCGCAACGGCGCTGGCCCATAGCGCTGGGCCAGGGCGATGACGAGGCCCAGGACCACCGAACAGGCGGTGCCGACCAGCCAGCACAGCACCGTCATGCCGAAACCACGCAGCAGTGCTGGTCCGTAGTGAACGATCAGCTCCATTACGCCGCCGTCCTTCGTTCCAGGTACCGGCCGAGCGCGGCCAGGCACAGATTGATCACGAGATAGAGGCATCCCGCCGCGACATAGGCTTCGAGCGGACGATAGCTTGCACCGGCCTCCGCCTGGCTGGCACGCGTGATCTCCCAGATGCCGACCAGGGAGACCAGCGAGGAGGCCTTCACGAGCAGGATGAGCTCGTTGACCAGCGCCGGCAGCGACAGCCGGACCGCCTGCGGCAGGATGATCCGTGTCCAGATCGAACGCGGCAGCATGCCGATGGCGACGGCCGCCTCGGCCTGCCCGCGCGGCAGCGCGTTGATGGCCCCACGCCAGATTTCGGCGACATAGGCGCTGGAGCACAAGCCGACGGCCAACACGGCCGCCACCATCGGCGGCACGTTGATGCCGGCAACCGGCAGGAGGTAGAACATCAAGAGCAGCTGTACCATCAGCGGCACGCCGCGAAAGAAGCTGATCCAGACCGCAGCAACCCGCCGCAATACAGGCGAGAGCGACAGGGCGCCGGCACAGATCAATGCGCCGACGAGAAGCCCGATCGCGATGCCCAACAGCGAGACGATCAGGGTACTGGGTACTCCCAGCGCCAGCGCATGGAAGCTTTTGACGAAGGCATTCAGCGAAAACATGCGAACGGGACCAGCGACCGAAGCGCGGCGTCACCAGGATGCCGTGCGTTCCCAAAGCAAGGCGTGATCCTCGCGAATCGCACCTTGCTCCGGCTCTTCATTGCGACGTGCCTTTCCGATCCGACGAGTTCCGTCAAACCGGAAAACACCTCAGGTCACTTGGCCGGCACTTCCAGCGGCAGCTCGGTATATTTGCCGAGCCACTTTTCCTGGATCGCCTTGACGCGGCCATCCTTGGTCATCTTGACGATGGCATCCTTGATGGCGCCGGCAAAGCTGGCGCTGTCGTCGCCCTTGCGGAGCACCCAGGCAAAATAGGTCGGCTTGCCGAAGGTCGACACTTCAGGCAGGGCGAACACATCGCCGCGCTGCTTGACGAGATAGGCAAGATTGGGCGCCGAGCCCGCCACGGCATCGAGGCGGCCGGCGGCCAGATCGGCATAGGCCTCGTCGGTCGTGCCGTATTCCTTGATGGTCACATTGCCGACCTTGGTGCCGAATTCCTGCAACTGCTTGAACTGCGCCGTGCCCTGCTGCACGCCGACGGTCTTGCCGGCGATGTCTTCGGGCTTGTTGATATCCTTGTTGGCGGCGGCCTTGACGATGCCGACGGTCGCATCGGCGATCGGCAGGGTGAAGGTATAGCGCTCGAGCCGTTCGGGCGTGATCGTCACCGGCGCGATGACGATGTCGAATTTCGACACTTCGAGGCCGGGAAGCTGGGAGGTCCAGGGCAGGTCCTGATAGACGGGTTCGACGCCGATCTCCTTGGCGACATTGTCGAACAGGTCCTTGGTCATGCCCTGATAGGTGCCGTCGACGACCATGTCGAACGGCGCATAGTGCATGTCCGTTGCCGTCACGATCTTACCGGCGCTCTTGACGCTGGCCAGCTGATCGGCCGACGCCGCCAGTCCCGAGCCGCCGACAAGGGCAAGCCCGAGCAGCGCACCGCGCAATAAGGTTCCGATTTTCATTATGTTCTCCACCTGGATAGGCTTTGGATTGAACCCGCTTTTTTTGGCATCGTCGAGAGCGGATTTCGCAATCGCCCCGCAACAGTTTCTCAGCAGCAACGGCCCCGCATCGATCTTGGGGAGGTATCACCATCAGGACGTTGGAGCGCAAGGCAAGCTTCGGCAAAACCACATGCTTGTCCCCCTTCGTTGCAGCACGCCTTTGCGATTTGAGATCTCCATCAACTCGCGGAACACTCAGGCGAGCAGCATGCGCGCTATGATGTTGCGCTGTATCTCCGAGGAGCCCTCGTAAATGCGCATGATGCGGACATCGCGCGCCATCCGTTCCAGGGGCAATTCCTGGGAATAGCCATAGCCGCCATGGATCTGCAGGGCGCGGTCGATGATCGCCCCGGCCTTTTCCGAGGCAAATAGCTTGGCCATGGAGGCTTCCTTCGAAAAGCGCTCTCCCCTCTCGCGCAGGGAGGCGGCTCTCAGCCCCATCAGGCGCGCCGCATCGAGTTCGGTCGCCATGTCGGCGAGCATCCATTGCAGCCCCTGGAACTCGCCGATCGGATGGCCGCCGACCCGACGGGTCCTGGCCCATTCCACCGCCATGGCCAGGGCCTCACCGGCCAATCCGGTACACATGGCGGCGACTTCGGTGCGGCCATTGTCGAGCGTTTTCAATGCGGTCCTGAAGCCGCTTCCCTCCGGCCCGAGCATCGCCTCCTCGCCGACGCGGCAGTCGAACTCGACCTCGAACACATGCCCGCCGCGCAGGCCCATCGTCTTTTCGGGGGAACCGATTCTCACACCCCCTTTTGCGGGCTCGACCACGAAGGCGCTGATGCCGCGTGCGCCGGCCGCCGCATCGGTCTTGGCGAAGACGACGATGAAATCGGCATGCGCTGCGTTGGAGATGAAATGCTTGACGCCGCGCAGGTGATACGATGCGCCGTCCCGTATGGCTCGGGTCGTCATGTCGGCCGGATTGGAACCGGCCCCCGGTTCGGTCAGGCCGAAAGCGCCCAATGTCCTGCCGGCCGCCGCATCCGGCAGATAGCGGCCGCGCTGCGCATCGTCGCCGCCGATGAGGATTGCATCGGTCGCCAGGAAATGCGCGGTCATCATCGAGACGGTGGAGCCGCAACCGGCCGCCAAGGCCTCGACGGCGAGATAGAGCACCACCGGCGACAGGCCGGGGCCGCCCCATGCCTCCGGCAGGTTCATGCCCATCGCGCCCAGTTCGGCCAGAGCCGGTATGTGCCGTGACGCGAAGGTCCCGTTTGCATCGATCTCACGGGCATTCGGCTTGAGGACATCTTCCGCGAAGCGGCGGATCTGCTCGACCACCGCGAGGGTGTCGGCATCCGGTTCGAAATTCATTGCTGTTCCTCCTGCGCGGCAAGACGGGCGAGAATGTCGTGCGTGTGCTCGCCGAGCCGCGGGGCTCGCACGGGCCGGCCACGCCGGGAGCCCGAAAAATGGGCGGGCTGCTCCGGCAGGGGAACCGTGCTCCCTTGCCGGAAAAGGCCACGTTCGCGCGCCAGCTCGGAATCGATCGCCTGTGCCACGGTGCTGATCGGCGCCACGGGTATGCCGGCTGCCGCCAGGACCCTCACGACCTCGCCGGTCGGCCTTGCGCCTGTCCATCGCTCCACATAGACGCGCAAGGATGGTTCATTGTCCGAGCGCAGAGAATCGCTGCGATAACGCGGATCGCTCGCCAGTTCGGGCTGCCCGATGGTCGCGGCAAAATCGGCAAATAATTTCTCGTTGAGGACCGCAATCACCGCGTGGCCGTCCATGGTCCGATAGGCCCCGAATGGCGCCGAGAGTGGGTGACGGTTGCCGACACGCATCGGCACGGCCCCCGTCGCCAGATAGCGGCACGCTCCGGTCGGCAGCAGCGACAGCAGGGCATCGAACATGGCGAGATCGATATGGCAGCCGCGCCCGGTGCGCTCGCGCTGCCACAGCGCGGCGGTAACGGCCCAGGCACCATATAGCCCAGCGCCGATGTCGCCGATCGCCTCGCCGACCAGGGTCGGCGGCCCGTCCGGCATGCCCGTCATCGCCATCAGCCCGCTCTCAGCCTGCACGATGATGTCATAGGCTGGCCGATCACGCCCGACGCCGTTCTGTCCGAAACCGGAAATGCTGAGATAGACGAGATCGGGATTCTCGCCGACGAGATCGGCATAGGCGATGCCGAGCCGGGACGCGACGCCCGGCCGGAAATTCTCGACCACGACGTCCGCCTGGGCGGCCAACCGCCGCGCCGTGATACGGTCGGCCTCGGCCTTGAGGTCGAGCACGATGCTGCGCTTACCGCGATTGGCAAACTCGAACATGGCGCTGTCATCCCCGACGAACGGGCCGACATGGCGATAGTCGTCGCCGGCGCTTCCCTCCACCTTGATGATATCGGCGCCGGCGTCGGCGAGAAGGGCGGTGGCGAAGGGGCCCGCAAGCACGCGCGAGAAGTCCAGGACGACGAGGCCCTCGAGCGGCAGGTCAAATCCAGTCATGGCTGTTCCTTGATGCCTGCGCAGGATTTGACAGCCCGTGAATAAAGGCAAATATTCTTATTGCATTAAGAGAATAAGTTTTTCCTATTCATGGTCACCGTCCGCCAACTGAGCTATTTCGTGGCTGCCGCCGAGCATGAGGGCACGGCGCAGGCGGCACGCGCCCTTCATGTCTCCCAGCCGGCGATTTCCGTGGCGATCCGCCAATTGGAGGAAAGGGTCGGTCAACCCCTGTTCATGCGCCGCCACGCTCAGGGCCTCGTCCTCACCCAGGCCGGACGCGACAAGCTTGCCGAAGCCCGTTCCATTCTCTCGCAGATCAATGCCTGGGCCGCCTCCCCCGGCGTTTCGTCCGGGCGCCAGACCTTCGTCGACGTCGGCTGCCTGACCACGCTGGGCCCGCTGTACATGCCGCCGATCATCAGCGCCTTTCGCCACTCCCACCCACATGTCGAGGTGCGGATGCGCGAGGGCGACATCGAGGAATTGCACCGGCTGGTCGACAATGGCCTGATCGAGGTCGCTCTGCTCTACGATCTCGACCTCGGCCGAACCGGCGCGGCCGAGACGGTCGCGGAATTCCAGCCCTACGTGCTCGTTCCGGCCAGTCACCCGCTTGCCGACAAGCGTCGCGTCCGGCTGCAGGACGTCGCCGCGTGGCCCCTGATCCTCATCAACCTGCCGCACAGCCGCGACTATTTCCTGGCGCTGTTCCGCCAGGCGGGTGTGACACCCACGCTGGGCATGGAAGCACGCACGATCGACATGGTACGCGGCCTCGTCGCCAACGGTCTCGGCATCGCGCTGCTGACCACACGCTCCCGGTCCGGTGTCAGCGAGGATGGCCTGCCGCTCGCCATCGTGGAGCTCGAGGATGCGCTCCCCCCGCAGAAGGCAGCGATCATCACACCGCGCCAATTTCCGATCACCTGGATGGCAAGCGCGTTCATCGACCATGTCCGCGCGCATTTCGGGCAGAGCCAGGAAACTTCGTCGGCCGAGGGACAGCAGTGCGCCTAGATCGATTGCCGATCCGGTCGGACCTGGCCTAAGCCTTCTTCTCCCAGCGTCCCTCGTCGCTCTGCTGCCAATAGGTCGCAGCAAAGCCGAGTTCCTTGGCCTGCTTCCACTGATCCCGCGCCCCTTGCACCGCATCGGCGTCATTGCCGTCGAACATCAGCACGATGCGCTCATAGCTCGGGGCATCCGCCGGCAAGGGCGCGCCATCGACGAGGAAGCGGATCGCAGCGCCGTTGGGATTGCCCTCATGCGTCACCAGCACGATCGGCTGGGCGGGACCATCGTCGCTCTCCAGCCCATGCGGCAGAAAGGCTTCGTCATTATAGGTCCAAAGCACGTCGTCGAGTGCACGCAGCCGCTCCTGCGGCCCCTGCACCGCGCAGCGCCAACCCCGCTGCAGGGATTTTTCCAGAAGGCCCGGTAGAACCCGTTCGAGCGGGGCTCTCTGCAGATGATAGAAGAGCAATTCCGTCATCGCCTCGCCTTTCTCAATAGTGGCTCTCCCGGGAGCGTGTCCTCACCATGGCAGGCGCGTTCCGCACGGAATGCCACCATTCTTTCAAAACCGGTACGCGAGCGATCAACTCGCTTCCGGCCGAGACACTGTCGGCAACGGCCAGGACCGGCGCGAGGTAGCACCAAGCCAGGTTGGGAGAAAGTCCCACGCCCCCCTCACCTACCAATTCTTGCAAGGCACGCAATGCCGTCTCGGCTTCCGCCAGCATCTCTTGAGTGGGCATCGTGCCATCACGCCACCACAGCGGCACGTAAATTCCCCAGACGAGCGGTCGATAGGCGTAATGATCGACAACGCGCATGATCTGACGCATGCGTGCCGCGGTGCGTGCATCCGCAGGCACCAACGAAGGATCGGGAAGCAGTGCCTCTATATAATGGGCAATGGCGTCGGTCTCATAGACGACCGTGCCATCGATCTCGATGCTCGGGATACGCCGGAACGGATGGCGCCGTTCATAATCATCCGGTATACCCCTGTCGTCAAAAATGTCAGCCATGACAAAGTCATGACCGACATTCTTCAAATCGAGAACCAGCCGGATGATCCGCGTATAGACGCTGTCAGGCGTGCCGAACAGCGTGATCCTCACCCCTCGTAATGCTCCGCCACCAGCCGGTCGAGCAGGCGCACGCCCCAGCCCGAACCCCAGCTGCGGTTGACGTCGCTGGCGGGCGAACCCATGGCGGTGCCGGCGATATCGAGATGGGCCCAGGGCGTCTCGTTGACGAAACGCTGCAGGAACTGGGCGGCGGTGATCGACCCGCCATTGCGGCCGCCGGTGTTCTTCATGTCAGCGAATTTGGAATCGATCAGCTTGTCGTATTCCGGGCCGAGCGGCATGCGCCAGACCCGCTCGCCCGTCGTCTGCCCGGCCACGAAGAGGCGCCCGGCCAATTCGTCATTGTTGGAGAAGAGGCCGGCATATTCCTGGCCGAGCGCCACCATGATGGCCCCGGTGAGGGTGGCGAGATCGATCATGAATTGCGGCTTGTACTTGTCCTGGATGTACCAGAGCACATCCGCCAGTACGAGCCGGCCCTCGGCATCGGTGTTGATGATCTCGATGGTCTGGCCCGACATCGAGGTGACGATGTCGCCCGGGCGCTGGGCATTGCCGTCCGGCATGTTCTCGACCACGCCGATGGCTCCGATCACATTGGCCTTGGCCTTGCGGGCGGCAAGCGCATGCATCAGCCCGACCACGCAGGCCGCACCGCCCATGTCGCCCTTCATGTCCTCCATGCCGGAAGCCGGCTTGATGGAAATGCCGCCGGTGTCGAAGGTTACGCCCTTACCGATGAAGGCAACCGGCTTGGCCTCGCGATTCTTGGCGCCGTTCCAGCGCATCACCACCAGCCGGCTGTCGTGCTCGGAGCCCTGGCCGACGCCGAGCAGCGCCCCCATGCCGAGCTTCTTCATCGCCTTGACGTCGAGGATCTCGATTTCGACGCCGAGTTCCTCCAGTTCGGCCGCCCGCTTGGCGAAGGCTTCGGGGTAGAGCACGTTCGGGGGCTCGTTGACCAGGTCGCGCGCGAGCCTGACGCCGTCGGCGATCGCCTCGCGCGACTTGCCGGCCTTCTTGGCTGCGCCATCGACGCTGCTGGCGATCGTCAGTTCCAGCACCTTGTTCGCCGCATCGTCCTGCTTGCGCGTCTTGTAGCGTTCGAACTTGTAGGCCCTCAGCCGGGCGCCGAGGGTGAAGTCAGCCACCTGATCGGCGGTGATGGCGGCATCCGGCAGGTCCAGCACCACAGTCGCCGACTTTGCCGAAGCCGGCAGCTTGCCGACCACATTGCCTCCGGCCTTGACCCAATCGGTGCGGGCGCCGTCCTCGGCCTTGCCGAGCGAAACCACGATCACACGATCCACCGTCAGGCCCAAGGGCGCAAGAATGTCGAGGGAGGTCAGCGCCTTCCCCTTGAAATTATCGGCGGAAGCCGCACGTTTGACCAGACTGCCGATACCCGGTAGAGCAGCTTCCGTTTCAGGCGATACCGCCAAATCGATATTTGTGAATATGACGGCAATGCCGTCGGCAATTTTCTCGACTTTTGAAAAAGACAGTTTCAATTCGGAAACCATAATTGATGCCCATTCCAAGCGAAGTTTCTCAATTATCGCCCATTCGTGGACACTATCGAGAAACTTTGCAAGCGGTTGATATTCTGCCGATTCCTTCTCCCCGCGCCAATGGCTCGGGGAGAAGGAATCGGCTTGGAAGCTGCCGCGCGGTTGACGGCTTGTTGGGACTTTTGCATGTCAATCCGTAACCATGTCTACAACAATTCGCTTGCAGCCTCGGTCCTGCCATACAAACGTCTCGCCTCCTGCCTAGCACGAGGCTACAAGCAACGGGTAGGAGACCCGAAAAGGCAATGAACCTCGTCAGCCGATATATTGCCAGACAGTTTGGCTTTGCCTTTCTGGTCTGCCTCGTCGTGCTGACGCTCCTTGCCTGGATGGTCGGAGCCCTGCGCGAATTCAACGTCATGACGGCACAAGGCCAGTCCGTGCTGGTCTTCCTGGCCATCAGCTCGCTCGCTTTGCCGGCGCTGGTGGTGGTGGTCGCACCGCTGGCGGTCTTCCTGGCGGCCGTGTGGCTGCTACAGCGGCTCAATGCCGGCTCTGAACTCGTCGTCCTCAACGCTGCGGGCTATTCCCCCTCCCGGCTGATCACGCCCTTTGCCGGCATTACCGGTCTCGTCGCTGCGGGAATTGCCGCCGTCACCCTCTATATCCAGCCTGCCAGCCAGCATGAGCTGACCGCCTGGCGCGTCGCGGCAGCGGCCGACGTGGTGCAGCACTTCCTCAAGGAAGGCCAGTTCACTGCCCTGCGCGGCTTCACCTTCCATATCCGTGAGCGCCAGCCCGACGGGACGCTGCTCGGCATTTTCGTGCAGGATGCCCGCGACAAGGGCAAGACCAAGACCTACATCGCCGGAACCGGCAAGATCGTCGATACGGCGACGGGGCTGGTGCTGGTCCTCAACAACGGCTCGCTGCAGCAGCAGGAAGGCGGCGCTTCCTCCGACGCCTCCATCGTCACCTTCGAGCAATATCAGTTCGACCTCTCGCAGCTCGCCCGCGACGACAACGACACCATCAACTACAAGCCGCGCGACCGCTACACCAGCGAACTGTGGAATACCCAGCCATCCGAGATGAAGGGACAGGCCGAACGCGGCCGCATTCGCGGCGAACTGGTGGACCGGTTTACCGCTCCCCTCTATCCGATTGCCTTCATGCTGGTCGCCCTTGCCTTCCTGGGCCAGGCGCGCACCACCCGCCAGGGGCGAGCCAGCGCGATCGGCTTTGCCATTCTGAGCGTGCTGGTGGTGCGCATTCTCGGCTTCATCGCCACGCAGAGCCTGAGCGTGCATTCGGCCGGCGGCGTCTATATCGCATTCGGCGTGCCGATCCTGACCTCGCTGATCTGCCTTGCCGTGATCACCGGCCATCTGCGCCTGTCGCTGCCGCGCGGAGTGACGAACTGGTACAATGAGCTGACTGCGCGCCTCGCCAACCGGACGGCGCGCGCATGATCATGACCTCCACCCTCGGCCGTTATCTCAGCAAGCGCTTTCTGATCGCCATTTTCGGCGTGCTTGCCTTCCTGTTCGTCATGATCTTCCTGCTGGATTTTGCCGAGACCAGTCGGCGCGCCAGCGACCTGCCCCGCGTGTCCGTGGGCTCGATCGCGGCCCTCTCTCTGCTGCGAACACCGTCCATCATCGAGCAGACCCTGCCCTTCGTCTTCCTGTTCGGGGCCATCATCTGCTTCGTCAATCTCAGCCTGCGGCTCGAACTGGTGGTGATGCGTGCCGCCGGCCTGTCGGTCTGGCAATTCCTGGCCCCACCGATCATCTGCGCCATCCTCCTGGGCATCCTTGCGGCAATTGCCTTCAATCCGCTCTCGGCTGCGCTGAAGACCAGGAGCGACCTGCTCGACACCCGCGTCTTCGGCGCCCGCCAGATCCGCGACGACGACAAGAGCCGCTGGATCCGCGACGGCCAGGCCGTCATCCATACTTCGGCGGAGAACAGCGACGACGGCACGCTGACGGGCGTTACCATCTATGCCCTCGATGCCGACGGTCGCTTTGTCAGGCGGCTGGAAGCCGATACCGCAAAACTTGACAAGGGCGCCTGGCATCTATCCAACGTCCAGGAATTCATTCCCAACCAACCGGTCAAAACCTCGGAAAGCATTGATTTTCCTAGTAATTTGACCAAGTCCCAGGTTGACCAGAAATTTGCGGTGTCCGCGGACAGCGTGTCTTTCTGGAGACTCCCGTCATCAATCGCACAACAGGGCGCCGCGGGACTTGATGCAAATGACTACCGGTTGCAATATCAGACGCTTCTAGCTCGTCCCCTGCTGCTCGTGGCGATGGTGCTGATCGCCGCGACGGTATCGCTGCGGTTTGCGCGCCTTGGCGGTATTGGTGTGATGATCTTGAGTGGAATCGGGGCGGGTTTCTTGCTGTATGTCGTAACCAAAATGGCCAAGGATCTGGGCATTGCGGGGCTGGTTGCGCCGGCTGTCGCCGCTTGGACTCCGGCTGCCGTTGCGGCCCTGATCGGATTTACCGTGTTGCTTAACCAGGAGGATGGCTGATGCGCGTATCAGCTCGCCACTTCCTTACGACCATGCTGTGCACCACCGTCGCGGTTGCAGCGCTGTCGTTTGCGTTGTTGCCGTCGAAAGCCCATGCCCAGGAGAACCTGCTCGGGCCCTTGGGTGCGCGTTCCGATGGTGCCGGAGGTCAGGGCAGCTCCAACATGGTCCTCAAGGCCAGGGAGATGCAGTATGACCAGGACAACGAGGTCGTAACCGCCATCGGCACGGTGCAGATCTATTACAACGGCCGCGCCCTGCAGGCCGACCGCGTGGTCTATGACCGCAAGGCCAAGCGCGTGCGGGCCAATGGCAATGTCGTCATCACCGAAGCCGACGGCACCAAGACCTATGCCGATAATTTCGACCTGACCGACGATTTCAGGGACGGTTTCGTCAATTCGCTGAAGATGGTGACGGCGGACGAACTCTATATCGCCTCCAACCGGGCCGAGCGCACCGGCGGCAATGTCACCGTGTTCCAGAACGGTGTCTATTCGGCCTGCTCGCCCTGTGCCGACAATCCGCAGAAGCCGCCTTTGTGGCAGATCAAGGCCGTCAAGGTCATCCACAACCAGCAGGAGAAGATGATCTATTTCGAAGATGCTCGCTTCGAGTTCTTCGGACTGCCGATCGCCTACCTGCCCTATATGTCGACCCCCGACCCGTCCGTCACCCGCAAGAGCGGCTTCATCACGCCGCGCTATTTCCACTCCTCGCGGATCGGCTACGGCCTCGAACTGCCCTATTTCATCGACCTCGCACCCAATTACGATCTGACCCTGACGCCCGGCTATGCCAGCAGCCAGGGTCCGACGGGCCAGATCGAATGGCGCCATCGTACGCTCAACGGCGCCTATTCGGTGATGGCGTCGGGCGCCTTCATCAGCGACCCGGACAAGTTCGCCAATGAGGATATCGGCAGGCCGAACTGGCGTGGCTCGATTTCGTCCAAGGGTGAATTCTGGCTGAACGACAAATGGCGTTTCGGCTGGGACGGCTCGCTGCTGAGCGACAAATATTACTGGCGCGACTACCGCCTCGACAATCTGCGGGGCAAGACGGAGGCAACCTCCACCGTCTATCTGACGGGCGTCGGCACCAAATCCTGGTTCGATCTGCGCGCCTACTATTTCCAGGGCCTGACCACGGCCGACGTGCAGAAGCAGCTGCCCGTCGTCGCGCCGGTGCTCGACTATGACTACATCGTCGACCGCCCGGTCTTCGGCGGCGAACTCGGCTGGAACCTCAATCTGACCAGCCTGACCCGCCAGCAGGCCGCCTTCGACAACATCCTGGGCTACAACTGCGACAATCTCACGCCGAAGACGCGGACGAACTGCCTGCAGCGCGGCATCGATGGCACCTATACGCGCGCCTCGATCAATGCCTATTGGAAGAAGACCTTCACCGATACCTATGGGCAGCAGTGGACCCCCTTCGCCTATGTTCGCGGCGATCTTGGCTTCACCCAGCTCGACGGCAATCCGGCCGACCAGTTCGTCAGCAACAAGAAGAACGACACTGCGGCGCGCCTGGTGCCGGCCATCGGCCTCGATTATCGCTACCCCTTCATCTCGCAATCCGATTGGGGCACGCAGATCATCGAACCGATCGCGCAGGTCATCCTGCGCCCCAAGGCGATGCAGAGCGGCGTCTTCCCGAACGAAGACGCCCAGAGCCTGATCTTCGACGACACCAACCTGTTCGATTGGGATAAGTATTCCGGCTATGATCGGGCCGAGGACGGTTCTCGCGTCAATGCCGGCCTGCAATATTCGCTGACTACCAATGGCGGCGGCTACTACAACGCCATGTTCGGCCAGTCCTACTCCTTCGGCGGCACCAATTCCTTCACCAGGGGCGACATGGCCAATACGGGCCTGCAATCGGGCCTGGATCGCAACATTTCCGACTATGTCGCGCGTGTTTATCTGCAGCCGGTAAACAATTTCGCGATCCTGTCGGGTGCCCGCTTCGACCAGAAAAACTGGGACATGCGGCAGTTCGAGGTCGGCGCCCTCGGCACGATCGGGCGCCTGAAGGCCGACATCATCTATGCACGCTACGATGCCCAGCCCCTGCTGGGGCTCGACGATCGCGAAGGCATCAACGGCAAGGCCGCCTTCAAGCTGAGCGAGAACTGGATTGCCAGTGCCGGCGCTCTCTACGACATGAGGACCAAGAAATTCTCGTCGAGCTATGCCGGATTGACCTATGTCGACGCCTGCATTGCACTCGGCATGAGCGTCTCGCGCTCCTATGACACCACTTCGTTGAAATACGACACCACGGTGCAGTTCCAGCTGCAGCTGCGCGGCCTGGGTGTCAGCGGCAGTCCGAAGGAATTCACCGACAAGATCTGGAACAACGACTTCGACAATCTCAATGTCACCAAGCCGAGCAGCTATACCGACCGCTACGGCAATCTGAAGACCTTCTGAGACGAAGCGAGCCGGCCTGCCCCGCCCGGGGCTGGCCCGCTCATGCAAGCGAGCTCATCTGACCTGATCATGCCGACCGAACAGTCCTCGCTGCCAATTGCCTTGACCATGGGGGAACCGGCAGGCATCGGCCCGGAGCTGATCGTGACGGCAGCCTCAGCCCGCCGCGAAGCCGCGCCTTTCTTCGTCTATGGCGATCCCGGCCTGTTGTCGGACCGTGCTCGGCGCATCGGTCTCGATCTGACCATCGTCGAGACCGACGAAGCCGGCGCATTCGCAGCCTTCGCACGTGGCCTTCCTGTGGTTCCCTTGGCCAATCCCGCCCCTGACCAGCCCGGCAGGCCCGATGTCGCCGGTGCCGCCGCGGTCATCGAGTCGATCGAACGCGCCGTGCTGTCTGTTCGCCGCGGGCAGGCCCGGGCCGTGGTCACACCTCCGATCATGAAGGAGGTGCTCTATCGCGCCGGCTTCAGCCATCCCGGCCATACCGAATTCCTGGGTGAATTGGCGCACCGCCATTGGGGCCACGACGGCAAGCCGGTGATGATGATCTGGTCCGAAACGGTGGCCGTGGTGCCGGTGACCATTCACATTCCCTTGGCCGAGGTGCCCGCAGCCCTCAGCGAGGAGCTGATCTTTGAGACCGGGCTGATCGTTGCCCAGGATCTCAAGGCTCGTTTCGCCATCATGGCTCCGCGGCTCGCGGTCGCCGGTCTCAACCCGCATGCCGGCGAGAATGGCACGCTGGGCCGGGAGGACAACGCCGTCGTCGCGCCCGCTATCGCCCGGCTGAGAGCGGCCGGCATCGACGCTCGCGGTCCCCTGCCCGCCGACACCATGTTCCATGCTCGGGCGCGCCAGGGCTTCGACGTCGCCTTGTGCATGTATCACGATCAGGCCCTGGCGCCGGCGAAGGCGCTCGCCTTCGACGAGGCCGTCAACGTCACCTTGGGCCTGCCTTTCATACGCACCTCGCCCGACCATGGCACGGCCTTCGACCTTGCCGGTACCGGCGAGGCCAACCCTTCCAGCTTCCTTGCCAGCCTGGCGCTGGCCGACAGGATGTCCCGCTGACCATGGCCCAGATCGACAACCTTCCTCCGCTGCGCGAGGTCATCCGACAGCACGAGCTGATGGCCAAGAAGTCCCTCGGCCAGAACTTCCTGCTCGACCTCAACCTCACCGCCAAGATCGCGCGGGCGGGCGGCTCGCTGGAGGGGGTGAATGTCGTGGAGGTCGGCCCCGGTCCCGGCGGCCTGACCCGCGCTCTGCTGGCCTGCGGCGCTCGCCATGTGGTCGCCGTCGAACGCGACGAGCGCTGCCTGGCGGCCCTTGCCGAAATCGCGGCCCACTATCCCGGCCGGTTGACGGTCCATGCCGGCGATGCCCTCGAAGCGGATTGGCCGGCGCTGATCGCCGGGCTGGAAGGGCCGGTGCGCATCACCGCCAACCTGCCCTACAACGTGGCGACTCCCCTGCTGATCGGCTGGCTGAAGACCGAGCCCTGGCCGCCCTGGTTCCAGTCGATGACGCTGATGTTCCAGAAGGAAGTTGCCGAGCGCATCGTGGCCACCGAAGCGGACGGGGCCTATGGCCGCCTCGGGGTCCTGGCCGGATGGCGGACGGAAGCGGAAATCGTCTTCGACGTGCCGCCGAGTGCCTTCGTGCCACCGCCCAAGGTCACCTCGTCTGTGGTGCATCTGCGCCCCCGTCCGGCGCCGCTGCCCTGTACTCCGGCGGCCCTGGAGCGGATCACGCAGGCCGCCTTCGGCCAGCGGCGCAAGATGCTGCGCCAGAGCCTCAAAGGGCTTGGCGGCGATCTCGGCGCCGCGCTGGCCGATGCGGGCCTGCGCCCGGAGATGCGCGCCGAGGAAGTCCCGGTCGCCGCCTTCGTCGCGCTGGCGCATGCCTTGAAGTAGCCTCAGCGCCCGCGTGTGAGTGCGTCGAGGTCGGCCTTCAGCGTATCAACCAGTTGGCCGACCTGCGACTTGTCCTGGCGCTTCATGCGTTCGACGTCGAGGATTTCCTTGAGCTTGGCATAGGTCGTCTGCAGGTCGGTGTTGACCAGCACATAGTCATATTTCGTCCAGTGGCTGATCTCGACGCGGGCATTCTGCAGGCGCTGCAGGATGATCTCGGGACTATCCTCGGCCCGCCGCTCCAGCCGCGCCTTGAGTTCGGCCACCGACGGCGGCAGGACGAAGACGGAGACGATATCCGGCCTCATCTTGTTGTAGATCTGCATGGTGCCCTGCCAGTCGATATCGAACAGGACATCACGCCCGGCGGCCAGGGCCTCTTCCACCGGCCCGGCCGGCGTGCCGTAGTAATTACCGTGTACCTTGGCCGATTCCAGCAATTCGCCCTTCTCGCGCATGGTCTCGAAGCTACCGGCGTCGATGAAGCGATAATGCACGCCGTCAATCTCGCTGCCACGGCGCGGCCGCGTCGTTACCGAGATCGACAGATGCATCGACTTGTCTTCGGCCAGAAGAAGGCGTGTCAGCGTGGTCTTGCCGGCACCGGAGGGCGAGGAAACGATCAGCAGGAGGCCCCGGCGCTGGGGAACGGACGCAGTGCTACTCATTCGATATTCTGAACCTGTTCGCGGAATTGCTCGACCACTGCTTTGAGAGAAAGACCGGTCGCGGTCAAGCTGACATCATTCGCCTTGGAGCAAAGGGTGTTGACTTCCCGGTTGAACTCCTGCGCGAGAAAGTCGAGGCGCCGTCCCACCGGGCCGCCCTTGGCCAGCAGATCGCGCGCGGCGGCAACATGCGCATGCAGCCGGTCGAGTTCCTCGCGGATGTCGGCCTTGGCTGCCATCAGGATCGCCTCCTGGTGCAGCCTGTCGGGGTCGAGCGACGACGAGGCGTCGAGCAGGGCGGCAATCTGGGCGGCAAGCCGCTCCCGCACGGCCGCGGGCTGGCGCGCTGGATTGGTGTCCGCCTCACGGGTGAGGGCCTCGATCTCGTCGATACGGCCGAGCAGGACGCGGGCGAGCGCCTGCCCTTCCCGCCGCCTCATCTCGGCGCATTGGGCTACGGCCCTGGCGAACCCCTCCAGCAGGACCTCCTGCAGCGCGGCGCGTCCCGCCTCGTCCTCCTCCTGCTCCTCGACCTCGAGCACGCCCTTGATGGCAAAGAGGCCATCGAGGCGCGGCGCCGCCGCATCGACCTTGTGCGAGGCCTCGGCCATCGCCGAGACGATGGCATCGAGCACCGCCTGGTTGATACGCACCACCGGCGCCACGGCATCGCGCTTCAGCGACAGGCCGATCTGGCACGAGCCGCGAGCAAAGGCGGCGCCCAAGGCGGCGCGTGCCGAAGCCTCCAGCGCCTCGAATCCGGGCGGCAACCGGAAGCGGACGTCGAGGCTCTTGCCATTGACGGTCTTGATTTCCCAGGCCCAGCGGTTCGCGCCGGTCTGTCCTTCCACCCGGGCAAAGCCGGTCATGCTGACAACGGACATCTTCCAACGTTCCATACGGTGATTTCAGCATCCGACCGGACGGATTTCACCGGCAACCGGAACTGAGCGCTCGCTCCCGACGCGCCGCGGGCGCGTCGAATAAGCCTGACGGAAGATAGAGCCCCGCGGCCCCGCGCTCAAGCGGCTCGCACGCAGCCAGCCTATTGCACCGACTGCGGCGAATTCAGATCGAAGGTCTTGTCGAGCAGCGGGTCATGGTTGGTATTGGCGACAGGATCGTCAAAGCCGCCCTTCTTGGGCTTGCCAGCCTGGGCCGGGTCGGCATTGGGTGCGGCCGGCGCCTCTGCAGCCGGGGGCGCCGAAGGAGCAGGCAGCGGGACATCGGCTGCAGGTGCCGGTGACGGAGCGGGTGCTGGTGACGGAGTTGGTACCGGTGGCGGCGTGGGTGCAGACGGCGCCTCGGCCTCCGTCTGCTGCTTGCAGGCCTTGCTGCCTTTCTTGCAAGGCTTTGCCGGTGGCTTGGCTGCGGGGGCCTCGGCCGGGGCTGGCGCCGGCGCCGCTGCGGCATTGTCCGGTGCCGGCGCAGGTGTCGGCTGCGGCGGTGCGACGGTGGCATTGCCGCCCTGCTGCTGGAACTGGCGCCATTTGGCGACATTCTTGTTGTGCTCGTCCAGAGTCGGAGCAAAGGCATGCCCACCCGTGCCATCGGCAACGAAGTAGAGATCCTTGGTCGCCAAGGGGGTCGCCACGGCCTGCATGGCGGCCCTGCCGGGATTGGCGATGGGGGACGGCGGCAGGCCGGCTATGGTGTAGGTATTGAAGCGCGTCGGCTGCGAGAGGTCGGCGCTGGTCAGCGCCCTGTCGAGCTTACCCTTGCCGCCGACCATGCCGTAGATCACGGTCGGATCGGATTGCAGGCGCATGTTCTTCTGCAGCCTGTTGATGAAGACGCTCGCGACATGGGGCCGCTCATCCGCCTGGCCCGTCTCCTTCTCGACGATCGAGGCCAGCGTTACCATCTCCGCCGGGCTCTTCAGCGGCAGATTGGGCGCGCGCTGCTTCCAGATCTGATCGACCAGGGCCTTCTGCTCTTCCTGCATCTTGCGCACCATGGCCGAGCGCGTGGTGCCACGCTCATATTTGTAGGTGTCGGGCAGGAGAGCTCCTTCGGGCGGCACCGGCGGGGCATCGCCGGTGAGCAGGTCGTCCTGGCTCAGACGATCGATGATCATCTGGCTGGTGAGGCCCTCGGGAATGGTGATCGAATGCTGGATCACCTTGCCGTCCACCAGGATGTTCATGACGTCATACATCGAGGCGCCGGGCTTGAAGGCGTATTCGCCCGCCTTGAGATTGCTATGTCCCAGGATCAACGCGCCGGTGGTGAAGACGGTGGCACTGTCGATCACGCCCTGGCGCTCAAGGGAATCGGCGATCTCGTCACGGCCACTGCCCTTGGGCACATAAACGGTCTTGGCTTCGGAGAGCGGCCCGGGCGAGGTGAACTGGCGCAGACCGAAATAGCCGCCGATGGCGATCAGCATCAGCAGGACGAAGATCGCGTTGCCCGCGACCACGAAGGGATTGCGCACGGCGCTCGAACGTGTCGGCGGCTTGGCGACGGCATCGGGCTGGATCATGTTGCGGGATCCGCGCGAGCCGGCAGCACCTTTCCCGAAGGAGCGCGAGCGTTCGTTCGCTAGTCCCGAATCATCCCGATCATCGACCATAGAAACCTCGTACGCCTACATATTTGCCCGCCTCGACCGCGGGCCGCAGAGCCTGGCAACTGGCGGATCTATTGTGCCATGCCCGAGGCGCCCTGTGTTCCCACAGAATCGCCAAGAATCGCAAAAACGCGTCGAAACAAAGAGTTAGAGCAAAACACGGCCTTTGCCAAAATGCGCTTTGCCGCACAAATACCAGTGTGTTTCGGCGAAAATGCATCAAAATACGAACAATAAGGCGACCTCCGATTGCCGAAACCGGAAGCCGTATCACCTCTGCTCCGGCGGGCATGCCCTGCGAATATGGCAGAAATGCCGGCCAGCTCCCCCATGCCTGCCATGCGCCACGCGTTTTGCGATTTCTCGGAAGTACCAGGAACCGCAAGGACGCCCGAGCCGATCCGCTGGATTGGCTCGGAAACAAAGAACCCGAGCAAATCGACGTTCACGCCTGAACGCGCTCTGCTCGGGCAGAGGATCAATCGGCCTTGCGCAGGATCAAGGAGGCGTTGGTGCCGCCGAAGCCAAAGGAATTGGAGAGCACCACATTCACCTCGCGCTTGCGCGCCTGCAACGGCACCAGATCGATCGGCGTCTCCACTTCGGGATTCTCCAGATTGATGGTGGGCGGCACGATCTGGTCGCGAAGGGCCAGGATCGAGAAGATCGCTTCGATCGCACCGGCAGCGCCGAGCAGATGGCCGGTCGCCGATTTGGTCGACGACATCGAGGCCGTCGCGGACGCATTTCCGAGCAGGCGCTGGACGGCGCCGAGCTCGATCGTATCCGCCATGGTGGAGGTGCCGTGGGCGTTGATGTAGTCGATCTCGCCGACGGAGATACCTGCCCGCTTCACTGCCATCTGCATGCTGCGGAAGGCGCCGTCGCCGTCTTCTGACGGCGCAGTGATGTGATAGGCATCGCCGGAGAGGCCATAGCCGATGACTTCGGCGTAGATCTTGGCGCCACGCGCCTTGGCGTGACCATACTCTTCGAGCACCACGCAGCCGGCGCCCTCGCCCATGACGAAACCGTCGCGATCGCGGTCATAGGGGCGCGAGGCACGTGTGGGCTCGTCGTTGAAGCCGGTCGACAACGCACGGCATGCGGCAAAACCCGCAAGGGCGAGACGGCAGACCGGGGATTCGGTGCCGCCGGCCACCATCACCTCGGCATCGCCGAGCGCGATCAGGCGGGCGGCATCGCCAATGGCATGCGCACCGGTCGAGCAGGCCGTGACCACCGCGTGGTTCGGCCCCTTCAGGCCGTGACGAATGGAGACCTGGCCGCCGGCCAGGTTGATCAGGCGGCCGGGAATGAAGAAGGGCGAGATGCGGCCGGGACCGCGATCGCGAAGCGTGATCGCGGCATCCTCAATGCCCTGCAGGCCGCCAATGCCCGAACCGATCAGGACGCCGGTCTCTTCCTGGTCCTTCTGTGAGGCGGGATGCCAGCCGGCATCGTCGAGCGCCTGGGTGGCCGCGGCCATGGCGAAGACGATGAAGTCGTCGACCTTGCGCTGCTCCTTGGGCTCCATCCACTGATCGGCATTGTAGGTGCCGTTGCTGCCATCGCCATGCGGAATGAGGCCGGCAATGCGCGCCTTGAGATCCTCCGTCTCGAAACGGTCGATCTTGACGATGCCGCTCTTGCTCGCAAGGAGATTGGACCACGATGTTTCGACATCGCCACCCATCGGGTTGACCATGCCGAGACCTGTTACGACAACGCGCCTCATAGAACCTCCAAAGGCCGGGGAATCGCCCTCCCCGGCTACTCAAACCCGTTTGATCGCAAAATTGCCTGACGCAAGGCGGGCATTGAAAGGCAGGCGCCCTGAGGGCTGCCCTTCCAATGCCTCGAACGCATTGCCTTTACGCTGAACTGGCAGCCGCTATGCCTGCTGTCACTCCAGGGTTCCCGGCAATGATGCAATCTCGTCCCCCGGCCGGTCGATGGATGGATATCGGGGAGCTTTCGCTCCCCGATCGTCTCAGGCCGTAGCCTTGGTCAGGAACTTGACGGCATCGCCGACGGTCAGAATCGTCTCTGCGGCATCGTCGGGGATTTCGCAGTTGAACTCTTCCTCGAAAGCCATGACCAGCTCAACCGTGTCGAGCGAGTCAGCGCCCAGATCGTCGATGAAGCTCGCATTCTCGGTGACCTTGTCCGGATCGACGCCGAGGTGTTCAACCACGATCTTCTTCACGCGGTCTGCGATATCGCTCATTTTTCGTTCCTTTGATAAACCAAGACTGCCTGCCGGCACTTTATTCCGCCGCCGGTGAGGCGGTCGGTGTTTGGATAGTTCCTTGAGCCGGGGCCAATCCTTCGATTGACCTCCGATTATCCCGGACAATCACATTCGTAGGGGCCATCGGAATGTCCCTCGGCGGTGATTAACACACTTCAAATGCCATTGCCAGCGGGCATCCCGCCAGTGGAAATCACTGTGGAATTGACGCCTAACTCGTTCAAATCATTGCCATTCCGCCGTTAATATTCAAAGTTTGCCCGGTGGTATAGGCAGCCTCTGAAGAGGCAAGGTAAACGGCTGCCGCCGCAATCTCGTCGACATGACCGAGCCGATGCACGGGGATCGCGGCAAGGATCGGTTCCATTTGCTTCTCGTTGAGGGCATCCGTCATCGCCGTTTCGATGAAGCCCGGCGCGATGCAATTGACGGTGATTCCGCGGCTCGCAACCTCATGCGCGAGCGACTTGGACATGCCGACCAGGCCGGCCTTGGAGGCGGCATAGTTGGTCTGGCCGGGATTGCCGATGACACCGGAAAGCGAGGCAATGTTGATGATGCGGCCGGTACGGCGCTTCAGCATTCCCTTCACCGCGGCCCGCGACAGATGGAAGGCAGCAGAGAGGTTGACGGCGATGACGCTGTCCCAGTCCTCATCCTTCATGCGCAGCATCAGATTGTCGCGGGTAAAGCCGGCATTGTTGACCAGGATGTCCAGCTGACCCAGGGCCGCCTCGACACTCGGGACCAGCGCGCCGAGCTGTTCCTTGTCGGTCAGGTCGCAGGCGAAGACGTGGGCACGCTCGCCCAGCTTGGCCGCCAGTTCCTCCAGCACCGCCTTGCGCGTACCGGAAAGCGCCACCGTGGCTCCCTGCCGATGCAGAGATGCGGCAATGGCCGCTCCGATTCCGCCCGTGGCGCCGGTCACCAGGGCTATCTTGCCAGTAAGGTCGAACATCGTCATCCCCAATCGAGTGCTGCCGGCAACTGCGGGCGCACCCTTTATTGTTTATCCTCACCCGAAATGACCACCCGCTGTCGGACGGGTGGCCGTGGGCCCTTTCATCGCAGTGTCGGCGCGAATGCCGCTACGTCGTCCGGTGTACCAATGCTCACCGCTTCTACGCCGGAGGCTATACGCCTGACCAACCCGCTCAGAACCTTTCCAGAGCCGACCTCCACCAGCTTGGTGACACCGGCCCCGGCAAGATATTCGACACTTTCCCGCCAGCGGACGGTTCCCGTCACCTGCTCGACGAGGCGGCGGCGGATCTCGGAAGGATCCGAGATCGGCTGGGCAAGGACATTGGCAACCAGTGGCACGACCGGCGCTGCGATGGCGACCTTTTCAAGCGCCTCGGCCATGGCATCGGCAGCCGGTTGCATCAGAGCGCAATGGAAGGGAGCCGAAACCGGTAGGAGGATGGCGCGCTTGGCGCCCTTGCCCTTGGCGATCTCCACCGCCCGCTCGACCGCTGCCTTGGTGCCGGAAATGACGACCTGGCCCGGCGCATTGTCGTTGGCAGCCTGGCAGACTTCGCCCTGCGCTGCTTCGGCGGCGACGGCGGCCGCCTGCTCGTAGTCGAGACCGAGGAGGGCGGCCATGGCGCCGGTCCCCACGGGCGTCGCGGCCTGCATCGCCCGCCCGCGAATGCGCAGCAGGCGGGCCGTATCGGCGATCGTCAGCGCCCCCGATGCAGCCAGGGCCGAATATTCACCGAGCGAATGGCCGGCGACGAAGCTGGCATGTTTCTTGAGATCGAGGCCAGCCTCGTCCTGCAGCACGCGGAAGGCTGCCAGGGAGACGGCCATCAGCGCCGGCTGGGCGTTCTCCGTGAGCGTGAGGTCGTTGTCCGGGCCATCCCAGATCACGGCCGTCAGCTTCTGGCCAAGCGCTGCGTCGATCTCGTCGAAGACGGCGCGGGCTACGGGAAAGGCATCGGCAAGCGCCTTGCCCATACCCACGCTTTGGCTTCCCTGGCCGGGAAACGTGAAGGCGATACTCATGCAAGAACCCCGTTTGAGACGGCGCGTTGAGACAATAGGCTGCTGCCTGAGTCAAGTCCGAAGGGTGAGAATACCCGTTCATCTTACACAAACTTGGCAAAACTCGGTCTTTGCGGATCTTTCGGCAGAGCTCGCTGGCAATTCCGCCGCCCGGGGCGCATCCGTGTCAACCGACCGCGTGTTTAGAATTGGTCAAATATCCTCCCAACATTCTGCGGAACCGCCTTCCGGCACTCCTCAATTCTTGAGGGATGCCAGCCTCTTCTCGACCTTCGCAAGAAAATAGCAGCGCTGCTTTTCGGTGGTTTCGTCGAGACGGTGCAGTGCCAGCCACATCGTGCGGCAACGCGGAGCGCAAAGACTCTTCAGGCCGCGCAGAAGAATATTGCGTCCAGGCGCCTTCATGAACAAGGTCCACCACCACCAGGGCGATCCCAATGTGGAGATGACGCCCAGCAGGCGGATCTGGGTCAGCACCGGGCCGATCGCCTTGCCGTTTTCGGGCATGGTGAAGGTGGCGTGCGGCACCCAGACCCGCTCGAGCCAGCCCTTGAGCATGGCCGGCGGTCCGTACCACCAGGTGGGATGAATGAAGATGAGCCCCTCGCACCAGCGCAATTGCGCCAGATGCTCGGCCACGGGCGCCTCATTGCTGCCCGGTTCGTGATAGCCGCGCCTTTCCTCTGCACTCATCACCGGATTGAAACCCTGCGCATAAAGGTCGATCAGGCGGACCTCATGCCCCGCCTTGTCGAGCGCGCGCAGGGCGGTATCCCGGATCGAGGCGCCAAAGCTCTCCGAACAAGGATGGCAATAGACGACGAGGAGTTTCATCGCGGGTACTCTGAAGCGAAGTGCGCTTTGATAAGAAACGCACTTTTATACTAAAATCGGCTCGACGCATCGCTGTGATTTGAGTTTATTTATTCAAATCACAAAAGTTTTTAGCCGGAAACTGAGTCCGGAATACTGCATGAGCGGTGGTTGCAGAATGCTGATGCAGCACCGTCAAGACCATGACTCAAGCGGCGATCAATTCGAAGCGATCGACGTCGACCATGCCCTTGTCGGTGATCTTGAGATGGGGAATGACCGGCAAGGGCAGGAAAGCCACCTGCAGGAAGGGTTCGGCCAGGGTGACACCAAGGGATTTGGCGGCTGTGCGCAGCGGAATCAGGTGGTCTCGCACTTCCTCGAAAGTCAGCAAGCTCATCAGGCCTGCCACCGGCAGCGCTAATTCGGCCAGGATGACGCCATCCCGGGCCACCACGAAGCCGCCGCCGATCTCGCCGAGGCGGTTGACCGCCAGCGCCATGTCGGCGTCATCGGCACCGACCACGCAGATATTGTGCGAATCGTGTCCCACCGAGGAAGCGATTGCCCCCTGCTTCAAACTGAAGCCCTTGACGAAGCCGCGACCGATATTGCCGTTGACGCCATGGCGCTCGACCACGGCCACCTTCACCACGTCCTGGTCGAGGTCGATATTCCGATAACCACTCTCATAGGGCAGGCTCAACCTCAGATGCTCGGTGATGATCTTGCCGGGCACCACACCCATCACCGGCCCGGTCGGCCCGCCTGCCTTGACGCGGAAATCGGCCGCCGCAACGCGGGGAGCCTTCATCGAGCCAAGCCCCACCGGTGCAATGCGGGTCCGCCCCTCGAACAAGCCGTCCTCCACCAGCCGGCCGGCGCTGATCACCTGTCGCACGGCACAATGGTCGAGATCCTCGATGAGCACGATATCGGCCCGCTTGCCGGGCGCGATCACGCCACGATCCCTGAGCCCGAAGGCCATGGCCGCCGACAGGGTCGCGGTGCGATAGGCCGCCAGCGGCTCGGCGCCGAGGGCGATGGCGGTGCGGATCATAAAATCCAGATGGCCCTCCTCGGCAATGTCGAGGGGATTGCGATCGTCGGTGCAGAAGGCGAGATAAGGCGAGTTCCTGACCGTGATCAACTCGGCAAGGGCATGCAGATCCTTGGAAACGGAGCCTTCCCGGATCAGCAGCGTCATGCCCTTGGCAAGCTTTTCCCGGCCCTCCCTGGCCGTTGTCGTCTCATGGTCAGTACGAATGCGGGCGGTGAGATAGGCATTCAGATCCGTGCCGATGAGAAGCGGGGCATGGCCGTCGATATGGCCGTCCTGGAACGGCAGAAGCTTGGCGAGGCAGGCAGGATCGGCGTTGATCACGCCCGGGAAATTCATGAACTCGGCAAGGCCGATCACGCGGGGGTGGTTCTTGAAGGGTGCGAGATCCGCAGCCTCGAGCCTCGCACCGGCGGTCTCCAGATGGGTGGAGGGCACGCAGCTCGAAAGCTGGACGCGCAGGTCCAGCGCCGTCTCACCGGCCGCCTCCAGAAAATAGCGGATGCCATCGGCCCCGACCACGTTGGAAATCTCGTGCGGATCGCAAATGGCCGTGGTCACGCCATGCCGGAGCACGCAGCGGTCGAATTCGGGAGGGGTGACGAGCGAGGATTCGACATGCAGATGCGTGTCGATGAAACCGGGCACGGCCACAAGCCCACGCCCGTCGATCTCGCGCCGGCCGCGATAGCTGGCATAGGTGCCGACGATGCGATCTCCGCCGATGGCGATATCGGTCTCGGCGAGGTCGCCGCTGACAAGGTCGAGGAGGCGCACATTCTTGATCACCAGATCCGCCGGCTCGGTGCCCCGCCCCTGGGCGATCAATCGGGCGAGTTCGCTGGCGTCCATCCGGGCGATTCCTTCTGCATGCAAAGGAGCAACTTAGACCTTGGAGCGCGGACTTCCAGTCCGCTCAGACCGCTGACAAACCCCGCCATTTTTGGCGGGGTTATTTTATGTGCCTGCTGCAAAGGTTTGAGTTATCGAC
>NZ_JBFNQD010000009.1:0-270576 GCF_040797145.1 Labrys neptuniae | reverse complement strand
AAATCCTTCCATCGATGTCCCAACTGCCGCATCCGCTTCAGCGGAGCGTCTCCTTGAATCTGCCAAAGTAGTGCTAGGTCCCATGGCCCGGCAAGAACGCACTTGCCGCGCGCGAAAAACTCCTGTTTGGTCCGCGCATGCCCGACCTACGACATTCCGTTACCCAGACCCTGCCGCAATTGCTGGTGACACCCGGCTTCGCCGATTATCGCCTGGTCGATTGCGGCGAAGGCCGCAAGCTCGAACGCTTCGGCAAGCTCCTCGTCGACCGTCCCGAGCCGCAGGCCATGGGCCTGCGCCTGAAGCCCGAGGCCTGGGACAAGGCCGATGCCGTCTTCCTGGGCATGAATGCCGAGGACGAGGGCTCGGACGGGCGCTGGAAATTCGCCGGCAGGCCGGTCGAGACCTTCCCCGTCTCCTATCGCGGCGTCGCCTTCCACGGCCGCTTCACGCCCTTCCGCCATCTCGGCTTCTTTCCCGAACAGGCGCCGCATTGGGACTACATGATCGAGGCGCTTCAGGCCCTGAAGCGGCCCGCCCGGGTGCTCAATCTGTTCGGCTATACCGGGGTCGCCTCCCTGCTCGCGGCCAAGCACGGCGCCCAGGTCACCCATGTCGACGCCTCCAAGAAGTCGATCGGCTTCGCGCGCGAGAACCAGGCCCTGGCGGGCCTCGCCGATGCCCCGATCCGCTGGATCGTCGACGACGCCATGAAGTTCACCGCACGCGAGCAGCGCCGCGGCTCGCAATACGACATCGTGCTGCTCGATCCGCCCAAATATGGCCGCGGCCCCGGCGGCGAGGTGTGGGACCTCTTCCGCGACCTGCCCAAGATGCTGGACCTCTGCCGGGCCGTGCTCACCGACAAGCCGGCCTTCGTGATCGTCACCGCCTATGCCATCCGCGCTTCCTTCGTGGCCGTGCACGAACTCACCCGCGAGGTGTTCGGCGAACTCGGCGGCGACATCACCTCCGGCGAACTCGTGGTGTCCGAGGAGGGTTCGGGGCGCCTGCTTTCGACCTCGCTCTATTCGCGCTGGAGCGCCGCATGAGGCCGAAAGCTCCTACCAATTCGCAGCGGACTGTCATCCCCGGCGAGGCCGCAGGCCGAGGGAAGGGGATCCAGGGGCCAAAAGGAATGTGCACGGCCCCTGGATCCCCTTCCCCTCTCCCTCTCTCGCTGCGCTCGCGAGTGGCCCGGCCGGGGATGAGGGCCCCCTTCGAAAGGACGCTGGCATGAAGCCCCGCTTTCAACGCCCGCGCCCCGCAGCGCCGGTCGCGCCCGTCTCCCGCGTCGTGACCAGCCTGACCAATCCCCTGATCAAGGACATCCGTGCGCTCGAGATGCGCAAGGTCCGCCAGGAGGCCGGCCTGTTCATCGCCGAAGGGTTGAAGCTGGTGGCCGACGCCATCGAGGCCGGCTGGCCGATCCGCATCCTGGTGCACCGCTCTGGCGAGGACAAGCCGATGCTGGCCCGCGCCGTACGCGCCACCCGTCAGGCCGGCGGAGAGGTATTGGAGGTTACCGGCGAGATCCTGGAAAAGCTGTCGCGCCGCGACAATCCGCAGACGGTGATCGGCGTCTTCGAGCAGCGCCTGGAAAAAGTCGACAGCGTCAAGATCGCGCGCGATCAGATATGGATCGGGCTCGACCGGGTGCGCGATCCCGGCAATCTCGGCACCATCATCCGTACCGCCGATGCGGTCGGCGCCGAGGGTATCGTGCTGATCGGCGACACCACCGATCCCTTCGGCATCGAGGCCGTCAGGGCCACCATGGGCTCGATCTTCAATGTCCGCTTGGCGACGGCAACGCCGCAGGCCTTCCTCGCCTGGCGCAAGGGCTTCGACGGCCTCGTCATCGGCACCCATCTGTCCGGCACACATGACTATCGCGAGGTTACCTATGCCGGCAGCCCCTGCCTCCTCCTGATGGGCAATGAGCAGCAGGGCCTGCCCGACGACCTGGCGGCGGCCTGCAGCCATCTCGTCAAGATTCCGATGCGCGGCCAGGCCGATTCGCTCAATCTGGCGGTGGCGACCGGCGTGATGCTGTTCGAGATCGCGCGCGGGCAGCTGAAGCTGGGATGAGAAAGCCCCGATGATCACCAGGCTGCTCAGCATCGCCGGTCGCCTCCTGCTGGTGCTGGCGGCCATGCTCGCCGCACTCTGGGGCACGCTGGCTCTGTGGTATCGCCTGCCACTCGGGGAATTTGGCCGCTATGCCCTCCCCGCTCTATGGATCGTTCTTGCCTTCCTCGCCCTGGCCGCCGTGATCGCGGCGCGCTGGCGTCTGACCCTGCCCTTCGTCGCCGCCTTTGCCGGTCTGCTGATCTGGTGGTCCACCATCCAGCCGACCGGCAAGGGTGATTGGGCTGATGACGTGGCGCGCCAGTTTACCGCCACGGTGGAGGGCTCCACCGCCCGGCTCCACAATGTGCGCGATTTCGACTGGCGCTCCGACAACGATTTTACCGAGCACTGGGACGACCGCAGCTACGATCTCGACACCATCACCAGCGTAGACCTGTTCGCCTCCTATTGGTCCGGCCCGGCCATCGCCCATACCATACTGAGCTTCGGCTTCGCCGACGGGCGCCACCTCGCCTTTTCCGTGGAGGTGAGACGCCAGAAAAACGAGGTGTATTCGGCGATATCCGGCTTCTTCAAGCAGAACGAACTCGTGGTGATCGCCGCCGACGAGCGCGACGTCATTCGCGTGCGTTCCAATGTCAGGGGCGAGGATGTTCAGCTCTTCCGGCTGCGCACCAGCCCGCCTCAGGCCAAGGAGCTGTTCCTCTATCTCCTCTCGGAAGCCAACGATCTCGCCGCCAGGCCGCGCTTTTACAACACGGCGACCACCAATTGCACCACGGTACCCTTCCACCTCGCCCAGAAACTCGATCCCGACCTGCCTGTCGACTGGCGCGTGCTGGTCAGCGGCTATCTGCCCGACTATCTCTACGACATCGGCGCCCTGAGCCATCAAGTGCCGCTCAGCGAGCTGCGCCAGCGCGGCCAGATCGAGACGCGCGCCAAGGCCGCCGGCGACAGCCCCGATTTTTCCGCCCTCATCCGGGTCGGCGTCCCCGGGCCTTGACGGCACCTTGAGCCTCGGGCGGGCGATGACCCGGGGCACCGGAGAGAATATCGGCACGACCATCAGGCATAGTATGTTGGGTTACCTAACGTTGCCTGCCGGCTCGAAAGGGCCGATAGCCGAATGGAAAGAGCCGCATGCCGACAGTGGTGCCCGGGATCCTCGCCGACCAGGTCAAGGCCGTTTCGAATACCGCCCTTCCTGCCAGCCTCGCTACCTATGCCCAGATGTGGGCCGTCGGTGTCAAAGGCCCCCTCTACGACATCTATTTTGTCGAGACGCTGGGTGGCCCGCGTACGATCTGCTTCATGAAGCTGTATTTTCGCTTTGTTGCCGGCAAGAGCGAGACCTGGACCAGCCAGCAGGAAATGGTCGGTTTCGCGACGCGGTGGCAAGCCGACATTCAGAACAAATTCAATATGAAATCCCTGACCACGACATCGACTGGCCGCATCGTCGGCCTCGAATTCCATTTCGGATCGGGATTGTATAGCTGGGAGCCGGGGGATCACTGGACGATAGACGTCGTCAAAGTCCCCAAGGGCCAATTCTATACCAGCAATGTCGAGCATGCTCATGGCAACATCGTCGGCCGGACGACGCTTTTCAGCAACGACCTCGGTCCCATCACCCGGCAGGCGGACAACAAATCCTACAGGCAGCGCCCCGCGATCCACGAATTCGTGCATATGATCGGCCTGCCCGACGAATATGAGGAAAAATGCGATGCCGACGGCATGCGCGCCGATGGTTTCAAATGCAGCGGCAAGCCTCGGGATCCCAGATACGTCAAGGATTATCCATCCGTGGCCAATCTCGGCGAGCGTATCCGGTTCGACCATCTGGACGCGATCCGGAATTGGACAAAGCTGGTCGCGCCTCTATCGCCCGTGGAAAAGGACAGGCCTTCCCTCAAAGGCATCACAGATGCCCTCGCCTTCCTGAAAGGCGCGCCCGGGACTGACGACAAGACCCCGGTGATGCTGGCAAAGCTGCGATGATCGCGCGTATTTCAGCCTTTCTCGCTGGCGTTGATGAAGTGAAAAGCAGTGTGATACACTGCAACTTCCTTCAAGCGAGGATCCCCGATGAAACCGGCTGGACAGATGACGCTGACATTGACGGACGAGCTTGAACAGTTCGTCCGCGAAGAAGTACGCCGAGGGGCGTTCGCCTCCAGCAGCGAATATGTCCGCTCACTGATCCGCGAGAGCTACCTTAAGCAGCGGGATCATGAGGAGAAGCTGAAGGCTCTGGACACTGCCCTGGCGCGCGGTATCGCAGATGCCGAAGCGGGGCGAACCATGCCGCTGGATGAGGCCTTCCGGAAATTGCGCAAGAAGTTGAATCTTCCCGCTGCCAATTCCACCAAATGAAGGTCGTCGTTACCGAACAGGCCTGGAACGACATGCTGGCGATCGGGCGAACCATTGCCGATGACAATCCGACCCGAGCTGACAGCTTCTTGGGCGAACTTTATGAGCGATGCTTGCAGCTCGGCACGATGCCGAAGGCTTATCCGCTCATACCAAACAAGGAAAAGGCGGGTATTCGCCGCCGCCCTTACGGCAACTATCTGATTTTCTATCGTCTCACTGTCAGCAATGTGGAAATCTTGCACGTACTCCACGGAGCTCGGGACTACGAAAGGATATTGTTTCCCGATGACTAGCCACGTCCAGGCGGCTCACGCTTTCAGCGTCCATACGCTGGTCTTCTTGATCTCCAGGTCCTCCAGGTCACGCGAAACCGGCACCTGATAGGTCGCCAGCAGGCTGAGTTCGTCCCTGGGCAGGTAGGTCCGGCCGGGATCGCCCACCAGGATGGTGGCCCCGCGTTCGCGCCAGCCCTTGAGCCAGGTCAGGACCTCGGCCGAAATCTCGCGGTCGTAGAAGATGTCACCCGCTAGAACGACATCGACGGGCGGATCGAAGCGCCCGAGCACATTCTCGCCGCAAGGCTCGACCGCCACGCCGTTGAGTTCGGCATTGAGCCGGATGGCCTCGACGGCGAACGCGTCGATGTCGGCGGCAAGGGCCTGCGCCGCTCCCGCCTTCATCGCTGCTACAGCCACCAGGCCGGAGCCAGAGGCGAAGTCGAGCACGCGGCGGCCGGCCACATGGTCTGGATGGTCGAGGATATAGCGCGCCAGGGCCTGGCCGCCGGCCCAGGCGAAAGCCCAGAAGGGTGGCGGCAGCCCCATCGCCCCGAGTTCCTCCTCGGTCTTCAACCAGAGCGGCGTGACCTCGTCGGCGAGATAAAGGCTGATTTCCGGCGCATGCGGCACCGGCAGCGGGCGCGTATTGGCGGCGATGAAGGCTCTGCGGTCTCCAATCG
This sequence comes from Labrys neptuniae, assembly GCF_040797145.1. Lineage (NCBI taxonomy): Bacteria > Pseudomonadati > Pseudomonadota > Alphaproteobacteria > Hyphomicrobiales > Xanthobacteraceae > Labrys > Labrys neptuniae. Next base: position 265,139 of record NZ_JBFNQD010000009.1, on the reverse strand, counting down.
TATCTTTACGATTGCCGATCACAGCCGCAACTGGCGCTCATAGAGGTCGGGCAGGTCATTTTCGAGCAGCACCACGTCGCCGGCCTTGAGATTGGCGCCCATCCAGGCCTGCGCCGCGGCAAAGCTGGCGCATTCCACCACCTGGCCGTCGGGTTTCGCCGCCTTGTAGGCATCGATGAGGTCGCGGATGCGATCGGGCGCCACGGCCAGCAGGATGTCGACGGTGTCACCGGCCTTGGTGCCGATCTTGCGATGCTCCTCGGCATGGGCGGCACCAAGCTCGACCATGCCCGGCGTCACCAGGATGCGCCGCCCTTCCCCCGAGACCAGCAAGGGCAGGATCTCCAGGGCCGAGGCGAAGCCCGCCGGATTGGAATTATAGGCATCGTCGACGATGACCGTGCCGTCGGCCTGGCGTTTCACCTCGAGGCGATGGCTGATCTGCGGCGTCGAGCGCATGGCGATTTCGGCCGTCTCGGCGTCGATGTCCATGGCGAGCGCCGTGACGAAGGCGATCGCCATGTTGCTGCCGTGATGCAGGCCGTAGAGCGGGGCGGAGAGCTGGTAGTCCTTGCCGAGATAGGTCAGCGAGACCTTGAGCCCGTCCTTTTCCTGGGTGACGGCGTTGATGCGAGCCTCGCTGCCCTCGCCATTGCCGACCAGCACCATCGAGGAGCGGTGCGCATCGGTGAAGTCGCGGGCATCCTTGAAGGCGAGCACGGCATCGTTGATGATCGCCTTGCCGCCCCGCGCGATCGCCGCCGTCGGCAATTCAAACTTGGTCTTGGCCACGGTATCGAGCGACTTGAAGCGCTCGTAATGGGCCGCACCGACAGCCGTCACCACCGCGATGTCGGGCGGGGCGAGGCGGCAGAGGCGCTCGATCGAGCCTGGTCCGTAGGCGCCCATCTCCACCACGAAATGGCGGTGATAGGGCTCCAGGCGTTCGCGCACGATGCGGGCAATGCCCATCGGCGTGTTGACCGAGCCGGGCGTGATCAGCGCCGAGCCGGCACTTTCGAGCAGATGGCCGAGGATGTGCTTGGTCGAGGTTTTGCCGTAGGAGCCGGTGACGCCGACGATAACCGGCGACAGGCGCTTGAGTTTCTCATGCGCCTCGTTCCAGAAGCCCTGCTGGATGCGGTTCTCGCCGGGCTGCAGGATCATCACTGCCGCGACCAGGGCGAAGGGGATCAGCTGGATCAGCAGCACGACCCAGACCGGTGCCACGCCGAAGCCGACCCCGACGAGGCCGATCACCAGGACCAGGGCGAAGGCGACGCGCAGGATGCGGGTGGCGCGCTGCGTCATCGCCAGCTTCTTCTTGCCCGTCTGGCGCGGATCGCGCTCCCGCCGTGCCACCACCAGCAGGATCACGGCGATGAACAGCGCGAGCACCAGCACCGGCGAGGGGTAGAGCTTGGCCATCACCGAGAGGAGGACGATGGCAAGGCTCGCCTTGGTATCGACAACCACGTTGTAGAAGAGCCAGTGCAGGAAGCGCCGGCCGTCATATTCCTCCTGCTGGAAGATATGCAGATAGGTCAGGAAGCGCTTCCAGGCGAAGGGAACGAAACCGATAAGGACCAAAGCGGCGGCGAGGTAGGGCGAGTTCAGCACGGGGGCCAGTGTTTCAAGCATCAGGACACCCTGCGATCGAGCTATCAAAAAGGGGCACAAACAGCCTTCTCCACGCAGTGGGGAAGGTGGCATTTCGCAGAAATGACGGATGGGGTGTGGCCCGCCAGGAAGGTCTATCAGGATAGGGCGCCAAGGCGGGCCGCACCCCATCCGACCCGACTTCGTCGGGCCACCTTCCCCACTGCGTGGAGAAGGCTATTTGCGCGTTTCTTGTCTCGCGCCGAAAATAGGGCAGTCCGTCGACCATCTTCACCCCTGCCCTTCCAGCAGCTTGGCAACCGTATGGGCGATCTGGGGGCCGCCATCGGACAGAACGGTGTAATGGTCGAGGCCCGGCAGGATGCTGACGGTGGCGCCCGGGATGAGCCGGCCCATGCGTTCGCTCATCTCCGGCGGAGCCTGATCGTCAAGTGCGCCGCAGATGATGCGAACGGGAATGCGGATGGCCTTGATGGCTTCGCTCTGGTCCTCGCCGATCACCTTGACGAAAACAGGGCGCATGCCGCCGGCATTGCGATAATCGGCCGAGCCATACTTGGCCTTGCGGGCCGACACATCGACGCCGAGCTTTTCGAGGAGCTTGAGGGCCTTGAAGGTACGCACGCGCAAGAAGATCTTCAGCCGGGCCATCAGGCTGCGGATGGGCTTGAGGCCATGCGAGCCCACCAGCACCATACCATCGAGGACATCGGGATGACGGGCCGCCAGCCGGAGGCCGACGCGCCCGCCGAAGGAGTGCCCCACCCAGATGCGTTTGCCGCGCGGCAGGGTTCCAAGCCATTCGGCGACGGCATCGGCGTAGTCAGCCGTATCCCAGATGCCGCCATGGCCTGTCTCAGGCGGCACCGGGCTCTGGCCGAAGCCGGGAAAGTCGATCAGCGTGTGATGGGCAGCCCGTTCCAGGGAGACCGCCAGGGCCTGGAAGGCCCGATGATCCTGGCCCCAGCCATGGGCCCAGATGACATGCGGAGCCCCGGCTTCGAGCGGCTTGCCCAGCGAGACGATGGCATGGGGAGCGCCCTTGGCGGAGAAAGTCGATTGGATCAGCATAGTCCTTCCGGCAGGTCCGTGGTTCCATACCACGCAGCTTGGGGAGCGCCGGCCTGGCCTTCATCCTGCAGGGTCAGGATGTGGGCCTGCGTTCCCCAATCGAAGTGCCAGAATTCGTACGCGTAGTTGGTAAAGCCCACGTTAACCATCGCATTGACCAGAATGCGGCGATTGACCAGGCGCGCATCGTCGGCAGCGATTTCGCCGTGCTGCAGCAGGCGCTCATAATGGTCGGTATAGGAGCGCTCATGGGCTTCGTCGAAGGCCGCGCCATGATCGAGCACGGCGCCACTGGCCGCATCCACCAGCACGACGTCGACGGATCCGCCCGTCGAATGGATCGGCCAGGTGGTCTCGTCCTCGCGATTGAAGCGGCGCGGGTCGGAGACGAAGGTGCGGACGATCACCTCCTGCTCGGCCGCGGAAAGCTCGGGACGCTCGGCCGCCACCTGCTTTTCGAAGAAGGTCCACAGGCCGGCCTGGGTCTCGATCGGCCTGTAGGCATCGAGCACCTTGAGCCGCAGCCCCAGGCCGGAGACGGCGGCATCGGCCTCGCGCACCAGGCGCGTAACGCTGGCGCGGGCCGCCACCGTCTTCACCGCGCCGGCGATCGGCATGAAATAGGGCGCATTGCCGCCATCGGTGCGGGCATACCAGGCTTCGGTGAGCAACCCCTCGGTCGCCATGTCGACCAGGGGCTCGTGCCAGCGCGGATCGGCACGGTCGAAGGGGATCCACCGGTACTCGACGGGCGTGCCGTTCGGGTCGGGACGGAGGCGCAGGGGAGCGTGGAGATCGGGCATGGCAATCCGGGTGCACGGGCATCTTGCCCGTCCCTTCCTATCCCACAGGCTCAATGGTTCAAGGAGAAAGTTGAACCCTTATGATTTCCCAGGTCGAGGATCGGCAGCCCCAAACCAGAGCGCGCAGGACACTCGTTCAGCACCGAGCGCGTTCAGAAAAAGAAGCGCTCGAATAGCGCCATTGCGCCGGCTCCGCGCAAAGTGCCGCCTTCACCGGATTCTGCTCGATATAGTGGCGGGAATCCTCGAAATGCTTCTCGTTGCGGATCCTACGATCGAAATATTCCTCAAACCACACCTTGCCCGTGCGCTCCAAGATCCTGTTGATCTGCTTGGCGGTGTAGGACTTCCAGCCGTGCACGATGACCGAAAGCGCATGGCCGCTGAGCGGCGTGATCAGAGCATGGACATGGTTCGGCATCACGCACCAGGCATGCAACCTGTAACGATCGCCATCGTAATGAAGCAGGGCGGTCTCAATGATGGGGCCGATGGCGGCATGGCACAGAAAGGCTTCGCCGAAGCCGGCATCCAGAACGGTTTCCAGGCGCCTTCTGCGTTCGCCCGGCGGAATCGCTTCGGGCCGGGTTTGCAATTCCTCCGCCCATCGTTCGCGGATATGGTGAGGCATGGAATCCGCCAGACGGAAGAAGAGCGCCTGCGGGGTTTCACCAGCTTCCCAATGCGGGAGAAATCCGCGCGAATGCCACTCGCCTCGCGGTTTCAGAGGAGATCGGTTTTGCTCCGCCTCCATGCTTCACTCCGGGTCCATGGGCTTCGTGCCCATTCTTGCACCGTCAAGCTGGCAGGACAGGAAAGAACGGGCAAGATGCCCGTGCACCCGGAGACCTAAAGAAACTTCGCCGCCACCCTGCCGTGGGCCTCGCGCAGCGCGCCGAGGTCCACACCCACCGGCAGGCCGTCCTCGACCCGCCACTGGCCCGCCACCATCACGCGGTCGGCGCGATGGGCACCGCAATGGACCAAAGCGGCGATGGGATGATGAGCGCCGGAGAAGCGCAATTCGTCGAGCGTGTAGAGCGCCAGATCCGCCTCCAGGCCCGCCCTGACAGCGCCGATGTCGTCGCGGCCCAGGCACCGGGCCGAGCCTTCGCTGGCCCAGCGCAGGCAATCGCGCCAGGATACCGCCTCCGCGCCATGCGAGAGGCGGTTGATCATCAAGGCGTGGCGCACGCCTTCCATCAGATTGGAGGAATCATTCGAAGCCGAGCCGTCGACACCCAGGCCGACTGGCGCACCGGCCTTTTCGAGCAGGCCGGTATGGCAGAAGCCGGAGGCGAGCACAGCGTTGGAGGTCGGGCAATGGCAGACGCCGACTCCGTGGCGACCGAGTGTGGTGCAGTCGTCGGCGCTGAAATGGATGCCGTGGGCGAGCCAGGTGCGCGGGCTCATCCAGCCCACTTCGTCCAGCAGTTCGATCGGCCGGCACTTGTAGGTGGCGAGGCAGAAATCGTCCTCGTCATGGGTTTCGGCCAGATGGGTATGCAGGCGGCAGTCGAAGCGCTCGGCGAGGTCGGCCGTCTTGCGCATCAGCTCCTTGGTCACCGAGAAGGGCGAACAGGGCGAGAAGGCGATTTGCGTCATCGCGCCCGGCCTGGTGTCGTGATAGGCGCCCGCCACCCGTTCGCAATCGGCCAGGATGGTGTCCTCGTCCTGCACCACCGAATCGGGTGGCAGGCCGCCATCCTTCTGCGACAGGTTCATCGAGCCGCGCGACACCGTCATGCGGATGCCGAGCTTGCGGGCCTCCTCGACCTCGATGTCGACGGCGTTCTCCAGCCCTTTCGGGAAGACATAGTGATGGTCGGCCGCCGTGGTGCAGCCGGACATCAGGAGCTCGACCAGCGCCAGGCGCACCGACAGGCGGAAGCTGTCGGGATCGAGGCGCGACCAGATCGGATAAAGCGTCTTCAGCCAGGGAAACAACGGCTGGTCGCAGGCGTCTGGATGGGCCCGGGTGAGCGTCTGGTAGAAATGGTGGTGGGTGTTGACCAGGCCGGGCAGCACGACATGACGCGAGGCATCGAAGACCTTGTCGACGGGCGCACCGGGTTCGCGCCCGGCCGGCACCAGCTCGACGATCTGGCTGCCTTCGACGACAATGCCGCGCTCGGCGCCCTCGGCGAGAATGGCGAGCGGGTCCTTCAGCCACAGGCGCATGATTTTTCCTCGGATGCTGATCTTGGTTGCGCGCATAAGAGCGCGCCCGGCAGCCGAGGCCAAGCTGTATTAAATTGGAAGATGTATCGCAGGAAACCGGGGTGCGACCTTTCGATCGCCACCACAGGGGTAGCAGATCAACAGGCGAGCTGGCTCGACCTTTGTCATTGCCGGGCTTGTCCCGGCAATCCAGCACCCGCGGCATGCTGGATGCCCGGGACAAGCCCGGGCATGACAAGGATTGCGCTCTTTTCGCTATATCAAGAACGCCGAACGCTCATCCTCAGAAGAAGGCCTGGATGCCGGTCTGGGCGCGGCCGAGGATGAGGGCGTGCACGTCATGCGTGCCCTCATAGGTGTTCACCGTCTCCAGGTTCTGCGCCACGCGCAGCACGTGGAACTCGTCGGCGATGCCGTTGCCGCCATGCATGTCGCGGGCGACGCGGGCGATGTCGAGCGCCTTGCCGCAATTGTTGCGCTTCATCAGGCTGATCGCCGGCGGCGCGGCGGTATGGGCATCGAGCAGGCGCCCGAGTTGCAGCGCGCCGAGCAGGCCGAGCGCGATCTCGGTCTGCATGTCGGCGAGCTTCTTCTGCACGAGCTGCGTCGCCGCCAGCGGCCGGCCGAACTGCTTGCGATCCAGCGTGTACTGGCGGGCACGGTGCCAGCAGAATTCGGCGGCGCCCATGGCGCCCCAGGCAATGCCGTAGCGCGCCTTGTTGAGGCAGCCGAACGGCCCGGACAGGCCCTTGGCGTTGGGCAGCAGGTTTTCTTCCGGCACCACGGCGCCGTCGAGCACGATCTCGCCGGTGATCGAAGCGCGCAGCGAAAGCTTGCCCTCGATCTTGGGCGTGGAGAAACCCTTGGTACCCCGCTCGACGATGAAACCGCGGATCACGTCGTCCAGCTTGGCCCAGACCACGGCGATGTCGGCGATCGGCGAATTGGTGATCCACATCTTGGTGCCGTTGAGCTCAAAGCCGCCGACCACTTTCACCGCGCGGGTCTTCATCGAGCCCGGATCGGAGCCGGCATCCGGCTCGGTGAGGCCGAAACAGCCGACGAGTTCGCCGCTGGCAAGCTTGGGCAGGTACTTCTTGCGCTGCTCCTCGCTGCCATAGGCATGGATCGGGTGCATCACCAGCGACGACTGCACCGACATGGCCGAGCGATAGCCCGAATCAACCCGCTCCACTTCGCGGGCGACGAGGCCATAGGCGACATGGCCGAGGCCGGCGCCGCCATAGGCTTCCGGAATCGTGGCGCCGAGCAGGCCGAGCTCGCCCATCTCCGACATGATGGCGCGATCGAAATCCTCGTCGCGATAGGCCTTGAGCACGCGCGGCATCAGCCTGTCCTGCGCGTAGTCGCGGGCGGTGTCGCGGACCAGCCGCTCTTCTTCCGTCAATAGTGATTCGAGATCGAGCGGATCCGACCAGTCGAAGGCTTCGCCAGCCTTTTTGATCGCTTCGCCGGCGTCATGAAGCTTGATCGCAGCGTCCACCATGGCCATACCCTCCAATGAATAAATTTGGCGCGACATTGGTCGCGCCGGTTTCAGGCGTCAAGACAAGAGTGGCAGGCGAATGAGCGCAGTGGAGCATGGCGGCAATCTCGGCGAGGCACGTCGCCTCTTCCCGCAGGCTTCCGGGCCCTGGATCGATCTTTCCACCGGCATCAATCCCTGGCCCTATCCGATCCCGGCGATTCCGGCTGAATCCTGGGCCGCGCTGCCCTCCCCCGACGAGGCCCGCGAATTGGAGGCGGTGGCGGCGCAATGCTACGGTGTGCCCTTCGATGCCTGCGTCGTTGCGACGCCGGGCACGCAGGCCGCCATCCAGTGGCTGCCGCATCTATTCGCCGCCGGCACGGTGAGCGTGCTGAGCCCGACCTACGCCGAACATGCCCGCAGCTGGGCGCTGGGCGGCCATCACGTACGGGAGGCCCGCCGCTTCGAGGAACTGGCCGGCTCCGAGATCGCCGTCCTGGTCAATCCGAACAATCCCGACGGCAATTTCTTCGGCCGTGAGGAATTGCTGGCGCTCGCTGCCGAGAAATATGCCCGAGGCGGCGCCCTCATCGTCGACGAGGCCTTCGCGGATGTGATGCCGCAGGTGAGCCTGGCCCCCATGGCCGGCACGCAGGGCCTGGTCATGCTGCGCTCCTTCGGCAAATTCTTCGGCCTGGCCGGCATCCGGCTCGGCTTCGTGCTGGCCGAGCCTTCGCTGACCGGCAAGCTGCGCCAGGCGATGGGAGCCTGGGCGGTTTCGGGCGAGGCCATCGCCATCGGCCGCGCCGCACTCGCCGACATCCTCTGGCAGAACGGCACGCGCACCTCGCTGCGCACGGCGCGCCAGAATCTCGACGAGGATCTGACCAAGGCCGGCGCGGTGATCGGCGGCACCGATCTCTATCGCCTGCTGCAGACCGCGCATGCTCCGGCCCTGTTCCGCCAACTCGGCCAGGCCGGCATCTGGGTGCGCCGTTTCTCCGCCAATCCGCGCTGGCTGCGCTTCGGCCTGCCGCCCCATGCGGACGCCGAAGCGCGCCTGCGTGCCGTGCTCGCCCGCTACCACAAGAACGGCACCCGCGCGATGTGAAGTGTTCCCTGGGACCGCCGGCTTCCAGCCGGCTCTTCCTTCCGGTCGGCGCGATGTTTCCAGGAGCCGACTGGTCTAAGAGCCGGCTGGAAGCCGGCGGTCCCAGGAAGATTATGCCGCCAGTGGCGCTGCTACCCCGTCCAACACCTCCTCCAGCGGCAACAGGCCGTGCAGGGCACCGCTGCCGCTGGCAAGGACGCCGTCCTCGATGGCATGGGCGAAGCGCACCGCCGGATCGGCCTCGAGCCTGGCCTTGAGCGCCTGGATCTTCGGGAAGGGCGTGAGGTCGAGCGCCTGGTGGAACTCGGCCCAACGGGCGACGCCGACGAAGACCGCATCGGCAAGGCTCGGCCTGTCGCCGACGAGGTAGGGCGAGGAGCCGATCATCGCCTCGAGCTGATGATGGCGGCGGGCGACAAGGTCGCGGCCGAAACGGCGCAACGCCTGCTTGTAGTCCTCGCGGCCATCCTGCATTTCCAAAGCGACCCAGAGCGGGGTGAAGGCACCGGTGAAGCCGGTGTTCAGGAAGCCGATGAACTGGTGCATGCGATGTGCCTCGGCACTGCCGGGCTCGAAGCTGATGCGGCGCTCGTCGTCGCGCAGTTCGAGCCAGCGGGCGATCGCCATCGTCTCGGTCAGCACGCTGCCGTCCTCTCGGATCAGCACCGGCGTTTCCTGGCGGCCGTTCACCCTGGCATAGGCCTCGGTGAGCATGTCGTCGGGCATGTGAACACGAGTGAGGCGATAGGGCTTGCCGAGCCATTCGAAGGCGGCGACGAGGCCGAGGGAACTGCCGGCGGGATGGCCGGCGAAAAGGATCGGTTCCATTGTCATATCTCCTGGTGGGTTGATGATGACAATATGCCGGCATGGACTTTGGAGCTGTAGACTGCCATTTATGGATCTAAAGTCCATATTTGGAGACTTTGAATGTCGAACCTCAATGACTTCATCCTCTTTGCCCAGGCTGTCGAGCATGCCGGCTTTGCCGCTGCGGCCCGGCAGCTCGGCATCCCCAAATCGACGGTGAGCAAGCGCGTGGCCGAGTTGGAGGCGCGGCTCGGCGCCCGCCTCCTGAACCGTACCTCCCGCAGCTTCGTGCTGACGGACGCCGGCCGCGAGGTGTTCGAACATGCGCGGGCGGCGATGATCGAGGTCGAGGCGGCCGAAAGCGCCGTGCTGGCCCGGCGGGCCGAGCCGAGCGGCATCGTCCGCATCACCGCCTCGGTACCCACCGCACAATTCCACCTCGCCGGCCAGCTGCCCAGGCTTGCCGCGGCGCTACCCAAGCTGCAGATCCAACTCCACGTCACCGACCGTTTCGTCGACCTCATCCAGGAAGGCTTCGACATCGCGCTCCGGAGCCATTTCGGGCCGCTCGCCGATTCCGATCTGATGGCCCGCCCCATTCATCGCGAGACGATCGGCCTGGTCGCCGCGCCCGGCTATCTCGCCGCCGCGGGAATGCCGGCCGCGCCGGAAGACCTTGCCGGCCATGACGGCCTCCTCACCCAGCCCAGGACACCGACATGGAAGCTGACGGCGGGCGAGCGCGTGGTCGAGGTCATTCCGCGCGCTCGTTTTTTCGCTGACGAATCAACCGCCCTGCTGGCAGCGGCCAAGACCGGCCTCGGCATCACGGCCCTGCCCCGCTCGATCAGCGCGGCAGCCGTCGCCGGCGGCCTGGTCGTGCCCGTACTGCCGCAATGGCAGGCGGGCGAGGTGACCACCACGGTGCTGACGACCCACCGGCGCGGGCAATTGCCCGCGGTGCGCGCCGTGGTCGACTTCCTGGCCGGTTCGCTGCGGCCTGCCGGTGCAGGCGATTGACATTCCGCTCCCCGTCCTTGCGACACAGCCCGTCAACAGGGCATCCTCCCGCCACGCAACGACACGAGGAGGAAGGCATGGCTGGGCGCGAACATCGCTACAAGGTCACAATCGTGTGGACCGGCAATGAGGGCGAGGGGACCTCGACCTATCGCGGCTATAGCCGTGCCCACCAGATCCTGGCCGAAGGCAAGCCTGTCATCGAGGGGTCGTCCGATCCGAGCTTTCGCGGCGATGCCACCCGCTGGAACCCCGAGGACCTCTTGGTCGCCTCGCTCTCGGCCTGCCACAAGCTCTGGTATCTCGGCCTGTGCTCGCAGATGGGCGTGAACGTGCTCTCCTATGAGGACGAGGCCGAGGGCGTGATGGTCGAAGTGGCCGGCGGTGCCGGCCAGTTCGAGAAGGTCACCCTGCGTCCGCACATCGTGGTCGCAGCGGGCTCAGACCTGCAGAAGGCGCATGATCTGCACGAGAAGGCGCATGAGATGTGCTTCATCGCCCGCTCGGTCAATTTCCCGGTAGACCATGAGGCGGAGATCGTCCTGGCAGGGGCGTAGAGGCTTTTCGATCGGTTATTTGGGGACGCGTTGGTGGGACGATAGAGCGGACGAAACGTCCATAGACACCAGGTCAAGGCAACTGGCGCGACACCGGCCATCCCTTCGCCCCGTTCTTACGGGGAGAAGGTACGGATGAGGGGCAGCGCGGAACCCACAAAACCAACCAGTGCTTAGCCCCTCACCCTTACCCTCTCCCCGTAAACGGGGCGAGGGGGCACAAACGCTAAGCCTCATCTCCAGGTCGATCATCTCGCCCCAGTCCTTATCCTAGCGCCTATGGACGTCCCGTCCGCCTCCGCAATCCCTATAACAACGCTTCCCCCTTGACTTCCGTAATTTGTGATCACAAAATTGGGATCACATTTTTCGGGAAAGCACGCATCATGACCTTGCACCAGACCAATCTCACCACAGCGGAACTGCGTGCGATCGATGCCGCGCATCATTTGCATCCCTTCACCGACACCAAGGGCCTGAACGCCGAGGGCGCGCGCGTCATCGTCAAGGCCAAGGGCGTGCACCTGTGGGATTCGGATGGCAACCAGATCATCGACGGCATGTCGGGTCTGTGGAACGTCAATATCGGCTATGGTCGTGAGGAAATCGTCGACGTCGTGGCGCAGCAGATGCGCGAGCTGCCCTTCTACAACACCTTCTTCAAGACCACCCATCTGCCGGCGATCGAGCTGTCTCGCCTGCTGGCCGAAGTGACGCCGCCGCAGTTCAGCCGGGTGTTCTTCACCGGTTCGGGCTCGGAATCCAACGACACCATCATCCGCATGGTGCGCCATTACTGGGCCGCCCAGGACAAGCCCGGCAAATCGACCATCATCGCCCGCAAGAACGGCTATCACGGCTCGACCATCGGCGGCGCCTCGCTCGGCGGCATGACGCCGATGCACGCCCAGGGCGGCCTGCCGATCCCCGGCATCGTCCATATCGCCCAGCCCTATTGGTATGCCGAGGGCGGCGACCGCAGCCCGGAGGAATTCGGCCTGTGGGCGGCGCGTGAACTCGAGCGCACCATCGACGAGCTCGGCGCCGACACCATCGCCGCCTTCATCGCCGAGCCGATCCAGGGCGCCGGCGCCGTGGTGATCCCGCCCGCCACCTATTGGCCGGAAATCCAGCGCATCTGCCGCGAGCGCGACATCCTGCTGGTCTCGGACGAGGTGATCTGCGGCTTCGGGCGCACCGGCGAATGGTTCGGCTGCGAATATTTCGGCGTCCAGCCCGACATCATGGCCATGGCCAAGGGCATCTCCTCCGGCTACCTGCCGATCGGCGGCGTGATGGTGACGGAAAAGGTGGCCGAAGTGATCGCCAATGCCGGCGACTTCAACCACGGCTACACCTATTCGGGCCATCCGGCCTGCGCGGCGGCGGCGATCGCCAACATCAAGATCCTGCGCGAAGAGAAGATCGTCGAGCGCGTGAAGAGCGATATCGGCCCCTATATGCAGAAGCAGTGGCTGGCGCTGGGCGACCATCCCATGGTGGGCGAAGCCCGCATGGTCGGCCTGATCGGCGCCCTGGAACTGACGCCGAACAAGAAGACCCGCGCTTCCTGGCCGGTGGAGACGGGCACGGTCGGCCTGATCGCCCGCGACTTCTCCTTCCAGCACGGCCTCGTCATGCGCGCCACCCGCGACACGCTGATCATCGCCCCGCCGCTGGTGATCAGCCATGAGGAAGTCGACGCCCTGATCGCCGCCGCCAAGAAGACGCTCGACGACAGCTGGGCCGAGGTGAAGCGCCGGGGGTATGTCTGAGGGCGCGCGATAACACCCCTCATCCGGCTGCCTCCACCTTCTCCCGCAAGGGGAGAAGGGGACTTATTGGACTTGGGATGCGGTACTCGGCACCGGGCAGTTAAGCTCGATCTAACCCACTAAAACCCCTTCTCCCCGTGCGGGAGAAGGTCCCGGCAGGGGGATGAGGGGTGGCAACACTGTCCTCACCGATAACGCCGCGGCCGCGTCGAGACCGCCAGAGAGGCGACCGCAACGCCATTCGCCACTGCCTTTTCCAGATCCTCGCTCTCGACCAGGCTGGCGAAATAGCCGGCCGAGAAGGTGTCGCCGGCCCCGATGGTGTCGACGACGTCGACCTTCGGCGCCGCGACGGCGACATGCTCGTTTCCGCGCCAGGCCAGGGCGCCCCTGGGGCCGCATTTGATCACCAGGCTGGCACCGGCGAGCATCAGCGGGAGGATCTTCCCGGCGGCTGATTCAACCGTATCGGCGCCCGTGAGCCCCTTGGCCTCGATGTCGTTGATCAGGACATGCTCGCAATGGCCGATCCAGGCGTTCACCCGCGCGCGCACCCCATCCGTCCAGCCGCCATCCGGCCAGCCCGTATCGAGGGCCACCCGATAGTTCCGGCGGCGCAGGATGGCGATCAGCTCGTCATAATCCGCAAGCAGGGCCGGTATCACGAAAGGACCGGCCAGCAGGGCCACGCAGCCCTGCCCTGCCTCGTCGAGCTGCGCCAGCACGTCCTTGAGCCCGAAGGCATGCAGATGGCCGGTGGTGGTAAAAAAGGTGCGGTCCCCGTCGGGATGTCCGATGCCGACCGAAACCGTGGTCGCCCCCTCGGCCACCGTCCAGCCCTCGGCCCGCGCCCCGAACGGCTCGGCCAGCCAGCGGCCGAGCATGTCGTTGCCGCGGCTGGTGATCAGCCGATAGTCGATGCCGAGGGCATCGAGCGCCAGCGCCGTGTTGCCGGCGGCGCCACCGACCCGAAATTCGCTTTCGGGCACGATCACTTCCGTGCCCGGTTGCGGCCAGGGCGCCTGCGGGCCCATTACGAGATCGACATTGACGTTGCCGATCAGAAACAGCGGTTCCCTCATAGCTCCGTCGTCACCTTGGTCGAGCGCAGGGGCTCGCCGACATGATCGACCCGGCCGGCCGCGAAGGTCACCAGGAAGGCCTGCAGCGCCGGCAGCACGGCGAAAATGGCCGCCATGCCCTCCTCGCGCGGCAGGCGGACGGTGACGGCATCGGCGATGTCGGCCTCGCCGGAGAGATCGAACACCACCACCGGCGATCCGGCCGCGCGGCAGGCCGCCGCAAGCCCGGGGGCGAGGCTGGCCGAAGGGCCGGCGGCGCGCAGCAGCACGATACCGCTCGCCGGCGACAGCATCTCCATCGGGCCATGCCGCAGCTGGCCGCCCTCCAGAGCCAGGGCCGGCAGGCGGGCGAGTTCCATCACGCAGAGCGCCCCGGATTCGGCCACGCCCTGCAGCTCCGCCCGGCCGCTGAGGATCAGGGAGGTACAGGCGGCGAGAGCTGATAGCGCCCCCCCGATGTCGGGCCGGACGGGGGCATCGAGCATGGCGAGCGCCCGTTCCGGCGGCAGGCCCAGCGCCGCAAGCACCGCCAGATGCAGCGCATGGCTGACGAGGAGACTGCGCGTGGCGGCGAAGGCCTTTTCCGAGCCGCCGACACCGACGAGGGCGGGCACGCAGCGACCGAGCGCGCTATCGGCGTCGAGGGTGAGGCCGAAGCGCTCCTGCCGGCCGGCGGGCCGCTCGAGAAAGGCGACGATCTCGCCCGAATTGCCGGATTGGGACACCAGCAGCACAGTGCGCTCGCGGTCGGGCTGCGGCGTGATCAGGAGTTCGGAGACCACCTCGGTCTCGACCTCGATGCCGAGCCGGCGATAGAGCACGGCCGCCGCGCGGTTGACCCAGTGCGAACCACCCATGGCGGCGAGCGTCAGCCGCCCGGTGCGGCGGATGCTGTCCGCCAGCCGCGCCGCCATCGGCCCGGCGCCGTGGAAGGAGGCCAGCGCATCGGCGTGTTGGCGGGCCATTTCGGCCTCGATCATCGCCAGGCCCGTGCCCGGCACGATTGTGCTCATGATATCAACCTTTGACGCTGCCGGCGGTGAGCCCGGCAACCAGTGATTTTTGCAGGATGAAGGCGATCAGGACCGGCGGCAGCGCCGTCAGCAGGCCCGCGGCCGAGACCAGGCCGAAATCCGTGGCGCGGCCGGCAGCGAAATCGGCGATGGTGACGGTGAGGGTCTTGGCGTTCTGGTTGGATGTGAAGAGCAAGGCGTAGAAGAACTCGTCCCAGGCCAGCAGGATGGCGAACAGGGCCGCGGTGGCGACGCCGGCCCGGGCATAGGGCAGCGTCACCCACCACAGGGTCTGCAGCGTCGAGGCGCCGTCGATCGCCGCCGCGCTTTCGAGTTCGCCGGGCACCGCGTCGAAAGAGGATTTGATGAACCAGGCGGTGAAGGGCGTCAGGATGGAGCAATAGACGATGATCAGGCCCAGGACATTGTTGAGCAGCCCGAGCATCGAGAGCAGGAAATAGAGCGGCAGGATCAGCGCCACGGCGGGTGTCATATAGGTGGCGAGGATGGAGTAGAGCACCACCGAGACGCCGCGATTGCGGTAGCGCGAAAAGGCCCAGCCCGCCGGCACCGCCACCAGCAGCGACAGGGCCGTCGCACCGAGCGAGCTCAACAGGCTGTTGCGCAGCGCCATCAGGAAGGCCTCGCCCGGGCTGTTGGCCTCGAAGGTGAGCAGGCGGGCATAGCGGCTGAAGTCGACCTGGTGCGGGATGAGCGACAGGGGCTTGGTGGTGAGGTCGGATGGCAGCGAGATGCTCATCACGCCGAGCCAGGCCACCGGCGCCAGCGTCACCACCAGGAACAGGGCGACGCCGCAATACAGGAGGAAAGTTGCGATGGAGCTCCTTTGCATGATCAGGCCTCCTGCCGACGCATCAGCCGGACATAGAAGCCGACGAAGACCATGCAGATCAGCACCACGATGAGGGCGTAGGAGGCGCCTGATCCCACCCGCATGAAGCGGAAGGATTCCTCATAGACGAAGAAGCTCATGGTCTTGGTCGAGCTCGCCGGCCCGCCCCGGGTCATCACATAGAAAATGTCGAAGACTTTCAGCGCCTCGATCGAGCGCAGCACCAGCGCCACCAGCAAGGGCGGCGCGATCACCGGCCAGGTGACGGCCTTGAAGCGCTGCCAGGCATTGGCGCCGTCGAGCGTGGCGGCGCCGTAGAGTTCCAAGGGCGCCGACTGCAGGGCGGCCAGCACGATCAGCGCCACCAGCGGATAGTTCTTCCAGACATCGGCGACGATCACCGCATTCATGGCGCTGCCTTCGCTGCCGAGCCAGCTGCGATAGCTTTCCATCAGCCCGCTCTGGGTCAACACCGCATTGAGCACGCCGAAATCGGGCTGGTAGATCAGGCGCCACATCAAGGCGTTGACGATGGTGGGCACGGCCCAGGGCAGCACCAGCAGGGCCCGGCAGAAGGTGCGGCCACGGAACTTCTCGTTGAGCAGCAGGGCGACCGCGATGCCGAGCAGCGCCTCGGCACTGATCGAGACGACGGTGAAATAGATCGTCCGCCCTGCCGCGGCGAGGAATTCGGAATCGCTGAAGGCAAAGGCGAAGTTTTCCAGCCCGATGAAATGCGCCGCTCCCGGTCCCGCCATCAGGCGGGTATCGGTGAAGGCCAGCCACAGGGTCATCAGGATGGGATAGCCGACTGCCGCAAACACGATGACCAGCATCGGGCCGAGCAGAAGCCATGGTGAGGGCATGCCGACGCGGCCGCTCATCATCAGGCAGATTCCTTCCAGTGGAACAATTGGTAGCGAAGGAACGGAGAACGCGACATCAGCCGCCCCTTCGCCCCGTTCTTACGGGGTGTCGTCAACTCGCTTGAGTTGACTAGAGGTAAGGATGAGGGGCAGCGCAGGAGGCAAAAGGAAAGGCTTGTGTAGCCCCTCACCTCTATCCTCTCCCCGTAAGAACGGGGCGAGGAGGCACAGACGTCCCACCTTCAAACGCGCCTATCATCTCGCTCAACCCCCAAATCTGCGAAGGCCGGTCTGAAGACCGGCCCACCAGCTCTCACCGGATGCGCGCGGCATCCTTGACCGCGGCCGCCAGCGCGTCGGCGGGCGAAGCCTTGCCGGCGAGTGCGTTCTGGATCTGCGCCTGCAGGATGGTCGAGAGTTCCTGGTAGGAGGCGACCGTCGGTCGCGGCGTCATCAGGCCGATGGAGACGTCGGCGGCCTTGACCAGGCTCTCCTGGCCCTTGGTGACGGCGGGATCAGTGTAGGATGCCTTCCAGATCGGCAGGCTGAGCTTGGCATACTGGTCCTGCACCGGCTTGGAGGTGAGATAGGCGATATATTTCCAGGCAAGATCCTGCTTGGTCGAGCCGGCCGTGATGCCGAGCGCCATCGAGCCGTTCACGCCCGAAGCCGTGCTCTTGCCTTCGACGCCGGGCGCCGGCACCACCCCGACCTTGCCGACCACCTTGCTTTCGGCCGGATCATTGGCCTTGGCATACATATAGGTCCAGTTGAGCGCGAAGGCCGCATCCCCCGCCGAGAACACTTTCCGCACGTCCTCTTCCAGATATTCCTTGGAATTGGGGTTGGAGAGGCCGTTCTTGAGGCTGTCGGCCATATAGGTTACGGCATCGAGCGAACCGCCCTTGTCGAAGACCGGCTTGTCCCCGTCGAAGAACTTGCCGCCATAGGCCGCGGTCAGGGTCACGTAATCGCAGATCACCGCCTCGGCCTGCGACCAGCTCCAGACGATGGGATATTGCACCAGGCCCTTGTCCTTGATGATCTTGGCGTCCTTGGCCAGTTCATCCCAGGTCTTGGGCGGCTCGGTGATGCCGGCCTTCTGCAGGATCTCGGTGTTGTAGAACAGATATTTGGTGTCGAGGATCCACGGCATGCCATAGGTCTTGCCGTCATAGTTCACCGTGGCCCAGGCCCCATCGAACACCTTGGAGCGATCGAGATCCTTCAACCGGTCGGTGACATCGACCAGGACACCGTTCTGCGCGAAAGCGGCCGGCCAGATCACGTCGTAGAGCACCACGTCATAGCCGGCACCACCGGCGGCCTTGGAAGCCACGATCTTGTCGTAGAGGGCTTCATAGGGCACGAATTCGGCATTGACGGTAACGCCGGGATTTTCCTTCTCGAAGGCCGCCGTCATCGCCTTGACGTCGGCGTCGCTATAGGCGGCCTGCGCCATGAACAGGGCATTGAGAGTCTCAGCCGCTGCCGGCGACAATCCCGCCAGGGCCGTCATCGCCAGCCCGGCCAGCACCGATTTGTGAATTCCAGACATTGCAATCATCTCCCGCTTGCAATTCGATCGGCAGCCCTTAGCCGCCTTGCATGGTTCAGGGGCGCGGAGAGTTCTCGATGGCTCCCGATCCTTTTCTGCGACCCGGAAAAATTATTAACTCAATTTGTTTGAATGTAAACATGCTGCCATAGTCGCGAGTGAAATCGGAAAGCGTTTTGCGATTTGACGGATCCGCTGGAATCGCAAAGGCGCGTCGAACCAAAGAGTTAGAGCAAAAATTGCGTTCCCATCCGAACGCGTTTTGATCTAGGGAGTGGGCGGGCATGGCGAGACGCGAGGCGGACAGGACACCCCAACCGAGCCGGAGCGTTGCGGGGACCAATCTCGAATTCACCCGCTCCCATAACCGGCGCGTCGTGCTCGACACCATACGCCGGCTCGGGCCGGTCTCGCGGGCCGAGATCGCCCGCGAAACCGCCCTGACCAACCAGACGATCTCCAACATCGTCGAGGAGTTGGAGCAGGCCGGCTTTGTCCTGGCTGGCGAGCCCAAGCGCGAAGGGCGGGGCCAGCCCTCCATTCCCTATGCCATCAATCCCGAGGGGGCCTGGTCGCTCGGCTTCCATGTCGACCACAGCGCCATCATCGCGGCCCTGGTCGACCTCACCGGCAAGCCGGTTGCGATCCGGGAGATCCCCGCCCAGCGCCCCTCGCCCCGCAGTGCGGCGCCCGCCTTGCGGCAGCTCGCCGACGAACTGATCGAGGAAGCCGGCGTTCCCGCCTCGCGCCTGCTCGGCGCCGGGGTCGCCCTGCCGGTGCGCTTCGGGGTCGGCGCCATCACCACCGCCGGTCCGACAACCCTGCCCGGATGGGACGATCCCGATGCCAGGCAGCATATCGCCGAAGCCCTCGAACAGCCCGTGCAGATCGAAAACGACGCCATGGCGGCGGCGATCGGCGAACGCCTGCATGGCGTCGCCCGCGCGATCGACAGCTTCGTCTTCCTGTTCCTGGACGAGGGGCTCGGCGCCGGCGTCTTCCTCGGCGGGCAGCCCTGGCGCGGGGCCTCGCTCAATGCCGGCGAGATCGGCCACATGATCGTGGCGCCGAACGGCAAGCCCTGCCCCTGCGGCAATCGCGGCTGCCTGGAACGTTATCTCTCTTTGAGCGCGGCTCAGGAATTCCTCGCCGATCAGCCCGGCGCCCCTGCTCTTTCCGAACTGGACGGCGCGCTATCCGCCCCCGTCGAGCGCTGGGTGACGGAGGCCGCACCCTATCTTGCCGGCGCCGTCAACATCCTGGAATCGACCCTGGACCCGGAGACCATCCTGCTCGGCGGGCTGGCGCCGGCCGGCGTGCTGGCCAGCCTGATCGAAAAGGCCATGCCGCTGCCGATGTCGGTGGGCTCGCGCAGCGGCCGCAGCCTGCCCCGCCTGATGGCCGGCTCGGTGGGGCATCATACCGTGGTGCTCGGCGCCGCCTCGCTGCCGATCTTCGACGAAATCAATCCCCGCTTCGACGTGCTGCTGAAGCATTGAGCTTGGGGATCACGGATGCACCTGAGTTTTCCGAGGTAGTGCTGCCCCTCACCTTACCTCTCCCCGTAAGAACGGGGCGAGGAGACTTTGACCTCAAGTTTTATGTCGGAAATCTTTCATCTCGCTCAACGGTAGGGCGAGATGAAAGCTCCGACGACCAATCGCAACGATTGCGCCCCCTCGCCCCGTTCTTACGGGGAGAGGATGGAGGTGAGGGGCTACCCCACCAGCCGGATTTCCCCTCTGATCCCCCTCGCCCGAAACCTCAGCCCTCGACCCGGCCCGGCGTGACGCGATAGACCGCGGCCCTGCCGGCGATCGCCTCGAAGGCGGAGGGATCGGCGCCGGTCAGCCAGACCTGGGCACCGAAACTTTCGAGCCGATCATAGAGGGCCGCCCGCCGCATCGGGTCGAGATGGGCGGCGACCTCGTCGAGCAGGACGATCGGCGTCATGCCGGCGAGACGGGCGACCAGCCTTGCATGCGCCAGCACCAGGCCGAGCAGCAGGGCTTTCTGCTCGCCGGTGGAGGCGCGCTCGGCCGCGATGCCCTTGGGGCCGTGCACCACGAGGAGATCGGTCAGATGCGGCCCGTCGAGCGTGCGGCCGGCCGCCCTGTCCCGGGCGCGGCCTTCACGCAGGGTCTGGCGATAGCGCTCCTCCACGGCCAGCGCCGGTTCGTCCAGCACGGCATTCTCGATGGCGCCGTCGAGGGCGATGCGCGCATGAGGGAAGGGAGAGGCGGGATCAATCTCCTCCTCGATCAGGCCGGCGAGACGACGCACCGTATCGGCGCGCGACGCCGCCACCGCGATGGCGAGATCGGCGACCTCATGCTCGGCAGCATCGAGCCAGCGCTGGTCGGCGCGCGGATCCTCCAGCAGCCGGTTGCGCGAGCGTAGCGCGCGTTCGAGCGCATTGACCCGGGTGCCATGGCCGGCATCGACGGCCAGCACCAGCCGGTCGAGAAAGCGGCGCCGCTCGCCGGCCGAGCCGGAGAACAGCCCGTCCATCGAGGGCGTCAGCCAGACGAGGCGCAGATGGTCGGCAAAGCTCGTGGCCGAGGAAACCGGCTGGCGGTCGACA
This sequence comes from Labrys neptuniae, assembly GCF_040797145.1. NCBI lineage: Bacteria > Pseudomonadati > Pseudomonadota > Alphaproteobacteria > Hyphomicrobiales > Xanthobacteraceae > Labrys > Labrys neptuniae. The sequence goes on along the minus strand of NZ_JBFNQD010000009.1, from coordinate 244,746 downwards.
CGATATTTGCGCGGCCCGCTGTCGGGGCCTTCCAGCCCGGTGCCGAGATGCGCGAGGCCAAGCGCCCCCTCGACTTCGGCGGCGACGGCGAAGCTGCCGGGCCCGTCCTCGCTGGCCATATCCTCCAGATCCGCCCGGCGCAGGCCCTTGCCCTGGGTGAACAGCGAGATGGCCTCGAGCACATTGGTCTTGCCGGCGCCGTTCTGCCCGGTCAGCACCACCATGCCGGCATCCACGGCGAGATCGAGCCGCGGATAGGACCGGAACGAGGTGAGGATCAGGCGGGTGATGCGGGGCGAGATCATTTTTGGAGCGCGGACATCACAGCGACATGCAGACATGTCGCGATGTCCGCTCTTCCTCTCAATCGAACGCATCGTTTCCAGGATGCGGACAAGATGTCCGCGCTCCGAGCTTACACCCGCATCGGCATCAGGACGTAGAGCGCGGCCGCACCTTCGCGGTCCTGCACCAGGGTCGGCGAGCCCGGATCGGCGAATTTCAACAAGGCGGTATCGCCGTCGAGCTGCGCGGCGATGTCGAGGAGATAGCGCGAGTTGAAGCCGATATCGAGCGGCGTGGAATCATAATCGACCTCGATCTCCTCGGTCGCCGTGCCGGAATCGGGATTGGTGACGGTGAGGACGAGGCGCCTGTCGGCCAGCGACAGCTTCACGGCGCGGCCGCGCTCGGAGGAGATGGTCGAGACGCGGTCGACGGCGGCGGTGAAGTCGGCGCGCTCGACGATCAGCGCCTTGTCGTTGCCGGTCGGAATGACGCGGGCGTAATCGGGGAAGGTGCCGTCGATCAGCTTGGAGGTCAGCACCACCGGGCCGATGGTGAAGCGGACCTTGGCCTGGGACAGCTCGACCGAGACGATGGCCTCGGCATCCTCCATCAGCTTCTGGATCTCGCCCACCGCCTTGCGCGGCAGGATCACGCCGGGCATGCCGTTGGAACCCTCGGGCGCCGGCAGTTCGACGCGGGCGAGGCGATGGCCGTCGGTCGCCACGGCGCGGATGCGGGTCTCGCCCTCGACATCCAGCGTGTGCAGATAGATGCCGTTGAGATAATAGCGCGTCTCCTCGGTGGAGATCGCGAACTGGGTCTTCTCGATCAGCTTGCGCAGATCGGCGGCCTTGAGCTGGAAATTATGCGGAAACTCGCCCGCCGCCAGGTCCGGAAAATCGGAAGGCGGCAGCGTCTGCAAGGTGAAGCGCGAGCGGCCGGAACGCACGATCAGCTGGGTCGCCTCGCCGCCGCCTTCCAGCGAGACCTGAGCCCCGTCGGGCAGCTTGCGGACGATGTCGTAGAGGGTATGTGCCGGCACCGTGGTGGCGCCGTCCATGGTGACGTCGGCAGGAGAGGACTCCACCACCTCCAGATCGAGGTCGGTCGCTTTCAGGAGCAGGCTGGCGCCCTGAGCCTCGATCAGCACGTTGGACAGGATCGGAATGGTGTTGCGCCGCTCGACGACGCGGTGGACGTGGCCCAGCGATTTGAGAAGGGCAGTCCGTTCGAGCGTAACCTTCATGGAGTGCGTCCTGGCATAGCGACCCGCAAGCGGACCGAGCTGCCGCAAACGGTGGAAAAAGGGCGAAGACCATGCAATTTGCTCGGGCGAAAGGCAAGCCATCCCGCAGCTTTTTCAGGGTTTTCCCGAACATGTCGGATGTGTGCCTGTCACGATGCGTCGCGCAGGCAAGCCGCCTTCAAGGCGGAGCCGTTCCTTACAATGTCGGCACGGGCTCCATCAGCACCACGACGCGTTGCAGGATGGCGAGCACCGCGATGAGGATGATCAGAATACGCAGGATCTGCTTGAAGCGTCCGTCCATGGGCAGGCGGTCGATCACATACATCAACAGCCAGCAGACGAGACCGATGACGACGATACCGATCAGCAGCGAGATCACACCAGACAGCATGCACACATTCCCCGAGCGACCATGACAACCATGGTCGGCTCGGTAACGCGGATGTCGGCCCGGAGGTTCCCGCTCGTCAGGTCAGCGGGATCATCACAGCCTTGCGATAGGCCGGGCGCTCGGTCAGGCGCTCGTACCAGGCGGCCAGATGGGGCAGGTCCGGCCGCTCGATCGGCATATTGAACCAGCCATAGGCGAGGCAGCCGAGCGGTATGTCGCCGATGCCGAATTTGTCGCCCGACAGATAGGGCTGGCCGGCCAGCGCCTTGTCGGCGATGGCCAGCAGCCTGCTGCAGCTGTCGAGGCCCCGGGAGAGCTCGGTCTCCACCCGGTCCTGGGCGGTACGACGCACGACGTTCCAGAACACATCACGGAAGGGACCGGCGATGGTGGAGGTCGTCCAGTCCATCCAGCGTTCGGCCGAAGCCTTGGCCTGGCGCGTTGCCGGCACCAGCCGGCGCTCGGCATCGCCTTCGGCCAGATACCGCACGATGGCATTGGATTCCCACAGCACGAAGCCGTCATCCTCGATACAAGGCACCAACCCGTTGGGATTGAGAGCGCGGTAGGCAGGGTCGTTGACCACCCCGAAAGCACCGCCCGCATCGATGCGCTCATAGGTGAGCCCGAGTTCCTCGACGCACCACAGCACCTTCTTCACATTGGAGGAATTGGTGCGGCCCCAGATCTTCAGCATGTCGGTTCCTTCCCACAGCACATTGAGGTTCACCCCGCCCGACCTTTGTCATTGCCGGGCTGACCCGGCAATCCAGCTCTTCCCGCCCTACATCAAAGACGGGCCCCCTGGATGCCCGGGTCAAGCCCGGGCATGACAAAGCAAGCGCCTGAGTTATTTCCGAACGAGGTTCGGTCCTTCCCTGACGCCGCCTCACTTCGCCCGGATGAAGCCGACGATATCCTTCACCGAGGCCATGATCGGGGCGGCGATCGCCCGGGCCCGGTCCGAGCCCTCGGCCAGCACTGCGTCGATATGGCCGGGATCGGCCATCAGGCGCTTCATCTCGGCGGTGATCGGCGAGATCTTGGCGACGGTGAGATCGGCGAGCGCCGTCTTGAAGGTGGAGAACTGGCCGCCGCCGAACTCGGCGAGAACCTCCGCCACCGTCCGCCCCGACAGGGCCGCGAAGATCGAGACCAGGTTGTCGGCCTCGGGGCGTCCCTTCAGCCCCTCCTCCTCACCAGGCAGCGGCTCGGGATCGGTGCGGGCCTTGCGGATCTTGGCGGCGATCGTATCGGCATCGTCGGTCATGTTGATGCGCGACAGGTCGGAGGGATCCGATTTCGACATCTTCTTGGAACCGTCGCGCAGGCTCATCACGCGGGTGGCCGCGCCCTGGATCAGGGGTTCGGGCAGCGGGAAGAAGCCGCCATTGAAACCGTTGGCAGCAATGGAATCGCCGAAATCATTGTTGAACTTCGCCGCGATGTCGCGGGCGAGTTCCAGATGCTGCTTCTGGTCCTCGCCGACCGGCACATGGGTGGCGCGATAGACCAGGATGTCGGCGGCCATCAGCGTGGGATAGGCGAACAGGCCCACCGAGGCCGCCTCCTTGTCCTTGCCGGCCTTCTCCTTGAACTGGGTCATGCGGTTGAGCCAGCCCATGCGCGCCACGCAGTTGAACACCCAGGCGAGCTCGGCATGCTCGGCCACCTGGCTCTGGTTGAAGACGATATGGGCCTTCGGGTCGATGCCCGCGGCCAGGAAGGCGGCGGTGACCTCGCGGATGGCACTCGCCAGGCTCTTGGGATCCTGCCACAGCGTGATGGCGTGCTGATCCACCACGCAATAGATGCATTGATGGCTCTTCTGCATCTCGACGAAGCGCTGGATCGCGCCGAGATAATTGCCCAGATGCAGGTTGCCGGTCGGCTGAACGCCCGAAAAGACGCGCTCCACGAACTTCGTCATGGCGAGAGGATTCCATATTGTCCGAGCAGCTTGTTCTTGATCGAGCCACGGGCGCGATCAAGAACAAGCTGAAAGATATCGAAAATGTGCACGATTTTCCGGCAAAGCCCGCCCGCGGGTCTCGCCGGAAAATCGTGCTCAGGCTAGCGCTTATGGCGGGCGACGGCGCAAGACGCAAGTGCGGCCATCCGCTCCGGCACCGGTGCGAGGCTCCATCTTGCCGGTTCCAGCCGCTCCCTGTACGCATGCGGGGCTGGAGTAGCCCGTGACCGCATCCCCATCCTCCCTGCGCGTGCTGATCGTCGGCGGCTACGGCATCTTTGGCGGGCGGCTGGCGGAATTGCTGGCCGACGAACCCCGCCTCACCCTCATCATCGCGGGCCGCTCTCTCGCCAAGGCGGAATTCTTCTGCGCCAGCCGTCCGGTGCGGGCCCGCCTGTTTCCGGCTGAGTTCGATCGCGACCGGCCGCTCGAGCCGCAATTGCAGGCCCTGAAGCCCGACATCGTCGTCGATGCCAGCGGCCCCTTCCAGGGCTACGGCAAACAGCCCTATCGCCTGGTCGAGGCCACGATCGCCCATGGGGCCGACTATTTCGATTTCTCGGACGGGGCCGCCTTCGTGCGCGGCATCGCCAGCCTCGATGCGGCGGCCCGGCAGCGCGGCGTCGCCATCCTGTCGGGCGTAAGCAGCTTTCCTGTCCTGACCGCAGCAATCGTCAGGCATCTCGCCGGTGCCTTCTCGTGCATCGACATCATCCGCGCCGGTATCGCCCCCTCGCCGCATGCGGTCGTCGGCGAGAATGTGCTCAAGGCCATCGCGGGCTATGCCGGCCAGGCCGTGCCGGCCCGGCGGCAGGGCCAGACCCTGCTGGTGCATCCCCTCACCGAAACCCGCCGCTTCACCATCGCCCCGCCTGGAAAGTTGCCGCTGCCGAACACGCTGTTCTCCCTGGTGGAGGTACCCGACCTCCTGCTGCTCTCCGACCTGTGGCCAAGCGTGCGCTCGGTCTGGGTCGGCGCCGGGCCGCGCCCGGAGATCCTGCATCGCTGCCTGATCGGGCTGAGCCTGCTGGTGCGCTGGAAAATGCTGCCCTCCCTCGCGCCCCTCGCCGGCCTGTTTCACAGGGTGAACCGCATCCTGCGCTGGGGCGCCCATCGCGGTGGCATGATCGTCGAGGTCGAGGGCGCAGGGCATCGCGGGGAAAGGCTGGTCCGCAGCTGGCATCTGAACGCTGAGGGCGACGATGGACCCTATATTCCGGCGATGGCGATCGAAGCCCTGATCCGCCAGCGCCTCGAAGGCATCAGGCCGGAACCGGGCGCCCGTCCCGCAACGGGAGCGCTCGCCTTGGCCGACTATGATCACGTCTTTGACGGCCGGCCCTTCGCCCATGGCACGCGTGAGGTCACGGCCGAGGCGAGCCTGCCGCTTTACCCGGGCATTCTGGGCTCGGCCTATGCGAGCCTGCCACCGGCCATCCAGGCGTTGCATCGGCACGAAACCAGCCATGCGGTCACCGGCCGTGCCAGCGTCGAGCGCGGCAAGGGGTTGTTGTCGCGGCTGGTGGGCGCTCTCGTCGGCTTCCCCCAGGCCGGTGCGGATATTCCGGTGCGCGTATCGTTCGAAATCCAGAACAAGCGGGAAGTCTGGACGCGGGACTTTGCCGGGCGCCGCTTCCGTTCGGTCCAGACCGCCGGCCGCGGCCGCAATGCCGGCTTGGTCGACGAGCGCTTCGGACCTTTCAGCTTCGGGCTGGCCCTCCTCGCCGAAGACGGCAGGCTCAAGCTCGTCGTACGCAACTGGCGCTTCCTCGGCCTGAGACTGCCGCGTTTCCTCGCCCCCTCCGGCGACAGTTTCGAGAGCGCCGAGGACGGGCGCTTCAACTTCCATGTCGAGATCGCCCATCCCCTGTTCGGCCTGATCGTGCGCTACAAGGGCTGGCTGGTGGCGGAGCCCCAGAGCTGAGGGGAGGCAAAGCGCGGTTTCCGATCGAACAATCGATCGATGGTCATACTTACCCGGCAGCTTCTTCACCCTCCCCTGGAGGGGGAGGGTCGGCCTGAAAGCCCGGGGTGGGGAGAAACTACGCAGTGCCTGACGATAAAGACGCTAGATTCTTTGCACAGACGCCACCCCACCCCGAAGCTTCGCTTCGACCCTCCCCCTCCAGGGGAGGGTGAAGAGGGTGGCGCTGGGATCACATCGCCTTCATGGCCTTGTGGTGCTTCTTCATCATCTTCTTTTTGGCCATTTTCTTCATCGGCTTCTTCATGGTGTCGCCCTTCATGGCATCACCCTTCATGGCCTCGCCCTGCATCGCATTCGGTTTCATCGTTTGCGATTGCATCGTGTTCGTCTGCGGCATCGCATCCTGGGCCTGCGCCAAGGGGGCGGTGGCGAAAGCAAGCCCCAGGCCCAGCAAGCCCGCGGAGGCGAGTTTGGCAATACGATCCATGATCCGTTCCTTTCTGTGATTGCGCCTCGGCGCAGGGGAAGCCGGACGAGCCGTCCGGCGGGTCGAAGAGCTGTGACGGTTCGAGGTTCCTCAGTCGGTTGCAGCAGCCTGGATGGCGCCGCCATCCGGCGCCTGCAGCAGGATCGCCGTGTGCTGGCCGGCGGGCGCCCGCGCGATCGGCAGATCGAGTGCCTCGCCCTTCCAAAGTCCGAGCCGGACCAGATCGTGCACGACATTCTTGTGAGCCAGGGTGCGGCCAGCATTCTCGCCGGCGCGTACCGGCACCTCGACCTGCCTCGGGTCATAGCGCACCAGCCAGATGTCGAGGCTGGCCGGAGGCGAGGCCTGGCTGCCGATGACGACATGGCCGCCCGAGACGGCCAGGCTCGGACCTGCTCGCAACACAGCCGCGCCCGCGATCGCCGCATCCAGCTCGGCAAGCTCGTTGCCGATCAGGGACGCCCGGCCATTCACCACCATCTGCGGCGTGAAGGGACCGCTCTGTCCGAGAGGCTTCTCATAGGCGACCTGGCGCTGCGTGTAGTCAGGGCGCGCGAAGACGTCCTTCCAGCCAAGCCGGTCCCAATAGGTGACACCGAAGCTCAGGGCCAGCACGCCGGGGCGCCGGCTGATCGCGGCCAGATTGGCATTGGCCGGCGGGCAGGACGAGCAGCCCTGGCTGGTGAAGAGCTCCACCACGGTGAGCCGCCCCGCCTCGGCCGGCGCAACACTACCGAGCGGCAGCAGGACCAACCCCAATCCCAGCGGAGCCAGCCGCCACAAGCCGGTGCGCGGCCTCCTGGTCGATCTCCTCATCAATGGCCTCATCAGTATTCGACCCGAGCGAGGGCCGCTTCCTAGAGCAAAGCGCGTTCATGACTGAACGCTTATTTGCTCTAGCTCTTTGGTTCGACGCGTCTTTGCGATTCGAGGTGACTCTGCCAAATCGCAAAACACTCTTGGAATATTCGTCGAAGGATCGTCGTTCGTTACACGCTCACGGCCTCGTGATGACGTCGCGTGCAATCGAGAAATTCCGAGAAAGAGCGCGATGAGGCAGGAATTCGCTGCTGTTTCACCGATTCCCGGCGCTTCACGCTTTCGTTCAGCGGCGGGGCGGTGTAAGAGGCGCCCACAATCGTTCCTAGAGCAAAGCGCGTTTTGGTGAAAACGCACCTTTCCTCTAGCGCCTTGGTTCGACGCGTCCTTGCGATTTGGGACATTCCACCGCATCGCAAAACGCTTTAGCTCACTTGAAAAGTTTCAGGACATCATCGTGAAGGTCATCGCCAGCCAGATCCGCAAAGGCAACGTCGTCGAGATCGACAATCAGCTCTATGTCGTGCTCAAGGCGGAAAGTTTCTTCCCGGGCAAGGGCACGCCCACCACGCAGATCGACATGCGCCGCCTGTCGGACGGCGTGAAGACCGTGCAGCGCTACCGCACCACCGAGCAGGTGGAGCGCGCCTTCATCGAGACCAAGTCACACACCTATCTCTATGAAGACACGCATGGCTACGCCTTCATGAACATGGACAGCTATGAACAGGTCTCGGTGCCCGCCGACGTGATCGGCGACCAGTCGGTCTATCTGGCCGAGAACATGGAATGCCAGATCAGCCTCTATAACGGCGTGCCCGTGGCGATCGAACTGCCCGCCCGCGTCGTGCTGGAAGTGACGGAGACCGAGCCGGTGACCAAGGGTCAGACCGCTTCCTCCTCCTACAAGCCCGCCACACTCTCCAACGGCGTGCGCACCACCGTGCCGCCGCACATCAGCGCCGGCACCCGCGTGGTGATCATGACGGAAGACGGTTCCTACGTCGAACGCGCCAAGGACTGATCCGGGAACGCCGGCTTCTCAGCGAGATGCAAGAAGGCGCAGCCCGCGAGGCCTGCGCCTTTTTCATGCGTGATACCAGCCACAGTGAGCTTTGACCGATCTGGCAATGCGCCCGTCATCCCCAGCGAGCAAAGCGAGAGAAGGGGACCAGGGGCTGAACGACGCAGACCTTGGCCCTGGATTCCCTTCCCGCCGCCGGTGGCGGCGCCGGGAATGACATGTCAAGTTTCAATGACTTGTCGCGGACGAATGGCTCGGCCCCTATTCGAACGTCTCGACGGCTTGCGTCAGCGCCATCCTTTCGTCAGGCGCCGGCCCGTAGCGATTGGCGCCGCGTTTGCCGGGGATGAAACCGAGGATGATGAGGCAGGCTGAGGCGAACATAATCACTGCACCTGTCACGAGGATGGCGCCGTTGAGGGGCACCCTATCGTTCATGACCAGATAGAACATCAGGGAGGGCGTCGCCCCCGAGACGAAAATCACGACTCTGGCGACCCATGGCGAGGCACCGATGTCGGAGAGCCGTCGGCCGCCGAGCCAAGCCAGCAGAGCGGCGAAAAAGAGCATGAGGCCAGAGCGCCGGAGCCCCGCTCCCACTTGCATCGTTTCGAAGATAAGAATGCCCAGCGCGAAACAACCCACCACCAAGCCGACGCCCAGCCAATAAGGCAGACGGCGCAAGCGACCTTTTTCACGAAAGAGCTGGAGCAGGATCTGCGGCATGACGGGGCTCTGGCTGTCGCGGACTCTGTCGTTGCTATCACAGACCAGGCGTCGGAGCGAAATCGACCTCGGTTCGCCTCAAGTCACCGCCGCCGCGATCTCCGCCTGGATCGCCTCGGCCGCCGCCTTGGGATCGGGGGCCGCCACGATGGGCCGGGCCACCACCAGATGGTCGGCCCCGGCGCGGATGGCGTCGCCGGGCGTCATCACCCGCTTCTGGTCGCCGCTGTCGCTGCCGGCGGGGCGTACGCCCGGGGTCACCAGCAGCATGCTGTCGCCGACCCGGTTGCGGGTCGAGGCAACCTCTTCCGGCGACATCACCAGGCCGGGCACGCCGATCGCCATGGCCTGGGTCACCCGCTGGGCTACGAGTTCACCGACACCCTTGCCATAGCCGGCTTCGGCCAGGTCGGCATCGTCATAGGAGGTCAGGACAGTGACGGCGAGGATCTTCAGGTCCGAGCCGCGGGCACCTTCCACGGCAGCCCGCATGGTCTGCGGAAAGGCGTGGATGGTGAGGAAAGTCATGCCCATTCCGGCAATGGCCTCGACCGCCTTGGTCACGGTGTTGCCGATGTCGTGCAGCTTCATGTCGAGGAAGATCTTCTTTCCCGAACGCGCCAGGTCCTGGGCGAAGGGCAGACCGCCATTGAAGACGAGCTGATAGCCGATCTTGTAGAAGGTCACGCTGTCGCCGAGCTCGGTTACCAGGGCTTCGGCCTTGGCGACGCTGTCGACATCCAGGCCACAGATCAGGCGGTCTTTCGTATTCAAATCAGTTCCTCAGGAGTTGGCGATAGGTCCAGACGCGGGCGGGCGGCACGTTGCGCCAGATCCTCGGCGACGCCTGCCAGGTGAAGAAGGCGTTCTTGGTGGGAATCGGCGAGGCCAGCGAATAGGTGAACTGGATGAAAGCGGCGTCGGGCTGCATCAGCGTGAAGGCCTGGGCCAGGAGGTCGAGGCGCTGCCGCTCGGGCTTGGTCAGCAGCGGCAGGCCACAGACCACGGCGGCCGCCTTGTCGGCAAGCCGACCCTCCAGTGTCTTGGCGAGAGCATAGGCATCGCCCTGCACCACCGTTGCCTTGGGAAAACGCTGCGACAGGAGATCGCAAAATTGCGGGCTGTATTCGACCAGGACCAGGCGGTCCTCGGCGACGCCGCGCTCCACCAAGGCCTGGGTGATCGGACCTGTGCCGGGCCCGATTTCCACCACCGGGCCTTCCGAGGCGGGATCGACGCAATTGGCCATCGCCTTGGACAGGAAGGGGCTGGAGGGGGTGATCGACCCCATCTGCAGGGGCTTTTCGGTCCAGCTGCGGAAAAACTGGGCGGCCTCACCGAAACGTCTGGATGGCTTGCAATTGTCCCGTCGCGCGCCGCCCTTGTGGACCATCGGCCTGCTCCTTGCTTGCCCCGTTCGCATCGCTATTGGCGAACGCCGCCGCCGTCAAGCGGTCCCTGCGTCCGTTCTTAATATCACCGTCAATATTAGGCGCCTTGATGCATCGGCGCCGCATGACCCGCCGCCCACCATTCGGCCTTCACATCGGCATCGGTTTCGTCGTCCCGTCGCCAGGCCTGGGCTGCCAGGCGGGCCGGGGCGAGTCTGGCGAGCGCCCAGACCGCCATGGCGCGCACCAGGGCCGCTTCATCGCCGAGGAGCCCCTCGACCACCTCGATCAGGCCCGGATCGCCGGAATTGCCGATGGCGATGAGCACGTTGCGGATGAAGCGGTCCCGCCCGATGCGCTTCACCGGGTTCTTGGCGAACAGCGCCCGAAAGGCCGGATCGTCCAGGCGCGCCAGGTCCGCCAGGCGCGGGGCTCGCAAGTCCTCGCGCGCCTTGAGCTTGTGTTCGCGGGCCGTCACCGCGAACTTGTTCCACGGGCAGGCCGCCAGGCAATCGTCGCAGCCATAGATCCGGTTGCCGATCGCCTCCCTGAACTCGGCCGGGATGGGGCCCTTGTTCTCGATGGTGAGATAGGAGATGCAGCGCCGGGCATCGAGCCGGTAGGGCGCAGGAAAGGCGGCGGTCGGACAGGCATCGAGGCAGGCCCGGCAGGAACCGCAACGGTCCCGCTCCGGCGCATCGGCCTCGATCTCGGTGGCGCTGAAGATCGAGCCCAGAAACAACCAGGAACCGAAATCCCGGCTGACCAGATTGGTGTGCTTGCCCTGCCAGCCCAGGCCCGCCGCCGCTGCCAGGGGCTTTTCCATCACCGGTGCGGTATCGATGAAGACCTTGAGCGGCGCGCCCGTCACCTCGCCCCACCAGCGCCCCAGGCTTTTCAGCCGCTTCTTGATGACGTCGTGATAGTCGTCGCCCTGGGCATAGACCGAGATCAGGCCGCCGGACCGATCGGCAAGCCCTGCCATCGGATCCCGGTCGGGGCCGTAATTGACGCCGAGCATGATGATGCTGCGCACCTCCGGCCAGAGCGTGGCTGGGGTGCCGCGCTGGTCGGCGCGCTCCTGCATCCAGCCCATCTCGCCATGGAAGCCCTCCTCCAGGAAGCGGCGCAGGCGCGCAGGCGCTTCAGGGATGGCGTCGGGCGTGGTCACGCGGACGACATCGAAGCCTTCCGCTTCGGCGCGCTGGAGGAGTTGTGTCTTGAGAGGCGTCACGGCGAACCTGCCCGGGACCGCCGGCTTCCAGCCGGCTCCTGGAAACGTCGCACTCGCCGCAGAAGCAGAGGCCGGCAAGGATGCCGGCGGTCCCGGAAACTAGAAATCGAGATCCGCATAGGTTGCCGAAGGCGGCGTGCCCCGCAGCGTCTCGGCCAGGAGCGGGCGGAAAGAGGGACGCGACTTGAGGCGCGCATACCATTCCTTGGCGGCCTGGTCCTCGTCCCAGGGCACGTCGCCGAGATAGTCGACGATCGACAGATGCGCCGCGGCCACGAAATCGGCGTAGGAGAGCCTGTCTCCCGCCAGCCAGTTCCGCCGCCGCACCAGATATCCGACATAGCGCAGATGATAGCGCACATTCGATTTGGCCGCACGGATCGCGGCCGTATCCGGCGAGGAACCGCCCTCGCCGATCGGCAGGAAACGCTTCAGGATCTTCTCCGTGATCAGATATTCACTGACCTCGGCATAGAATTTGATGCTGAACCATTCGATCAGGCGGCGGGTCTCCACGCGCGCCCTGGCGTCGCGCGGCAGCAGGCGCTGCTCGCCGAGGGCATCGCCATAGGCTTCGTCGAGATATTCGCAGATCGGCGAGGCGCCGGGCACGATCAGGCCGGTGGCGTCGATCATCACGGGAAGCACGCCGGCCGGATTCATGTGCAGGAAGGCCTCGCGCCGCTCCCAGGGCTTTTCCTCGACCAGATCGGTCGCCACGTCCATTTCGCTGAGCACGAGGCGGATGAAGCGCGATTGCGGGTCGACAGGATGATGAAAAAGCTTGGCCATTGAACCGTGAATCTGGAAACCGCGGATGGAGGCCCGGATGGGGCGAAGCGGATAACCGGTATACCCCCCCGTACAACCGCCCGGCAACCGCCTTGCGCGAATAGAACACAGGCTCTGCGGTTGGCGGCGGAAAATGGGCGGCGGAGGTTAACGAAAAATTGACGCCGCGAGGGCCCGGCACTTCGTGACCCTCGGCCTGACGCGAGACCGCCTTTCAAACCAACTTCCATCGGGCGCATTCGTCATTGCACCATATGGCGAAATAAATTGGAGACCAGGAATACGGCGACGATGGAAGGCGGCAGATCTCGCAATCTGCGAGCGGCCCATTCCGCAGTCATCAACCTATCCGTCTGTTATGTCATTGCTCAGAGGTATCATTGGAAGCATTGACACGAGGCCATTCAGGGTCGAATTGTTACAAAAAATTAACAAACAATAGTGTGGGACGAACATCACGCTGCAAGGAGCATGATCATGCCGGTAGACATGACCGACGGCAAAGCCATCCGCAGCCTCATTCCGGCTCGCATGGACCGACTGCCCTGGGCTCGTTTCCACTGGATGGTCGTGGTGGGCCTGGGCATCAGCTGGATCCTCGACGGCATCGAGATCCAGCTCGTTTCAGCCTCCGGTTTCCAGAAGAGCCTGGGCATGACCAGCGCCGAAGTCGGCTTCGCCGGCACGATCTACCTGATCGGCCAGGTGGTCGGCGCCTTGTTTTTCGGGCGGCTGACCGACCGCTGGGGCCGCAAGAAACTGTTCATCATCACCCTGGCGATCTATCTGGTCGGCTCCGGCGTGGCGGGCTTGGCCTGGACGCCCTGGTTCCTCTATCTCTGGCGCTTCGTGGCGGGTCTCGGCATCGGCGGAGAATATACCGCGATCAATTCGGCCATCGACGAGCTCATCCCGGCCAAATATCGCGGCCGGGTCGACATCGCCGTCAACGGCACCTATTGGGCCGGCGCCATGCTGGGCGCCGTCGGCAGCTTCTTTCTGCTCGACCACACCTTGTTTGCCGAGAATGTCGGCTGGCGCATCGCCTTCTTCATCGGGCCAGTGCTCGGTCTCGTCATCATCTTCCTGCGCCGGCACATCCCCGAAAGCCCGCGCTGGATGGTCACCCATGGCCAGGACAAGGAAGCCGAGACCATCGTCGAGGGCATCGAGGCCAGCGTGCGCGCCCAGGGCGTGACGCTGCCGCCGGTCGACGAGAGCAAGGCGATGTATATCAAGCCCGAGGAATCGGTGCCTTTCGCCAAGCTGATCGACGTGTTCTTCCGCGAATATCCCTCGCGCACCTTCCTCGGCATCACCATGATGGTGACGCAGTCCTTCCTCTACAACGCGATTTTCTTCACCTACGCCTTGGTGCTGAAGAATTTCTATCATCTCAACGAGTCGCAGACGGCGCTCTATTTCTTCCCCTTCGCCATCGGCAATCTGATCGGGCCTCTGCTGCTCGGGCCGCTGTTCGACACCGTCGGCCGGCGCAAGATGATCTTCGGCACCTATGTGCTGGCGGGGGCGGTGCTACTGGTCTCGGCCTATCTGTTCAAGCAGGGCAGCCTGACGGCGAACACCCATACGCTGTTCTGGTGCGTCTCCTTCTTCTTTGCCTCGGCGGGGGCTTCCTCGGCCTATCTCACCGTCAGCGAGATCTTCCCCCTGGAAGTGCGCGGCCAGGCGATCTCCTATTTCTTCGCCGTCGCCCAGATCGTCGGTTCGATGGGGCCGCTGATCTTCGGCTATCTGGTCGGCGAGGGCACCGAGCGCGATCCGCTGTTCTGGGGTTATGTCGTCGGCTCGGGAGTGATGATCTTCGGCGGCGTGGTGGCCCTGTTCTATGGCGTCGATGCCGAAGGCAAGGGCCTGGAAGACATCGCAGCACCGCTGACCAAGGTCGCCGTCACCGTCGAAGGCGCCCTAGGGCCACAGGCGCTGCGCTAGCATCACGGTTGGTTTGCACGACGGAGTGCAGGATATGCGGAGTGTCAGCCTCCGGCCGACATCTTACCGAGCCGCAAGGGCTTGGCTTTCAAGATGTCAGCCGGAGGCTGACACTCCCAATCCGGGAAATGCGGCTGTAGTACTGCGGCGTTTCGCGATTTGACGCAGGCCCCGGAACCGCAAAGGCGCAGCGGGCAAGGCAAGAGATCGTGGAAGGAGGGGCATCCAATTCCACTTCATTTCCTTCCAGACTGGCGGCCATCGCAGGCCGATCGAAGAAATGGGTGAGGAAATGGCTGCCGTCACGGAGGATCTCGTCAAGCTCTATGCTCAGTCCGATGCCTTGGCGCTCGGAGAGCTGGTGCGGGCCAAGCAGGTCAAGGCTTCGGAACTGGTCGAGACGGCGATCGAACTCGTCGGCCGTCTCGATCCCAAGCTGAACAGCGTTGTCATCCCGACCTTCGACGTCGCGCGGCAGGTCGCGGAGGCACCGGGCTCCGGCCCGTTCGCGGGCGTGCCGTTCCTGCTCAAGAATCTCGGCACGCAATGGCAGGGCACGCCGCTGACTTCGGGGCTCGCTTATCTCCAGAACTATGTCTGCCCTGCCGATTCCGAAATCGGCGGCCGCATGCGCGCCTCCGGCCTGGCACCGATCGGGCGCAGCAACACGCCCGAATATGGCTGGTGCATTTCGACCGAGCCGCGCCTCTACGGCCCGACCGTCAATCCCTGGAATCCGGCCGTTACCGCCGGTGGCTCGAGCGGCGGCTCGGCGGCGGCCGTCGCCGCCCGCATCGTGCCGATCGCCGATGCCTCCGATGGCGGCGGTTCGATCCGCGTACCGGCCTCCTGTTGCGGCGTGGTCGGCCTGAAGCCTTCGCGCGGCCGGGTCAGCTACGGGCCCTTCGATGCGGATCTGTGGTTCGGCTGCATCTACTTCCTGTGCAACAGCCGCAGCGTGCGCGACACCGCCGCCTTTCTCGACGTCGTCGCCGGCAACCTGCCGGGCGATCCCTATACGGCGCCGCGCCCTGACGAGAGCTGGCTATCGCTGCTCGCCAAGCGTCCCAAGGGGTTGAAGATCGGCTATACGCTCACCGCCCCCTTCGGCGAGCCCTATGCCCCCGAGGTGAAGGCGGCCGTCGAGGACGCCGTCAGGCTGCTGGAGAGCCTCGGCCACGGCACGGAGGAATATCGCTTCGAGGTCGATCTCGAGGAGGCCTGGTGGCGCTACAACGACATTATCGCGGTGGAGACCTCGACCGAATTCACCCAGCACGCCCAATTCGCCGGGCGCCCGCCGGAAGAGGCCGATCTCCAGCCCTTCAACTGGTCGATGCTGCAATATGCCAAGACCCTGTCGGCGACTCAGTATTCGGCCAGCATCGGCGCCGTGCGCAAGGCGGCCCAGCGCATCGCCAGGGAACTGGCCCCCTTCGACGTCTTCATCACGCCCACTTTGACCCAGCCGCCGCGCCCCGTCGGCTACTGGTCGATGGAGGACGGCAATCGCGAGCGCTATCTGGCACGCTGGTCGGACGCCGCCTTCATGTTCGCCTTCAACATCTCCGGCCTGCCGGCGATGTCGGTGCCGCTGGGCATGGCCGAGGGCAACAAGCCCGTCGGCATCCAGTTCGTCGGCCGCCATGGCGACGAGGCGACGATCCTGCAGCTCGCCGCGCAGGCGGAGGAAGCCGCCCCCTGGATCGGGCGCAAGCCGCAGGTGTGTGCGATCTGACAATTGCGGTCTGACAATCGTGATCTGAAGCGTCGCGCTGCCCCTCACCCTTACCCTCTCCCCGTAAGAACGGGGCGAGGGGGGCATCGGCGCGGAGCTCGAAGTCCGAGCCGGTCCGTCTCGCCCAGCCGTTGGGCGAGACTCAGAATCGTGAAGATAAGCCGCAACGCTTGCGGACCCCTCTCCCCGTTCTTACGGGGAGAGGGTACGGGTGAGGGGCAGCACTAGGGCTGGCCACATCATGAAAAAGCCCTCCCCGGCACCACCAGGGAAGGCTTTTCACGTCTGGTTGAGACGCCCAGCGATCTCAGGCCGTCAGGCCGCCGGCCAGGCTCGGCAGGTCGAAGGGGCGGAAGCCGAAATGGGAGAGCCAGCGCACATCGGCGTCGAAGAAGGGGCGCAGATCCGGCATGCCATATTTCAGCATGGCGATGCGGTCGATGCCCATGCCCCAGGCAAAGCCCTGATATTCGTCGGGATCGAGGCCGCAATTGCGCAGCACGTTGGGATGCACCATGCCGCAGCCCAGGATCTCCAGCCAGTCCTCGCCCTCGCCGAAGCGGATCTCGCCACCCTTGCGCGAGCACTGGATGTCGACTTCCATCGACGGCTCGGTGAAGGGAAAGAAGGAGGGGCGGAAGCGCATCTTCACCGACGGCACCTCGAAGAAGGCGCGGCAGAATTCCTCCAGCACCCACTTCATGTGGCCGACATGGCTCACCTTGTCGATGACCAGCCCCTCGACCTGATGGAACATCGGGGTATGGGTCTGGTCGCTGTCATGGCGATAGGTGCGCCCGGGCACGACGATGCGGATCGGCGGCTTCTGGCTCAGCATGGTGCGGATCTGCACCGGGCTGGTATGGGTACGCAGCACCTTGCGCTCGCCCTTTTCGTCGGGCGCCAGGAAGAAGGTGTCGTGCATCTCGCGGGCCGGATGGCCGGGCGGGAAGTTGAGCAAAGTGAAATTGTATTCGTCCGTTTCGATATCCGGACCTTCGGCGATGGCGAAACCCATATCGGCGAAGATGGCGGTGATCTCGTCGATCACCTGGCTGATCGGATGGATGCGGCCGAGTTCCGTGCCGGTCTCGCGCACCGGCAGCGTGACGTCGAGGGCCTCGGCTACCAGGCGCGCCTCCAGCGCCGCCGCCTTCAGCACGGTCCTGCGCTCGGCCAGCGCCGCTGTGACGCGATCCTTCACCACATTGATGGCGGCACCGGCTTCCCGGCGCTCTTCCGGCGCCATCTTGCCAAGGGTGGCCAGGCGCTCGGAGATCGAGCCCTTCTTGCCGAGCGCCGAGACACGCACCGCCTCCAGGGCCGCCTCGTCGGCGGCAGCGGCAATCTCGGACAACAGGGTCGTTTCCAGGCTGGTCAGGTCGTTCATCGTCACTTCCTCAAATCGAGGTGCCTTCTAGCCTATTTCGGGCGGAAAAGGGAACCGCATTCGACAGGTTGGGCAAAACCGATTTGACGCGCCAAATAACGGTTTTGCGTTCGCATCACCGGGAAAAGTGGGAATAAAAGCAGGCCGATAGCCCATGCAAAATGGCGCCCTTCGAGTCCGGCAACCGGCTGCGATGCGCTTCCCATGCGCATTTTCACCCCCTCTCTTCGCCGATATGAGTCATTCACTTATTCGTTAATTAGCTAATTAATCAATATTGCAAATATTTAAAAATACGTGTTATCAAAGGCTTGAGGTCAAAGTGATGGAAACGGCGAACGAACAATGACAATCGACAAGGTCTTCGAAGCGCTTTCCTCGCCTCCGCGGCGGCAAATTTTGGCCGACCTGTCGAGGGCGGACATGACCGCCGGACAGGTGGTCGAAACGCTCGCCGACTCCATGTCGGCGCCCTCAGTGTCCAAGCATCTTTCCATCCTGGAGAATGCCGGGCTGGTCCGACGCGAGCGGCGCGGCCAGAATGTGCACTACGGCCTCAAGCGCGACGCGCTCGCCAACACGCTTCTGGAATTCCTGTCCGCCTTCGAACCGGCCGCCAAGCCCGACGGTGCCGACTCCGCGCTCGAACGCATCCGCCGCAACATGCTGTCAGGGCGCGGGCTCTAGGGCCTGTCGCCGGGTGCACGGGCATCTTGCCCGTTCTTCTTCGCCGGCAAACCCCGTGTCTCCAAGAACGGGCAAGATGCCCGTGCACCCGAGAACTTCCCCTGCAACCCCTGGGGTCTTGCAGTGTCGGGCACAACGGCTCAATAGAGTCGGACTGTCATATGTTTGATGCAAGGTTTCCATGCCGTCTCCCGACAATTCCGCGCCCACCAACATGCTGTCCACCGTCGAGGCCCTGGCCCCCGAGACGCGCGCGAAGGTCGATGAACTGCAGCGGACCGAAGCGCCCGCCTACCGCCTGGCCGCGCTCGATCCCGACTTCATGCTGGGTGACTCCACCCGCGGCGTGCGCTTCCAGCTCGAATATGCCAAGGCGCAGGAGGGGATGAAGGCGGCCCATATCCGCTCCACCATCGTGGTGTTCGGATCGGCCCGCGTCAGCGAGAACGCCCCGGGCAATCGCGGCCGCTGGTACAAGGAAGCCCGCGATTTCGGCTACATCGCCTCGCGTCGCGGCGGCGCCCTCAACGAGGATGGCGGTGGGCGCTTCAACGTGATCGCCACCGGCGGCGGCCCGGGCATCATGGAGGCGGCCAATCGTGGCGCCGCCGAAGCCGGCGCGCCCACCATCGGCTTCAACATCACCCTGCCGCATGAGCAATATCCCAATCCCTACACCACGCCGTCCCTTACCTTCCGCTTCCACTACTTCGCCATGCGCAAGATGCACCTCGCCATGCATTCGGCAGCGCTGGTGGTGTTTCCGGGCGGTTTCGGCACGCTCGACGAATTGTTCGAGATCATCACCCTACGCCAGACCGGCAAGATGTCCTTCTGCCCGATCGTGCTGATGGACAAGGCCTATTGGACCAGAATCATCAATTTCGAGGCCCTGGCCGAGGAAGGTTTCATCAAGGCCGAGGACCTGACCCTGTTCGACTTCGCCGAGACGGCGGAGGAGTGCTGGTCGATCCTGGAGCGCAAGGGTTTGACGGCACCATCGGAATAGCGGCTCTCAAGGCGTCTGCGCCTTGTCGCACCAGTTCAGCTCCTTCGGCTTGAACGCCGGCCTTTGGCCTTCGATGTTGCCCATCTCGGCCACATAGGCCTTGGTGACGTCATCGGCGCGCTCGAACAGGAAGACTTTCTGCTGGTCGCAGCCGCGTCCCGGCACCCAGCCGGCCTCGTCGAGGCGACGGCTTTTCCCCGTGTCGTCGACGAGCCGGCCGATCACCTTGTCGAGCGAGCCATCGGGCTTGAAGAAAACCCAGCCTTCACGCTTCAGGCGGGCATCCCGATTCGGCCCCTCCGCACTGTTGACCGTCGTCATGACGGTATGCGTGAGCGCAGGCCGGCCATCGACCTGGAAACAATAGATCGCGGAAACGGCGTGGATGCCGTCGATCAGCGTCTCCGTCCGCAACACCGCCGGCTGCCCGGCAATGGCCATTTCCTGGCTCCAATAGGCGAAGTTGTCGCCATAGCCGTTGAAGAAGTCGCGCCGCCAGCCGATCCAGTCATCGGGCTGGCTCGCCATCCTGTCCTGGCAAGCCTGCCAGGCCCGCACGAACGGCTCGGGAAGCGCCTCCTCCGCCTGCACCTGGCTGGCGGCGATGGCGACGAGCAATCCGATCATGAGTGACTTGCCGGCCATGCAGCCCTCCCGGACGGTTCCGCAACCGAACCTATCTATCGGCGCGTGGATAGGGCCGCCATTCTCCAGGGAACAGGAAACCCACCGCCTTCATCATCGCAAGATCGGGCTCGTATCGGCTATTTGGCGACATGCGCCCAGAAACTCGCCTTGCGGCCATGCTGCTGGCGTAGATAAGCCTGCCAATCGGCATGGCTGAGCCGGCCGAGCTTCGCCAGCGCTGCGGGATCGAGCCGTGTCGCCAGATCGTCCAGCCTGGCGAGATAGGCGGCACCATGGCCATAGGCGGCCGATTTGCCTTTCGTCAGGATCTCTTCCACCAGGGCGCGGTAGAGCAGGGTCGCGGCCAAAGGCTGCTCTTCCTGCAGCCGATCCGCCACCGATTGCAGCACCTGGTAGTGCCTACCATCCCAGACCAGCCCGAAATCGAGCACCAGCCGGGCGGCGTAATCCAGTCGCGGCCACTCGCTCAGGAAATAGAGCGCGCGGTAGCGCGTCTTCGCGGCCAGGGCATGGGAGAACGCCCTGTCGAGAACCTCGAACTCGGCGAAATCGTCGAGCCTGGTCAGATAAGCGCGCAGAATATCGGGATTGAGCGTCACCTCGAAAGTCGCCCAGCGCAGATCCTGGGCCTCCTGCCCGCGGCCGAGCGCCTCCAGGATGCGAGCCTTGAGGGCGCTCCTGGCCGGCAGACGGAAATCCCGTTTTGTCACGCCGTCCGCCAGATCCAGGGCATCGGCATAAGCCAGCCGTGACGGCTCCTCGATATCGAGCCAGGCCAGCGCTTCCTCGGCCCGCCCGGCATCGAGCAGCCTTTCCGCAACGGCAAGCCCGTCGCGGAGCTGGCCGGGCTTCTGGCTTTCCAGGGCGACCCAGCCATCGAGATCGCCCCGCTGCAGAGCGATGGTCTGGCGCAACTCCCGATAGGAATGCGCCGCATAGGCCGATTTCAGCGCCACGACCTTGTCCGCCAGCAGGCGATCCCATCGATCGAGATCATGCGCCGAGGCCCGCTCCAGGAGAGAGGCGATTATGCCGGGCGCGACATCGCCGGCCCAGTCAACGAAGGTCATCACCCTGTCGGGCAGGCCGGCCCGATCGGCCGGTTCGAGCCGAACCGCCAGCGGTCCGAGCGCTGCAGCCGCCGCGCCATAGAGGTCTTCCAGGCGGCCGGAGGACAAGGTTCGCGCGAAAACACCGCCGGCAGTGGCAAGGAAACGCAGCAGGAGATCGATGGCGAGCGGAGCCGAGGCGGGGCCGATCTCGTCGGTGATGCTGGCCAGCGTCGCCGCCAGATCCTTCTCGAATTCCTTGATCCTGGGCCAGTCGATGAAGGAGCGCGCTTTCTCCAGGGCCGCAAGGCGCCGTTCCACCAGCTTGGCGACGGCCTCGGGCCCCTGCGTGCCGGCCAACGCCGCGATCACCCGCTTGCGGAAGGCGGGATTGGCCTGCGCCTCCTCGACAATCAGCTCCGCCAGCTTGGCCGGTCCGAGTTCGGCAAGGGTCGCTGCCGTGAATTTCGACTTCGCTGCCATGCCGGCACCTCCGAATCGCTGCCGGGGCTTGCCTCAGTGTGCAGGCTTCGGCGTGGTTCGAAAGCCCAAAAGAAAAACCCGCCGCGTTGCCGCGGCGGGTTTTTCAGGAAACATGTTCGATCAAGGGCGCTCAGGCGGCAGCCTTGACCTTCTCGACCAGGGCCTTGAAGGCTTCCGGCTCGCGGATGGCGAGGTCGGAAAGCACCTTGCGGTCGATCTCGATACCAGCCTTGGCCAGGCCGGCAATGAACTTCGAATAGGTCAGGCCGAGCTCGCGGACAGCGGCATTGACGCGCTGGATCCACAGAGCGCGCATGTTGCGCTTCTTGAGCTTGCGGCCGATATAGGCGTATTGCATCGAACGATCGACCGCCTGCTTGGCGATACGGATCGTGTTCTTGCGGCGGCCGTAAAAGCCCTTCGCCGCGTCGAGTGTCTTCTTGTGCTTCGCATGGGCGGTAACGCCCCGTTTCACGCGTGCCATCTGCTGATCTCCTTAAGGTTTCGCGTTGCCGTGGCGATCAGCCGTTCGGCAGGAAATACTTCTTCACGTTTTCGCCGTCCGTCTTAAAGAGGACGCGCGTGCCGCGAAGCTTGCGGATCTGCTTGTTGGTACGCTTGATCATGCCGTGGCGCTTGCCCTGCTGAGCGTGCACCACTTTGCCCGATCCCGTGATCTTGAAGCGCTTTTTGGCGCCCGACTTGGTCTTCATCTTGGGCATTTTGCTCGTCTCCGAATAAAAAAGGCGCCGAAACCTTGTGGGTTCCGCCACCGGTAAGCCGTGTGCTTTTGGAAAAGCGCCCGAGCCAACAACATCGCCACGGCAGCCCTTATCAGCCGGTCGATGCGGGGAAGCCGGGTCTATAGCGACATGCAGGGAGAAAAGCAACAGGCGGGGTGGCGCAAACGCCCGATTTCAGCGCATTTGGCGGGCATCGAGCGGCTTTCAGCAAAAAACGCCATAGGTCGATCCTATCCGCATTTGCGATAGGTATGCACCAGCGGCGTTTTCTCGCCGTCGACGGTGGCGTGGGAAACCGTCGCCAGCTCCTTGCCGATCTTCACCAGGATGACCGTGTAGTCGAAGGTCTCCCCCTCGCTGTCTTCCGAAACCTGCAGGCGCCAGGTCGGCGGATCCTTGGCGATCTGCGTGACGGCACCGGCTCGCGCGATGCTGCCCTCCTCCGTCCATTCCCTACCCTCGACCGCGATCCGGATCGGGTCCTCGCCGCGCAAATCCTTCTTGCTGGTGCAACTCTCGACGTCGCGGGTCCACACGCCCTGCGCCTCGGCGGGATAGGGCATACCGGCCTTGTCCTGCGCGGCCAGGGCTGGCGAGGAAACGCAGGAAAAAGCGAGGAATAGAAGACGCAGACAGCGCGACATGAATTCTCTCCGGATGATCGGCCGGCGCTTTCGCCGCCCCAGGCTCGTCTCTAACACGGCCATGCCCGCTGCCAGGATACGTCCGAAACAGTCGAGCGCCGCACCGTCACGCCGCAGCGCCCTTGGCCAGCCGCCGGATCGCCTGCGGCGGCTGGCCGAAGGCGCGCAGGAAGGCGCGCCGCATACGCTCGCGATCGGCGAATCCGGTTTCCTGAGCCACGATGTCGATGGGATGCAGGGTCTGCTCCATCATCAGCCGCGCCGCCTCGACGCGCAGAGTCTCCACGGCCTTGGCCGGCGACTGGCCGGTCTCGGCGCGAAAGGCGCGGCTGAACTGGCGCGGGCTGAGATGGGCGACCTCGGCAAGCTGCTCTACCGTCAGCGGCGTGTGCAGATTGCGCCTGGCATAGGTAAGCGCCGTCTGGATCCGGTCCGACTTGGCGTCGAGGTCGAGCAGGTTGGAATGTTGCGACTGGCCGCCACCACGCCGGTGATAGAGCACGAGCTGGCGGGCCACGATGCGGGCGAGCTCGGCGCCGTGGTCCTCCTCCACCATGCCGAGGGCGAGATCGACTCCCGCGCTCATGCCCGCCGAGGTCCAGATCTGGCCGTCGGCGATGAAGATGCGGTCTTCATCCACCTTGAGCCGCGGGAAGCGGGCCTGCAGATCGCGTGCCCAAAGCCAATGGGTGGTCACGCGCCGGCCATCGAGCAGCCCCGCCTCGGCGAGCACGAAGGCGCCGGTGCAGATTGAAGCGACACGTCGCGACCGCGCCGGCGACCGCCGCACATAATCGACGACCTCAGGCGTCGGCGGATCGACATCGGGCGTGCCGCAGACCACCAGCGTATCGAAGTCAGGCTCGCCGAAGCAAAGACTGTCGAGCTTGGGGCCGATCGAACTTCGCACGGGGCCGCCGCTCTCCGAGACGATGACGATGTCGTAGAGCGCCTTGTCCGCCGCATAATTGGCGAATTCGAAGGCCGAAAGCGCGGCAAAGCTCATCATCTGGAAATTGGGTGAAATCAGAAAGCCGACGCGTTGCATGAACGCCTCCGTTCTTGTCCTGAAAGGTGGCATATATGACATTTGAGACAAAAGCCAGCGGATCTAATCTCCAGCCATTGCAACCCATGGAGATTTCCCATGTCCTCCGCCTCCAAAGTGTCCGCCACCTCCAAAGGCACCGTGCTGATCACGGGCGCCTCCTCCGGCATCGGCGCCGTCTATGCCGACCGTCTCGCCCATCGCGGCTATGACCTGATCCTGGTCGCCCGCAGCGAGGACAAGCTCAAGGCCCTCGCCGATCGCCTCGGCAGGACGACCGGCCGCGAGGTCCGCATCCTCGCCGCCGATCTCAACGCCAAGGAGGGCCTTGCCGCCGTCGAGGCCGTGCTGAAGAGCGACAAGAGCATCACCGGGCTCGTCAACAATGCCGGCTTCGGCAGCGCGGCGCCCTTGCTCCAGGCCTCGGTCGAGAAGATGGAGGAGATGATCGGCCTCAACGTCACCGCGCTTACCCGGCTGACCTATGCCGCAGTCCCCGGCCTGGTCGAGCGCGGCGGCGGCACCATCGTCAACATCGCCTCCATCGTGGCGATCGCACCGGAGCTGCTGAACGGGGTCTATGGCGGCAGCAAGGCCTATGTGCTCGCCTTCAGCCAGAGCCTGCACCACGAACTTGCCGACAAGAACATCCGCGTCCAGGCCGTCCTGCCCGGTGCCACCGCCACCGATTTCTGGAATGTCCTCGGCGTGCCCGTCGAGCAATTGCCGGAAAGCGTCGGCGTGATGTCGGCCGAGAACATGGTGGATGCCGCCCTCACCGGCCTCAACCAGGGCGAACTCGCCACCATCCCGGCCCTGCCCGACATCGCCGACTGGACGAGCTACGAGGCAGCCCGCAAGGCGTTGTCGCCGAACCTCTCGCATCCCAAGCCGGCCGCACGTTATCGGGTCGGACAGGCCAACGCAGCCTGAACGGGGCGACAACAAAAAGGGCGGCCCGCCGGGCCGCCCTTTCCAATTCACTGGCTTGAAAGCCCGCCTTACTCGGCAGCGGCTTCGCCTTCGGCCTTGGCCTTCTTTTCCAGGTCTTCGCCGGTGGCCTGGTCGACGGCCTTCATCGACAGGCGGACCTTGCCGCGCTCGTCGAAGCCGAGCAGCTTGACCTTGACCTTGTCGCCTTCCTTGACCACGTCGGTGACCTTGTTCACGCGGTTCGCAGCCAGCTGCGAGATGTGAACCAGGCCGTCCTTGGCGCCGAAGAAGTTGACGAAGGCGCCGAAATCGGTGGTCTTGACCACGGTGCCGTCATAGATGGCATTGAGCTCGGGCTCGGAAGCAATCGACTTGATCCAGTTGATCGCGGCCTTGATCGCGGTGCCCGAAGCCGAGGCGACCTTGATGGTGCCGTCGTCCTGGATGTCGACCTTGGCGCCGGTCTTCTCGACGATCTCGCGGATGACCTTGCCGCCCGAGCCGATCACTTCGCGGATCTTGTCGACCGGGATGGTGATCACTTCGATGCGCGGGGCATGCTCGCCGAGCTCGGCGCGGGCGCCGGACAGGGCCTTGGCCATCTCGCCGAGGATGTGGAGGCGGCCACCCTTGGCCTGCTCCAGCGCGACCTTCATGATCTCTTCGGTGATGCCGGCGATCTTGATGTCCATCTGCAGCGAGGTGATGCCGCCTTCGGTGCCGGCCACCTTGAAGTCCATGTCACCGAGATGGTCCTCGTCACCCAGGATGTCGGAGAGCACGGCAAAGCGCTCGCCTTCCAGGATCAGGCCCATGGCGATGCCGGCAACCGGGGCGCGCAGCGGCACGCCGGCGTCCATCAGGGCCAGCGAGGTGCCGCAAACCGTGGCCATCGAGGACGAGCCGTTGGACTCGGTGATCTCGGAGACGACGCGGATGGTGTAGGGGAACTCGTGCTGCGGGGGCAGCATCGGATGGACGGCGCGCCAAGCCAGCTTGCCATGGCCGATCTCGCGGCGGCCGGGCGAACCCATGCGGCCGGTCTCGCCGACCGAATAGGGCGGGAAGTTGTAATGCAGCATGAAGCGCTGCTTGTAGGTGCCTTCCAGGCTGTCGACGAACTGCTCGTCATCGCCGGTTCCCAGCGTGGCGACGGCCAGGGCCTGGGTCTCGCCGCGGGTGAACAGGGCCGAACCATGGGTACGCGGCAGGATGCCGGCTTCGGCGACGATGGCGCGCACCGTCTTCACGTCGCGGCCGTCGATGCGGGTACCGGTGTCGAGGATGTTCCAGCGCACGACCTTGGCCTGCAGCTCCTTGAACACCTCGGCGATTTCCTGCTTGGTATAGGCAGGATTCTCGACGCCTTCCGGCAGGAAGTGGGCGACGACCTTGGCCTTGGCGGCGTCGACGGCGGCATAGCGCTGCTGCTTGGCGGTGATCGCATAGGCGGCGCGCAGATCGGCCTCGACCACGCCGAGCATGGCCTTCTCCAGCTCGGAACGATCGGCAGGCTGGAAGTCGCGCGGCTCCTTGGCGGCCTTTTCGGCCAGGCGGATGATCGCCTCGATCACCGGCTGGAAGCCCTTGTGGCCGAGCATCACGGCCTCGAGCATGGTCTGCTCGGAGAGTTCCTTGGCTTCCGACTCGACCATCAGCACGGCGTCGGCGGTGCCGGCGACCACGAGTTCGAGCGAGGATTCCTTCATCTCGTCGATGGTCGGGTTGAGCTTGAGGGCGCCGTCGATGAAACCGACGCTGGCAGCGCCGACCGGGCCCATGAAGGGCACGCCGGACAGCGTGAGGGCCGCCGAGGCGGCGACCATCGAGACGACGTCGGTGTCGTTGATCAGGTCATGCGACAGGACAGTGACGATGACCTGGGTGTCGTTGCGATAGCCGTCGACGAAGAGCGGGCGGATCGGGCGGTCGATCAGGCGGGAGATCAGGGTCTCGCGCTCGGAGGGGCGGCCTTCACGCTTGAAATAGCCGCCGGGGATGCGGCCGGCCGCGAAGGCCTTTTCCTGGTAGTTGACGGTCAGCGGGAAGAAATCGACGCCGGCCTTCGGCTCCTTGGCCGAGACGACAGTGGCCAGTACCGTGGTGTCGCCATAGGTGGCAAGCACGGCGCCGTCGGCCTGACGGGCGATCTTGCCGGTTTCGAGGGTCAGCTTGCGGCCGGCCCATTCCAGCTCTTCGCGATAAATTGTGAACATTAAGGATCAATCCTACTCTTGTGGATCGACCGGATGAGGCAGGGCGTCAACCAATGGCGCCTGAAACAAAAGCAGCCATCGCAAGATGGCGGGAAGCATCCTGGCGTTCAACGTCCGAGGGTTGCTTCCTGCGATCCTGCCATGGCCTGCTGCCTATCCGGTCTCGTGGGCTTTCGCGCCGGCCCCATGCCGCCGCGTCCCGGTCTTGAAATGGAACAGCCCGAAAGGCATGGAGCCTTCCGGGCTTGATCAGTCTTAGCGGCGGATGCCGAGACGCTCGATGATCGACTTGTAGCGGGCTTCGTCGCGCGACTTGAGATAGTCGAGCAGCGAGCGGCGCAGAGCCACCATCTTGAGAAGGCCACGACGGGAGTGGTTGTCCTTCACATGCGACTTGAAATGGCCGGTCAGATTGACGATGCGCTCGGTGAGAATCGCGATCTGGACTTCCGAAGAACCGGTGTCACCGGCCTTGGCGCCATATTCCTTGATGAGCGCGGTCTTACGCTCTTGGCTGATCGACATCGGGTCGTCCTTTCATGAAGCATCGCGGCGCGGAGCGCGCGATTGCTGATACCGTCTTGCGACGAAAGGGCCGTCTGGCCAGGATCGCCGTCCACCAAGGCCCGGCCGGGATGTCGTCCAGCGGGGTCGGCGGGGGCGGGCAAAAACCAGCGCATCAGCGCCGGGATGCGGCCCTATAGTCGAAGCGCGGCCAAAAAGCCAGAAAAAAGCAAGCGCGGGTGGAACGCCGTTCGCTTGAGGAGACACCGCTCCGATTTGTCATTGCCGGGCTTGACCCGGCTATCCAGTCCCCCGACGCAATCGAGCAAGAGGCTGGATTGCCGGGTCAAGCCCGGCAATGACAAAGGTTGTGCCAACTCGAAGACACGCAAGTGTACCGCATCAAGCCCACTGGCGAGCCTCCCTAAATTCCTTTAAGGCAAAGACGTGCCCCGTTCCACCACCACCAGCCCCCCGCCCGGCAACAGGCCCGGCCGCTTCGGACTGTCGGCCCGCCTGCTCGTGCTCACCATCCTGTTCGGCCTGCTGGCCGAGGTGCTGGTCTACCTGCCGGTGGTGGCGAACTATCGGCGCAACTGGCTTTCCAACCGCATCGCTTCCGCCATCACCGCCGCGCTGGTGCTGGAAGCGGCGCCCGACGGCATGGTTTCCGATGATCTCGCCCGGCAGATCCTTGCCTCGGTGGGTGCCAAGATGGTGGCGTTGAAGACCGACGACAGCAAGCGATTGCTCGCTTCCTCCGACATGCCTCCCACCGTGGCCATCGCCACCGATCTGCGCAGCCTCACGGCGATGGAGGCGATCGGCGACGCGCTCGACACGCTGCTGGCGCCCAGGGGTCGCTTCATCCGCGTCGTCGGCGATGCGCCCATGCACGGGCAATATGTCGAGATCGTCGTCGACGAGACGCCGCTCCAGCAGGGCATGTACGACTTCGCCCGGCGCTGGCTGGTGATCACGCTCGCCATTTCCACCATCACCGCCGGCCTGATCTATCTCACCCTCAGCTTGTTCATCGTGCGCCCGATGCGCCGGCTCACCGGCGCCATGATGCGTTTTGCCGCCGACCCCGAGGATGAGGCAGGCGTGATCCGTGCTTCCGGCCGCAGCGACGAAATCGGCGTGGCGGAACGCGAATTCGCCGCCATGCAGCGCCAGCTCCACGGCATGTTGCAGCAAAAGAGCCGCCTGGCGGCGCTCGGCCTCGCCGTTTCCAAGATCAATCACGACCTGCGCAACATGCTGGCGGCCGCGCAGCTCTTTTCCGACCGCCTGACCGAGACCGACGATCCCATCGTGCAGCGGCTGGCGCCGAAACTGATCCAGACCATCGGCCGGGCTATCGCCTTCTGCCAGTCGACGCTGTCCTATGGGCTCGCCTCCGAACCACTGCCCACGCGACGGCGGATCGCCCTCGCCCCCATCGTCGCCGATACACGCCAGTTGCTCGGCCTCGGCGAGGCGAACGATCGGCTGATCTGGGTGGAGACGCTCGAGCCCGACCTGCAGATCGATGCCGACGCCGATCAGCTCTCACGCGTCCTGCTCAATCTGTGCCGCAATGCCGTGCAGGCCCTGGACGGCCATGTCGCACCCGACGCCTCGCCGAACCGGATCGAGATCGGCGGGCGGCGGAACGGTGCCGTCGTGACCATCGACGTGGCAGACAATGGTCCGGGTGTCTCGGTGAAGGCCGGCCAGAAGCTGTTCGAGGCCTTTTCGGGCTCCACACGCCCCGGTGGCTCCGGCCTCGGCCTCGCGATCGCCGCCGAGCTCGTGCGCGCCCATGGCGGCACGCTCTCTCTGCTCGAGCAGACGGCGGACCGAGGCGGCGCGACGTTCCGGATCACCATTCCCGACCGCCCGGCTTGAAGCAGCGGCAGCGCGCCGGCAGGGACGATCGCGACGCGGCGCGCTAGAGCAAAGTGCGATTTGGCGGAATCGCCAGGAATCGCAAAGACGTTTCAGCCAATCCGAAAGGATTGGCTTGGAAGCAAAGAGTTGGAGCAAAACGGCGTTTCGTCCAGACGCGCTTTGCTCTAGAGTCGTGACGGTCCCGTGTCGGGACGATGGCATTGGCGTGACGCTGGGGAGCTGGTCGCGCGACCGGAACCCCAATCGAGCAGATTCATGAACAATATCAAGGACAGCGGCAATGTCGGCACTCCCGTCGACATCAATGCCGTGCAGACCATACGCCGGATCGTGCTCGGCCTCCTGGGCGTACTCGGCTTCGTGGTGCTGCTGTTCACCGACTCCCTCTGGCAGGACGAGGCCGGCCACGGTTTCCACGAGACCATCGAAAGCATCGGGCTGGTGCTGATCGTGGTGGCCATCGTCGGACGCACCTGGTGCTCCCTCTATATCGGCGGACGCAAGAAGCAGCTGATCGTCGAGGACGGTCCCTATTCGATCTGCCGCAATCCGCTCTACCTCTTCTCCTTCATCGGTGCCGCCGGCGCAGGGGCCCAGTTCGGCACCGTCACCACCGCGGCATTGGTCTTCACCATCACGGTGGTGATCTTCACCATCGTGACGCACAAGGAGGAACAGTTCCTCCACGACAAGTTCGGCGCGGTCTATGACGCCTATTGCGCCCGCGTCCCCCGCTTCGTGCCGAATTTCGCGCTCTGGCGCTCGGTGCCGACGCTGGAGATCCAGACCTCGCTGGTGACGCGCACCTTCCTCGACGCCTGCCTGTTCCTGGCCGCCTTTCCGGTAGCCGAACTGGTCGAACTGCTGCAGAACCAGGGCTATCTGCCGATCTACCTGCTGGTGCCTTAGGGCAAAACGCGTTCAAGTATAAACGCTTATTTTCTCTAACTCTTTGTTCAGACGCGTCTTTGCGATTCGAAGTGATTCCATCAAATCGCAAAACGCTTTAGGGCGCGTCGCATTTGGAGAATGAAATACCTGGGAGAGGGCACTGCCGGGAGAGAGCCCCCTGTGATGCCTGCATTCCCAG
The DNA here is from genome assembly GCF_040797145.1 of Labrys neptuniae. Taxonomy (NCBI): domain Bacteria; kingdom Pseudomonadati; phylum Pseudomonadota; class Alphaproteobacteria; order Hyphomicrobiales; family Xanthobacteraceae; genus Labrys; species Labrys neptuniae. Next base: position 214,415 of record NZ_JBFNQD010000009.1, on the reverse strand, counting down.
GAAAGCGTTGCACAGGCACCAACTCCTGCGATATCGCTGGAATTTGGCGGCTGCCGGACGGTCCGGCCCTCCCCTGGAGCAAAGCGCGTTTAAACGGAAGCGCTCTTTTGCTCTCGCTCCTCGTTCGAACGCGTCGTTGCGATTGCCGGTATCCACCAAATCGTAAAGCGCCATAGGTGTTTTCCATGCGTATCCTGGCCATCGACACAGCCCTCGAAGCCTGCTCGGCCAGCGTGTTCGATTCCGACGACGGCGCCATCGTCTCGCAGACATTGCCGATGGCGCGCGGCCAGGCCGAGGCGCTGATTCCACTGGTGCGCGATGTCGTCGAGCGTTCGGGCGGGTTTGCCCTGATCGACCGGGTCGCCACCACGGTCGGGCCGGGTTCCTTCACCGGGCTGCGCGTCGCCATCTCGGCGGCGCGGGCCTTCGCCTTGTCGCTGCGCGTGCCCTGTGTCGGCATCTCCACCCTGGCGGCGATCGCCGCGCCCCATATCGACGAGAATGACGGCCAGCATGTCGCCGTCGCCATCGATGCGCGCCATGGCCATGTCTATTTCGAACTCTTCTCCAATCGCGGCCGCAGCATCGTCGAGGCCGGCTGCATCCCCTTGCGCGAGGCGGCCCGCGTGCTCGGCCCCGCGACGGTGAAGATGGCCGGGCCGGCTGCCCCGCTGCTGTTCGAGGAAGCCAAGGCCGCCGGTACGGCCGGCCAGATCGTCGATGCCAGCCCGGCGCCGGATATAGACTGGGTGGCCAGGCTCGGCCTGCTCGCCGACCCCGCGGACTCGCCGCCCAGGCCAACCTACCTCAAGCCGGCCGACGCGACGCCGCAGCAGAACGGCCAGATCGCGCGGCTATGAGGAGACGGCGATGAGCTGGTTCGGCCGCAAACAGCCTCCCGTCGTCACCGATGCCAGGGCCGGCGATGCAGCAGGTCTTGCCGCCATCCATGCCTCGGGTTTCGAACGCGGCTGGGATGCGCATGAGTTCGAGCGCATGCTGGCCGATCGCCTGACGATCGCCCATCTCTCCCGCCCGGGCGGCAAGGGAGCGCCGACGGGCTTTGCCCTGTCGCGCCTGGTGGTGGACGAGGCCGAGATCCTCACCGTCGCCGTCGCGCCATCCTCGCGACGCGCGGGACTGGCGACCCTGTTGCTGCAGCATCATCTCGGCCGGCTGGCAGCGGCAGGGGCGCACAAGGTGTTCCTGGAGGTCGCCGAAGACAATGTCGCGGCACTCCGCCTTTATCAGCGCCATGGCTTCAACGAGATCGCAAGGCGGCAAGCCTATTATGCCCGGGCCAAGGGACCGCCGGCGACGGCGATCATCATGGAGTTGGCATTGAGATGACCCCGCACGCGCGGCTAATCGCACCTTTTCTCTAACTCCTTGTTTTGGTGCGCCTTCTTCATCGAAAGGTCTATCAACTTTTCTGAAAAACGCTCTAGGACAACGGTCGGGCGAGATGGTAGACCGGCGAAGAAGCGCAACGGTCAGGTCTCCCTCGCCCTGCGAAGCGGGGAGAGGGTAAGGGTGAGGGACTGCGCAAAGCGTCCAGACTATCCGGTCGCGCCGCCCCTCATCCTTACCATCTCCCCCGTAAGAACGGGGCGAAGGGGTGGCTGGCGTCGCGCCCTTCACTTTTCCCAGCGCCTATGGATGGAACGTCCGCGCGCCCGGCAAGCAAGGAGTTCACCATGGCCGATATGCGGCTCGTCGTAGCAGGCGCCTCCGGGCGCATGGGGCAGACCCTGATCCGCATGATCGCGGAGACGCCGGGCGTCGTGCTCGCCGGCGCCATCGAGCGAACGGGATCACCCGCCATCGGCCAGGATGCGGGCCGGCTTGCCGGGCTCGACGCCAACGGCGTCGTCGTTACCGACGATCCGCTCAGCCTGCTGACCTCGGCCGAGGGCATCATCGACTTCACGGCCCCGGCCGCCACCGTCGAGCTGGCCGCTCTCGCGGCGCAGATGCGTATCGTGCATGTGATCGGCACCACCGGCCTGTCCAAGGAGGACTTTGCCCGTCTCAAGGCAGCGGCACGTCACGCGGTGATCGTGCAGTCCGGCAATATGAGCCTGGGCGTCAACCTGCTCGCCGCCGTGGTCAAGCGCGTCGCCAAGAGTCTGGATGCCGATTTCGACATCGAAGTCCTGGAAATGCACCACAACCGCAAGGTCGACGCCCCCTCGGGCACGGCCCTGATGCTGGGCCAGGCCGCCGCCGAAGGGCGCGGCATCGATCTCGACGCCAATGCCGACCGGGTGCGCGACGGCCATCCGGGCGCCCGCGAAAAGGGTCATATCGGCTTTGCGACACTGCGCGGCGGCACCGTGGTGGGCGAGCACAGCGTGATCTTCGCCGGCGAGAACGAACGGCTCGAATTCTCGCACAAGGCCGAAAGCCGCACCATGTTCGCCAGGGGCGCCCTCAAGGCCGTACTCTGGGGCTTCGGCCGCAAGCCGGGTTATTATTCGATGGCGGACGTGCTCGGGCTTGGAGACTTCTGAACGGGCGGAGCGCGGGCATCCTGCCCGCTCTTGCTCCCCTGCATGCATCTGCATTCAAAGAGCGGGCTGGAAGCCCGCGCTCCGATCAATCAAGCCGCGTGCGATGCCGGCTCCTCGCACAGGATCGAATAGAGGCCCGCTGCGTCGCTGGTGGCCCTCAGCTTCTGTACGATGCCGGGATCGCGCAGCATGCGGGCAATGCGCGACAAGGCGCGCAGATGATCGGCACCGGCGCTTTCGGGCGCCAGCAGCAGGAAGATGATGTCGACCGGCTGGCCATCCAGGGCCTCGAAGTCGATCGGGCGCTCCAGGCGGGCGAACAGGCCGAAGATCCGGTTGAACTTGGCCAGCTTGCCATGCGGAATGGCAATGCCGCTGCCGACGCCGGTCGATCCCAGGCGCTCTCTCTGGAGCAGCGTATCGAAGATTTCTCGCTCGCCCAGGCCGGTCAGTGCAGCAGCACGGTCGGCGATTTCCTGCAGAGCCTGCTTTTTCGAGTTTACTCTCAGCGCCGGAAGCACAGCATCCTGCGGCAGCAGATCACTCAAAGGCATCGCATTCCTCGTGGGGGTTCGAGCCGGGAGCCCATGCGAAAGGGCCGGCTCAATAGCTTGGCGCCCGCCCCTTCAGAACTATTCTTCGGAGGCGGGCGCTTGATCGGGTGGGCCTGTCAGGTCGACTCTGCCGTTGTCTGCGGCAGGTCGATCCAGCCAATATGGCCGTCGGGGCGGCGGTAAACCACGTTCACGCGGCCATGTCCAGCGTGACGGAAGACGAGGGCCGCGGCGCCGGTCAAATCGAGGTCGACAACGGCCTCGCTCACCGACAGGCGCTTCATCTTGGTGGTGTTCTCGGCCACGATCACCGGAGTGAACTCCTCGGCGGCGCTTTCCTCATCGCTCGGCGCGGTAATGACGTAGTCGGTGGACTCGGCCGCGGTCGCGTTGTCCGGACCGGCATGATAATCCTTGATGCGATGCTTGTAGCGTTTGAGCCGCTTGGTCAGGCGTTCCGTCGCCAGATCGACGCTGGCATGCGGGTCATGCGCGATCGATTCGGTCTGAAGGGTGAGCCCGGTGGGAAGGTGAATGCGGCAATCAGTCCGAAAACCTGTGCCCTCCTTCTTTACGGTGACTTGGCCGGTGTAGGATTGGTCAAAATACTTCGACAGGCTATCGGCGACCCGCGCTTGAACGTGGGTCCGCAAGGCTTCGCCAATGTCGAGATTTTGTCCTGAGACACGCAGCGTCATGCTTCGCTCCGCTTCTTGAGACGGCAGGCCAAGGGGCCTGCATCCGGGTGGTGACCCTTAGCGTGTGTCGTCAGTCATGGCTTGCGTCGATGAGGCCAAATCGCCTCCGCCAAACCCAAGCCATGACTGGCGACACACCCTGCGATCACCCCCTCATTAGGTAAGACCGTATGGCGGCGGCGTCAACGTTACATTATTTTCACGCCGCCATCCGAAGGCCGAAGGAGCGATCCGCGCGAAACGTCCTCAGGCTTCAATTTCCCAAACAAAATCAAAATACTATGGGAAACAGCAGGTCATTTTCGCATCAATAGTGGCGGGCGGCGTCCACAGGCGCATCGAAGGGCAGCCCGCGCTCATGGCGCTCGATCTGGCGCAGCACGAAACGCCCCACCGCGTCTTCGTCCGAGATCGCCGAGTTGTGGGGCGTAATCGTCACGCGCGGGTGCTCCCAGAGCGGGTTATCCACCGGAAGCGGTTCCGTCTCGAACACGTCCAGCGTCGCGGCCCGCAGCACGCCTTCGTCGAGCGCCGAGATGATGTCGGCCTCCACCTGCAGGCCGCCGCGGCCGGCATTCATCAGGATGGGGGCGCCGAGCACGCCGTCATGGGCAAGCTTCTCGAACAGGGCCCGGTTGAGGATGCCCCTGGTCTCCGGCGTCAGCGGCAGGAGGCTGACCAGGAGATCCGTGCGGCCAAGGAAGGCATCGAGCTCGTCGCCGGCATAGGTCTTCACGCCCTCGATCTGCTTGGGCGTCCGGCTCCAGCCGGCGACATCGAAGCCCATGGTCTTGAGTTTGCCGATGGCATCGACGCCGAGCACACCCAGCCCCATCACTCCCACCCGCAACTCATGGGCCGCCGGCGAGGGCATCACCTCGCGCCAGAGCTTCTGGCGCTGCAGCAGATAGTAGTCGGCCTGGTTGCGCAGATGGATGAGGGCATGCATCACCACCCATTCGCTCATGCGGGTGGTGAGGTTGTCGTCCACCACGCGGCCGAGCGGCAGGTTGGGCAAGGTCGGATCGGACAGGACATGGTCGACGCCGGCGCCGAGCGAGATGATGCCCTTCAGGTTGGGCAGGCTCGCCAGCAGGCCCGGCGGCTGCTTCCAGACGGCCGCATAGGTGATGTCGGCGGGATTGCCGACATCGGGCCAGGCCCTAATGTCGCGGTCCGGCGCCAGGCGGCGCAGCCGTTCGAGCCAGGGCTCGACCTCCCACTGGGTGATGCACAGAAGTAAGGCCATGGGAGAAGTCTCCTGAAGCAAAGCGCGCCTTTGCGATTCCTGCCTTTTCCACCAAATCCCGCTCTGGAGGAAAGGGCCCGCCCCTCTTACAGAGCAAGCGAGGCCCTGCAAAGCCACTTCCCTGGGGCGGACTTGCTCGTCCATTGCTTTGTGGAGAAAGCGAAAGACGCGACGCCAGCCGCCTCCTTCGCCCCGTTCTTACGGGGAGAAGGTGAGGATGAGGGGCGGCGCGACATCATGGAATTGAGCGCTTTGCGTAACCCCTCACCTCTATCCTCTCCCCGTAAGAACGGGGCGAGGGGGCACACACGTCGAGTGTCACCGGCATCCGATCATCTCGCCCAATCCTTCGTCCCAACACCGATGGACGTTCAACCCGCGCTCCCAGCCCTTTCGCAATCAAGCCCAGCGCTTTTCGTGATCGATCAGCCAGCGTTTGCGCCAGATGCCGCCGCCATAGCCGGTGAGCGCTCCGTCGGAGCCGACCAGGCGGTGGCAGGGCACGACGATGGCGAACGGATTGGCGCCATTGGCCCGGGCCACGGCGCGGAAGGCGGACGGGCGCTCCAGGCTTCCGGCCAAGGTGGCATAGGACAGGCAGATGCCGGCCGGAATCCGCCTCAATCCCTGCCAGACCTGCCTGGTGAACTCCGAGCCATGCATGGCGAGCGGCGTGGTGAAGACTGGCGAGCGGCCGGCAAAATAAGCGGCCAGCTCGGCCTCGATGCCGTCGATCGCCGCCGATCGCCCGAAGGCGATGGCCGAGCGTGCCGCCTTGCGCAGGCGCGCCAACTCGCCCGGCAGGGCCTTGCGATCGAAGAACTCGACGAGATGCAAAGCGTGGCGATCGCCGACTGCAAGCATGGCGCCGATGGGCGTGTCGATCCAATCAGCCTTGAGGAGGTCGCGCCCCTTGAGTTGGGGCGGGGTTTCCTCCACCGCGCGAATCAGCGCCTCGCGCACCTCCTGTTCGCGCCTCGAGCCCGCCTCGGCCCAGTCCTCGTCCTCGCTCCACGCATGCATGCCAGCTCGTCCTGCCTCGAAAGGCGCGAGAGTGCGTTGCCGGCCGCGGGCCGGCAACCCGATTCCTGCGACCTGTTACAGGCGCTGCCCGACATCGATGCGGTTGCCGTCGGGATCCTCGAAAACGAAGGCTCGCAGGCCGTAATCCTTGTTCTGCAGGCGTTTGATGATCCGCCGCCCATTGGCCTCGCACAGGGCATGGAGCGCATCGGCATCATCGACCATCAGATGCGCCACGTTGAAGGGCGGCGCCTTGTGGCCCGGCTGCAGCGTCAGATGCAGTTCCGCATCGTCGCGCTTGAGTATCATGAAGCCGACGGGATTGCCGTTTTCGAAGGTCTTGGCGAAGCCGAGGACGCCGACGTAGAAATCATGGGCGCGCCGGATGTCCTTGACGGGCAGCATGGCGGCGATCCGCCCGAAGCGGATGCCGTGTGGGGCGATGTCGTTCATCGCTCAACCTCGATCTTTGGAGCGTGCAGCCCCTGTTCGGGCGGTGCCGGAACGGTTCCACGCTTCCATGTTGAAATCGGTGAGGCGGTGCCCACACATCGGTTATAACCAGGAAATTCCCGGCCGGATAGGGTATCGGCGCAGCCCTCAGCGCTTAAGAAAAAGCACCATCAGCGCCTCGTCGAGATAGGTGTTCCCGGCCTTGAGCGCCCGCGGCTCCACGCCATAGACCTCGAAGCCGAGCCGGCGATAGAGCGCCAGAGCGCCATCATTGCCTTGGACGACAGCGAGGAGGAGTTGCTCCACCTCGCCGCGGGCGACCTCGATCACCGCTTCCATCAGCGCGCCGGCGACACCCTGCCCTCGCCAGCGCGGCTCGACATAAACGCCCCAGACGCTGCCCTTGTGCTGGTCCTTGAGGCCGTCATGGCGTCGATAGCCGGCCATGCCAACGATCTGACCGTCCCCATAGGCGCCGAACACCACGGCCTGCGACAGCCGCTCGGCGAAGGCGGCTGCCGGCCTGACGACCTCGGCCGCATAGGTGCTGCCGAACGCCTCCGGCGCCGTGGCGAGCGCGGCGAGGCGAATGGTTCGATAATCGTCGCCATCAGCGGGGCCGAGGCGTCGGATGATGACGGACATTCAGATGACTTCCTTCCCGCTTGCTTGCTTTTCCGCAACGTCCAGGAAACGCCGCAAGGCCGGCGCGCCATCGCCGTGACGCCAGGCCAGCCCGGTCTCGATCACGGGCGCAGCATCGCGCAAGGCCAGATAGCGCACGCCCTGGCGCTGCAGGCGCCGCAACGACTGCGGCACCAGCGCCAGCCCCATGCCGGCCGAGACGAGGCTGATGATCGTCTGCATCTGGATCGCCTCCTGCCTGACCGGCAGCAGCGCGCCATGGGCGGCATAATAGCCGGAGACGAGGTCATGGAAAGCCGGCGCGCTGCGCCGCGGAAACAGGATCAGGGGCGCCGCCATCAGGGCGTCGATCGGCAGTGCCTGTCCCGCGAACCCCACGCGCCTCCGCTCGATCCAGGCCTCGGGCACGGCCGCGACCAGCGGTTCGCGCAGCAGCGGCCGGTAGTCGAGCGCCGCAGGCAGGCTCGTGCGCGAAGAGGCGATCACCATGCCGACATCGATCGTCCCTTCCAGCAGCGCCTCGACCTGGAGGTCGCTGGTCATTTCCATGAGGGCCAGTTGCACGGCCGGGTATCGCTCCCGGAAAGCGCTGACCATGTCAGGCAGCAGGCTGTAGTCGGCGGTCGAGACGAAGGCGAGCCGCAGCAGGCCCGCCTCCCCGCGCGAGAGGCGGCGGGCAATCTCCGGCAAGGCATTGGCGTCCTCCAGCACCCGCCTTGCATGCAGCTGCCATTCGCGCCCGACCGGCGTGAGTGCGACATGGCGCTTGGTGCGGACGAACAGCCTGACGCCGAGTTCGGCCTCCAGCGCCTGGATGGCCTGGCTGAGCGGCGGCTGCGTCATCGCCAGTCGCTCGGCGGCTCGACCGAAATGCAGCTCCTCCGCCACGGTGAGGAAATAGCGCAGCTGCCGCAGATCCATGGTCTTCTTCCACGATGAGGTAGCATCGATCATTAATATATTTTTCGACCTAATATAGCCAGAAACATATATTTTACCAACGATTGGAACAGCTCTAGCATGGGCGGGATTTTGAATGCGGCTTGCCCGCCAATGGAGGATCCCATGCCGATCAACGAACGCTCCCGGCACATCACGGAGGGCGTCGCCCGCTCCCCCAACCGGGCCATGTATTACGCCCTCGGCTACGAGAAGGCCGATTTCGCCAAGCCGATGATCGGCATCGCCAACGGCCATTCCACCATCACGCCCTGCAATGCCGGCCTGCAGCCGCTGGCCGACGCGGCTGCGGCCGCCATCAAGCAAGCCGGCGGCAATCCGCAGCTCTTCGGCACGCCCACCATCTCGGACGGCATGTCGATGGGCACCGAAGGCATGAAATATTCGCTGGTCTCGCGCGAGGTCATCGCCGATTGCGTCGAGACCTCCGTGCAGGGGCAATGGATGGACGGCGTGCTGGTGCTCGGCGGCTGCGACAAGAACATGCCCGGCGGCATGATCGGCATCCTGCGCGCCAATGCCCCGGCGATCTATGTCTATGGCGGCACCATCAAGCCCGGCCGCTGGAAGGGTCAGGACCTGTCCATCGTCTCCGCTTTCGAGGCGGTCGGCTCCTTCATGGCCGGCACGATGAGCCAGGAGGATTTCGACGGCATCGAGCGCAATGCCTGCCCCACCACCGGCTCCTGCGGCGGCATGTACACGGCCAACACCATGAGTTCCTCTTTCGAGGCGCTCGGCATGTCCCTGCTCAATTCGGCCAACATGGCCAATCCCGACCAGGAGATCATCGACAGCGCCGCCGAGGCCGGCCGCGTGCTGGTGGAAGCGGTGAAGAAGGGCATCAAGCCGCGCGACATCGTCACCCGCAAGGCGATCGAGAACGCGGTGGCGCTGATCATGGCGACCGGCGGCTCGACCAATGCCGTGCTGCATTACCTCGCCATCGCCCATGCCGCCGAAGTGGAATGGACGCTCGACGATTTCGAGCGCATGCGCCGCAAGGTGCCGGTGTTCTGCGACCTCAAGCCGTCGGGCAAATACATGGCGGTCGACCTGCACAAGGCCGGCGGCGTGCCGCAGGTGCTCAAGCTCCTGCTCAATGCCGGCCTCCTCCACGGCGATTGCCTCACCATCACGGGGCGTACCCTGGCCGAGGAATTGGCGCAGGTGCCGGACGAGCCGCGCGCCGACCAGGACGTCATCCGCCCGATCGACAAGGCGATCTATCGCGAAGGGCATCTGGCCATCCTCAAGGGCAATCTCGCCGAGGGCGGCGCCGTTGCCAAGATCACTGGCCTGAAGAGCCCCTATATCAGCGGCCCTGCCAGGGTTTTCGACGACGAGAAGTCGGCGATGGACGCGATTCTATCGGACGCGATCAAGCCCGGCGATGTCGTGGTGCTGCGCTATCTCGGCCCCAAGGGCGGGCCGGGCATGCCGGAAATGCTGGCGCCGACCTCGGCCATCATCGGCCGCGGCCTCGGCGACAGCGTCGGCCTGATCACCGACGGGCGCTTCTCGGGCGGCACCTGGGGCATGGTGGTCGGCCATGTCACGCCGGAGGCCTATGAGGGCGGCACCATCGCCCTGGTCCAGGAAGGCGACACCATCACCATCGATGCCCGCCGCCAGAGCTTGCAGCTGGAAGTCGACGAGGCCGAGCTCGCCAAGCGCCGCGCCGCCTGGCGCCAGCCCGCCCCGCGCTATACCCGCGGCGTGCTCGCCAAGTTCGCGGCGCTGGCCCGCCCGGCCAGTGAAGGGGCCGTCACGGGCTGAAGCGGCAAGAGGCGGACGAGACGTCCGCGGTCTCAGCCGTGGCCGTTCACGTGCGAGCCTTGTCGGTGTCGCGCCGGAAACGATATGGCTGGGACCGCGGACATCCTGTCCGCCTCTTCACTTCATTGGGGCGCTTGATTAGGAAACGATCATTTCCTAATCTCGCTGCATGTCCATTTCCCTCACCGATTCCCCGCGCCAGGCTGGCCGCCCCCGGGAGTTCGATCTCGACGCCGCGCTCGACAAGGCCATCCTCGCCTTTCGCGAGCGCGGCTATCATGCCGCCTCGATCGCCGATCTCGCCAAGGCGATGGATCTGACCGCAGGCAGCCTCTACAAGGCCTTCAAGGACAAGCGCGCCATCTTCGTGGCAGCGCTTGAGCGCTATACCTCGCTGCGCAATACCGGCCTGCGCGGCCGCATCCAAGGCCTGGCCACCGGCCGCGAAAGGCTGCGCGCCGTGCTCGATTTCTATGTCGATTCCGCCCATGATCTCGAAGGCCGCCGCGGTTGCCTGGTCGTCGGCAGCGCCGTCGAATTGGTGACCTTCGACGAGGACCTCTCCGAACTGGTCTCGCTGGCCCTGCGCCGCAACGAGGCGCTGTTGATCGGGTTGATCCGGCAGGGGCAGGCAGATGGCTCCGTCAATCCGCATCTCGGGGCCCATCAGGCGGCGCGCACCCTCCTGTGCGTCCTGCTCGGCATGCGCGTGATCGGCAAGACCGGCCGCCGGCATGACGACATGGCCGATATCACGGATCTCGCGCTGAAAGTGCTCGACTGATTTTTTTGGCCAATTCGGAAACGATCATTTCCAAATAAGGAGTCTCCATCATGCAAGTCGGTTTTCTCGGTCTGGGCACCATGGGTTTTCCCATGGCCGCCAATCTGGTCAAGGCAGGCCACCGCGTGCGGGTCTGGAATCGCTCGCAGGAGCCGGTTGCCCGCCTCGCGGCACTGGGAGCCGAGCCGGCCGCCGCGCCGGCCGATGCGGCCGATGGCGCCGAGGTGCTGATCGCCATGCTGGCCGATGACGCGGCGAGCCGGGACGTCCTGCTTGCCCAGGGCGCGCTGGACGCCCTCGGCAAGGGGGCTGTCGTCGTGAATATGGCGACCGTCTCGGTCGCCTTCACCCGCGACATCGCCGCCGAGCATGCGGCCCGCAGCCTCTCCTATGTCGCCGCCCCGGTGCTCGGGCGCGTGAATGTGGCGGAGGCCGGCCAGCTCAACATCCTGGCGGCCGGCGATGTCGCCCAACTCGACCGCGTGCAGCCGCTGTTCGACGTGCTGGGCCAGAAGACCTGGCGCTTCGGCGACCGGCCCGAGCAGGCGGCTGCCGTGAAGCTCGCCGCCAATTTCATGATCGCCAGCGCCATCGAGACCATGGCCGAGGCGTCGACGCTGGCAGCGGGCCACGGCGTCGCCAAAACCGCCTTCCTGGAGATGCTGACCTCCACCATCTTCGCCGCACCGCCCTATAAGGGCTATGGCGCCGCCATTGCGGAGGAGCGCTTCGAGCCCGCCGGCTTCAAGCTCTCGCTCGGCCTGAAGGATGTGCGCCTCGCTCTCGAGGCGGCCGATGCCGTCAACGTGCCCCTGCCCTTCGCCGGCGTGCTGCGCGACAACCATCTCGACGCCCTCGCCCATGGCGAAGGCCATCTCGACTGGGCTGCGCTCTCGCGCGTCGCCGAACGGCGCGCTGCGCAGAAGTGATCGCGGAGCGAGCGATCAGGCCGCGGATGCGGCGGCCTCCAGGGCCGTCGAGGCCCGCTGCAGGATCTCGGCCTTGAGGTCATTGGCATCGCCGGCCTTGGCCCAGGCCTGGACGGCGATGTCGACGCCCTTTTCGGTGAAGCCGGACAACACGATCGAGGCTGCCGGCAGCGGCAGCACCCGGCCGTCGCGGCTGAGGAAATCGCGGATCGCTCCCGACACCGCCTCGGCATTGCCGCCATAGGGCACGGGCACCTTCACATTGACGCTGCGGGTGGGATAGGCCGAGACATTGGTGATCGGAGAGCCCCAGACCTGCCCGTTCGGAATCAGAACCTGCACATTGTCGCCGCTGGCGAGTTCGGTCATGAACAGGTTGAGGTTCTTGACCGTGCCGGCCTTACCGGCCACCTCGATGCTGTCGCCGAGCTGGAAAGGCCGGAACAGCAGCAGCATCACGCCGGCCGCCATGTTGGAAAGCGTGCCCTGCAAAGCCAGGCCGATGGCCAGCGAAGCGGCACCCAGCACGGCGACGAGGCTGGTGGCCTGGATGCCGATCACCTGCAGGATCAGGATGAAGATCAGCACCAGCACGCCGTAGCGCACCAGGCTCGACAGGAAGGCGGTGACGATCGGATCCATGCGCGATGTCGCGGTGAGGGCCCTGGTCGTCAGACGCTCCAGCATACCGGCGGCCCACCAGCCGACCAGCATGATCACGAGGGCCCCCAGGCAGTTGATGCCATAGAGGATGAACAGGTTTCCAAGTCCATTGAGATCGATCGGCAACGGAAGCCTCCTGGGTGGGCAGCGGGCGGCCCTCCCGATAGCATGCCCGCACCGTCCGCCTAAAGCCCCCCGGAGCGTTTTGCGATTTGATGGAATCATCAACAGCCGCAAAGACGCGTCGAACCAGAGAGTTAGAGCAAGCGAGCGCCCGCACTTGAACGCGTTTTGCTCCGGGGTTCATCGCGTTCGGCAGGCCTCACCAAAACACATCGAAACAAAGCATTGGAACAGATCCATGCTCAGTAGAGAAAGCGTTCGCGCCAGCGCGATGATCGTCTTTTCATGGTCGTTACTGTCGCAACCATCCGGCCTGCGAGCTCCGGCGCCGGGGCCGTGATTCGGGCCGGCGGGCCCTGCCGCGCCGCCTGGGCACAACTCCAGGTCGCGGATCTCCTCGCAACTTAATACCGTTGACTATCATGGCGCCGCAAAGCGCCACACCACTATAACCAACAAGTATTAAGCGAACGGTTTAATTCTCTAATCCGTCTGGGCAACTTTCAGAGGTAGGAAATTACGGGGTATGCTGCCCGACAGATAAGTTCGAATCGTCTCTCAAATCTACGGGGGAATACTATGCATTTCCTGTTTCTTCCCCGAGTTACGAGAACACATTACCCGTTCCTCGAAGAATTATTGTCTCTGCATATACCTTATGCGGATTGGCTGCGTCTGGTGGCCGATTGGCGCGAGGCGGGCAAGGCGCAAGGTTTCACGGTCCGCTACATGACGGTCAATCCCTATGAATTGCGCCGCTGGCTGCCGGCAGGTCCAGGCCCTGCCAGCCTCGCCCAGCTCCTGCAATTCACCGACTGGGTCGGCAATGGCCGGTCGGGCGACCCGTTCGCCTCCACGAAAGTGCCCGGCAATCTGGATACGAAGCCTCCCGGCGGCACGTCTCGCTCTGGCGGGCCGACCGGACCGTCCTGGGAAGCTCGCGAAGACAACAGGGGCCTGCGGACCGCCCTTTCCTGACGCGCTCAGGCCCGGGGCCTTGCCTCGTGCAGGATCCAGTCCAGTACGGCCTGCTCATGCGGTGCGAGCGCCCGCCCGGCCGGGCTGGTGACGAAATGGCCGCGCTCGCCGGCAAGCTCGATGTCCGACAGCGACCGGAGCAGGCCTTCCGCCAGGGTCGCATCCGCCAGGGGCCGCGAGGCCAGTACCACCCCCGCTCCGGCCTTGGCTGCTTCCAGCGCCACCACGAAACTGTCGAAGACCAAGGCTGGCCGGCCCGGCGCCCCGATGCCGGCCCGGGCGAACCAGTCCGGCCACATCTCCCGGCCGCCGGCGACCGAGAGCAGGGGCAGGCGTGTCCAGTGCCGGAGATCCGGCAGACCTCCCAGCAGTGCAGGCGCCGCCGCCGGCACCAGACGTTCCCAGGTCAGGCGATGGCTGTCGCGCCCCTCGAAGGCACCGATGCCGAAGCGGATGTCGAAGCCATCGCGATCATCGGCATAATCGGCAGGGACATGCACCGTCGATAGCGCCAGGCGGATCTGCGGAAAGGCGGCGGCAAAGGCCGGGACACGCGGCGCCAGCCAGAGCAGGGCAAAGGAGATCGGGCAACGCAGGTCGACCGTCTGGCCGCCGCGCCGACCGAACAATTCTGTGGTGCTGCGTGCAAGCGCCCTGAACACCCCCTGGATATGGGGCAGATAGGCGCCGGCCTCCGCCGTCAATTCCACGCCCCGCCGCTGGCGCGTGAACAGCGCGGCGCCGAGTTCGGCCTCCAGGTTGCGGATATGCTGGCTGACCGCGGCCTGGGTCAGGCCGAGCTCCTCGCCGGCCGCCGTGAAATTGAGGTGGCGGGCACAGGCTTCGAAGGTGCGCAGCCAGGCGAGCGGCGGAAGGTGGGATGATTCTGCCATAATGGAAATGATGTCATCTGCACATTTTTCATTATTTGTACGATGGCAGATGCTCTCGCACAATGGTCGCGATCCAGATGGGAGGCCATGCGATGACGGCGGAAACAATTGAAATCCTGGACAAAGGGCGTGCCCTGCGTGTGTGCTGGAGCGATGGCGAAAGCGCTCGCTTCCACGCGATCTGGCTGCGCGACAATGCCCTCGATCCCCGCACCCGCAGCAGCGCCAACGGCCAGCGCCTGATCACGGTGCTCGACATTCCGGCCGATACCGTGATCGCCTCGGCCGAACTCACCGTCGGGGGCGATATCGCCATCACCTTCGCCCCCGAGCAGCACCAGGCCGTGTTTCCGGCCTTCTGGCTGCGCGAGCACGGCTACGACAAGCCGGCTCCCGCCGGGAATGGCTGGCTCGGCCCTGAGATCGAGCCCTGGGACGCCGGCCTGCAGGGCCAGGTTCCCACCGCCTCTTATGACCGTCTGCGCCAGGACCGGGCCGCGCTCGGCGCCTGGCTCGGCGCGGTGCAGCGTTTCGGCTTTGCCGTGGTGACTGATATGCCGACCCATTCGGGCGGATTGTGCGAGGTCGCCGACCTGTTCGGCTATGTGCGCGAGACCAATTATGGCCGCTGGTTCGAGGTACGGGCCGAGGTCAACCCGACCAACCTCGCTTACACCAATCTCGGCCTGCAGGCCCATACCGACAATCCCTATCGCGACCCGGTGCCGACGCTGCAATTGCTGGCCTGCCTGGAAAACTCCGTCGAGGGCGGCGATTCCATCGTGGTCGACGGCTTCGCCGTGGCCAGGCGCCTGCAGGCCGAGGATCCCAAGGCTTTCGACTTGCTGAGCCGCCATGCCGTGCGCTTCGAATATGCCGGCTCCTCGGGCGTGTGCCTGCGCTCCAAGCGTCCCTTCATCGAACTCGGCCCCGATGGCGAGATGATCGCCATCCGCTTCAACAACCGCTCGGCCGCCGCCTTCACCGACATACCCTATGAGGAAATGGCCGCCTTCTATGCCGCCTATCGGCTCTTTGCCGAGATCCTGGAAGATCCCGCCATGGAAGTGAGCTTCAAGCTCAGGCCGGGCGAACTCTTCATCGTCGACAACACCCGCGTCATGCATGCCCGCAAGGCTTTCTCGGGCAGCGGCAAGCGCTGGCTCCAGGGTTGCTATGCCGACAAGGACGGCCTGCTCTCCACCCTCGCGGCCATCCGGGCCGAAACCCGCCGGGAGGCCGCCGAATGACCACGCCAACTCTCGACGCCGCCACCATCGTGCCCTTCCTCGCCGACATCTTCGAGCGGCGGGGCGCCGAGGAATATCTCGGCGAGCCCGTGACCATGGCCGAGCACATGCTGCAGGGCGCCTGGTTCGCCGAGCAGGAAGGCGCCAGCGACGAACTGGTCGCCGCCGCTTTGCTGCACGATGTCGGCCATTTCACCAGCGAGTTCGGCGCCTATTCGCCCGACGACACCGAGGACAAGCATCATGACGATGCCGGCGCCGAGGTGCTGGCGCCCTTCTTCCCCAAGGTCGTCACCGAATGCGTGCGGCTGCATGTGGCGGCCAAGCGCTATCTGTGCGCCACCGATCCGAGCTACGACGCCAAACTCTCCCCCGCCTCGCGCCATACGTTACAGCTGCAGGGCGGCCCGATGAACGCGACCGAGATTGCGCAATTCCGCTCCAGTCCCTTCTACAAGGAGGCCGTGCGGGTCCGGCTCTGGGACGAGGCCGGCAAGGTCGCCGGCCTGCAGACCCGCGACTTCCGGGACTATGCTCCGCTGCTGCAGCGCGTGGTCGACCGCTTCCTGGCGAATGGCACCCCTCAGGCCGACAGCGCCCCCGCCAGATAGCCGGCCCAGCGCTCCGCCCCATCGGGCGTGGCGATCAGGTCGTTGCGTATTTCGATCAGGATGGCCGGATGGCCGCGCTGGTCGCCATGCACCGGGATGGCATAGTCGTTGCCGTCGATGACATAGGGCACATTGGCCTCGACCAGCAGCCCGGGTGCCGCGCTACGCAGCGCCTCGATCACCTTTTGGCCCATCGAGGCCGCCTGCGCGAACAGCACCCCGGCATGCCAGGGGCGCTGTTTCCCATGGAAGATCGGGGTATAGGAGTGGATCGCCACGATCACGCTCCCCTCCCCGCGCGCCTGCCGGGCATCGAGAAAGTGCGCCACGCCCCGATGGAAGGGTTGGAACATCACGGCTTCGCGCCGTTCCCGCTCGGCGGGAGCAAGGTCGTGATTGCCGGGAATCGGTGTCGCCTCCGACACCAACGGGATGCTGCTCGGTGCGCCGAGCGGCCGGTTCAAATCGATCAGCAGGCGCGAATAGCCGGCCAGGAAAGCGGGCGCGTCGAGCAGGCGCGCCAGATAGCGCGTGACCTCTGCCGCGCCGACATCCCAGGCGATATGCCGGCCCAGATCCACCGGCCCCAGGCCCAGCCCGCCATACTCGGCCGGCATATGGTTGGAGGCATGCTCGCAGATCAGCACGATCGGCGAATGCCCTGCTTGGTTGACGATCTCGAGCGCGGGCGGCCAATCGGCATGGTCGAGGGCGGGCTCGTGCTGCATCCGGGAATTCGGCATTCAATGGTCCTGGACATCATTGGGGATAGGTTGTTGCGCGCCCTTTTCGCTGACCGTGACGCCAACGCTGCTGCGAATGTCCTCAAGCGCCTGGATGCGCCGCTTGACGGCGTCGCCGCTGCGCATGACGGCGTGCAGGGACAGGGCCTCCAACTGGGCGAGGGCCGGCACCAGCGTGTCATAAGGCGAATTCACCTCGCTCGGCGCGATGAAGACAACCTCGGCCTTTTCAGCCACCGGCGACAGCCATTGATCGGTGAACAGGATCAGCCTGACACCGCGCTCGGCCGCCTGGGTGGCAAAGCGGACGATGTCGGTCTGGTAGCGGCGGTAGTCGAAGACGATCAGCACGTCGCGACTGCCGAGTTCCAGCAGGAGGTCGAAGCTTTCGGCCGAAAAGCGCGCGAGGTCCGTCACCTGCCCCCGGAACTGGCCGAGATAGCCCGCGAGGATGCCGGCCAGATGCCGGCTGAAACGGCCGCCGAGCAGCAGCACCCGCCCCTTCGCCGCCATGATGAGATCCACGGCCTGGTCGTAGTTCTGCGCCGGCACCGCCGTTTCGGTCTCGGCAACGCGATGGGCGACCGACTGAAGATAGGTCTGTACCGTGGCCGGGCCGTCGCCGGCCGTCCGCTTGGTTTCGAACATCAGCAAGGGCGATTGCAGCCTCGCCTCGATTTCGGTGATCAGCATGGCCTGCAAATCGGCGAAGCTCTCGAAGCCCAGCTTGGCGGATAGCCGCGCCACGGTCGGATCGCTGACGCCGGCCCGCTTGGCGAGGTTGGAGGCCGTCCCCAGGCCTGAGGTCGGATAGTCGGCCAGCAGGGCCTGCACGATCTTGCCCTCGGCCGGCGTGAGGTTGAGTCCGCTCTGCGTCAGCAGGTCTTTCAGAGGCATGATCGGCGGCCCTCGTTATGTTAGAGTTTTGACATAAATATCGATTGCCCGTCAAATATGAAAAAATATTGACAGGCATGGCCTGCGATGCTTTCTTCGCTTTCAGCAAGCAGCTCGTGCGAAAAAGCAAGCGATACGCGGGGATCCCGGTCCCCGGCCTGCCGTTTCCGCGTTCCACGAATTCTGTCCGCACAATGCGCGTGGCTTCGGCAGTCATGCCGCGCGCAAACAATGACGGCTGTCGTCCATCCGAAAACATCATGGCCTCGTCGCACGCCATGCCGGCGCGCCGCGTGTCCTGAAACTGTGGGGTAGCATGAGCGGGAATGACGGGAAGACATCACGCAAGCTGAAATTGTGGGAGGCCCTGGCGCTCTCCCTGGGATTGATGGGACCGACCCTGGCGATGGGCGGCAACGGCCAGGGGCTGATCGATTCCGTCGGCAAGGCCATCCCCCTCGTCTTCGTCTTCGGCCTGGTCGGCGTGGCGCTGATCGCCTATGGCTTCATCCGGCTGACCCGCTACTACAACCATGCCGGCAGTGCCTATGCCCTGGTCGGCGCGACCGTCGGGCCCCGCGCCGGCTTCTTTTCCGGTTTTGCCCTGCTCGGCACCTATGTCTTCTTCTCGATCTGCACGCTGGCGGCACTGGGCGCCTTCGCGAACGCCTTGCTGGCCGCCCTGCAGCACGGCGCGAACAAGCCCTACCAGCTGCCCTGGATCGTGCCGGCCCTCGCTGGAGCCCTGCTTTCCGTCTATTTCAGCACGCGCGACACCCGCACCATCTCCAAGGTCCTGCTGCTGGTCGAGGGCATCGGCATCGTCTTCATGATCATCCTCACCGCGACGATCTTCGCCAAGGGCGGCGCGCCGACGACCCATGTCGACTTCTCCAGCTTCAGCCTGGATGGCGTCGGCTTCCAGGCTGTCGCTGCCGCCGTGGTGGCCGCCTTCCTGTCCTGGGCCGGCTTCGAGGGCTGTGCGACGCTGGGCGAGGAGACCGACGATCCCAAGCGCAACATCCCCCTCGCCTTGCTCGGTTCGGTCGTGCTGACGGGCGCCCTCTTCGTCATCGTGATGTTCGCCCAGACCATCGGCTTCGGCACGGATGCGGCGGGCCTTGCGGCCTTCAAGGGCTCCGGCAACACGCTCGGCGCCCTGGCCGAGACCTATCTCGGCCGGCCGGTGGCGTTGATCCTGATCTTCTCGGCCGTCCTAGCCGCCTTCGGCTCGCATCTTTCCTCCGTCGCCACCGCCAGCCGCCTGTTGTTCGCCCTGTCCCGGGACGGCTTCGGCCCCCGGATCCTCGGCGCGCTCGACAGCCGGCACGGCCAGCCGCGCAATGCCGTGTGGGTGGTGCTGGCGGTGACGGCCATCGTCGATCTCATCGCCTATCTCACCGGCCGCCCGAATATCGGCACGGGGGACCTCGCCATCGACGCCTATTTCCACTTCGCCATCATCGGCTCGGTCTGCCTGATGGTGGTCTATCTGATGGTCGAGGTCGGCGTTACCAGGCTGATCCTCAGCGGCCAGGTCGCCATTCCCAAATGGGAACTCGTCATTCCCGTCCTGGGCATGGCCGTGATCGTAACCGCGCTCTATTTCAACCTCGTCGGCCCGTTCGATCCCTTCGCGGCACCGGTGCTGGCGCTGGGCTGGTGCGTCCTCGGATTGCTGGTCACGCTGTGCGCGCCGAGCATGGTGCGCAGCATCGGCAACCGCCTCGCCGGCGAGCTGGGCGCGCCCAGCAAGAGCTGACGCCAATCCAGTTGGGGCGCATCCGCGCGCTCCGGCTCCCGTTACAAAGACAGGCCGATTGAGAGGAGCCACCCATGCCGACGTCCGCCAGCCGGGATTCCGCCTTCCTTCCGGGCAGGACCTCGATCCTGTTCGTCGATGTGCAGAAGATCTGGACCATCCCGGGCCGAGACCCAGCCCATCCCGACGCCGATCCGGACAGCTATTTCTACAAGCGCAACCGCGAGCTCGTCGTGCCCAACCAGCAGCGCCTGCTCGCCGCCGCCCGCGCCGGCGGCGCCAACGTGCTGCACACCATCATCCGCAGCCTGACCAAGGATGGCCGCGACCGCTCGCTCGACCACAAGCTGACGCCGATCCACATCGCGGTCGACGATCCCAATGGCGACGTCATCGACGAATTGCAGCCGATCGACAACGAGATCGTGCTGCCCAAATCCTCCTCGGGCGTCTTCAACTCCACCAATATCGACTATGTGCTGAGGAACTTGGATACGCATAATCTGGTGATCGCCGGCCAGCTCACCGACCAGTGCGTCGACATGGCGGTGCGCGACGGCGCCGACCGGGGCTATCTCGTCACACTGGTTCAGGATGCCTGCAGCACCTATTCGGAAGAGAGGCATCGGGCTGCCCTCTCGGCCATGGGCGGCTATTGCTGGGTCAGCGATACCGACGAGGTGGTCCGGCGCCTGAACGGATTGTCGGCATGAGCCAGGACCAGAACCTATCCGGCGACGAACTCGTCGCCCTCCTCACCACCGACATGATCGGCCTGACGCGCGGGCGCTGGATTCCGGCGGCGGCGGGAGAAGCGGCCATGCGCAAGGGCTGCGGCTGGGTGCCGGCGAACCTGGCCCTGACGCCGTTCGACAGCATCCCGGCGGACAATCCCTGGGGATCGGCGGGCGATCTGCGCCTGATGCCAGACGAGGCCAGCCGCTTCCGGGTCTCGGGCCTGCCGGGCAAGACGCCTCTCAATGGCGTCCTGTGCGACATCACCACGCTCGACGGCACGCCCTGGCATGGCTGCGGGCGCTCCTTCCTGAAGGCGGCGCTTGCCGATTTCGAGGCGGAAACCGGCCTCAAGGTTACGGCCGCCTTCGAAATGGAATTCCAGATCGAGGGCGCGGCCTGGGAGCATGCGCCCTCCTTCTCGCTGGCCTCGATGCGCCGGGCCGATCCCTTCGGCCCCCTGCTGATGGCTGCCCTGCGCGAAGCCGATGCGGAGCCCGAAATGGTGCTCGCCGAATACGGCCGGGACCAGTTCGAAATCGTCTGCGGCCCGGCCGACGCCGTTGCCGCTGCTGATCGGGCCGTGGTGATCCGGGAAGTGACGCGCGAGGTCGCCCGCTGCTGCGGCCTGCGCTCGACCTTCGTGCCCAAATCCACGCCGGACGGAGTCGGCAACGGCCTCCACATCCATTTCTCCTTCCGGAGCGCGGACGGGACCCCCGCCAGCTTCGATCCGGCGCGGCCGGGGCGCGTCTCGGAAGCCACCGGCCAGTTCGTCGCGGGACTGGTCCGGCATATGCCCGCTTTGGTGGCGCTGACGGCACCGAGCGTGGTGTCCTATTTCCGCCTGCGTCCCCATCACTGGAGCGCGGCCTACACGGCTTTCGGTGCCCTCAATCGCGAAGCCTCGGTACGCATCTGCCCGACAGCGGAAACGCCCGGCGCCAACATCGCCAAGGCCTTCAATCTCGAATATCGCGCGGCCGACAACACGGCCAGCCCCTATTGGGCTCTCGGCGTGATGATCCGCGCCGGGCTGGCGGGAATCCGGGAAGGACTGGCGCAGCCGCCTTTGATTGCCAACGATCCCGACACGCTGCCGCCCTCCGAACGCGAGCGCCTCGGCCTGCGCCGCCTTCCCGAGAGCTTGCCCGACGCATTGGACGCCTTCACGCACGATTCAATCGTGCAAGACTGGTTTCACCCCGAGATCATCCACGGCTTCCTGGCGATGAAGCGCAGCGAGATCGAGATGACATCGGCCTGGTCGGATGCCGAAATCTGCCGCCGCTACGCCGAGGTCTATTGAGGCCATGACGGCTTTTCATAGGTTGGGAAAGATTGGGCGAGATGATCCGATGCCGAACAAGCTCGACGCAGGTGCCTCCTCGCCCCGTCCTTACGGGGAGAGGATAAAGGTGAGGGGCTAAGCAACGCCCTGTTCTGCAAACAATGTGCTGCCCCTCATCCTCACCTTCTCCCCGTAAGAACGGGGAGAAGGGTTGGCCGGCGTCGCGTTCTCCAATCCATCGCGTCGCAATCCCGTCTCTGCCTCACCCGGCATGCGAGAGGATGTTGAGGAGGCGGCCGAGCGGGTCGCGCAGAAAGAAACGCCGGACGCCCCAGGGCTCGTCGGCCGGGCCGTAGAGGATCACGTGGCCGGCAGCCCGGGCGCGGGCATGGACCGCGTCGACATCATCGACCTCGATCGAAAGATCGGGCACCGGCGTGCCGTTGCCGCCCTCGCTGGCGAGGCTAAGCTGGGGTGTCTGCTGGCCCTGGCCGGCAAAAGTAAGGATCCAGCCATGGTCCATCACCACCTCCAGCCCGAGCAGATCCTGGTAGAAGGCACCGGCCGCCTGCGGGTCGGCGGCAGCAAGATTGGCGACGATACGCAGCACGGCCATGACGTCCTCTCCTCGGCGGCATTACCAAGACAACTTGCCGCAAGGCCCGTCTTAACGCCGCCGCCAGGACTGTGCTAGCGTCCCGCCACAATGATAAGACAATTGGGAGCGCAGGGATGGCCGGGTCGAGCGTCTATGTGGCGGGTACCTTCGATACCAAGGGAACCGAGCTCAATTTCGTGGCGGACCGCATCCGTGCCCATGGCCTCGATGTTATCAGGGTCGACCTTTCCACCGGCGGCACCGCCAGCGAGGTCGAGGTCCCGCCCGCAACCGTCGCGGCCAGCCATCCCGGCGGGGCGGAGGCCGTGTTCACCGGCGACCGCGGTTCGGCCGTCAGCGCCATGGCGCTCGCCTTTGCCCGCTTCATCGCAACCAGGGACGATGTCGCCGGCCTGATCGGCCTCGGCGGCTCGGGCGGCACCGCCCTCGTTGCCCCCGCCATGCGCGAATTGCCGGTCGGCACGCCCAAGCTGATGGTGTCCACCGTCGCTTCGGGCAATGTCGCCGCCTATGTCGGCCCGACCGACATCACCATGATGCATTCGGTGACGGATGTGGCCGGGCTCAACCGCATCTCCCGCGTGGTGATGACCAATGCCGCCAATGCCATGGCCGGCATGGCACGGGGGCGGGCCGAGGCGGCCGCCGAGGTCGACGATAAGCCGGCCGTCGGCCTCACCATGTTCGGGGTGACGACGCCCTGCGTGAACCAGCTGGTGGCCGATCTTGCCGCCGATTATGACTGCCTCGTCTTCCACGCCACCGGCATCGGCGGCCAGTCGATGGAAAAGCTGGTCGATTCGGGCCTGATCGCAGGCGTGCTCGACGTCACCACCACCGAGGTCTGCGACCTGCTGTTCGGCGGCGTGCTGGCGGCGACCGAGGACCGCTTCGGCGCCATCGCCCGCACCAAGGTGCCTTATGTCGGCTCCTGCGGCGCGCTCGACATGGTCAATTTCGGGTCGCTCGACAGCGTGCCGGAGCGCTATCGCGGCCGCAACCTCTATGTCCACAACCCGCAGGTCACGCTGATGCGCACCACGGCGGCGGAGAATGCCGAAATGGGCCGCTGGATCGGCAACAAGCTCAACCAGTGCGAGGGCGAGGTGCGCTTCCTCATTCCCGAGGGCGGGGTTTCGCTCCTCGATGCGCCCGACATGCCCTTCCATGACCCGCAGGCCAATGCAGCCCTGTTCGCGGCGCTGGAAGCGACGATCCAGCAGACACCCCGGCGCCAGCTCATCCGCGTGCCCGCCGGGGTGAACGATCCGGCCTTCGTGCAGGCGCTGCTGGCGAATTTCAAGAGTATCATCGGAGAGCATTGATATGGCTGGAAGCGAGCGCGAGAGGATCCTGGCAAGGTTCCGCGGCATGATCGCGCAGGGACGGCCGATCATCGGCGGCGGCGCCGGCACCGGCCTTTCGGCCAAATGCGAGGAAGCCGGCGGCATCGACCTGATCGTGATCTACAATTCCGGCCGCTACCGCATGGCCGGCCGTGGCTCGCTGGCAGGCCTGCTCGCTTATGGCAATGCCAACGAGATCGTGGTCGACATGGCGCGCGAAGTGCTGCCAGTGGTCAAGCACACGCCCGTGCTTGCCGGCGTCAACGGCACCGACCCCTTCTGCCAGTTCGGCCCCTTCCTCGATGGGCTCAAGGCGATGGGCTTTGCCGGCATCCAGAATTTCCCGACCGTGGGTCTGATCGACGGCAAGTTCAGGGCCAATCTGGAGGAGACCGGCATGGGCTACGGGCTGGAGGTCGATCTCATCCGCCTGGCGCGCGAGAAGGACCTGCTCACCACGCCCTATGTCTTCAACCCGGACGATGCCCGTGCCATGGCGCGGGCCGGGGCCGATATCATCGTCGCCCATATGGGCCTGACCACGGGCGGCTCGATCGGCGCCGACACCGCGCTCACCCTGGAAGGCTGCGTGGCCGAGATCAACGCCATCGCCGCCGCCGCGCGCGAGGTCTCGCCCGAGATCATCGTGCTCTGCCATGGCGGGCCGATCGCCGAACCGGAGGATGCCCGCTTCATCCTGGCGAACTGCCGGGGCTGCCACGGCTTCTACGGTGCCTCCAGCATGGAGCGCCTGCCGGTGGAAAAAGCCCTGGTCGCCCAGACGCAGGCGTTCAAGAACCTCAACATCAGTAAATAGGGGGAGACCATGGCCAAGGCCTATGCGAGCGCGGTGATCGACGCGCCGATCGAAACCGTGTGGAAGACCGTGCGCGACTTCAACGCCCTGCCGGACTGGCATCCCGCCATCGCCTCGAGCGAGATCGAGGATGGCCGCAGCGCCGATGCCGTCGGTTCCATCCGCTCCTTCCATCTCACCGATGGCGCCCATGTGCGCGAGCGCCTGCTGGCGCTCGACGATGCCGGGCACACGCTCAGCTATAATTTCGTCAAGCCGGCCTTCCCGGTGGAGAACTACGTGGCCGTCATCCGCCTGATCCCCATCACCGACGGCAACCGTACCTTCGCCGAATGGAGCGCGACCTTCGACGAAGCGCCCGCCGATGCCGGCAAATATGTCGAGATCGTCTCGACCCATGTGTTTGCTGCCGGCTGGAAGGCGTTGCAGGAGAAATTGAAGGGATGAGGGGAGAATAGCGCCCCCTACTGCCCGACCACGCCCTCCGGCGCGGCCGCCATGGCGAAGGCGGCGGCGAACAGCGCCTTGGTATAGTCCTCGCGCGGGCGCTCGAAGATCTCGCTGGCCGGGCCGTGCTCGACGATCTTGCCGGCCTGCATCACCATCACCTCGTTGGCGAGGGCCCGCACCACCTTCAGATCGTGGCTGATGAAGAGATAGGCCAGTCTGTGACGCTGCTGCAGCTCGCGCAGCAGGTCGACGATCTGGGCCTGCACCGACATGTCGAGCGCCGAGGTCGGCTCGTCCAGCACCAGGAATTTCGGCTGCAGCACCATGGCGCGCGCAATGGCGATGCGCTGGCGCTGCCCGCCCGAGAATTCATGCGGATAGCGATCCATCGCCTTGGCATCAAGGCCGACATCGGCGAGCGCCCGGGCGACGGCCGCCCGCCGCTTGGCCGGGTCCATGCCCCAGCCGAGCCGGCGCAGCCCCTCCTCGACCAATTCGATGGCCGTTTCGCCCAAGCCGAGCTGGCGCAATGCCTCGTCCAGGCTGGCGCGCCGGCCGAGCCTGGTCAGCATCGTCTCGATCCGATCGGCCAGGGCAGGTTCGAGCCCCAGCGCGGCCAGCAGCCGCTCGATGGCGGCGCGCTGCTCGGCGGGATCGAGCCGCCGCCCCAGGACCAGCAGCCCCTCCTCGACGATCTCGGCCACCGACAGGCGCGGCGAGAGCGAGCCATAGGGATCCTGGAAGACGATCTGCATCTCCTTGCGCAGCGGGATCATCGCCCGCCGGTCGAGGCCCTGTATCGGCTTGCCGAGATAGGCGATCGGCCCGGTCGAGGAGATCAGCCGCAACAGGGCGAGGCCAAGCGTGGTCTTGCCCGAGCCGGATTCACCGACGACGCCGAGGGTCTGGCCTTCCTTCACCGCGAGGCTGACGCCATCCACCGCCTTGACGTGACCGACCGTGCTGCGCATCAGCCCGGCCCTGATCGGGAACCAGACCTTGAGATCGTCGGCAGAGACGATGGTGCAGGCCTCGGGATCGAAGGGCGTGGCCTTGCCCTTGGGCTCGGCCGCCAGCAGCCGCCTGGTATAGTCGCTGGTCGGATTGGCGAAGACCTCGCTTGTCGCGCCGGCATCGACGATGCGTCCCTTCAGCATCACGCAGACCCGGTCGGCGAGCTTGCGCACGATCGACAAATCATGGGTGATGAACAGCATGGCCATGCCGGTCCTGGCCTGCATCTCCTTCAGGAGGGCGAGGATCTGGGCCTGGACGGTGACGTCGAGCGCCGTGGTGGGCTCGTCCGCGATCAGCAGGTCGGGATCGTTGGCGAGCGCCATGGCGATCATCACGCGCTGGCGCTGGCCGCCGGAAAGCTGGTGGGGAAAGGCATCGAGGCGCTTTTCCGGCTCGCGGATGCCGACCTGGGTCAGGAGTTCCAGCGACCGCGCGCGCGCCTCCTTCTTCGACAGGCCGCGATGCACGCCGAGGATCTCGCCGACCTGCCGCTCGATGGTGTGGAGCGGGTTGAGCGAGGTCATCGGCTCCTGGAATACCATGGTGATGTCGGCGCCGCGCACGCGTTGCAGCGTCCTTTCCGGGGCGCCAACCAGGTTTTCACCGCGAAACAGCACTTCGCCCGAGGGGTGGGAGGCTGCAGGATAGTTGAGCAGCTGCACGATCGACAGGGCCGTGACCGACTTGCCCGAGCCCGATTCGCCCACCAGCGCCAGGGTCTCGCCCTTGTCGAGACTGAAGGAGACCTTGTCGACCGCCAGTTCCGGCTGTCCCTCCGTCCGGAAAGCCACGGAAAGGTCGCGAACCTGAAGAAGCGGTGCCGAAGAAGCCATCGCCAAGGCCTAGCGCAGAATCAGGGCGGATTGAATCGGATTTTGTGTCCAGGTGCGCGGGCACCCTGCTCGTTCCTGGAAATGCGGCGCGCGCGAGATGGCGAAAGCGGACGGGACGTCCGCGGTCCCAGCCATGGCGATTCCCGCGAAATGCCGGCAAGGTTTGCGCCCGAACCACGCGGCTGGGACCGCGGACGTCCCGTCCGCTCCTCCCCGTCTCCACGAGAAATTAGCCATCCTTGGCGAGGGCGTAGGCCACCAGGGCATTGGCGTGGCCATGGCCGAGCTTGAACTCGTCCTTCAGCCAGTTGACGATTTCCATATGCTTGCTGCCGCGCTTGCCCTCGATCAACGCCAGCCAATGCGCGATCGGCTGGCCGTATGTCTTCTCGATGGAGGGAAAATACGAAGCGGGGCCTTTGACCGGCTGCTTGTCGGGCGTTTCGAGGCTCACTTTGCGTCTCCGAAGAATCGTCCTGGCCCTACTGGTGTCGTTTCCCGCTGTCCATTGCAAGACCGAGAGGCGGGCTCGTCCTCAGCCCTGCGCCGCCTGCCCGAGCCGCGAGCGGGCGCGCCGGGCCATCGCCTCGGAGATGATCAGCGCGCCGAAGGCCATGATCACCGAGACCAGGGTCAGGCGGATCACGGTGCCCTCGCCATAGGGATCCTGCAGCGCCGTATAGATCGCGGCCGACAGGGTCTGCGTCTCGCCGGGAATGTTGGAGACGAAGGTGATGGTGGCGCCGAACTCACCCAGCGCCTTGGCGAAGGCCAGCACCATGCCGGCGATGATGCCGGGAATGGCGAGGGGCAGCGTCACCGTGACGAAGGAAAAGAAGGGATTGGCCCCGAGCGTGCCGGCCGCCGATTCGAGCCGGGGATCCACCGCCTCGATGGCGAGGCGGATGGCGCGCACCATCAAGGGAAAGCCCATTACGGCGCAGGCAATGGCAGCCCCGGTCCAGCGGAAGGCGAAGACGATGCCGAGATGCGAAGCGAGGAAGGAACCGATCAGGCCGTTGCGCCCCAGCATCACCAGCAGGACGTAGCCGGTGACCACCGGCGGCAGCACCAGCGGCAGATGGACGAGGGCGTCGAACAGCGCCTTGCCGGGAAAACGCCGGCGGGCGAGAATCCAGGCGGCGGCGACCGCGAAGGGCAGCGAAATCACGGTGGCGAGACCGGCAATCTCGAGGCTGAGCCACAGGGCCGTCCATTCTTCAGGCGAAAGCACGCCCCGCTCCTTCACCTATGCCCGACTACGCTATATTCTCCTGAATAGGGCGCTTCGCCTGCGATCGCAATCACACCCTCTGCCCTTGGAGCAAAACGCGTTGAGGTGTGAAGGCTGAATTGCTCCAATTCTTTGTTTCGACGCGCCTTTGCGATTCCGTGACTCCGTCGTAATTACGCAGGGATGAGCCGCCCCTCACCCTTACCCTCTCCCCGCAAGAGGCGGGGAGAGGGTGACTTCGACCGGCCGTCTCATGCTGGAAACGCGCCATCTCGCCCGACCGTGGGGCGAGATGAAAGGCTGGAGGAGCATTCGCGACGACTGCGCCCCCTCGCCCCGCCTCTTGCGGGGAGAGGGTAAGGGTGAGGGGCTACGTGACCTCAAAGGCAAGGGGGAGCAATTACACTCCGCCAAATCGAAAAACGCTCTCAGGAGACCGATCATGTCCGGCCCGCCCGTCATCCGCCTCAAGATCGCCTTCGACGAGAACGCCCGGCTCGGCCCGGGCAAGATGGACCTGCTGGAGGCGGTGAAACGGGCCGGCTCGATCTCGGCGGCGGGCCGCGAGCTCGGCATGTCCTATCGCCGGGCCTGGCTGTTGCTCGACGCGGTCAACACCATGTTCGGCCAGCCCGCCATCGAGACCTCGGCCGGCGGCAGCCATGGCGGCGGCGCGCGCCTCACCGCCTTCGGCGAAGACCTGCTGGCCGCCTATCGCTCGGTGGAGACCGAGACCGCCAGGCTGGCCGAACGGGCCTTTGCCGACCTGGTGCCAGCCAGGAAGGAACAGGCCCGCGCCTGATCGACGTGTCTTGCCGCGAGCCTCAGCGCGCTGCGGCAACCCCGGCCGGCAGTACCGTCAGCTTCCAGACGCTGCCGGGCTTGAAATAGGTCTGGGCAAAGACGCGGATATCCTCGGGGCCGACCTTGTCGTAGCCGTCCTGGCCGGCGCGGATCAGATCCAGGCGCCGCGGATCGGTCTGGCTGCCGCTCAACTTGCCGAGCCAATAGTCGTTTTCCTGTCGCCGGCGCCGGATCGTCTCGATCTTCGGGGCCCGGGCGCGGGCAAGTTCGTCGGCGGAGACGGGCTTGTCCGCCAGATCCGCGGCGATCTTGTCCACCAGCGCATAGAAGGAAGCGACCTTGGCCGGCGTGGTCTCGACCATGGCATAGACATAGCCGAAGCCCGGCAGGGAAGAAGACAGGTCGACCGAGCCCTGGGGAGAGTAGGTCGCTCCCTCGGCAATGCGGAACTCGTCGATCAGGCGATTGACCAGGATCGAGCTGGCGAGGTCGGCCGTGAAGCTGCGCGGGATGTCCGACAGCATGTCGCCGACCGGTATGGCCACCAGCACGGCGGCATTGTCCGGACGCCCGGAATGGGTATGAACGACCGGTTCGGCCGTGACGGCGGGAAAGGCTCCGGCCTTGTCGGCGACCGGTGCCTGCGGCGCCGGACGGGACGGCAGGGCACCGAAGGTCGCCGCGACTTCACGGATGGCATCATCCACGCCGACATCGCCGACAATGGTGATGTCGAGGGCGCCCCCGGCAAAGACCGGTGCGAACAGGTTCTGGAAATCCTCGGGTTTGGCCGCCAGCAATTGCGGACGGTCGGGGAAGATCCAGCGCGGATCGCCGGAATGGATCAGCCCCTGGAAATCCCGGCTGACCACCACGCCGGCCGTCGCCTCATATTGCGGCAGATTGGCGAGATAGAGCTGGCGGATCCGCTCGAAGACCTCCGGCCGCCAGGCAGGATCGGAGGCGTAGGCGGCGAAGATCTGCAGCTGGGTGGCAAGGTCGGCCGGGCGGGTCGTGCCCTCGAACTTGAAGGCATTGTCCTCCAGCGAGAAGCCGATGCTGGCGATCTTGGGCGCCAGCACCTTCTGCATGTCGTCATAGTCGATCGCCTTCAGGCCGGAGAGTTCGACCGCCTGGGCGGTCCAGGTCGGGATCGGCCGGTCATGCGGCAGATCGAGCCGGCCGCGGCCGATATCGAGGCGGACCTGGATCTCGTCGGCCCGGAATTTGGTGGGCTTTACGGTAAGGCGGGCGCCATTGGCGAAACGCACCATGGTCGCGCCGATATCCTCGACGGTACGGCGCTCGACGATGGTGCCCGGGTTGCCAAAATTCGTGTAGGGCCAGGCCACTGCCGCGGCATCGGCCGGCGCGGTCACGGCAACGGACTGCGACTGCGCATAGGCCTTCTCGACCGCGGCCGGTTCCGGCGGTTCGGCGCCCTGCAGCACCAGGCGCGGACCGCTGCCGGAGAACAAGGCCTGGACAGCCTTGTCGACCTCGGCGGCGGTCAATCCCTTCACCATGCGCTCGAACAGAGCGAGATCGTCGGCCGGCGAGGTGAAGACCTTGCTTTCATCGACACTGTTGGCGAGCATCGCGGCAAGATCCGGGCTGGTGCGGGTCGCCGCACCATCGGCCAGCGATTGCAGGGCGGAACGATATTCCGCCACCTCGCGGTCAACCTCGGCCTGTTGCGCGCCGAACTGCACGAGACGGCGCTGTTCCTGGTCGAGCGCGGCCAGGCCCTTGTCCCAGGCCCCGGCCTCGACATCGGCGGACAGCAGGCTGGCGCGGGCCGATTCATAGAGGTCCTGCAAGCCGACATCGGCGGCGATGAAGGGCGGACTGGCCTTGCGCGACAGGGCCTGGAGGCGACGCTTGAGCACGGACAGGCCGACATATTCGATCGCGGTCTGCCGCCGCTTGGCATAGCTGTCGGGCGCGGCGTCGAAGGGACGGATCCAGCTGAGATAGATCTTGGTGTTGGCGCCCGGAACCTTGACGACATCGGCGCCGACGCCGCGCTTGAGCGGCTGGCCCAGATCCGGCTCGGCCACGGCAGGTCCGACCGGCTTCCAGTCCTCGAAGCGTCGGCGGATCTCCGCCTCCATGGCGGCGGGATCGATGTCGCCGACCACCAGCAAGGTCGCGCGGTCCGGGCGGTAATTGGCCTGGTAATAGGCACGCAGCCGCTCGATGGGAGCGGTGCGGATGATCTCGGTCTTGCCGATCGGGGCGCGTTCCGGCACGCGCTGTCCGGCGAGCAGGACGTTGAACAGGCCCATGACGCTGCGATAGCCGGGCGTGTCGCGCAGGCGCTCCTCGGAGAGGACGACGCCGCGCTCGCGATCGAGGGCGGAGGCACTGAGCGTCAACTCGCTCGCCGTCTCGCGCATCAGCATCAGGCCGGTGGAGACGGTATCGGCATCGACCTCCGGCAGGTCGAGCGCATAGACCGTCTCGTCATAGCTGGTATGGGCGTTGGTGTCGGCCCCGAAGGCCAGCCCCTTGCGCTGCAGGATGCGCACCATCTCCCCTTCCGGCACCCGGGTCGAACCCTTAAAGGCCATGTGCTCGAGCATATGGGCGAGGCCCTGCTGGTCGTCGGCCTCCTGCAGCGAGCCGGATCCGATGCGCAGCCGGATGGCGGCCTGCCCCGCCGGCGTGGTGTTGCGCATCACCGCAAAGCGCATGCCGTTGCCGAGCACGCCGAAGCGGATGCCGGCTTCCGGCTTGAGGTCGCTGTCGGCCTGCGGCCAGGCGGTGACCTTGGTCGCGGTTTCAGCTTGGGCGGAAAAAGGAGCGACGGACAGGCAAAGCAGGGCCGCCGCGATCAGGCGATGGGCAAGCCGCAGGCGCAAGATGGAATGGGACAAGCAGGATCTCTATGGGAGAGGAACAGATTTTGCCCGCGCACCATAGAGCAAAACGCGTTTGGACGGAAACGCTTGTTTGCTCTAACTCCTTGTTTCGACGCGTCTTTGCGATTCTTGGCGTAACCGCCAAATCGCAAAACGCTTTAGCATCATTCCCCAAGGTTGCGGCAACTCGCCGGCCCGGAGCGACAGATCCGTCGATGCTACTGCCGGCGAGGCGGATATTTCGTCAGACAGACATGCTTGGCGATCTTGTTCCGGGGTATGACCACCGCCGGCGTGGTGCCGGAGGGTTCGCCTTCGTCGGCATCCAGGGCATCCTTGAAGAAGCCGCTGTCATAACGCGTGGTGCATTCGTCATATTTATTGCAGACGGCGAGCTTGGTGCAGACGATCGCCCCGCCCTGCTCGTAGATGTAGTAGGTGGCGCTGGAATAAGGCGGGCGGGCATAGCGCTCGGTGCGAATGGTGATGTCGCCTCCGCCCTTGATGTAGTCCTGCGCCAAGGCGCCCGGCATGGCGCCGACGAGGCAAGGCAGGACAATCAGGACAAAGCCCATCAGTTTGCGCATGGGATCAACCGCCTCGCGTTTCGACCGTCTCCACCCCTATGCGGCCTCGGCGGACAGCCGTCAACGGACCGGTACACCGGCATGAAAGCCCCAAAAGTGCCGTCGGCTTCGCCATTGCGGCCATGCCCGGGACAAGTCCGGGCATGGCAAAGCAGCGCTTCAATCGAGCCCGGTCAGACCGAGACCGGCCGCACCGGGCCCTTGCCGCGCTTTGAATCCAGCGGGATCGGATCGTTGGTGCCGCGGCTCGTCGGCTTGGTCGGCGCCAGATTGGAGCGGATGAAGTCGGAAATGCGCGGCGCGATCTCGGCCCGGAAGCGCGAGCCGTTGAAGACGCCGTAATGGCCGACGCCCAGCTGGGTATAATGGGCCCGCTTGTCGGCCGGCAGGTTCACGCACAAGCCATGGGCCGCATGGGTCTGGCCGTGGCCGGTGATATCGTCGTTCTCGCCCTCGATGGTGAAGAGCGCGGTGTTGCGGATGGCGCCCGGATCGACAGGCTTGCCGCGATGGGTCATCTCGCCCTTCGCGAGGGCGTATTTGACGAACACGGTGTCGACCGTCTGCAGGTAGAATTCTGCCGTCAGGTCCATCACCGAGAGATATTCGTCATAGAATTCGCGATGCTTCTGGGCACTGTCGCCATCGCCGCGCACCAGATCGAAATAGAGCGTCTTATGGGCGTCGAAATGGCGGCTCAGATTCATCGTCATGAAGCCGGTCAACTGCAGGAAACCGGGATAGACGTCACGCATGAAGCCGGGATTGGGGAACGGCACCTTGGTGATGACGTTCGACCGGAACCAGTCGACACCCTTCTCGACGGCGACGTCGTTGACCTTGGTCGGCGAGAGGCGGGTATCGATCGGGCCGCCCATCAGCGTCATGGTCAGCGGTGCATAGGGGTCGTTTTCCGCTTCCATGCGGGAAACGGCCGCCATCACCGGCACCGAAGGCTGGCAGACGCCGATCACATGGGTATCGGGGCCGAGCACATGCAGCATCGAGATGATGTAGTCGATATAGTCGTCGAGATCGAAGCGTCCTTCCGATACCGGCACAAGGCGGGCGTCGGTCCAGTCGGTGATGTAGACTTCGTGATTGGGCAGGAAGGCCTCGACCGTGCCGCGCAGCAGCGTGGCGTAATGGCCCGACATCGGCGCCACGATCAGAAGCTTGGGGTCTGGGCGGTGATTGCCGCGAATGGCGCGGGAAAAACGCAGGAGATTGCAGAAGGGCCGGCGCCAGACGACTTCCTCGTGCACGGCGACACGCTCGCCGCCGACCAGCACGTCCTTGATGCCGAATTCAGGCTTGCCGTAACGGCGTGTAACGCGCTCGAAGACCTCGCAGGCCGCCGCAACCGACTTGCCCCAGGTGGTCATAGAAAAAGGATTGCCGGGATTTTCAAAAAACGCCCGAGTCGCATCGGAAAAGGCTCTAGTCGGGCCAAGCGCCGCATGAGTCGCTTCGTAGATGGTGTAGACGGGCGCGGAAATCGCGCCCAACCCCATCATGCCCTTAAGTTCTTCAAACATAGCACCACCAAACTACAGATTGCAGGTCCGTCGCTGAATGCTCGTCACGGATTTGTCATAGCAGGATTATTGCGACGCAACAAATATTCCGGAGTGTAGAAGCGATATCGTCAACAATCTGATACCGGCAGCGGGCAGGAAGCCTATGCTGCTCCGACACGACCAAGGGAGTTCGAAATGCCCACCCAACCCGCCCTCGGCCTGACCTCGCGCGAGGGCCAGCCGGATCTGTCCGACCTCGCCGCCAGGCTCGACGAGGTTGCCGATCTCGGCCTCGCTTTTATCGAACTACCCGCTTACCACTACGATCTCGTGCTCGCCGGGCGCCCGATGGCCTCGCGCGTCGCCGAATTCGAAGCCATATGCCGGGACCGCCCCTTCGGCTTCACCGTGCATGGCCCGCTGCCGATCAACTTCATGGCGCCGCCGGCGCTGCTGCCGCGCTTCCTGGAAACCACCGAGGCCTTCATCGAAATCGCGGCCCGCATCGGGGCGCCTCACCTCGTCATCCATGCCGGCATGATGCAGGCCGACGAGCGCCACGACGCCGAGAATGCGGCCGCCCGCCAGCGCGACTATCTCCGCCGGGCCGGCGATGTCGCGGCCGCGCATAATGTCGTTCTCTGCGTCGAGAACCTGTTCGATTTCGGCCCCTATGCAGCGACGCCGAGCATTGCGCGCCTGGCCGAGGAACTCGCTCTGATCGACCACCCGCAGGTCCGGGCCACGTTCGACTTCAGCCACGGCCTCATCCATGCCAGCCAGTATGGCTATGACTTCCTGGAGGAAGCCAAGGCGCTGGCGCCCTTCGCCAAGCACCTGCATCTGCACGATTCCTTCGGCCAGCCCGACCTGCCCTGGGTCTATGACAGCGCCGAGGCCAATGCCTTCGGCCTCGGCGACCTGCATCTGCCGCTGGGTTGGGGCAGCCTGCCCTGGGACGCCCTGGCCGAGCACTGTGCCTTTCCTGCCGAAATCATCGCCATCCACGAACTCAACGAGCGTTTCTGGCGGGACCGGCAGGAGGCGCTCGACAATGCCAGGGGCTTTGTAGAACGCCTGCGGACGGCGGACTGAGAAGGCGGACATCTCGTCCATAAGCGCTAACTTAAGGGTTGGGCGAGATGATCGAGCTGAAGGTACGGCTCCCCATGTGAGCCCCCTCGCCCCGTTCTTACGGGGAGAGGATACAGGTGAGGGGCTACGCAATACTTGGTTTTTCGAGGTCCGTGCTGCCCCTCATCCTTACCTTCTCCCCGTAAGAACGGGGCGAAGGGATGGCCGGCGTCGCGCCTCTCGCCTGAAGTTAGCGCCTATGGACGTCTCGTCCGCCCCTTGGAACCACCACATAAGCCGTCAAAGCGCCCCTG
Organism: Labrys neptuniae; assembly: GCF_040797145.1. NCBI lineage: Bacteria > Pseudomonadati > Pseudomonadota > Alphaproteobacteria > Hyphomicrobiales > Xanthobacteraceae > Labrys > Labrys neptuniae. The sequence continues at coordinate 179,400 of NZ_JBFNQD010000009.1, read as the reverse complement.
TCGCATTCTGCACCATGCCTGTCGCGACAGGTCACGTGCGTAAACGGGGCTGGCCTAACATCGCCTCTCCAGGGAGGAAGCACCGTGAATACCGACGTCATCATATCCTGCGCGATCACCGGAGCCGGCGACACCGTCGGCAAGCACCCGGCCATCCCGGTCACGCCCAAGCAGATTGCCGATTCCGCCATCGAGGCGGCCAAGGCGGGCGCCGCCATCGCCCATCTGCATGTCCGCGATGTCGACACCGGTAAGGCCGGGCGCAAGCTCGAACATTATCGCGAGGCCGTCGAGCGCATCCGCGATTCGGGTGTTGACGTGGTGATCAACCTCACCGCCGGCATGGGCGGCGACTTCTTCTTCGATCCGGCCAATCCGCGCACCGGCGGCGCCGGCACCGACATCGCCAATGCGGCCGAGCGCGTCGCCCATGTCGAGGAACTCAGGCCCGAGATCTGCACGCTGGATTGCGGCTCGGTGAATTTCGGCGACGGCCTGTTCATGGCCACCGGCGAGACGCTGCGCGAAATGGCCGAACGCATCCAGGCCGTCGGCGTAAAGCCCGAAATCGAGTGCTTCGAACTCGGCCATATCTGGCAGGCCAAGGACCTGATCAAGCGCGGCCTGATCGATGCCCCGCCGATGTTCCAGCTCTGCCTCGGCATTCCCTGGGGCGCGGAAGCCACCACCGAGACCATGGTCGCGATGCGCAACCACCTGCCGCCGGGCGCCAACTGGGCCGCCTTCGCCATCGGCCGCATGCAGATGCCCTTCGTGGCCCAGTCCATGCTGCTGGGCGGCAATGTCCGCGTCGGCCTGGAGGACAATATCTGGCTCGACCGCGGCGTGCACGCGACCAACCAGTCGCTCACGGCCCGGGCCAAGGAAGTCATCGAGCGCCTGGGCGGACGAGCGCTTACCCCGGCGGAAGCACGCGACAAGCTCGGCCTCAAGAAGCAGAAATGAGTCGGGTCACCACGCCCAACGAGGGCAGGCCCTTCGAGGGTTGGGATCGGGCCAAGCCGATCCCGGCCCCTTTGGCCTTGCACCGCACGCCGGTGGTCGAGGCCTGGACCGACTATAACGGCCACATGACCGAGAGCGCCTTCCTGCTGGTGTTCGGGGATTCCTCGGACGCCTTTTTCCGCATGATCGGCGTCGACGAGGCCTACCGTGCCGCAGGCTCCTCGATCTACACCATGGAAACGCGGATCCGGAACCTGCGCGAGGCCCATATCGGCGATCCCCTGGCGCTGACGCTGCAGCTCATCGACCACGACGCCAAGCGCCTGCATATCTTTCATGCCATGACCAACGAGGCCAGCGGCGAGGTGCTCGCCACGGCCGAGCAGATCCTGGTGCATGTCGACATGCAGGCCGGACGCTCCTCGCCCTTCCCGCCCGAGATCGCCGAGCGGATCGAGGCGATCGCCAAGGCGCATGCCGGCCTGCCGGTGCAAGCCACCGTGGGCGTACCGCTGGGCATCCGGCGGAAATAGAGGCTGCACGGCCCATCCCAGCAAGACGCGACCCGCCTTCTCCCCTTGCGGGAGAAGGCTGATCGCGGCTCATTCGGAGAGATCGAGATCACATCACAGCAAAAAGCCGGGCCCAGGGCCCGGCTTCGGTATTTCTGACAGGAACGCCGCTGCTTACTTCGGCAGATCGATCGGCTTGTCGCTCTTGGAATTGAGATAAGCCAGGATGTCGGCGCGATCCTGCGGCTTGGGCAGGCCGGCGAAGGACATCTTGGTGCCCTTGGCGAAGGCCTGCGGGCTCTTGATGAAGTGGTAGAAATCGTCCGGCGTCCAGGTCTCGCCCTTGTCGTGCAGCGCCTTGATGGCATCGGAATAGGCGAAGTCCGACTTATGGCCCTTCGGGCCGCCGATCACGCCGAACAGGTTCGGGCCCACGCCGTTCTTGCCGCTCTGGTCGTCGGTGTGGCAGGCCGCGCATTTCTTGAAGATGGCGGCGCCCTTTTCAACCGAAGCCTTGGCGACCAGCTCGGCCAGCGGCGGATCCTGGGAGGCGGCAGGTGCCTCGGCCGTGGCGGCAGGCGCGGCGTCGGCGAGTTCGTAGCCAGCCTTCTCCGGTTTTTCCTGCTTGAAAATCTCCTCGGCGACGATGCTGAGTCCCAAGGTCAGCATCAGCGTGCCCAGGACTGCGCCGGCAATCTTGTTCAGTTCAAACGATGACGACGAACTCATCCCCGGCTCCGACTCGAGATCAATCTGACGAAAGGCACAAGATGCCCCCGCACCTATAGCCTCAAACACAAACTCCGATAGCCGCTCTGTCAAGCGGCAAACCGCATGGGACCCTCTATCCGGTTTGACCGGTAGTTTGCAACTCGTATAAATCGCGCGCGCTTGCTACTTTTCGCCGCCCCGCTCCGGAAGCGGCTGTTCAGAGGCTGTTGTCCTTGTCCCATCCCCTCATCCTGATCCCCGCTCGCATGGCCTCGACCCGCCTGCCGGGCAAACCGCTCGCCCCGATCGCAGGCGAAGCGATGATCGTGCATGTCTGGCGCCGGGCCTGCGAATCGCGCCTGGGCCGGGCGGTGGTCGCCACCGATACGGCCGAGGTGGCCGAGGCGATCCGCGCCGCCGGCGGCGAAGCGGTGATGACGCGGCCCGACCATCCCACCGGCTCCGATCGCATTTACGAGGCTTTGAGCGCCATCGACCCCGAGGGCCGGCACGACACCATCATCAATGTCCAGGGCGACCTGCCGACCATCGAGCCGGAGACCATCCGCGCCGTGTTCGGCCCGCTCTCCAACGAGGCTGTGGATATCGCCACCCTCGCCGCGGTGATCACGCGCGAGGAGGAGAAGACCAATTCCAGCGTGGTGAAGGTGGTGGGCACGCCGATCGAGCCCGGCGTGCTACGGGCGCTGTATTTTACCCGTGCCACCGCGCCCTGGGGCGAGGGCGAGCTCTTTCACCACATCGGCCTCTACGCCTATCGCCGGGCCGCGCTGGAGCGTTTCGTCACCCTGCCTCCTGCCCCCCTGGAGCAGCGCGAGCGCCTCGAACAGCTGCGGGCCTTGGAAGCGGGCATGCGCATCGATGTTGCGGTCGTCCCTGCCGTGCCGCTAGGTGTGGACACGCAGGAAGACCTCGATCGCGCCCGCCAAATTCTCGAAAGAACCTAGCGTATGACTGAGTCCAAGCTGAAAGTTTCGTTCCAGGGCGAGCCCGGGGCCAATTCCCATATCGCCTGCAACAATGTCTATCCCGATGCGGAGGCGCTGCCCTGCCCGACCTTCGAGGACGCCTTCAATGCGGTATCCTCCGGGGAAGCGGACCTCGCCATGATCCCGATCGAGAACTCGGTGGCCGGGCGCGTCGCCGACATCCACCATCTCCTGCCGACCTCGGACCTGCATATCATCGGCGAATATTTCCTGCCGATCCACCACCAGCTCATGGCCGTCCCGAGTGCGAGCCTCAAGACCATCCGCACGGTGCACAGCCATCCCCAGGCCCTCGGCCAGTGCCGCATCACCATGCGCGGGCTCGGCCTCACGCCGGTGACCGAAAGCGACACCGCCGGCGCCGCCCGGCTGGTGCGCGACTGGCAGGACCCGGGCAAGGCCGCCCTCGCCTCCACTTTGGCCGCGGAGATCTACGGCCTCGATATCCTCAAGCCCGATGTCGAGGACGAGCCCTACAACACCACCCGCTTCGTGGTGCTGTCGCGCGAGCCCGACTGGGTGCCGGTCGGCCAGGGGCCGACGGTGACCTCGCTGATCTTCACGGTGCGCAACCTGCCGGCCGCGCTCTACAAAGCGATGGGCGGCTTCGCCACCAACGGCATCAACATGACCAAGCTGGAGAGCTACATGGTCGGCGGGCATTTCTCCGCCACCCAGTTCTATGCCGAGGTCGACGGCCATCCCGAGGAGAAGAACCTCAAGCGCGCCTTGGAGGAACTCGGCTTCTTCTCGACCAAGATGCGCATCTTCGGTGTGTTTCCGGCCGATCCGGCCCGCGACGACCACGCCCCGCCGGCAGAGTAATATCCCTGGGACCGCCGGCTTCCAGCCGGCTCTTCTCATAACGCGCATCGCTTCCAAGAGCCGGCTGGAAGCCGGCGGTCCCAGGTTTTCTACGGCACCACGGCGCCGCCCTTCTCCGCGAATTCCTTCAGGAGGTGATGAGCGATCGCCATCGGCTTGGGGGCGTTGAAGCCGGCGGGATGCTCGTCGAGCAGCATCTGCACCACCTCCTCGCGCGTGAACCAGCGCGCATCCTCCAGTTCCTTGATATCGACATTGATGTCGCGGCCGGTGGCGCGGGCAAAGCAGCCCACCATCAGCGAGGAGGGGAAGGGCCAGGGCTGGGAGGCGAAATAACGCACATGCGAGCAGGCGATGCCGGACTCCTCCAGGATCTCCCGGCGCACCGCGTCCTCGATGGTCTCGCCCGGCTCCAGGAAGCCGGCCAGCGCCGAATACATCTTCTCGGGAAAGCGGGTCTGCCGGCCCATCAGGCAGCGCTCGCCATCGATGGCCAGCATGATCACCACCGGGTCGACGCGGGGAAAATGCTGGGTGTTGCAATTGGCGCAATCGCGCCGCCAGCCGCTGGCGGTGATCCGGGTCTCCTGGCCGCAATTGGCGCAGAAGCGATGGCGCTGGTGCCAGTCCAGCACTTCCTTCGCGGTGGAGAGCTCTCCGAGGATCTCGGGCGCCACCAGCCCGCGCATGGCGAGGGAGCGCAGATCCATCGCCTCCACGTCCGGGCGCCAGGCAAGATCGTCGATCAGCCCCTTGTCGAAAGCCCGGGCGAAGACGGCGCTACCATCCGGCTGCAGACCCAGGAATATGATTTGCCGACTATCTTTGAAGGACTCGATCTCCTCGCGATCGAACAGGGCCTCGTGGGCGCCGTCGCGGATGCGCAGGAGCGGGATGTCACCGGAAAAGGCGAAGAAGCGGCAGGACGAGTGTGCCAGCTTGTCGGCAATGAAGGCTTCGTCCTCGCGCTGGCCGGAGGCGCGATCGAGCGGATTGAGCGAATAGGCGATGGCGGCGGAACGGTCGAACAGGGTATGCAGGCTCATGGCAATGTCTTCCGGCAAGATCTTCATGAAATCGGGAGCAATGTACGAAGCTGGCTAATCAAATCGGCGGCGACAGCCTCGGCATAGGGCCGGGCCGGCACCTGGCCCCAGATGGGTTTCGGCCAGGCGGGATCGCCTTTGAAGCGTGCGATGACGTGGACATGAAGCTGCGGCACCATGTTGCCGAGAGCCGCGACATTGAGCTTGTCGCAGCCCGTGAGAGTCTTCAAGGCCTGCGAAACCGCGGCGATCTCCTGCATGAGTACCACCCTGTCCGCCTCGTCGAGCTCGATGATCTCACTGATGTCGGCCCGTTTGGGGATGAGGATCAGCCAGGGAAAGCCGGCATCGTTGGACAGGCGCAGATGCGAGAGGGTGAGGTCGCCGATGGGAAGGGAGTCCCCGGCGAGCTGGGGATGCAGGGTGAAGGCGGGGGGCATGGCGATTCGCGCAATGGGAGGACTTGTCCGCCATTTCTATCCCCAGAGCATGGCGGTTCCAAGGGCGGACGAAATGCTTATCGGCACCAGAAGTAAGGGGTGGGCGAGATGACACAGGTAAGAATAAGGCACAACACTTGCGCCCCCTCTCCCCGTTCTTACGGGGAGAGGATGGAGGTGAGGGGCTAAGCCATGCGATCAATTTGCAACGGCGAGCCGCCCCTCATCCTTACCTTCTCCCCGTAAGAACGGGGCGAAGGAACGGCTGGCGTCGCGTCCAACAACTCATGGCCGTCTGGCCCGCTTCTTACCCCATCACCATCAACAGGTCCTTGGCATCGATCTGGGCACCCGGAGAGACCAGTATTTCGGCGATCTTGCCGTCCTGGGGCGCATGGAGCGCCGTCTCCATCTTCATCGCCTCGATGGTCAGGAGCACGTCGCCGGCCTTCACCGCCTGCCCCGGCTTCACCGCCACGGTGGAAATGGCGCCCGGCATCGGTGCCGCGATATGGGCCTCGTTGCCGTCCTCGGCCTTGCGGCGCGCCTTGACACTGCCTGCCGCCAGGCGATTGGGCACCCGGATGATGCGCGGCTGGCCGTTGAGCTCGAAGAAGACGCGGACCTGGCCCTCCTCGTCGGTCTCGCCCATCGTCTGCAGGCGAATCACCAAGGCCTTGCCGCGCTCGATCTCGATGGTGAGCTCGTCGCCCGGCACCATGCCGTAGAAATAGGTCGCCGTCGGCAGCACCGAGACCGGCCCGTATTTGCGGGCGGTGACGGCATAGTCGGTGAAGACCTTGGGATACATCAGGTAGGAGGAGATCTCGTTGCCCTCGACGGCGCGGCCGATCTTCTTCTCCGCCTCCGCCTTCAGCGCCGGAATGTCGGCCGGCGGCAGCAGCGAGCCGGGGCGCACGGTGATCGGCGCGCCCTCCTTGAGGATCTTCTTCTGCAAAGCGGCCGGCCAGCCGCCTTCGGGCTGGCCGAGATCGCCGCGCATCATCTCGACGACGGAGGCCGGGAAGGCCACCTCGCGGGCGGGATCGGCGACATCCTCGGGGGTGAGGCCTTGCGCCACCATCATCAGCGCCATGTCGCCGACCACCTTGGAGGACGGCGTCACCTTGACGATGTCGCCGAACAGATCGTTGGCGGCGCGATAGGCCTTGGCCACCTCGTGCCAACGCGTTTCCAGGCCGAGCGAACGCGCCTGCTCCTTGAGATTGGTGAACTGGCCGCCCGGCATTTCATGCAGATAGACCTCGGAGGCGCCGGCCTTCAGGTCGCTCTCGAAGGCGGTGTATTGCGTGCGCACCGCTTCCCAATAGAAGGAGATCTGGCGGATCGCTTCCGGGTCGAGGCCGGGATCGCGCTCGGAATGGCGGAGCGCCTCGACGATGGAACCGAGGCAGGCCTGCGACGTCGTGCCCGACATCGCATCCATGGCAGCGTCGACCGCATCGACGCCGGCCTCGATCGCTGCCAGCACCGTGGCGCCGGCAATGCCGGAGGTGTCGTGGGTGTGCAGGTGGATCGGCAGGCCGATCTCCTGCTTGAGTTCGCTCACCAGCTTACGCGCCTGGGCCGGCTTGAGCAGGCCGGCCATGTCCTTGATCGCCAGGATGTGGCAGCCGGCCTTTTCGAGCTCGCGCGCCATGCGGACGTAGTAGGCCAGGTTGTATTTCGAGCGCGAGGCGTCGAAGAGATCGGCCGTATAGCAGATCGCACCTTCGGCGAGCTTGCCCGCCTCCAGCACGGCATCGATCGACACCCGCATGTTCTCGACCCAGTTCAGGCAGTCGAAGATGCGGAAGAGATCCATGCCGGCATCGGCGGCCTGCTTGACGAAGAGACGCACGACATTGTCGGGATAGTTGGTGTAGCCGACGCCATTGGCCCCGCGCAGCAGCATCTGGGTGAGGATGTTGGGCGCGCGCTCGCGGATCAGGGCCAGGCGCTCCCAGGGATCCTCGGTGAGGAAGCGCATGGCGACGTCGAAGGTCGCCCCGCCCCAGCATTCGAGCGAGAGCAGCTGCGGCAGGCCGCTGGCATAGGCCGAGGCGACACCGGCGATGTCATAGGTGCGCATGCGCGTCGCCAGCAGCGACTGGTGGGCGTCGCGCATGGTGGTGTCGGTGACGAGGACGCGCTTTTCCTCCTTCATCCAGCTCGCGAACTTCTCGGGCCCCAGCGTGTCGAGCAGTTGCTTGGTGCCGGAGACGGGCCTCACCTTGAATTCCGGCGCGTGCGGCGTACGCGCCTCGGCCGGCGGCCTGGCCCGGCCGCGCGCCTCGGGGTGGCCATTGACGGTGACGTCGGCAATATAGGTCAGGAGCTTGGTGGCGCGGTCGCGGCGCTTGGCGAACTGGAACAGTTCGGGCGTCTCGTCGATGAAGCGCGTGGTGTACTGGTTGGAGCGGAACTTCTCATGCGCCAGCACCGCCTCCAGGAAGGGCAGGTTGGTGGCGACACCGCGGATGCGATATTCGCGCAGGGCACGCGTCATGCGGGCGATGGCCTCCTGCGGGGTGGAGGCCCAGGCCGTGACCTTTTCCAGGAGCGGATCGTACCAGCGCGTCACCACCGCGCCGGAATAGGCGGTGCCGCCGTCGATGCGGATGCCGAACCCCATGGCGCCGCGATAGGCGGTGATACGGCCATAGTCCGGGATGAAATTGTTCTCGGGATTCTCCGTGGTCAGCCGGCACTGCAGCGCGTGCCCGCGCATGAAGATGTCGGCCTGGGCGGGGATGCCGGTCTCCAGCTCGCTATCGGCGCCGATGACGCCGATGCGCCCGCCCTCGGCGATGCGGATCTGCGCCTTGACGATATCGAGATCGGTGACGACCTCGGTGACGGTATGCTCGACCTGGACGCGCGGATTGACCTCGATGAAGTAGAACTTGCCGGTATCGGCATCCATCAGGAACTCGACGGTGCCGGCGCCGGCATAATCGGTGCCGCGGCCGATCTTGAGCGCCGCCTCGCACAGGCCCTGGCGGGTCTCCTCGTCGAGATAGGGCGCGGGCGCGCGCTCGATCACCTTCTGGTTGCGGCGCTGGATCGAGCAGTCGCGCTCGAACAGATGCACCAGCGTGCCATTGCCGTCGCCGAGGATCTGCACCTCGACGTGGCGGGCGCGGCGCACCAGCTTTTCGAGATAGACCTCGTCCTTGCCGAAGGCGGCCTTGGCCTCGCGCTTGGCGGTGAAGACGGCGTCGAGCAGCTTGTCCTCGCTCTCGATCGGACGCATGCCGCGCCCGCCGCCGCCCCAGGAGGCCTTGAGCATCACCGGATAGCCGACGGCTTGCGCCGCCGCCTTGATCGCCTCGGGATCGTCGGGGAGCGGGTCGGTCGCCGGCATCACGGGAACGCCGACCGAGATGGCGAGGTTGCGCGCATCGACCTTGTTGCCGAGCGTGCGCAGCGTCTTGGGGCTGGGCCCGATGAAGACGATGCCGGCGGCGGCGCAGGCCTCGGCGAATTCCGGGCTCTCGGACAGCAGGCCATAGCCGGGATGGATGGCATCGGCCCTGGCTTCCTTGGCGACGCGGATCACCTCGTCGATCGAAAGATAGGCCTCCACGGGGCCCTTCCCCCTGCCGATCTGATAGGCTTCGTCCGCCTTGAAGCGGTGCAGCGAAAGTTTGTCCTCCTCCGCATAGACGGCAATGGTGGAGATGCCGAGTTCCGTGGCGGCCCGGAACACGCGGATGGCGATCTCGGAACGATTGGCGACGAGCAGGCGGCGGAAGGAAGGTCGCATGAGCACTCGCGGTCTGGAGGGGGGTGGGGAATTTATGTTGCAATGCGAAGAGCGATGCAAATGCTTTCCCGCGTCGGTAAATCCTACGCGTTCCGCCAGCGATGAAATGTCGACGTTCGCCGTTTTGTTCGCTTATTTGTTCAAGAGGGCGAACGAGCCCGCCCTTCCTTCGTGACGGAGCAAATGTCGATGGCCTCACTGCCCCCATGGCGCGGCATCAGGATCGGTTCGATACCCCGGGGAGAAGCCCCCCTCGCCATCAGGCGGGCCTGGATCGGCCTGACGCTGCCGCTCCTGGAAACGGCGCCGTCGGCGCCGGAAACCATGGTCGTCGAGATCGGGTTTCGCAATCCGGCCGGCCTCCTCAGTGCGCTGAAGCAACGCCTGGGCTTCAAGCCGCCGACAGCGATTTGGCAGGCCTACACGGTGCAGGCCGCGAGCGCTCTGCGCCTGCTCGAGAACCATTCCCCGGAAGCCGCGCGATGGTGGCGGCAAAATACGCCCTGGCTGTACCAGCCGGCCCAGGTCCTGGCCTTCGATGCGGATTGCTGCGAACTGGTGTTTGGCGAGAGGGTTCCGGCCAACGAGCCGTGACAAAAAAGCGGAAGCCCCGCCGGGGGCGGGGCTTCCTACGGGCTACCGGGCTGGTGTCGGGGCGCAGGGTCCGATAACCCGAAGGCGGGCTTAGTAGCAGACCTTCACGCGCTTCCAGAAACCACCGTAGTAGCCATCGACCCAACGCTTCTCGATGTGGCAGCGGCGATAATAGACCGGGCGGTAGTCGTCATAATAATAGCGGCCACCGTAATAGCTGTTGTTGTAGGCCGAACCGGCGAGGAGGCCGCCCAGCAGGCCGATGCCGGCGCCGGCGGCGAAGGCGCCACCACGGCCATAGCGGGCCTCGGCGGTGCCGGTGGTGGCGATTGCGGTGCCGGCCAGCGTGGCGGCGACCAGGGCTCCGGTCAGGATCTTCTTGAACATCGTCTCGTTCCCGTTCTTGTCTTGCGCGGTGCTGCGCTTGATCTGATGGGATGACAATGCCACCGCCGCCCCGGCCTCTCCGTGCGATTCGTCACGGGATGCAACCGAGGCGTGTCCGGGCTCAAGACGATCAGGCGGGCGCCGATTGCCCTTCACCGGCCATGGCGACATAGTAGCCGCATGAGCAGAGAATCGAACTTACGGACGCCGCGATCTTCCATCCTCGATCGGAAGGCCGCGCCATGATCGACAAGCTCGAATTCCTGATCGCCCTCTCGCGCGAGCGCCATTTCGGCCGGGCCGCCGAGATCTGCGGGGTGACCCAGCCCACCCTATCGGCCGGCATCAAGCAGCTCGAAGGCGAACTCGGCGTGTTGCTGGTGGCGCGCGGCTCGCGTTTCCAGGGCTTTACACCGGAGGGCGACCGGGTGCTGGAATGGGCCCGGCGCATCGTCGGCGACAGCCGCGCCATGCGCCAGGAGGTGGAGTCGCTCAAGCGCGGCCTCAATGGGCACCTCACCATCTCGGTGATCCCGACGGCGCTCTCCATGGTCGCCTCGATCACCACGCCCTTTCGGGCCCGCCACCCCAACGTGACCTTCTCCATCCTCTCGCGTCCCTCGACCACGGTGCTGCAGGAACTGGAGGACCTGGCCATCGATGCCGGCATCACCTATCTCGACAACGAGCCCTTGGGGAAGGTCTCGACGGTGGAGCTCTATCGCGAGACCTATTGCCTGCTGACCGACGTCAACGGCGAGTTTGCCGGCCGCAGCACGGTGAGCTGGGAGGAGCTCGGCCATGTGCCGCTCTGCCTGCTCACGCCCGACATGCAGAACCGGCGCATCGTCGACCATCTCCTGCGCAATGCCGAGACGCCGGTGGCCCCGACCCTGGTCTCCAACTCGATGCAGGTGCTGCTCTCGCATGTGCGCACGGGGCGCTGGTCCAGCGTGATGCCGTCGATCCTGATCGAGATGCTAGGCGCGGGCGACCATGTGCGCTCGATCCCCATCGTCGAGCCGCAGGCGCACCACAAGGTCGGCCTGATCACGCCCAAGCGCGAGACCCAGACACCCCTGGTCGCCGCCCTGATCGCCGAGGCGAAACGCTACGCCATGCAGATGGGGTGAGGCGATGCGCCTCACGGCGTTGTTGTCACATGTCCGCCCGCTTCCGTGCTGCAACGCTAAAACCCGCAGGTCGGCTCATTACCCCCGTGTTCAGTGTCTTTCATCAAGCCGCCATTGCCCTTTTCGCCGCCGAGGCCAAGAATCCAGAGCGGGTCAGGCCATGGCTTTCGGCGTAGCTATCAATTTGGCTCAAGACATCGGCCTGGAAGGTCACACTGACGCGCACGCTCTTAACTTCCTGGGCGACGGGAACCAGTATCGCAACACCATCCCGGTTCTCGGGATCCGCCATGATCGCCTCAAGGGATGAAGGCTCAGGCACAGCTTCGCCGTCCTCCGCCATTCCCTGCAGGTGAAGCGCAAGAGCCTCGGCCGCCATATCGCGCGCCTCGTCCAAGGTAGCGCCAGCAGATACGCACCCTGGAAGATCGGGAAACGATACGCCATAGAGGCTATCAGGGTCCTTATGGATCAATCCGATATATTGGCGCATTTCCGTTACCTCAATCTCAGTCCAGATTGCTTTTCGATGCTCTTCACGGTGCCGAGAGGAAGATCCCGCTTAGGGTGCGGAACCGTCACCCGCTCTGGTTTCGTCGGATGTCTGAGCTGAACGTGGCTGCCCTTCTGGGTCACCTCAGCCCAACCATCGGCTTTCAGAACGGAAATTATATCTCGGCTGTTCATGCATATAAATATATATCCCCGCACCGCGAGAGCAAGCGAGTTATGCATACTTATGCATATAAAATTGCACGTCATGAACCCTGGATGCTGAATTCCCCAGGGACGTTCTTTTGATGCTACGCGGATAGTGCACTTTGTTGATGGTTGGGCGGTATCAGCTTTGAAGCACAGCACCAGCTAAGCAGGCTGAAATCCCGCCTGAACTGCCGCACCGGCAAGGTTCGGGGATCCCGCGGCACACTCACATTCACCGTCAACCGGGATTTCTTTGCATCTTGGCGCCCGACGCGCTATCGGCATGGCCAAATCGATTGGACTAGGCTGCCCGCAATGAAGTTCACGCTTTCCTGGCTCAAGGATCACCTCGAGACTGACGCCACGCTCGACGAGATCGTCGACACCCTCACCCGCATCGGCCTGGAGGTCGAAGGGGTGGAGGATCCCGCCAAGAAGCTCTCGGGCTTTTCGATCGCCTATGTCGTCTCGGCCGAACAGCATCCCAATGCCGACAAGCTCAGGGTCTGCATGGTCGACACCGGCAAGGGCGAGCCCGTGCAGGTGGTCTGCGGCGCGCCCAATGCGCGGACCGGCATGAAATCGGTGTTCTCGCCGCCCGGCACCTATATTCCGGCCAAGAACATCACGCTCGCCATCGCCCCCGTGCGCGGGGTCGAGAGCCGCGGCATGCTTTGCTCGGAATTCGAGCTCGAGATCTCCAACGAGCATGACGGCATCATCGACCTGCCGGCCGACGCGCCTGTGGGCATGTCCTTTGCGGAGTATGCCGGCCTCAACGACCCGGTCATCGACGTGAACCTCACGCCGAACCGGCCCGACTGCACCGGCGTCGCCGGCATTGCCCGCGACCTCGCCGCCGCCGGTCTCGGCCGGCTGAAGACGCCCGCCGTGCCCTCCGTCGCCGGCGAAGGCCCCTGCCCGGTCACGGTGACGCTCGATTTTGGTGACACGCCCTCGCTCTGCCCGGGTTTCGCGCTTCGCCTGGTGCGTGGCGTCAAGAACGGTCCCTCGCCCACCTGGATGCAGCGCCGCCTCAGCGCCATCGGGCTGCGCCCGATCAATGCGCTGGTCGACATCACCAATTACGTCACCTTCGATCGCGGCCGGCCGCTGCATGTCTTCGACGCCGCCAAGATCGTGGGCGATCTCACCGTCCGGCGCGCCCGCGAGGGCGAGAGCATCGTGGCGCTCGACGGCAAGACCTATGCGCTCAACGACAGCATCTGCGTGATCGCAGACGGCAAGGGCCTGGAATCGATCGCCGGCATCATGGGCGGCGAGCATTCGGGCTGTGACGACGATACCACCGACGTGCTGATCGAATCGGCGCTGTGGGAGCCGCTGAACATTGCCCGCACCGGACGTGCGCTCGGCATCAACACCGATGCCCGCTACCGGTTCGAGCGCGGCGTCGATCCCGCCTTCATGGTGCCGGGCGTCGACCTCGCCACCCAGCTGGTGACGGAACTGTGCGGCGGCAAGCCCACGGAAACCCTCGTGGTAGGCGGCGTCACCGCCGCGCCCGAGGTCCTGGACCTGCCGGCCCACGAGGTTGCGCGCCTGACGGGCCTGTCGACCAGCCTCTCCGAAAGCGCCGACATCCTCGAGCGCCTCGGCTTCGGGGTCATCCGCAAACCCGATTCGCTGGCGGTAACGGCGCCGAGCTGGCGCCCCGATATCGAGGGCAAGGCCGATCTCGTCGAGGAAGTGATGCGCATCGTCGGCGTCGACGCCATCCCGGTGACGCCGCTGCCACGCGAGGCCCATGTGCCGCTGCCGGTACTCACCGTGCTGCAGAAGCGCACCCGCCTGGCCAAGCGCAGCCTCGCCGCCCGCGGCCTGATGGAAGCGGTGACCTGGTCCTTCATCGCCAAGGGTGAGGCCGAGCGCTTCGGCGGCGGCCAGCCGACGCTGTCGCTCGCCAATCCGATCGCCGCCGATCTTTCCGACATGCGCCCCAGCCTGCTGCCGGGGCTGATCGCGGCCGGCCAGCGCAATGCCGATCGCGGCACCGGTGACGTCGCCCTGTTCGAGGTCGGCCAGATCTTCCGCGGCGACCGGCCCGAGGACCAGAAGATCGCCGCCAGCGGCATCCGCCGCGGCCAGGCGCGCCCCGGCGGCTTCGGCCGTCATTGGTCGGCGCCGGCAAGTCCCGTTGACGTGTTCGACGCAAAGGAAGATGCCCTCACGCTGCTGGCCGCGCTCGGCGCACCGGTCGCCAGCTTCCAGATCGTCTCAGGGGCGCCTTCCTGGTATCACCCCGGCCGCTCCGGCACGATCCAGCTCGGCCCGCAGAACATCATCGGTTGGTTCGGCGAACTGCATCCCTCCGCCCTGGAGGCGCTGGATGCCGGTGGCCCGGTGGTCGGCTTCGAGATCATCCTCGATGCCATCCCGGTGCCCAAGCCCAAGGCGACCAAGACGCGCGGCGTGCTGGCCCTCTCGCCCTTCCAGCCGGTCACCCGCGACTTCGCCTTCCTGGTCGCGCGCAAGGTCAGGGCCGCCGACATCCTCAAGGCCGCGCAGGGCGTCGACAAGAAACTGATCTCGGGCGTGTCGATCTTCGACATCTATGAAGGCAAGGGCATCGGCGAAGATCAGAAATCGGTCGCCGTCGAAGTGGTGCTGCAGCCGCAGGACCGCACGCTGACCGATGTCGAAATCGATGCCGTTGCCGCCAAGATCGTCGCCGAAGTCGGCAAGAAGACCGGAGCGACGCTGCGCGGATAAGACAGGCCGCCGCCCTTTGCGCGCGCGCCTGTGCTGTCGGGAAGAAAGAGGCGGACCGGACCCTAATGCGGTTCACTTAAGCGTTTCGGGGGGCTCGACCTTTGTCATTGCCGGGCTTGACCCGGCAATCCGGCTCCCCGACGGTTCGTCCGTGCGGCTTTTGGGTAGCCGGGTCAAGCCCGGCTATGACAAATTCGGAGGGGTTCCTGCTTAAGTGAACCGTATTACGGGCCGGCCCGCCTTTTATTCGAACGGCATGACAAGGCGCTCCGGACCAGGGCGCGTTCCAGCCATCAAGGCTTGCGCCGGCGGTGCCGCTCGCCGCTCAGGCCTTGCCGCCGGCATGGAGGACCGCCTGCAGCAGCAGTGACATCTGCAGGGCGATGAAGGTGTCGACGAGTTCGAACAAGCTCGCATGGATCTCGATCGCCCGTCCCCCCGGAGCGTGCAGGGTGACATAGCCCTCTTCGGCCGCGTCCTCGAGCAAACGGCGGACATGGACACGCGAAACGCCGAAGCAATCGGCGACGGCGCCATAGTGAAAATGGACGGTACGATCCTTCAGGGTTTCGCCCGGCATTTCCGTTGCAATCAGCCGGAGCAGGATCTCGAAACCGGCATCGCGCGCCATGAACAAGCGCATCTCGGGCACCAGGTCGACCAGGGTGCCGTGCATCAGGAAGTAATTGCTGCAATAACGCGCCAGCGTGCCGAGAAAGGCATCGTCGATCTCCACCCGCCGAACGGCGTAGTCGACATGCTGCAATTGCGCCAGCGCCTGCAGATAGGGCGTGATGACCTGCTTGGCGATGGTGATGCCGGCGCGCGTCGCCTCCAGGCGTTTGATGCGCTTGTCGCGCAGATCCTTGATCTGGCGCAGATAGCCGGCCTGGCGCAGCAGGTTCAACATGGCCCCGATGCGGTTGTGCCCGGCCAGGGCATGCACGGTACAGAAGGTCTGAACATCCGCCACCGTGACACCGGCCGGCGGATCATGGGGCGAGGCCGCGAAATGACGGCTCAGCACATAGGCGCCCACGATCAAGCGGATCTCATCCGTCGCCATATGGATCAGCGGCAGATGGGTCTTGAGAATGGCGACATAACGGCGCGCGAAGAGGGTCCGCGCAGCTTTGAAGCCGCTATGCGCTCTCAGGGCCTGGGCTTGTGCAATCACAGCTGACTGGTAATTCGGCAACGGAACGTTGAGCGGGTTCTGCAAACCGAAATGGTCGGTCGTATGAATCTTGGCGCACTCCGATAGAGACCCTGCGCTTCTCCAAGACAACTCGGTCAATCACCGCCTCTTTTTGCATGGGCTTGTGGTGTAACAACTGAGGACAAGTAAGAAGACGGCCCGGATCGGCCGGGCGCTCACTCCCACCGCAACAACATCATTGCAGCTCCACAGTTCCTATCATGTCGGTGAAAATTTAAAAGAAAATTTTACCCTACGATATCGATTACAATACCTAATGAATTTTCATTGCCACCTACACCTAACTAAGTGGTAAATATACTACTTAAGTACTAAATTTGACGTAAGCCGAAAACGAGCTCCGGAACGGGAAATCTTTCTTCCAGAGCGCCCCGCCGCCGCCAAGACAAAATAATGTCTAAATAAAATTTACTTGGACAAAATCATATACAAACATAGGATTATATCCGACCTAATCTATTACTTTGCAACATTTCCGCACTCTTCCTAATTCATTCCCAAACGGCATGCCGACTTCATTCTCTCGAAATGCCTGCCGCGAGAGCCTTGGCGAGGTTGGGATGCATGAGAATAACGGCATCCCCCTGACTTAGACGCTGCGAAGGTCACGACCGCATCGCGAACCGCCCGCTTCTCGTCGGGGGGATACCCGCGCCGCTGCGTCATGGTTACTGTTTGGTTATAACTCGCGCCTAGAATCACCGCGATTCCGGCTTCCGCCTCGCACCAGCGAGGCGCGGGCCGCTCCCATCATCCGCACGGGCGACCTGTGGCCGCATCGGCGCCCGATTCTCGCGAAGGCATCCCATGACCCTGGCCAATATTCTGGAAGCGATCATCCTAGGCGTGGTCGAAGGCCTGACCGAATTCATTCCGGTCTCCTCGACCGGCCATCTCCTGCTTGCGGCGCGTTACCTGAAATTCGAGGGCGACGATTCTTTCGTGATCCTCATCCAGCTCGGCGCGATCCTGGCCTTGCTCGCCGTCTATGCCGAGAGGCTGTGGCGCATCGCCACCGCCCTGCCCAAGGACCGGGAGGCCCAGCATTTCGTCCTCGGCGTGCTGGTTGCCTTCCTGCCGGCCGTCGTCCTCGGCGTGCTGCTCGAGCACAAGATGAAGCAATATCTCTTCAATGTGCCGGTGGTCTGCTACGCCCTGATCGCCGGCGGCCTGGTCCTGCTTGCCATCGAACAGTTCAAGATCGAGAAGCGCTTCTCCAATTGCTATGTGCTGCCCCTGCCGGTCTATCTGAAGATCGGCCTGTTCCAGTGCCTGTCGATGATCCCCGGTGTTTCGCGCTCGGGCTCCACCATCGTCGGCGGCATGCTGCTCGGCCTCGACAAGCGCTCGGCGGCGGAATTCTCCTTCTTCCTGGCGATGCCGACCATGGTCGGCGCCTTCGTCTATGAATTCGCCAAATCCTACAAGACGATGACGACCGACAATCTCGGCCTGACCGCCATCGGCTTCGTCACGGCCTTCATCTCGGGCTGGTTCGTGGTGAAGACTTTGCTGGATTTCGTATCCAAGCGCGGTCTCGCCCTGTTCGGATGGTGGCGCATCGTGGTCGGCGTCCTCGGCCTCGCCGCCTACTACACGATGGGCTGAAGACGAGCTCCAACGGAAAAGGGCCGGTCCAAGGACCGGCCCTTTTCCGTTCCGACTGCCGTTTCCGGTCGTCAGGCCACCTTGTTCTCGAACTGGCCAGCCTTGCGGAAGCGCCACAGATAGCTCGGCGCGATCGCTTCCACCGTCGCCGGCTGGATGCCCAGCCCTTCCAGCGTCAGGCCAGCCTTGCTGGCGTCCTCCGTCACGACATTGTCGTGGCGCAGCAGCGTGACCTGATCGCGCGTCAAGGGCGGCGTGAACAGGCCGAGCGACAAGGTCCCCAGCAGCTCGAACACGGTCGCCTGCACATTGGCGATGGCGAAAGGCATCGGCACCAGCAGGCGCTTGCGGTTGGTGGTCTTGAGCACATATTCGAAGATCTGGCGCAGGGTCAGCACTTCCTGGCCGCCGAGTTCGTAGGTCGCGCCCGGCTTCAGGGCCCCCTCGGCGCCGCGGGCCAGCACTTCGGCGACATCGCCGACGAAAACCGGCTGGAACTTGGTCTCGCCACCGCCGATCAAGGGCAGCACCGGCGACATCCGCGCCAGACCGGCGAACTTGTTGAAGAAATCATCATCCGGCCCGAACATCACCGAAGGCCTGAGGATGATGGTGTCCTCGAAAGCGGTACGGGCCGCTTCCTCGCCCTTGAGCTTGCTCTTGGCATAGAGCGAATCGGAGCCCGCATGCAGGCCGAGGGCCGAGACATGCACGAAGCGCTGCACGCCGGCAGCCTTGGCAGCGCGGGCGATCGCGCCGGGGCCGAAAGCCTGCACCGCGTCGAAACTGTTGGCGCCGTGCTCATGCATGACGCCGACCAGATTGACCACCGCTTCGGCACCCTCGACGGCGGCGGCAACCGACGCCGGATAACGCAGGTTCGCCTGCACGCCGTGGATCTGGCCGACGGCGCCCGCGGTCATCAGATATTGGGCGAGATCCGGGCGGCGCACGGCCACGCGCACGCGAAAGCCGCGCTTGGCGAGCGAGCGCACGAGATTGCGGCCCACAAATCCCGATCCACCGAAAACCGTGACCAAGCGATCGCTGACTGGCGCCATTTGCTAGAAACCTTCGAGAATGGACGATTGGGTTTTCCTTAGCGCGGCAGGCCGGGACTGTATAGAGCAATAAGCGCCCCCTGGGTTGCCTCCCGCCACGCAGACGAAACATCGGGCAACGCAGAGTGGGCCGGAAGCATCCGCTTTACTTTTAATCCGCCGCATCTCACAATTTCTCGCATACTTTATCCATGGAGACGCCCAATGGATATCGCGCAGTCGGTTGGAAGCGGCGGAACCAACGCGAAATGTGACGTCTTTTGCGTGCAACTGCTGCTCAATGTCTGGCGCGCGAGCAAGGAGCTGAGAGAGATCCGCGAAGATGGGATCGTCGGTCCCGAGACAATCGCAGCAATCGAGAAGTTCCAACACGATGTCACGAAATGGGTCGATGGGCGCGTTGACCCAGGCGGCAGGGCACATCGGGCCTTGAGAGAGTTCGCCGCACCCTATGTCAACGAGGCGCTTGGTTTCATTTCCCTCGGCATCCCGACAACCGTTATTCCGCTGGAATATGAGAACCTCGTTCTGCCAACGAGCGAGCTGAACATCGTGCGGATCGACCGACTTCGCCAGAACCGCGATATATCCAGATGACGGAAGTGCCGATCGTCGATTTCATGAAGCTGTTCGACAGCATCAGCGCGCTGCTCAATCAGCTTGCGCGAGGCCAGTTTTTGCGCGGAACCTTCGAGGCGGCATTGGTTGAAGCCCAAGGAGCGACTTGGGTCGGCGGCTCTACGGGAAATCACCTGAAGGAACTGACCGACGCGCGCGCGATGCTGGTGAACACCGAGCAAGGCATTCGTAAGATCGTGGACATCATAGGATTTCAAAGTCCGCAGGTCTCGGCCCGTCTTAGCAGGATTCTCGACGACAACTTGTTCAACAGGACGGGCCAGCTGCGTGCTGCCATTACCGAGACCGAGACGCTGGCCGCCGAACTCAAGGTGAGCAACGGGACGCGCTTTCAGGGCGTGCAATTTTTCGAGGGCGGCCCCGGCGGCAATGTGGCGCGCACCCTATCGTCGTTGCCGTCGGAACAATTGAAGACTCCAGCGCTTCAATCCCAACTCAGGCAGGGCGTGGATGCGACGCTGCTGCCACGGGCACACCCACTGGCTCAGCGCACCATGGAAGCGCTTCGCCAGATGCCTGTGACGTTCGAAGACATCAAACAGAACGTCGGCAAGATAACAACCAGTCTCATAGGCGCCATCCGCCTGTGGATGAGCCAATTCATGCAACAGGCCGGAGCGGCTGCGCGCCTAGCGATGGTGGCACTCGAACAGGCACTGGTCTCTTTCGGCAGCCGCCTCACCACGCCTCTCATTTTGATCGGGCGGCCATGGGGCGAACCACCTCCCGAGGCTTGAACCTTTAGCAGCGACGCCCGCAGGCCCTAAGGGAGGCTTGCTCCGAAGCCGGCTCTCGCAGAAGATCGGCTGGAATCAGGGAGGAGCTGGCATTGCGGCGCAACCCTGAAGGATGACTTCGCCGTTTCATCCGCCCACCAAAGAGCATTCCGTCGAGCGACCCGTGAGCAGATGACCGCCTCTGTGATGCCCCATGATGGCCTCGGCCTCGATACGCTGCGCCTGGAAACCCTGATCCGGCTGCGCTGGATGGCGATCGCCGGCCAGTTGGTCGCGGTCCTGGGCGTGCGCTATGGTCTCGGTTTTCCCGTGCCGCTGCAGGCCTGCCTGCCCCTGATCGGCGTCTCCATCCTGGTCAATGTCGCCTTGCGGCTGCGCTATCCGGCGACCGAGCGTGTCGACCCGGCCCGCGCCGCTACCCTGCTCGGATTCGATATCGTGCAGCTTGCGGCATTGCTCTTCCTCACCGGCGGCCTGCAGAACCCCTTCTCCTTCCTGTTCCTTGCGCCGGTGATGATCTCGGCGACCTCGCTGCCGCCCCTGATGACCCTCGCGCTGGGACTCCTGGCCATCGGCTGCGCCTCCCTGCTCACGGCCTGGCACCTGCCCCTGCCCTGGTTCGAGGGGAAAGAGTTCGACATGCCGATGCTCTATGTCATCGGCATGTGGTTCTCGGTGCTGCTGGGCCTGGCTTTCATCGGCGTCTATGCCTGGCGGGTGGCCGAGGAAGCCCGCCTGCTCTCCAATGCCCTGGCCGCCACCGAACTGGTGCTGGCGCGCGAGCAGCATCTGTCCCAGCTCGACGGCATGGCCGCCGCCGCTGCGCATGAACTGGGTACGCCGCTCGCCACCATCGCGCTGGTGGCCAAGGAGCTGGAGGTTGCCGCCCCGCCGGAAGGCGATTTCGTCGACGACATCCGCCTGCTACGCAGCCAGGTCGAGCGCTGCCGCGAGATTCTGGGCAAGCTCGCCTCGCTGGGCGACGATGGCGGCACGCCCTTCGCCCGCCTGCCCCTGCCGCTGCTGATCGAGGAAGTGTCCGCGCCGCATCGCGATTTCGGCATTGCCATCTCGGCCGAATTCCAAGGCCTGGAGGAGGATGCTCCCTCCGCCCCACGCAATCCCGGCATGCTCTATGGTCTCGGCAATATCGTCGAGAACGCGGTCGATTTCGCCAAATCCAAGGTGAGCATAACCGCCAGCTGGGACGCCAAGACGGTGACCCTGATCGTCGGTGACGATGGCCCCGGCTTTCCTTCCGAAATCATGGGACGCCTCGGCGATCCCTATGTCACCCAGCGTCGCCCGCGCCTGCCGGGCCAGCCGGGCGGCGGCCTCGGCCTCGGTTTCTTCATCGCCAAGACGCTGCTCGAGCGTTCCGGCGCCGCGATCGCCCTGGCGAACCGCTCCTGGCCGGACAGCGGCGCCGTCGTCAGGCTGGAATGGCCGCGCGACGTCTTCGAGCGCTAAGGGCTCGCAGGGCTTCGCTCGGACATGGACAAATCGCCTCCGATACCCCTAAGCGATTGCATTCTCCAGATTATTTGTAAGACCTTTCATTCAAGAAAATGCATCAAAACAAAGACTTAAGGAAAATTTGCGCTACAATGCCTCCAAGAACTGCTCGTCGAGCCGCGAGAAAAAACTGGTGGAGGCCGCGATCAACCAAGCGGGAACAGCGAGTACTGCCAGGACTTGTGCCGGTCTTCTCGGTGCCGTGCGGCGGCAAGGATATGCAGCTGGTATGCAGGTCGCGCCCGACAGCAACGCGCGGGCTTCGCTGCTCGAATTCTTTCCGCAGGCCCTGATCGCATGCATCGTTACCCCGGCCACGCCCCATAATAATCTCTGGGGATTGCAATCGGCGCATAACCGAATAAACGATAGCTGGCTGTCGCCAGTGAAATTTCTTCACTTTGCCGCTATAGTCCCCACTGTGGCGAACTGTCGCGCCAAAGGAGGCGATCGGGGTCTTCGATCACTTGACCATATCGTCAGCAACGGGTCGGTCTGCGATGCGTTGCCGACGATAAGGTCCGGAGGGAGCGGGGGTCTCGCGCTGAATTGGCGAGATGCTTTCCCTTCACGCGAAACGGAGCCCCTTCGCTCGAACCAAGGATAGGTGAGTCCGCATTATGGTTGCCCCTGAATTTCCCGATCGTTCACTCCTTCTCGTCGATGACGACAAGGCGTTCCTGCAGCGTTTGGGCCGAGCCATGGAAGCCAGGGGCTACACCGTCACCACGGCCGACACGGTCGCCGAGGGACTGGCGCAGGTGGAAGGCTCGCCGCCCGCCTTCGCCGTGATCGACATGAAACTCACCGACGGCTCCGGCCTCGACGTGATCTCGCGCCTGAAGGTGAAGCGCCCCGATGCGCGCGGCATCATCCTCACCGGTTACGGCAACATTGCCACCGCCGTCACGGCGGTGAAGCTGGGTGCCTTCGACTATATCGCCAAACCGGCCGATGCCGACGACATCCATGCGGCGCTGATGGCCGATCCCAGCCATAAGCCGGAGCTGCCCGAGAACCCGATGTCCGCCGACAGGGTGCGCTGGGAGCACATCCAGCGTGTCTATGAGCTCTGCGGCCGCAACGTCTCCGAGACCGCGCGACGCCTGGCTATGCACCGGCGCACCCTGCAGCGCATCCTGGCCAAGCGCGCACCGCGATAGTTTGGCGTACTTTCACCGGCCATAAGACACTTCTAAGCCGCGAGGGAAACATCGCACTCCCGCGATGCTTGCGCTTCATGCCGCATCCGGCTAGCCCTTTGGCGAATTCCGGAGCAGGACGCATTCAAGCAAGAATGCTCATCTGCTCCGGCTCTTAGGTTCGGCGCGTCTTTGCGGATCTTGCCGATCCCGGCACATCGCAAAACGCTTGAGGGAGTGAATCATGAAGACGAGAGCGGCTGTGGCATGGAAGGCGGGAGCGCCCCTGACGGTCGAGACCATCGAGATCGGCGGCCCCAAGGCGGGCGAGGTGCTGGTCGAGATCATGGCCACGGGCGTGTGCCATACCGATGCCTACACGCTGTCCGGTGCCGATCCGGAAGGCCTGTTCCCTGCCATTCTGGGCCATGAGGGTGCGGGCATCGTGCGCGAGGTGGGTGCCGGTGTCACCAGCCTGAAGCCGGGCGACCACGTCATTCCGCTCTACACGCCCGAATGCCGCCAGTGCAAAACCTGCCTGTCGCAACGTTCGAACCTGTGCACCGCCATCCGCAGCACCCAGGGCAAGGGCGTGATGCCCGACGGCACCAGCCGCTTCGCCTGCGACGGCGGCGAGGTCTTCCACTATATGGGCTGCTCGACCTTCTCCAACTTCACGGTGCTGCCGGAGATCGCACTCGCCAAGGTGCGCGAGGACGCCCCCTTCGACAAGATCTGCTATATCGGCTGCGGCGTCACCACCGGCATCGGCGCGGTGACCAACACCGCCAAGGTCTGGCCCGGCGCCAATGTCGTGGTGTTCGGCCTCGGCGGCATCGGCCTCAACGTCATCCAGGGCGCCCGCATGGTGGGTGCCGACAAGATCATCGGCGTCGATCTCAACCCGGCCAAGGTCGAGATGGCCAAGAAGTTCGGCATGACCCATTTCGTCAATCCGGCGGAAGTCGGCCACGACAAGGTGGTTGAGGCCATCGTCGATCTCACCGGCGGCGGCGCCGATTTCTCCTTCGAATGCATCGGCCTGCCGGTGACCATGCGCCAGGCCCTGGAATGCTGCCATCGCGGCTGGGGCGAATCGATCATCATCGGCGTGGCGGCCTCGGGCCAGGAAATCTCCACCCGCCCGTTCCAGCTCGTCACCGGGCGCGTCTGGAAAGGCACCGCCTTCGGCGGCGCACGCGGCCGCACCGACGTGCCGAAGATCGTCGACTGGTACATGGAAGGCAAGATCGAGATCGACAGCCTGATCACCCACACCATGCCGCTCGACGAGATCAACACCGCCTTCGACCTCATGCATGAAGGCAAGTCGATCCGCTCGGTGGTCACCTTCTGAGGACCGGCTCGATCCGAGCGACGCCCTTTCCATCCAACCGCGCTCCCGCTCCGGCGGGACGCGGTTTTTCCTTATGTGCTTCATCTAACTTTACAAATGCCCGGACGGCGCGAAACCTCTCCTGGCTAGGCTTCGTCATCCCGCAATGCCCGGCGCGGCCCTTGCCGTGCGGCACTGCCCTTGATGGAGACTGACATGAGTGAAAGCCCGAACGCTTCCGTCCCCGCCCGCCGCTGGCCACGCGTGCTGGTGCTCGGCGGCGCCATGGCGGCCGGCATCGCCCTCGGCGCCGGCGGATTGGCTGCTGCCGCCGTAATGGGCGGTGGTGGCTGGCATCACGGCCCCCGGCTCGAGCGCATCCAGAATTTCGTGCGGATGTCGCTGGATTCGGTCGCGGCCACCTCCGAGCAAGAGGCCAAGGTGCACGACATCGTCGCCGCCGCCTATACCGACCTCGCCCCCAAGCCGGAAGACCGGGCCGCCTTCCGCAAGCAGGCCATCGATCTCCTGCGCGCGCCCACTATCGACAAGGCGGCGGTCGAGAAACTGCGTAGCGACTTCGTGGCCCGGACCGACGCCAAGTCGAAACGCTTCGTCGAAGCCGTGCTCGCTACCGCCGACGTGCTGACGCCCGAGCAGCGCGCCAAGCTGGCCGATCGTGCCGATCTTTGGCGCCCGCACGGCCCGATGATGGGCGGCCATCGCGGACACCCTGACGGACAAGGCCGCCCCGAACGGCCGGATGATGGCGGCCAGGACGGCGAGAACGGCGACAATTGAGGCCCCTGGAGCAGAGCGCGCTTGGCGACAAACGCCGCTTTGCTCCAACTCGCTGTTGCCAGGCCAATCCAACGGATTGGCGAGTGTGCCTTCGCGATACATGGCAATTCCATCAAGTCGCGAAACGCTCTAGGATCGATACAGAATGACGGCCGCTCCTCCCGGGGAGCGGCCGAATGGATTTTTCTTCAACTCTTTGTTTTGACGCATTTTCTCAATTGAAAAGCCGACCGTCTTTTCCAGAAAATGCATTCGTGCGGAGCAGGCAGTGGGCGTGGAACGCATCCTGATCATCGACGACGACACCAGGCTGGCCGCCATGCTCGGCGATTATCTGGCGGCGGCGGGTTTCGACGTCGATCACAGGCCGTCGGGCACGGAAGGCCTCGGCGCCATCGAGCGCGACGGCTACGATGCCGTGGTACTCGACATCATGCTGCCTGACTTCGACGGCTTCGAGGTCTGCCGTCGCCTGCGCATGCGCTCCAACATTCCCGTGGTGATGCTGACCGCGAGGGGCGACGATACAGATCGCATCGTCGGGCTCGAGATCGGGGCCGACGACTATCTGCCCAAGCCCTTCAATCCGCGAGAGCTGCTCGCCCGCCTGCGCGCCGTGCTGCGCCGGCGCACGGCGCCGGCCGAACTCGACAACCAGACCCTGCGCTTCGGGCGTCTCACCATTGATCGCGGTTCGCGCAGCGCCCGCATCGATGGCGAGGAACGTCCGCTCACCAGCCATCAGTTCGATCTGCTCCTGGCGCTGGCCGACAATGCAGGCCGGGTGCTCAACCGCGAAAGACTGATGGATCTGGTGAAGGGCGAGGAGCTGGAGGTCTTCGACCGTTCGATCGACGTGCACATCTCCCGCATCCGCGCCGCCATCGAGGACGATGCCAAGCATCCGCGCCGCATTCTCACCGTGCGCGGTGCCGGCTATGTCTTCGCCAAGCGGCAGGATGCGGACTAGAGCAAAGTGCGATTTCGCTGAATCGCACTTTCTCTCTAACCTTTTGTTTTGACGCGTTTTCTTAATCGAAAAGTCTATCAACTTTTTGGAAAACGCTCTAGCCTGATCGGGACCAAGAGCCAGCGCCCATGCTGATATTCTTTCGCAAGCGTCTGTTCTGGCAGGTCTACCTCACCCTGCTCGCCTGTCTCGTCGTGCTGGCGCTGCTGGTCGGCTCGCTCTGGCGCATGGCGGGCGATACGGCCGGCGAACGTTGGGGCGCGTTGCGCGTCCGGCTGACCGACGAGCTGGTGCGCTTCCAGGAACGCACGCCGGAAGACCTGCCTAACGAGATCCGCAAGCTCAGCGAGGAAATGGGCGCCTCGATCTCCGTCTACAGCAAGCAGCGCGTGCTGATCGCCTCGCGCGGCTTTCCAATCGCCCTGCCGGCTGGAGACGACGATGTGCCACAGCGCTGGCTCGATCATGTCGTCCGCCTCGACCTGCCGGGCGGGCGCACCGTGCTCGCGCAATTGCCGCGGCCGCCGAAGCCGGGCTTGCGCGTGCTGCTGCTGGCCCTCCTGGTCGCCGGCGGCGTCGGTATCGCGGCCTGGCCGGCGACGGCCCGGCTGACCCGTCGCCTCGAAACGCTGCGCGCCGGTGTCGAGAGCTGGGGCAGCGGCGCCTTGAACCGACGGGTGGCGGAACAGGGAACCGACGAGGTCGCCATGGTGGCCCGCAGCTTCAACGGCGCCGCCAGCCGGATCGAGACCCTGGTCAATTCCCAGAAGGCGCTGCTCGCCAATGCCAGCCACGAATTGCGTTCGCCCCTGGCAAGGCTGCGCATGGCGGTTGAAATCGGCGCGGACAAACCCAGCGCGGCTGTGCGCGAGGAGATCAACCGGGACCTGCAGGAGATCGACCAGCTGGTGGAGGAGATCCTGCTCGCCAGCCGGCTCGACTATGCCACCGCCATGCCGCTCGAAGGGGTTCCGGTCGACCTCCTGGGCCTGGCGGCCGAGGAGGCCGCCCGCACCGGCGCCGCCGCCGATGGCGAGCCCGTGGAAATCCGCGGCGATGCCACGCTGCTGCGCCGGCTGATGCGCAACCTCCTGGAGAATGCCGGCAAACATGGCAGGCCGCCGGTGGAGATCACCATCGCCAGCGACAAGGGACAGGCCCGCATCGAGGTAAGCGACCGCGGCCCCGGCATTGCCGAGAAAGAGCGAGACCATCTGTTCGAGCCGTTCTACCGGCCTGCCGGCCGCAGCGAGACCTCCGGTGGCTGGGGCCTGGGCCTGGCGCTGGTGCGCCAGATTGCCGGGCGCCACCGCGGCTCGGTACGCTGCGAAAGCCGCGAAGGCGGCGGCAGCCGTTTCGTGGTGGAACTGCCGCTGGCGTGAACGGAGTGTTCCGGCAGTCAGTGCAACACTCGGATATTCGCCGGACCGACCCTATGCATGCGCTCGGGTGCCCAGGCGCCGGGCCAGGAAATCCACCGCCTTCATGGCGCCTTCCGATGAGATGGTGTGATCGAGGCCGGGCTCGATGAAGAGCTCGGTGCGGACACCTGCACGATCGAGCCGCTCGGCCGCCGCTTCGCTTTCGCGCGCGGGAATGATCCTGTCGGCCTCGCCATGGACCAGCAAGGCGGCGCTTCCCGCCGCCGGTGCCAGGGGGTCCGGTGTCGCCAGCCTCGCGGAAAAGGCGACGACCGCCAGCGGCCAGCGGCCGGAAGCGAGTGCGTCGAGCGCCATGATCCCGCCCTGCGAAAAGCCCGCCAATGCCACGCGTTCGGGCGCCTGCGAAAAGCCGTGCCTGTCGATGGCCTCCTGAACGGTGGCGTCGAAGGCGGCCCGGGCGGCGACAATGCGCCCGCCGCGATTCTGCGCGTTCACACCGGCGACGCTGAACCATTGCCGGCCCCGGCCGCCCTCGAAGACGAAGGGCGCGTCCGGCGCTGCCAAGGTGGCGCCCGGCAACATTTCGCGCCAGATGTCACCCAGATGCATGAGGTCACCGCCATTGCTGCCGACACCATGCAGGAGGATGATCAGGCTCTCCGTCATGCCGCCTTGGCCTCGACCGTAGTCAATCCCGGCAGGTCGGGGCCGACAGGCACGATGCCATTGGGATTGAGCGCCTTGATCGAATAATAGCCGCGCTTGATGTGATCGATGCTGACGGTCTCGCGGATCCCGGGCACTGCCAATATCGCGGCGAGATAGGCCGAGAGCGCCGGATAGTCGGCAATCCGCCTGAGATTGCATTTGAACAGCCCGTGATAGGCGGCATCGAAGCGCACCAACGTCACGAACAGGCGGATATCGGCTTCGGTCAGGCGGGCGCCGAACAGGAAGGGGCCGCCGGCCGCAAGACGCTGCTCGATCCGGTCGAGCATGGCGAAAATGCCCCAGAAGGCGGCCTCATAGGCCTCTTGCGTGGTGGCGAAGCCGGCGCGATAGACGCCGTTGTTGAGGCTGGGATAGATGGCCTCGTTCAGGGCGTCGATCTCGGGGCGCAGATCCGCGGGGTAGAGGTCGATGTCATTGCGGGCAAGGGCGCCGAAACCATCATTGAGCATGCGCAGGATATCGGCGGACTCGTTGTTGACGATCGTGCCGCGCTGCTTGTCCCACAAGACCGGCACCGTGGCGCGGCCGGTATAGTTGGGATCGGCCCGGGTATAGATCTCGTGGATATAGGTGGCGCCGTTCACCGTGTCGGGCGTCGCGCCGGGATAGGTGCCGAAGCGCCAGCCCTGTTCGGTGGTTGAAGGTTCGACCACACTGACGGAGATGGCGTCATCGAGCCCCTTGAGCCTGCGGCCGATCAGGGTGCGCGAGGCCCAGGGGCAGATCAGTGCGACATAGAGATGATAGCGCCCGGTTTCGGCCTTGAAGCCGGCCTCGCCCGTCGGCCCGGCACTGCCGTCGGGCGTGACCCAGTTGCGGAACTTCGAGACCTGGCGCACGAAACCGCCCTGCTTGTCGGTCGCCTGCACCGGGTGCCAGTCGGCGCTCCATTTTCCGTTGACCAGCATGACTCAGCCTTTGCGGGTGACGATGGAGAACGAGGTTCCCCAGGGATCGTGCAGGGCGAAGCCGCCTTGCTTTTCCGTAGTGGCAACGCCGGCAGCCCGTACACGGTTCCGCAAGGCGGCAAGGATGTCTTCATCGGCTGCGATCATCGCGACCTCGGCCAGGCCCGTCGAAGGAAAATCGCGCGGGCCCGCCCCTCGGCTGTTCCAGATATTGGCGGCCAGATGATGGTGATAGCCGCCCGTCGCATAGAAGCTGGCACCCGGATAGCGGGCGGTGAGATCGAAGCCGAGCGCACCGCCGAAGAAGGCATCCGCCGGCTCGGTGGCGCCGACCTGGAGATGCACATGGCCGACGATGCCGCCTGCCGGATAGCCTTGCCAGCGCGTCGTGCCGGCAGCGGCGATCACGTCCTGCACGTCCAGGCGTTCGGTCGACATCGTCACCGTGCCGCCGTCGACGGTCCAGGCACTGCGCGGGCGATCGGCATAGACTTCGATGCCGTTGCCTTCGGGATCGGACAGATAGATCGCCTCGCTGACCAGGTGATCCGAAGCACCCTGAAGCGGCAGCCGCGCCTCGACGGCATGCTTGAGCCAGCGGCCGAGATCGGCCCTGTCAGGCAGCAGGAAGGCCGTGTGGAACAGGCCGGCCTCCCGGGGCGAACGCTGCCGGGCCTTGGGATCATGCCGCAGTTCCAGGAGCACCGTCTCGCCGGTTCCAAGCCGGCGCAGGCCCGCCTCCGACGACACCACCTGCAGGCCGATCGCCTGTTCGTAGAAATGGCTTGTCGCATCGAGGTCGTGCACGGTCAGGCCGACCGTGCCGATGCTGAGGGGAGCGTCACTGGCTGACATGATATCCTCCGGACGAGGGCGGGTTAACGCGCCAAGCATTGCGTCAGTTGGCGGCGGCGCGCGAAGGGGTCGGCCTCAGCGCCAGGGCACCGTCGCCGATCAGGGCAAGCGCGAGAAGGCCGGCGATCCACAGCGCCAGGAATTCCCAGCCGCCATTGGGATTGGTGAAGAAGAAGCCGGCCGAGCCGTGCACGGTGGCGATGGCGCCTGCCAGCACCGGAATCAGCGCCAGGGCAGCCAGGCGCGGCCAGACGCCGAGAATGAGCGCAAGCGCGCCGATGATCTCCCAGGCAATGGTCACATAGGCCAGCGCCGGCGGCAGGCCGAGCGAGCCGAAGAACTGGGCGGTGCCGGCCGGCGTGAACACGAAGATCTTCAGCCCGGCATGGGCCAGGAAGAGAACGCCGAGCGCCAGGCGCAGCAACAGGGCGGCATAGGGGGCGGTGCGGGTGTCGAACATGATCGTCTCCGGGAAAAGGATTGCTGCCTGTACATTGCACCATTTCCGTTCTGGCGATTATCCTGGCTCAAGACAGAACATTAATTCCATTGTGGAACTTATGTCAGGACCATCCCTGCTCCCAGGGCGGCCTGCCGCGATAGCGTTCGGCCAGGAAATCGACGAGAACGCGTATCTTGGCCGCGAGATGCCGGCCGGGCGGATAGAGGGCATAGGCGCCGAGCGGCCTGTCCTCGAAGCTGCGCAGCACGGGCTTGAGGCGGCCCGCCCGCAGCGCCTCGCCGCCCAGGAAGCTCGGCCCACAGGCAATGCCGAGCCCTGCCTCCGCCGCCTTGAAGCTCGCCTCCCCGTTCGAGAATTGCAGCCGTCCCCTGACCGCCACCTGCAGCGACGCCCCATCCGTCTGGAAACGCCAGCTCAGCGGATCGCTGTAATTGGTATCGATGATGCATTCATGGCGCGCCAATTCGCGGGGGTGCAGGGGCTCGCCATGTTCGGCGAGATAGACGGGCGCCGCCACCGTCACCATGCTGACCTCACAGAGCTTGCGGGCGATCAGACTGGAATCGCCGGGGTTGCCGATGCGAACCGCCATGTCGAAGCCTTCGTCGACCAGGCTGACCACGCGGTCGGTGAAGCCGACATCGAGCTGGATATCGGGATAGAGCTTGGCGAAGGCGACGAAGGCTGGCGCCAGATGCATGGTGCCGAAGCTGAGGGGCGCGGAGAGCTTGATGCGTCCCGCCGCGAGGCCCGAGGCGCTGCGAACGGAAGCATCGAGGGCATCGAACTCCTCCAGCACGGCCTTGATGCGATCGTAATAGGCGCGGCCGATCTCGGTCGGCGACAAGGCCCGTGTGGTGCGCTTGAGCAATTGCACGCCGAGATCGGCTTCCAGCCGCGACACCAGCTTGGAAGCCTGGCCGGAACTGGTGCCGAGCCGGGCCGCCGCGTGGGAGAAGCTGCCAGCCTCCAGCACTGCCACGAACATGCGGTCGCATTCGAGCCGTTCCATGGATTGCTTCCGGTTCGGAGAGAATGAAGCCCATTCTAGCTTCTAAAGTCCCTGCTCGGAAAGAATATTGGCCTTCAAACAAGGCCGAACGTCACCTGTACGGCGACAGGCCCGCCTCCTCGACCTCCTCGACGTCCACGCCGACCCACAGCCCGATGAAGGCGGTGGGCGTGCCGATGAACGAGCCTGATATCGGTATCGCCTGATGCGGCTCGCGCACCGCCGCGATGCGAATCAGGCGGTCGGACGCCACCAGGCCATTGGTGGGATCGAACTCGATCCAGCCAATATCCGGCAGATAGACATCGGCCCAGGCATGGCTCGCGCCGGCGCCTTGCAGGATCGGCGCTCCTCCCTCGGGCGGCGGATCGAACAGATAGCCCGAGACGAAGCGCGCTCCGAAGCCGAGCAGCCGGGCCGCGGCGATGAACAGGGCTGCGAAGTCACGGCAGGCGCCGCTTCGGTTTGCGAAGGTGACGGCCGGATCCTGGGTCGATTGTTCGAAGCGGGTGACATAGGCGAACTCGCCATGGATCTCCTGGCACAGGCCGGTGAGCAGATCCCGCGCCCCGCCCGGATGGCGCTTCGGGGCCCCGGCGATCCAGAGCCTGAGATCGTCGGGATAGTCGTCGGCCGAGGCGAGCATGGCAGCACCGAGATCGATGGTCTCGTCGGCCGAATAGGTAACCGGGAAAGGTGCCTCGCCGCCGGTCAGGTGGTTGGTTGGCACCGCCGAGGCGAAGCGTTCGATCTCGAGCCGGCTCTCGATCGACAATTCGCCGGCCTGGCCCGTGAAGACCCCCGTGCAGACCTCGTTGCCGAAGACATCGTAGGTCCAGGCAAACTCGGCCGGCAGCGAGGTGGTCAGGGTGGCCGAGATCAGTCGCATCTCATGGCTGTCGCGTGGGCGCAGCATCATGCGATGCGGCCCAAAGCTGACCGATTCGGCATAGCGATAGGTCGTGCGATGGCTGACGATCAGGCGTTTCAAGGCACGAACTCCCTTCGGGCAGCAGATTCATCCCTGTCCGGATGGACGAGGCGAAAAAATAAGGTATGACCGAAACGAGCCGGCAAGTGGAAACTCTTGCCGGGCGATCGAGTTTCATGATCTGGCGAAATCGCTGGGAATCACAAAGACACTCCAGCCAATCCGTTGGATTGGCTTGGAAACAAGGAGTAACGATGGCAGGGCCGCCGGGCATCAGGGCACGATCGCAGGGATTCGCCGATATTTTCGACCGCTCCACCGGGGGCGCCCTCACCCCGCTCAGCGTGGTGATCGAGCGAGTGCTGAGCCCGGTTCGGGCGGTGATCGAGGGGCGCGAAACCCTGATGTTCGGCACCAACTCCTATCTCGGCCTCAATTTCGATCCCACCTGCATCGAGGCAGCCAGTATGGCGCTGGCGAGCTTCGGCACGGGCTCGACCGCCTCGCGCGTCGCCAGCGGCAACCAGGCCCTGCATGTCGAGCTCGAAAAGGCCATCGCCGAGCTCTACGGCCGGCGCGATGCCGTGGTGTTCTCCACCGGCTTCATGGCCAATCTCGGTGCCATCGGCGGGCTGGTGCGCGAGGGCGATGCCGTGGTGCTCGATGCCCATTGCCATGCCTCGATCTTCGATGCCTGCCGGCTCTCGGGCGCCAAAATCCTCACCTTCAAGCACAATGACGCTGCCGATCTCGCCCGCATCATCGCACAAAGCGAGATCGCGCCAAGCCGCCTGCTCGTCATCGTCGAGGGCCTCTACAGCGTGCTCGGCGATGTCGCCGCGCTCGAAGCGATCAGCGCCGTGACGTCCGAGACCGGCGCCGTGCTGCTGGTCGACGAGGCCCATTCGCTCGGGCTCTACGGCGCCCGGGGGCGCGGCGTCGCCGAAACGCAGGGCGTGGAAGACAAGGTCGACGTCATCGTCGGCACCTTCTCCAAGAGCGTCGGCGTGGTCGGCGGCTATTGCGTCACCAATGATCCGGCCTTCCGGGCCCTGCGTTTTGCCGCGCGCAGCTATCTCTATACCGCCTCCCTGCCGCCGCCGGTGGTGGCCGCCGCCCGTCAGGCGCTCTCGATCATCGCCGGTGACAACGAGCGCCGCGCAACCGTGTTCAGCCATGCCGAAGCCCTGCATCGCGGCCTGACCGGCCTCGGCCTGCCGCCTCTGGCCCCGCCTGGCCCGGTCGGCGCCGTGCGCATGCCGGGCATCAAGGCAGGGCTCGACACCTGGACCGCCCTGCTTCGCGCCGGGCTCTACGTCAACATGCTGATCCCACCGGCCACGCCCAATGGCGAGGTGGTGCTGCGCTATTCGGTCTCGGCCGCCCACAGCGCCGCCGATATCGAGCGTGCGCTCGACATCATCGCCGCTGCCGGCCGTCAGACCGGCGTGCTCAGGCCGGCGGCCTGAGACAACGGACCAGTCTCAGACGACCTTGGGCGCTGCCGTGGATTTCGGGGTGCGCACGAACTCGCTGCGTTTTCCGAAGATCACTTCGCGCTGGGCGGGGCCGATGACGGCGCCGATGCGGAAGAGATCGCGGGAGACCTGCACGAATTCACGCAGGAAATCGGAGAGGCTGGTCTCCCCGGGCCGCAGGGACAGGTTGCCGGCCCTGAGGAACACGAAGAGCGCGACATAGCCGATCAAGAGCTGGCCGACCAGGACACCGGCCAATTCCCAGCGCAGCGGTGCTCCCAGCACGATCGCGCCGATGCCGGCCGGCAGGGCCACGGCCCAGGCCAGGCCCGACCACCACACCCCCAGATGCATCGCCGCCTTGAGGCGATCGGTGAGCGAGAGCGAACCGTCGCCGAGGATCGGGCAGAGCAGGCGCAGCATCACTTCGCCGAAGCCCTTGGTCCAGCGCTGCTGCTGGGTCATCCAGGCCTTCATCGTCTCGGGAAGTTCGCCGGGCACAGGCACGCTCATCAGGAACGAGCCGCGCCGGCCGATGCGCCAGGCCCGGTAGGACAGGTCGAGATCCTCGGCCAAGGTGCCCCCGCGCCAGCCGCCGGCCGCCTCGATCGCCTCCCGGCGCCAGACGCCGCAGGTGCCGTTGAACGGCAGGGGATGGCCAGCCCAGCAGCGCGTGCCCTGCTCGATGGCGAGATGGGCGTCGAGCAGCACCGCCTGGGTGCGCGTCAGCGGGTTGGCATCCCGGTTCAGATAGTCGAAGCGAGCCTGGATGAAGGCGAGTTTGGGATCCGCCAACAGGCAGGTCATGGTCTTCTTGAGGAAATCGGGGTCAGGCACGTAATCGACGTCGAGAATGGCGAAAAAGCCATGCGGCGTCAGCGTCATCGCATTGGCAAGCGCGCCGGCCTTGTATTCGGTGCGATCCTTGCGATGGATCAGCACCACGTCGAAGCCCTGCGCCCGGCGCCGCGCCACCTCTTCATTGGCGAAGACGGTGGAGCCGTCGGTGGAATCGTCGAGGATCTGGATATGCAGGCGCTCGCGCGGCCAGTCGAGGGCAGTGGCGGCGTCGAGCGCACGGGCGACCATGGCGCCTTCATTGAAGGTGGGGATCTGCACCACCACATCCGGCAGGTCGGCCCGGTCAGGCAGGCCCCGCGCCAGCAGGAGGCGCTCGGCCTCGACACCGGCCTTGCGCAGGCGCCAATGCTTGAAGACGAGATAGAAGGTTGCCAGGGTCGAGCCGAAGGTGACCGACCAGCCGAGCAACGATATCACGGCCAAGATCACCGCCAGCCAGCCGGCGACCGCCCACAAACTCTCCCACAAACCCGTCAAACTCCGTCTCTCAGCCCCGTTCCAGCCTGTCGCCGCTACCGGTCTCCCTGTTTCGGCGTACGCACGAAATCGTGCCTTGCCGCGAAGGGCGCCGTCACGACGCCCGCCGAATTGGCCAAAGCCAGAAAGACGAGCAGGACCGGAATTGCGATCAGGGTTGCCCCGTAGCGGATGATACCACCCCGGCGCAAGCGCAGAAATGGCGGCAGGGTGATGAGAAGGGCCGACGTCCCGGCATAAAGGGCGGCTGCCGTCGCCAGGACGGCATGTCCGCTGCCGAAACCACGCAGCAGGCCATCGAGGACGAAGGCGGCGACCGCCAGCACGAGGCAGGGCAGGCCGAGCTGCAGGCCGAGGAGCAGGCTGGTGCCGAATTTGGCAGCAAGGTTCCAGTTCGAATGCCAGACCAGCGGCAGCCCCTTGCGTGCGAC
This sequence comes from Labrys neptuniae, assembly GCF_040797145.1. NCBI lineage: Bacteria > Pseudomonadati > Pseudomonadota > Alphaproteobacteria > Hyphomicrobiales > Xanthobacteraceae > Labrys > Labrys neptuniae. The sequence goes on along the minus strand of NZ_JBFNQD010000009.1, from coordinate 144,014 downwards.
CTGGACGAAGCCGGTCGACCAGCGGGCCTGCTGTACGCGCCAGCTGGCGAGGTCGGCCGGCGCCTCGCAGGTCAGCGGAGGCTCGAGCGTCAGCTGGCCGTGCCAGCCGGCGGCATAGCTGCGCAAGGTCAGATCGAGATCCTCGGCCAGCGTGTCCGCGGACCAGCCGCCGGCCGCCTCGATGGCGGCGCGGCGCCAGACCGCACCGGTGCCGTTAAACTGGAACAGGTCGCCGCCGACCTGCCTTCCCGCCTGTTCGGCGAGGAAATGCGCATCGACCGAGAATTGCTGGCCCAAAGTCATCCAGTTCTGGTCGCGATTGCCGAACTCGAAGCGGAACTGCACGAAGGCCGCCCCCTGGTCGGCCGCCAGTACCGCTGCCGCTTGCCTCAGCCATTGGCGTGGTGCCCTGAAATCGGCATCGAGAATGGCGATCAAGGGCGCATCGCAGCGCTGCATGCCTTCGGCCAGGGCGCCGGCCTTGAAGCCGTCCCGGTTCACCCGCCTGACCTGCTGCACCAGCGGGCCTCCCGGCGGCAGGCCGGTGATGGCGGCAGCGGCCAGGGCCGCCGTCTCGTCGGTGGAGTCATCGAGGAGCTGGATGGTCAGCCGGTCGGCCGGCCAGTCCAGCGCCAGGGCCGAGGCCAGGGCCCCCTCGACCGAACCGGCCTCGTTGTAGAGCGGGATCTGCAGGAGAATAGGCGGGCACTCGGCATCCGGCTGCATCGGCGGCGGCCGGTAGCGGCGCGCGCGCCAGGCCAAGCGCAGATGCTGGCCCAGCAGCACGACAAGGAAAAGGCCGGCGACAAAGCCGATGGCATCGATCAGGAAGAGCATCAGCGCCGCCCTGCCAGGGCGATTGTGGCCCCGCCCCAGGCGAGGCGACGCGCCACGAGGGCGTTCAGCCATAGTGCCGGCATGATCGCTTCCCGGAGCAGCACGGCGAGCGGCGTGGCCGGGGAGAGCGGCCAGCCCTTGCGCCAGGCGAGGGCGCATTCTGCCGCGGGCCAGAGGAGGAGCGTCAGCACCAGCAGGGCAATGGCGGGCAGGCCGAGGAGAGTGGCACCGGCGAGCGCCGCAAGACAGGCGGCGGGCAGGCCGGTCAAGGGCTCGGCGGCGAAGGCCAGGGGTTCTTCCAGGCGCCGGCAGATCGCCCAGCGCAGATGGCGCTGCCAGATCTCGCCGGGCCGGCGGGCGCCAAGGTCCTGGTCGACGGTGGCCGCGGCGAAGACCGGTCGCAGCCCCTTCGCCTGCAGAAGCTTGGCCAGGGCATGGTCGTCGGCGACCGCACGGAGGATCGTGGAGATGCCGCCGGCGGCTTCGAGATCGCCACGCCGCAGCAGCATGGCCGCGCCGATACCGGCACCGCCCCCGAGCGCGGAGAGCGCCAGCAACAGCCGCCCGCCATAGGAGTTGACGAGGCTCGCCTCGACCAGGGCCGGGAAATTGCCGGGCCTGCGCGCCACCGGCACACAGGAGACCAGTCCGACGCCGGGCGTGAGGCTCGCCATCATCGCGGCCAGGGCGCCGGGCGGCAGAATGGTGGCGGCATCCTTGATCAGCAGGAGATCGTGCTCAGCCGCTTCCACCGGTTCGATCAGATTGGCGATCTTCGGATTGGCACCGGGAATGGGCGTGGTGACATGGACGCTGATCGTCAAAGCCTTCTCCACGAAGTGGGGAAGGTGGCCCGACGAAGTCGGGTCGGATGGGGTGTGGTCGGCTTGCACGGCTTCATCCGGATAGGACACTGGCAGCGGGCCGCACCGCATCCGTCGTTGCTTCGCAACGCCACCTTCCCCGCTTCGCCGAGAAGGCTCTGCGTCGCTCACCGAGAACAGGATTTCGAGGCCGGGATGATCCAGCCGCAGGAGCGCCTGATTCGCTTCGCTCTCCGCTTCCTCAAGCTGCCGCAGCGGCACCAGCACCGAGACGGGCCTGCGTTCGCCGGCAACGGCCCGGCGTGCCGCGAGCGCCGGCTGGAGCAAGGCGAGCAGCGTGGAGCCGAGCAGCAGGCAGACGAGAGCGACCCACCACAGGCCTGCCAGGGCCGCGAGGAGCGTCATGGCCCGCTTGTCTCCCGCTCCCTCGTCAACGGCACATCGACACCGGGACGATCGAGCAGCCAGTCCCCGAAACGCGCGGGCAGCAAAGTGAGCAGGCGCAATCCCGCATAGAGGATGAAGGGAAAGGCGATCACCGGCTTGCGGCGGTCGAGGCCGCTGCGGATGATGCGGGCCGCCCTGGCGGCGGTGAGCTTGAGCGGTTGCGGCGCGACGAGCTCGGCGTTGAGCGGCGTGGTGACGAAGCCCGGCGCGATCAGGCTGACGGCAATGCCTTCGCGCCTCAGGGCCGGCCGGATGCCTTCGGCGTAGGCATGTATCGCCGCCTTGGCCATGGAATAGGCCGGCGAGGACGGGAAGCCGCGCAGGCCCGCCAGCGAACCGACCAAGGCGACGTGACCGCGGCCTCGGCGACGCATGGCTTCCAATGCTGGCTCGATGGTGTTGATAGCCCCCATCAGATCGACGGCGAGCACCGCCCGCATCGCCTCACCAGGGTCGAGCGGCCTTTGCGCACTGGTGCCCGAGACGATGCCGGCACAGGCAATGGCGAGGTCGATCGGTACCTCGCCGTCCCGGGCTGCGATCCAGGCGGCAAGCGCCTTGCGATCACGGACATCGATGCGGCCGGTGACGACCGCAGCCGCGCGTGCCCGGCAGAGTTCGGCGATGTCGGCCAGCCGCGCCTCGTCTCGGCCGACGAGGAGGAGAGCATTTTCGGACGTGGCATATTCGAGGGCGAGGGCCCTGCCGATACCGCTGCTGGCCCCGGTGATCAGCACGGTCCGGCGGCTCATGCCCCACCCTCCATCGCACGCGACAGAGTCGCTTCCGCCATGCAGGCGACGACGCCGCCGCTCGTCTTGACGAAGAGGCGCAGCACGGCCGGCTCGCCGTTATCATGACGCTTGACCGTTCGCCCGGAAATCTCGACCTCGGCCCCGACGGGTACCGGTGCCATGAAGCGGGTGGACAGGCCTGCGATCACAGCCTGCGGCAGGAAACGCCGCACCGCCTCATTGAGATAGGCGACCAGCAGCATGCCATGCACCGGCGCTGCCTCCAGGCCGATGGTGCGGGCGATGGCCGCGCTGACATGCAGGGGGTTGGTGTCGCCCGAGGCCCGGGCGAACGCCTCCACCTCGGCCGCGCCGATCGGGCCGATAGTGAGCGGCGGCATCGAGGCGCTCATTGCGCCAGCTCCGGCTGGAACAACCGGTAGGTCGCTGCGAAATCGGCGATGACCTCGCCATCCCGGCCTTCGATATGCGCCTCGATCTGCACATCGTCGGGCATGGCAGCATCCGCCCGCCGGGTGATCACGAAGCGGATCTCCTCGCCGATGCGCAAGGCGCGCCGATAGCTGAAGCGCTGGGCGATCAGCACGGGTATGAGATGCTCCTCGCCGGCAAGATCGTCGAAGGCGGCCTTGGCGGCCGGATGCCACAGCCAGATCGCGGGAAAGGTAGCGGGAACCTCGTCGCCCTCGCCCGTCAATCCTTGGCTCATCTTGCCGTCGAAGGCCGTCGCCTCGCGGTAGCGCCGCACGGCATCCGCCTCGACCCGGGCCGCAATGGGGCCGATGGAGAGAGGCGGCGGCGCGCTCATGCCTGCCCGACGATCAGCACCGCATTGATGCCGCCAAACGCGAAGGAATTCGTCATGGCATGGCGCATCGTCACCGCCCTCTTCTGCCCCGGCACGCAGTCAAGATCGCATCGGGGATCGGGCGTTGTCCAGTTGAGCGTTGGCGGTACCACGCCTTCTCGCAGAGCCATCACCGTGATCGCCAGCTCGATGGCGCCGGCCGCCCCGAGGGCATGGCCGTGCACCGGCTTGGTGGAGGAGACGGGCAGGCCGGGCAGGCGCGCGTCGAAGACAGCGGCGAGTGCGGCGGCCTCGGTGGCATCATTGGCAAGCGTGCCGGTGCCGTGGGCGTTGACATAGTCGATCGCCTCCGGTTCCAGCCCGGCATCATCGAGGGCCTGGCGCATGGCGGAGGCCGCTCCGCCGGCATCCGGGCGCACGATGTCGCCGGCATCGCTGGAGGTGCCGTAGCCGCAGAGCTCAGCCAGCGGAGTCACGCCCCTGTCCCTAGCACTCTCCTCACTCTCCAGCACGAAAATGGCGGCACCTTCTCCGAGTACCATGCCGTTGCGATCCTTGGAGAAGGGACGACAGGCATTGGGAGAGAGCACGCGCAGGGCTTCCCAGCCCTTCATGCCCGAGGCGGTGATGCAGGCCTCGGCCCCGCCGACCACGGCGCGATCGACGATGCCGGCACGGATGAAATGGGCACCGAGGCCGATGGCCTGGGTGCCGGAGGCACAGGCGCTGGCAATTGCGAAGGACGGGCCGCGCGCGCCATAGCGGGCGCTCAGCTGCGAGGCGGCGCCATTGGGCATCAGGCGCGGCACGCTCCAGGGATCGAGGCGCTGGCCGGTGACATAGGCATTGTGAATGCCGATTTCGATGGTTTCCCCGCCGCCGATGCCGGTGCCGACGATGGTGGCGGTGAGCTCGCCCTGCCGATCGGCGCGGGCAAAGCCGGCCTGGGCCAGCGCTTCGTCGCCGGCGACGATCGCGAGCTGGGTGAAGCGGTCGCAAAAGGCCAGCACATCGGGCTCGATATGATCGGCCGGATCGAAGCCACGCAACTGCCCGGCGATGCGGATGTTGTGGCGCAGTTCCCGTGCCACCTCGAGCGGGCCGATGGCACTTCGGCCCTCGCGCGCGGCCTGCCACAGCGCCGGAACCCCAAGTCCCGCCGCCGTCGCCGCCCCCATGCCGGTAATATAAACGCGTCTCTTCAAATCAGGACTTTTCACTGGCAATGCGGGCCAGCACGCCGTCGATGAAGGATTTGAGATCCTTGGCCTCGGCGATCGAGCCATCCATCGGAATATAGACGTCGAACTTTTCTTCCACAGCCGTGAGGATCATCACGATATCGATGGATTTGAGGCCGAGCGTCTCGAAGGTCGCATCGGGCGTTACCTTCTCGCGATCCACCATGCCCTCGGATACGATCAGGTTGACGACCTCGTCATAGACACGCTGCGGATCGGACAGGATGTTATCTTTGGTTTGGGTCGACATCTTCTTCCTGGACACGTCCCTTGAGCAAAGCGCGTTCTAGCTAACCGCTCGATTGCTCAAGCTTTTTGTTTCAACGCGTTTTGCGATTCTAGGCAATGCCGTCAAATCACAAAACACTATGGGCGTCATGGGACTGAATCGATGCTTCAAAAACGCCGAAACGGCGTGTCGACCGGGCCCCGAGCCATTCAACTACGCTCGTCATGGCATAGTTATCGTCAAGAATCCAACCGCATTCCAAATCTTGCACACCGGTGATGGCAGCCCGGCGCATCAATTCATCCACCAGGATGAGCGCGACGCTGGCGCCGGAGACCGAGCCGACCAGGCGCGGCGCCACGCCGAACAGCACGGCGCGACCGCCTGCGAAGCGCTGCGTCAGCCCGCGCCATGCCAGTTTCAGCCAGCCCCAGGGAGAAGGCGAACCTCCCAGATCGCCGGTGATCTCGAAGACATTGGGCAGGAACAGTGCGAAGCCGACCAGTTCCCCCTGCCTTTCGACGAAAACGCCATATTCCGCCTTCAGCAACGGCTTGAAGGCCTTGATCATCGCCGACATCTCGGCCTGCGAGACCGGGACGAAGCCCCAGTTCGCTGCCCAGGAGCCGTTGAACAGGCACCGCCCGAGTTCGGCATCCTCGGCCAGCCTGTCCATGCGCATGGCGCGGATGTCGAACCCCTTGCGGCGGCGCTCCATGCCGAGCTTTTCGAGCCTGTCGGCAAGATCGCTGCGGCGCCGGTCGAAGCCATAGGAATGCAGCGTCTTCGCCAGCTTGAGGCCGGCAGCCTCCAGATGGGCGCGCAGATAGGGCGGGTGCCAGGGCATCAGCACCATGGGCGGTGCGGTGAAACCGTCGATCAGCAGGCCGGATTCGGCATTGATCGACAAGGTGAAGGGGCCGCGCATCACCTTGCTGCCCTTGCCGGCGAGATAGGCAGCGGCAATGCGTACCAGCTCGACCACCACCCCTTCGTCATCCACCGCATCGAGGCAGCCGAAGAAGCCGATGCCCTCATGCTGGGCGCCGGTGGCGAGGTGATCGATCTGCGCCGAGATGCGGCCGACGGCGCGGCCCTCCCCGTCATAGGCAAGCCAATACGCGGCTTCGCCATGGGTCCAGAAGGCACTTCTGGCCGGATCGATCAGTTGCGCCCGGTCATGATCGAGCGGCGCGACATAATCGCTGTAACAGGCATAGATCCGCCGCGGCAAAGCGAGGAATTGCTTGAGCTCGCGCTTGGAGGAGACGGGACGGACGGTGACTTGCATGCCGCCCTTCTGTCAAGTTCGGACGGGAAAGGCAACGGCTGGCGGGCAAGAGCGGCTCAGCCGCGGGCATCCGTCGGACTGACGCCGAATTCCTGGCGGAACAATCGGCTGAAATGGGCCGGATCCAGATAGCCGCAGCGCATGGCGATCTCGGCAATCGACACGCTGCGCGGCGCGCGGAGCAGCATGTCGCGTGCACGCACCAGCCGCCGCGCGCGAATGGCCTCGGCAATGGCGATGTCCTGCTCGGCAAAGCAGCGATAGAGCGTGGCGCGCGAGCAGCCGAGAAGCCCTGCCAGCATGTCGGGATCGAAAGCGGGGTTGGCGAGATTGACATCGATCAACCGCATCGCCGCGGTGAAGACACTGCCGGCGACATCGAGATCCTCGTCCTCTGTCCGCCCCGCCACGTCGCGCAAGGCGAGATCGGCCAGATCGAGCGTGATCTGGAGCAGGCTGCTGCGCTCGTCGGGGTGGAGATTGTCGATCTCGCCGGCCAGCGCCCGCATCTGGGCGGCGAGGATGCGGCCGGCGGGCGAGGCCCCCAGCCAGCGGGCAAGCGCGGCCGAGGACGGAAGCTGCGGCCCCAGGATCGCTTCAGCACGTTCGCGCCTCATCGCCAGATGCACCGCTTCGAAGGCGGTCCAGGACAGCCGGCTCTCGGATCTGGCATCGAAGGCGAAAAATTGTCCGGCCGTGGCCAGGCTGCGCTCATCCCCTTCCTCGTGCCGGCGCTTTCCAGAGAGAACCAGGCCGATGGCGATATCGTCACCACCGTCCCGCTCGCTCTGCCCCCGGCGCCGTCCTCCTGCCAAAGCATGGGAACGCGTGGTGAAGATCGAGCCCCCCGGCCCGATCACGCCTGCCCCCTCCGCCAGAAACGGCGAGGGGTCACTGCGCCGGTCCGCGTCGATCTCGTAGAGGGCGGCTTCGCGCCAGAAATCATAGCGCTCGTGCGGGCGATGGTCGCGAGTATCGAGACGCGCATAGACGGCCGCCTTGGGCAGACCATGGCGCCTCATCGACCACCGCCCCTCGCCGGGACGCCAGCTCCACGCATCCTTGCTCCAGTCGACAGTGGATCGCTTCACGCATGTCTCCCGAACAGGGTTGGCTCGTGCCCTGCCGCACGGCCTGACATCCAGCAACGAATAACATCTTCCGATGCTGCTGCAAGGGCAGCCCGCACGTGCTTGGGCAAAGAACGTGCGAGCGACAATCGCAATATAACAACACATTCTTCAAAATTCGAATATCAGCAGCTTAACGGCCGTCTGCTTCGAATTCCGTGATGGAATTTTCATTTACGGAACGCCGTTACGACATTCACCTCAATAAAACTGAAGACCACCTCGCCCATGCTTGAACGTCAGCAAAACGAAAAACAAATATATAAATAATACTTCCATATTCAGAATACATTTTCCTGTATTTTTGTAGATTAATTCATCCAGAAGAGACGTTTATCCAAATATATCGAGACGCCTATCCTACCACCTTCGAGGTATTCAGGTCTATTTTAATAGCCAGAGACCGCCCCCTGAGCCTCGCCCATGATGCCCGTTCCGCGCGTGAGGCCGCCGATCAAAACGCCAAGGCGAGACTTGCCGTCCCGTTCCAGGGCCTGTCGTCACCGACCGCAGCCCCTGGCGAGAGAACCGAGAAAAAGAGCGCCTACGCGCCTGAACTTTGGATCAAGATCAGGAGAGTTCCATGGACGACGTCAAGTTGAACTACGACCCCGACCTTGCCGCCCGCGAGTTTGCAAACTCAATGGCAGGGCTGCTCGAGCAGGACCAGATCAAGGCCATCGCGGCCGACATCATGGGCACGGCGGCAGCCGACCAATATCCGGCCAAATGCACCATCATCAGCGCCATCTTCTATCTGCGCTTCACGATCGAAGTCACGACCGACAGAGGATATGGCCATGTCCTCAAGACCTTCACCGGCAATGCCGGTGGCGTTTCCAGTCCCGGCGGCGGCGTGATGTTCGGCACGGTATTCACCAAGGACCTCAACCGCCTCTATGCGGAAACCGTGAGCTTCCAGTTCAACGCCAGCCCCGTCATGCTGAATGTGAACTTCTTCAGCAAGGGCCACGCCCTGCTGGGCAACTTCATGTCGGGCGGCGTCAGCACGGTCGGCGGAACCGGGGGCGGCACCGGCCGCTGGAAATGACGAGAATGGCGGCAGGCGGCACGCGCCGGCCTGCTGCCGTCCCCCCGCAGGAATCGGGCGCAGGCAGCGAAGCGTTTACACTCAAACGCGCTTTGCTCTATAGCGTTTTGTGATTTCCTGGAATCGCCAAGAATCGCAAAGACGCGTCTAAACAAAGAGTTAGAGCAAATAAGCGTTCACACTTGAACGCGTTTTGCTCTAGGAAGGGGCGGAAGAAGCCTCGACTATCTGGAATTTCGTCTTGCTACAGCCCTTTGCCGATATCTGGCGCCAGCGCGAACTGTTTCGCGCCATCCTGACCCGCGAACTGCAGGTACGCTTTCGCGGCTCGGTGTTCGGCTGGGCCTGGGCCGTGCTGGCGCCCCTGGTGATGCTGTCGATCTATACGCTGGTCTTCTCCGGCGCGCTCAAGGTCGGCGTCGCGCAGGACAGCGGCGGGCGCTTCGGCTATGCCTTCTCGATCTTCGTCGGCCTGATCGTCTTCAACTACTTCGCCGAGATCGCCTATCGCGCCCCGCTGCTGCTGGCCGAGCACAAGCACATCATCCGCCGTTCGATCTTCCCGCCGCAGATCCTGGCCTGGATCGCGGTGGCACGTGGCGGCGTCTACATGCTGATCGCGCTCGGCGTGCTGCTGACCGGCCAGATCCTGATCGACCAGTCGATCCACTGGTCCTGGCTCGCGCTGCCCTTCATCCTCCTGCCGCTCGTCCTCTGCCTGCTCGGCATCGTCTGGATCCTCTCCACCATCGGCGCGCTGACCAGCGACCTCAACCATCTGATCATCTCGATCATTCCGGTGGCGATGTTCGCGACGCCGGTGTTCTACGAGGCGGCGCAGGTGCCGGAAAACTGGCGCTGGCTTGCCTATCTCAATCCCCTCACCGGCATCATCGAGATGATGCGCACCGCCATCCTGCGTGGCACCTGGCCGGACAGCCTGCTCTATCTGGCCTGCCTCGCGGCCTCGCTTGCGGTATTCTATGCTGGCCAGACCCTGTTCATGCGAAAGAAGACGATCCTTGTCGACATCATCTGAACAGACGCTCGCGCAAGATCCAGCCCAGGATCCCACCCAGGGCCGTGCCCGAGATCACGCCCCGGATCGTCCCTTGGACCTCGCGGTCGAATGCCGCGACCTCGGCAAGGCCTATCAGTTCTACCGGCGCCCGATCGACCAGGTGAAGCAGGTGCTGTTTGGCGGCAGGAAACGCTATTACGACGAATATTGGGCGCTGAAGGAGATCGGTTTCGCCATTCCCAAGGGCGCGGCGGTCGGCATCGTCGGACGCAACGGCTCGGGCAAGTCGACCCTCCTGCAGATTCTGTGCGGCATCACCGCGCCCACCATCGGCTCGCTCACCGTCAAGGGCCGCATCGCCCCGGTGCTGGCGCTCGGGGCCGCCTTCGACTACGAGCTGACGGGGCGCGAGAACTGCTATCTGTCGGGCGCCATTCTCGGCCTCAAGCGTACGCAGGTCACCGAGAGGCTCGGCGCCATCCAGGAACTCTGCGGCCTCGGCGATTTCTTCGAGCAGCCGGTGAAGCTCTATTCCAGCGGCATGGGCGCCCGCCTCGCCTTCGCCATCTGCGCCCATGCCGACGGCGACGTGCTGATCGTCGACGAGGCCCTCGCCGTGGGCGACGATGCCTTCCGCGAGCGCTGCCGGACCCTGATCCGCGCCTTCCGCCAGCGCGGCACCATCCTGTTCGTCTCGCACGACCTCGACCAGGTCGCGGAATTATGCGAGCGCACGATCTGGATCGACCGCGGCCGCCTCCGGGCCGATGGCCAGACGCATGCCGTCATCACCGACTATCGCAAGGCCCTGGCCGAGGAAGCCGACGACCCCAACCGCTTTGCCTTCATGACCTGAGGCCACTCGTCCTGGGATCGCAGGCGTCCTCGCCTGCTCTTGGAAGCGCTCCGGCAAGCCGATGGGAAGAGCAGGCGAGGACGCCTGCTCTTCCCAGGAAATTACCGCCAGAACCACCGCCTGGCTGGCTTGGCCGGCTTGCCGGGCTCCAGCAGAAAATTGGTGAGCTTGGGATAGGTCTGGCCGGACCATAGCACTGCATAGTTCCAGTCCCGCATGAGACGGCGGAACCGCGCTTCGTTGGCGTCGGTGACCTCGACGAAAAGAAGCGGGCGGCAGCGCTCTATGGTGGCTGCAAGCCCGCCCAGCACCTTCAGCTCCATGCCCTCGACATCGATCTTGATGAAATCGAAGCTGTGCCCGGCAAAGAGGTCGTCCCCCTTGGCGATCTGCACCGGGCCTTCCTCGGCCTGCTGGATCACCGTGCCGCCCGTGTTGTGTTTGCTGTGGGTGAAAGTCTGTCCGGCACCGGCCTGGTCGCTCAGGGCGACCCCAAGATAGGCGAAGTCGACATTGGCCAGGCGGTTCAAGGCGCAATTGATGCGCAGGCAGGCAGCGGCCCCCGACTGCGGCTCGATCGGCACGATCACGCGCGCATCGGCGAATTTGCCGAGGAAGACCGTATGATTGCCGAGATGCGCGCCGACATCGAGGATGCTGGCCTTCTCAGGAAGGCACGCCCGAATGCGTTCCAGCTCCTCGGCTTCGTAGAACTGGCCGCTCGCATGGAAGGCCTGCACCGAATCCGCCTCGTCGTTGACGAGGAAGCTCACGCGCTCGGCCTGGTAATCAAACGAAATCACACTGCCGTCGACCCGGCTGATGTGATTGGGCCTGGCATCGAGCCCGTCGTCTGAAGCGACGGCGATCGAATCGAGCCAGAAATTCGGATAGCGATTGTCGAAGGATTCCGACTTCTCCCAATCGGGCAGAGCATTGCCCGACATGAGGCCGCGATGCCGGAATTCGAGATCGACGACATCGCTGCCGCGGGTTTGCGCCTCGAAGCGTATTCGGCGCCGGCCTGCGCCCTCGAAATCGTAGGAGCCGATCTCTCCGTTGTCGACGACCACGCTGAAGCCCGGAGAGTCCGACAGGCGTTTGCGCCGCTCGTCGACACCGACCGGCCTCAGCTCGATATCGAAAGTCAGCTTCGTCGGTGCCTTCAGACCGAGTTTCAGCTGGACCAGCGACGTGTAGCCTTCCGTCACCGGCCGCCCGTTCTGAAGAGAAAAGCCGCGTACCAGCTGGGGCAGCGATTCGTTGAGCTTGCCCTGGAAGTCGATCTTGATCGGGAGCTTGAAGTTCTCCTCGATGCGATCGAAGCGGCGCGCGGGGAATTTTTGCACATTGTAGCGCTGCAGCCACCAATCATCGCCTTCCATGTTGAAGGCGGGGCGGTCGCTGCGCTGGAAATAGGCCGTCGCGCCCGTGATACCATGCGGGTGGAAGCCATCGTCCTGCATCAGGAAGCGATAGAGATTGTTGATCGTGGGTATGTGGATGTCGTCGACGATCAGGATGCCGCCAGGCTTGAGGCGTTCGTAGAAGGCGAAATATTCCAGCTCCGGAAACGGATAGCCGTGGGGACCGTCGATCAGGATGATGTCGACGTCATGCGTGAGCGGGTTCGCAAAGATCGTGCGCTGCGTCGGCCCAAAGACCCACTCCACATTGCTCTTCAGCCCCGGAAAGCCGCGGGCGAAGTTGACGCTCGAATTCGCCTCGGCGGTATCGTCGTAGCAATAGGCGGTGTGCGCCTGCGCGTAATGGGAGAACAGGATCGTCGAGGCGCCGCACCCCGTCTCGACGGTGCGGAGCGGCTGTCCTTTGAAATGATCCCTCAGATAATATTCCATGCGCTCGAGCGGCCCGGTCGTGAGGGTACCGGCTCGGTGGGCGCCACCGCGCTTGTTCTGATAGCGGACAATGTCGTGGACGAGATCGGGCATGATGCTCCGACCCTACGCGACGGGCGCACGCACGATCAATGCCCGAATGAGGGGCATCGAGCCAATCGTTTGCTCGATCAGGATGCCCGCCGCCGCTGGGGCTCGACATAGGTGGAGAAGATGTGGTCCCAGAAGGAAGTGACCACGCCGTAATTGCCTTCCTCGCCGCGATAATGATGCACCATATGGGCCAGACGCAGGCGATAGAGCAGGCTTCCCGGCTTCGACGGCCAGTGATGCGAGGCGTGGTGCACCAGCATATAGGCGACATAGCCGAGCAGGATCCCGCTGGTGAAGCCGCCGGCAAAGGCATGATTGGCGAAATAAAGCGGCAAGTAGAACACCAGGAAAATCACGCCCACGCTCAGGAAGGACGGCGCGCCGATCATGCCCTTGGGCTCCTGGTGATGGGCATCGTGCATGCGGTCGAAGAAGGGAACCGCGTGGTAGACCCAGCGATGCACCGCATATTCCACGAAAGTCCAACCGATGCAGCCCAGCACGAAAGCCATCGCCCAGATGCCGACGGCAGTGGCGTCATGCTGCAGAAGAGTCAAGACAAGCAGGCCGAAGGCCGCAGCAGGGCAGAGTACAAAATCGCCAAAATAGAGAATTTTGTTCAAACGCATGCGCTTCACCGTTCGATGCACTTTGGAAGCTGGAGCATATTTCTCCGCGATTGCGACAGTTTGAGGACAAAATGCTGCGTCCTAGCAGCGCGCTTTGGCCCCTCGCGGCCTTTCTTATCGCGGGGACGCTAGCAAGAACCGTGCCGATCTAGGACACTTCGAGTCCGAACCGATCCAGCTCGATCCGCCGCAGCGGCCCGAGGCCGGCCGGTTCGCGATGTGCCACCACCACGAAGCTCGTATGCGGCAGCGCCGTCCGCAGCACCGAGAACAAGTGCTTTTCGGCAACGGCGTCGAGGGCACTGGTCGGCTCATCGAGCACGGCCCAGTCCGGCCGCGCCAGGATCAGCCGCGCCAGAGCGAGGCGCTGCTGTTCGCCGCCGGAGAGGCCGAGGGGTGGATCGCCGTCGTCGAGCCCCGGCAGCCGATGCTCGAGGCCGACCCGCTCGAGGGCCTCGACATAGGCTTGTCGCGGCAGCGCGTCGGGATCTTGCGGATAGGCCAGGACGGTGCGCAGATCCGCGAGCGGCAGATAGACCGCCTGCGGCAGGAAAGCGATTTGACGGCCGGCGGGCAGGCTCACCCTCCCCGTTCCGTGTGGCCACAGGCCGGCCATCGCCTTGATGAGGGTGGTCTTGCCGATGCCTGACGCACCGGATAGCCAGGCGTTTTCGCCTCTTTCCAACCGCATGTCCGCCAGGATGGCGAGAGGGCGCCCCTCGGGCGTCGCCAAGGCGAGGTCCTGGACCGTGAGATGATCGAGCCCGCTCGTGCCGGTCTTGACACCGCCATTGTCCCCGACCCGGCCGAGGGCAGCGAGGAAGCCGTCGAGACGCCGAATGGCCGCGGCGAGTTCGGCGAGATTGCGATAGGAGAAGATGAACCAGGACAAGGTGGTGACCACGTTCTGGAAGGCGGAAGCAAGCTTCATCAGCCCGCCCAGCGCGACCTGCCCGGCAAGATAGGCCGGCAGGGCCAGGAATATCGGGATGCGCAGCACGGTGCTGAAATAAGGCCTGGTGAAGCAGCCCAGGATGAGATCGCGGTTCATCAGCGCCCGCCAATTGCGCATAATGGCACCGAAGCGAGCGTCCAGCACGCGCCTTTCGGCGGCCTCGCCGGCCATCAGCGCCACGGCGTCGGATGATTCGCGCAGACGCGCGAGCGCGAAGCGGAAATCGGCCTCGCGGCTCTGCTGCTGTGCATTGAGCGCCAGCAGGGGGCGGCCGAGCCAATGGGTGAGACCGCTGGAGATCAGCACATAGACCGGGGCGGCCCACACCATGTAGCGCGGGATCTCCACCGCCACGCCGAACAGGGTGAAGGCGAGCGGAAAGGAGGACAGCGACCACAGCAAAGCCACATAGGACACCAGCCCCACAGCGCTGCTGACGACCTCCAGGCCTTCCTCGGTGAACTTGTCGACGAACAGCCGGCAGTCCTCGGCAATGCGCTGGTCTGGATTGTCGGGGATGGCAGCGGTCTGGCGCAGCCGCACATGGGTTCTGCCGCCAAGCCAGCGGTCGAGAGCGGCCGAGGTCAAGGCGTGCCGCCAGCGGATCTGCACGCTCTTGCGCAGATAGACCGCCACCAGATGCATCGCCGCATTGACGGCGATCAGCAGGCCGAACACGCCGATCTGGCCGACGGCCGCCGCGGCATCCCGTTTTTCGAGGGCGCCGTAGAACTGGGCGTTCCAGTCGATCAGCAGCAGGCTGACATAGACACCGCCCAGATTGAGCCCGAGAACCACTGCGAGGAGGATAAGGCCCGTGCGTCCGCCTGGGCCGGCGACGCACAGGCACAGCAGCCGCCACGTCTGACTGATGATCCGTGGCATGATTCGCCCTTCGCTCAATCGCGGCGCGCGAGGACGGCAGCCGGACCGCGCACCGCCAGCCCGATCAGTTCGCCACGCGCATTCTCAGCCAGGAGTTCGACGCCATCCAGCCCGGCCCGATCCGCCCGCAACCGCCAGCGCCCGACGGCGCCGGCACGCAGATGCAGGTGGAAATCGGGCTGCATGACGTTGATGAAACCCATGGCCGGCTTGACCGCCTCGACACTGCCGGACCAGGCCTGCCTGAGGCCATCGCGGCGCAACTCGATGGTAACGGGCACACCGGCGCAGCGAGCCACCTCGAAGGGAATTGCGCCCGGATCGCCTTCGGCCACCTCCGCCCGCGCCGCGGGTTCGACGGGCTCCGCCGCTTCTGCGGCCATGCCGCGCAGCCCGGCAATGCCGGCATCGAAAGGCTCGAGCCCGTCGAGGCCCACCAGGCTGAACCGCACGCCGCCATCCTTGCCATGAAAGTCGAGGCGCGGCAGCACCTTGTCCTTCATGCGGCCGGAGCGGTCGAGGATGACGGCGCCGAGCCCGGTCGTGTCGATATCGGCGTCGTGCGCCACCCCTGCCAGCCGCAGGGCCAGGCCGGAGCGCTCGATCCTGTCGACCGGCCCCATGCGCTCGTGGGTGGCCCCGCCCCCGCTGGCTGTGAGCATCACGCGGCCGAGACGTCCCGCCACCTCCAGGACGTCGGCGGCATGGTGCAGCAGGCGTTCGCGCTGTAATCGTTGCTGGCTCATGACGGATCCTCAAAAGGTGATGTTGGCGCCGAGCTTGAAGGTGCGGCCGGCGGCGGTCTGCAGTTCGAGCGGATTGGAGAAGGCGACGCTCGAGCTGGCCGTCCGGCTGTAACTGCCAGGCAGCGGCCAGCGGAAATAGCGGGTATCGGCGATGTTGAGGATGCCGGCCCGCAGCGTGATGTTCTCGGTCGGTTTCCAACTACCCAGCAGATCGAACACGGCATAGCCGCCGGGCTTGAAGATATCGGGAGTGCTGGTGCGGCTGACCTTGGAGGCGAAGGTGCCGATCATTTCGACTTCCAGCCCCTGTTCCGGCTTGGTCCAGCGCAGGCTGGCGACGGCCGTGAGGGGGCTGGCGCCGTTGAACGGGGTCCAGGGGGCGTCGCGCGTCGTCTTCTGGTTGCCGTGCTGGTAGGTGAGGCTGAAGCTCGACCCCCAGTTTTCGGCCCATTGCACCTCGGCGGAGCCTTCGATGCCGGTCAGCCGGACCTTGGCGCGATTGGCCCAGGTATAGTCGACCCCTGACCCCGAACTGGCCGGGATCTCCACGAAATTCTGGATGAAGTTGGTGTAGTCGGCATGGAAGGCCGACAGGGAGAAATAGCCCCAGCCATAGCGCCCGCGCAGCCCCGCCTCGAAGGAGCGGACCCGCTCCGGCTTTAACTCCGGCGCCGGCACGAGATTGTTGTCCGGCAGGCCCGAGGAGGAGCCGGTATAGAGCTGCTCGGCATTGGGCATGCGGAAGCCCTCTGCATAGAGGCCGTACACCGAATAGGTCTCATTGAGCTTGTAGATGATGCCGAGCTTCTTGGTCAGCGCCGATTCCTCGCGCTGCCTGAGCACATAGCCGGGTACCGGCTGATAGTCGGACTTGGGCTTGGGCGTGATCTGGTTCCAGGAATAGCGCAGCGCCGGCGTGATCAGCAGCTTGCCGTCCAGCAGGCTGATCTCGTCCTGCACGAAGGCGTCGAGCCGCTTGGTGTTGGAATCGGCGAAGTTCCAGGTGTAGGGCACGACGGTGGCGTTGGAGACCGGCACGCCGCCCGGGGTGAACACCCGCGTAGTGCGATTACGGACATAGTCGGTGTAGCCATATTCGCCGTCGAAGCCCCAGACCAGCTTGTGATCACTGCGCCCGAGTTTGAAGGACGAATCGATCTGCAGGCCGGCCTGCAGGAAGCGCTGCCCGAACTCGGTGACATTGTCCTGATATTGCTGATTGCCGTTGGCGAGGGTGCGGTGTTCGCGGCTGCTGACCTCGCGGCGCTGCGGCGACCAGGTGATGTTCCAGCGTATCTGGTCGGCGAAGGCGTATTCGGGCTTCCACAGGCCGTCCAGAGCGATGCGGTAGCGGGTGAGTTCCTGGCTGGCGGTGTAGGAATGGATGAACGGCAGCAGCGCCGGATTGGGATTGGCCGGTGTACGCACTGCCACCGGACCGCGATTGTAGAGGACATCGACATCCTTGTTGCGGTCGAAGATCTCGCCGGTCAGCTTGAGCTCCAGTGATTCGGTGGGCCGCCAGACGATCTTGGCGAGGAAGTTCTGCCCGAGTTCATCCAGCGGGTTGAAGCTGCCGCAATCGATGGCGCCATATTCGACCCAGCGGGGGCAACCATAGCGGCCACCATCGGCCCGGGCGCGCGAGAGCTTGGCCTCGCTCGCCTTCTTGACCGAATATCCCAGCAGGATCTCGAGATTGGGAGAGACCCGCCAGGCTCCGAGGGCGGTATTCACCAGCGCCTTGTTGTAGCTGTCGAAATTGGTGCTCGCCTCCAGTCCCCAATTGCGCCCTTCCTTGATGATGTCGGCCGGGTCCTTGGTGGTGAAGGCGACCAGGCCGCCGACAGCATCGGTGCCATAGAGCGCCGAGGCCGGCCCCCGAATGATCTCGACCGACTTGATGAAGGGCAGGTCGACGAAATCGCGCGTGCCATCGGTGTTGCCATCGAGGATGCGCGAGCCATCGACACGCATCTGGATGCGGTTGCCGCCGACGCCGCGGATGGTGAAGCCGCCATTGCCACCGAAGGGATCCGTGCTCGAACTGTTGCGGCTCACGGTGATGCCCGGTTCGTAGCGGGTGAGATCATCGATGTCGCGCACCATATGCGACTTCAGCTCCTTGTCCGAAATCACCGTCACGGTGGCCGGGACGTCGAGAAGCTGACGCTTGGCGCGTTCCGCCACGACGGTAACCGGCTCCAGCATCACCGGTTCGTCAGTGCCGGCTGGCTCCGATGCAGCCGGAGCGGCGGGATGGTTCGGCCGCGGCCTGGCCTCCTGCGCCTGGGCCGCTATTGCACAGCCTGCCAGAAGGAGGCCAGCCGCCACAATGATCCTCGTCTCCATTACAACCCCCAAGTAAACCCCGAGGGCATAAACACGACACAAGCAACATAAATCAACAAAAAATAATAATCCATTCCATAATTATATATATTCCAAAATATGCAGTAAAAATCAAGTCATTAAGCCCATAATTTATTCATAAAAACTAAAAACTGCACAATTTGGCATACCGTTCCATCTCCGCCCGATCCTTGATGCAAATCGGCGCCACACTCCACGGATGCTTGTCGCTGCACAGGTTTTAATTCATCTAAAATATTGATATTGAATCATTTTATGGATCAAGATAGGAGAATGGCCGCTTGCTGACAGCTTTCCTTACCGAGATATAGCGCCATGAGCATCCTGAATTCCGAGCTTCGCATCGAGACAATCCTTGGAAATGAATACTTGAATTCAATTTGCAACGACTTCGAGATGGATGAATTTCCAACCAGACGCTACGGGGAGACCGCCCAGGTCGACCTGCCACGCGGGCGAGGAAGCGCCTTTCTCGCCGCGCATCCGGGAGAATTGACGATCCGGGCCGAAGCCGCCACGGAGCAAGGCTTGTCAGCCCTCAAATTCATGCTCAGCCTGCGCCTCGAAAAGGTGGCGCAGGCCGAAAAGCCCGACCTGGTGTGGACGGGGGACGGGTGCGATCTTACCGTCCTGCCGGGCCTTCGCGAGATGCGGGTCAGTCAGGTCACCCAGGTGACACCGCTGATCCGCCGTATCACGCTTGCGGGCGAGGATCTCGAGCGCTTCACACGAGACGGCATCCATATCCGCCTGCTCATCCCGCCTGCGGGACTGGACAAGCCGGAATGGCCTCGTCCGGCCAGGAACGGGCGCCGCATCTGGCCATCGGAGGGACGCCGGCCGACGCAACGCCTCTACACGATCCGGCGTATCGATGCGGCGGCGGGTGAGGTCGACGTCGACTTCGTGCTGCATGGCGACGAGGGCGTCGCCTCAGGCTGGGCTGCGCGGGCAAAGCCGGGCGATATCGTCGGCATGCTCGGCCCCGGCGGCGGCGAGATCGATGACGCCGACTGGTATCTGATCGCCGGCGACGAGACGGCCATTCCCGCCATTGCCCGCATCTTCGAGGCGATGCCGGCCGAGGCACACGGCTTCGCCCTGATCGAGGTGGCGGATGCCGGCGAGATCCAGGCCCTCGCCCCACCGGCAGGCATCGAACTCAAATGGCTCCTGAGGCAGGGGCGGCCGGCCGGCGAAAGCGACCTCCTGGCCGAAGCAGCCATCGCGGTGCAGCTTCCCTCCGAGGGCCGCTTCCAGTGCTGGCTCGGCGCGGAAGCCGAAACGGCCCGGCGGCTGCGCCACCATTGGCGCGAGGTCCTGCAGCTTCCCAAACATGCCGTCAGCGCCGTCGCCTATTGGCACCGCGGCGAGCCTGGCCACTGAAGCAGGAGGGGCGGCGCAGTTCCTCCGGAAGCTGCCTCAGCCCAGCGCCATCTTGCCGATGATGCGCATGCCGTCGCCGATATCGGCCTCGATGGCATCGCGCAGCCCCTTGGCGTCGCCCCGCTCGATGGCGGTGATGGCGCGATGATGCTGGTCGACGAGGCCGCTCATGTCGAGGTCCTCATAGACGAGGCGCATGAACGGGCCGAATTGCAGCCAGAGCGTCTCGATCAGCGGCAACAGCACCGACGAGGGCACCGCCGTGTAGATGGCGAAATGGAAGGCATGGTTGGCCCGCATATAGCCCTCGGCATCGTCTTCGGCGAGGCAACGCTCGACCTCGTCGTCATGCATCCGGATGGCGGCGAGGCGTTCGGCGTCGATGGCGGGTAGCGCCCTTTCGGCCGCCTCTCCTTCCAGCAGCATGCGCACGCGTACCAGTTCCTCGAAGCGGGCCGGCGTCATCAGGGGAACGCTGACCCGGCGCGTCGCGGTCAGGGTCAGGGCGCCCTCGGTGACCAATCGCGTCACCGCGGCCCGGACGGGCATCGGACTGACGCCGAGCATCTCGGCCAGCCCCCGCAGGGTCACGGCCCTGCCTGGGACGAACTGCCCGCCGACCAGGCCACTGCGGATCGCCGCATAGACCTTGTCATGCACGGGTGCCAGTTTGCTGGCGGGCTCGCTGCTGCTCGACTTGAGCGAACGCGACTTGGGCGAACGCGGCTTTGGCGAACTCGGCATGGGCAAAACGGACTCCATTTGACACCGCACAAATTTGTGATCACAATTAGTGCAGATGAAGGATGCGTCAAGATACGACGCATTCACAACCCCGGTGTACCATGGGATTCCAAACGCACGGCGTGAACAAACTCGCCGGCGACGCGGCTGGCTTGTCTTCGGCCCCGCAAGTCGACGTCATCGAAGTGCTGCTTCCCGACACCAACGGCATTCTCCGCGGCAAATGGCTGCCCGGCTCGGCAATCGACAAGGTCCTCAAGGACGGGGTGGCGATGCCGCAATCGATGTTCGGCCTCGACGTCTGGGGACGCGAGGTCGAGGAAACCGGCATTCATATCGAGACCGGCGACAAGGACGGCCTGTGCCGCCTGGTTCCTGGTACGCTCAAGCCGGTGCCCTGGTCCTCCCAGCCCGCCATGCAGGCGCTGATCTCGATGTATCTGCCGGATGGCCGGCCCTGGATGCTCGATCCGCGCCATATCCTCAAGGCCCAGCTCGACAAGCTCACCGCCCTCGGCCTCAAGCCCGTGGTGGCCTTCGAGCTCGAATTCTACCTGCTGCAAGGCGGTAGCAAGCCAGGCGAGACGCCCAAGACGGTATTCCACCGCGATACGGGCCCCGCTCGCCAGAACATGTATTCGATCTCCGATCTCGACACCTTCGCGCCGGTGATCCAGGAGATGCGCGAGGCCGCCAAGATCCAGGGCCTGCCGGCCGATTCGGTGATTTCCGAGGCGGCGCCCGGCCAGTTCGAGATCAATCTCTACCATCGCGACGATGCCATGGCGGCGGCCGACGATGCCGTGCTGCTGCGCCGCATGATCCAGGGCGTGGCACGCAAGCACGGCCTCGTCGCCAGCTTCATGCCCAAGCCCTATCTCGACACTGCCGGCTCGGGCATGCACATCCATGCCAGCCTCCTCGATGCCGAGGGTGCCAATGTCTTCGCCAAACCGGATACCGGCGCCGACACCCTGCGCCATGCCGTCGGCGGCATGCTGACCCATATGCCCGAGACGGCGCTGCTGTTCGTGTCGAGCTATAATGGCTTCCGCCGCCTGATGCCGGGCTCCTATGCGCCGGTTTCCCTGACCTGGGGCTATGACAACCGCTCGGTGGCGGTGCGCATTCCCAATGGCAGCCCGGCCGCCACCCGTATCGAGCACCGCATCGCCGGTGCCGACGCCAATCCCTATCTCGTGCTCGCCGCCATCCTGGCCGCCATGCATGAGGGCATGGAGAAGAAGATGCCGGCCCCCGAACCGATCATCGGCAATGCCTATGATCTCGGCGCTCCCAGGCTGTCGGGCTCGATGCAAGAGGCCGTCGCCCTGTTCCGGGCCTCGGAGTTCGCCCGCCGGCATTTCGGCGAACACTTCGCCGAAGTCTATGCGGTGATGAAGGAACTCGAATGCGCCGAGTTCGAGCGCCGCATCTCGAGCCTGGAATATGAAACCTATCTGTAGTTTCGCAGCTCCACTCCTGACCGGTAACGGACTTGCTATATAAAACGTCACCAAAACCCCTTCGGAAGACTTGAGCAAGTTCAGCAGGGGTTCTAGCTTTCGCACGCCAGCGTCGCGTCCGGGAATGCGCGGCGCTCACCCAGAGGAGGTGTTCCCGATGTCAGCCTTCAAGAAACTGGCTCTCGCGGCTACGGCCGTGGCGTTGCTCGCGGGCCAGGCCATGGCCGAGGACAAGGTCGTCAACGTCTATAACTGGTCGGATTACATTGGCCCGACCGTGCTCGAAGATTTCACCAAGGAAACCGGAATCAAGGTGGTCTACGACACCATGGATTCCAACGAAGTGCTGGAAACCAAATTGTTCGCCGGCAATTCCGGCTATGACGTCGTCTTCCCCTCCGCGACCTTCGCATCGCGCCAGATCAAGGCAGGCGTATTCCAGAAAATAGACAAGTCCAAATTGTCGAACTACAAGGAATTGTGGCCCAAGATCATGGAAAATCTTGCGGTCTACGATCCCGGCAACGAATACCTCGTCGATTACACCTGGTTCACCACCGGCATCGCCTACAATGTCGACAAGGCCAAGGCCGTGTACGGCGACAAACCGATGAACAGCTGGGACGTGGTGTTCAAGCCCGAGAACCTCGCCAAGTTCAAGGATTGCGGCGTCTATTTCCTCGACAGCCCTGAGGACGTCCTCACCGCCGCCCTGAAATATCTTGGCAAGGAACCGGGCTCGACCGACAAGAAGGACATCGAGGCAGCCGGCAAGCTGCTCGAGGGTGTCCGCCCCTATGTGAAGAAGTTCCACTCGTCCGAATATATCAATGCGCTCGCCAATGGCGACATCTGCCTCGCCATCGGCTGGGCCGGCGACACCTATCAGGCCAAGGCGCGTGCCGAGGAAGCCAAGAACGGCGTGAAGGTCGATTATGTCGTGCCCCAGGAAGGCACGCTGATGTCGATGGACACCATGGCCATTCCCAAGGACGCCAAGCATGTCGATGCGGCCCATGCCTTCATCAACTACATGATCCGTCCCGATGTCGCGGCCAAGAATGCCGATGCCACCAAGTTCGCCTCGGGCGTGCTGGCGGCCAAGCCGTTGGTCGACAAGGCGATCACGGACAATCCGCAGATCTATCTCAACGACGACATGCTGGCCAAGACCTATACCGTGCAGCCCTACGCGGCCAAGGTACAGACGCTGGTCACCCGCACCTGGACCCGGGTCAAGACGGGCCAGTGAGGGCGTCTTGGAGCGCGGACTTCCAGTCCGCCTCTTGCTTCACCGTCAAGTTCGGCGCTCCCAAGGGCGGACAAGATGTCCGCGCTCCGAAAAATATCCACTCCACGGCGCGGTTTCCGCGCCGTTTTCTTTTGTCCGATGAATTGATTTTGCCGGGCAATTGTCGTTCCATGCGGCCAACCAATACCAAGCCTCGAAAATGCCGATGCATTCTCGAGGCTTGGTATGAAACAACGAGGAACCGACATGCTCCCCAAGGAATTCGTGGTCGTCGATCCGCGCTTCAAGGCGCTCATCTTCGGCAATTCCCAGCTCGACAAGCTCTATACCGGCACGCGCTGGGCGGAGGGTCCGGCCTATTTTCCGGCCGGCAAATATCTGATCTGGTCGGATATCCCGAACAACCGGCTGATGCGCTATGACGAGACCGACGGCTCGGTCTCGGTCTACGACCATGACAGCCGCAACCAGAACGGCCACACCGTCGACCGCGAAGGCCGCCTGATCGCCTGCGAGCATCGCGGGCGCTGCGTCAGCCGCATCGAGCATGACGGCAGCCGCACCATCCTGGCCGACAAATATGAAGGCAAGCGCCTGAACTCGCCCAATGACGCGGTGGTGAAGTCGGACGGCTCGATCTGGTTCACCGACCCGACCTATGGCATCGATTCCGAATATGAGGGCGACGCGGCGCCTTCTGAGATCGGCGCCTCCTATGTCTATCGCATCCCCCCGCGCGGCGGGAAGCTCACGGCCGTGGCCACCGATTTCGTCAAGCCCAACGGCCTTGCCTTCTCCCCCGACGAATCCAGGCTCTACATCGTCGACACCGGCGCCACCCATGTCGAGGACGGCCCGCGCCATATCCGCGTCTTCGACGTCGGCGAGGACGGAATCACGCTCTCGGGCGGCAAGGTTTTCGCCACCTCACCGGCTGGCCTGTTCGACGGCCTGCGCGTCGACATCCACGGCAATGTCTGGACCTCGTCCGGCGAAGGCGTGATCTGCTACGCCCCCGACGGCACGCTGATCGGCAAGGTGCTCATCCCCGAAGTCGTCGCCAATGTCGAATTCGGCGGCCCCAAGCGCAACCGCCTCTATATTTGCGGCACGACGTCGCTCTATGCGGTGTATCTGAACACCCAGGGCGCCAAGCGCCCGAAGAAATAGCGCATTCTGATCTCTTGAGGAGAAACCCCTCCGCTTTGTCATAGCCGGGCTTGACCCGGCTACCCAGGAGCCGAGAGTGCAAACCCCGTTCGTTTCTGGATTGCCGGGTCAAGCCCGGCAATGACGAAGTCTGGGCATGCTTGCATGGGCCACATCGCCCTCAGGGTTCCCTGATCACCACATCATAGGCCGGCGCCTTCGTGGCGCCGGGCAGGCTGAAATGCCACCATTCCCGCGCATAATTGGCAAGGCCATTCGCGGCGAAGACGGCGACGAGGGCCTTGCGATTGGCGGCGGCCTCAGCCGACACCGCCTTGCTCGCGGTCCAGGACGTCTCGTCGAACAGGTCGAAGCCACCACCGAAATCGAGCGGCGTGACCTGCCCGGCCGCATCGACCTGTTCCGCCGCGACATCGACGGCGATACCCTCCGAATGGGAGGAGGCGCGGGCGACATAGCCGAGCGCGAACAGTCTCGACTTGGGCGTGCGGGGATAGAATTCGGCCCTGGTCCGCTGGTCGGCGGCATCGCCGGCCCAGGCCAGGAAATCGGCGACGGCGCGCTTAGGCCGGTAGCAATCATAGACGACGAGCCGCCAATGGCGCTTTTCGAGGTCGCGGGCCGCCGCGGCCAGGGCCTGCGCCGCCTCGCGCTTGAGCCAGCAGGCCGGGCTTGCATAGCCCGCGACAGGCCGGCCGACGAAATTGTGCGAACCGGCATAGCGCATGTCCTGCCGGATACCGGGCGCGACCTCGGCCAGGCGGACGAAGCCGGGCGGCAGGTCGGCGGCGTGAGCGGAGGTAGTCACAAAGACCAATGTGGCAGCCATCACTGCCAGCACCAGCGTCTTGGCATAGAACCTTCGGAATGTGACGCGACCAGCCCTCTCCAACGAAGTTGGGGAGGGTGGCCGAGCGAAGCGAGGTCGGGTGGGGTGTGGCGGGCAGCGCGTATGCCAAGCCGAGATTGCACCACCGCCCTGCCAAGCCACTAATGGCGTCGCATTGCCCACCGCACCCCATCCGTCACGACTGCGTCGTGACACCTTCCCCACTTCGTGGAGAAGGCTAGTTGCGCCTCGCCCGCCCCGACCGAAACCGTTGCATGGATCACCCGTCAATTCTGCGGCTCGCATGCGGCCTCCGGCGCCGGCCAGAGCAGGAAGACCCGGTGTTCCGGCCCGTCGACGGCCTGGAAGCTGGCATTGCCCTGCGCATCGGGATGCTCCACCTGCATGCCCGCAGCGGGAACGTCGAGGCGGACGCCCTTGGCATTCCGCGTCGCGGTGAGCTTGCCACCGTCACCGTCCAGGGTGCAGGCGAACACGGCTCCCTGCTGCCGGCAGCCGCCGCCCGCCCACCATTGGCGCTTGTCGCCCCGGAACCACAGGCCGACACCGATGCCCGAGCCATTGTCGGCCAGGAGACGCACGGTGATACGGGTCACGCGCTGGTCGACATGCTTGACCAGATGGGCGGTATCGTAGTCGCGGGCATAGCACAGCGACGCCTCGGCCGGCCCCGCCATCACCACCAGCCCAGCCATCACCGCGACCCCGCCGACGAACCGCCCTTTCGGGAACATTCGCACTCTCTCCCCTGCTCCATCCTGATTTCACTGGCAATGCGCGCCGGATGCAACTATCTCGACGCCATTATGGCATTGATCAAGATCTGCGGTCTCTCCACCCCCGACACGCTGGAAGCGGCTCTGGCCGCCGGCGCCGACATGGTCGGCTTCGTGTTCTTCGAGAAATCGCCCCGCCATATCGGCTATGATCTGGCGGCCCAGCTGGGCGCGCAGGTCTCGGGCCGTGCGCGCAAGACCGCCCTCTCCGTCGATGCCGACGATGCCAGGCTCGACGCCATCGTAGCCGCCCTCGCCCCCGACGGGCTGCAGCTGCATGGCAAGGAAAGTCCCGAGCGTGTGGCGGCCGTCAAGGCCCGCTACGGCCTGCCGGTCCTGAAGGCGATCGGTGTCTCCAGCGCCGCCGATCTCGAAGGGGCAGCCGCCTATCGCGGCGTGGCCGACTGGCTGTTGCTCGACGCCAAGCCCCCGAAGGACGCCGCCCATCCCGGCGGCAACGGCGTGACATTCGACTGGACGCTGCTCAAGCATCTCGACCGCACCCTGCCCTTCATGCTATCGGGCGGGCTCGATCCCGCCAATGTTGCCGAAGCCATCCGCATCAGCACCCCCGACGGGGTCGACGTCTCGTCGGGCGTCGAAGACCGGCCCGGCGTGAAGAACCCCGACAAGATCAGGGCTTTCGTGGAGAGGGCGCGCGCCTCCTTCACGTCATCCCGCTGACAACAGGCCGCAACGATGACCGAGACCCCCAAGCTCAATTCCTTCCGCAACGGACCCGATGAGCGCGGTCATTTCGGGCAGTTCGGCGGGCGCTTCGTCGCCGAGACGCTGATGCCGTTGATCCTGTCGCTGGAAGAGGCCTACAAGCAGGCCAAGGCAGACCCGGCCTTCCACAAGGAGATGGCGGGGCACCTGTCCACCTATGTCGGCCGGCCCTCGCCGCTCTATTTCGCCGAAAGGCTGACCGAGCATTTCGGCGGCGCCAAGATCTATCTCAAGCGTGAAGAGCTGAACCACACCGGCTCGCACAAGGTCAACAATGTGCTCGGCCAGATCATGCTGGCGCGTCGCATGGGCAAGCCACGCATCATCGCCGAGACCGGCGCTGGCCAGCACGGCGTCGCCACCGCCACGCTCTGCGCCCGCTTCGGCCTGAAATGCGTGGTCTATATGGGCGCCGTCGACGTCGAGCGCCAGGCGCCCAACGTCTTCCGCATGAAGATGCTCGGCGCCGAGGTCATTCCGGTGCAGTCCGGCTCCAAGACGCTCAAGGACGCCATGAACGAGGCGCTGCGCGACTGGGTCACCAATGTGCACGACACCTTCTACTGCATCGGCACCGTGGCCGGCCCCCATCCCTATCCGGGCATGGTGCGCGACTTCCAGTCGATCATCGGCCGCGAGACCCGCGAGCAGATGATGGAGGCCGAAGGGCGCCTGCCCGACAGCGTGATCGCCTGCATCGGCGGTGGTTCCAACGCCATGGGCCTGTTCCATCCCTTCCTTGACGATCCCTCCGTCGAGATCATCGGGGTGGAAGCGGCCGGGCACGGCCTCACCAGCCTGCACGCCGCCTCGATCGCCGGCGGCCGCCCCGGCGTGCTGCACGGCAACCGCACCTATCTGTTGATGGATGCCGACGGCCAGATCGAGGAAGCCCATTCCATCTCCGCCGGCCTCGACTACCCCGGCATCGGGCCGGAACATTCCTGGCTGCACGAGGTCGGCCGCGCCACCTACATGTCCGCGACGGACCAGGAGGCGCTCGACGCCTTCCAGCTGCTGTCGCGCCTGGAGGGCATCATTCCCGCGCTCGAATCGGCTCACGCCCTCGCCCGGGTGGCCGAGCTCGCACCGAAGCGGCCCAAGGATCACCTGATGGTGGTCAGCCTCTCCGGCCGCGGCGACAAGGACGTACCGCAGGTTGCCGAGATTTTGGGAACGTCGCTATGACCTCGCGCCATCCCATCCTGCCGCCCCCTGCTCCGAGCCTGTGACACCATGACCAGCCGCCTCACCGCCCGCTTCGCCGCCCTGGCCGCCGAAAAGCGCGCCGCCCTGGTGACCTTCGTCACCGCCGGCGATCCCGATATCGAGACTTCCGCCAAGATCCTTGCCGGCCTGCCGGCTGCCGGCGCCGACATCATCGAATTCGGCATGCCCTTCACCGATCCGATGGCCGACGGCCCGGCGATCCAGGCTGCGGGCCTGCGGGCCCTCAAGGCCGGCATGACGCTGACCAAGACGCTCGGCGTCATCCGCGAATTCCGCAAAAGCGACGATGCCACGCCGATCATCCTGATGGGCTATTTCAACCCGATCTACATCTATGGCGTCGAACGCTTCCTGGTCGATGCCAAGGCCGCCGGGGTCGACGGCCTGATCGTGGTCGATCTGCCGCCGGAAGAGGATGACGAGCTCTGCCTGCCGGCGCTGAAGGCCGGCATCGCCTTCATCCGCCTGGCGACGCCGACCACCGACGACAAACGCCTGCCCAAGGTGCTGCAGAACACCTCGGGCTTCGTCTATTATGTCTCGATCACCGGTATCACCGGCTCGGCCACGCCCGATTTCGGCGTGGTGGCCGGCGCCGTCGGCCGCATCAAGCAGCACACCGACCTGCCGGTCTGCGTCGGCTTCGGCGTCAAGACCGCCGAGCACGCCCGGGCCATCGCCGAGGGCGCCGACGGCGTGGTAGTGGGTTCGGCCCTGGTGGAAGCGGTACGCAGCAGCCTCGATGCCGACAACATGGCGACGGAGAAGACGGTGCCGGCCGTGCTGGCGCTGGTCGGCGACATCGCCAAGGGCGCCCGCAGCGTCAAGAAGTAAGGCCCGCATACCTATGCCCTTCTCCCCTTGCGGGAGAAGGTCCCGGCAGGGGGATGAGGGGTCGCGCGCCCTCTCGGAAATGTCGAGAAACCCCTCATCCGGCACTTCGTGCCACCTTCTCCCGCAAGGGGAGAAGGGATGGGACCCGCGCGATCATCCTTTAAAACAGCTCCGGCCGCTTCAGCCGGAGCGTCTGCACCAGGGCGTAGGTCTTGAGATCGGAAAGCTCGCCGCGGTCGGCCATGGCGGCTAGATCCTTCAGCCCGATCTCGACCACTTCGATCTCTTCGTTCTCCTCTGCCAGGCCGCCGCCGGCGCCCACGCGGCTCGCCGCCGCATATTCGGCCAGGAACATGTGCATCTTCTCGGTCGAGATGCCCGGCATCACGAAGGCCGCCCCGAGCGGGACCAGGGCCTTCAGTTCCAGCCCTGCCTCCTCCATCGCCTCGCGCCGGGCGCAATCGGCCGGATCGTCCTCGTCCAGGATACCGGCCGGTGCCTCGAGCGAGGCCTCCACGCCATGTCCCTTGAGAATCGCAACGCGCAACTGGCGCACCAGCAACGCCAGCCGGCGCTCGGGATCGAAGGGCAGAACCGTCACCGCATCGCCGTGATCCTCGACGCTGCGGTGAATCACCGCGCCACCGGGCGTGCGGGCCTTGACCATCAGCAGGCGGTTCCAGCCGTCATAAAGCAGGGCCTCGTCGAGAATCGCTGCGGCCAAGGCATTCACTCCATTCGAACTCCGCCGCAGACAAGCCCAGCAAGGTGTCAAACGCAAGGCAGAACGCCGGTTTTGCGGCGGTTTCATCAAGCTGTCGCAAGAACTGCAAATGGGCGTTGACATCGGCTCTCCGCCCCCCTAGAAGACCCCCGCGCCCAGATGGCGGAATTGGTAGACGCGCACGGTTCAGGTCCGTGTACTGCAAGGTGTGGAGGTTCGAGTCCTCTTCTGGGCACCAATTTCGGAAAGGCTCGACGTGGCTAACGGCCCGTCGGGCCTTTTGCATTTCGAGGCCTCAAGACGCAGAGCATCGCTCACGCCCGAGCCCTAAGGCGTTCTGCGATTTGGTGGAATCACCAAGAATCGCAAAACGCCTTAGCCAATCCTTTGGATTGGCTTGGAAACAAAGAGTGAGAGCAAATAAGCGTTCACGCTTGAACGCGCTTTGCTCCAGGTTTCAGCTATCGTCTCGGGTTTCAGCTGTCGTCGCGCAGCCTCTCGGCCCGTTCGCGGGCTTCAGGGGGAATCGGCAGCAAGCCGGAGCCCCGCAGCATCGCCTCGATCGCCGTGTTGGCATGGTCGAGCGCGCTGCCGGCAGCATAGTCCCCGTCCAGCCAATCCGGCAATTCGTTCAGCACATTGGTGAGGCAGGCGAGCAGCATCGCCTCGTTGTCGGACAGGCTCGCCTTGATACGCTGATACTCGGCCGCGAGAACGGTCGGGTGCTCGTCATAGTCCAAGGGTCGAAATGCCATATACCGCAGCCCCGTCGCGATGTTGCAGGCCTGGCAAATTGCGTTCAGCCGCGCGCCAGAGCGTCTTGCGATTTAGCGGTGACGCCAAGAATCGCAAAACGCATCGAACCAAAGAGTGAGAGCAAACAAGCGTTTCCGTCTAAACGCGTTTTGCTCTGGAGAGCACTGGCTTATCGCGTGTGACCGCCACGTTACAAGGCTCGCGATTATCTCCGGGACAGACGGCTTTGCGCAAGGCCTGCGACGGCAGGTCCCGAAAAGCCCGGTCACGCCCCTATCACGCCCCTGGGAGATTGTTAGCTTACAAACAGAACCAGGGGAGAGTAACGATGGGAATGCATCTGACCGGTCCGAGCAGCGGCCAGGAGCCGTGCCTGTTGTTCGAGGATTGCGGTGTTCTCTCCGCCGAGCGGCTGGAGCGTGGCATTCCCTGTCTCGACTTTGCTTCTCCGAATTGCGCGACGAGCGGTATCGCTGCCCTGAAGGCCAAGCTCGCCGTCCGCAAGGCCATGGTGCGCGTGCATGATCGCCTGAAGGCAATTGAGGCCGAGTGCAACGGCCGAGGGCCCGATTGAACGACGGCCTCGACAAGATCCGTCCCCGCAAACCGCTGCGTTACGGGATTGTGCCGGCGATCACGCTGCCGCCACGAAGTTCCGCGACACTCCGGCCGAATGCAGGGCCATGTCGGGTGTGGCCGTCTGGGGAGAGCTCACCATGCGTGCCATTCTATCCTTGTTGATCATCGTCTATCTGATCGGGGTGGGCGTCCAACTGGCCCCTGTGGTCCAAGGGCAGTGGAGCAGCGGCTCGGCCTCCGATTTTGCCAGCAGCATCGCCCGAGCGCTTCCCGATGCCCTGACCTGGCCAGCCAAGGTCTACCGCGGCCTGACCGACAAGGCCTGAGAACACCTCCGTCTCGCGTCGGCCCTCGTCTTTCTCCCATCCGAGCCTTATGATCGAACCGGTTCAGTTGGTTTGCGCGCACGAAGCGTTTTGCGATTCGGCGGAATCATCTCGAATCGCGAAAAAGCGTCCGACCATCATGGGGGGAGCCTTGCAGGCGTCTTCGCAGCATGCCTGATCCCGCCAGCGGGGTTGTGGCCGGAACGATGAGGCGCACGCGGCTCTCGCAGAGCCTGCGCCTCCTGTCCGCACTCGCCGCCCTGCCGTTCCTCGCCCTTCTCGGCTTCTTGCTTGTCGCCATCGGCTTCGCACTCCTGCCCGCGCCTGGGCGAGCCCAGCAGGCCGACAGCGAGCCGCCCCTCTATCTGTGCGCCTCCCTCGCCCATACCGACATCGTGATGCCGAGCCGGGACGCGCTGGTCGATTGGGCGGGACTGTTTCCGGCCGTCACGCCCCCCGACCTGCCCAGCGAGGCCTATCTGGCCTTCGGTTGGGGCGACCTCGTCTTTTTCCAGGACACGCCGACCTGGGCCGACACCAGGATATCGACGGCCCTGGCGGCCCTTGCCGGCCGGCACGACACCGCCCTCAGGGTGGTCGCCCTCAATCCGCCGGTCGCCAATCCCGACTGCCTGCCGCTTGCGGTTGACAGGGAAGGCCGGCAGGCCCTGATCGCCCATATTCGCGCGAGCCTGCAGCCGGACACCGCCGGCAAGGCCCAGCAGCGCCCCGGCGGCACGGGGCTCGAAGCCTTCTATCTCGCCAGGGGGCGCTACGGACCGTTCAACACCTGCAATCAATGGGTGGCCGAGGCCCTCGCAGCCGCCGGCCTGCCCCATGCCCGCTTCGCGCCTTTCAGCTTCAGCGTCACCTGGCCCCTCGGGGAAGGCCGAACCAGCTAGAGCAAGCGGTACGACAATCTTGTTGCCGGAAGAACACACCCTCGGGCGCTTTTGCATCCGCCGCCGACAAGCTCGCCACGGGCGCACAATCCTGCCGCAATGGCTGCCTACGCCCCAGCCTCACCGAGACGCCGCCGCAGCTTCCGAGCTCCGGCAGGCGCGGACGAATAAAAGCAGCACATATCTGGACTAAAATGATACTGGCACGAAGCATTATCCTTCTGGCCTTGCCGCTGATGCTTGCAAGCTGCGTCACGACGAGCGCGAAGATCGACACCTCTCTGGCAACCCCGGCCGTTGCCCCGCAGGCGGGCGCGAGCGCACAGCTCGCCGCCCTGCCCATCGTCAAGCCCGAGGAGGCCCGGAACGCCCCCGCCGCCACACCGGAAACGGCCGAGGCGCTCGACCCCCATTATGCCGCCCTCTATGCCGGCTCCAGGGATGGCGCCTACCCGATCAAGGCCGTGGATCTGGCCAGCGTGGCACCCCGTTTCTGGCGCCGCGAGGTTTCCTATCAATCATCGGAAAAGACCGGCACCATCGTCGTCGACCCCAACAAGCGTTTCCTCTATCTGATCCAGGGCAACGGCAAGGCGCTGCGCTACGGGGTCGGCGTCGGCAAGGTCGCGGAGTACAATTTCCAGGGCGAGGCGATCATCGCGCGCAAGGCCACGTGGCCGCGCTGGACCCCGACCCCCACCATGATCGCCCGCAATCCCAAGCAATATGGCCGCTATCGGTCCGGCATGGCCGGCGGCCCCAGCAACCCGCTGGGCGCCCGCGCGCTCTATCTCTATAGCGGCGGCCGCGACACGCTGTATCGCCTGCATGGGACCACCAACCCATCCGCCATCGGCACCAAGGTCTCGTCCGGCTGCATCCGGCTGACCAACCAGGACATCATCGATCTCTACAAGCGCGTTCCCGTCGGCACCAAGGTGATCGTGCTGCCGGTAGGTGCCAGCCGCTCGGCCTGACCGCTCGAAGAGCAGGATAATCTTCGCTCGGCCATGATGGCGCACCGCCTGGCCGGGCGATCAGCCAAGCGGCAATCCTCAAAACGAGGTTCGGCGCGACATACGAAATTCAAATCTTTCCTATTCCGTAAAGGAATTTGAATCTTCGCGAAACGTCATTCTGCCGGGCACTTGGCGGGCGGCAAGAACAGCCGGCCCCACGCCATTGAATTTTGCAACGGAGACGATTGGGTACTAAGGTATCCATAAATTTTCTGACACGAGGAATGAAATGGCCATCAATCTTCCCAGCCTCGTCTCCCAATTGATCACCCCCGATCTCATCGAGCGCGCCGCTGCAATCATCGGCATCGACCCGGCCCTGGCCGGAAAACTGGTCGGCGCCGCGATTCCCTCCGTGCTCGGGGCCTTCGCCAGCGAGGCCTCTTCTCCCGACGGGGCCAAGGGCATTTCCGATCTGATCTCCAGCCAGGATCCGGGCCTGTTCGACACGCTGTCTGCCGGCGTGACCAGCGGCGATGCCAATGCCTTGGCCAGCGGCGGCAACGTGCTGACCTCCCTGCTCGGCGCCGAAGGCGTCAACCAGCTGGCCAATGTCCTCGGCCAGGCCACCGGCGCCCCACCGCAGGCCGCCGCTTCCGTGCTCGGTCTTGTCGGCCCGGCCGTCGTCGGCGCCCTCGGCAACCAATCGCCGGAGAATTGGGCGGACGGCAATGCGGTGGCCACGCTCTTTGCGGGCGAGAAACAGGCGATCACGGCGGCACTCCCGGCCAGCCTCGCGGCGGGACTTGCCGATAGCGGCTTTCTGCAAGGCCTGGACACGGCGGTCAGCGGCGCCTTCCGGACCACGCCGCCGCAATCCACGCTGGGTTCGGCCGCACCGGGACCTCAGGCGGGCACGTCGACCCTCGGATCCGGCGAAACGGCAGCACCAGCCAGCCGGTCGACACTCGACACCAAACCGTCTCCCAGCCCTCAGGTCCAGCACCAGGCCGCTCCCCCGCCGCCACCGCAATCGAGCGGCAGCATGACCTGGCTCTATCTCATCATCGCCATCCTGGTCGTCGGCGCCCTCGCCTGGTACTTCCTCTACAAGCGCCCTCAGGCGAGCGCACCGGCCACCACCGGCCAGATCGAGATGCCCGCCGCATCACCCCCGCTCGCCTGAAGAGCGACGAAGCCGGGGCATATCTCGATAGAGAAGGCGACGAAGCTTGCGCTTCGCCGGTTGGCCTCGACACAAGAAAGGCGACGAAGCTTGCGCTTCGCCGCCCTGGATCCGCTCCTGGCGGATGCACTTCTCGTGAGCTGCTCAGTGCAGGGAAACCGGCACCAGTTCCTGTTCCCAGGCATTGGCCACCGCGCCCTCGGCCGAGTCGGCGATCATGATCGGCGTGCCGTCGGCGGCATTGAGGGTGAACAGCTTCAAGCCGGGACGGATTTCGCCGAGCTGCGGATAGAGCCGCATGGCATCCTCCGACATGATCGGCTTGACATAGGCGACATGCCCGGCGCCCAGGGCGGCCAGCATCTCGGGAGTAGGCACAGCAGTCTTATCGTTCCGGATCATGGGACCCTCCTGAACGTTGAATACAATGGAAAAAAGCAAGCGGTTCGTCAGTCCCGCACCGCGATGTCGATGCGCTTGGCGACGCGCTCGGGCTCCGGGCGGATCAGATCGACGGAAAGCAGCCCGTTCTTCAAATCCGCACCCATCACCTCCATGCCATCGGCGAGGAGGAAAGTGCGCTGGAACTGGCGGGCTGCGATGCCGCGATGCAGGAAGACGCGGGATTTGTCGTCCACCTGGCGCCCGCGGATGACGAGCTGGTTTTCCTCGATCGAGACGTCAAGCTCCTCGCGGCTGAAGCCAGCGACGGCGAGGGTGATTCTCAACCGCTCGGGTGGTCGATCACAGGAACCGACCCGCTCGATATTATAGGGCGGATAGCCGTCATTGGCGGCTTTGGCGACCCTGTCCAGTGCTCGTTCGATCTCATCGAAACCGAGCAGGAAGGGCGAGTTCAAGGTTGGTACGCGCGACATTGCAAAGCCCTCGCAGGAAGCGACTTTGGAGTGGGACCCTGACGGCATCCCCGTTCCGGCAACTCCGGAACAATCTCAATATGGGCAAGCGCAAGGGGGTTTCAAGAGGGGCTCGGGAATGCAGTGAGGATTTCCGGGCCAAGCCCTCCGGGGCAAACGTGTTTTGGTGGAAACGCTCTTGCGCGCCGCTCCCGGGCGAGGCAGGAACGGCATATGATCCCTCCCGGCCTTCTCATTGCCGCGCCCCGCTCCGGCTCCGGCAAGACCACTCTGGTGCTCGGCCTGCTGCGCGCCCTCGCCCGCAGCGGCATTGCCGTACAGCCGATGAAATGCGGCCCCGACTATATCGATCCCGGCTTTCATGCCGCGGCCGCCGCGCGGGTGAGCTACAATCTCGACAGCTGGGCGATGCGCCCGGCCCTCCTCGACAGCCTGATCCACCAGGCCGGCAGCGATGCCGAGCTCTTCATCGGCGAGGCGCTGATGGGGCTGTTCGACGGCGTTGTCAGCGACGGTGCCAGCGGGGACGGCTCCTCGTCCGGCCTCGCGGCGCGGCAGGGCTGGCCAGTGCTGCTGATTCTCGACATTTCCGGCCAGTCCCAGTCTGCCGGTGCCGTCGCCAAGGGCTTTGCCAGTTTCCGCCCCGATGTGCGCATTGCCGGCGTGGTGCTCAACAAGGTCGCCAGCTCCCGGCACGAGGCTTTGGCACGCAAGGGCATCGAGGAGGCCGGCCTGCCCGTGGTCGGCGTCCTGCCCCGCAATGCCGACCTCGTGCTGCCTGAACGCCATCTCGGCCTGGTCCAGGCCGACGAGACCGCCGAACTCGACCAGCGGCTGGAAGCTTTGGCGGATTTCGTCGAGGCCCATTGCAGCATCGAGGCCATCCGGTCCCTCGCCGGGCCGACCAAACTGCCGACGGGGCTGGACCAGGCAGGTCTTCCGCCGGCCGATATCAAGGATGCGGGCTTACGCCCGCCCGGCCAGCGCATCGCGCTGGCCCGCGACGCCGCCTTCTCCTTCGTCTATCCGCATCTGATCGCCGGCTGGCGCCGCCAGGGCGCCGAGATCATCCCCTTCTCGCCGCTGGCCGATGAGGGGCCGGCAGAGGATGCCGACATCGCCTGGCTGCCGGGCGGCTATCCCGAACTCCACGGCGCGCGGCTCGCCACCGCCACCCGTTTCCAGCGAGCCCTGCGCCAGTTCGCGCAGACCCGTCCCGTGCATGGCGAATGCGGGGGCTACATGGTGCTCGGCCAGGTCCTGACGGATGCGGAAGGCACGGCCCACCGCATGACCGGCCTGCTCGACCTCGAAACCAGCTTCGCCAAGCGCAAGATGAATCTGGGCTATCGTCTCGCCGAACTGAAGCAGGATTGCCCGCTCGGCAACCGTGGCAGCCTGGTGCGCGGCCATGAGTTTCACTACTCGACCACCTTGCGCTCCGGCGACACGCCGCTCTTCGAGGTCAGCGATGCCAACGGTACCTCCCTGGGGGCCCTCGGCAGCCATCGCGGCCGGGTCACCGGCTCCTTCTTCCATGTGATCGACAGAGCATAACTCCACAGTCGTGATTTGGCAGAGAGACCGCGCCTGCGTCATTGCGAGCGCAGCAAAGCAATCCAGTCTTGGTAAAACACGTGGCTCCTGGATTGCTTCGCTGCGCTCGCAATGACGGAGGGCTTCAGCCCGCAAAGCCGCCCTCGTCGAGAAAACGGCGTTCTTCCGGCGTGCAGACGCGGCCAAGAATATCATTGCGATGAGGAAAGCGGCCGAAGCGGGCGATGATGTCGCGATGCTCCTCGGCATACTTCAGATAGTCGCCTTCCAGCGTCCGGCACAGAGCGAGGCAGCGCTCCTGGTCGGCAAGCTCCTCCGAATGCATGAAGGGCAGATAGAAGAAGATGCGCAGCTCCGGCGCAATGCGGCGGTCATGGCCATGAGCCAGAGCCGCGGCTGCAACCTGTCGTGCCTGGGGATCGCCGGCATACATCGCCGGCGTATCGCGAAAGGCATTGCGCGGAAACTGGTCGAGCAGCAGCACCAGCGCGAGCGCACCGGGCGCCGTCGCCTCCCAGTCCGCGAGTTCGCCACGCATGGCAGCCTGATGCAGGGTGAGGAAACGCGTGCGAAAATCGCAATCGAACCCTTCATCCTTCTCGAACCAGCGTTCGGGACCCGCCGCAACCCAGAAATCGACGACGGCGCTCGCGGAAGGTGGAACCGAATCGACCATGACCATGTTCTCCTTGCGCTGACGAGACTAGAGGCGAAACTTGAACGAAGGAGGAATCTGCATAGCGCTGCGGAAACTACAATTCCACCATTGAACAATCGCCGAATGCTCGTCACATTAGCGTCGAGGAGACAGACCTTGTCCGCTGTGACGCCGACCATTCCTTCGAGTGAACTTGCCCAGCTGAACGAACGCTCGCGCGAGATATTCCGTCAGATCGTCGATTCCTATCTTGCGACCGGGGAGCCCGTCGGCTCCCGCAACATTTCGCGCCTGCTGCCCACCTCGCTGTCGCCCGCGTCGGTGCGCAATGTCATGCAGGACCTGGAGGTGCTCGGCCTGATCCAGGCGCCGCATACCAGCGCCGGGCGGCTGCCGACCGAACTCGGCTTGCGCTTCTTCGTCGACGCCATGCTGGAATTCGGCGACCTCGCCGCGCAGGACCGCGCCCAGATCGACGCGCAGATCCGGGCAAGGACATCCTCGCGCTCCCTCGAGGACGTGCTGATCGAGGCCTCGGCCACCCTGTCCGGCCTGTCGCGCGGTGCCGGCGTGGTCGTCACCGGCAAGCGCGACCAGCGGCTGAAGCATATCGAATTCGTACGCCTCGAACCCACCCAGGCCCTGGTCATCCTGGTCTCAGAGGAAGGCGCGGTGGAAAACCGGGTCATCACCGTGCCGGCCGGCCTGCCGACATCGGCGCTGGTGGAGGCCTCCAACTATCTCAACGCCCGCGCTCGCGGCAAGACGATCGAGGACCTCAAGCGCGAGATGAGCAGCGCCCTCGACGCCGGGCGCGCGGAACTCGACGATCTCACCACCAAGCTGATCAATACCGGCCTGGCAAGCTGGAGCGGCGGCCCTTCCGACATGCCGCAGCAGCTCATCGTGCGCGGCCAGGCCAATCTCCTGGAAGACCTGCATGCCGGCGAAGACCTGGAGCGCATCCGCCTGCTCTTTGCCGACATCGAGGCCAAGAAGGACCTGATCGACCTGCTCGGCCGTGCCGAGGGCGGCGACGGCGTGCGCATCTTCATC
This sequence comes from Labrys neptuniae, assembly GCF_040797145.1. NCBI lineage: Bacteria > Pseudomonadati > Pseudomonadota > Alphaproteobacteria > Hyphomicrobiales > Xanthobacteraceae > Labrys > Labrys neptuniae. The sequence goes on along the minus strand of NZ_JBFNQD010000009.1, from coordinate 105,966 downwards.
GGCTCGGAGAACAAACTGTTCTCGCTCTCGGGCTCCTCGATGATCGCCGCACCCTTCCGCGATGCCAACCAGAAGATCGTGGGCGTGCTCGGCGTGATCGGGCCGACGCGGCTGAACTATGCCCGCGTGGTGCCAATGGTCGATTATACCGCAAAGGTCATCGGGAAGTTGCTCAAGCCCTGACTCGGCAGGCCAGGGGCGGCCGGCAACATGCCCGTCCCGGCATGGTCAGCGCTTTTGAACGCCGGGATTTTCGCCTTCCCGCCGATCTTCGCGCGGCGTTATCGCAAAATGCGCGCGATAGGATCGCGAAAGACATGATGCGGAGGAATAGCCGCAGGCCATGGCGATCTCCATCACGCTCATGTCGGTCTGGCGCAAAAGCAGGCGGGCGCGCTGCAACCTGAGCTGCAGATAGTAATTGGCCGGTGAATCCTTGAGCTCCGCCCGGAACAGGCGTTCGAGCTGCCGGGCGGAGACACCGGACAGGGCGGCAAGGGCCTTGGCGTCGAGCGGCGTCTCCAGATTGGCCTCCATCGCCGCCACCACGCGGATCAGCTTGCCATTGGCGACCCCCAGCCGCTTGGGCAGGCTCATGCGCTGGCGGTCGTGGCGCGGGCGCAGCCTGTCGTGGATGAACTGCTCGGACACGGCCACCGCCAGGGCCTGCCCATATTGGCGGGCGATCATGTCGAGCATCAGGTCGAGCGCCGCCGTGCCGCCGGCACAGGTGAAATGCTTGGCCGACACCTCGAACAGGGCCTCGCTGATCTCGATGTCCGGAAAGGCTTCGGCGAAGCCGGGCGCCGCCTCCCAATGCATGGTGACCTTGCCGCCACTGAGCAGACCGGCTGCAGCGAGGATCCAAGCCCCGGTATCGAGTGCGCCGATCTCGGTGCCGCGGCGCGCGAGATGGCGCAAGCGAGCCAGCATCGCCTTGCTGGCATAGTGCTCCGGCTCGAAGCTGGAGCAGACGATCAAGGTAGGAATGTCGCCGCTGGAGGGCAGAGCGCCTCCCACTGGGATCGGCCAGCCATTGGAAGCCTTGACCGGCTCGCCATCCATCGACCAGGCCCGCCAGTCGAAGACCTGCCGCCTGGCCATGCGGTTGGCGACGCGCAAAGGCTCGACGGCAGCCGAGAACGCCATCATCGAGAATTGCGGCACCAGCAGGAAATCGATCCGGATAGGCCCCGGCCCCGCATGCGGCTTGAACACGACTATTGGCTCCGGGCGGTCAAAGCATTTTCGAGAAAAGTCGATCGACTTTTCGATTAAGAAAATGCGTCAAAACAAAGGATTAGAGAAAATCTCGATCTCTTCGAATCGCAATTTTCTCTATGGCGCAATCAAGTCGCCACGATAGACAATATGGATCTTGTTGCCATCGGGATCGCGCAGATAGGCACCGTAATAGCCCTTGCCGTAATGCGGCCTTTCGCCTGGCTGCCCCTCGTCGGCGCCACCGGCCGCCATGCCACCGGCATAGGCGGCGTCGACCGCCTCGGGCGAAGCGGCCTGGAAGGCGACCATGCTGCCATTGCCGACCGTGGCGGGGTGACGGTCGAAGGGATTGTAGGCATAAAAGCGCGGTAACGGCCTGGTGGGGTCGACCCAGCAGCGGGCGTCTGGGCCATCATCGGGCGTGACGGGGCGCTGGCGCAGCCCGAGCGGCGCCAGCAGGGCATCGTAGAAGCGAGCAGCGCGCTTGAGGTCGCCGACGCCGACCGTGACATGGCTGAACATGGCCTTGCTCCTTGCTGGGTCCGGCCTGCCGATCAGCCACCGGGCCTGAACGCCTTGCAGAGAGCCGGATCCGTCTCCAGCCGCGGACCTTCGATCAGGTCGATGCAATAGGGGATGGCGGGGAAGACCGCCATCAGGCATTGCTCGATCGAGGCCGGCTTGCCCGGCAGGTTGACGATCAGGCTCCGGCCGCGAATGCCCGCCGTCTGGCGCGACAGGATGGCGGTCGGCACATATTTCAGGCTTTCCTGGCGCATCAGTTCGCCGAAGCCCGGCATCATCTTGGCACACACCGCCTCGGTGGCTTCCGGCGTAACGTCGCGCCGGGCCGGGCCCGTGCCGCCGGTGGTGCAGACGAGGCAACAACCCGCCTCGTCGGCGAGTTCGATCAGCGTCCGCTCGATCAGGTCCTGCTCGTCGGCGATGACCCGCACCACCGGCTCCCAGGGCGAGGTCAGCACACGTTGCATGAAGCCGGCGATGGCCGGGCCGCTCTTGTCTTCGTAGATCCCGGCGCTGGCGCGATCCGAGATGGTCAGAATTCCGATCCTGGCAGTCATTTCGATCATCCTAACGGCGCGACATCCACGGAGACGCGCAGGCTGTGCCCGGCCGAAGCGACGACGACGCCGTCCACCGGGGCGACATCGGCATAATCGCGCCCGACTGCGACGCGCACATGGTCCTCATTCGCGGGCACCGCATTGGTCGGATCGAGATCGACCCAGCCGAGCCCGGCGCCGCACCATACCGAAACCCAGGCATGGCTGGCATCCGCTCCCACCAGCCGTTCCTGGCCGGGCGGCGGATGGGTTCGCAGATAACCCGAAACATAGGCGGCGGGAATACCGATCGCACGCAGTCCCGCCAACATCCAATGCGCGAAGTCCTGGCAGACACCGTGGCGCGTGCGGGCCACCACGTCGAGCGGGGTCGAAATATCGGTGGCGTTGGGATCATAGACGAAATCGCGATGGATGCGCTTCATCATCTCGATCGCTCCATCGAGCACCGGGCGTCCCGGTTCGAAGGAGACAAGCGCGTAGTCGCGCGCCTCCGCGAGCAGCGGTACGAAACGGCTGGCGAACAGATAATGTGCCGGCGCCGAACCGCAGAGGTCGGGCACCAGCAGCGCGCTCTGGGTGACCTCACCCCAGGATGGAGTCAGCAGGGCATGGGGCGTCTCGCGAGGCTGGACCTCGATGCGCACGCGCGACTCGAAGCGATGCCGGGTAGCCGTGCCGGCAAAGCGGACATGGGTGGTGCGGTTGCCGAAGAAGTCGACCGCCTCGGTCTGCTCCAGCGGCTTGGGGGCGATGGTGAGCTGGGCCGAGAACACCCGCTGATTGCCACCGGTCTCAGGCTGGAGGTGCAACGTGCAGCGAGCCGCCGCGACTTCGGTGCGGTAGAGATAGGTCGTGGTGTGGCGGATGAGATAGAGCACGGCGGAACTCATCGGAAAATGCAAGCAGAATTCATCTATGGGCGACGACGCCCCTCACCCTTACCCTCTCCCCGTAAGAACGGGGCGAGGGGACTTCCAATGCGCCGCCATGCTCTGAGAGATACCATCTTGCCCAACCGTCGGGCGAGACGAACCACCTCCAATTTCAAACGCGACATCTGAGCCCCCTCGCCCCGTTCTTACGGGGAGAGGGTAAGGGTGAGGGGCGGCGTGGCCGATCCGAAAATTCATGTCAAATCGTCGCCAAAATGAGTTCGCACACACCATCGACACTCTCGTAAATATCAGCATTTTGCACACGCAAAATGCGATAACCTTGTGCTTTCAGATATCGCTCGCGCCCCTGATCACGCACTCTCTCTTCGTCCGTCGAATGCGTTGCTCCGTCGATCTCGATGATCAGCCGCGATTCGCGGCAGGCAAAATCCACAAAATAAGATCCCAGCGGCAATTGGCGAACGAATTTGTGTCCGGCGAGTCCGCGATTTCTCAGGTTCGCCCATAAGAGTCGTTCGGCCTTCGGCGCCTGCCGGCGCAGCCGTTGAGCATGGCCATGGATCGGTGGATCAGCACTACGCACGATAAGAATCCTTTGCGCTGCCCCTCACCCCTGCCCTCTCCCCGTAAGAACGGGGCGAGGGGGACACCCGGCGTAGCGCCCTATCCGTTAGCCTTTTGTCCGGGGTGATGTTTGCCCTACCATCACCCCAGCCCCTCGGCGATCTCGGCCATGGCTTCGTCCTGGTTGAAATAGCGGGCCGACAACTCCGAGGACAAAGCGAGCAGCCGGTTTTCCAAACCAAGAATCAGGCGGTCGTCGACGTCGGCGGCCTGCGTCGTCTCGATCTCCGCCCGCATCAGCCGGATGGCGCGGGTGAGCGCGTCCACTTCGCCGTCCCTAGACGTACGAGGCAGGGCCGCAAGATGCTCGGCAGCGTGAATGATCTGATAGGCGACCGAGCGGGGATTGCCGTCGTCGAGCAGGACGAGATCGAGTACCGGCAGGCGCAGCGTTCCCATCAGATAGCGGGCCCGATAGGTGATGCGGCTGTCCGTCACGCGCAGCAGGGCGTCGAGCATGTCGGCGCTGGCGCTCTCGTCGGCCAGGCGGCGGGCAAGGCGGCAGGTCTGGATGGAGCGTTCGATATGATGCCCGATGCGCAGGAAACGCCAGCCCGAGAGCTGGTTCATGTTCTCATGGGCAAGGCCTGACAGCGCCGCCAGCGTGTGCAGATAGCGATCCGCCCTGTCGGCCGACGGCAGGTTGCGATCGCCAACCACCATGGCGCCGAGATCGGCGATGGCCTGTGTCGCATCACGCGACAGCCTTTCGCGAATGGCGGAAGCGGTGCGCGCCGCCGCGCCGATCAAAGCGGGCATGCCGCCATATTCCTCACCGTCGAGCACGTCGCGCAGGATGCCTTCGGCGATCGCAACCGGCTCGACCGGCGCCTTGGCGGCTCTGCGGGAGGCGGCAGGCTCCGCCTTCTCGCTCTTGGCAGCTCCCCAATTCTTGGCCGCTCCCCAGGCGACCAGCAGGTCGGTGAGGCGCTGCGTGGCGGCGACGACCTCCTCGTCGGCTTCCGCCGCGATCTCGCCCACGGCCCGCACGACGCGCAGGGTCGCCTCGGCGCGCTCGAGATAGCGCCCGAGCCAGAACAGATTGTCGGCCGCCCGGCTCGGCAGATGGCCGAGGCTGCGCTTGATTGCCACCTTGCCGGGCGCCGGCAACAGGCTGACATGATCGACAGGCCGTTCCGACGTCACCCAGGCATCGGCGGAACGCCCGCCAAACTGCATCGACAGGGCACGCGGGTCATTGCTGTCGCCGACACGGCAGAAGCCGCCGCGCATCACCTTCCAGCCCTCCGGCGTCGCGACGGCGTAGACCCGCAGCGTGAAGGGGTGCGGTTCCAGGCGCTTGCCGTTCCAGACCGGCATGGTCGAGAGCCTGACGACTTCCTGGGCCACCACCTCGAGGGGATGGGCCTTCACGACATCGCGCAGGCGTGCCTGGCCCTTTTTATCCAGGTCGGCCACGGCGCTCGCGCCGCCGCGCGTCAGGCCGGCGACCTCGCGCGTGAAAGCCGGCAGGACTGCCAACCGTTCGAAATCGCGCAGGACCTCCTCGCGTGCCCCGGCCTCGCCGCACCACCAGGTGGCGACATTCGGGAGGATGAGATCGCTGCCGGTGAGCCGGCGCGCCAGAGCCGGCATGAAAGCCAGCATGGCCGGCGCCTCGACCAGGCCGGCCCCCAGGCTGTTGGCCAGGGCAACCGAACCCTGCCGGACGGCCTGGACCAGGCCAGGCACGCCGAGCCGCGAACCGGCATTGAGTTCGAGCGGATCGGCAAAGTCGGCGTCGAGGCGCCGCACCAGGGCATCGATGCGTTTCAGTCCCTCGATGGTGCGGACATAGACCGTGCCGTCCTGCACGGTGAGATCGGCGCCCTCCACCAGCAGCAGACCGAGATAGCGGGCGAGATAGGCGTGTTCGAAATAGGTCTCGTTGGCGGGCCCCGGCGTCAGCAAGCCGATGCGCGATCCCTCCCGCCCGGCCTTGGCGGCGAGAGTGGAGCGCATGGCCTGGAAGAAGCCTGCCAGCCGCTCGACCTGCATGTCGCGGTAGAGAGCCGGCAATGCGGCCGAGATGGCGAGTCGGTTCTCCAGCGCGTACCCCATGCCGGAAGGAGCCTGGGCGCGGTCCTTGAGCACCCACCAGCGACCATCGGGTCCCCGCCCGAGATCGGCGGCATAGATGACCAAGTGCTCGCCGCCGAGCGGCGTGCTGCCGGCCACGGCGCGCTGGAAATCGGGATTGCCGGCGATCACCGCGGCCGGCAGCGCACCATCCCGCACCAGCGTGGCCGGCCCGTAGAGGTCCGACAGCACGGTTTCGAGCAGTTGTGCTCGCTGCGCGATACCCGCCTCGATGCCGCGCCATTCGGCATCGGGGATCACCAGCGGCACATGGGCGAGGGGCCAGGGCCGGTCGCGCCCGTCCGGCGTGTCGTAGACGCGGTAATAGACGCCGGAATTCTTGATCTGGCGATCGGCAACCGCAAAGCGCTGCGAGACGACGGCGGGCCGGTAGCGTGCCATTTCGTTGAGCACCGGCAGCCAGTGCGGACGCACCTCCCCCGCCGCGGTCATCAACTCGTCGGCAACACCGGGCAAGGGCCGATAGTCCGCGAGCAGGGAACGCAGACCGGGATTGCGGGACCGGGCGAGCATCAGGGCAGCCCAGCACAGTGAATGCGGCTCAGGAAGACCAGCCTGTCAGAACAAGATCCCTTCTCCCACAAGGGAAGAAGGGTGAATGCATCCAATCCGCCAAGAAAAACATCCGCTGTCTTTCTCCCCCTCATCGAACCGCCCTGCGCAGGTCGAGGGTGAAGGGAAACTCCCCATTGCTTTCCTCGGACGGAACCGCCGGCCAGCCCGGCGTGTGGCCGATGGGCTGGAAGCGGGCGAGGCGCCGGGCCTGTGCCTCATAGGCGTTGACCGGGAAGGTCTCGTAATTGCGCCCGCCCGGATGGGCGACATGATAGGTGCAGCCACCGAGCGAGCGGTTCGACCAGGTGTCGATGACATCGAAGGTCAACGGTGCATGCACCGGGATGGTCGGGTGCAGGCCGGAGGCAGGCTGCCAGGCCTTGAAGCGTACGCCGGCAACGGCCTCCCCGGCCCGGCCGGTGGCGTTCATCGGCAGGCGCCGGCCATTGCAGGCGATGACATGGCGGGCCGGATTGAAGCCCTCGACCTTGACCTGCAGCCGCTCGGTTGAACTATCCACGTATCGCACCGTTCCCCCGGCAAAGCCCTCCTCGCCCAGCACATGCCAAGGCTCGAGGGCCTGGCGCACTTCCAGGCTCACCCCTTCATAATCGACCTTGCCGTAGAACGGGAAGCGGAATTCGAGCTGAGCCTGGTACCACACCGGATCGAAGGCATAGCCGGCGCGGGCGAGATCGGCGAGCACGTCCTGGAAATCGGCCCAGACGAAATGGGGCAGCATGAAGCGGTCATGCAGCTGGCTGCCCCAGCGCACGAAGGAGCCCTCCTGCGGCTCGCGCCAGAACCAGGCGATCAGGGCCCGCAGCAGAAGCTGCTGGGCCAGCGACATGCGATAGTCCGGCGGCATCTCGAAGGAGCGGAACTCGATCAGGCCGAGACGGCCCGTGGCCGAATCCGGCGAATAGAGCTTGTCGATGCAGATCTCGGCACGATGGGTATTGCCGGAGACGTCGACCAGGAGGTTGCGGAAGAGGCGATCGACCAGCCAGGGCGGCGGGTTGTCGGCGGGCCTGCCGATATGCGGCCCCCTGATTCGCTCCATGGCGATCTCGAGTTCGTAGAGGCTGTCATGCCGGGCCTCGTCGATGCGCGGCGCCTGGCTGGTCGGCCCGATGAACAATCCCGAGAATAGATAGGACAGCGAAGGATGGCGCTGCCAGTAGAGCACGATGCTCTTGAGCAGGTCCGGCCGCCGGAGGAAGGGGCTGTCGGCGGGCGTAACGCCGCCGAGCACGACATGGTTGCCGCCGCCGGTGCCGACATGGCGACCGTCGATCATGAACTTGTCCGCGCCGAGCCGGCTGAGCCTGGCCTCCTCATAGATGGTGGAGGTGATCGCCACCGTCTCGGCCCAGGAGGCGCCAGGCTGGATATTGACCTCGATCACGCCGGGATCGGGCGTGACCTTGATCACCTGGATGCGTGGATCATAAGGCGGGGGGTAGCCTTCGATATGCACGGTCAGGCCGCTGGCCTCGGCCGTCTCCTCGACGGCGGCGAGCAATTCGAGATAATCCTGGACGCCGGCCACCGGCGGCATGAACACGCATAAAACGCCGTCGCGGATTTCGAAGGTCATCGCCGTGCGCACCACGCCGGTGCCGAACTCCTGGCCGACCTGCGTCTGCTGCTTGAGGCTGCCCTCCTTGTTGGCGTCGATGCGCCGGAACTGGCGCGACAGCTCCGATCGGTCCGGCAACTGGCCGCGCGGCACGATCGGATCGGCTGCATGCACATGCGGAAAGGCGGCGGGCGGGACGTGGGGCAGGCTCGACAGCGGCAGCCGGTAGCCGGCCGGCGAATCGCCAGGTACCAGGAACAGGTGCCCCCTGCGCATGCGCCAGAGTTCGCTGACCCAGCCATCGCGCCGCTCCGCGTTCCAGCGCTGCACGGGCAGGACATAGGCAGCCGGCTGGTCGAGCCCGCGATCGAAGACACGGGCGATGCGGGCGCGGTCCTCGGGATTGGCGAGCTTCGACTCCATCGGATCGACATTGTCGGGTAGCTGGCCCTCCTGCAGAATCCAGTGGGCAGCATCCTCATAGGCCGGCACGGCAAAGTCGGGCTCGATGCCCAGGCGCTCCGCCACGCCCCCGGCCAGGATGCGCATCGGCTCGGGATCGAAGACCTTGCGGATCGGATGCTTGCCGTTCGGCCCGCCCGCCGGCTTCGGTTCGCGGGCGATCAGCTCGGCGTTGCGCCAGATCGGCTGGCCGTCCTTGCGCCAGTAGAGCGCGAAGGCCCAGCGCGGCAGGGATTCGCCGGGATACCATTTGCCCTGGCCGTAATGCAGGAACCCGCCGGGCGCGAAGGCCGTGCGCAGGCGGCGGATCAAACTGTCGGCAAGGCCGCGCTTGGTCGGGCCGACCGCACCGGTGTTCCACTCCTCACCCTGATAGTCGTCGATGGAGACGAAAGTGGGCTCACCGCCCAGCGTCAGGCGCACGTCCTGGCCGACGAGATCGGCCTCGACCTCCTGGCCCAGCGCATCGAGCTCGCGCCAGCTCTCATCGGAGAAGGGGAAGGTCACGCGCGGGGATTCGGCGATGCGCCGCACTGGCATCTCGAAGGAGAATTCGGTCTTGACGGGCCCGGCCGCGCTCAGCGAGCCGCTGATCGGGGCCGCCGAGGCATAATGAGGCGTCGCCGCCAGCGGGATGTGACCTTCGCCGGTGAGCAGCCCGGAGGTGGCATCCATGCCGATCCAGCCCGCACCCGGCAGATAGACCTCGGCCCAGGCATGCAGGTCGGCGAAATCGGCATCGACGCCGCGCGGGCCGTCGAGCGCCTTGAGATCATGGGTGAGCTGGATCGAATAGCCGGAGACGAAACGCGCGGCGAGGCCGAGCCGGCGCAGGACCTGCACCAGCAGCCAGGCGCTGTCGCGGCAGGAGCCCGAGCGCAACGCCAGCGTCTCCTCCGGGCTTTGCACGCCCGGCTCCATACGGATCGTATAGGCGACTTCGCTCTGCAGGCGCTGGTTGAGCCCGACGAGGAAATCGACGACCTGCTGGCCACCCATGTCGATCGAGGCCATGAAGGCAGCGAGCCCCTCTCCTGCCGGCTCGATCTCCAGATAGGGCGCGAGCTCATGCGCCAGCTCGGCCGGATAGGCGAAGGGCAGATGGGTGGCGTAGTCCTCCACGAAGAAATCGAAGGGATTGATCACCGAAAAATCGGCAACGAGGTCGACCTCGATCTGGAAACGGGTCGCCGGTTCCGGAAACACGAAGCGGGCGAGCCAATTGCCGTGCGGATCCTGCTGCCAGTTGATGAAATGTTGAGCAGGCTCGACCTTCAGCGCATAGCTGACGATACGCGTTCGGGAATGAGGAGCGGGCCGGAGCCGGATGATCTGGGGAGACAGGATCACCGGACGGTCATAGTCATAGGTCGTGCGGTGATAGAGGGCGGCAACGATCGACAAGATGGGACCCCCGATCAAGAAACATGCACAGCGTACCGACATGCCTGCCGACTAGGCAAGCCTATTCAGAAGGCAGGCGCGGCCGGCGAATGCCCAATTCCCGACCTTGCCCAGCAAGCAGAATATTTGAAATCTTGTAGCGTCCTCTTGCTCGAGCCTGCGGCTTGATCAAGAGGACGCTACATGGCGCCCGGCGACGTTTTTTTAACACCGGCACGGTAAGCAGACCGAGCGATGCCCTTTTGGCAACGCCCTTTTGGTCGAGGAATACCATCATGAAGCGTCCGGCGTCCGGTTTCGCCGCTCTCTTGCTCTGCCTGTCCGCCTTCTGCGCGGGGGCCCAGCCCGCCCAGGCCACCACCTTGCCGGTCTACCAGTACAAGCTGTTCTGCCAGCAGCTCGGCAAGGGAAATGCCGTGATGGTCCAGAACTGCGAAACGCAGGAAATCATGTCCTACAACCAGTTGCGCCGAATCTGGCGCGCGCCGCCCGCCGCCGAGGTGCAGGACCGCTGCTTTGCCCGCAACCAGCCCGCTCCGCGCACCGGCCTGGGCTCCTATGTGAAGTTCCTCAACTGCATCATCACCAATACCGGCCACGGCTGAGGCCGGTATTTGGTCACGGGTCAATGTCCGCCACACGGAGTTCGTTATCGGATGCTGCGAAAATCCCTCGCAAAATGGGGCTTTTGCAACCGACTTTTGCAACAGGAATTGTACTGGGATTTCAAAGGGTGGGCCGTGCGTCGCAAAAATCGGGAATTGCGCGACAGGCCGAACCGCCTATGCGAGCCGCTCGATGAACCATGGCATCCTCACCCAAGGTCCGCAAAGCCAAAGCGTGAACATAAATCGTCGAGATCAGATTGGTGCAGGCAGCTCACGAACAAATGCTGGTCAGTATCGTCGCGTGCCGGGTCCAACCACCACAACATTGACGCATCCTTACCGTAGATCGTCAAACCATTGTGGCGAACGATTTCCGGCCAACCCAATTCAATCGCGATCTTCTGCCGCACAGCTGTAGCATCGGCCAATGGCAATACCATGTCTGCCGTGCAAGGCCATCCACCCTGCGCCAACTGGTAAGGCAAGACGACAGCAAGGAAGTCACCCAATGTCAGCTCTTCAGGATGTCGTTCTTCATTGACTACCATCCATACCCGACTGTCGGCATCTAGTATCCATTGACACACATCCTGATTTTCATCGAGAAACAGCAGGTGGCCATCGAGGACTTTCCATGCCGATGGCGCAACGAAGCGATTGAACCCGCGCATTAATGGCTTGCAAGCCCCTAAGCGCAAATGCAGCGCGCGTAATGCCGCAGGCACAGAAAAACCCTGTGCGGCGATCTTTTTGACGGCGGCGTCAATATCTTGAAGTGGCGCCCCGTCTTCGGGCTTCAGTTTGCGACCCAACCAGCCGGGAACCAAATCAAACCAATCTGACAATCAAGAATCCCTATCACAAATAGTAGTCGCGAAAATCCCGATTAAAACGACACTTCTGCAACTGAATTTTGCAATATCATGGCTAAAACAGCCCTTATATTCAACCTAGCTCACGCGTCGGAACTTCAATCCGCACGCGCCAACAGCCGGCCGTCACGATCGAAAATGGCGATGTCGAGGCTGATCTCCGCATCGCGCATCACCGCCTTCGCCGTCTTCAAGGCATACCGCGCCACCAGGGGCGGCAGATCGAGCCCCGCCTCCCCGGCGATCTCCAGAGCCTCGATCGCGGTATTGGCCTGCGAGACGCGATAGGTCGTCTCGCCGTCGCCGCCCAGTTCCTCCACCCGCTCCGCCAGCCAGCGCAGGTCCACCGGGCCGGCGCGCGAATGGAGATCCAGGAGGCCCTGGCCGAGCTTGGTGATCTTGGCAAAGCCGCCGGCCACGGTGACGCGCGGCACCGGATGCACCCTGAGATATTTCAGCATGCCGCCGACGAAATCCCCCATGTCGATCAGTGCGATCTCCGGAAGGCCATAGAGCCTGGCCACGGCCTCTTCCGAAGCGGCACCGGTAGCGCCAGCGACATGATCAAGCCCGGCCCCGCGTGCCACGTCGATGCCGCGATGGATCGAATGGATCCAGGCCGAGCAGGAGAAGGGCACGACGATGCCAGTCGTGCCCAGCACGGAGAGGCCGCCGACGATGCCGAGCCGGCCGTTCAGGGTCTTGCGCGCGATCGCCTCGCCATCGGCGATGGCGACGGTGACCTCGACGTCCCCGGCAACGCCATGCGCGGCCGCGACCTCGGCGATGGCGGCGGCGATCATGCCCCTTGGCCCCGGATTGATGGCCGGCTCACCCACCGGCAAGGGCAGGCCCGGCCGCGTGACGGTGCCCACGCCCTCTCCCGCCCGGAAGGTAACCCCGGTACCCGGTTCGCCAGGGCGCACCGTCGAGGAGACCAGGGCACCGTGGGTGACGTCGGGATCATCGCCCGCATCCTTGACGATGGTGGCGCAGGCATAGCCCTCGCCCCTTTCGTGCCGCGCCAGGGCGAAGGCCGGCTGCTCGCCACGCGGCAAGGTGATGACGACCGGATCGGGAAACTCCCCGCCGAGCAGCGCCGCAAAGGCAGCCTTGGCAGCCGCGGCGGCACAGGCGCCGGTAGTCCAGCCATAGCGAAGAGGAGAGGTTTGATCACGCACGAGGAGAACCGGACAACATCGTCGATGGGACTGCCGCCTGAAACACGGTCCGACGAGAAAGCAGCGGCGGCGACATCGACCGTTTTGCCAGTCATCGGCGCATTCGGCCAGTGCAATTAATTGCAATCCCGGTTATGTCAGCCCTATTGCGACCTGAAACGGGACCCCTTTGATGACCGCCACTCTCGTGCTCTGCCGCCACGGCCAAAGCGACTGGAACCTTAAGAACCTGTTCACGGGCTGGCGCGATCCCGGCCTGACGGAGAAGGGCGTGGCCGAAGCGCATGAGGCGGGGCGTCGCCTCAAGGCGCTCGGGCTCAAGGCCGACATCGCCTTCACCTCCGTGCTGTCGCGCGCCCAGCATACCACCAAGATCATTCTCGGCGAACTCGGCCAGGAAGACCTCGAGACCATCCGCGACCAGGCCCTCAACGAGCGCGACTATGGCGATCTCTCCGGCCTCAACAAGGACGAGGCGCGGGTGAAGTTCGGCGAGGAACAGGTGCATATCTGGCGCCGCTCCTACGATGTGCCGCCGCCCGGCGGCGAGAGTCTGAAGGATACGGCCGCGCGCGTGCTGCCCTATTACATCTACCGTATCCAACCCCAGGTGATGGCCGGCAAGACCGTGCTGGTCGGCGCCCATGGCAATTCGCTGCGCGCCTTGATCATGGCGCTCGAAGGCCTGACGGGCGAGGAGATCGTCAAGCGCGAGCTCGATACCGGCGTGCCGATCGTCTACCGCCTGAATCCGGATACCACCATCGCCAGCAAGCAGGAACTGAAGGGCTGAGGTTCCAGCAAGCAAGCGCGCTCCGGCGCACTTGTCTTACAAAATGAAGGGGAAGGCATAGCCATCCCCTCCAATAATGCTTAAACGGAGAGAAACGATCTCCTTACGGCTTCCTGCGTTCCCATGATCATTGCCTCCCCCTCCGACTATCGCGCCGCCGCCATGCGCAAGCTGCCGCGCTTCATGTTCGACTATGTCGATGGCGGCGCCTATGCCGAGCACACGCTGCGGGCCAATGTCAGCGATCTCGAAGGGATCAGCCTCAGGCAGCGCATTCTCAAGAATGTCGACAAGCTGAGCCTGGAGACCGAGATCTTCGGGCGCAAATTCGCCATGCCGGTGATCCTCGCCCCCGTCGGCATCACCGGCATGCTGGCCCGCCGCGGCGAGGTGCAGGTAGCCAAGGCCGCGGCTGCCAAAGGCATCGCTATGACGCTCTCCACCGTCTCGATCTGCCCGATCGAGGAGGTGGTGCCGGCCAGCCCCGCCCCGATCTGGTTCCAGCTCTACGTGCTGCGCGACCGCGGCTTCATGAAGAACGCCCTGGAGCGCGCCCAGGCCGCCGGCATCACCACGCTGGTCTTCACCGTCGACATGCCCACCCCGGGCGCCCGCTATCGCGATCCGCATTCGGGCATGTCGGGCCCGTTCGGCCCGCAGCGCCGCATCCTGCAGTCGATGTTCAAGCCGCAATGGGCCCTCGATGTCGGGCTGATGGGCAAGCCGCACGACCTCGGCAATGTCTCGCGCTATCTCGGCAAGCCCACAGGCCTGGCCGACTATATCGGCTGGCTCGCCAAGAATTTCGATCCCTCGATCTGTTGGTCGGATCTCGAATGGATCCGCGAATTCTGGAAGGGACCGATGATCATCAAGGGCATTCTCGACCCCGAGGATGCGCGTGATGCCGTCGCCTTCGGCGCCGACGGCATCGTGGTCTCCAACCATGGCGGACGCCAGCTCGACGGCGTGCTCTCCAGCGCGAGGGCCTTGCCGGCGATCGCCGACGCCGTCGGCGACAAGCTGACCGTGCTCGCCGATTCCGGCGTGCGCTCCGGCCTCGACGTGGTGCGCATGCTGGCCCTGGGGGCCAAGGGCGTCATGCTCGGCCGTGCCTTCGCCTATGCTCTGGCGAGCGCCGGCCAGGCCGGCGTCGAGAACCTGCTCGACATCATCGCCAAGGAGATGCGGGTGGCGATGACGCTGACCGGCGTGGAGCGCATCGACCAGATCGGCCGTAGCAGCCTGGCGTAGGCCTTGGAGCGCGGACATCCTGTCCGCTCTTGGAACCGCAACGTTTCCGGAAAGGAAGAGCGGACATCGCGACATGTCTTCAAGTCGCTGAGATGTCCGCGCTCTCCTTATCTTACGCCGTCCCGCTGCGCACCCGTCCGCCTTCCCAGCCCAGCATGGCCTGCTTGCGGGTGAGGCCCCAGTGATAGCCGGTCAATTCGCCGGAACAGCCGATGACACGGTGGCAGGGCACCACGAAGGACAGCGGATTCCTGCCCACCGCGGCCCCCACGGCGCGCGAGGCCTTGGGATTGCCGATATGGCTGGCGATATTGCCATAGGTGGTGGCCCGCCCCATCGGGATCTTCAGCAAGGTGCGCCAGACGCGGACTTCGAAATCGGTGCCGATCATCACCACGTTGAGCGGCCTGTCGGCCTGCCACCGGCTCGGATCGAAGATGCGGCCGGCATAGGGGGCCGTCACCATCGAATCCTCGCGCAGCTCCGCATTGGGCCAGCGCTTGCGCATGTCGGCCAATGCAACGGCCTCCTCGCCCGGATCGGCGAAGGCGACTCCGGCCAGGCCCAGCGGTGCCACCATCACCAGCGCCGTGCCGAAGGGCGAGGGATGGAAGCCATATGAAATGGTGAGGCCCGCCCCGCCCGTCTTGAACGAGCCTGGCGTCATCGCCTCATGGGTCACGAACAGATCGTGCAAGCGCGCCGGACCCGACAGGCCGAGCTCGTAGGTGGCATCCAGGATCGAGGCGGAATCGCGCAGGAGGTCGCGGGCCCGGTCGAGCGTCACCGCCGCCAGGAAATCCTTGGGCGTGATGCCGGCCCAGCGCCGGAAGAGATGGTGGAAATGCGAGACCGACAGGCCGACATGGCCGGCAATGTCCTCGAGCGAAGGCTGGTGCTGCGCCTTCCTGGTGATATAGGCGACCGCCTTGCGGATGCGATCATAGTCCTCGGGGGAATTGGCGAGCGGCGAAGCGAGCGGCACCTCGGCAAAATCAGGCAGGGTTATCGACATCGGATGTCTCCAGGCATCATCACTTGTGCCCTGGATAGACCTGCTTCACCGGGCTTCCCACCCGAAAGCTACGACAAGGCCGTCAGACACGCCGCGCCTTGTTGAGAGCCCGGGTAAAGGCGTCGGCAAATTCGCCCTTCTCGGAGGCCCCCAGGAAACGGGCGATTTCAACCTCGCGGCCGCGCTGGACCAGGGCCAGGCGCATCACGCCGAACTCCTCATGCTCGTCGCGCTGCAGCCGCACCCAGCGCGGGTTGAAGACCCATTCCCGGCGCTGCCCCTTGGGATCGATGCGCGAGAACAAGAGCCTGATGGGCGTAAGCAACACATGTTCGCGCAGCCTCGCCCCGCGATAATTGAGCTTGAACATCACATAGAGCAGGCCGACATCGAGCCCGAAGAAGCCGACCACGGGCCAAGCCCCCATCATGTAGAAAGGGATGGAAAGCAGCGTCGAGGCACAGCCGACCACGACGAGGAGGTTGCGAAAGCCCCGCGGCCCGAGCGAGCGATGGGGATAGAGCACGGCATCGAAGACCGGCTCCTCCAAGACCGCTTCTTGGACCGCTTCTTGGACCGCTTCTTGAGGCGTTTTCGGGTTGGCGCTTTGCATGGCCGCCCACTATAAGCCTTTCATGCCCCGCCGCCAGACTCAAAAGCCCGCCCTGTCCGTTGCCTCCCCTGCGACAAAATCGGCAGGCCGGACCAAGGCGAAGGCCAACGCAGCCGCGGCCTCGGCCGGCACCCAGCGCGCCGCCCTGCCGCAGGCTGAAATCACCGAGATCTTCCGCCGGTTTTCGCAAGCCCTGCCCGAACCCAAGGGTGAACTCGACTACGTCAATGCCTATACCTTGCTGGTGGCGGTGGTGCTCTCGGCCCAGGCCACCGATGTCGGCGTCAACAAGGCGACCAAGGCGCTGTTCGCCATCGCCGACACGCCGGCCAAGATGATCGATCTCGGCGAGGAAGCGCTGATCGGTCACATCAAGACCATCGGCCTGTTCCGCACCAAGGCCAAGAACGTCATCGCCCTTTCGCGGCTGCTGGTGGAAGACCATGGCGGGGAGGTACCGCGCTCGCGCGAGATCCTCGAAACGCTGCCGGGCGTCGGCCGCAAGACCGCCAATGTCGTGCTCAACATCGCCTTCGGCCTGCCGACCATCGCCGTGGACACCCATCTCTTCCGGGTCGCCAACCGCACCGGCCTCGCGCCCGGCAAGACGCCGCTGGCAGTGGAACTGGGGCTGGAGAAAGTGGTGCCGGCGACCTATGCCCGTCACGCCCATCACTGGCTCATCCTGCATGGGCGCTATGTCTGCAAGGCGATCAAGCCTGCCTGTCCCACCTGCCTGATCCGTGACATCTGCCTGTTCGAGGACAAGACGACGGCGTGATCGTCGAGCGTTTCAACTTCGACGGCGGGCATGCCCAACCAAATACACGCATCAGTTGAATCAGCATATTTTTGTGGCGCTTCGACGATTTCAGGACTTCTATGGCCGGCAGGGGGCTTCCTTGGCGACGTTCATTGCGTCGATCCAAGCAAAAGCGGCTGCAGGAATGGAAATGACTGTCCCTTCCCTGTGGCCGGCCGATGGCCATAAGGGAGAAATCGCTTGCCCCTCAGTTCACAACAGAAGAAGACCGTCCTCGCCTCCTTTCTCGGCTGGACACTCGACGCCTTCGACTTCTTCCTCCTGACCTTCCTGCTCACGGATATCGCGGCCGAATTCCAGGTCGGCGTTCCCGCCGTTTCCGAAGCCTTGTTCTTCACTCTGGCGACCCGCTTCATCGGTGCCTTCATCTTCGGCAGGCTGGCCGACCGCTTCGGGCGCAAGCCGATCCTGATGCTCAACATCGTCAGCTATTCGGTGATCGGCGCCCTGGCCGCCTTCTCGCCCAATCTCATGGTATTCCTGATCCTGCGCGCCATCTTCGGCATCGCCATGGGCGGCGAATGGGGCCTTGGCAGCTCGCTTGCGATGGAATCGATCCCGCCATCGGCCCGCGGCCTGGTGTCGGGCCTGCTCCAGGCAGGCTATCCGGCCGGCTATCTGCTGGCGGCCATCGTCTATGGATTGATCTATGGCCAGACCATCGGCGGCCATGTCGTCGGCTGGCGCACCATGTTCCTGCTCAGCGTCCTGCCCGCCCTGATCGTGCTCTTCATCCGGTCGCATGTGCCGGAATCGCCGGCTTTCACCGAGGCGCGGGACCAGGCGAAGCCTAGTCTCGGCGAAACCCTGCAGCGCCATTGGGGCATCGCCCTCTATGCCGTGGTGCTGATGATGTTCTTCAATTTCTTCAGCCACGGCACGCAGGATCTCTATCCGACCTTCCTGAAGAAACAGCACGGCTTCGATGCCCACACGGTGAGCTGGATCACCATCGTCGCCAATCTCGGTGCGATCGCCGGTGGCCTGCTCTTCGGGTCCCTGTCCGAGCGGATCGGACGCGTCAACGCCATCACCATCGCCTGCCTGATCGCCCTGCCCACCCTGCCGCTATGGGCCTACAGCACGACGCCCACGATGCTCGCCATCGGCGCCTTCATCATGCAGATCTCGGTGCAAGGCGCCTGGGGCGTCATTCCAGTGCACCTCAACGAACTTTCCCCGGGCTCCGTGCGGGCGACGCTGCCCGGCTTCATCTATCAGGCCGGCAATCTCGCTGCGTCCTATGGCGGCCCCTACCAGGCCGGCATAGCCGAGGCGCCCGGCAGCAGCTATGGCTATGCGCTGGCCCTCTTTGCTGGCGTCGTCGCCATCTGCATCATCGTCGTCATCCGTTTCAGCCCGGAACGGCGCGGACAGGTGATGACCGTGCTCGAATAGGGCGTTTCGTACCGTTTCTCCTGGGACCGCCGGCATCCTGCCGGCTTCTTCCTCTCCTGCAAGCGCGGTGGTTCCAAAGGCCGGCAGGATGCCGGCGGTCCCAGGAGCGTCTCCAACCCGCTTTCGCATTGACGCCTCGCGCGCGGCATCCTATCTGCCTGACATGGCCATCAAACCGATCATCATCCTGCCCGACTCCAAGCTCCGCCTCGTCTCCGCGCCGATCGAGCGCGTCGATGCGGAGCTGCTCCAGCTCGCCGACGACATGCTGGAAACCATGTATGACGCGCCCGGCATCGGCCTGGCGGCGATCCAGATCGCCGTGCCGCGCCGCCTTGTCGTCATCGACCTCGCCAAGGAAGACGAGCCGCCGGAGCCGCATGTCTTCATCAATCCGGAGATCGTGTGGTCGTCGGACGAGCGCAGCGTCTATGAGGAGGGGTGCCTCTCCATCCCCGACTACTATGCCGATGTCGAGCGGCCGGCCACGGTGCGCGTCGCCTATATCGACCGCGAGGGCAAGCAGGCCGAGCTCGAAGCCGATGGATTGATGGCGACCTGCCTGCAGCACGAGATCGACCACCTCAACGGCGAATTGTTCATCGACCACATCTCCAAGCTCAAGCGCGACATGGTGATCCGCAAGTTCACCAAGGCGGTCAAGACCGGTGAACTGCCGCAGTTCAAGCGCGAGAAACGCGAGCGCGAAGCTCCGCGCCCGGCGGAAGGCTGAGGCGTTGCGCGTCGTTTTCATGGGCACACCGGAGTTCGCTCGCCCGGTGCTGGCCGAGATCCTCAACCAGGGTCATGAGGTCGTTGCCGTCTACACGAGGCCGCCGGCGCCGGCCGGCCGCGGTATGGCTCTGGCGCCTTCACCGGTGCACAAACTGGCCGAAGGCTTCGGCATACCCGTGTTCACGCCCAAGAGCTTCCGCGACGAGGAAACCATCGCCACCTTCGCCGGCCTCGGCGCCGATGTCGCCGTGGTGGTCGCCTATGGCCTGATCCTGCCCAAGGCGGCCCTGGAGGCCCCGGCGGAAGGCTGCCTCAATCTGCATGCCTCACTGCTGCCGCGCTGGCGCGGCGCCGCCCCGATCCAGCGCGCCATCATGGCCGGCGACACCAAGACCGGCGTGATGGTGATGCGCATGGAGGAAGGCCTCGATACCGGCCCGGTCGCGCTGGCCGACAGCATCGAAATCGAGCCGGACATGACGGCCGGCGAGCTGCATGACCGCCTTTCCCTCCTCGGCGCCGACCTGATGGCCCGGGCGCTCGGCGCCCTTTCGCGCGGCACACTCACCTTCACGGCCCAGAGCGAAGAGGGCGTGACCTACGCCCGCAAGATCGACAAGGCAGAGGCCCGTATCGACTGGTCGCGCCCGGCCCAGGAAATCCATAACCACATTTGTGGTCTATCTCCCTTCCCGGGTGCCTGGTTCGAAGCCGATTGGGGCCAAGGCCCGCAGCGGGTGAAGGTGTTGCACGCACAGCTTGCCGATGGCTATGGCGTCGCAGGCACGTTGCTCGACGACGAATTGACGGTCGCCTGCGGCAGTGGCGCCATCCGCCTCGTCCAGGTCCAGCGCGCCGGCAAGACTCCGATGGGTGCCGCCGAATTCCTCAAGGGCGCGCCGCTGGTGCAGGGCACGCGGCTTGCGTGACTCCCGCGCCCTGATGGCGTAGAGGCCTGACTTCAGCAACGAAGTACCCGAATGCCGCGTTACAAGCTCCTGATCGAATATGACGGCACGCCCTATGTCGGCTGGCAGGCGCAGGCCAATGGTCGGTCTGCGCAGCAGGCGATCGAGGAGGCGATCCTCGCCTTCACCGGCCAGACCCTGCGCATCCAGGGTGCCGGCCGTACCGACGCCGGCGTGCATGCCACGGGGCAGGTCGCCTCGGTGATGCTGGCCAAGGACTGGACCACCGACAGGGTACGCGACGCGCTCAACGCTCACCTGACCCTGCAGGACGACTATGTCACCGTCCTCGGCGTCGAGAAGATGCCCGACAGTTTCGACGCGCGCTTCTCCGCCAGGGGCCGGCGCTATCTCTATCGGCTGATCGACCGCCGCCCGCCCTTGGCGCTGGAGCGCCATCGCGCCTGGCACATCCGCAAGTCCCTGGACGCCGAAGCCATGCATCATGCGGCGCAGGGTCTCATCGGCCACCACGACTTCACCACTTTCCGCTCGGCCGATTGCCAGGCCCAGAGCCCGATGAAGACGCTCGACCGCCTCGACGTGATGCGCGTGGGCGACGAGATCCATGTCATCGCCACGGCCCGCTCCTTCCTGCACAACCAGGTCCGCTCCATGGTGGGATCGCTGCGCCGGGTCGGCTCCGGCGACTGGAGCAAGGCGGATCTGGTCGATGTGCTGGAAGCCCGCGACCGCACCCGCTGCGCCGCGCTGGCGCCGCCGCACGGGCTCTACCTCACCGGCGTCGACTATTGATCTGCCTGCGCGGCAGCGGCGGGCCTGATCCAGAATCGGATCCGATGTTGTAGGAAACGGGCGCCCTCTTTCCGGCACCATGCTCCAGAGCAACGCGCGTTCATGACTGAACGCTTGCTGCTCCAACTCTTCGGTTCGACGCGTCTTTGCGATTCGAGGTGACTCCGTCAAATCGCGAAACGCCATAGCTGCGAGGCCATCCGTGATTACCTGCTATCTGAAATATGTCGTCGATCCCTGGAAGCTCGATGCCTTCGAAGCCTATGCCAAGGCCTGGATTCCCGTGGTCAATCGCATGGGCGGCACGCATCACGGCTATTTCCTGCCGCATGAGGGCGCCAGCGACCTTGCTTATGCGCTGTTCAGCTTCCCCAGCCTTGCCGCCTACGAGGATTATCGCCAGCGCCTGGCCGTCGATCCGGAATGCCAGGCCATCCTGGCCGAGGAAAAGCAGGTTCGCAGCATCGTGCGCTATGAACGCAGCTTCATGCGCCCGGTGTTCGGCTGAGCCGCACTTCTCGAAGACAGGAGGCCCCGGTGGATCTGGAAGCCCAGCGCGCCCTGATGCTCAGCGGCGCCGTGTATAACGACCTTACCCCTGAACTGATCGCCGCTCGTGCCAGGGCGGTCGAACTCACCAGCGCCTATCACCGCAGCATCGGCGAGCCGGCCGAAGCGCGCGAGGCCATTCTGCGCAGCCTGTTGAAATCGGTCGGCCCCGGCGCCCTGTTCGAGCCAAGCTTTCGCTGCGAGTTCGGCTTCAACATCAGCATCGGACGCTCCTTCTACGCCAATTTCGACTGCGTAATCCTGGATGGCGCCAGCGTCGAGATCGGGGATTACGTGCTGCTCGGGCCACGGGTCGGCATCTACACCGCCAACCATGCCATCGATCCGATCGAGCGTGCTGCCGGCGCCTGCCAGGCCAGGCCGGTACGAATCGGCAATCGGGTCTGGGTTGGTGCCGGCGTCCATATCAATCCGGGCGTGAGTATCGGCGACAATGCCATCGTCGGATCGGGCAGCGTGGTCACGCGCGACATCCCGCCGAACGTGATTGCCGCCGGCGTTCCAGCCCAGGTCATCAGGACCATCACTACGGCCGACCGCACCGGCTTCAAATCGTGACAGGATGGGCCGCTTCGACAGCCGAATTCGCAATGAAGGCCGATGGTTATCCGCCGGCCTCCGGCGCACGGCCTGCCAGTAGCGCCCGCAGTCCGGCCTTGCGATCGATGGCTCCCAGCAGCAGGCAACCACCCAGGTAGAAAATCAGCCCGCCGCCGCAGAGGAGTGCAAGGGTCACTACGCGCACCGCCAGGGGCTGCCCTGCGATCAGCCAGCTCTCCACGGCCCCCGCCGCTCCATAAACGGCGGCCAGCATCAGGACGGCGGCGCCAACGATCCGGGGCAGTCGGCGGCAGGCGGGCCTGTCGAGTTGCAACAGCCCGCTTTGCCAGGCCAACAGGGCCAGCAGGACGAGATTGATCCAGCCGGAGGCCGCCGCGGCGGCGGCAATGCCGACCTGGCGCCAGACCGGAAAGAGCGCGAGCGACAGGGCCACGTCGGCCACGGCGCCGATCAGCGCGATGATGAAGGGCAGCCGCATGCGGGCGCGCGCGAAAAAGAGAGGCTGCAGCACCTTGGCCCCGGCAAAGGCCGGCAGGCCGGCGGCAAAACCCGCCAGGGCCAAGGCCGTGGCGGCGCTGTCACCCGCCGAGAAGGCACCCCGCTCAAACAGGACGGAGACAATGGGCCCGGCCAGCACGATCAGGGCCAGTGCTGCCGGTAAGCTGAGAAAGGCCGCGAATTCGACGGCGCGGCTGAGAGTACCACTCTCGGCCTGCCGGTCTTCCTGGCTGCTGGCTCGGGCGAGTTCCGGCAGCAGGGCATTGCCGAGCGCCACCGCGATGATGCCCAGCGGCAGCTGGTAGAGGCGATCGGCATAATAGAGCCAGGTGATGGCACCGGGATCGGCGGAGGCCACGATCAGGCCGATGAAGGCGTTGACCTGCGTCGCCCCCGCCGTCAGCACCCCCGGCAATGCGAGCAGGAAGAAACGCCGGACTGCAGGTGTCCAACGCGGCTTGACCAGCCGCAGCCGCAGGCGGGCCCGATGGAGGGCCCAGAAAACCAGTCCACCCTGGGCGAGGCCTCCGACGAAGATCGACCAGGCCAGCAGGCGCGCCAAAGCCTCCTGGTCGAGCCGGGCCAGCAAGGGGGCGCCGAGCAGGGCGGCGATGGTAACGACATTGACGAGAGCCGGTGCATAGGCCGCCACCGTGAAACGGCCATGCACGTTGAGCACGGCCGAAGCCACCACCATCACAGCCGTCGCCAGGCAATAGGTGAAAGTGATACGCGACAGGGCAACCGCAAGATCGACACGGCCGCCGCCTTTGCCGAAACCGGGTGCAATCAGCTCGATCAGCAGCGGCATCGCCACGAGGGCCAGGGCCGAGGCCAGGAAGAACGCCAGGGCGACCTGCGTGAAGACCTGGTCGGAAAAGGCCTCGCCCTCACCGCGCCGGTCGGCATCGGCATGAAGAGGCACGAAAGCCGTGTTGACGGCACCTTCGGCAAACAGCCGGCGCATCAGGCTCGGCAGGCGGAAGGCGACCACGAAGGCATCGGCCACAGGCCCGGCCCCGAGCGCCGCCGCCACCATGGTGTCACGGATGAAACCGAGAATGCGGGAGGCGAGAGTCGCGAATCCGACCGAGGCAGCGTTACGCAGGAAGGCCATCAGAACTCCGAACGACAGCGACGGCACTGGTTGCGTCGCAACTCTTCCTTGCCGCAACGCAGCACATCGCTATAGTCCGCGCGCGCAAAACAGAGATACTGCATGCCCAAATCCCCTTCCAGCGCGAAACCTCGTTTCGACGTTCTCACCATCGGCAACGCCATTGTCGATGTCTTTGCCCAGACCGAAGACGATTTCCTGGTCCGCGAAGGCCTCGCCAAGGGCGCCATGATCCTCACCAGCGAGGAACGGGCCGACCACCTCTACGCCGCCATGGGCCAGAGCATCGAGATCTCGGGCGGGTCGGCCGCCAATACGGCAGTCGGCGTCGCCTCCCTGGGTGGCAAG
Source organism: Labrys neptuniae (assembly GCF_040797145.1). Classification (NCBI taxonomy): domain Bacteria; kingdom Pseudomonadati; phylum Pseudomonadota; class Alphaproteobacteria; order Hyphomicrobiales; family Xanthobacteraceae; genus Labrys; species Labrys neptuniae. The sequence continues at coordinate 81,921 of NZ_JBFNQD010000009.1, read as the reverse complement.
ACCGCCTATTTCGGCAAGGTGAAGCGGGACGAAGCCGGCAAGGTCTTCACCCACGACCTGCGCGCCCAGGGCACCCATTTCGAGACGGTGCCGCTGACCGAGGGTCCCTCCACCGCCAAGAGCTTCATCTTCATCACGCCCGATGGCGAGCGCACGATGAACACCTATCTCGGCGCCTGCCATCTGCTCGGCCCGGCCGACATCGAAGAGGATGTCGTGCGAGGCGCCGCCATCACCTATATGGAAGGCTATCTGTGGGATCCCCAGGATGCCAAGGACGCCTTCCTGAAAGCCGCCGATATCGCCCACAAGGCCGGACGGCGCGTGGCGATCACCCTGTCCGACTCCTTCTGCGTCGACCGTTTCCGCGGCGAGTTCCTCCACCTCATGCGCTCGGGCGTGGTCGACACCGTGTTCGCCAACACCCAGGAGATCAAGTCGCTCTACGAGACCTCTGATTTCGAGACGGCGCTCGCCCAGGTCGAGAAGGACTGCCGCCTCGCCATCGTGACCCGCTCGGAAGACGGGGCGCTGGCGATCGAGGGCGGCACGCGCGTCTCCGTGCCGGCCTTCCCGATCGACAAGCTGGTCGATACCACCGGCGCCGGCGACCTCTTCGCCTCAGGCTTCCTGTTCGGCCTTGCCCGCGGCCTGCCGCATCTGGCCTCGCTCAAGCTCGGCGCGCTGGCCGCCGCCGAGGTGATCCAGCATGTCGGAGCCCGCCCGCAGACCAATCTGCGCGTGTTGGCCCAGGAAAACGGACTGCTCTGACAAGAGCCGAAGTATTTTTTTGAGAAGGGCCAGGAGGCCTTTCTCAAACGAGTCAGGCCTTGTGAAGACGTAGCGGCGAGACCTTCTCGCGCCGGATGATACTCCGCGCCTCGAGGTCGAGCTGCACGGCCTTGACCCACCAGCCCGCCTTGGCACCGCCGGGATAGAGATTCTCCGGCAGTAGGGCCGGCACCCGGGCCTGGATCTGCGCCACGGTCAGGCCCGGCTTGCCATCCGGCAGCAAGGCCAGAATGGCGGCCTTCATCGCCGCGTACATGGCCGCATCCGCCGCCCAGGCCTTGCCGGGGTGATTGATGTTCAGCAGTTCAATTCGGGTCTTATCGGTCATCGGCAGGTCCTCCGGCACATCGCATCCTCTGCAACAAGGACGTCGGCGCCGGCGTATTTCCGACATCACAACCGCGAGAAAGCCAGCTTCAATCCCAGGCCGGCGAAAGCCAAGGCAAAGCCACGCCGCAGCCAGATGAGCGTGACCGGTCGCCGCGCCACCTGGCTGCGGACGGCCGAGGCGCAGGCGCCATAGCCGAGGAAGACCAGGAAGGTCAGGGCCATGAACCAGAAGGAAAGTTCGGTCATGGTGGCTATCGGCCACTCCGCTGCGGGCGGAACGAACTGCGGCAGGAAGGCCAGGAAGAACAGCGACAATTTGGGATTGAGAATGTTCAGGACCACGCCTTTCAGGATGATACGCGCTGGCCGCAGGCGCTGCTGCTCGCCTGACAACTGCAGGGTGCTGCCGTCGCGCCAGACGCTCCAGGCCATGTAGAGAAGATAGGCGGCGCCGAGATAGCTCAGGACCTGGAAGGCGACGGCGCTGGCATGCAGCAGGGCCGCCAGGCCGACAATGGCGGCAGCAAGATGAGGCAGGATGCCGAGCGTGCAACCGAAGGCGGCCAGGGCGCTGGCCCGCCAGCCCTGGCTCAGGCCGAGTGCCAGCGTGTAGAGCACGCCGGTGCCGGGCAGAAGGATGATGACGAGGGCGGTGACGAGATAGTCGAGGGACATGCAGCGGCTCCCGTGAAAAACACAGGGATGCCCCGACGACGGCAGATCCGTCTTGAACACAATTGCAGCGAGCGAAGCCCGGTTCAGGAGACCCGTGCCGCCGCATAGGCACCAGGCGAAATGCCGTAGCTGCGCACGAACAGCCGTGTCATGTGGCTCTGGTCGGCAAAGCCGCCCGCCGCAGCGGCTTCGGCGAGCGCCATGCCTCCCGCAATATGGCGTCGCGACAGTTGCAGCCGGCGTTGCATCACATAGGCATATGCCGTCATACCGGTTGCACGGGCGAAGCCGCGCACCACCTGGAAGCGGCTCAGGCCCGTCATCCCCGCCAGATCAGAGAGGGTTACGGGCGCGATTGGATCGCTGTCGATATGTTCACGGGCAAGTCCGATGGCGGGAAGGATGGCGGAACGCTCCGCGGCCGCCCCCGGAATATGCGCCAGCAACATCAGCAAGGCCTCTTCGCGGCGGAGGCCGTCGACATCTGTCACATCCCCGGTAAGGCTTTGGAACAGGCTGGCGAAGAGGCCGGCGACCCGGCTGTCATGCACCACCGGCTCGGCGATCTCGAAGGTGGCGCTCCCGCCTTCACGTATATCCCCGATCGCCTCTCGCATCAGGGCTGGATCGAAATAGAGCATGCGCCAGGCCCGGCCGTGATCGCCGATGGGGCTGCCATCATGCACCTCGCCGGGATTGACCGTGATGACGTCTCCTGCGCCAGCCTCGACCGGACCGCGCCCGCTGGCCGACTTCTGGCTGCCGCGATCGATCAGCCCGATGCCATATTGGTCATGCATGTGACGCGGAAAATGATGGCTGCTTTCGGCCATCACCGCATCCATTCCGGGCAGGCGGCCCCGCCATGCGACGAACTGGCCTCGCCTGCCCATGCCGATCGCCTATGACGAAGAAGACGGCTTGCCGTCCCGGAGCAGCCGCCCGGCGGCGATTTCGAGGCATTCCTCGAAGGCGGCAAGATCCTCGAAGAGCCGGCCCGGCGCCGCCGTACGCGTGACGAAGGCGCCGCCGCGTGCCTCGATGCCACCGTCGAGCATCAGGTTCTCGGCCATGTCGAAATCCTCGACCGCCAGGCCATCCGAGCCGCGCGGCCGGCCCTGCGCATCATCGGCGATCCGGCCGTCGTAATAGATCTGCAGCCGCTCGAAATGCGATTGGGCCACATTGGAGAAGGCGAAGGCAGGACAGCCGCGGGCGCACATGAAGCCAAGCTCATAGACCGTGCCGGTATCGGCGGCGATGCCGCGGAAGGGCGTGAGATTGGCGATGATCGCATCGGCACTCAGCATCAGCCTTTCATTGACGGCGCTGATGGCGAGGCCGAAATCGCGCTTGGTCGGCTGCGCCGGGATTTCCAGGTCGCCGGGCGAGACCGGGATAAAACCATGGCGCCGGGTGAGCTCGATCTTGGCGTCGAGCACCTCGCGGGCGTTGGGCAGGAAGACTTCGGGGCCGGCCAGATAAACGCGCATTGGGGGGTGCCCTTTCTACCGATCTACATAAGTCCGACCTGTCATTCCCGGCCGAGCGCAGCGAGGGGAAGGGAATCCAGAAGCGGCGGGACGCATTCGTGGCCCCTGGATTCCCTTCCCGCTGCCTTCGGCAGCGCCGGGAATGACAGCGCCCCAACTCGCATGCATGGGTCGATCTGGAGATCGACCCACCTGGTTTCACAGCATCTCCGGCAGGACCTTGTCCGGCGGACTATGCCCATCCATGAAGGCACGGATATTGACGATGACCTTCTCGCCCATGTCGGTTCGGCCTTCGATAGTGGCCGAGCCCATATGCGGCAGCAGCACCACGCGCCCGCTCTTGGCGAGCTTGACCAGGCGGGGATTGACCGCCGGTTCATGCTCGAACACATCGAGCCCGGCGCCGGCGATCTCGCCGGCATCGAGCATCTTGGCAAGCGTGGTTTCGTCGATCACCTCGCCGCGCGCCGTGTTGATCACCAGGGCCTCGCGCTTGAGCAGCTTCAGCCGCCGGGCCGAGAGCAGGTGATAGGTCGCCGGCGTGTGCGGACAATTGACCGAGATGATGTCCATGCGGGCCAGCATCTGGTCGAGTGAATCCCAATAGGTCGCCTCCAGCTCGGCCTCGACGGCGGGGTCGACATGATGGCGATTGTGGTAATGCACCTGCAGGCCGAAGGCCTTGGCCCGGCGCGCCAGGGCCTGGCCGATGCGGCCCATGCCGATGATGCCGAGACGCTTGCCGGTGATGCGGCGCCCGAGCATCCAGGTCGGCGACCAGCCGGGCCAGGCATTGTCACCTTCGGGAATCACCCTGGCCCCCTCGGTCACGCGCCGGGCCACGGCGAGAATCAGCGCCATGGTCATGTCGGCGGTGTCCTCGGTGAGGACACGGGGCGTGTTGGTCACGGTGATCTTGCGGGCGACCGCCGCCTCGACGTCGATATTGTCGACGCCATTGCCGAAATTGGCGATCAGCTTGAGGTTGCTGCCGGCCGCCTCGATCAAGGCCTTGTCGACGCGATCATTGATGGTGGGCACCAGCACGTCGGCCGTCTTCACCGCTTCGATCAGGGCCTCCTGCGACATCTTCTCGTCGGTCAGGTTCAGTTGCGCGTCGAACAGTTCGCGCATGCGGGTTTCCACGCTGTCCGGCAGGCGGCGCGTGACCACGACCCGCGGTTTTTTTCGTAACGACATGCCGACCTCCCGCAAACTTTAAGACGGCGTTCACCGCCCTCAGACAAACTGCGCCGATAAGCCCGCAGCCCATCACTGTCCTTCCTCTAACAGACAGGCAGGCGCAGCAACAGAGAGAGGTTGCGGGCGAGTGTGTGCGTCGAGGTCCGGCATGTCCCATTACGAAGAAGAAGCGCCCCGTTTGAGTCCCATTGCCAAGATCGGTTTTGCCGGTGCCTTCTGCGCCCTCATCGTCGCCGGCGGGGTCTACTATCTTCACCACAAGCGGCTGAAGCAGCCGACGGGTGCGGCGAGCGATGGCATCAGCGCCGATACGCTGGCCGATCCCACCGTGGCCGCCTTCATCGCCGGCGCAGGCAAGGCCGCCATCCCGGACAAGCCTGCCGATGACGTCACCGGTTCGCTGCCGGACCCCAAGGCCGGCAAGGACCAGCTCGGCCCGGTCTCCGGCCTGCCGATGCCTCGCTTCGTCAGCCTGAAGCCCGACAGGGTGAATGTGCGCCAGGGCCCCTCGCGCGACCAGACCGTGTCCTTCATCTACCAGAAGTCCAACCTGCCGGTGGAAGTGATCGCCGAATTCGAGAACTGGCGGCGCATCCGCGACGCCGACGGCTCCGAAGGTTGGGTGCTGCAGAACCTGCTCTCGGGCAAGCGCACGGCGCTGATCGCGCCCTGGTCCAAGCAGCAGACGCTGCCGCTCCATGCCACCGCCGACGCCAAGGCGACGGCTGTCGCCATGCTGCAGCCCGGCGTGCAAGCCTCGATCAAGAATTGCGCCTCGAACTGGTGCCGTATCCAGGGCGAGGGCTTCGACGGCTGGATCCAGGAAAGCAATCTGTGGGGCGCCTATCCCGGCGAAGCGATCGACTGAGACGGAGCCTGTGCCCCGCCTTCGCCTGATGATCAGCGGGATCGCCTCCCGCGAGCAAGCCGGCATGGCGGTCGAGGCGGGCGCCGATGCCATCGGGCTCGACCCCACCGCCTTTCCGCAGGCGGGCCCGGAAGGCAGCGAAATGCTGGCGGCGATCGCGCTCGGCCTGCCGCCGGCGGTCACGCCGGTCCTGATCACGCCCGCGCTGACGGCCGGCACCGTGGCACAGCAGGTCGACGCCTCGGCGGCGCTCGCCGTTCGCCTGGCCAGGCCCATCGCCGCCGGCGAATATCCCGGCCTCAAGCGCATCATCCGTGGCCGCAAGATCATCCAGTCCATCGATCCTGGAGGCACGGATGCCGAGGTCTTGGTGGAGGCCTATGCCTCCCTCGCCGATGCCCTGCATCTGCATGTCGGCAGCGGGGATGATCTGAGCGCCTGCCGGCGCCTGATCGAACTGGCTGGCCTGCCTTGCTTTCTCGGGCTGACGGAGCCGGCGCTCCTGCCGACCGCCGCCGCGCTGCGGCCTTACGCCATCGATCTCCAACTCACTGGCGTGGGCAATTTCGATGCCCCGGCCTTGGGCCGTTTCACAGCAATGCTGGCGGCCTCCTGAGGCCAAGCTTCAAAGATAGTGCGTCACCACGGCCTGGTTTCCTGGATCGCAGGCGTCCTCGCCTGCTGTTGGAAACGACGCGGCTCAAGATGCAGGCGAGGACGCCTGCGATCCCGGGAAGCTCACCCCCGTTGCGGTCCGGCCAGTCCTGCCGCTACGATGGCGCTAAAGCGTTTTGCGATTTGACGGAATCGCCTCGAATCGCAAAGACGCGTCGGAACGAAGAGCTAGAGAAAATAGGCGTTCATGCCTGAACGCGTTTTGCTCTAGCAATCGGAGCCGCCGATGACGAGAGCCCTCCTCCTCGCCCTGACGAGCCTGGCCTTTCTGGGCCTGTCCGCGGCCAGTGCCGAAACCGTGACCCAGAAGGCCGGCCGCGACGCGACCTTCAAGGCCAGGGACGACGATCCTGCCATGAAGGCCGCCTTCGCCAAGGCCCAGGACAGTCTGCCCGATTTCATCGACGCCCTGGACGGCAAGGTCAGCGGCGCCAGCGGCTTTGTCGTAAAGGTGCCGATCGTACAGGGCACACAGACCGAATATTTCTGGCTCAACGAGGTCAGCCATCGGGGTGACCGCTTTACCGGCAAGGTCAACAACCGCCCGGAACTGGTGGGCAATGTGGCGTTCGGCCAGCAGCTCACCTTCCTCAGGAGCCGGATCCGGGACTGGGGCTATTATCGCGACGGCAAGCTGCAGGGCAATTTCACCACCTGCGTCCTGCTGGCCAAGGAGGACCCGCGCGAGGCCCAGGAACTGAAGGACCAGATCGGCCTGGCCTGCGAGGGCGCCGCCTCGCCGCAATAGGCGCCGCTTTCTGCCACTGGGGCGACACTGATAGATCCCGACTCATTCCGCCGTCTCGAAACGGCGGTGCGGCCAGGGGTTCACCCCGTCCCTCAGCCAGGCGAGCGTATCCTGCCAGAAACCGGCCCGGTGCCGGTCATGGAACAGGCTGAAATGACCGATCTCGGCCAAGTCGTAGTCCTGCGGCTTCAGGCGCACCGCGGTCGCCGAGCTCGACCGGTAATAGGCCAGCGCACGCCGGATGGCCGGCACCGTGCCGAACTCGTCGTCGGACATGGTCACCGCCAGGATCGGTGCGGAGACGGCGGCAAAACGCGCGAGGATCTCCGCCCGCTCCCGGCGCGGATGGCTGCTCTCGGCATGCCTGCCGCGGAAACTCCATTCCAGGGCGACACCGGCCGGCAGGTCCTCCAGCCAGCCCAGCCGCCGGCCCGGAAAATAGCCGAATATCGCCGTAAACAGGGGCATGAGCACATGCCAGCGCCAGACCAGCCCGAGGCGACGACTGCGCGCATAATCGGGCCAGTAGGCATATTGGGCGCCGATGGTCAGCATGCGGTCGATCCAGCGGGCGTTGCCGGCAAGTCCCGGCAGGAAACCGCCGATGCTATGACCGACCACGAAGAGGGGCCCGTCGGGCCGGCGCTGCCGGGCAAAGCCCAGCACGGCCTCGAAATCGCGCGTTCCCCACTCGCTCCAGCGATAGCCGCAGCGCCTCAGATCCGCGGGGCGCGACAGGCCGATGCCGCGATAGTCATAGGTAATGGCATCGAAGCCCTGCTCGGCGAGGAAACGGGCATAGCGGTGATAATAGCGGGCAAGCACACCTGTCGCAGCATTGATGACGACCGTGCCCGCTCCCCCTCCGCCTTCCGCCGGCCAGAGATGGCCGGCGAGAACGACTCCATCCCCGCAGGTGATCTCGACCGGCGCGGCCGGTGTCATGTCCATCGCCATCGACAGTCCTCACTCCGCATGAAGGGATAGCATGCCCCGCGGCAACGACTATACTCACTTGTCAGTATACATTGAGGGCAAGCCATGTCCGAGCCTGCGACCACCACGCGCGAGCGTATCGTTTCGGCGGCAGCGCGCCTGTTCTACGACAAGGGCATCCGCAATGTCGGCGTCGACGCGGTTGCCGCCAAGGCCGGTGTCACCAAGCGTACGCTCTATTATCATTTCACCAGCAAGGACGACCTGATCGCCGCCTATCTGGCGGCCCGCGACCAGCCCAACCTCGCCCTGTTCCGGCGCTGGTTCGGGGAGGCGCAGGGGGATATCGCGGCCAAGATCGAGGCGATCTTCCGCAACCTCGCCGTGGCAGCCCGTCATCCGCGCTGGAAGGGTTGTGGCTTCCTGCGCACCGCCGCCGAACTTGCCGACCTGCCGGGGCACCCCGCCATCAAGATCGGAGCTGCCCATAAGAAGAGCTTCGAAGCCTGGCTGCGGCTCGAACTGGAAAATGGAGGGCTCGGCGACGCGGCCCTGCTGGCTCGGCAGGTCGTGCTGCTGCTCGACGGCAGCTTTGCCGTCGTCCTGCTGCATCGCGACCCCGACTATATGGAGGCTGCCGGCAAGGCGGCCGCCACGCTGATCACCGCCGCTCTCTCAAGCAGAACCCGGCGCGCGCGCCCAGCGGCCTAACACGACAGTCGCGTTTTTCGCACGAAGGGATTTGGAGTGTCAGCCTATCCAGCGTTCCTCTATGCAACTGCAGTCCCATGGCGTTTTGGTATTTCCCGGAATCACCAAGAATCGCAAAGACGCGTCCCGCCAAAGAGTTGGAGCAAATAAGCGTTCACACCTGGGCATTTGCCCTGGATTTAAATAGCCAGCAAATAAGTACATTGCTTGCCGGATGGCAGCGGCACTCAGCCCTGCCTCACCGCCTCCCAATCCAGCTCGAAGCGCGTCAGATATTTGCGCAGGCGATCGGCATCGTTCGAGCTGGCCTTGGCTTGGCGCGATGCCGCGAACAGCACCCGTCCGGCCGCACTGAGGGACGAACTGGCGCGGCAAACACGGATCACCTCGGCCAGCTGCACCTGGTCGAAACGGTCGATGCCGGCAACACGCTCCTCGCCGAGGAAATCGGCGAGCAGCCTGTCCGCCCCCTCGACGTCGCCGGCTCGCCAGTGCCTGACGAGGCGGGCGATTTCCTCGGCAACCCCATCCTCGGTGATGCGCCCGCCGGGTGCCAGGGTCGCCATGCGGGTGACTGAAGCTGAGAGATCGCGGAAGTTGGCGGTCCAGCGCGCTTCCGGCGCAGTGGCGAAGCTGAGGTAGCGGGTGCGGGCTTCGCGGTTGAAGGCGATGTTTTCCCCCTCGCGCTCGGCATAGCGGGTGAGCTCGAAGTCGAGATTGGGCTCGATGTCCTCGCGGCGCGCGGCCAGGCCCGGCAATTCGAAGGTCCACAGGTTGAGGCGCGCCAGCAGGTCCTCGCGGAACTTGCCCGAACGCACATCCACCGACAGGTCGCGATTGGTGCCGGCGATCAGCTGGAAATCGCTGGCCGCCTCCTTGTCGGCGCCGACCGGCAGAAAGCGCTTCTCCTCGATGGCCCGGAGGATCATGGCCTGCTCGTCGAGGCCGAGCTCGCCGATCTCGTCCATGAACAGCAATCCGCCATCGGCCGCCCGCAGGAGCCCGGCCCTGTCGGTCTGAGCGCCGGTGAAGGCACCGCGGACATGGCCGAACAGGGCCGACATCGTATGGTCGCCGCGCAAGGTCGCGCAGTTGACCTCGACGAAATCGCCCGTGAGCTGGCGCCGCGCCTGCTTGAGCTCGAAGATGCGGCGGGCCAGCAGCGACTTGCCGGCCCCGGTCGGCCCGGTCAGCAGCACCGGCGCGCGGGAGCGCATCGCCACTCGCTCGATCTGGTCGATCATGGCATTGAAGGCGGTGTTGCGGGTCGGAATGCCGGATTTGAGGAAGGAGGTCGCCTCATGCGTCTCCGCCCTGAAACGGCTGGCGATGGCATCGTAGCGCGAGAGATCGAGATCCACGATCGAATAGGAACCGGCAACGCCTTCGCCCTGGCGCTTGGGCGGCGAAAGCTGAATCAGTTTGCCGGGCACGTAATGGGCCTCGGTCAAGAGGAACCAGCAGATCTGGGCGACATGGGTGCCGGTGGTGATGTTGACGAGATAATCCTCTTCCTCGACATCGAAGGGATAGGCCCTGGCGAAATCGTAGAGGGCGCCATAGACCTCCTGGAAATCCCAGGCATCGGCGAGATTCATGATGTGCCTGACCACTTGCGTGCCCGGCGAGATCACCGCGATGTCGCCCACGATCCGCTCGGCCAGCGACGTCGCCCTGATGTCGTGGATCAGTTCGAGGCGGTCGATCGGCAGATCGCCCTGCTGGCAGAGCGCCACGGTCGGCCGCCAGCGCTCCCAACGCTTGTCGCGCTTGCCGCTGTCGAGGCTGACGCCGAGAAAACCGATGGCAACACGCTTTTTCATAGAGACTCCCCTGGGATCGCAGGCTTCCAGCCTGCTCTTGGAAACGCAGTGTTTTCAGGAAAGAGCAGGCTGGAAGCCTGCGATCCCAGGAACGACCCATCGCCCCGTAATCTATATCATGGGATATTTTATTATCGAAAAATCTAAATTTTGAACTCAAGCCTTCCGTTCAAGAAATTCCCACCAGGCTCGCTGGATTTTTTTTACCGTTCAAAATCAATATCTTATAAAATAATTTCACACACACCCTCAACCTGGCACGCTCCCTGCAATCAGATCCCCGTAACAAACGAGGATGATTGCCATGGCAAATAAGTCGCTGTTTGCCTCCTTTGTGGGGAAGATGCTGCCGAAGACCAATACCGCCAACAAGCACGGTGCCCCGGCCTATGAGTTCACCCCGCGCCACGCGCTGGCCCAGCTCGCCGTCACCGGCACGCTGAACCGCACCTTCTATGCGAGCGCCACGGCGCAGCTCGACGAGACGCTCAAGGTGGTCTGCGAGGTGGAGAGCGCGTTCATCGCCAAGGCGGCGATCTATGCCCGCCAGCGCGGCCACATGAAGGATATGCCGGCCTTGCTGCTCGCCTATCTCTCGATGCTGCAGACGGGCGATTTCGCCAAGGCGTTCCCGCGCGTGGTCGATAATGGCAAGATGCTGCGCAATTTCGTGCAGGTCATGCGTTCGGGCGCTGTCGGCCGTAAGTCCCTGGGGACCCGGCCGAAGAAGCTGGTCCAGGCCTGGCTCGAGACCGCCTCGGACATCGAGATCATGCGCGCCAGCGTCGGCAACGCGCCCTCGCTCGCGGATGTAATCAAGATGGTCCACCCCAAGCCCGCCGACAAGGCGCGCGAGGCGCTCTATGCCTGGTTGATCGGGCGACCCTACGATGTGGAGGCGCTGCCTGACATCGCCCGGGCGTTCGAGGCCTTCAAGCAGGATCCGACGCTGCCGGTACCGGCGGTGCCGTTCCAGATGCTGACGGCGCTGCCGCTCACCCGGCAGCACTGGGTAGCCATCGCCGACAAGGCCGGCTGGCAGATGCTGCGGATGAATCTCGCCACCTTCGCGCGCCACGGCGTGTTCGAGGTGGAGGGTTTCGCCGAGAAGCTTGCCGCGCGGCTTGCCGACCGCGAGGCCATCAAGCGGGCACGGGTGTTCCCGTATCAGCTGATGATGGCCTATGCGCAGGCCGGGCAGGACATCCCGCCCGTCGTGCGCGAGGCGCTGCACGATGCGATGGAAACCGCGGTCGCCAACGTGCTCGCGATCGAGGGCCGCGTGGTCGTCTGCCCGGACGTGTCGGGTTCGATGTCCTCGCCGGTCACCGGCTATCGTCCGGGCGCGACCACGCAGGTGCGCTGCATCGACGTGGCCGGCCTGGTGGCGGCTTCGGTGCTCCGGGCCAATCCGTCGGCCCGGGTGATCCCGTTCGAGCAGACCGTGGTCCGCGTGGACCTCGAGCCGCGCGACACGGTGATGACCAATGCCCGCAAGCTCGCCTCCATCGGTGGTGGCGGCACAAACTGCTCGGCGCCGCTGGAGAAGCTGGCGAACGAGAAGGCCAAGGTGGATCTGGTGATCTTCGTCTCGGACAACCAGTCCTGGATCGATGCGCGCCGGGGCGGCGAGGCCACGCAGATGATGAAGCAGTGGGAGCGGGTGAAGACCAGCAACCCCGGTGCCAAGCTCGTCTGCCTGGACATCCAGCCCTACACGACCACCCAGGCGCAGGAGCGCGCCGATGTGATGAACATCGGCGGCTTCTCGGATGCGGTGTTCGACACCATCGCGGCCTTCACCAAGGGCGAGATGGGCGCCGAGCATTGGGTCGACGAGATCGAGAAGATCGAGCTCTGATACGACACGATTTCCAGCCGGCGGCTTCATGCTGCCGGCCGGAACCAAAGGCACGGCAAATGCCGACGGAACTACAGACTTTGAATCCCGGGGTCGCGGGTTCGAATCCCGCTGCGGCGCAAGCTGCATAGCTCAGATGGTTAGAGCACGGACCGCCGCAAGGCGGTAACGTTTCGTCATTCTTGTTGCCGTGGCGCTTATCATCAGGAGATTTCATACGGACACGGCGAATGCCGATGGAACTACAGCCTTCACGCTCCAGGTCGCGGGTTCAATTCCCGCCAGGCCGCAAGGCCTGTAGCTCAGTGGATAGAGCAGGATGTTTCATCACTCTCGTCGCCGTGGCTCGATCATGGCTCTTTGCAATCAGCGGCGAATGCCGGCGGGACTACAGGTTAGAGCGCCCTTTCATCCGAAGGGGAGGTCGGCGTTTTCGATGGCGCCCCGCGCAAGCGGTAGCTCAGCAATCGTCCCCCTCGAACCTCGTCGCCGCACTCGACTGAAAGGAATTTCGACACGTCACGGCGAATGCCGATGGGAATACAGCAACACCGGGGCGCTGCAGCGGCGAACTGCACCCGACTCACCGTTATCGGGAGCCCGTTCTCATCACCTTCGTCGCCGTGGCCCTTTGACGACACCGAGCAGAGCGGCGAATGCCGATGGAACTACATGGTCCTCCTGGTTCGAACCCAGAGCCTTGCGCCAGGCCGAAAGGTCCCGCGCGGGTGTAGAAGTTTCATCACCTTTCGTCGCCGCGCCTGCCCGGCCTGATTTGGAACGTTGCGGCGAATGCCGGCGGAACTACATGGCTATTCCCCACGTGATGCGGGTTCGAGTCCCGTCGGGTCCACCAAAAGGGCGTGTCGCCGGTTACGGTTTGGAGTCTGATGAGGTCAAAAATGGCTAGATGGGAGGAGCTAGCGCTGCCAAGACTTGCGTCTTGGCAAGCGAAGCGACGCTGCAGATGGCCATTTTTCACCTCACCGCCTTCAGCGGCGGGGCGCTTTTGACCGATGAGCACGTCGGGTATCGTAGCAAGCCGAAAGGCTTGCGTCCTCACCCTCCTTCTCCTCGGTCAAAATCGCGCCCGTCAAACCCGAAACCATAACCGACGACACGCCCTTTGGGCCCGTAGCTCAACGGTAGAGCATATGTTTCGCCATCCTTGTCGCCGCAGCGCATCGGATGCCTGCCACTTCTCGTCGCCATCCCGTGGCCCCTCCGCTACTCCGGATCGGCCTCTGCTTCCAACCGAACACGCAGGGTTTCGATCAGGCGCAGGCAAGCCGTCACGTCTTCAACTGCCAATCCCCGCGAAAGGGCGTCCACCCAGGGCTTCTGCAGTTGGTTCGCGGCTTCATAGGCAGCCCTCCCCTTTGCCGTCATCACCACCAATTTGGCCCGGCGATGATGGGGATTGTCGCGGAAGGCGAGAATGTCCTCGTCCGCCAGTTCGTTGACGATACGCTGCACGCCCTGTCGGTTGAGCCCCATGGAACGGGCAAGATGGGCCACGGGCTGCGGGGTACCGGCCAGCGCAATGGCGCCCAGCACCTGCCAGCGCGCACTGCTCAGGCCCAGCCCGGCCACCAGCCGGTCGCCGGCCGCGAGCAGGCGTCCGTTCAGGCGGAAGACTTCGAGGATGAGGGCCGTGACGCCTTCGCCGACCAGGGCGGGATTCGATTCATTCATTGACAATATATATCCAATTCGACAACATATTGTCAAATTGGAGCAGATCCATGCTGATCGGTCAGATTGCCCTCATCCTCGCAGCCCTCTTCGCCGGCGCAGCCTTCTATATCAACATCGCCGAGCAGCCGGCTCGGCTCGCCCTCGACGACGCCTCCCTGCTGGCGCAATGGAAGCCGAGCTATGCGCGCGGCCTTGCCATGCAGGCCAGCCTCGCCGTTGCCTCCGGTCTTGCCGGCATCGCCACCGCCTGGCTCGCCGGCAGTTGGCTCTGGCTGGTAGGGGCGGTGCTGATGCTGGCGAACTGGCCCTATACGCTCTTGGGCATCATGCCGACCAACCGGCTCCTGGAGGCAACGCCGAACAATGAGGCGGGCGCGCAGACGCGCCGGCTCATCCTGCGCTGGGGCTGGCTGCACGCCGTCCGCACCGCTCTCGGCGCAGCGGCGACGCTGGCCTATCTCGGCGCCTCGCTATAGCGTTTTGCGATTTGACGGAGTCGTCTGGAATCGCAAAGACGCGTCGAAACAAAGGGCAAGAGCAAAAAAGCGTTCAGTCCTGAACACGCTTTGCTCCAGGAGGCCCGGCCCCGACATCGGCCAGCTCCGCTCGCAGCCAGGTCTCGAAAGCCTTTACCTTGGCTGAAGGCTTGCGCCGCGCCGAACTCACCAGCCAATAGGCCAAGCCGGTTTGAACCGGGCGCGGGAAAGGCGCGACCAGGCGCCCGTCGCGCAGCGCATCCTGGGCCAGGGTCTGCCAACCGATCGAGACGCCCTGGCCGGCGATCGCTGCATCCAGGCAGAGCGCCGCATCCGAAAAGGCCGGACCGGCCGCGAGCGACAGGTCCGACTTGCCATAGGCGGCCAACCAGATCGGCCAGCTCTCGGGCGAATTGTAGTCGATGATGGCCGGCAACCTGACCAGGTCCTCGATGTCCCGAATACCAGCCGCAAGTGCGGGCGAGCAGAGCGGGAACAGGCTCTGATCCATGAGGTAATCGGCCCGCACGCCCGGCCAGGGCCCGGCGCCGACGCGCACGCCGACATCGACGTCCGAGGTATCGAAATCCACCCGCTCGACCGAGGCATCGATGCGCAGCTGCAGGCCCGGATGCGCCTCATGGAAGCGATGCAGGCGCGGCACCAGCCATTTGGCGGCGAGAACCGGCGCGACCGTCACCGTCAGCACATGCTCGGCCCGCGCCTCGGCCGTGGTCAATGCCTGCGAGATCTCCCGGAAACCGCGGGTGAGGCCCGCGAGCAGGGATTGACCGAGCGGTGTCGGCACGAGCCCCTTCGGCCCGCGCGTGAAGATCGGCCGGCCCAATCGCTGCTCGGCCTTGAGCACCTGCTGGCTGACGGCGCCCACGGTGACGCCAAGCTCTTCGGCGGCCTTCGCCATCGAGCCCAGGCGTCCGGCAGCCTCGACCGCCCTGAGAGCGCCGAGCTGATATCGCAGCAGGCTTTCCATATAGTTTTTCTATAGCATGCCCGCGCAAAACTCCATTTTTTTTCCGCCCCCTTTATCGGAGATTCGGCGGCAGTAATTCAAGGATATCGTCAACATGCTGACTGCCAGGATACTCAAGCCCCTTAAGCAGCACTGGACACACAAGCCGCTGACGCCAGCCCGCAGCCTGGAGCCGCTCGACCATCCCAGCCTGCAGGCCATGTCCCTGCGGGAACTGGCCGATTTGCCGCTGGAACCGCCACCGGCACCCGGCCATGTTGCGGGCGTTGCAGCCTCCAATCCAGGCAAGGCGGCCGCGTGCCGGACACCTTCGCACCAGCCCATGCGGGGAACCGCAATCGCCGCCCGCTAACACCAGATCTCCAAGGCGCTGACCGGCACGGCGAGTTCAGGACTACCCCTGGGACCGCCAGCATCCTGCTGGCTTTTTCGCCTGCACAGGCCGCCCCTCCAAGAGCCAGCAAGATGCTGGCGGTCCCAGGAAACGTTACCGTCATGCAACCTGGGTTATGCACCCGGTCTCACACCCCTTCATAGGCCTTCTGCAGCGCCGCGATGTCGAACTTGATCGCCCCGAGCACGGCGGCCATGGCGCGCTGCGCCTTGGCCTGGTCGGGATCGGCCAGCAGCGTGGGCAGGATCGAGGGCACGATCTGCCAGTGCACGCCATAGCGGTCCTTGAGCCAGCCGCAATGGATCAGTTCGCCCTTCTCGCCCAGCGTCGCCCACAGCCGGTCGATCTCGGCCTGGTCGGCGCAGTCGATGTGGAAGGAGACGGCGTGATTATAGTCGCATTTTTCGCCGCCATTGAGGGCGAGATAGCTCTCGCCCGCCAAGGTGAAGCGGACCATCAGCACCGTGCCGGCCTTGCCGCCCGGACCATCGGCGACGTTGCGCTGCACATGGTCGATGCGCGAATCCGGCAGCAGCGACACATAGAAATTGGCGGCCTCCTCGGCCTCTCCCGCAAACCACAGGCACGGCGAAATCTTGGACATGACGTTCTCCTCCGAGGCCTCTTCGCGGCCTGATGCCCCAAGGACGAAGGAAGACCTGCCGATCCGACAAGACCGTTATTTTTTACCGCGAACTTTTGCTCACACCCCGCTGAGCCGGGCCTGCATGAAGTCCACGAAGACGCGAACCTTCGGCGAGAGATGCCGGTTGGACGGCCAGATCATGTTGAAGTTTCGCGGCCCGCCGACGTGATCCGGCAGCACGGTCCGCAATGTTCCGGCCTCGACGGCATCGCGCACCAGGAAGTCCGGCATGACGCCGATGCCGAGCCCGCCGAGCGTGGCGCCGCGCATGGCTTCCATATTGTTGCAGGTGAAGATGATGCGCGTGCGCGGTTCGGGCTCGTCCGGCGGCAGGATCAAGGGCCATTCCAGCATCCTGCCGCTGTTGAGAAAGCGGTAGCGGATGGCGAGATGGCCATCGAGATCGCGCAGCTTCTGCGGCGTGCCGTGACGCTCGAGATAAGCGGGCGAAGCGAACAACATCTGGCGGAAAGAGCAGAACACCCGCGACATCAGCCGGGAATCCGGCAGATCGCCGCTGCGGATGGCGACATCGACCCCTTCCTCCACCAGGTCGACCAACCGGTCGTTGAAATC
The DNA here is from genome assembly GCF_040797145.1 of Labrys neptuniae. Classification (NCBI taxonomy): domain Bacteria; kingdom Pseudomonadati; phylum Pseudomonadota; class Alphaproteobacteria; order Hyphomicrobiales; family Xanthobacteraceae; genus Labrys; species Labrys neptuniae. The sequence continues at coordinate 65,022 of NZ_JBFNQD010000009.1, read as the reverse complement.
GAAGTCGAGCTCGATCTCCGGATAGAGCGCTGTGAACTCCGGCATCAGGGGCATGAGGATGTGGTAGGTGACGACCGGCGTCGACACCCGCAGCCGTCCTCGCGGAGCGTCGCGCGAACCCGCCACGATAGCCCAGGCGTCGTCGAGATCGTCGAGGATGCGGCGACAGCGTTCGTGGAACAGGCGCCCTTCCTCGGTGAGGCGGATGGTGCGGGTGGTGCGCTGGAACAAGCGGACGCCGAGATCCTGCTCCAGCTTGGCGACAGCCTTGCCGACGGCCGAGGCCGAAAGGCCGAGCACCCGCCCGGCGGCGGCGAAACTGCCGAGATCCGCCGTGCGCACGAAGGCGGTGAGATTGCCGCTCCTGTCCATAGGCTCTCCACCATTACGGAATTTTATTCCGTTATCTTCGGAACAAAGCCCCTATTTCTCTAATAATGCGGCAAGAATAGATTGCTCGCAACGGGTCAAGCCATTTCGCCAGGGCAAACCGCCCTACCGAGCATCCCGCTCTGGCCGGCGACCTGCCACCCATATTTTGAGCATCGATTTCATGACAGACCGAACCTTGGCTCCGAGCGCGGCCCACAAGGCGCTCATCCTGCTATCCGTCTGCCTCGCCGCCATCGCCATGCCCCTCACCTTCACCGGACCGGCGGTGGCGCTGACCGCCATCGCCGAGACATTGGGCGGCAGCCCGGTTGCCCTGAACTGGGTGACCAATGCCTTCATGCTGACCTTCGGCAGCACCTTGATGGCCGCCGGCGCCCTGTCGGACAGCTTCGGCCGCAAGCGCGTTTTCCTCACCGGCGTCGCCGGCTTCGCCCTGGCCTCGCTGGCTTTGGTGGGAGCGCACTCCATCCTGGTCTTCGATCTCCTGCGTGCGCTCCAGGGACTTGCCGCTGCCGCTGCCTTTGCGGGCGGCATGGCCGCCCTGGCGCAGGAATTCTCCGGCAGCGCGCGCATGCGCGCCTTCAGCGTGGTCGGTGCCAGCTTCGGTGCCGGCCTTTCCTTCGGCCCGATCAGTTCGGGCCTGATGAGCGAGACCTTCGGCTGGCCCAGCATCTTTCTGGCCGTCGTCGCGCTGACATCGGCCTCCTTCGTCATCGGCGTCGTCGTGCTCAGGGAATCCCGCGATCCTCAGGCCCGCGGACTGGATTGGCCGGGCGCGACCAGCTTCACCCTCGCCTTGACCCTGTTCACCTATGGCGTGCTGCAGGCCCCCGAAAGCGGCTGGAGCGACCCGCTCGTCGTCGCCCTGCTCGTCGGCGCCCTCGCCCTGATGGTGCTGTTCGTGCGCATCGAGCTCAATTCGCCCCGCCCGATGCTCGACCTCAGCCTGTTCCGCTATGGTCGCTTCGTCGGCGTGCAATTGCTGGCGGCCGCGCCGGCCTATGCCTTCGTGGTGCTGCTGATCCTGCTGCCGATCCGTTTTGTCGGTATCGAGGGCGTCGGCGGGGTGGCCGCGGGCCTGATGATGATGGCCCTGTCCGCCCCGCTGCTGGTTCTGCCGCTCCTGGCCGGCTGGCTTTCGCGCTGGATTGCACCGGCCGTGATCTCGAGCCTCGGCCTGCTGGTCTGCGCTTCCGGGCTTGCCTGGCTGAGCTTCATGCCGGTCGGTGGCGACGTCAACGCCATGCTCGCGCCCATGGCGGTGATCGGCATCGGCATCAGCCTGCCCTGGGGTCTGATGGACGGCCTCGCCGTCTCCGTGGTGCCGAGCGAACGGGCCGGCATGGCGACCGGTATCTTCTCCACGGTCCGCGTCGCTGGCGAAGGCGTGGCGCTTGCCGTCGTCAGCGCCCTGCTCTCGGCCCTGATATCAGGCCATCTTGCCGGCGAGCATGTCCGGGAGGGCGCCCAGAAGCTGGTGACGGGCGACGTAGCCGGCGCTGCCGGCGCGCTGCCGCAGCTTGCCCGTCCCGCCCTGATCCAGGCCTATGGCGATGCGTTCGCCACGCTGCTCCTGCTGCTCGCCGCCATCACCGTGGTCACCGCCATCGTGGTCTTCGTCTTCCTCGGGCGCCGAGAAACGCCTCGCGACGATGTCACGACAGAGACGACCTGCGTCTCGGCGAACGGCTGAAGCCTCACACCGACAAATGACCTTGCGAACAACGAAAGGGGGGCCGCAAAGCCCCCTTTTCTCAGATACCGAACCGAGCTGGTGTCGATTTGCAGCAGCGCCCTCAGAACATTCGCTTGATACGGATGCCGCCGACCACCGAGTTGAGCTTCTCCTTCGGCCGGTTGTCGGCAAAGGTCTCGTTGCCGAGCTCGCGATCGAACTCCGAGCGGATGTAGGAGACCTCGCCCGTCACCGACAGGCCCTTGACGATCATGTAGGTCAGGTTGCCGGTGATGGCATATTCCTTGGCCTTCAGGTCCTGGCCATTGCTGCCGGCACCGTCATAGCGTGTGTCGATATAGCTCGGTACGATGTTGAAGCCCCATTGCGGCGTGAAATTGCCGCCCAGTTCGGCCGTAACAGACCAGCCCTTGCCGGCTTCGAGCCTCGAAAAGCCATTGCGGTAGTAGAAGTCCTGCGAGCGGAGGGCATAGAGGTTGTCGGCGCCGAGATAGTCCAGCGCGCCATCGGCATATTGGCCTTCGATCACCAGATGGCCATCCTGGAGCTGCGGGATCTTGATCAGCACATCGCCGCCGATCGCATAGCCCCATTTGTTCTGGTGCCGCAGCGCGACATCATCGGTGGGATCGTCCGGCGTACCATTGTCGTAGCGCGAGGCACTGCGGAACTGGTGGGCCGCCGCCTGGAGCGCCACCGTACCCCATTCCTGGTCGAGCCTGAGGACGCCGACGACATCCGGCACCTGCTGGCCGCCCTGATAGGCGAACACGTCGTTCTGGCGGTGATCGCGGCCATCTTCGACCGACAGGGTGGCCGAGAAGCCGCCGCCGAACTGTGCCGTGTAGGCGATGAGGTTCACCGTGTTCGACTGGGCGTAATAGGGGCCGAAGATGGTGTTGCCATAGTCGTTGTCGTAGAAGCCGAAGAAGGAATGCGCATAACCGGCCGTCAGGCCGCCGAACTGGATGAAGGCCTTGTCGATGGTGAAGCGGTTGCGCTGCTCCGTGCCGTTGACCCGCGTGGCGGTGTTGCTGTCCGCGTTGATCTGGAAATAGGAGCGCAGCAAGCCATATTCGGTCTCGGTGCGGGCATCGAACCAGACACGGGCCTGGGCATTGAAGGCGGTGCGGTTGTCGTCGCGATTGAACTTGCCGCCACCATAGACGCGATAGTCTATGCGGAACTCGCTGCCGATGCGCAGGCAGGTGTCGCTGCCGGGAATATAGAAGAAGCCAGGTCCAAAGGCCGTGCAGACCTTCACATATTCGACGGCCTCGCCCTTGGTCATGGGAAGATCCGCCGCGTGGGCGGCCGCAAAACTGGTAAGAGCGGCCACAGTCCCTAAAATAAATGATTTTTTCACCATGATTTCCTCCAAGAAAACATCTGCCGCTCGACAAAAGACAGAAGGTCTTCGGATTAAAATCGTATCGGCAACAGAAGCAAAAGTACGAAATTAAAAAATTTACGGTTCGAATCTGAACCAACCAGGCCAGATCGACAATAGAAATTCTTGCCACGCGTCCGAAATATGCCTCTTTTTAGCCTCCTTGTTACTGAAAAGTCACAATGCAGCAGCGGCATGATGCAACCTCGCCTTGCACCAGACGGTAAACCGAAGTCTCCGCGCAACGAAGGAAGACACCCTTCCGGGCACGAAAAAGGCGGGCCCGAGGACCCGCCTTGCAGCCAACCGATACCGGCTGGCCATGGTCGCTTTTCCGGCACGATGCCGGCACGCTGCCTTACTTGTTCAGCATCGGCAGGTTCATGCCCTGCTGCTTGGCCCAGTCGATGGCAATGTCGTAGCCGGCGTCGGCATGGCGCATCACGCCGGTGCCGGGATCGTTGACCAGCACGCGGGCCAGGCGGCGGTCAGCGTCCTCGCTGCCGTCGCAGACGATGACCATGCCTGAATGCTGCGAATAGCCCATGCCGACGCCGCCGCCATGATGCAGCGACACCCAGGTCGCGCCCGAGGCGCAGTTGAGCAGGGCGTTGAGCAGTGGCCAGTCGGACACGGCGTCCGAGCCGTCGCGCATGGATTCCGTCTCGCGGTTGGGCGAGGCGACCGAGCCGCTATCGAGATGGTCGCGGCCGATGACGACGGGAGCGGAGAGTTCGCCGGTGCGCACCATCTCGTTGAAGGCGAGGCCGAGGCGGTGGCGCTGGCCGAGGCCGACCCAGCAGATGCGGGCGGGCAGCCCCTGGAAGGCGATGCGCTCGGCGGCCATGTCGAGCCAGTTGTGCAGGTGCTTGTCGTCCGGGATCAGTTCCTTGACCTTGGCGTCGGTCTTGGCGATGTCGGCCGGATCACCCGACAGGGCCGCCCAGCGGAAGGGGCCGATGCCGCGGCAGAACAGCGGGCGGATATAGGCCGGCACAAAGCCCGGGAAGTCGAAGGCGTTGTCGACGCCGACTTCCTTGGCCATCTGGCGGATATTGTTGCCGTAGTCGAAGGTGGGCACGCCCATCTTCTGGAAGTCGAGCATGGCCCGCACATGCACCGCCATCGACTTCTTGGCCTCGGCGACGACATGGGCCGGCTCGGTGCGGGCGCGCTCCTTGTATTCTTCCCAGGTCCAGCCGATCGGCAGATAGCCGTTCAGCGGGTCATGGGCGGAGGTCTGGTCGGTGACCATGTCCGGGCGGACGCCGCGGCGCACCAGTTCGGGCAGGATCTCGGCGGCATTGCCGAGCAGGGCGATCGAGACGGCTTCCTTGCGGTCGCAATGATGCTTGATCAGCGCAAGCGCGTCGTCGAGATCCTTGGCCTGCTTGTCGACATAGCGGGTGCGCAGGCGGAAATCGATGCTCTGCTGCTGGCATTCGATGTTGAGCGAGACGGCGCCGGCGAGGGTCGCGGCCAACGGCTGGGCGCCGCCCATGCCGCCGAGACCGGCGGTGAGCACCCAGCGACCGGCGAGGTCGCCGCCATAATGCTGGCGGCCGGCTTCGACGAAGGTCTCATAGGTGCCCTGCACGATGCCCTGCGAGCCGATATAGATCCAGGAGCCGGCCGTCATCTGGCCATACATCATCAGGCCTTCGGCATCGAGCTGGTTGAACTTCTCCCAGGTCGCCCAATGCGGCACCAGGTTGGAGTTGGCGATGAGGACGCGCGGGGCGTCGGCATGGGTCTTGAACACGCCGACCGGCTTGCCGGACTGCACCAGCAGCGTCTCGTCATTGTTGAGGTTCTTCAACTCGCGCACGATGGTGTCGAAGCACTCCCAGTCGCGCGCGGCGCGGCCGATGCCGCCATAGACCACCAGTTCCTTGGGGTTCTCGGCGACGTCGGGATCGAGATTGTTCATGAGCATGCGCAGCGGCGCTTCGGTCAACCAGCTCTTGGCATTGAGCTGGGTGCCACGCGGGGCGCGGATCTCGACATCGCGGAAACGGGCATTGCTGAGCATGTACATGACCTCTTGTTGCTTGTATATACAAGTTAGCAGCAAATTGGCCCCACTGTCAAGGACCGCTGAGCCGTTCAGAACATTTACCCCACGCGGTTGGAATGCCGCCTGTTCTCGATGCGATAGCGCCCGCCCGGCAACAGCAGGCGCACCGCGGTGACGACATGCTGCACGGCCTCCCCGTCACCGCCCGCCTCCGGGGCAGGCGCCCCCACCCATCCGGTCGCGAAGGTGCGGCGACGGATCAGTAGGCAGGGATCGGCCCGCGAGATCGCCAGCAGCTTGCATTCCCAGGCCTGCGGCAGCACCGCCTCGATGCGATGCTCCGCCTCGCTCCACGGCACCATCGCACTGAGCACTTCATTGGGCGTCACCTTGGAGAAATCGTGATCGAGATAATCCGGCGCCACCGTGGGATTGACGAAACGATCCTCGAGCTGGATCGGCACTTCATTGTCGCAATGCACGATAATCGAGTGAAAAACCGGGCTTCCGATCGGCAATTCGAGCAAATCGGCGATATCCGGCGTCGCCTTCAACGTATCGAGCAGCAGCACCTGCGCGCTGTAGTCGTGGCCGCGACCGCGGATCTCCTCGGCGATATTGGTGACGGCGAACACGTCCGAATGGCTGTTGCCGCCCGCGACGAAGGAGCCCCTGCCCTGCATGCGCACCAGCACGCCTTCGAGGCTGAGCTCGCGCAAGGCCCGGTTCACCGTCATGCGACTGACCCCGAGTTGCTCGACCAATTCGCTTTCGGAAGGGATGCGATGATCCGGCGGCCACTCGCCGCTGCGCACCCGCGCGAGGATGTGCTGCTTTACCTCGGCATAGAGCGGCGTGGCGGGTATGGCGGGCTCCGGCTTCCTGTCCGGCGGCATGCTCATGACGACGTCATTCCTCAAAAATCGACTCACCGCTTCATACGGCACTTGCCACGATCGCAAAATTATGTATAAAACTTATACATACAAGTTGCGAACTCGTCGGTACACAAACATGCCCGATTTCCGCCCACAACTCCAGAGCAACCACAGCCTGTACGCCAGCCAGGCCCTGCTGCCCGATGGCTGGGCCCGGAATGTGCGCATCGAGATCGATGCTTCAGGCCGGATCGGCGCCGTAACCCCCGATGTCGCCCCAGATGGCGCCGAGATCGCCGCCGGCCCGGTGCTACCTGCCATGCCCAACCTGCATTCCCACGCCTTCCAGCGTGCCATGTCCGGCCTTGCGGAAGTGTCCGGCGCGGGCAGCGACAGCTTCTGGACCTGGCGCGAGGAAATGTACCGCACCGTCGGCCAGATCACGCCCGAGGACGCCGAGGCGATCGCCACCCGGCTCTATGTCGATCTGCTCAAGGCCGGCTTCGGCTCGATCGCCGAATTCCACTATCTGCATCACGACAAGGACGGCGCCCTCTTCGCCGACCGCGCCGAGATGGCCAAGCGCATCCTGGCCGCGGCCAGGACCAGCGGCATCGGCATGACGCTGCTGCCCGTCTTCTACGCCCATGCCAATTTCGGCGGCGTTGCTCCCCATGAAGGCCAGCGCCGCTTCATCCACGATATCGACGGCTTCCAGCGCCTGATGGCGGAGCTCGCCCCGGCCTGTGCCGCACAGGGTGCAACGCTCGGCTACGCCTTCCATTCGCTGCGCGCGGCGACGCCGGAGGAGATGAACACGCTGATGGCGAGCCTGCTCAAGACAGGGCCGCTGCACATCCACATCGCCGAGCAGCAGAAGGAAGTCGACGACAGCCTGGCCTGGAGCGGCAAGCGCCCGATGCAGTGGCTGTTCGACCATATGCCTGTCGACGAACGCTGGTGCCTGATCCACGCCACCCATGCCGATCCGTCCGAGCTCCAGCGCATGGCGGCGAGCGGCGCCATTGCGGGCCTCTGCCCGGCGACGGAAGCCAATCTCGGCGACGGCATCTTCGACGCGGTCGCCTATCGCGCCCAGAGCGGGCGGTTCGGCATCGGCACCGACAGCCATGTCTCCCCCAGCGTCGTCGACGAGCTGCGCACGCTCGAATATTCGCAGCGCCTGCGCGACGAAAAACGCAACCGCCTCGCCAATGGCCCGCATCGCTCGGTCGGGCGCGACATATACGATGCGGCCCTCGCCGGCGGTGCCCAGGCCCTCGGCCAGCCCATCGGCGCCATTGCCCCCGGAAAGCTCGCCAGCCTGGTCGTCCTCGACGGCGACGATGCTTTCATGGACAGCGCCAAGGATGACGCTATTGTCGATCGCTGGCTGTTCGCGCTTGGCGACCGTACGGTGCGTGACGTCATGGTTGAGGGGCAGTGGCGTATCCGCAACGGGCGTCACGACCAGGACGACATCATCAATGCGGCCTTCAAGACCGCGATCAGAAACCTGGCCCGCCATTGAGGCGCGCGGGTTGCTGTCAACATAGGGGAATTGATGATGAAGAAGACCCTCATTTCCACCGCCATCCTGGCGCTGGCGACGCTGATGAGCGTTCCGGCCGCCCAGGCCAAGGAGTGGAAGACCGTCACCATCGGCCTGGAGGGCGCCTATGAGCCCTGGAACCTGACCAAGCCCGACGGCACCATGGACGGCTTCGAGATCGACCTCGCCAAGGATATCTGCGGACGCATCAAGGTCGAGTGCAAGTTCATTGCCCAGGATTGGGACGGCATGATCCCGAGCCTCAATGCCGGCAAGTTCGACGTGATCATGGACGGCATGTCGATCACCGAGGAACGCAAGAAGCAGATCGATTTCTCGCGTCCCTATGCCGGCGAACGCGCCGGTTTCGCCACGCTGAAGTCCAACGACCTCGCCAAGCTCGCCGGCACCGGCACCATCGTGACGCTGACGGGCGATGCCGCGCATGACAAGCCGACGGTCGACGCCCTGCGCGATGCCGTGAAGGGCAAGACCATCGGCGTGCAGGTTGCCACCAACTATGCCGAATGGCTGGCCAAGAACTTCAAGGACGTGGCCACCATCACCGAATACAAGACCGTGGGTGAGGCCGATCTCGACCTCTCTGCCGGCCGCGTCGACGCCACCGTCGGCGACGTCACCTTCTATTACTCGGTGCTGTCTCGCCCCGATCACTCGGAAATGATGCTGGCCGGTCCCGAAATCACCGGCGCGGTGTGGAGCGAAGGCATCGGCCCGGCCTTCCGCAAATCCGATCCGGAACTGCGCGACATGTTCGACAAGGCGATCGGCGAAGCCCTTGCCGACGGCACGATCAAGAAGCTCAGCATGAAATGGTTCAAGACGGACATGTCGCCTCAGACCAAGTCCTGAGTCAGGCAAGTCCGAAAGCGCTGACCGCGCTGGCATCCGGGCGGGGGACCATGGTCCGCCCGGATCGCGCCTCAAGCAAGCGGCACAAGACCGATTGAGGCACTGCAAGGGCGATCCAGAATGAAGCCGGACCGGAAGACCGGGCGGCCAAAACCCAAAAGGGGAACCGACAATGAAGAAGTACCTGATCTCCTCGGCGCTGCTGGCGCTGACCGCCCTGACGGCCATGCCGGCGGTGGCCAAGGAATGGAAGACGGTCACGATCGCCCTGGAAGGCGCCTATGAGCCCTGGAACCTGACCAAGCCCGACGGCAGCATGGACGGCTTCGAGATCGACCTCGCCAAGGATCTGTGCGGGCGCATGAAGATCGAGTGCAAATTCATCGCGCAGGACTGGGACGGCATGATCGCCGGCCTGAACGGCGGCAAGTTCGACATGATCATGGATGCGATGTCGATCACCGACGACCGCAAGAAGCAGGTCGCCTTCTCGCAGCCCTACGCCCAGACCCCGGCGGGTTTTGCCGGCCTGAAGACCGGCGACCTCGCCAAGATGGACGGCACCGGCACCACGGTGACGCTGACGGGCGAGGCCGGCCATGACAAGAGCACGGTCGAGAAGATGCGCGAAGCCCTGAAGGGCAAGACCATCGGCATCCAGACCGCCACCGTCTACACCAAATTCGTCGAAGAGAACTTCAAGGACATCGCCACCATCACCGAATACAAGACCTCGGGCGAACGCGACCTCGACATCACGGGCGGGCGTATCGATGTCGGCTTCGACGACGACACCTATTTCACCTCCGCCTTCGCCAAATCGGGCAATGAGCAGATGACCCTCGTCGGTGCTCAGATTGCCGGTCCGATCTGGGGCGAGGGCATCGGCCCGGCTTTCCGCCAGTCGGACAACGATCTGCGCGAAATGTGGGACAAGGCGATCGGCAGCGCCATCGCCGACGGCACCGTCAAGAAGCTCAGCCTGAAATGGTTCAAGCTGGACGTGACCCCCGTCAAGGGCTCGTAAGTCTTCGGCCTCAGTCCGCGGGCCGGCCAGCTCCGGCCGCGGACTGAAGGGACGACACTGCCGGCCCTGCCACCACAGCGGCCGCGGCGAGCCGCCATCGCCTATGTCTCACTGGCCTACCCCGAGAGGAGAGCCGCATTGTGGACGTGATCACCAGCCTATCCGACAAGATCTCCTATCTGGTTGCCACGCTCGGCTTCGGCGAGACAGGTTGGGGGCTCTATCTCCTCGGCGGCGCGGGAATGACGCTGGCCGTCACCGTCGCGGCGATGCTGATCGGCGCCGTCGTCGGCGCCCTGGTCGCCTGGGCCAAGATTGCCGGCAACATGCCGGCTACCCTGGTCGGCAATGTCTATACGGTGGTGCTGCGCGGAGCCCCGGAACTGCTGATCATCTACATGGTCTATTTCGGCCGTGTGGTCGATGTGATCGGCAATTCGCTGGGTGCGCTCGGCATCGGCAACAGTACCACGATCAACAGCTTCCTGGCCGGCGCGCTCGGCGTCGGCCTGATCTCCGCCGCCTACCAGGCGGAAGTCTTCCGCGGCGCCTTCACCGCCATCGCCAAGGGCGAGATCGAGGCGGGCCGCGCCATCGGCATGCCGCGCTTCATGCGTTTTCGCCGCATCATCGCGCCGCAGATCATGCGCTTTGCCATTCCCGGCCTCGGCAACGTCTTCCAGCTCAGCGTCAAGGACTCCGCTTTGATCTCCGTCACCGGCCTGGTCGAGATCATGAACGCCGCCAACAAGGCGAACGGATCGACCCGCCAGCCCTTCCTGTTCTACACCGTGGCCGCCTGCCTCTATCTCATCCTGACGACCTTCTCGACCCAGATCTTTAGTGCCGGCGAACGGCGGGTAGCCAAGAGCTTCCGCCGTCCCGTGGGATCGTAGGTGCCGCCATGACTCTTGATTTCGCCCTCGAAGCCCTCAGCAAGATCCTCGCCGTCCTGCCGACGACGTTGTTGCTCTTCATCTTCTCCGTCCTGCTCGGCCTGGTCTTCGCCCTGATCGTGCTGTGGATGCGTATGAGCAGCAACGGGCTGCTGTCCGGTATCGCCAAGACCTACATCTTCATCTTTCGCGGCACGCCGCTGCTGATCCAGATCTTCCTGATCTTCTACGGCCTGGCCCAGTTCCAGTTTATGAAGGAATCCTGGTTCTGGCTGGTGTTGAAGAACCGCATCGCCTCGGCGGTGTTCGTGATGGCGCTCTGCACCGCTGCCTATCAGGCGGAAATCCTGCGCGGCGGCCTGCTGGCCGTCTCGACCAAGGAGATCGAGGCGGCGCGTGCCATCGGCATGTCCGGCTTCAAGCTGCTCTACCGCATCATCGCGCCGATCGCCCTGCGCCAGGCCCTGCCGGCCTATTCGACCGAGGTGATCCTGACCTTGAAATCGACCTCGCTGGCCGGACTGATCGGCGTGGTCGAGATGACCGGCATCGCCCAGAAGATCGGCCGCCAGGCCTTGCTCGACGTGCCTGTCCTGGCGCTGGCAGGCCTGGTCTACATCGCCCTGAGCTATGTCATCATCTTCCTGCTCGGCCGGGCCGAGCGTGTCCTCTCCCCCCATCTGCGCTTCATGCCGCCGAGCGCGCAGACACCGCGCACCATCGTCGGCTGAAAGGAAACGCCATGGCCGCTTCCAGCGAAATCGCTCTCAGCGTCAAGAACATCCGCAAGAGCTTCGGCGATCATGAAGTGCTCAAGGGCATTTCGCTCGATGCCCACCAGGGCGACGTGATCTCCATTCTCGGCGCCTCGGGCTCGGGCAAGAGCACCTTCCTGCGCTGCATCAACCTGCTCGAGACCCCCGATGACGGCGAGATCGTCGTCGCCGGCGAGAAGGTCGAGATGCGCCGCGGCAAGAAAGGTCACCTCGAGCCGACCAACGGCAAGCAGGTGGATCGCATCCGCTCCGAACTCGGCATGGTGTTCCAGAGCTTCAATCTCTGGTCGCACATGACGGTTCTGCAGAACCTGATCGAAGGCCCGGTGCATGTGCTGGGCCGCCCCAAGGCCGAGTGCATCGCCGAGGCCGAGGCCCTGCTGGAGCGCGTCGGCCTCGCCGAGCGTCGCAATTACTACCCCTCGCACATGTCGGGCGGCCAGCAGCAGCGCGCCGCCATTGCCCGGGCCCTGGCGATGAAGCCCAAGGTAATGCTGTTCGACGAGCCGACCTCGGCGCTCGACCCGGAACTGGTCGGCGAAGTCCTTCGCGTGATGCGCGGCCTCGCCGAGGAAGGCCGCACCATGCTGGTGGTCACCCACGAGATGGGGTTCGCCCGCAACGTCTCCAACCGCGTGATGTTCCTGCACAAGGGCGAGGTGGAGGCGGACGGCTCGCCCGATGAATTGTTCAAGGAGACGAAGTCGGAGCGTTTCAAGCAGTTCATCTCCAGCCAGCATCATTGACGATCTGGCGCGACGGCAGGTGAGGGGCTGTGCAACCTCGGCCTCAATTTCTCTATCCCGATACTCCTCCTCGTCCTGGTTTCCCCATGTCCATCATCCTTGACCGCCCCCTCACCTGGCGAGAAATCGCCGCCATCGCCGAAGGAGCGGAACTCGCCCTTTCCGAAGCTGCCTGGCAGCGCCTCTCCTATGCCCGGGCCATCGTCGATGCGATCGTCGAGCGTGGCATCCTCGCTTATGGCGTGAACACCGGCGTCGGCGGCCTTGCCAACGTCATCGTCGACCGGCCGCAGCAGCGGCACTTGTCGCGCAACATCCTGATGAGCCATGCTGTCGGCGTCGGGGCTCCTGTCGGCAAGACCGAGACGCGTGCGATCATTGCCGCGGCCATCAACAACTACGCCCATGGCCGTTCCGGCGTCAGGCCCGAGGTCGTCGAGCAGATGCTGGTCCTGCTGGCGCATGACTGCCTGCCCGAAGTGCCTTCGCTCGGTTCGGTCGGCTATCTCAGCCACATGGCCCATATCGCCCTGGTCTTGATCGGCGAAGGCCACGCCGTGCTCGACGGGCAAAGACTGACGGGCAGCGAGGCGCTGGCCCGCATCGGGCGCACGCCATTGGTGCTGGAGGCCAAGGAGGGCTTGAGCCTGGTCAACGGCTCGCCCTGCGTCACCGGCCTCGCCGCGCTCGCTCTGGCCCGCAGCGAAAGGCTGGTCGACTGGGCCGACGTCACCGCCGCCATGAGCTTCGAGAACCTGCGCAGCCAGCCCCGGGCCTTCGACGAGACCTCGCTCGCCCTGCGCATCTCCGTGGGCATGCAGGCAACGGGACGGCATCTGCGCGCCTTGCTCGACGGCAGCGCCATCCTCGCCGCCGCGGCCGGGCGCCAGACCCAGGACCCGCTCAGCCTGCGGGCCGTGCCGCATGTCCATGGCGCGGTACGCGACGCGCTGGCCGAGATCGGTTCGACCATCGACCGGGAACTGGCTTCCGTCACCGACAATCCGGCCGTGCTGGGCACGCCCGAAGCGCCCGAGGTTTATTCGGAGGCGCATGCCGTGGCGCCCGGCATCGCGCTCGCCATGGATACGCTCGCCATTGCGGTGGCCGAGCTCGCGGCAATGGCGGAGCGGCGGATCGACCGCCTCGTCAATCCGCATGTCAGCGATCTGCCGGCCTTCCTCGCCGTAGGCAGCGGGGTCTCCTCGGGCTTCATGATCGCCCAATATACCGCCACCTCGCTGGTAGCGCTCAACCGGCGCCTGGCGAGCCCCGCCAGCCTGGATGGCGGCATCACCTCGGGCCTGCAGGAGGACCATCTCAGCCACGCCACACCGGCTGCTCTCAAGGCGCTGCAGATTCTCGACAATGCCGAGCACATCCTGGCGATCGAACTCCTCGCCGATGCCCAGGCCTATGACCTGCAGGCCGAAGACCTTGCCAAGGCCCCCGGCACCGATGCCTTCTACCGCGACGTGCGCACGGCCCTGCCCCCCTATCGCGACGACCGCCCCCTGGCGGGCGACATCGCCGTCGCGCGCGGCATCATCCGCCGTGCCGACGCCGGCGCGGCCTGAGGCCGTTCAGGTCGCCCGCTTCACCAGTTCGGCCACCATGGCGGCCGTCCAGGTGAAATGGCCGCCGCCGAGGCCCTCGCCGGAGATCGGATCGTAATATTCGGCAAAGCCGCTTTCCTCGATCAGGGACAGGCTGTCGGCCTCGACCTTGGCCGCGGCTTCGACGAGTTTGCAGCGCCGGAGCCCGTCGGCGACCAGCATGTTGACGATGATCCAGATCGGGCCACGCCAATAGCGCTTCGGCTCGAAGCGCCGGTCGGCGGGATCGTGGCTGGCGATGCCGTAGCGCGTGCGCCGGCGCCAGGCCGCGATTCGTTCGGCGATGGCCCTGTGACGTGCTTCCTCGCCCAGCCCCGCGAACACGGGCAGGAGCCCGCCGATCGACGGGCTGTCGATCAATTGGCCCGAGACACGGTCGAGGCACAGATACTGGCCGAAGCGCTCGCTCCACAAGCGTTCGAAGCCCGCCCTCGCCCTGGCGACACGGGCGCGGGCGCGGGCGGCGATCGCCGGCTCGCCCAGCGTCTGCGCAAGCTCGGCAAGATCGCTGTCGGAACGGATCAGGATGGCGTTGAAGCCGGGATCGACCATGCGGAAAGGCGAGGCCTCGTGCAGCCTGGCATTGTCCCAGCCCAGGCTGCGAAAGCGCTGCAGCAGCCAGAGGAAGCGGTCGTAATCGGCCTTGTGCGGGCGCTGGGCGGCATCGACATGCCGGGTGTCGCGCCGCTCATAGGGCTCCACCCCGTCGGTCGGCACCCGCATCATCGCCTCGTCCCAGTCGACGGAATTGTCGCGTCCGGATTCCCAGGGATGGATGATGGCGACCAGGCCTGTGCCTTCGGGGTCGCGGCAGGCATAAAACCATTGGTGCCAGGCGTCGGCCTTGGCCAGCAGGCCGTGGGCCCTGCGCCGGGCGAGCTCGCGATCGCCGGCCTCGTCATGCAGGCGCTTCATCACATAGCCCAGCACCGGCGGCTGGGTGATGCCCGAGGTCGGCACCGGGCGGCCAGTGCGCCAGACGCCGGGACCGGGAAAATAGCCGTCGTCTTCGACATGGAAGACGATGTGCGGCACCATGCCATCCGGCCATTGGTGGTCGAGCAGGGTCTCGACCTCCTGCCAGGCCCTGTTCTCGTCGAGGTGGCGCAGCCCCAGCGCCGTCAGGCAGGAATCCCAGTTCCACTGGAAGGGATAAAGCCCCTTGGTCGGGATGGTGTAGGCGCCGCGATCATTCTCGCGCAGCACGGCAGCAGCCCGCTCGAAGGCAGCGGCACGGTCAAGTCGGCTCATGAAAGGCTCCCAAGCGGTTCGTCATGAAAAGGGGTGATGTCGTCAGAGAACGGCCGCCGAACTCTCGACGTCGAACCAGCGCACGCTGCCGGGACGCGGCGCCAGAGTGAGGTTTTCGCCGGGGCGCACGGCATGGTCATTGTCGACGATGGCACGGAAGAGATGGCCGCCGACATCGAGAGAGACGAGCTGGTGCGGTCCGAGCGGCTCCACCACCCGCACCCGTCCCGTCAAACCCTCGCCGCTCGGCGCCAATTCCTCGGGCCGGATGGCAAATTCGATCGGCCGGGATGTCGCGGGCGCGGACAGCTTCAGTCCGGCTACCTCGGCGATGGTCCCGCTCACCGCCGCCGGCAGGAAATTCATCGGCGGATTGCCGATGAAGCCGCCGACGAAGCGCGTGGCCGGATAGGCATAGACCTCCGTCGCCGGAGCCGCCTGCACGATCCGGCCCTGATGCATCACGGCGATGCGGTCGGCGAGACTCATGGCCTCGACCTGATCGTGGGTGACATAGATCGTGGTGGTGCGGCTCTCCTGCAGGATGCCCTTGAGCTCGGCCCGCATTTCGAGCCGGAGCAGCGCATCGAGATTGGAAAGCGGCTCGTCCATCAGGAGGACGGCCGGCTCCACCGCCAGGGCGCGGGCGACGGCGACGCGCTGGCGCTGGCCGCCGGAGAGCTGGCCGGAATAACGCTGCAGGAGCTGGTCGATATGCATCAGCCCGGCGGCCCTCTTCACGCGCTGCTCGACTTCCTGGTTGAGCAGCCTCTTCATGCGCAGGCCGAAGGCGATGTTCTCGAACACCGTCATATGCGGGAACACCGCATAGTTCTGGAACACCATGGCGATCCCGCGCTCGCGTGGCGGCAGCCCGTCGACCCGCCTGCCGCCGATATGAACCTCCCCGCCGCTCGCCGTCTCCAAGCCGGCGACGATGCGCAGCAGCGTGGTCTTGCCACAGCCCGAGGCGCCGAGCAGGACCAGGAACTCCTGGTCCCGGATGGCCAGGTCGAGCGTGTGCAGCGCCGTGTAGGAACCGAAACTCTTGCGCACGCCCCGGATCTCGATGTCCGCCATCGAAGCCTCCCTCAGCGATTGGCGATACCCCAGAGCGAAAACAGGTATTTCCGCACCAGGAACAGGAAGATCAGGGCCGGGATGATCAGCACGAAGGCACCGGCAAATTTCAGCGGCAGCGGCGAGACATCCAGGCTGGTGAGCAGGAAGGCCGTCAGGGTCTGGTTCTGCACGGTGAGCACGGAAGCGGCGAACACCTCGTTCCAGGAAGTGACGAAGGCGAACACGCCGGATGCCGCAATGCCGGGCAGCGCCAAGGGCACCACGATCCTGACGAAGGCCTGGGCCCGGCTGCAACCGAACACCCAGGCCGCTTCTTCCAGCTCCACGGGGATGCTGATGAAAAGCGAGGAAGTGATCAGGATGGCGAAGGGGAGCGCCAGCACGGTGTGGATCAGCGCCAGGCCGAGCAGCGTGTCGTCGAGGCCGGTGCGCAGATAGAATACCGCCAGAGGCAGGGCGAGCAGCGGCAGGGGAAAGGCCCGCGTCATCAAGACCAGGATGCGGAAGGCGCCCTTGCCCCGGAAACGGAAGCGGGCCAGGGCATAGCCCGCCGGCGCGCCGATCAGAATGGAGAGCACCATGGTCAGGCCCGCCACCAGCAGCGAATTCACCAGGGCCCTGGTGACGCCGGCATAGTTCCAGAAGAAGGCGAGGCTGGTGAGGTCGAAGGCCGGCCAGAACTGCTTGGGCCAGCCCGTGACCGCCTTCGGCGCATTGAAGGCATCCACCGCCAGCAGATAGATCGGCACCAGCACCCAGGCGCACAGGACGATGGCAGCGAAGCGCAGGCCCCAGCGGGCCGGGGCGACGGTGCCCGCATCGTCCTGCCTGACGACGGCCTCGCTCATGCCACCGTCTCCTTCTTCTCGCCCAGCGCCCACAGGAAGAACATCGTGAGGGCGATCGAGATCGCCAGGATCACCATGGCATAGGCGGCAGCGCCGGCCCGGTCCTGCAAGGTGAATTGCCAGCCATAGGTCTCGCCCATCAGCACCGGCAGATTGGTGCCGGCCAGCACCAGCACGATGGCAAAGACCTCGAAGGCCAGGATGGTGCGCAGGATCAGCGCCGTCTGCAGGCTGGGCCGCAGCAGCGGCAGGGTGATCCTGACGAAGCGCTTCCAGGGCCCTGCGCCGAACACCTCCGCTGCTTCGTAATATTCGCGCGGGATGAGAGACATGCCGGCCACCAGGATGACCAGTACCACCGCCGTCGCCCGCCAGAGTTCGGCCAGCACGATCGCGGCGAAGAGCAGGATGACGTTCTGGTAGCCGAGCAGGAGCTGGGGGCCGGCGATCAGGCCGAGGGCATGGCGGGCACTGTTGAGGAAGCCGTTCTGCTCGAGGATGGCCAGCCAGATCAGCCCGGCTGCGAGATCGGAGATGCCGAGCGGGATGGTGAAGACATATAGGGCGAGATCGCGCCCCTTGCCGAGATTCATCACCAGGGCGGCCATGGCCAGGGCAAGCGCGATCTGCAGCGGCACCACGATCACCGTCAGCACCACCGTGTTGCGCAGGGCCGGCCAGAATTTCCAATCGCTCATGATCGAGCGGAAATTGCCGGTGGAGAGCTGGCCATATTGGGTGAAGGCCTCCACTGCCACCTGGCCGAATGGCACCAGGAAGAAGGCGACCAGGAAGAGCGCCGCAGGGGCCAGCAGCAGATAGGGAAGAAGGCGAGTGTCGCTCACAACATGCTCCCAGGCTTGCTATTCAACCTTGCAGGGCCCTTCGCTTTTCGGATCGGGCGCCCAGCAGGGCGCCTTCTTCTCATCGAGGATGGCCTGCAGGGCCTGCGCCTGCTGGTCGAGCACATCACGCACCGGCTGGCCGCCGAGCACGATGCGCTGGAAGGTATCGGAGAAGACCTTGTTGTAGCGCCCACCCGCATCGCCGATGCCGATCGGCAGCAATACGGGCAGAGAATCGGTCGCCGCATTCTGCGCCGCCACCACGGGCCCGAGGATCTTGGCGCTAACCGGCATGTCGTCGGGCAGCTTGACGTCGACCACCGGGAAGAAGCCGGTCGCCTTGACCATGGCGATCTCCGTCTCGGGCTTGAGCATATAGGCGGCCAGCGCTTTGGCATCCTCGGGCGCATTCGAGGTCCTGGGCACGGCGATACCGGTGATCACCGGCATGTTGGCGCGTCCCTTCGGCCCGGCCGGCACCGGAAACACCACGAAATCATCCGGCTTCTGGTTGAGTGCGTCCTTGAGCCGGGCAACGTGGTCCCAGGCCACCCAGACCTCGCCGTTCAGGAGGGGTTCCTGCATGAAGGCATAGGAGGTGGAGGCCGGCGTCACCGCCGCATGCCAGAAATCGCGGAAATCGTTCCACATCTTCTCGGCTTCGGGCGACTTGAACTTCACCACCGCCGCACCGGTGAAGGAAGGCAGCAGATAGCCCTGGAAGAAGCGATGCGACAGCCCCTTCGGCCCGGCCGGAAAGCCGATCTTGGGACCGCCGGTGGCCTCAGCCATCGCCTTGCCCCAGGCAAAGAGCTCATCATAGGTGATTTTCTGCAGGTCCACGCCCTTGGGCAGATATTGCAGCGCCTGCTTGCTGGCGATCATTACATAGGTCGCCTGCATCCAGGGAATGTATTTCTGCTCTGCCGTGCCGAGCTTTCCGAAGCGCATATAGCTTTCGGCGATGGCGCCCGCGGGCACCACGCCGTCGAGATTGACGAGACCGTCGGGAATACTGGCAAGCTCGCCATGCAGCCCGCCCAGCACGGTGATGGCGCCAGCCCCCGCCTGCAGCTCGGCCTGGATACGGGTGATGAACGGGCCTGCCTCCTGGGCCGAATAGGTGACAGACTTGCCGAAGCCCGGCAGCACGCCGTCACGAATGGCCTGCGATTCCTCCACGGGCGTCGCCTGGGTCGACCAGAACAGCAGGTTCTGCGCGATCGCCACGGCAGGCGTGGCCAGGGCACCGAGCAGGACGGCGCCTGCCAGGAGCCTTCTCATCGATACGGTCATGCTCGCCTCCCCTTGTGCATGGTCATTCCTCCTGGTGCGGGGCCTCTGCGGGCCCTGGAACCGGTAGCGCCGCTCAGTCGGCCGGCGCAGGACCATGGCTGGCCCGAAGCTCCAGCTTCGGCTCCAGCAGCAGCGTCCTGATGCCGGCCTCGCCCAGCTCTATCCGCGCCACCACCATGTCGCCGGCAATACGGCCGCTCTCCCGGATGTTCTGGTCGAAGGTGGTGAGGGGCGGATTGGCGTATACAGCCATCGGCACATTGTCGAAACCGACGACCGAGACATCCCCGGGCACGCCGAGGCCGAGCTCGCGGGCGACCTCGAGCACGGCGAAGGCAAGCTGGTCGGTCAATGCGATCACCGCCGTCGGCCGGGGATCGAGCGACAGCAGGGCACGCGCCTCGGCATGGGCGCCGTCATGATCGTTGGGAGCGACCTTGGCGATGTGATCCGGCCGCAGCGGCAGGCCGAGCTCGCTCAAGGCCCGCTCCAGGCCCCGGCTGCGGAAATGGGCAAAGGTGTAGGCGACGTCGGGCATGACCAGGGCGAAGCGCCGATGGCCAAGGGAGACCAGCTGGCGCGCCAGCCCGTCCAGCGCCTTCTCGCCATCGGTGTCAAGCCAGGAATAGGGACCGGGTGCCTCGATCAACCGGCCATGGGCGACGAAGGGAATGCGCCGTGCGATCAGCACGCGCGCCCGGGCATCGTCGACGGTCAGGCGATTGATGACGATGCCGTCAGCCTGCGAGCCGTCCACCATGTGGCGCAAGACCTGCAGCTCGTCGCGGCTTTGGGAACTGGCGGCCAGGAAGAGATCGCGCCCCAATTCGGCAAGGCTGTCGGCAAGGCCGAGCAGGAACTCGCCGACAAAGGCGTCCGTGATCTGTCCCGCCGGCTGCGGCAACATCATGCCGATGGCGTTGGAGCGCCCCGAGACCAGCATGCGTCCAGCACGGCTGGCGACATAGCCATGCTCCCGGGCCGCCTGGACCACCCGCTCCCGCGTCTTCTGGGAAACGTCGGAATAGCCGCCGAGCGCACGCGAGACCGTCGGCACCGACAGGCCGAGCACCCTGGCGAGCTCCTTGAGCCCGATCGCCCGCGACGTTTCACTCACCGCTTTTTTCTCTTCAAAAACGTTTTGAATAAAATCCAAAACGTTTTGATCAATGTCAAGCACCGTCTTGCTGAGCGAGCCATGGCCCGTGCCACGGGCTCGCCTCAACGACGATCCATTTCGGCAGGCATTCGCCTGAAGATTTGGGTGCACCATCGCCGTGGGGTAACCCAGGTCACTTGCCAGTCACTACGTCACTTGGGTGAGTCCTCGACGGATGCTATGCACGAAGGACAGAATGGAAGAGGCAATGGTGACACCCCATGGGCGTTGAGGGCGAACACAGGCCGGATTCTTTGCTCCGAATTGCCGGTCCCGTGGGCATCGGCGGCTGGCTCCTTCTGCCCCTGCTCGATATCCTCATCAATCCGTTCTATTCAGCCTACGAGATCTATTCCACACTGACCGGTTGGAACCTGCTCGGCCCGTTCGTCGGTGGCGCAGAGGACGGCCGCTTCGAGGCTGCCCGGCTGCCGCTTCTTGCCTACGCCTTCACATCGGTCGTCAGGGCCGCCCTTGCCGCCTATTGCCTGTATCTGATGCTGAAACGCTCGCCCCGGACACCGAGATGGATGATCATCTATTATGCGGTGGAACTCGTGCTCGGCTTCCTGGATTTCTTTCTCCATCGGGTGGTGGAGGACATGCTGCAGCAGGCAAATCCACAGGACTATTGGGTTCTGCCCTTCATCGCCGCCATATGCCTGATCTGGATCGCCTATTTCCGGCGCTCCCGGCGAGTGGCGAATACGTTCCGCTCGCAGGAGGAGGCCGACAGGCAACTCAGCGAGATATTCTCGTGAGGCGGGAACGATTACCCCGGCCGGGTGCGTTTTCTCCAAGAGCCTTACCGGCAAGCATCGCTGGACCTGAGGAGAGACGATGACGATGAAGCACCGATCGTTCTGGCCAGGCCTGCTGGCGGTTTGGCTGCTGTCGGCTACGCCGGCCCTGGCCCAGAATGCCGCGCCAGGTACCGAGCAAGGCTGCCGCGACCTGCTGGCTGCCTTCTCCAAGGCTCACTCCCTCGACCTCGCGGCCGAGAAAGCCGGAGCCAAGGGGGCGAAGGGTTGCCTCTTCGGCAATCTGCGTTCGGAGGCCAAGCCAACATCGTTCACCATCGATACGGTCGATGTCGATATGATCGAGCCCGATCCCGCTGACAGCGGCAAGCTGCCGCTGGCGCTTCGCCTGACGGCAGCCGGGATGCGTCTCTCGGGCAGTTCAGGCGATGCCGCCCAGGACTACATGCTGCAGCTCTCGCGAGACCCGCTCGCCTTCTCCATCGACTATGAGCTGGACACGACGAGCAAGACGCTGAAGCTCACCGCGTTCACCTTCAACATGCGGCATGGCGCACTCAGCGCCTCCGCCGAAATCGCCCGTTTCGATCCCACAGCGACCGGGGGCCAATCGAAGGCGATCGTCACACGGACAGCCCTGAAGTCCCTCGAATTCAGCCTGCAGGACGAGGAAGGCGAGATCCAGCGCCTGCTTCTCCTGCCGGTCGGCTATACCCTGCTGCGCGGTTCGGCCGATCCTGCAGCCCGCCTGAAGCAGATCAAGGACCAGGCCGCGGCCTGGCTGCGCATCACCCTGAGCCTCACCAACATGCCCCCGGCACAGGTCGACGACACCATCGCCGCGCTGACGGATTTTCCCAAGGCCACCAAGCCCTTCTATCTTTCGATCAAGCTGCCTCAGCCCGTGGGGGTCGACGACGTCTTCCGCATCATGATCGGCGGCGCCACGCCCGGCGAGCTATTCCCCGACGGGTGGATCAATCTCACTTACGGGAAATAGGGAACGGTTCTGCTCGCCGAACTCTTTCCTCACGCCACCGGGAAGGGTTCGTCCTCCAGGAAGCGCCTCAGCACGTTCCAGGTGATCCGGGAGACGTTGTTGTCGTAGTTGTTGTGGCTGAGCGAGCCGCACCAGGCGATCGAGGAGGTCGCGAACAAGGCACCGCCCGAGGGTGTTTCGCCAAAGGCCAGATCGGCATGCACGCGCGGATTGGTGTCGCCGCCGATATTGGGCGGCACCACGCCGAATTCCTCGTTGACCAGCAGCATCATCGGCGAGTGATCGACCGAGGAGGCCAGGCGCAGCATGTTGGGCGGCGAGCCCAGATCCGTGGCCAGGCAATCGAGTTCGATGCCGGCCGCGCCGCCGCCGATCAGGCCGAAATCGCCGATGATCTCGTCCGGCACCCCCTCGAAGATGAAGGCGGCGCGGGGATTGTCGGCATCGGGGGCCCGGCGATAGGGGCTGGAGACGTCGAAGCCCTGCGCGATGAAGCCGACGCCGCAGATCACGTTGGGCGCCCGGCCGATGCGGCGCCACAGCCCGCCATATTCGCCGTTGAAGGACTGGTAGTATTCGCCCGGCTCGGCGATCCAGGTGCGGATACCGTCCTCGGCCCGGCGCAGCTCGATCACGCCCGGCAGGGTCTGGTGATAGGCGATGCGCCAGTACCAGCCATTGCCGCCCATATACATCAGCCGGCCGCCGCGATCGATCCACGCCTTCATGGCATCCCACATCCGGGTCGAATGATATTCGGGATGGGTCCCGGTGATCACCACCTGGTAGTCGCGCAACAGTTCGTAGCCGTCCTCATGCAGGTCTTCGTCGGTGATGACATCGTAGTCGACGCCGCGGAAATCGAGCCAGTCATAGAGATGGGTATCGGCATTGTATTGGTAGAGGGCCGAACCGTGCCCACCGAGCCAGGAATGATAGCGCGGCGAGAAATTGAGCACGGGCCTGAGGCGGCTCGAATAATGCACGCCCGAACCGTCGGCATGGCAGTCATAGAGCGAACCGCCGAGTTCGGGATGCTCATAGAGATAGACGTCGGAATGGCCGAAGGTGAGCAGACGGTTCATGGCAAGCTCCGCCCCCCGTGCGGTGATGTGCTCGCCATGATTGGCATAGGCCATATAGGAGGCCGTCGGGGCCAGCATGGCGAGCTTGGGGCGTGAGCCTTTCGGGCGCCGGCGCGGCGGACGCACGAAGAAGGCGATGTAGTTTTCGCGCGTGACCGTCTCGTCGCTGTCGCCGCAGGTGACGTGCAGCGCATAGGGGCCGCTCTTCAGCTCCTCGGGAATGACGAGGCTGACGGAGGTCTCCCAGCCCGCATCGTAGAGATCGTCGTGATGGAAATGGATGGCGCCGTAATGTTCCGGCTTCAGGTTGAAATCATGCTCCTCGCCGGTCCAGTTCCAGCCCTTCATGCCGCGGGTCGGCAGATGGAAGAGTTCGCCGTGATGATGCGAGGGCCCGATATCGACGGCCCTGGTCGAGCCGATCTCCCGCGAGAAATCCCATTGCGCGATGATCCCGGCCCGCAAGGCCGCGGGCTGCGGCGACAGCAGCAGGGCCTGATGCTGTTCGGGGGCGTGGAAGCCGGCCAGGAGAACGGGTCCGTCGATCTTGCCGTCGAAATGCTCGGCCACCGTGCCGTCGGCCTGGTGGCAGCCGGCGAGCGTAAAGGGCGCCTCGACCGATGGCAGCGACACCTTCAGGCTGGTTTCCTCAAAGCCGGCATCGAAGACGTGGGCATAGGGCTTCACCGGGCGCTGGGAGAGCATGACGCGGCCTGTGGCAGGATCGATGGCGACCGCGATCGCATACCATTGGCGCACCAGCATGCCGTCACGCAGGGCGAATTCGGCCTGCCGGCCGGGGCCGTCCCCCACGATGAGGGCGAGGCGCCCGCCTTCCAGCATCTGGATGCGGAAGCCTCGCTGCGTGACGGGGTCCCATTGCGCCGCGATGGTCTGCGGTCCGCGGGACGGCAGGGTCGGCCAGAGCATGGCGAAGAAGGTGAACGGCGCGCTGCCGAGCGCGGGCACGGTTTCGGCCTGCATGTAGGAGCCGGCATCGATGCGCTGCGGCCGGCCCGCGTGACGCCCGTCGATGGCAGTCGGCACATGCGGGAATTTCAGGCCCGGTCCCTCGGGGTTGCAATCGCCATGCCGCACGCGCACCAGCCGGGCGTCGAAGCCATCTCCTTCCTCGAGCGAGATCTTGAAGGCGATGGTCTCGCCGGGAGCGACCGAATAGCGATCGGGATAGCCGGTGATTTTCAGCATGGCGTGGGCTCTCGGATGGAATTGTTATCGTGTTGGGGCGAGAAAGCCTTCTCCCCTTGCGGGAGAAGGTGCCCCGAAGGGGCGGATGAGGGGAGAAGCCCAACCTTTGCGGGTGTTTGCCGCCATCCCTCATCCGTCATTGCTTCGCAATGCCACCTTCTCCCACAAGGGGAGAAGGTTTTCGCGCCGCGCCTCAATCCCGGTACGGTAGGTTGATGCTCTCACCGGTGAGCAGGCGCCAGCGCCGGCGGAAGATCTCCCATTCCGCCTCCTCGCGGCTGGTGAAGACGGGCTCGCCCTCGTAGACGATCGGATCGCGCCGGTCGGGCGGCATGGTGGCGAGTACCCATTCCTCGAAGGGCTTGCGGCAGAACAGGATCACCTGGTTGCCGCTGGGGTCCTGGCGCATGATATGCAGCACGCGCTGCAGGCCGGGGCTGTGGCGTCCGATCGGGCAGCGCCGGAATTCCTCAATATATTGACGGTCCGCCTGGGGATCGATCTTGTAGACCATGGCACTGCCTTCACGAACTGGATGGAGCGGCGGAGGCGACCGGCGCGAGCACGAAGGCCCCGAGATCGCGCATATCGGAAAAGACGAGGTCGGCGCCTGCAGGGGCTTCGCCGCCGACGGTGTGAAAGGCGGTCAGGAGGCCCGCGGCCTTGGCCGAGGCAAACCCGGTATGACTATCCTCGACGCCGAGAACATGAGCCGGCAAAGCACCGAGCCTGCGGCAGGCCGTCGCATAGGGCTCGGGATCGGGCTTGCCCTTGGCGACATCGTCGAGGCTGATCGAGAAGGCGATAAAGGGCAGGATGCCGAGCCCGGCGATGTTGGCATCGACCACGCGGCGGCTCGAATTGGAGACGCAGGCCTGCCGGATACCGGCGGCGGCGAAGCGGCGCACGAGATCGAGCACGCCTGGCAGGGGTTCCAGCGTGTGGGCACGGGCGATGTAATAGTCGACGATCGCCTTGCCCCAGCTCTCTTCGGTGACCCCGGCCGGCATGCGGCTCTCCAGCAGGCGCCAGACATCGCCCATATGAATGCCACGGAAGCGGTCGTCATGCAGGTCCGACATGTCGATGCCGAGATCGTGGCTGATGGCGTTGAGCGCCTCCTGGTGCAGCGGCTCGCTGTCCACCAGCGTGCCGTCGATGTCCCAGGCGATGGCCTCGATTCTCATACATCCTCCTCACGAAGCCGGCGATAGAGCCCGCGGAAGGCCCGGTATCCCGCTTCATAGACTGCCTTGTTCTGCGCATTCGGTTCGATCCGGTCGCGCAGGCTGATGAAACGCGAGACATCGGGCCATTCCGAGGCAAGCCCCGCCCCGATGGCCGCCGTCCAGGCCGCACCGAGGCAGGAACCGGGATGGCCGTTGAGACGCTGCAGGGGAACCTGCAGCACGTCGGCGACGATCTGCATCCAGACCGCGCTGTTCGAACCGCCATCCGAAACCAGGTAGTTGGTGGTGGCGTGCCCCATGTCGTTCAGGGTCTCGACATGATGGCGGATAGCGTAGGCATAGGCTTCGAGCAAGGCGCGCCAGAGATGGGGAAGGCCGGTTGCCAGGCTGAGGCCCGAGAAGGAACCGCGGATGACGGGATCGTGGATCGGCGTCTTCTCGCCGAGGAAATAGGGCAGGATGTGCACGCCCTCGGCCCCGGCCGGGATGTCGGCGGCGAGCCGGTCGAGATGCTGGTGCAGGCTGAGACCTTCCTTTGCGGCCGCCTCGCGCTCGCCGCCTGCAAAGGTCGCGGCAAACCAGTTGAGCCCCGAACCGCCGGTCGACATGCAGCCATTAGGCACATAGAGCCCGGGTACCAGATGGTAGTCGAGATACATGCGCGGATCCGGCGCCACCTTGTCGGAGGCAATCAGCACGTCCGCCGAGCCGCCGAACTTCAGGAGGACGTCGCCGGGGGCCACCACGCCGGCGCACAGGGCCGAGGCGATATGATCGGCCGCCCCGCCCACCACGGGCGTACCGGCGTTGAGCCCGGTGGCTGCGGCCGCGTCCGCCGTCACCGCGCCGAGAATTTGGTGGGAGAGGCTGCGCGGCGGCACGGCGCTGCGCGGGATATGGGCAAGCGACACCAGGTCGTCGGCGATGTTCTGGGTGGCGAGATCGGTGAAACCGGCCTCCAGCGCCCAGTTCTGCTCGACCGCCTTCACCCCGGTCAGGCGCCAGTTGATGTAGTCGTAGGAGCCGAACACGGTGGCGATGCGCTTGAAACCATCCGGCTCGTGCTTTTCCAGCCAGCGCAGCTTGGCTGTCACCAATTGCTGGTTGATGCCGTTACCGGCCCTGGCGAGGAACACGTCTTCGGCGATCTCCGCGGCGAGTTCGGCCACCTCCTCCCCGCAACGCCCGTCGCTCTGCTGGATGCTCGGGCGGATCAACTCGCCGTTCCCATCCAGCAGCACCACGGCCGGCAGCATGCCGGTGACGCCGACGGCGTGGATCTCGCCGGGCGCGATGCCGCTCGTGGCGATCAGCTCACGGGTGATGGCGCAAGCATTCTCCCACCACTGGTTCGGATCCTCCTCCGCCCAGCCCGCATGGGGCGAGCGCAGCGTCACGGGGCGGGAAGTGAGGCCGAGCACCTCACCCGGCAGGCGGATCAGGATGCCGATGGTGGAGGTCGTGCCGATGTCGAGGCCGAGGACGCAGGGCATGGAAAGTTCCGAAATACGCGTGTTCGCAGGTGGGGGGCGGGTCTTCAGACCCGGCTCCATGAAGGCGGGTCTGAAGACCCGCCCCCCGATGCGGCACCAGCCTCACGCCAGCGGCGCCACCTTGTCCATGAAGCGCTTCACCCGCGCCGGATCGACAGCATTCCAGGTGTTGCCGTCGACCTTGAAATGGGTGCCGATGATCACGCCGGAGGCCACCGACAGGACGTCGGCGACATTGTCGATATTGACGCCGGTATTGGCGAAGACGGGCACGTCCTTGACCGTCTCGGCCACCTTCTTGAGGTCCGCGGCGGCGGCCGGCTGGCCGGTGAGCGGGCCTGAGACCAGGATGGCGTCGGCCAGCGAGGAGAACACGGCGCTGCGGGCGCGCAGTTCGATCGGCCGGCTGTCCAGCGAAGACGCGAATTCGGCATTGATATTGTAGAGCAGCTTGAGGTCCGGACGCCCGATCTCGCGGCGCAGCTTGTGGGCATCGGCCGCGTTGGGCTGCCACAATCCCATGTCGGAGGCGAACAGGCCGGTGAAGATCTCGCGGGCGAAGGAGGCGCCGGTCGCTCCCGCGATCGCCACCGAGGCGGCAGGATCCCACAGATAGTTCACGCCGAAGGGTACCTTGAGCAGCGGCTTCAGGGCGGTGACGATCGCCGTCATCGCCGCCAGGGATTCGATCGGAGCCTTGAAGCGATAGGGCCGGTCGTTCTCATTGCCGAACATCACGGCATGCACGCCATTGTCCTGCAGGTTCTCGATATCCTTGGCGGCATCGTCGATGAGCTTGTTCACGCCGCCCTTCGCGTCGAAGAGCGGGGCGCCGGGCAGCGCGCCGATATGCACCATCGCGATCACGGCCTTGCGGCGAGGGCCGAGGAAGTCGAAAACCATCGATAACTCCTGTCTAAACTTAAGGTTCTGAGAGAGCCGGCGCGTCCTGCCCGGCGATAAGGATACGAACGCCGGCGGCTTCCAGCGGCTCGGCGAGGTGTTCGGGCAAGGCAGCGTCGGTGACGAGGACGTGGATCTGCCCGTAGGGGCCGACCTGCACGAGGGAGCGGTGGTCGAACTTCGAGGAATCGCACAGCACCACCACCTGGCGGGAACGCTCCATGAAGGCGCGCTTGATCTCGGCATCTTCGAGCGTGTAGTCGAAAATGCCCTGGGCGGTGATACCGGAGACGCCGAGGAAGACGGCATCGAGCCAGAGAGACGAGAGCTGCGAACTCGCCATCGGCCCGCATACCGAAAATTCATGGGGGCGGATCAATCCGCCGAGGGCATAGACCGGGCTCTTGCCGCCGGCCAACAGCCCCGCCGTGCGCAGATTGCTGCAGAACAGCCGGAGCCCGGGCCTGTCGAGCAACTCGCGCGCGAAACGATGCGTGGTGCTGCCCGTGTCGATGCCGATGGTCTGCCCCGGCTGCACCAGACGCGCTGCCGCCCGCGCGATCTTCTCCTTGGCCTCGGCCTGCCGCCGGCCACGGACTTCGAAGGCAGGCTCCTCGGCGTCGAACGCCGTCTCGGGCGCCCGGGCCGTCGCCCCGCCATGGTCCCGGCTGATCAGCCCGCTTTCGGCAAGACGGTCGAGGTCGCGCCTGATCGTCATTTCCGACACCTGAAGCTCCACCGCCGCATCGGATACGTTGATGTAGCGGCGCTGGCCGATCATCTGGATCAGCCTGTCGCGCCGCGCCGTTGCCGGGATCCGGGAAGCATTCGTCATCACGGGCGTCATCTGCATTCTCTTCGCCATGTTCAGCTGCATTCAGATTGCCCTTGTAGCGCCCACAAAGGCAGCATGCACCATGACGAAATCGAACATAATCGATCACAAGATGTAACATCTTCGATCAGGTAGCAAGCCCCATCTGCACAAGCTGCAGGAATTTTCCGCCGATAAAGGCAGGCAGATCCGGCAGGGTTCACGCCTGGGCGCGCCTTGTCGCGGAGGCCGTCTCGTGATGGGGGCCATCAGCCAAAACTTGTCCACAAGGGAGGGTTTCGGCTACCTGGTCTTTATTTGTCCTCGATCGCCACCTGAAATGACGACCAAAGTCCGGCCACGTGCCGGCACCGGTCCGTTCCTCCGGCTCTCATGACAGCTGCATCCCACCGCGCCAACATTTACGCTTGTGCGATAACGCTCGATTATGTTTCAATATGTTCGAGATTCATCCGAAAGCGGGAACATATCGATGCAGGATCTGGCCGGAAAACGGGCAATCGTAACAGGTGGCGCCTCCGGCATCGGCGCGGCGATCGCCCGCCACCTGGCAAGCCTGGGCGTCAGGATCGCGGTGGCGGACCTCGACGAGAAGCGCGCCTCGGAGCTGGCGGCCAGCCTCGGCCAAGGCCATCGCGGCATCGCCATCGACGTGCGCAAGCGCGATTCAGTCGAAACGGCCTTCGCGGCGATCGCACAGGACTGGGACGGCTATGACCTCCTGATCGGCAATGCCGGCGTCTCCACCATGAACAAGGTGGTCGACCTCACCGACGAGGAATGGGACTTCAATTTCGACGTCAACATTCGCGGCATCTTCCTGACCAACCAGACCGCCGTACGCCATTTCCTTCAAGCGGGCCGCAAGGGCGTGATCGTCAACACGGCCTCGCTGGCCGGCAAGGTCGGCGCGCCGCTGCTGGCGCATTATTCGGCCAGCAAATTCGCCGTCGTCGGCTGGACCCAGGCGATCGCCCGCGAAATGGCGCCGCACGGCATCCGCGTCAACTGCGTCTGCCCGGGCTTCGTGCGCACCTCGATGCAGGAGCGCGAGATCGAGTGGGAGGCCAAGCTTCGTGGCATCACGCCCGAAGCCGTCGCCGCCGACTATATCGCGCAGACCCCGCTCGGCCGCATCGAGACGCCGGAGGACATCGCCCCCCTCGTCGCCTTCCTCGCCTCGGAAGGTGCCGCCTTCATGACCGGCCAGGCCGTGAACGTCACGGGCGGCGTCTATATGGGCTGATCCGCTGTCACAGCGCGAAATGCAGCAGCTCAGACAGAATCAAGCCGGCGGCTCCGCGTAGCGCCGCCCGGTCTTCGAGGTCCCCCATGACGAGTTGGATATCGTTGCCAGGACGCCAGGGCACGAGGTCGCGCATATGAGCGGCGATCGCCTCCAGCAGGGTCGCACCGCCGCCCACCACGTCGCCGTGCAGTACGAAGAAATTCGGCGCCATGGTCTGCTGAAGATTGGCGATACCGATGGCGACGTTGCGGGCATAGAGGTCGAGGAGGCCGGCTGCCGCGCCGCCATTTTCCATGGCCAGCAGGGCAAGGCTGCGCGAATCCATGGCCTCACAGGAGGGAAGATGGCGTTGCAGGGCCTCGCGGCGCAGCCAGCCCAGGGTGGCGATCGTCTCCCAGCATCCCCTGCGCCCGCAGCGGCAGGTCGCGCCGTCCACCTGGACAAAGGTATGGCCGAGTTCCCCGCCCGCTCCGGCCGGCCCGCGATACAGGTGACCGTCGAGGAAGATGGCACCACCGAGCACGTCCCCGGTATAGATCACCGCGAAATTAGGCTTGCCGCGTCCGATACCGAACCAGCGATCGCCGACCAGCAAGGCGCGGGGATGGTGGTCGACCCGCACCGGCAGGCCGAAGCGGCGCGCCAGGGCCTGCCCGAGCGGGAAGCCGTCGAGCAGGGGCGCCAGGTTGACCGCGACGATCGTGCCGGTATCGGTGTCGATCATGCCGCCTGCCGCCACGCCGATGCCGAGCGGCGGGCGATGGGCGAGATCGAGGACCTGCCCGACACAGTTGAACAGGATGTCGATCAGGGGTTCCACTGTCGCGGCATCCTCAGGGAAGGGGGCCCTGACTTCCGCCGTGATGGTGCCGTCCAGCGACACCAAGCAGCAATGCACGCCGTCATGCATGAGCAGGACCGCACAGATCGGGGCAGCGTCCTCGGCAAACCAGATCGGCCGTGCCGGCTTGCCGCCGCCTTCCTTCGAGGGCAGCGGCTCGCCTTCCACCAAGATGCCCTGGTCGATCAAGGGCTGGATGATGCCGGTTATGGTGGCACGGTTGACCCCGACATGCCTGGCCAGTTCGGCACGGCTGGTCGGTCCGAGATCGAACAGCACCTGCAGCACGCGGCCACGATTGGCCAGGCCTATGGAGCTCGAGGAAATCAGGCCCTGCCGGCGGGCATCGGGACGCGACGTGTCATCGAACAAATCGTTCAGCGCGGCAAGGCCGCCGCGTTCGCCATCGGACGAGAACCTATCTTCGGACGCCATGGCCGCCAGTCCCGAACTGAAAGGCCTGCGAAGACCACTGGTCGTCGCAGGGAAATGAATTGCCCGCCAACTCTTAGTGCCAGCGCGAGGGAATGTCCCCCACCCTTTCCCGCGCATCCCGCCCAGAATCGTCAGGCTTCGCCTTGACGATATAGTTAGTTTGTGTGAGCATCAAACATATTAGAGAAACCGGCGGGACACAACCATCCGGTCGCAATGAGGGGCATTCATCCAGTGCCCCCAACTGGTCAGCGTTCAAGCACTCAAGCGAGGCGGCAGGTCCACCGGCCCGACCTCGCAACAACAAGAACTGCACCACCAGACCGACATCAGAGGAGAGAACGAGCATGGTTACGATACCTGAGATCTCGCGCCGCGCCTTGCTTCGCAGCACGGCCGCCTTTGCGGGAGCCGCTGCCCTGGGCCTGAATTCCGGACGAGCCTCCGCGCAGGGCAAGACCTTGCGGGTGCTGCTGGCGGGCGACCCCTTCTATTACGCCATCCAGGGCCTCGCCGATCAGTTCAAGCAGGAGACCGGCATCGAACTGCAGATCGAGAGCATCTCGCTGGAAGCCCTGCAGGCCCGCCTCACCTCCTCCTTCATCTCCAACCAGCCGGATGCCGACGTCATCTCCGTCGACCAGATGTGGCTCGGCCAATATCTGGAAAGTCGCTGGATCCTGCCGCTCAACGACTTCATCAAGGCGGACAAGGACACCGACATCAAGGACTTCGTGCCCGAGGTTCTCTATTCCATGAACACCTGGCGCGGCCAGGTCGGCACGCTGCCGGTGGCGACCTATGGCCAGTGCGTGCTCTATCGCAAGGACTTCGTCGACGCCGCCGGCGTGAAGATTCCCGACGACGGCTCCTGGACCTGGAGCGACTATCTCGACATCGTCAAGAAGCTCAACGGCAAGGAATTCGACGGCAAGAAGATGGCGGGCACGGTGCTCGCCGGCCAGCAGCCTGCGCCCATCGTACACATGTATACCCAGCTCGCCGCCAGCTCCGGCGTGCGCTGGTTCAAGCAGTTCCCCACCGGCCAGTGGGATTTCACCCCCACCATCAACACGCCGGAGAATGTCGAGGCGCTCAAGCTCTTCCTCGAGCTCTACAAGAACTCCCCGCCCGAGGCGATCGGCTACAACTGGTTCGATGCCGGCATGCGCTTCGCCAAAGGCGATGTCGGCATGTTCTACTGGTGGACGCCCTATTCCTATCTCTGCCGCAAGGATGGCTATATGTCCGGCAAGGATTCGGTGGTGGCCGACAAGCTCGGCATCACCCGCCTGCCGCGCTCCCCCGGCAAGGACCAGGTGGTCTCGATCGGCGGCCACAGCCTCGGCATCCCCTCCAACACCGCCAACAAGGACGGGGCCTGGAAGTTCATCAAATGGGCGACCTCGGCCAAGACGCAGAAGGCCATGGCGCTCTACACCAAATATGGCCACCAGTTCTCGGACTTTGCCCGCCCCTCGCTCTACGAGGACGCCGACCTCCTGAAGATCTATCCCTATCTGCCCGCCCAGATCGCCGACCTGAAGCGCGGCAACGGCAAGATCGTGCGGCCGCCCTGCCCCGTCTACACCACGCTCGAGGGCATTTACGGCCTCAACCTCAACAAGGTGCTGTCGGGCGACACCGCTCCGGATGTCGCGCTGAAGGACACCGAATCCTTCTTCTCCAACATCCTGACCGGCAATTTCCTCATCCCCTACAAGCAGCCCACCTATGACGACACGCTCGACGCGACCAAGGCCCTGATCGCCTCGCTCGCGTGAGAGTGGGCACGGTCCGCCGGGTCTCCCACCGCGCGGGCCGTGCCGTTTTCACGATGCGGGGTGACTTCGTCTTCAGACAGCATTGTGCAGCCCCTCACCCTTACCCTCTCCCCGTAAGAACGGGGCGAGGGGGACTTTGACGCTGTTCCGTATTCGGCACGGCTATCCTCTCGCGCGACGACTGCCACTCCCTCGCCCCGTTCTTACGGGGAGAGGGTAAGGGTGAGGGGCTGCGTGACGTTTGAAAATTCGCGAGACCAGCGAGGGCAAAGCCATGACCATAGCCGAAACATCAGCCATCCCGGCCCGGCCGAAGCGCCGGGTGCCGGCCTTTTTGCCCTATCTGTTGATCAGCCCCTCGATCATCCTGCTGCTGGCCCTGATCGCCTTCCCGCTGCTCTTCGCGCTCAAGAACAGCTTCTACTTCTGGAACCTGCAGATGAGCCCGGTGCCGATGGGCTATATTGGCGGCGGCAATTACGAGATGGCGTTTTCGAACTCCTTCTTCCTGGGCGCCTTGTGGAACACGCTGCTGCTCACTTTGGTGGGCACCGCCATCGAATTCTGCCTGGGCCTGGCCATCGCGCTCTTGCTGGTGAAGAAGTTGCCCGGGCTCAATCTCGCCCGCGCCTTGCTGATCATGCCCACCACCATCGCGCCGATCGTGGTCGGCTTCCTCTTCCGCTACATGTACGATCCCAATGGAGGCCTGATCCCCTGGATGCTGTCCTCGGCCGGCATTCCGCTGCCGGCACAGGGCCTGCTCGGCTCCGGCAGCACCGCCCTCTGGGCCATCCTGTTCGCCGACATCTGGCAGTGGACGCCGTTCTTCGCCATCGTGCTCTATGCCGGCCTGCTCTCGGTGCCGCCCGACATCATCGAGGCCGCCCGCCTCGACAAGACCTCGCCCTGGGCGATGCTGGTGCGCATCAAGCTGCCGCTGATCCGCAAGACGGCGCTGATCGTGGTGATGCTGCGCTTCATGCAGCTGTTCAACACCTTCGACCTGGTGCTGGTACTGACCAAGGGCGGACCGGGCTCCTCCACCCGCACACTCGGCTACAGCCTCTACCAGCAGGGCCTCGTCGACTTCAACATCGGGCTCTCCAGCGCCATGACCTGGATGATGGTCATCATCGTCAACGCCATCATCGGCCTGTTTGTCTTCTTTGCCTTCAAAGACCTGGATTGAGGAGGAGCCGACCATGCGCAAGGGCAAGAAACTGGCCGGCACCGCGATAATCTACGCACTCACTTTGCTGCTGCTCGCCTTCTTCATCGGCCCGATCCTGTGGTTCGCCCTGCTGGCGATCCGCCCGTCCGACACCTTCTTCACCATGCCGCCGGTGCTGGCCTTCAAGCCGGACTGGACCTCGCTGCACTACACCTTCGGCGATCCCGGCAACAACCTGCCCCAGCTCGTCAACAGCCTGATCGTCGCCATCGGCGCGGTGCTGCTCAACCTGCCCTTCTCCCTGCCGGCGGCCTATGCGCTGTCGCGGTTCCGCATCCGCGGCCGCAAGAAC
The DNA here is from genome assembly GCF_040797145.1 of Labrys neptuniae. NCBI lineage: Bacteria > Pseudomonadati > Pseudomonadota > Alphaproteobacteria > Hyphomicrobiales > Xanthobacteraceae > Labrys > Labrys neptuniae. The sequence goes on along the minus strand of NZ_JBFNQD010000009.1, from coordinate 30,369 downwards.
ATCATGCTCTGGTATCTCGGCCTCCTGATGGCCCCGCCCGTGGCCTTCCTGATCCCCTATTCGATCCTGGCGAGCTCGGTGGGCCTGAAGGGCAGCTATTTCTCCATGATCCTGATCATGCAGACGCTGACCATCCCCTTCTCGATCTGGCTGATGAAGAGCTTCATCGACGAGGTGCCGGTGGAGATCGAGGAGGCCGCGCGCGTCGACGGCGCCAAGACGCCGGCCATCGTGCTCAAGATCGTGCTGCCTTTAGTGCGCCCCGGCATCATCGTCACCTCGATGTTCGCCTTCGTCTTCGCCTGGAACAATGCCGCCTTTCCCCTGGTACTGGCCAACCGCGCGACGGCGACGCTGCCGGTCGGCACGCTGCAATATTTCGGCACGGCCGGCGTGACCTGGGGCTTCATCGGCGCCGCGGCGCTGGCCGCCATGCTGCCGCCGATGATCATCTTCCTCGCGCTCGACCGCTACGTCGTGCGCGGCCTCACCTTCGGTTCTGTCAAAGGATAATTGTTGATGTCTACCCAGAAATCCGCCCGTTTCGGTGTCGTCGGCGCCGGCCTGTGGGGCTCCTTCCACTGCAAGACGCTGAATGCCATTCCTGGCGCCGAGCTGGCGGCCGTATGCGACCTCAACCCGGAACGGGCCGCCGAGATGCAGCGCCAGTTCGGGGCGAAGAAGGTCTATCAGGATTTCCGCGCCCTCATCGCCGATCCCGATGTCGAGGCGGTGACGGTGGCCACGCCCGACTTCGCCCACGCCGACATCGTGCTGGCGGCCATCGAGGCCGGCAAGCACGTCATGAGCGAAAAGCCGCTGGCAACCACGCTCGCCGAAGCCGAGACCATTGCCGAGGCCGCCGCCAGGAGCGGGGTCAAGGTGATGGTGGACTTCCACAACCGCGTGAACCCCGCCGTCCACACCGCCCGGGAAACCATCGCCCAGGGGGAGATCGGCAAGCCGCTGCATGCCTCGGCCCGGCTTTCCAACACCGTATTCGTGCCCTTCGAGCTGTTGTCCTGGGCGAGCCGCTCCTCTGCCCTGTGGTTCCTCGGCAGCCATGCGGTCGATGCGCTCTGCTTCATGCTCGATGCCGAGGTCGTCAAGGTGCAGGCGATGATGCGCCGCGGCCACCTCGCCGCCCAGGGCGTCGACACCGCCGACGTTCATATCTCGCTCTTGGAATTCGACAATGGCGCCGTCGCCACTCTGGAGAACAGCTGGGTGCTGCCGCGCGACCTGCCGCTGGTCTTCGACTTCCGGGCCGAGATCGTCGGCGAGAAGGGCTCGCTGCAGCTCGATACAGCCCAGAACGGCGCCTTCCGCAAATATGCCGGCGCCGGCCTCAAGACCGCTGACCTGCTCGGAGTGACGCCCGCCGCGGGCGGGCGCATCGGCGGCTTCGTGATGGAGGCCATCGCCCGCTTCGTCGATGCCGTCACCACCGGTTCGCCCGTGCTGGCCGATGCCACCGACGGCCTCAAGGTCACCCGCGTGCTCGCGGCCATCGAACAGGCCGCCGCCAGCGGCAATGCCGTGACGCTGGCGAAGGGAGGGGTCTGATGGCGACATTGTCCTTCAAATCCGTCGGTAAACGCTTCCCCGATGGCACGCTGGCGCTCGCCAATGTCGATCTCGACATCAGGGATGGCGAATTCCTGGTGCTGGTCGGCCCTTCGGGATGCGGCAAGTCGACCTTGCTGCGCAGCGCCGCCGGCCTGGAGGACCTGTCGCAAGGCCAGGTGCTGATCGGCGGCCGCGACGTCACTAATGCCGATCCGGGCGACCGGGACGTCGCCATGGTCTTCCAGAATTATGCGCTCTACCCGCATATGGACGTCTACGAGAACATGGCCTTCGGCCTCGGGCAGCGCAAAGTGCCGCCGGCGGTGATCAAGGACAAGGTGGAAAAGGCCGCCCGCATCCTCGATCTCACCCATCTGCTCAAGCGCAAGCCCGGTGCCCTGTCCGGCGGCCAGCGCCAGCGTGTCGCGATGGGCCGTGCCATCGTGCGCGACCCACAATGCTTCCTGATGGACGAGCCGCTCTCCAATCTCGATGCCAAGCTGCGCGTGCAGATGCGCGCCGAACTCAAGCTGCTCAACGCGCAGCTCGGCGTCACCACGCTCTATGTCACCCACGATCAGGTCGAGGCGATGACCATGGGCGACCGCGTCGCCGTGCTGCGGCCGGTGGCGAAGGAGGGCGAAAGCAATCTCCAGCAATGCGCGCCGCCGCGCGAACTCTATGAAAACCCGGTCAATCTGTTCGTCGCCGGCTTCATCGGCTCGCCGGCCATGAATTTCTTCACGGTGCGCCTCGGCGAGGAGGCCGGCACTGCCTTTGCCGCGATTGCCGGCACCTCGCTGCGCCTGCCTTTGCCGGCCGGACTGCTTCAAGCCAATGCAGGCCTCGCCGCCTTCAAGGGCCGCGACGTCATTCTCGGCCTGAGGCCCGAGAGCTTCCGCCTGCCCGTTGCCGCGGGCAAAGGCCTTTCCTGCGAAGTGCTGCTTACCGAGATGACCGGCGCCGACGCCTATGTCTTCTTCGACCTGCCCGCCGCCTCGTCGGTGGCAGGGACCGGGCGGCTTGCCACCGGGTCGGAAGCGGGCGCCGGCGCGGCCAACCGCATCACCGCGCGCGTCGAGCCGGCCCGGTTGCCCGAGCGTGGCGACCATATCGAGATCGGCGTCGACATGGGCCAGGCCCGCTTCTTCGCGCCTGATAGCGGACTGGCGCTGCGATAGGTTGGAAACGCGCTCCGCCATCCCCGGCGGGCCGTAGGCCCCGGGATAGGGATCCAGGGGCCAGCGCCGCCATGATTGCCCCTGGATTCCCTTCCCTCGCTTCGCTCGTTGGGAATGACAGCTTCAGGGAGGGTCGAGGGGCGGGATCAGTTCGGCAGCCGCCATGAAATCCACGAAGACTCGCAGCTTGGGAGACAAGTGTCGGCTGGACGGCCACATCACCTGGATACGGGTGGTCGTCTCGAGATAGTCGCCGAGAACGCTGACCAGCGTTCCCGCACGCAACTGCTCCCGGACAGCCAGATCGGGGACGCAGGCAAGGCCGAGCCCTTCCTCCGCCAGGGTGATCTGCGGCTCCAGCGTGTTCATCACCATGCTGACCGGCAGCTCGATATCCAGCCATTCGCCGTCGCGGCGCAGCGGCCATTTGTCCAACTTGCCGCTGGTGCGGAAGCGATAGACCAGACAGGCATGGCGCGACAGGTCTTCGGGATGCTGCGGCAAGCCGGCCTGGCGGAAATAGCCGGGGGATCCGACGAGGGCCCTGCGATAGAAGCCAAGCGTGCGGCTCATCAGGCGGGAATCGGCCTGCTCCCCGGTGCGGATCACCGCATCGAAACCATCTTCGATCACGTCGACGAGCTGGTCGGAGAAGTCGAGCTCGAGCTCGATCAGGGGATAGAGCCGCCGGAATTCGGCCAGCTTCGACATGAAGCGCAGCCCCATCGAGGGCAGGCTGATGCGCAGCCTGCCCTGCGGGGCGGCCTGGTTGCGGGCAAGCTCGGTCTGCGCCGCCTCGAATTCGCCGAGGATGCGCCGGCAGCGTTCAAGGAAAAGCATGCCTTCCGCCGTCAAGGTGACGCTGCGGGTCGAGCGATGAAACAGGCGCGTGCCCAGCCTCTCCTCCAGGCGCGCCACCGCCTTGCTGACCGCGGAAGGCGAGATGCCCAGCCGCCGTCCGGCATCGGTGAATCCGCCGGCATCGACCGCCTGCACGAAGGCATTGAGGGCGCCCAGACTGTCCATGAGGTCTCCCGCCTCGAATATTTATGACATAAATGTCAAAAGTGTTTTGAACTATAGCCAGTTATTCGCCCTTACAAAAAGGGCTAAGGTCCTGCCCGTACGGCCGGCAAGTCGCCTCCTGTGGAGGGCCCCTTTCCATGGCCTTCCCTCGGGAGTTCTTGCAATGAGTTCGACTGTTTCGATCGGCGGCCCTTCGCCCGCCATCGATCGCCTGCCTGTCGGCGGCCTGCTGGCCCTCGCCATGGCCGGTTTCATCACCATCATGACGGAGGTGATGCCGGCGGGGCTGCTGCCGCAGATGGGCGGGAGCCTCGGCGTCTCCGACGCTGTCGCCGGCCAGTTGGTCACCACCTATGCGGCTGGTTCGCTGGTGACCGCCATTCCCTTGATGACGCTGACCCAAAGCCTGCCACGGCGGCTGCTGCTGCTCATCGCCATCATCGGCTTTGCCGCGCTCAATGCCGTCACGGCCATGTCCTCGAGCCTTTCCGTCACGCTGGTGGCCCGCTTCCTCGCCGGGGCCTGCGGCGGCCTGGTCTGGGCGCTGCTCACCGGCTATGCCGCCCGCATGGCCCCCTCCCGTCTCGCCGGCCGGGCTATCGCCCTCACCGGCATCGGTGCGCCACTGGCCTTTTCGCTCGGCGTGCCGGCCGGCACCTTCATCGGTACCCTGATCGGCTGGCGCCTCGCCTTCGGCCTGATGAGCGTGGTAGCCCTGCTGCTGGCCGGCTGGATCCTCGCCGTCCTTCCAGATTTCGCCGGCCGCCGCGGGGATCAGCGCCTGGCGCTGCGGCCCATCCTGACCCTGCCCGGCATCAGGCCGATCCTCGCCGTGATGGGGCTGTTCGTCGTCGCCCACAACCTGCTCTACACCTATATCGCGCCTTTCCTGGTGCTCTCCGGCCTGGCGGAGCGCGTGGATGTCGTGCTGCTGTGCTTCGGCCTCGCCGGGCTGGCGGGGCTGTGGGTGGTGGGCGCCTTGATCGACCGGCGCCTGCGCCTGATGGTGCTGGGCAATCTCGTCCTCTTCGGCGCCTGCGCGGTCGCTTTGGGCCTGTGGTCGACGTCTCCCGTCGTCGTGCTGGCCGTCACGGCCGTGTGGGGCATGGTCGCCGGCGGCATACCGACCCTGTTCCAGACTGCGTCGGTGCAGGCGGCCGGCGAGGCCGCCGATGTCGCGCAGGCCCTGTTCGTCACGGTCTGGAACAGTGCCGTTGCGGTGGCGGGCCTGGCCGGCGGCGCCCTGCTCGGATCTTTGGGCGCCACGGTGCTGCCCTGGGCGATGGCGTGCTTGCTGGCCTTGGCCTGGCTCACGGCCTGGCTTGCGCGGTCGTCGAGCTTTCCAAAGCCTCCTGCGATTTGACGAGCACGACAGGACCGCAAGGACGCGTTCCGTGCGGTGTTGCACAAATGAACGAGGCCGTTCGATTATGATCCCCGACGGCAGTGGGGGAACGACATGGCCAATTCAAGCGACACCATGACGGCGCAGGTACAGGATGGGCCACGGGGCATCGGCGGCTGGATGATCCTGCCCATCATCGGACTGATCGGAACCTTGGTGTTCACCAAGATCAACCTCTACGGCGTCGTCACCGAATGGGAGGGGATGAAGGCCATCATCGCCGGCGAGAACCAGACGACAGCGGCCTTGAGACTGCCGGTGGCGGCATCGCTTCTTGGAGGCTTTGCCCTGAGCGGGCTCGCCGCCCTATGCCTCTACCGGATCTTCACCCATTCACCCAGCGTGCCCCGCCTGATGACAGCCTTCTACATTGGGTTGGTCGTGATCTCATTGGCGGAGCTGGGCGGGGATTCCTATATCTCGAACCTGACCAATACGCCGAGCGATCCGACCCATATCAAGGATCTCGTCCGGGCATTGATCGCTTCGGCGATCTGGATTCCTTATTTCCACCGCTCTCGCCGTGTCGCCAATACCTTCCGCACGCGGGATGCCGCCGTCGACCGCAAGATCGGTGAAATCTTCTGACCTCAGCCGATCCCGTCGTTCCAGCCCCATTCGTCGGCAAGGGCCAGGCATTCGCGCCAGGGAGCGACGGCGTCGCAGGTCGTCACGGACCGCAGCGATGCCGCTGCTGCAGCGTGGGCGAGCGCCAGGCAGCGCCGGAGCTCCCAGCCTTCGTGGAAGCCGTAGAGAAAACCGGCAGCAAAGGCGTCGCCCGCGCCATTGGCACCGGCGATGGCCTGCTTGGGCACGCGAATGGAGGGCTGGGTAACGATATCGCCGTCCCGGGTCACGGCGACGGCGCCGGTCGGAAAATGCGCCGCCACCACCTGGCAATTGCCTGCCTCCAGGACCTTGCGTGCCGCCTTGATGCAGGCATCGACCACCGTGCGATCGTCCCGCACCGTCTCCTCCTCGCCGATCGCCCCCATCTCGCTGTCATTGACGATGAGGAGATCGAGATGGGCCAGAAGCGGACGAACCAGCTCACGCAGGCGCGCCGGCGAAGCGGTGGCCAGCTCCAGATTGGTGATGAGACCGGCCTGCTTCGCCATGCGCAGCACGGTCAGCCAGCCATTGGCATCCCCGTTCCATGGGGCATCCATCTTCTTGTGTACGCCGGGCAGGCCGAGGTGAAGGATGCGCCCTTTCGTGTCGGCGAAATCGAAATGCTCCGGCGTCATCAGCGAGGCCACACCCGGATTGAAGATGTGGGTGCGCCGGCCGCTGCGCTGGGAGGTATAGGCATCGGTGTGCAAAGTGCGGGCTTCCGGCGTCATCACCAGACGGCGGCGGTCGATGCCATAGCGGTCGGCTTCGGCATGGAGCAGGCGGCCATCCTCGTCCTCGCCGATCAGCCCCTGCGTCTCCACCCAGATGTCCGGATCGAGACGCTTGATATCGATGGCGAGGTTGCAGCCCGAACCGCCGCCGCGCGATTCCTCGTGCAGGATCTCGACGAGGCCATCCTCGCCCGGCCAATATTCAACCAGCTTGTTGCCGTCGACACACCAGGTTCCCGCCGTGACGATCCCGGAACGCGCCGAGGCTGAACGCTCACCCTGCATTTCCTCTACCCGTCGAATGTCAGGCCGGCGGCAGGACGCTCTCACGACTCACCGACGGCCCGGAGTTTATTTGTAGCGAAAAGAAACAATCAATTGCCGCCTTTTGCAATGGCGCGATTGCCGCGGCCGAGCCACGCCTGATCGCCGCTCCACGCAGGCCGTGTCCGGCATGACTCTACCCATGACTCTACCTTGGGTGGTATCGGAAGGCGAATACTTGCGGCGACTGAGGGCCTGCAGGCAACCGGCACCGTCTCCACTGCACGCAGAAGCTGTTGCCCAAGCAGGGCCTGGAATCATTCCGCCTGCTGCCCCTTCGTCCCTCGATGACAAACACGCCGTTTTATGCTATGATCTCAAGATCTTAGGCGGACATGCCTGCCAAGATGAACGCCACATGAACGGCGATGATAGCAAGAGTTCATCTGTTCTGGATTAATGGTTAACTTAAGGTAATTTCCAGGTGGAGAGGCCCTGCCGGCCCGGCTACGACGAAGGCCGGAACTCCCTCTCCGAGGAGTGTTCCATGTTTCGTAAATTGTTGGTGGCCGCGTTGGCGGCCCTTACCCTGAGCGCGGCGTCCATGACAGCGACCGCGCCGGCCGAAGCGCGCAGCAACGGCTATTTCTTTCCCCATCATGGCGGCGGCAACTGGGGCGGCGGTGGCCGCCACTGGGGCGGCGGCGGTTGGGGCGGGCGCCGTTGGGGCGGTGGCGGCTGGGGTGGCCGTCGTTGGGGTGGCGGCTGGGGTCATCGCCGCTGGTATGGCGGCGGCTACGGCCGGCGCTGGCGTGACGATGGCTGGGGCTGGGGCGCCGGTCTCGCGCTCGCTCCCCTGCTGATGACGCCGGGCCTCTATGGCGGTTATGGCGGCGGCTATTATGACGACGGCTATTATGATTATGCACCGGCCTGCCGCTGGCGGCGGGTGCGGGTCTACACCGATTATGGCTGGCGCATCCGTCGTCAGCGCGTCTGCTACCAATATTGACCTTCTTGGAGATCCGGGATCGTCCGCCGCTGCGGAACGATCCCGGATCGAACCGTCTTCCAGTGTCTCTCGTGACGAGCGGAGCTTAATAGAAGATCTCTATCGTTCGACGAAAATTGATGCTTGATCGCGTTGGAACGAGGGCACATTGTTCCTCTCTGGAACTAGTCGAAAGAGAGTGGCATGCCAGCCCACGAAGATTGGAATACCGCACGCGCGGCTGAACTCATCGCGGCAGGCCAGACGTTGGAAGGCCCGCTGCTGCCGATCCTCCACTCCTTTGTGGAAACCTTCGGCTATGTCCCCGAGCCGGCCGTCCCCATGGTGGCCGAAGCGCTCAATCTCTCCCGCGCCGAGGTGCATGGCGTGGTGACGTTCTACCATGATTTCCGCAGGGAACCCGCCGGCGAGCATGTCATCAAGCTCTGCCGTGCCGAGGCCTGCCAATCCGCCGGCTGCGAAGCCTTGGCGGATCACCTCGTCGAAAAGCTCGGTATCGAGTTCGGCGAGACAACGCCGGATGGACGCGTTACACTCGAACCGGTCTATTGCCTGGGCCTGTGCTCCATTTCCCCCGCCGCGATGATCGACGGCCGCCTGGTAGCCAGGCTCGATGCCAAGCGTCTCGACAAGGCCCTGGAAGAGGTGGTGCGATGACCATGCGCATCTACGTTCCACGCGATGCCGCCGCCATTGCCTGTGGCGCCGATGAACTCGCTGCAGCTCTCAAGGTTGCAGCGATCGCCCGCAAGCTCGATATCGAGATCATCCGTAACGGTTCGCGGGGCATGGCCTGGCTCGACCCGCTGGTGGAGCTGGTCACCCCTGAAGGCCGCATCGGCTACGGCCCGGCCGAGCCGGAAGACGCCGACAGCCTGATCGCCGCCTTCGCCGGCGACGGCGCCCATAAATTGCGGATAGGCAAGCCCGAAGACCAGCCTTTCCTCAAGCGTCAGACCCGCCTGACCTTCGCGCGCGTCGGCATCGTCGATCCGCGCGACCTCGACGACTACAAGGCCCATGGCGGCCTCAAGGGCCTGGAAAAGGCGATTGCCATCGGGCCATCGGCCATCGTGGACGAAGTCACCAAATCCGGCCTGCGTGGCCGCGGCGGCGCAGGCTTTCCGACCGGCATCAAGTGGAAGACGGTTGCCGACACTGCCGGGCCACAGAAATACATCGTCTGCAATGCCGACGAAGGCGACAGCGGCACCTTCGCCGACCGCATGCTGATGGAAGGCGACCCCTTCTGCCTGATCGAGGGCATGGCCATTGCCGGCGTCGCCACCGGTGCGACCAAGGGCTATGTCTATATCCGCTCCGAATATCCCCATGCCATCGCCGCCATGGATGCAGCCATCGAGAAGGCCCGCCGCGCCAATGTGCTCGGCAAGGGCATTCTCGGCTCGGCCCATGATTTCAACATGGAAACCCGCACCGGCGCCGGTGCCTATGTCTGCGGCGAGGAAACCTCGCTGCTGGAAAGCTTGGAAGGCAAGCGCGGTACCGTACGCGCCAAGCCGCCGCTGCCGGCCCATAAGGGCCTGTTCGGCAAGCCGACCGTGATCAACAACGTGCTCTCGCTCGCCACCGTGCCGATCATCCTGGCCGAGGGCGCCGAGCATTACCGCGATTTCGGCATGGGCCGTTCGCGCGGCACCATGCCGATCCAGCTCGCCGGCAATCTCAATTATGGCGGCCTGTTCGAGACCGCCTTCGGCATCACGCTGGGCGAACTCGTCGACGATATCGGCGGCGGCTGCTTCACCGGCCGTCCCGTGCGCGCCGTGCAGGTCGGCGGCCCCCTGGGCGCCTATTTCCCGCGCGAACTCTTCGACACGCCCTTCGACTACGAGGCCTTCGCGGCCAAGGACGGCCTGATCGGCCATGGCGGCATCGTGGTGTTCGACGATACCGTCGACATGCGCCGCCAGGCCCGTTTCGCCATGGAATTCTGCGCCATCGAAAGCTGCGGCAAGTGCACGCCCTGCCGCATCGGCGCTGTCAGGGGCAAGGAAACCATCGAGAAGATCATCGCCGGCAAGGATGTGACGCGCAATATCGCCGTGGTCGAGGACCTTTGCCAGACCATGAAGTTCGGCTCGCTCTGCGCCCTCGGCGGTTTCACGCCCTATCCGGTCCTCTCGGCTATCCGCCATTTCCCCGAAGATTTCCACGGCACGCCCCAGCGCATCGCCGCCGAATAATCGCCAAGGAGACAGTCAATGTCCCTCGTCCACGAAATCGACTACGGCACGCCGCTCTCCAAGTCGGAGAAGATGGTCACACTGACCATCGACGGCCAGGAAATCACGGTGCCCGAGGGCACCTCGATCATGCGCGCCGCCATGGAGATGGGGACGCAGATCCCCAAGCTCTGCGCCACCGACATGATGGACGCCTGGGGCTCCTGCCGCATGTGCCTGGTCGAGATCGAGGGCCGCAACGGCACGCCGGCCTCCTGCACCACGCCGGTGGCGCCTGGCATCAAGGTGAAGACGCAGACCTCGCGCCTCGCCGAGATCCGCAAGGGCGTGATGGAGCTCTACATCTCCGACCATCCGCTCGACTGCCTGACCTGCGCTGCCAATGGCGATTGCGAATTGCAGGACATGGCCGGCGCGGTGGGCCTGCGCGAAGTGCGCTATGGCTATGAGGGCGACAACCATCTCGGCCTCGACAAGGATACGTCCAACCCCTACTTCACCTTCGACACCTCCAAATGCATCGTCTGCTCGCGTTGCGTGCGTGCTTGCGAGGAAGTACAGGGCACTTTCGCGCTGACGATCTCCGGCCGCGGCTTCGAAAGCCGCGTCTCGCCGGGCATGGACGAAGCCTTCTTCGATTCCGAATGTGTCTCCTGCGGCGCCTGCGTGCAGGCCTGCCCGACGGCCACGCTCACCGAGAACAAGGTGATCGAGATCGGCCAGCCCGAGCATTCGGTGGTGACGACCTGTGCCTATTGCGGCGTCGGCTGCGCCTTCAAGGCCGAAATGCGCGGCGAGGAAGTCGTGCGCATGGTGCCCTACAAGGACGGCAAGGCCAATCGCGGCCATAGCTGCGTCAAGGGCCGCTTCGCCTGGGGTTACGCCACTCACAAGGAGCGCATCCTCAAGCCGATGATCCGCTCCAAGATCACCGATCCCTGGAAGGAAGTGAGCTGGGAAGAAGCGATCGCCTACACCGCTTCCGAGTTCAAGCGCATCCAGGCCAAGCACGGCAAGGCCTCGATCGGCGGCATCACCTCCTCGCGCTGCACCAATGAAGAGACCTATCTTGTCCAGAAGCTGATCCGCGGTGGCTTCGGCAACAACAATGTCGATACCTGCGCCCGCGTCTGCCATTCGCCGACGGGCTACGGCCTTGGCCAGACCTTCGGCACCTCCGCCGGCACGCAGGACTTCGATTCGGTCGAGGACAGCGACGTCATCGTCGTCATCGGCGCCAATCCGACGGACGGCCACCCGGTCTTCGGTTCGCGCATGAAGAAGCGCCTGCGCGAAGGGGCCCGCCTGATCGTCATCGATCCGCGCAAGACCGACATCGTGCGCACGCCGCATGTCGAAGCCGATTACCATCTGCCCCTGCTGCCGGGCACCAATGTCGCCATTGTGACGGCGCTGGCCCATGTCATCGTCACCGAAGGCCTGGTCGCCGAGGATTATGTGCGCGAGCGCTGCGACTGGGACGAGTTCCAGAACTGGGCCGCCTTCGTCGCCGATCCCAGGCATTCGCCGGAAGCAGTGGAGAAATATACCGGCGTGCCGGCCGAACTGGTACGCGGCGCCGCTCGCCTCTACGCCACCGGCGGCAACGGCGCCATCTATTACGGCCTCGGCGTCACCGAGCACAGCCAGGGCTCGACCACGGTGATGGCGATCGCCAACCTCGCCATGGCCACCGGCAATATCGGGCGCCGCGGCGTCGGCGTGAACCCGCTGCGCGGCCAGAACAACGTGCAGGGCTCCTGCGACATGGGCTCGTTCCCCCATGAGTTGCCCGGCTATCGCCACATCGCCGGCGATGAAGTGCGCCACATGTTCGAGGAATTCTGGGGCGTGCACCTGGAAAAGGAACCCGGCCTGCGCATTCCCAACATGCTCGACGCCGCCGTCGAGGGTTCGTTCCTCGGCCTCTATGTGCAGGGCGAGGACATCGTGCAGTCCGATCCGGACACCAAGCATGTCACGGCGGGCCTGGCCGCCATGGAGTGCGTCGTCGTGCAGGATCTCTTCCTGAACGAGACCGCCAACTACGCCCATGTCTTCCTGCCCGGCTCCTCCTTCCTGGAGAAGGACGGCACCTTCACCAATGCCGAGCGCCGCATCCAGCGTGTGCGCAAGGTGATGGCCCCCAAAGCCGGCTATGCCGACTGGGAGATCACGCTGCTGATCGCCGAAGCCATGGACTTCCCCATGCCCTACGAGCATCCCTCGCAGATCATGGACGAGATCGCCCGCCTCACACCCTCCTTCGCCGGCGTCTCCTACGAGAAGCTGGAGCAGGACGGCTCGGTGCAGTGGCCCTGCAACGACAAGGCGCCCGAGGGTACGCCGATCATGCATATCGACCATTTCGTCCGCGGCAAAGGCCGCTTCATGGTCACCGAATACATCCCGACCGACGAGCGCACCGGGGCACGCTTCCCTCTGCTGCTCACCACCGGCCGCATCCTGTCGCAGTACAATGTCGGCGCGCAGACCCGGCGTACCGAAAACTCGATGTGGCACGAGGAGGATGTGCTGGAAATCCATCCGCACGACGCCGAGCAGCGTGGCATTCGCGAGCATGACTGGGTGCGCCTGGAAAGCCGCTCTGGTTCGACCTCGCTGCGGGCCACCATCACCGATCGCGTGGCGCCGGGCGTGGTCTATACCACCTTCCACCATCCCTCGACGCAGGCCAACGTCATCACCACCGACTTCTCGGACTGGGCGACCAATTGCCCCGAATACAAGGTGACGGCGGTTCAGGTCATGCCTTCCAACGGCCCGTCGCAATGGCAGGAGGAATATGAGGCGATGGCGAAGAACTCGCGTCGCATCGCGGCGGAGTGAGGACAGCACCCTTCTCCCCCTGCGGGAGAAGGTCCCGGCAGGGGGATGAGGGGTCTCGTGACCTATGCAGATCATATTGCTGAAATCAGGGGTTGAGAGGTTGATCCAACCCCTCATCCGGCTTTCGGCCACCTTCTCCCACAGGGGGAGAAGGAGAAGAACACCATGACCGATCCCGTCCGCACCATCTCCCGCTTTGCCTGGCGTGACGGCATGTTCACGCCAGGCGAGCGCATGGTTCCCGAGGAGATGGCGATCTCGCTGGTCTATGATGGCGGTTCCCATGCCGTGATGATGGGAAGTCCTGTCGATCTCGAGGACTTCGCCTACGGCTTCTCCCTCACCGAAGGCATCATTGCCTCGCTCGACGACGTCACCGAGTTCGAACGCGTCGATTACGAGGAAGGTGTCGAACTTCGTATGTGGCTGAAGGGCGATCGAGGCGCCGCGCTCGCCGCCCGTCGGCGCATGCTGGCCGGTCCCACGGGCTGCGGCCTGTGCGGCATCGACAGCCTGACCGAGGCGGTACGCAAGCCGCAGCCGGTCGCCGGTGACCTCAAGCTGTCACCCGCCGATATCGAAACCGCCCTCGCTTCACTCGCGCCCGCCCAGATACTGAACCAGCAGACCCGCGCCGTGCACGCTGCAGCCTTCTGGACCAAAGCCGACGGCCTCGTCGCCCTGCGCGAGGATGTCGGCCGGCACAATGCGCTCGACAAGCTCGCCGGCGCGCTGGCCCGGCGTTCCATCGCCCCCGCACCGCAAGGCCTGCCGGGCATCGTCGTCCTCACCAGCCGGATCTCGGTGGAAATGGTGCAGAAATCGGCCGCGATGGGTGCCTCCATCGTGGTGGCGGTCTCCGCCCCCACGGCCCTCGCCATCCGTACCGCCGAGGAGGCCGGCATCACGCTGGTCGGCATCGCCCGCTCCGACGGCTTCGAGATCTTCACCCATCCCCACCGTATCGTTCCGGAGAAACTCGCCCATGTCGCATGATGAAGCCGCGCATGAGGGCCACGCACATGACCCCTCCGCCAAGCTGGTGAGGATGGCCAACCAGATCGGCCTGTTCTTCGCGTCCCAGCGCGAGGAAGTGCGGGTCGCCGGTATTGCCGAGCATATCCGCAAATTCTGGGAGCCGCGCATGCGCAACCAGATCTTTGCGCATCTGGATGCCGGCGGCGAAGGCATCGATCCCTTGGTGAAGAAGGCCCTGGAAAGCCTGCGCGAAAAGGCGTGAACTCCGGGATCACAGGCATCCAGGAGATTTCCATGTCCGACACCCTCTTCGATTGGGAGAAGATCGAACCGCGCACGGTCATTCCCGGCTTCCACGGCCGTTTCATGCATTCGGGCGCGATGACCTTCGTGCTCTGGCAGATCGATGCCGGTGCCACGTTGCCCCTGCATTCCCATCCGCATGAACAGGTGGTGCATCAGTTCGAAGGCGAGCTGGAAGTCACCGTCGACGGCCTTACCACGGTGCTGAAGCCGGGCATGGTCGCCGTGGTGCCACCCAACGCCCCGCATTCCGGCCGGGCCCTGACGGCCTGCCGGACGATGGACGTCTTCCATCCCCTGCGCGAGGACTATCGCACGGGCGCCCCCAGCGTGCTGCAGCAGGCGATGCCGGACTAATCGGAGCCCGCTCGCCCGCTCGCTGCGTCCCTCGGCTTTTTTTGCAGGATTCCCGGCCGGAAAACGGCAAAAAATCGCCTTTTGCCTTGCTCCGCCCCTTCCATCTTGATATGGAACCGCCCATCTGACGCTCAGCCGTCATTGCAGATGTGACGGGCGTTCGAAAAATAGACCAGAAAGACGTTTCCGCCTTGCGGGCCTTGCGCCGGCCGGGTGTGTTTTTTCTCAAAACACTCCGCCTGTGGCTGCTCCAGCAGCCCTGCCGCTTTCCGGAAACGATGATCAACACCAACCGCCGGCGCCAGGAAAACATATGTCCGTACAGGAAAACGTGCTGCGTGAAGATTTCGCCGCGATGCTCGACGAAGCATTCGGCACCGGCGATATGGCCGAAGGTTCGGTCGTCAAGGGTATCGTCGTCGCCATCGAGAAGGACCTCGCGGTCATCGATGTCGGCCTCAAGACCGAAGGCCGCGTAGCTCTGAAGGAATTCAACGGCCCGGGCCGCGACAGCGCGCTCAAGGTCGGCGACGAGGTCGAGGTCTATCTCGAGCGCATCGAAAATGCGCTGGGCGAAGCCGTCATCTCGCGTGACAAGGCTCGCCGCGAAGAAAGCTGGATCAAGCTGGAGAAGTCGTTCGAGGCCAATGAAAAGGTCGACGGCGTCATCTTCAACCAGGTCAAGGGTGGTTTCACCGTCGATCTCGACGGCGCCGTGGCCTTCCTGCCGCGCAGCCAGGTCGACATCCGTCCGATCCGCGACGTCACCCCGCTGATGAACGTTCCGCAGCCCTTCCAGATCCTCAAGATGGATCGCCGCCGCGGCAACATCGTCGTCTCCCGCCGCACGGTCCTCGAAGAGAGCCGCGCCGAGCAACGTCACGAGATCGTCCAGAACCTCGAAGAGGGTCAGGTGGTCGACGGCGTGGTCAAGAACATCACCGATTACGGTGCGTTCGTTGACCTGGGCGGCATCGACGGCCTCCTGCATGTCACCGACATCGCATGGCGCCGCGTGAACCACCCGACGGAGCTTCTGACCATCGGCCAGCAGGTCAAGGTCAAGATCATCAAGATCAACCACGAGACGCACCGCATCTCGCTGGGCATGAAGCAGCTCCAGGCCGATCCGTGGCTGGGCATCGACGCCAAGTACCCGCTGCAGGCCAAGTTCACCGGCCGCGTGACCAACATCACGGACTACGGCGCGTTCGTGGAACTGGAGCCGGGCATCGAAGGCCTGATCCACGTTTCCGAAATGTCGTGGACCAAGAAGAACGTCCACCCCGGCAAGATCGTCTCCACCTCGCAGGAAGTGGAAGTGCAGATCCTCGAGGTCGACCCGATCAAGCGCCGCATCTCGCTCGGCCTCAAGCAGACCCTTTCCAATCCCTGGGAAGATTTTGCCGACAAGCATCCGAACGGTTCGGTGGTCGAAGGCGAAGTCAAGAACAAGACCGAGTTCGGCCTGTTCATTGGCCTCGACGGCGACGTGGACGGCATGGTCCATCTCTCCGACCTCGACTGGAACCGTCCGGGCGAGCAGGTCATCGACGACTTCCGCAAGGGCGACATGGTCAAGGCCGTGGTGCTCGACGTGGACGTCGAGAAGGAGCGCATCTCGCTGGGCATCAAGCAGCTTGCGGGTGACCCCTTCGTCGATGCCGGCGAACTGAAGAAGAACCAGGTCGTCACCTGCGAAGTCACCGACGTCAAGGAAGGTGGCATCGACGTCAAGATCACCGGCACCGACCTCACGGCCTTCATCCGCCGTGGCGATCTGGCCCGCGATCGCGCCGATCAGCGCCCCGAGCGCTTCGCTGCCGGCGAAAAGGTTGACGCCCGCGTCATTCAGTTCGACCGCAAGGCCCGCAAGGTCCAGGTCTCGATCAAGGCTCTGGAAATGGCCGAAGAGAAGGAAGCGATCGCCGCTTACGGTTCTTCGGACGCCGGCGCCTCGCTCGGCGACATTCTCGGCGCCGCCCTGCGCGCCCGCACCGAGAAGAAGTAAGCCCGGGACCGCCGGCTTTCAGCCGGCTCTCGGAACCACTACGATTGCAGAAAGGGCGCGACCTTCAGGGTTCGCGCCCTTTCTTTTCAGGCCCCTCGCCAACATCGGAGGCCCATGCCGGTCTGAAGACCGGCACACCGGGAAAGGCGCGTCAAACTGGTGTGCCGGTCTTCGGACCGCAGCACCGTCGGCGAAGAAAAGATTGCAAGGGCCGACCTGACACCGCTCGGCCGAAAGCTGTTCGGGCAGCAAAATTGGTACCAGCGATACACAGGCAAGATTTCGCGTTGGACCGTTCCAGCTTAATAATCTTTCCAAAAAGGGCGCCTAAACGGGTGCCCTTGCTTGTTTGGTGAATTTTTCCCCTTTCCGGCGCATGAGCATCTTGCATTGCCGCAGCGTTTGGTTGATCGGTTGTGCCTTACAAGCCCCGAATGGCCGTCACCCGGCGGGAAATTCGCGAGCAAGGGGGAAACAACCACATGCGTATCAATCGTTTGACACTCGTAGCCGGCGTGGCACTCGCCCTCCTCGGCAGCGTCGCCTTTGCTGCCGACAAGAAGACCGTGGCCGTCACCTCGATCGTCGAGCATCCGGCCCTCAATGCCGCCCGTGACGGTGTCAAGAAGGCGCTGGAGGATGCCGGCTACAAGGATGGCGATACCCTCAACTTCCAGTTCGAGACGGCGCAGGGCAGCCCGGCGACTGCCGCGCAGATCGCACAGAAATATGTCGGCGAGAAAGCGGACGTGATCGTCGGCATCGCCACGCCGTCGGCCCAGGCCGCCTTGGCCGCCACCAAGGACATTCCGATCGTGTTCACCGCCGTGACCGATCCCGTCGCCGCCCAGCTCGTCAAGGATCCGGCCAAGCCCGAGGGCAACGTCACCGGTGTGACCGATGCGACCCCGATGCCCGACCAGCTCAAGCTGATCCAGGCGATCGCCCCCAACGCCAAGAAGATCGGCTTCATCTACAATCCGGGCGAGGCCAATTCGGTCGTGCAGCTCGAGAATATGAAAAAGGCAACCGCCGCCCTCGGCTTCGAGACGATCGAGGCACCGGCCACCAAGTCGGCCGATGTCGGCGCCGCGGCGCAGAGCCTGATCGGCAAGGCCGACGCCATCTTCGTGCCCACCGACAATCTCGTGGTCTCGGCCCTGGAAGCGGTGATCACGGTCGGTACAGAAAACAAGATCCCCGTCTTCTCTGGTGACACCAACGGCGTCGAGCGCGGCGCGGTGGCTTCCATCGGCGTCGACTATTTCAAGTCCGGCGTCCTGGCCGGCGAGATGGTGGTGCGTATCCTCAAGGGCGAAAAGCCCAGCGCCATTCCCGTCGCCGTTCCCTCCGCCACCGACCTCTTCCTCAACCAGAAGACCGCCGGTCCGATGGGTGTGACGCTGCCTGCCGATCTGGTCGCCAAGGCCAAGACGGTCGTCAAGTGACCGCCGTCAAGTAATCCGGATCCGTATAACCGGAAAAGCGGCCGCGCCACGCGCGGCCGCCCTCGTAAGATCAACCCATTCCGAGCACGCCGCGCCATGATCCCCCTCCGCTCCCTCGGCCTTGCCGCCGCTCTTCTCGCCAGCCTGGCCCAAGGCAGCCTGATCCAGGCGGCCGCTGCCGCGGACAAGCCCGTGGTCGCCATCACCGCCATTGTCGAGCATCCCTCGCTCAACGCCATCCGCGAGGGCGTGAAGGCCGGCCTCAAGGACAAGGGTTACGCCGAGGGTGAGGCCATCACCGTCCTCTACGAATCCGCCCAGGGCAACCCGGCGACAGCCGCCCAGATCGCCCAGAAATTCGTCGGAGAGGCCCCGGCCGTGATCGTGCCGATCACCACGCCCTCCTCCCAGGCCGTCGCCGCGGCGACCAAGGACATCCCCGTCGTCTTCGCCGCGGTCACCGATCCCCTCGGCGCTCAATTGATCAAGACCCTCGACAAGCCCGGTGGCAACATCACCGGCGTCAGCGACTTTCCGCCGGCTGCCGGCCAGCTCGACCTGATCAAGGAAGTCCTGCCCAAGGCCAAGGTCGTGGGCGTCGTTTACAATTCCGGCGAGGTCAACAGCCTGTCGGTGATCGAGGCCCTGCGCAAGCTGGCGGGTGAACGCGGCTTCGAGATCCTGCCCTCGCCGGCCACCAAATCCTCCGACGTTGGTTCGGCTGCCCAGAATCTGGTGGGCAAGGCCGATGCGATCTACATCCCTAACGACAATCTGGTGGTGTCGGCGCTGGAATCGGTGCTGCAGGTCGGCTTCGACAGCCGCCTTCCGGTGTTCGCCAGCGATCCCGACAGCGTCGGACGCGGCGCGGTCGCCGCCCTCGGCCTCGACCAGTTCGAGATCGGCCGCCAGGCCGGCCATGTCGCGGCCCGTATCCTCAAGGGCGAGAAACCGGGCGACATCCCGGTCGAGAACTCCAAGGGCGTCAGCCTGGTCGTCAACTCCAAGGCAGCCGAGAAGATGGGAGCGCCCCTGCCGCAAGCCGTATTGGCTCGTGCCAAGGACGTCGCAAAGTAGTATCCGCGGGCGGTAGTGATTGACTCATGCATCATTGCGAGCGTAGCGAAGCAATCCACACATCCGCGTACAACGCATTCCGGTCCTGGATTGCTTCGCTACGCTCGCAATGACGCCCGATCGGTCGAGCACCAGGGCCGTCGCAATTCACCCGTGACCCGCTATTCCGTTGGGATTGATGCATGAGCCTTTTCGCTTTTATCGGTTCGATTGAAATCGGCCTGATCTATGCGCTGATCGCGCTGGGCGTGTTTTTGTCGTTCCGGGTGCTCGACTTTCCCGACCTGACGGTTGACGGTTCCTACCCCCTGGGCGCCGCGACGGCCGCCGCCGCCATCGTCGCCGGCCTCGATCCCTTCTCGGCCACGGCGCTGGCCATCGTCGCCGGCGCCCTGGCCGGGGCGATGACGGCCTGGCTCAACATCCGCTTCCGCATCCTGCAATTGCTGGCCAGCATCCTGACCATGACGGCGCTCTACTCGATCAATCTGCGCATCATGGGCAAGCCCAACGTTCCCCTGCTCAACCAGGAGACTTTGGTAACCTGGACGCGCGACCATCTGACGGCGATCCTGGGCTGGGCACCGCCCTCCTATCAGCTCAAGGTCTGGATGCTCGGCGTGATCGTGCTGGTCGTCTGGGCGCTGCTCAGCTGGTTTCTCAATTCCGAATTCGGCCTCGCCATGCGGGCGACCGGCGCCAATCCGCGCATGGCGCGGGCGCAGGGCGTCTCCACCCAGCTGCACAATTATGTCGGCATGGCGATCTCCAACGCCCTCGTCGCCCTCGCCGGCGCCCTGTTCGCCCAGACCAGCGGCTTTGCCGACATCACGCTCGGCACCGGCACCATCGTCGGCGGCCTCGCCGCCGTCATCCTCGGCGAAACCCTGTTCCGCACTCGCTCGATCGCCTGGCTGCTGGTCGCCTGCATCGTCGGCGCCATCCTCTATCGCCTCGCCATCGCGCTGGCGCTCAATTCCGAGTGGTCGCGCACCATCGGGCTCAATTCGAGCGATCAGAACCTGGTGACCTCGGTGCTGGTCGGCCTGGCGCTGATCCTGCCGAGCCAGTTCCCCCGCCTGCGCGCGATCTTCTCGCCCGCGCCGAAATCAGCGTCCAAGTAAGGAGGCGGCGATGATCGAGATCAAGGACATCCACGTCACCTTCGGCCGCGGAACGCCGCTGGAAAACCGGGCGCTGCGGGGACTTTCGCTGACCATCCCGACCGGCCAGTTCGTCACCGTGATCGGCTCCAACGGCGCCGGCAAATCCACGCTGCTCAACGTCCTGAGCGGCGATGCCCAGGCCGAGCGCGGCCGCATCGTCATCGAGGGCGTCGACGTGCAGCGCTGGCCGACGCCGCGCCGCGCCAGCTTGATCGCACGCGTGTTCCAGGATCCGATGGCCGGCACCTGCGAGAGGCTATCGATCGAGGAGAACATGGCACTCGCCTTCGCGCGTGGCCGCTCGCGCGGTCTCGGCGCTTCGCTGAGCGGAAGCCGCCGCGCGGTGTTTCGCGACAAGCTTTCCGTGCTCGGCCTCGGCCTGGAAAATCGCCTCGGCGATTCCATGGGCCTGCTCTCCGGCGGTCAGCGTCAGGCTGTCAGCCTCTTGATGGCGACGCTGACAGGCATGAAGATCCTGCTCCTCGACGAGCATACGGCGGCGCTTGATCCGCGCACCGCCGACTTCGTGCTGGAACTCACCCGCAAGATCGTCGAGGAACAGCAGCTCACCGCGCTGATGGTGACCCATTCGATGCGCCACGCCCTCGATTACGGTACCCGCACGGTGATGCTGCATGAAGGCCAGGTCGCCTTCGATCTCGACGCCGAGCATCGCAAGGGCCTCGATGTCCCCGATCTGCTGAAGCTGTTCAGCAAGGTACGCGGCGAACAGCTCGACGACGACAGCCTGCTGCTGGGCTGAGGCTCGTCGTCAGGGGATCAGGACAACCTTCCCCATACTCCGGCGCGACTGCACGCTCTCATGCGCCTCGGCGGCCTGGGCCAGCGGGAAGCGGCCGCCGATCGTGACCTCGAGCGAGCCCGCCTCGGCCTGGGCGAAGAGGTCGCCAAGATCGGCACGCAGCGTATCGGGCGCCAGCAGGGGCAGCAGGGCGAAACCTTTCACGGACTGGTTGCGTCCGAGCAGGGCTTCGATCTCCGGCCGGCCGAGTTCGAACCGTCCCATGGCTGCACAGACGAGTTCGCCGCTTGGAGCGAGCGCTTCCAGGCAGGCACCGGTCTGCGCCCCGCCGACAAGGTCATAGACGATGTCGACGCCACCTCCCTGCGTCGCCGCCAGCACCTGGTCGACCCAGCCGGCGCTGCGATAATCGACGCCGGCATCGGCGCCGAGGGAACGGGCAAGATCGAGCTTCTCCGGCGAACCGGCGGCAGCGATCACCTGCCGCGCACCAGCATTGCGGGCAAGTTGGACGAGCAGCGATCCCACCCCGCCGGTCGCGGCGTTGACCAGGATCGACTTGCCTGCCGGTGGGCTGCGGCGAAGAAGGTGAAGCGCGGTCAGGCCCTGCACCATCAGGGCGGTTGCCGCCTCGAACGACAAGTCTTCGGGAAGCGGCACCAGCAAGGCGGCGTCGACCAGGGCGAACTGCGCATAGCCGCCGGCCCGGCCCATGGCGAAGAGCGGCGCGGCCACGCGCGTACCGGGCGACGGCCCCGCAGCGCCTGGGCCGAGGGCCTCGACGACGCCAGCCACCTCGACACCCATCACCATCGGCAGTCCGGGTGTCACGGCATAGCGATCCTGGCGCATCAGCACCTCGAAATAGTTCACGCCCGCTGCCTGCATGCGGATCAGCGCCTCGCCCTTGCCAGGAGCGGGGACGGACAGTTCGACGGGCTCGAGGACGTCGGGAGCGCCGAAGCGGCTCAAACGAATGGCTTGCATGGGATCACCGGATGCTGGTCTCGAATGCCCCGGTTCTGTGCTATTCTCCTTCTCGTCTCTACACACTCTTTCGTGCCATACAGACCCGAAGGTAACCATGACGGAGCTGATCAAGCGCCTGCCTATGCTGCCGGTCGAGCGGGCCCTCAAGGTGATCTCGGGCCGCTGGAAGGCGGTGATCCTCTATTATCTGTTGGACAGCCCCAAGCGCCTGTCCGAACTGAAGCGGCTGGTGCCCGAGATCAGCCAGAAGGTGCTGATCCAGCAATTGCGCGAGATGGAAGAGCACGGCCTCGTCCATCGCGAGATCTTCCGGCAGGTTCCGCCGCGCGTCGACTATTCGGCGACCCCGCTCGGCCAGAGCCTCGAACCGGTGCTGCTGGCCCTGTGCGACTGGGGACAGCGACACGCCGCCGAACTCGACGAGCTCGACCAGACACGCGATTGCATCATCAGGCCGGTGAGGCAGGTGGGAGCAGCTTAGATGGAGCCTCTCCCCTCGTCCAGCTGCCGCCACCCAAGGCACTTCCATAGGAAAGTGCCGGGTCCCGCAAGAGGAGAAGGGAGCTTATTGGGCTCTGGATGCGGCACCTTAAGACCCTCCGGTTGAACTCGACTTGAACCACCCGAGTCCCTTCTCCCCTTGCGGGAGAAGGTGGCGGCAGCCGGATGAGGGGTATCGCACCGCGTATGGAATCACCCCACAATCACCTGCACGGCCTCTTCCAGCCGCTCTGCCGGCAATTCCGAGATCGCGGCCGTCGCGGTCCAGACCAGGGCGACCCGCACCTCCCTGCCCGGATAGAGCCGCAGCATCAGGTGCCGGTAGAGCCCGAGCTGGCCGAGATAGGCCTGCGGCACCGCGTCGAGCCCCCGCGGCGGCTGGCGGTTGGTCTTGAAGTCGACGATCCAGACCGTGTCCGACCCGACGGCCAGTCGGTCGATTCGCCCGGACACAGCATAGTCGGCCCGGCCCGGCCTGATGATGCGGCCTGCAAGGGCAACCTCGGCGCGGCTGCCGGGTGCAAAGAGCGGTGCGAGATCAGGCAGGGCCAGCACCGCCAGGGCCTCCTCGGCCCAGGCCTGGTGGTCCTCCGGCCATTGCGGCGCCGCCCGGCCGAGGAAGGCGAGGGCCTGGTCGCGACGTACCGGCGCCTCGATATCGGGCAGATATTGCAGCAAAGCGTGGATCAACGCCCCCCGCCGCAGGGTGCGGGGATCGGCCGGCAAGGCTCCTGCCAACCCGGCCAACTCTTCGGGATGCTCCGTCTCGGACGGGCTGAGAGCGACCTCCTCCGCCCGCTCCGCCACCGCCTTCTGGCGCAGCCAGGCCGGGGCCGGCACCGCCGCTTCCTCATCCCTTGCCGGCCGGCCTTCGACCGCACGCCGCGGTGTCGGCTCATAGACCAGCCTCTCACCTTCGCCGTCCGGCTCGACCCTGGCGCCTGCCTCGCGCAAAGCGTCGGCGATCATGTCGTACCAATTGCCTGGCCGCCGCGCCGTGGCCCCCTCGAAGCCGGCAATGACCAGCCGGTCCTCGGCCCGCGTCAGGGCGACATAGAGCAGGCGGCGATGCTCGGCCTCGTTCTCGACCCGGATCGCATCGCGGGCGGCGGCGACCGGCGCCGGGTCCGCAGTCTTGCTGGGCGACCAGACCGGGATCTCGCTGCCCGCAGGCTTTCCCGGCGCCTGCAGGAAAAACAGCTTGGGATCGTGCCGGCCGTCCGGCGCGCTGCAGGTGTCGGCCAGGATGACGACCCGCGCCTCCAACCCCTTTGAACCATGCACCGTCATCACGCGCACTTCGCCGCGCGCCACGTCCATGTCGCGCTTGATCTCGGCCTTGGCCTCGGCGAGCCAGGCGAGGAAGCCCTGCAGGCTGGCGGTGTTGGCCCGCTCATAGTCGCCGGCCACGCGCAGGAATTCGTCCAGCGCATCGGCGGCCTCCGCGCCGAAGCGGGCGAGCATGATGCGCCGGCCGCCATCACGCGCCAGGATGTCGGCGAAAAAGGCGAAGGGCGTCTTGCCGGCCGCCTCCGCGCGCCAGGCCGCGAGGCGGCCAAAGGCGGCGGCGAAGCGCTCATCCTCCCGCGACGCTTCGCCCAGGGCGGTCCAGAGCGTGCCCTTGCGGCCCGGCGCCAGGCGGATGAGATCCTCGTCGTCGAGCCCGATCAGCGGGGTCTTGAGCACCGTCGCCAGTGTCAAGTCGTCGGCCGGCAGCAGCACGAAACGGGCGAGCGCCATCAGGTCCATCACGACGATATGGTCCGTCAGCACGATGCGGTCGGCGCCGGCCACCGGCACGCCGGCGAATTTCAGGGCACGTATCACCGCCTCGAACAGCGCGTTGCGGCTGCGCACCAGCACCATGACGTCGCCGGCATCGTAGCGCGCGCCCGTTGCGGGATCACCTTCGCGGATCAGGTTCGCGACCTCGGCGGCGATCTTGCGGGCCAGCCGCACCACCGGGCTGGTGACGGGCGTCTCGTCGAACGGCGCGTCCCAGGCGGTGATCTCGGCCGCCGGTTGCGGCTTTTCCACCGGCCAGACCTCGACGCGGCCGGGATCGAGGGCCCGCACGGTCTCATGCACGGTGGCGACGTCGTCCGAAGACAGGCCGCGGCGATTGTCGGCGGCGGCGAAGACATGGTCGACCGCCCTGAGGATGTCGGGCGTCGAGCGGAAGGACTGCTTGAGCTCGATCGCCTCGAAACGCTCCTCGGCTTCATCCACCTTGCGTCGGAAATGGCTGCGCATGCGGGCGAATTCCGCCGGCGCGGCGCCCTGGAACGAGAAGATCGACTGCTTCTCGTCTCCCACCGCGAAGATGGTGCGCCGTTCGCTGCGCGCGCCTGTGCCAGAGGTGAGCTCTTCTGCCAGTTTGGCGATGATATGCCATTGGGCAGGGCTGGTATCCTGAGCCTCGTCGACCAGGATATGGTCGATGCCGCGATCGAGCTTGTAGTGTACCCATGCTGATTCAGCCCTACCAAGAAGCTCGGCTGTTTTCTGCACGAGATCGTCGAAATCGAGCGCCGCCCGCATGACTTTGCCGGCTTTGTAGCGACCGAGGAGGGCGGCAGCGACAGTGATCAGCGCCTCGCTGCGCTCATAGGCCGAGGCCGCCTTGCGCCGCAGCAGCAGCCCGGCGATGCGCTCCAGCTCGGCAAGGAGCTGCTCGGCATAGGCGGGGTAGTCCTTGGCGAAATCCTTGACCAGGAAGGCATTGGCCGAGCGTGCCTCGCCGGCACCGGTGAGGTAGATAGCGCGCCAGGCCTCGGCACGCCGTGCCGGCGCCGCCGCGATGGCAGCGCCGAGCCTGTCGGCCAGATCGAGGATGCGCTTGCCGTCATAGTCCCGCATAGCGGCCTCGATCGCCGCCCATTCGCTGAAGGGGATCGAGGCCTCGTCGATCTCGGCCTCGATCGCGGCGACGCTTTCGCCCTCCGCCAGTTCGAGCAGGCCGCGCAACTGGTCGAGGGCGTCCGCGGCGCCCTTCTCGCCCAGGAAGGGACGCAGCGCTTCGCGCTCGAAGGTGATCTCGGCGAGCAGCCCGTCGAAGGCGCCCTCGCCGGTATCCTCCAGGAGGCGCGCCATAGCGCGGCCGAGCCCGCCTTCGGGATGCGCGTTCGCCTCCAGGATCAGGCTGGTGCGGGCCGTGTCGAGCAATTCGCGCGCGGCCCTGTCGTCCAGCACCGAGAACTGTGCGGGGACATTGGCCTCGAAGGGGAAGAGGTGCAGCACACGCTCGCAGAAGGCATGGATGGTGAGGATCTTCAGGCCGCCGGGCGTCTCGATCGCCGCCGCGAAGAGCTGGCGTGCGCGCTTGAGGCCGGCTGCGTCAGGTTTGAAGCCGGTGATGCCCTCGATCGCGGCGACCAGCTTGCCCTCCTCCTCGACGGCCCATTGGCCGAGCGTGGCGAAGATGCGGTTCTGCATGTTCGCTGCGGCGGCCTTGGTGAAGGTGAGGCAGAGGATGGCGGAGGCATCGACCCCGGCGAGCAAAAGGCGGATGACACGCCGCGTCAGCACGGTGGTCTTGCCCGATCCGGCATTGGCCGACACCCAGGCCGACAGCGAGGGGTCGGAGGCCAGGCGCTGGTTGTGAACCGTGTCGACAGAGGGCTTGCGCGGGGTCATGCTTCCTCCGCGCTGACGGACCATTCGCGCACCCGGGCGAGATGGTCGTAATCGCCATAGCGCCGCCCCTTGAACATCGGGTGCAGCAGCGAGGCATAGGGCATCTTCTCATTCTCGAAGCGGTCGATCAACGCCTTGAGCCGTTCGAGGCTCTGCAAGGCGACCTCGATCGGCGTGGTGTCCTTGAAGATCAGCGGTTTCTCGCTCGGCCCCTTGCCGCCGCCGGCAAGATGCACGATGGCAGGATCGCCCAACGCCTGAGGCGCCGGCACGCCGCTGAAACCGGCCTCGAGCAGCATCGCCATTTCCAGCGCCAATTGCGGCGCGAGCCCCGTCTCGACCTGCCTGGCCGTCGGGGCCTGGCCAGTCTTGAAGTCGAGGATGGCGACCCGGCCATCGGCAGCGACTTCGATGCGGTCGGCGCGGGCGGACAAGGTGAAGGATCTCTCGGCCAGGGTCGGCCAGGCGAGCTTGCCGGGAATTTCGCTGAGCACGCGGGCAAGGCGTGGCCGGCGCTCGCGCTCCCATTCCACCAGGAATTCGGCGATGGCCGCAAAGCGCGGCCGCCAGAAGGCCAGGACCTCGGGAAAATCGGCGAGGGGGACGAAGAGCTCCTCGCCGATCGCCATCATCAGCGCGAGGGCATCCGGCGGCACGCCATCGGCGCACAGGGCGGCGAAACGCTCGAGCGCGCCATGGATCAGCGTGCCTCTTTCAGCCGCTCCGGGCGGCATGGCGATCTCGTCCAGCGGTTCGAGCTTGAGGATGTGGCGGGCGTAGATCGTATAGGGATCGCGCACGAGGTGCTCGATCTGGGTGACCGACAGGCGGGTCGGACGCAGGGCGAGAGGCGGAGTCGGCTTGGGCGCGCCGAGCACGGGCGGCGGCCCTTCCGCCGCATCGAGCTGGCGCGCGAGGGCGCAATAATGCTCGCCCCGCCTGCGCATGGCGTCGAAGGTCGGGCCCAGGAAGGCCCCGAGCCGCTGCAGCCAGCGCGACGGCACGCTGGGCGAACCGCCGCGCTTGAGCGAGCGCGTGATCACCACGTCGCCATAGCCGAGCGCCTGCTCGAAATCGTGCGCGGCGAGGCCGATACGCTTTTCCGGCGGCGAGAGGCCGATCGCCGCCCGCATCGGCCGGTTCAGCCAGGGATCTGTCTTGACGTCGGGCGGCCAGACGCTCTCGTCGAGCCCCGCCAGCACCAACCGGTCAACCGGCAGGAGACGAGCTTCCAACAGGCCGTAAATCGCGATGCGCGGATGCTTGGGCTCGCCGCCCCGCACCGAGCGCCCGGCGATCAGGGCCGCGAACAGGCCGGGATATTCATGCGCCGGCAAGGCAAGGGCCTCGGGGGTGATGGTGCCGAGATCGTCGAGGAAGCCCGCAAGCGCCTCTCCCGCCTCGCCTTCCCCGAGCGCATCGGTTTCGTCCGGCGCCGCTTCACCCAGCGCCTCGACGGCGGCGCGATGCGCAGCAAAGAAGCTGGCAGCCGGCAGGGGATCGGACTGGCGCAGCAACGCCGCGAAGGGTTCGAGCCTGATGGTAAGGGCCTCGATAATTGCCTCCGCTCCGGCCCAATCCTCTTCGCCGAGGACCAGCCGAGCGGGTGGGCAATGGGGATCGCCGAGCGAGTCCTTGCCGAGCGCCAGGGCCGCCACGAGACCGGCCGGGCCACCGGCCGGCCTGGGGCCGCGCAGGGCGCCGATTTCCAGCGCCGTCACCGCCCGCTCCAGATCCGCGCGGGGCAGGCCGAGACGCGCGAGCGGGTGCTTGAGCAGGGACAACAGGGTGATGGGATCGAAATCATGCAGCGCGGCGTCGAGCACCAGGCGCGCGAACAGGCCGGGCGGGGTTTGCGTCAGCGGCTGGCCGGCGCTGTCGTCCGCCTCGATGCCCCAGCGCCCGAGTTCGGCGACCACGCGCTCGGCAAGCTGGCGGTTCGGTGTCACCAGCGCCGCCTTGCAGCCGGGCACCGTCAGGGCTTCGCGCAGCACCAGGGCGGCCGCCAGGGCCTCCTCGCCTTCATGCGCTGCTTCGATGAGGGCGACGCCCGCAAAGGCCTCGGCCACCGCCGCGGGATCGGCATGGCGCCGGCCGGCCCACAGATCCGTGGTCTCCGCCGGACGCAACGCCTGCGACACCAGGGCCGCACGCAGCGCCAAGGGCGCCGGCGGCGCGGCGAGTTCGGTGACACTGGCGCGTTCTGCGCCGATATCGGCCAGCAGAGCGGCAAGCCCGGCCTGGGGATGGCCGGGGGCTCCCTCGCCCTTGCCGATGGCGTTCCAGCCGATGGCGTCGAGGTCGAGATCGAGCCCCGGCAGGACGACGGCCCCCTGGGGATGGGCAGCCACCGCCTTGATGAGGTCGCGGGTGGCCGGGATGGAGCCGGTCGAACCGGCCACGATCACCGGGCCCGTCTTGGGGCGCTCGGCAAGCCTGGCGGCCTCGCGCTCCATACGGGCATTGCGCAGCAGAACGGCGTCGCTGCAGCCGATCTCCCTGAGATGCTCGGGCCAATGCAGGGTGGCGATCTCGAGGAAGCGCAGCGTGATGTCCCAATATTTGTCGTAGAGCCCGGCATGGCTCTCGCCGAGATTGAGGATCGCCTCCGGCGGCACCCGGTCGATTTGCAGGCCATCCAGGAAAGTGCCGAGTTCGGCCGCAAGCCCTGCCGCGTCGCCGGGCGAAGAGGGAATCAGCAGGGGCTCGGCGCCCTCCTCGCCCGGAATAGGCAGAAGGGCCTGCTTCAGCGCCGCGCTCCATTGCAGGATCAGGCGCGTCAAGGCGACCTGGCGGTCGAGCCCGCCGACTGGTTCGGGCAGGTCGTCGCTCGCATCCGCGAAGGCGACCTCGTCGTCATCGATCTCGCCAAGCGCCTTCAGATTGGGCAGCAGCGCGGCCTCGCTCCCCAGCCTGTCGAGGAAGATGCCGCGCAAGGCGCGGATGGCGCGGCGGGTCGGCAGATAGAGCGTGGCGCTCGCCAGCGCGAGCGGGTCCCCGCGCGGCGCGAAGCCCGGCACCAGCCTTCCATCCAGCAGGGCGTCGACCAGCGTTTCCAGGAAAGGCGAGCCGGGGGCGATGGTCAGGAGATTCGGGCGATGCGCCATGGGGCAGAGATAAACAGCGCGATCGCCGCGATGACAAGAGGTGTCAGGCTTCAGCTTCCGGAGGCCATTGTTGCGCACCATGCAGGATACGTATCAGTTCCACGTCCTCACCCAGGCTGTAGACGATCACGAAGGGCGTTCGAGGGACCACAAGTTCCCGCGTCCCGGTCACACGCCCGACACGGCCCATGCGCGGATGATCGACGAGGACCTGTACGTGATGCTCGATGCGGCTCAGTTGTTGCTCTGCGCTCCTCGGGCTTTCCAGTGCAATGTAGCCGATCGCCCGCTCGACATCCGCAAGCGCGCTTTCGCGCCAAACGATTCGCATCGTTCAGCCCGCCTTGCGCTTGAGAGTCTCGCGGAGTGAGCCGAGGCGCTTCGCCAGGTCATCTTCAGCCACCAGAGGATTCGTTCCCTCTGTTATGGCATTCATCGCATCTTGGACTTGGCTGCGGAACCAGCGATCATGCTCGATGACCGCCTGCTGCCGCTTCAACCGCTCCGAGGCATCCGGGCGCCGGCGCCCGCTTTCGTCGGGGCGATAATCCTGCGCATCGACGTCGAAACAGTCCATGCCCAGTTCGCTGCGCACGAAGCCGATGGCGCTGTCGGCATGGCGCCACAGGCGCATGCGCCGCGATTTCTGGCCCGCGACGGCGCGCTCGGCATTGCCGTAGCGTACCAACACACCCCAGCCGCCCGGTCGCCCCAGCACGGTCGCTCCGCGCAAAGCGCGCGCCGCCACCAGTTCCTTCACGGCTTTGCTGTCGATGAGATCGGGTGTCTTGGCGGGCTTATCCATGCCTGACTTTCATTCAATGATTTCCGGAAGCTTATTATATAAACTTCCGGATGCAGGACAATCGCGATTGTGGAGCCGCCGCCTCCGAATGCTGGAGGATTGTCGGCCTTACCCGGGTGCACGGGCATCCTGCCCGTTCTTCTTCTCCCGTGAATGTTGCGTTTCCAAGAACGGGCAGGATGCCCGTGCACCCTGTGTAGTTAGACTGTGTCAGGATGGGTGCGGGCGAGAGACCGTGTGCACCCAGGCCCCTTGAGGCCGTTTTCCGGCTTGGTCCTCGCCCGCGTTGCAGTACCCAACCTGAACAGTTGATCGAGGCCGCACCACCGGACCTCGTAGCACAGGGATAGGCGCGATGATCATACAC